>NZ_CP020471.1:0-157147 GCF_003071405.1 Pseudogemmobacter blasticus | reverse complement strand
GCGATGGTGCCCCCGGCACGTTTGGCCGGTTTCGTGAAGATGTGCCTGCGGAGCGCTGAGCCGACGTGTCACAGCCAATATAACGGGAGGAAAAGATGAGAAAATTCAAAGGATGCGCTTGTGCGCTGATGGCCTGCACCGCGCTGACCGCACCGGCCCTTGCCCAGGACGGCGAAATTCATATCGCGCTGATGACCGATCTTGCCGGCGCCACCGCCGACTATGGCGGTCAGGGTGCGATCGAGGCCGTGAAGATGGCGGTCGAGGATTTCGGTGGCGAACTGAACGGCAAGCCGATCAAGATCGACTTCATCGACCATCAGAACAAGCCCGACATCGCCGTCACCAAGGCCCGCGAGGCCTATGACAGCGGCACCGACATGATCATCAACCTGTCGAACTCGGCCGCCGCACTTGGCGTGATGGAGATTGCCAAGGCCAAGGACAAGGTGGTGATCGTCACCGGCGCCGGATCGGACAAGATCACCGGCGAGGCCTGTTCGACCAATGCCATCCACTTCGCCTTCAACTCGTATTCGCTGGCCAATTCGCCGGTGCAGGCGCTGGCGGCGTCTGGCGATACAAGCTGGTTCCTGATCGTGTCCGACTTCGCCTACGGGCTTTCGGTCGAGGCGGCCGTGACCGATGCCATCGCAACCGCGGGCGGCACGCTGACCGGCAACGTCAAGCACCCCGCCTTCATGGCCAGCGACTTTTCCTCCTATGCGCTGCAGGCAATTTCATCCGGCGCGCAGGTGATCGGGCTGTCGAACTCTTCCTCCGACACCACCAACTCGATCCGGGCGCTGAAGGAATTCGGCATCGGCGACGATCAGAAGATGGTGGCCTTCACCCTTTTGATCAACGAGATCCACGGCCTTGGGCTGGAACAGGCCTCGGGGCTGCTGTTCGCCGATGCCTTCTACTGGGACCGCACCGAGGCCAGCCGCGAATGGTCAAAACGGTTCTATGACCGGGTTGGCCGGATGCCGAACATGGTCAATGCCGGCGATTATTCCGGCACCCTGCACTATCTGCGCGCGGTCGAAGCCGCCGGCACCGACGATGCCGCCGCTGTTCTGGCCAAGATGCATGAAATGCCGGTCAATGATGTCTTTGCCGAAAACGGCCGCGTGCGCGAAGACAACATGATGGTGCATGACATGTACCTTGTGCAGGTCAAGACGCCGGAAGAGTCGAAATACGACTGGGATTACCTGAACGTGCTGGAGACCATTCCCGCCGAAAAGGCCTTCCGGCCGCTTGAACAGAGCAAGTGCCCGCTGGTCACGAAGGGCTAGGCGCGGCCGATGACCCATATCCTTGAAACGGTTGACCTCTGCAAAGAGTTCAGCGGGTTCCGGGCGGTCGACACTGTTTCGCTGAAGGTTCGTGAGGGCGACATCCACGCCCTCATCGGACCGAACGGCGCGGGCAAGACCACCGTCTTCAACCTGCTTACCAAGTTCCTGCCCGCAAGTTCGGGCAGGATCCTGTTCGACGGGCAGGACATCACCGGCATGAAGCCTGCGCCGCTGGCCCGGCGCGGGCTGGTGCGCAGCTTCCAGATCTCGGCCACGTTTCCGCATCTGACGGTGCTGGAGAATGTGCGCGTTGCCCTGCAGCGGCGGCTGGCGCCGACCTTTGCCTTCTGGCTGCCCGGACGGGTGCTGTCGCGGCTGGACGGGCAGGCGATGGAACTGCTGGAACAGGTCGACATGCAGGATTTCGCCGCCGTGAAGGCGGCAGACCTTCCCTATGGACGCAAACGCTCGGTCGAGATCGCGACCACCCTGGCGATGGAGCCGCGGGTGATGCTGCTGGACGAACCGACACAGGGCATGGGCCATGAGGATGTTGAGCGGGTCACCCGGCTGATCAAGCGGGTGGCGGCGGGGCGCACCATCCTGATGGTCGAACACAACATGAAGGTGGTGGCAGGGATCTGCGACCGCATTTCGGTTCTGCAACGCGGCGCGATCCTGGCCGAGGGCAGCTATGCCGAAGTCTCGGCCGATCCGCGGGTGCTGAGCGCCTACATGGGCAGCGAGACCGAGCTGGAAGGGGCCCACGGATGAGCGAAACCGTACTTTCCCTGAAGGATATCAACGGCTGGTATGGCGAATCCCATGTACTGCATGGCGTCAGCCTGGATGTGGCCCGCGGCGAAGTGGTCAGCCTGATCGGCCGCAACGGCGCCGGGCGCACCACGATCCTGCGCGCGATCATGGGGATGCTGGACCAACGGACCGGCACGCTTGCGGTCAAGGGCCGCGACATGAGCGCCACCCCCGCGCACCGCATGGCGGAATGTGGCCTTGGCTACTGCCCCGAAGAGCGCGGCATCTTCGCGAGCCTGAGCTGCGAAGAAAACCTGATGCTGCCGCCGCCGATCCGCGCCGGGCGCGACATGGCGATGTCGCTGGATGAAATCTATGCGATGTTTCCCAACCTCAAGGAACGCGCGCAAAGCCCCGGCACCCGCCTTTCGGGCGGCGAACAGCAGATGCTGGCCATTGCCCGCATCCTGCGCACGGGCGCCGACATCCTGCTGCTGGACGAAATCTCGGAAGGTCTGGCGCCGGTCATCGTGCAGACGCTGGCGCGGGTGATCCGCGATCTCAAGGCGCGCGGCTTCACCATCATCATGGTCGAGCAGAACTTCCGTTTCGCGGCGCCGCTGGCCGACCGCTTCTTCATCATCGAGCACGGCACCGTGGTCGAGGAAATCCGTCAGGCCGATCTGGCCGCGCGGATGGACGATATCCGCACCTGGCTGGGGGTCTGATCATGCCGGAAATCTTTGGCGTTCCCGTCCCCGTTCTTTATGGTCAGTTGCTGCTTGGCTTGGTCAACGGCAGTTTCTACGCGCTGCTCTCGCTTGGCCTTTCGCTGATCTTCGGCCTGCTGAACATCGTGAACTTCGCCCATGGCACCATGTACATGCTGGGCGCCTTCCTTGCCTATTTCCTGCTGCAGCCGCTGGGGCTGGGCTATTGGTGGGCGGTGGTTCTGGTGCCGATCATGGCGGCCGGCCTTGGTATCGTGATCGAACGCACGATCCTGCGCCGGATCTACAAGCTGGATCATATCTACGGCCTGCTGGTCACCTTCGCGCTGACCATGATCATCGAGGGGGTGGTTCGGGTCTGGTTCGGCGTCTCGGGGCTGCGCTACCCGGTGCCGGACTCGCTGTCGAGCATGGTGGATCTGGGCTTCATGAAGCTGCCGGTCTATCGCGCCTGGGTGATTGTCGCGGCCCTGGGTCTTTGCCTGATGACATGGGCGGTGATCGAGCGCACCCGGCTGGGCGCAATCCTTCGGGCGGGCACCGAAAACCCCGCGCTGGTCAAGGCCTTCGGGGTGAATGTGCCGCTGCTGGTGACGCTGGTCTTCGGCTGGGGCGTCGCACTTGCCGCCTTTGCCGGCGTTCTGGCGGCGCCGCTGATGCAACTGACCCCGCAGATCGGCCATTCGATCATCATCACCGTCTTCGGCGTCGTGGTGATCGGCGGCATGGGTTCGATCCTTGGCTCCATCGTGACGGGCCTTGGTCTTGGCCTGCTCGAAGGCCTTACCAAGGTTTATTACCCCGAGGCCTCCTCGACGGTGATTTTCGTGGTGATGATCCTGGTCCTGCTGGTGCGCCCGCATGGCCTGTTCGGAAAACAGTGAGGCAGCCATGACAATCAACCGCAATCTGATGATCGCTCTTGGCCTTGCCGCGCTGGTTGTGGCGCCGGCCTTCATCTACCCGATGCTGATCGTAAAACTTCTGTGCTTTGCGATCTTCGCCTCGGCCTTCAATCTGATGCTGGGCTATACCGGGCTCTTGTCTTTCGGCCATGCGATGTTCTTCGGCTCGGCGGGCTATGCGCTTGGCGTGACGACCAAGTTCCTGAACTGGCCGCCCGAACTTGGCATTCTGGCCGGCATCGCGGTCGCGGCGCTGATCGGATTTGTCGCCGGTGCGGTCGCCATCCGCAGGCAGGGCATCTATTTCGCCATGATCACGCTGGCGATTTCCCAACTGATCTATTTCGTCGCCATGCAGATGGAATGGACAGGGCGCGACGACGGCTTTCACGGCATTCCGCGCGGGCGGCTGTTCGGGCTGATCGACCTTGAAAGCGACCTGGCGCTTTATGGCCTTGTCGCGGTCTGCTTCGTGCTGGCGCTGCTGGCGATCCACCGGATCGTCACATCGCCCTTCGGCCTTGCGCTGACCGCGATCCGCGAGAACGAGCCGCGTGCCGTTTCGCTTGGCTATGATGTCGAACGCTACAAGGTGCTGGCCATGACGCTTTCGGCTGCGCTGGCGGGGCTGGCAGGGGCGCTGAAGGCGCTGGCGCTGTCCTATGAATCGCTGAATGACCTGCACTGGGCGCTTAGCGGCGAGGTGGTGATGATGTGCATCCTTGGCGGGCTTGGCACGCTGGGCGGGCCGGTCGCAGGGGCGTTCTTCGTGATCCTGCTGCAGAACTTCCTTGCCGACAAGGTGGGCGAATGGCTGTCGGTGATCATCGGCGTGGTGTTCCTGTCCTGCATCCTGGCCTTCCGCAAGGGTCTGGTCGGCGAAATCGCCGCCTGGATGGAACGCAGCCGCAAACCCAGCCCCTGACAGGAGAGCAAGCGATGAAGGGACGTTCCGCAATCGTCACCGGCGCCGCGCGCGGGCTTGGCCAGGCGATCACCCGCAAGTTTCTGGAGCAGGGCGCGCGGGTGGCCATCTGGGACCAGGACGCCGCCGCCGCCCGCGACAGCGCCGAGCAACTGTCCGACATTGGTCCGACCCATGCCTGCGCCGTCGACATCACCTCGCCCGAGGCGGTGGCGGCGGCCTATGCCGATACGCGCAAGATGCTGGGCGAGATCTCGATCCTGGTCTGCAATGCCGCCGTTCCCGGCCCGAACATGGCCGCGGCCGAGCTTTCGGTCAGCGACTGGACGCGGGTGATGGAGGTCAATGTCACCGGCACCCTGCTGTGCTGTCAGGCGGTGATCCCCGATATGGTGGCGCGCGGCTATGGCCGGATCGTCACCATCGGATCGGTGGCCGGCAAAGAGCCCGGGCCGAAGATCGCGGCCTATGCCGCCAGCAAGGCCGCAGTGATTTCGCTGACCAAAACCTTGGGGCGGGAACTTGCAGCCACCGGGGTCACCGTGAACTGTGTCGCCCCCGGCGCGATCCGCACGCGGATCTTCGATGGCTGGCCCGAAAGCTATGTGCAGGAGCTGCTGGAGAAAATCCCGATGAACCGCTTTGGCACCCCCGAGGAGCTGGCCGAAATGGTGGCCTTCGTCGCCTCGCGCCGGACCTCGTTCTCGACAGGTGCCATCTTCGACATGTCGGGTGGGCGGGCGGATTACTGAGTTGAGCGGAGGTCACTACGGCTGGCGCAGGTCAGCGGCCGGACGCGGTGGGGGATCGCGGAGGATCTGTTCTTCGGTGAACTCCGATCTGCTCTTGCCCGGCCCTTTCCCTGGGCCAGACGCGAACATCAGATGGACGAGGTATCGGGTGTCACAGCATACGCCACGGCGATCCGGTGCGTGCGATTCAGAAAATCCCACCCAGAACAAGGCGGTGGTTCAGAGGGTTGCGCCCATTCGGAGCGCGGAGGCCGAGGATGAAGCGCTCATGGAACGCCCACTCCTCATCCGACATCAGGTCTCATGCCAAGCTGGTCTCCATCGCAGATACCCGCCTGAAACAAGATCAGAACTCCCTGTGAATCCCTTTTGTCAACACGACATACCCTATAACGCGGAGAGTGGTCGAACTACCACCGTCGGCATCAAGGGCGCTATTGCTTGCTTTCCTGCACAAGAAGTTCTCTGATAAGGCGAAACCCGAAGAAAGCGCGCCTGTAATCCTCTTCAGGGCGGAAACGGTGCGCTGGCCGCAGGCCATCCATAGCCGTGTTGAATGCCCCGCCCTTGCCGACCCGTCGGCAGGGTGACTTCGCCTCGGCCTCCGCCAGATAGGCACTGTCCGTCGCCAGTCCCAGATGCGTGTCGGTCCAGCATGAAAGCGTAATCTCTGCAACATTCCCGGACATGTGTCGAACACCCCAGGCGTTTGCAGCCTCCAGTTCGTTGACCGGAACCGGGGCTTTCCGCTCGATGATATCCGGTCGTGGCATCTTGAGCAGGTTCTCGGTGGCGCTGCGCGAAAAATTGGCCTGGTCTGACCTCAGTTCATCGCCTTGCGCGAAGGGTGTATCCGTCCCGGCGCGGGCGGCATATTCCCACTCGGCCTCGGTCGGCAGACGATAGACCTGCGCACCGACCCGGCGGTTCAGCCAGGCAACATAATCCTGCGCATCAAGGTAAGAGACATTGATCACAGGGTGCTGTGGCCCAAGTGTTCGATAGCCGGTCATTGTCAGCACGCGGTGATCGGGCACATACGGACATCCCCCGTCTGCGACACAAGACATCCATTCGGCATGGGTCACCTCATTGCGGCCGATGGCATAGGGGATATCCATCTCGACCTGATGGCGGGGGTGTTCGCTGGGGATGATGTTGATTTCATCAGGTCCGCGAACGCGGAGAACGAAATCCTTGGCGTCAACCGGACCATAGATGTCGAACGGATCCTTCGACTCGCCCGGAACCGCCCCCATCATGAATGAACCGGCCGGCATGACGACCATTTCAGGGCACTGATCGCAGTCCTTGAAAACAGAAAACGGGGGAAGGCTTCCATGAGAAACGACTTGGGCACTGGCAGGCCGGTCTGCGCAGGAAATGGCTGCAACGATCATCAACCCAAAACCTGCAGCAAAACCGAGTGACATGCCCTAGACGCACCCCGCAACCGATCTGACTTGCGACATTCAGGCACCCGGCTGACTTGCTCCGCAACCCATGCTTGAATTCCGTGCCTGACATGTCAATCTCAATCCACCTCTATGGTTTGGCCGACCGCCGGAGGTGACCCGAGGGCACTGCGTCAGCCGAAAACCGAGCCAGAGCAGCCTTCGGCTTTCTGGGGTTTAGCGATGTACCTGACATTGAAGGAAGTCTCTTCCTTCGTGGGCAACCGCATCAAATTCACCGCGATGCGTACACAGACGTCTGGCGCGGAGACCGTGTCCGAGGAACTCAGCTCGCCACGGGTTGTTCTCCCGTCTGCGGAGGTCAGTGCGGCATATGGCTCGTCCGAGCGCCAGGAGACCGACAACAAGAGATCACCATCCACGCGGAACGTCTCGTCCAGAGGCAGACGGTAGACAGCGTTCACGGCAAGATAGGCCCCGGGGGAGCATCGCCCCGTGTCGAGCGGTACCGATAGACGCGCGGATCGCGATCTCGACGAGTGCACGGGCGCGCCTCTGCGAATAGCCCTTCTCGGTAATGCCCCAGTTCACGGTAGATCTCCTCGAACTGGCCCTCAGAGATTTTTCCGAACATCTCGCGCAGCGTCGAAATGTCCGGATGGACTCCGCCAGAAGTTTCTTCAGCTTGGCGGTCTCATCCTCGAGCGCCTTCAACCGCTTCGCGTCCGACATCTCCATGCCACCATACTTCGAGAGCCATTTGTAGAAGGTTGGCTCGCTCACCCCGTGCTTGCGGCAGAGTTCCGCCGCGCTCAGACCGGCCTGGTGCTCCTTCAGGATTCCAATGATCTGTTCTTCCCTGAACCTGCTGCACCTCATCGTCCGTCTCCTCTGTCAAGGAACAGACTACCCCCAGAGTGGGGAGGTTTCAGGGGAGCAGGTCAGCGCGCATCGCATCTCTGAACGCCACCGCAAAGGTCAACGGCGTCAAACCCTTCGCCTACCTCAGGCCAGCTTTGGAAGCAGTCACCGCCGGCCACCCGCAGGCCCAGATCGACGACCTTCTGCCCTGGAACTTCAGGCCGTCAAGCTGAAAGCAGGTGAGGCGGCGACGCCGCTTACTCCCTAACGGACCACCAGGCCTTAACGGCCAGAGCGCCTTCATGCCACAAGTCGGTCCAGCGCGGTTGGTCTGACTTTACTTTTCCAAATCAACGGTTCCAGTCTCCGAAGAGAACAGTTTGTCCCACCTCGTTCCTGATCGTGGTGTCCGTTCTGAAATCAATTTTCTTAGGTGTGACATCATGAGTGGAGACTTCGCGCGGTTGACCGTATTGAACAGCGTGCTTGCCTCCAGGTCTTTTGGCAAAATGCTTCTCAGGTACTTATCTTCGCGGGGAATCGTCCATAAATGGATGCCTTTTCGTGTTTGATCTAGAGAAACTCCGATATCAACAAAGCCTGAAGAATAGCTAATATCATCAAGTGAGGGATAATTGCATCCGAGCAAGCAAGCCGTCCCGGTGCCAAGGATGTCTGTTTTAAAAATATTGCCACACTTCTTGTGGAAGAAATAATTCTTCCAAGTCGGTGCATCATTGTCTTTTTTTACTACAAGCGCGTTGGCTTGGTAGCCAATCGAGTTGACATCCAATGGAAGTTTGCGTGTGTACTCTAAAGTTTTTCTTACATAATCTGATGGATAGAAGATATCGTCATCAATCGTGAAAACAATATCCTCGGGCTGAACGGAGAACGCAAACTTTCCTGCGTCCTTCAAGTCATGCTTCGGAATGATTACTTCAACATTCCTGAAGCTCGCCAACCAGTCCGGCAGCTTGGTATAATTGTTAAGACATACATATACCCTGTCAACCTGCGGCGCTATCTGCTTAAGAACACGAAGGACAAGGTTATGACGAGGGGGGAACGTCGCTAGGTGCGCTCTAATCATCATTCATCCACATTTACAATGATCACTCGGAACAGATCATCGTAGGATCTTAGTTTTATGGCGGCGGGGATCAAGGCATTTCTGTATCTCCAGCGGTGGGGATCATCCGCCGCTGTCATGGCTTTGTGGCGTTAAAACTTCATGCCGAGGTTCAGTCCGGCGGTGCATCCGCATGCGCAAACCCGCTTGACTGGGACGGACCCGTTACCGAAGTCCTGGCCCTAGGCCCCATTTGCCTTGCGCCACGCCTCATGGCGGCTGCGGAATTCTTCCTTCAGCCCTCTGGAAAGGGCCACGATGCCAAGGTGGGCCGTCTCGACCCCGTATCTGCCCGGCGCCAGTTTCACGACGGATTTCGTCTCGGCGTAGGCCACCCAGAAGGATCGGTGAACGCGCATCCCCAGCTCTTCGGGAATTTCAGCGCACGCGACCGAAATCTTTTCTTTCACGAGGATCACACCGTTTGCGGAAGTCACCCTTAGATAGTGTTCCTCGGCCTCAAGAAGCCTCAACTCGTCGGACCGGAAACTTCTGTCGCCTATCCTGATGATTGGAGCGGCGCCCTTGGGCGGACCAAGCGGCGCACTTGCATTATCGGGACCGCCCTGATCACTGACATAAGAAACTTCACCGGCCTCCACCCCCGGGGACGGCAAGACAGGCTCCGCCAGAGTCTGGGCGCGGGAAAACACCGTGATGCGCGAAATCTCGTAGTCATCAAGAGAGCTGATCCTGAAAAACCTGATAACCACCTGCTCAAGAACAACGATGACCGGCACCACCAAGGCCGCCGACATGACAACTGAACTTAAGCTGACGGCACTTATTGCTTCAACATGATGAAACGCTGCCATTCTTGAATACTCTGACAGCAAGGCCGATCCGAAATATCCAATCGGCGTATATCCAGGAGCCAACCATACCTGCGAAAGCAGAAGGTGCAGAACAGAAAAAACAATCAGCCCGAAGAAGAAACACGTTCCAGAAATGATCGCGATTGTTGTATCAACAAAAACGGAACCCGTTCCTGAAAACGTCGGATTATAGATCGTGGCAACAAGTATGGCCGATGGAAGGCTGAAGGCAATCAGCGATTTCTCAAGAAAGATCTTCAGAAATCGACCATCCGGAAAATAGTAGATTGGTCCGATAGAAAATACGATAAGTTGCGGCCTCATAAGCGGGTCACCTGTCATTGGCGATATATACTAACGGTGCGGCCAAAACCAACATCACCAAGTTTCGCAGCACATTGCGCCTGCGACGCATTCCGCTTGGCCATACATATCGTATCAGGCTACAGAGAGCCTTCGGGCCACAACGCCCATCCGCTTCTTTGAGAGGCTCGCATTATAAGTTTCCCAAATCAAGGGACTTCAATCCTGCCATTCCTGCGGTCTTGGGCGCCTGAAGGGCGCACTGGCCGTAGTGCCCCGCCCCTGCAACAACATCTTGTCCATCAAGTACAGCGCTACCCCATCTGCAAGAATGATGGCCGGGCGCTCAGGGATCAGGACAAACAGAGTGGCTGGCACGATGACATCATTGCCAAACACATGCGCCGGTATGAATGTGCAGCCAAAGTCGCCTGACATGCCCTTCGAAATCGGGCGCGCCACAAGCTGATGGCGGCTGACGATCATGTCCTGACGAGGTCTATTGACACCAAATCGCCCCGCCTCGATGCGAGTCAACCGAACCTGAGCGGCACTACATTGGCGACTACGGACATCGGCAAGCTCGACATGACTGTCGGTCAGCGCATCATAGATGCGATCGCCAGTATTCAGGTCTTCTACCAGAGCGATCTTTCCGCTCCGGCAGATTTGAACGGGTGTCTGCGCGACGATCAAGTCTGGCACCTGCAGGGCTGATACGATTCAGGTTCGCTTTCCACGGGTTGCCTTGGTTCAGCCTGTCGCTGGGCCTTGCTGCCCATGCGCTCGGCCAAGCGACGCGCACGGCGGCCGCGAACCAGCATCCGCGCCGGTTCGATCAGCGCCGCATGGTCAAGTTCGGCCAGGTGGGGGAAGATCTCGAAGATTTCCCTGCGTGACGGTTCTGGCAAAGCTTTCATCGCCTCGGGGCCGGTAAACAGGCTCTCGGTCGGTGCACCGTTCGAAAGCACGATGTGATGCTTGCCCAGCAGGAAGTGCCAGTATTCGACGGGCTCAGCGTCCTCAGCAACGTCGACGCCGGCAAGGCCTGTCAGATGCTTGGCCGCCACCAGCACCTCAGCCTTCCCGAACATGCGCTCTACAATCGCCGAACGCACCAGAACGCGATGCTGCGGAGACACGACCAGATCAGCCCTCGGCAAACCATCGCCAAGCGCCCCACATTTGATTCGGATCGGTTTGAGATGCGGGTGCCGCGCAAGATCGGCAGCACCGATCAAAACCCTTCCGATCCACAAGATCGGCTGCGGGCCGGAATCAAGTGTCATGATCAGATCGCCCTGCCGCAGATCCTCGATCGCGACATCGCCCCCGTCGGCAAGGATCATTGTGCCGCGCGTGAAGCAGGGGACAACGGGCAGGTTCGGAAGGGCTGCGCCAATATCGTCGCCCGACGAATTGTCAGTCGCGCCCGAAAGATTGAAGACAAGGGCCTCGGTGCCATCCAGGCTCTGTGCAGTGATGAAGCTTGCCGGCAATGACAGGACAACCGTGCCGTCGCTCAGGAAAAACGTATAGACCACAGGAACTGCAACCGGCGCCCCTCCATCAATGGAAACCGTAACGCCTGCCAGCGGAAGATATTGCTGAACGGTAAGCTGGGTTGCACCGCCATCGAATGAAACCCAGTCATCAAGGCCAGAGCCAAAGAAAGGGCTTGAGTGAGTGTGTTCAAGAAGAACATCGAGGCCGATCGTCCCTTGCGGGCCGGTGTAGGTCTGCGTTTCATTATAGGTCGAAGAGGCGGCCGATCCCATGGATTGCGCCGCAAGCACGCCAGCCGCGTCACTGGTCAAAGACGATACAGAACCGCCATAAGGCGAACTCAACACCCAGGTCTTGATGAAGGCCATAATCCGGTTACCCTTTAACCTGCACTTGTTTCACTCTTTACTCAGTCACGACACCGCGCCCGCCCTGCGCGAAAACCCGCTTGGGCAGCGGGCAGACCAAAACGCAAAGCGGCCTACCCCACCGGCTTCGAAACCATTCCGAATTCAATTGCGTGCAGAGAATTGCACAGGTCATCTGTCTGGCTGCGCGGATAAGGCGGAATCACTGCCGCAGCCGGAAACCAAAGGCGACAGGCACATTCGTGGACAGTTCCATGCGCATAAGAAAACTCATGAAATGTATGTATGCAGACATTTCGCAGGGGCGCCTGACATGAGTTGTCACGCTGATGCAGGTCTGCGTGCAAGAGCGGAGGTGTAAGTCAAGCCAGACCGCATCCTGCACGAAGCCTCCCCCGGCGTCTCGAATCCTGCCTTCAGCTTCGGGAAGGCCGCGGATTGCAGGCCATTGATCTGGCGATTGCCGGCAAGGCTTTACTTTTCGTGATCGCCAGCCATGCCGCTCGGTGCATTTCACGAAAATTTCGATACATTTCGCGTTGATCAATGCAAGTGGTTAAGCAGACGCTTGGTCCAGGGCAGCCTCGGCGTTACCCTCGAACTCATAGACCTTTCCCTGTCATGGGTAATGAGTAGCTACCGTTCAGCCGCAGGGCCGCGCGACGGTTTTGTCTATGCGCCCCCCCCCCTTTAAGCGTTGGTGAAACGATGGCGAATATCTCTGGAACCGGCGGCAATGACTCGGTAACGATCAATGCAAGTGGCGGTACGCTTGGATCGAATGTCACCATCACCGCGTCCGCAGGTGTTGGGTTTACCAGCGGGCAGCAGGTCAACGACATCGCTCTCGGGAGCGGCGACGACAACATCGTCATCACCAATGCCTCGACAGCGAACACCTCCATCAACGGCTCCATTGGGCTCGGCGCAGGAAACGACACGCTCGTGGCGACCTCCGTGCGCTCCTCGGGGGTGATCGACGGCGGGGCGGGAAGCAATTTCTTCACGCTGACCAATGTAACGGTCAACAACAACGTCAACCTGGGCACAGATAACGGCGTAAACCACTCGATCCAGATCACCAACAGCTCGATCCAGAGCAACGTCTTCGAACAGGGCAACTCAGCCAACACCACCGTCGGCATCTCGGGCTCGACCATTGGTCAGGCCGTGTCAATGAACAGCACGGTCGGCAGTTCGGTCACGATCGGCACGTCAAGCGTGGGCACCAACGTGTCGCTTGGATCGGGCAATGACAGCGTAACCATCACCCAATCAACCGTTGCCGGCCAGATCCTTACGGGGGCCGGCAACGATTATGTGTCGCTCGCCACCGTGGGAATGACCGGCTCTTCCATCTCGGCCATTCAGCTTGGCACGGGCAATGACACCCTGGTCGGGACATCGGTCAAGGTGTCGGGCGCCTATGATGCCGGCACCGGCAGCAACCAGTTGACGCTGACAAGTTCGACCATCGCCGGCAACCTGAACATGGGCAGCACCGATGCAACGGCCAGCAACACCGTTGCCCTGAACGCATCGTCGATTGGCGGGCAGATTTCCGCCGGAACGACCTCACTTGCCAATGTGCAGATCACCGGATCGACGGTCGGCAACGGCATTGCCAGCAGCGCAACGGCATCGACCAGCGTCAGCATCGGCACCTCGTCGCTGGCCGGCAACATCGTCACGGGAAATGGCGGGGATACGGTCAGCATTGCCAATACCACGCTGAACAACACCCAGATCCAGACCGGCGCGGGGGCTGACAGTGTGGTTCTGCAGAATGTCAGCACCGTGGGGGCGACATCCATCAACAGCATCGACCTGGGCGCAGGCGCGGATACGCTGCTTGGCACGAACATCCGGGTGCAGGGCGCCATCGACGGTGGGGCAGGAAACAACCAGATCACATTGAATGATGCCACCGTCGGCGGCAACATTGCCTATGTCACTGGCGATTCCAGCGCGAACACCACCCTTGTTCTGAACAACACCTCAGTCGGCGGAAAAGTAGACAACGAGTTGGCCTCGTCGTTGGCGCACTTCACCATCACCAATTCGACGATCTCTGGAACAGCCGGCCTTCGGGCCGAAGATGCCGTCGGCTCGACGATGTCAATATCGGGGTCCAGCATCAACGGCCCGATCGAGGCCGCCGGCTCGGGCGCAGGAACGGATTCGATCTATGTCACCGGGTCAACCATTTCTGGCGCTGTCAGTATGCTTGCGGGGAATGACTCTATCACGCTTGAAGATACGCGTGTGGGTGGCAACCTGGATGCCGGTAACGGAAACAACCAGATCACTGTCTCAGACAGCACGGTGGCCGGAAACATCGTCTACAGCAATACGGGCGGGTCTGCCACGCTGTCCGTCGTCAACGGGTCCAGCGTTGGCGGATATATTGACAACGCTAGCGGGTCTTCACTTGCAAACATCGTGATCGACGGTTCAACCGTCAGCGGAAATCTGGGCGGCTTCGGTGTCAGGTCCGAGGACGCAGTTTCCAGCAATATCACCATCACCTCGTCCAGCATCACAAGCGGCGTCTGGACAAGCAATGGTGTCGATTCCGTGGTAATCGGTGCATCGACGGTGGGCGGAGAGATCACACTTGGCGCGGGTGCGGATTACCTGAAGATCGACGGCTCCCGCGTTAACAACCAAATTCGGTCGGGAGATGGTACTGACACTGTCAGGATCCACAGCTCATCCACCATCAACGGCCCGGTGCAGGGGGATAGCGGGACTGACCTTCTTGAACTTGGCGGGCAGTGGACAATCACCCTGGCAAATGCCGCAACGCTGAGCGGTGGCGGAACGACGACAACGGTCACAAACCTTACGGCCGGCAATGTGATCGGCTGGAACGGCGGCCAGATCACCGGCACCGTCAGCCTGGGCGGGTCTGGCGATACTTTTGCCGTCAACACCTTTGAACAACTGGAATCCGTTCCCTGCTTTGCCTCTGGCAGCATGATCGAGACCGATCAGGGGGAATGTGCGGTCGAAGATCTGGATGTCGGCATGATGGTGCAGACAGCCGACCACGGCCTTGTTGCCATTGACTGGATCGGAAGCCGGATGTTCGGCCCCGCCGACCTGGCGCGTATGCCGGAATTGCGGCCCATCCGCATCAAGGCCGGCGCGCTTGGCAAGAACATACCGGCCGATGACCTGCTTGTTTCGCCGCAACACCGCATGGTTCTGCGGTCAAGGATCGCGCAGCGCATGTTCGCCGACCAGGAGGTGTTCGTGGCCGCCAAGCATCTTGTCGGCCTGCCCGGCGTCGAGATTGCCGAGGATGTGGAAACCGTCACCTACTGGCATGTCATGTTCCGGCAGCATGAGGTGATCTTTGCAAACGGCGCCCCGACCGAAAGCCTGCACTTGGGCAAAGAGGCGCTGAAGACATTGACGGGTGACCAGCTTGACGAAATCCGGGCAATCCTGCCCGAAATCTTCGGGGCCGATTTCGAGGTGACAGTTGCAAGGTCTGCACTGGCGCGGCGGGCGGTTTCGGGTCTTCTGGCGCGGAAGTTCGTCGAACGCACCTCGAAGGCGTCGAAACCTGCGGTCGAGCCGCCGAAAAAATCTGAGCCTTCGGCACGCCCTGCAATCAACTGACATCGCCACACCCGCGAGGTTCCCGTGCCGTCATACCTTCATTATTCAGACCCACGACTGGGGCTTCCGGTCGCGGGGGCCTCGGTCTCTGATCCGCGGGTGTCGCAGATCGTGAAGGTCATGACCGATCAGATGCGCGGCACGGACTGCCGGGTTCTTGCCGCGCCCATGATCGGCTTCGGGATCAAGGCCATCGTGCTGATGAATGACGGCACAGGCGTTGAACTGCTGAACCCAGTGCTGATCGACATGGGAAATTTCCAGTTCAACCCCGCCCGGCGCAATCCGGTGCTGAAGGGACTGGCCCGCCCTGCATGGGTGCCCCGCCGCATTGTCGTAAGGGCACAGCGCCATGATGGCAGTTTCAGTGACGTGGCGCTTGAAGGGAGCATCGCCGAAGAGTTCGCGCTTTGCATGGAATTCATCGAGGGAAGGAACCCCTGCACGGGCCTGTCGTCCTTTGAACTTTCCGTGCTGAACGACGCCGCGCAAGGTCTTGAATCCTCGGCTTTCCGGCAGTTGCACGACGCGATCTTCAATCTTGCGCAGCCCCCGGATTTGCCAGAGGGACAAGCGCCGTCCTTTCCCGGTCTGCTGTGGTCTCCGACCTGTGATCTGGCCTATTTCGATGCGGCGCCCGCGGGCGGCGACCCGGGCGAAGCGCAAACCCTTTCGCCTTCGCAGGACGATGGGTTGAAGCTGGATTTCGCCCGCCCCCTGTACTGCCGGACGGATGTGAACTTTGCCCAGGCCATCGCGCTTGCCTTTGTCAGGCCAGAGACCACCGTTCTGCTGCGGTCCCCCCGTGTTCCGCTGTTCCCGGCGATCGCCACGATCCTGCGGCCCGACCTGACCTTCCAGGTGGTCGAAGAGAACCATCAGCGGGCAGACCTGCTGAACCGGCTGGCGGTTCCCGCCCTGTCGAAGCTGCGCGTCAAAATCGGCACGCTGGACGAAACGGCCCAGGATCAGCAGCCCCGCACGGTTGGCGCCGTGATGCTTGATCCGTTCGTGAAACCAACGAAAACCAGCGAGGCGCGGGATTTCGAAGCGGCGATGCGGCGGATTTCCCGCACCCTTGCCTCTGACGGGTTCATGTTCCAGCCCGTTCTTGATGACCCGGACACCACCGAATTCACAAAGCGGGTGTATTCGAAGATCTTTCCCGCGGTCCTGACCTTGCAGGCGGGCAAAGAGGTTGTCGTCATCGGGGCCAGAACCGGGGCCCCGCTGGCGGCGGTGCAGCAAAGCATCTGGGCGATCATGCAAAGGCACAGTGACATTGTGCCCTTCCTGCCCGAGCATTTCACGATAACGGCCATCAGCAAGGACGTTCCGGAAGACAAGCGCGACGCATGAAGGTTCTCTTTGCCCATAACGCGATCTTCGGCCAGTTCCTTCACTTTGCCCCGTGGCTAAGGGAAAGGGGGCATGAGGTCGTGGTGCTGCATCGCGACAAAGCCGCCCCCGGCGGCGATGCCGGCCTTGTCAATTTCAATGACGAGCCCTGGCACCTGGACAATCAGGCGCAGCATCTGCGAGAGGTCGAGAATGCCGTCGCAACGGCGGCCGGCTCTGCCAGCGCGGCGCTGAAGCTGCGGGACGCCGGCTTTTCGCCGGACATCATCATCGCGCATTGCGGCTGGGGCACCGGGCTGCTGCTCAAGAATGTCTGGCCGCGCGCCAAGTACATTGCCTATCACGAATGGCTTTACCGGGCGAATGCGCTGGCGCCCCCGGACACGGTGGCAGAGCTGACGGCGGACCGCCTGGTCAACTTTGCGCATGATGCGGCACGCAACATGCCCATCGTTCTGGAATTCCTGAACGCGGATGCCTGCTGGACGCCCAATGAATTTCAGGCGTCCCAGTTCCCGAAGATGTTCCGGGACAAGATCACCATCACGCATGACGGTGTTGACGTTGACAAGCTGAAGCCCGACCCCGAGGCCAGAATTGATTTCCCCTGGCTGAACCTGAGCGGGACGGAAAAGATCGTCACCTATATCGGCCGGGGCTTCGAACCCACGCGCGGCTTCCCCGACTTTCTGAAGGCGATCGAGATCCTGCAAAACTCGATGCCGGACCTGCACATCGTGATCATCGGCGAAAACAAGGTGGCCTATGGCGAAAAGCTGCGGGCCGGAGACAGTTGGCTGCACCGAACGGCCGATTCCCTGAACCTGGACTTTTCCAGAATTCACCTGACGGGAACGATAGACCACGCGCATCTGCGCCGTATTCTGGCCGCCGGCACCGTGCATGTCTACCTGACCGCGCCCTTCGTCCTGTCGTGGTCCCTAGCGGAATCCATGGCCTTGGGCTGCGCCGTGGTCGCCTCTGACCTGCCGGCCGTGCAAGAGCTGATCACCGATGGCGAAAACGGCCTGCTGGCCGCGCCGGGCGATGTCAGGGCAATCGCCAAGCAGATCAAGCGCTGCCTGGAAAACGCCAAGCTACGAACAAGGCTTGGCCAGGCGGCGCGAGAGTCAATCGTCCGCAACTTCGACATGAACCAGACCTTTGAATTCAGGCTGAAGCAAATGCAGGCCCTGATCAAAGACAAGGACTGATGCCCGATATCCGGCGCGGTTGCACCAACGGAACAATGGGTGATCTGCGCAGCGTTCCGGTTGCGCGAAGCTGATCGCCCATTGCGGTGAATTGGGCGGCAAAGACCGCCAGGCCATGGTAGCCAAGGGCGGCGGGGGCGCTCGGTCTTGCAGATGCGGGTCCGGCACGCGACGGCGCCGCAGGCACCAGCGGCGCCCGTGCTGCGATGGCCCGCTTGCGGCTGCGACGCCAGCGCACGGGACAGCTCTCCCTCGCGGTAGAGTCGACGCAGAGCGCTTCCCGACGCGGCTGACACCAGTAAGTTCACTAAGTAAGAATCCCCGTTCCTTTGCCACTTCTTCCAGCCCTGAACGGGCTTCGGCCCTTCGGTGCTGCCCCGCAAGGCAGGCAAGGCTTCATCTTCAAGCCACAGCAGTTCCTTGATTCATTTCGCCTAACGCAAGAGCGCGGCATGGCAGCTCCACCCTGTCGCGCTTGCGCGAAAGGGTGATGCCCATCTGCGGCAGGTCCGTGGCATTTCTGCTCCAGACCATTCAGATGCCTGCCACAAAATTTGCTTCCGCTGCACATGTTTGAAAGTGGATTTCGCATCGGGGAATACCCATAAGTAATTTATAGATAACAGCACCTCATCCAGCCGGATCTGGCGCCCCTCTGAAACGCACAGAAACCGAAACTGACCTGAATCATGCCGAAATCAGAATGCGCTGGTCGCCATTTACTGGGGGAATGGTATGCGACTTGAAGACCTCGCAACATCCGCCGAAAGCGGAGTTCATCTTTCGCCGCGAGAAAAGGATGTATTGCCGCTGCTGCTTCAGGGGCACACCAGCAAAGAAATCGCGCGGGCGCTGTGTGTCAGTCCCCGTACCGTTGATATCTACAGATCGGCAATTCTGGCCAAGATGCGCGTCCGCAAGACCGCGCAACTGCACTATGCGTTAACCAAGAGGCACACGCTGTCGGTGGCCGATCGCACGGGGGTGGCAGGGGCCTGAACGGTGCTGGCGAGCATAGGCCAGAATCCGGCCTGTTGAAGTCGTACCGGGTCAGACTGTGCCCCGGATGACACTCTGATGGCGCAAGCCAGGCTCCGGGGCCACGGATCGTTAAAGCCGAACAGAATCTTGATCCCGTTCGGCTGCTTGAAGGTGGCGGACGGTCACATTGATCGTCGCCCCCTTTCCATGCGCAAACTCGATGCCAGGCGATGCGCCTTGCGCCAGGTCACGCCGGTCATCTGATGAAAACCATGGTGCTCCGCACGCGCCGATCCTCAACACGCGGTTTGCCATGGCTTTTCGGCGAAACCCGACGCAGCGGTTCCATCTGTTCTTCGGGCAGACAGAAAGGCGGATCATCATCCGCCATTGGCCCCAAACGGCATGATCTGGCTGGCGATTTTTTTATCGCCACAGATGCCATGTGATATTACTCTATTGTACGACACCCTGCTGCCATGCCGCGGCATGGCAACAACAAAGAGGTTCTTGGTGCGCGAACACGTTGCGTTAAAGCCGCTGTCCGCTGTTCAGATCCGTAGCGTCTTTGGGGATAACCTCAGACAGCTATGCGCGCGCGAAAAATCCGTTTCGAAGGTGTGTCGAGAGATCGGCGTAAATCGAACCCAGTTCAGCCGGTATCTGAGTGGAGAGGCGTTTCCCCGACCAGACCTCTTGCTGCGGATCTGCACTTATTTTGGCGTGGATGCCAATATCCTTATCCGGCCGCTTCCGAACCAAAGCACCCCGACAGATCCAGACATCCTTTCCCAAAGCTTAAGTCGCCTTGCCAGTTACCTGCCCGGCACCAGATACGGCCTGACCGAGCAACAAATGCCGTCAGGCATCTATCGCATCTGGCGCCGATCGTTCATGTGGCCGAACTATGTGTTCTGCACCGTGTGCAGGATTTGGCGTGAAAGTGGATTGGTGCATTTCAAGGCATATGAGCCGACCTCGACCAATCTGCTGTATCTGGACGGTGAGCCAACGCTTCCAGAACGGCGTCTTGGGCGTAATGTCGTCATGCGGCAATATCGCGGCTTTGCGCTTGGCGTGAACCAGTCCGTCTGTATCATGACTGCCCCGCCCGACAATGCAACGGTCATGCGTGTCACCTGCCTGAACCCCGGATTCGAAGGTATTCCACAGGTTTTCTCCGGATATTGTTCGCTGTTGCGCGGTCTGCAGCCTGGGGCCGTAACCGTTTCGGGGGCCATAATGGAGCCACTTCGCGTTTCATATGGGGAACTGCTGGGATTTGCGCGGCGAAAGTATTTCTACACCGCAGATGAACTGCCAAGCCGGCTGGCACGCTACATGTTCGAGACGCCAATCCTGTAGCATCAGCATTCCGCCGGTAAAGCCACACCAAATTGAGTGTGACCCACTACTGAAACCAGTCTTCTTGCGAAGCCAGCCCAGGCAGAGCAGGAAAGATCAACGGTCCCTGCCCAAATCCGCTCGAACAAGGGGGCTACTCGTCCGTAAACAGATCCGGATAGCTGGCGCGCAGCGCGTACAGCATCTGCACGGTGTTATGGGCACGAAACTTGCTGAGCAAGCTGGACCGATAGATGTCAACTGTTCGGGGGCTGATTGCCAATTTGGCAGCCACCTCTTTACTGCTTAACCCGCGGGCAAGCAGGGCAACCACTTGACGTTCGCGCGCCGTCAATTGCACGCGGCGTTCGTCCATGCTGCCTGTCTCACGCGCAGGCTTAATCACCGGCGACACCGGAACTGACAAAACGCTGCTCAGTTCGGCCGACAGGGCACTGCGAAGCAATATGGTTGGCCGGCGGCTGAGTTGGCTCAAGAGAGCGCGATCAGCCATCTGAAATGAAATCCCGTAAAGAATGAAGATTTCGACGTTCAGCAAAGCTGCCGCCGCAGAACCGAAACTTGTAGGATCTCTTGCATCGACCCGGGCGTGATGACCTGCATCAAAATTGGCAGTTATACCCGCTTCTTCACTGATGAAGCCAACGGAATCTATCGTATAGCCCAAAGCATAAATAAGGCGCAGACATGCGCTTTCTGGCGTGATGAGTGGACCAAGCCTTTGCGCCCCGTTAATTCCATCTGAAACCACCTCATGAAATGTATTCTCGGGCACCAGAGACAGAATCGCATCAAACGATTGCCCGACCGGAAGATTCAATTTATGGCCTTTTGCGTGCTCGCCGCGATCCAGCTCAAGGATATGGGCCTCAACATTGCGCGCAATCGGATCAAGAATGGCATCCAATACTTCGGTGGAATTTTCCATTTGATGCTGCAAGACCAGCAATTTCGGTTCTTCCTGATTGGTCAAGACACCTTTCGAGATCTTTCTAATGATTTTTGCCATCTATCTGATACTGATCACTTAAGGTCATGCCGCTCACTATGATCGGTCGCGCAACCGATCTTCTGTTCTCATGCCTGGATTGATTCGATGCACCCCGAAGAACCGGCAGTGAGCATTGCTAGACTTATCTGAGAAATACGATAGCGCTCACACACTTAGGTAATAGCGCCTAAGCTGCGCATCGTAATCTATGGCAAAAATGTTAATCTCGACTGCGGGCAGATTTGGCGACGCTGATCTTGGCGCGATCAACAGAGCACGCCCCCCTGCTGCTGAGGGACGTGCTGCGTCTGCCGTGGCGGACTCCCGCGCCTAATCTGCTCATGCCGCCTAGGCGCCATGCTGAAGCCAGAGGGATCGCCCCCTCCGGGTTTGCGCAACACGTCTTGGCGGCCAGCAGGAAGGTCAGACCGCCCGCAACAGCGGAACGTCGTTCTTTTCGTGGCGTTCGACCAGCTTCCTGGCATGTTTCCCGCAGAAGATCGGGCGGGCAGGCACGGGCAGGGTTTCCGGGGTCTGATGCTGCAGCTCGGGGAAGATTGCAAAGATCTCTTCCCGCGCGGCATCCGAAACCATCTTCAACGCTTCGGTCCCGGTATACATCGATTCCGCAGGCGCGCCTTCGGCGAAGACCACGCGATGATCGTCGAGCAGGAAGTGGAAATAATCCACCTCGGTCAGATCAGTCGCGACCTCGATCCCGGCAATGCCGACCAGATGCCTGGCCGCAACCAGCCCGACCGGGCTGCCGAAGATCCGTTCGGCAATCCGCGACGTAACCATGAGGCGGTGTTGCGGTGACACGACCAGATCGCGTTCCGGCAGACCCGCCCCCATGGACCCGGCCCGGATGCGGATGGGCCGTAGCTTCGGATTCGCCTGCATCTCTTCCGCCCCGATGCGGCGCGAGCCGATCCAGCGAACAGGCTGGAAGCCCTGATCAAGCGTTGCCACCAGAGTGCCATGGCGCAGCTTTTCGATGGGCATCGGGCCGCGGTTGGTTTCGATCAGCGTGCCACGGGCGAAGCAGATCACGCCGGTGTGTTCGGTGTTCATCACCCCGCTGCCGACCAGCGTGAAGGTCACCGTCGGCCCACCCTGGAACGCGATGAAGTCCAGCGTGCCCGGCGTGCTGGTGGCCGCATCATGCTGCATCGCCTGCAGCGGGTTGGTGAAGCTGGTGCCGTAGGTGGAGTTGTACAGCGCCAGCGTGCTTGCGTTGTACCAGGGCGTCAGATCGACAAAGTCGTTGTCGGTCTGTGTCGTGTTCGCACCGGCGGTTTCGCCCGCGCCGAAGTCAGACAGGAACACGCTGTCGGCCGCCCCGCCTTCGATAATGAAACGGTCATCCCCGCTGCCGCCGGTCAGGTTGTTGGACCCCGCCCCGCCGGAAAGCGTGTCGTTGTCTGCACCGCCGTCAAGGGTGTCGTCGCCAAGACCACCATAAACCGAATCGGCTTCGGAGCCGCTGTAGATCAGGTCGTTATCACCGTCCCCAAAGATGGTGTCATTGCCGCCGTCACCGTAAATCGTATCATTGCCCGCGCCGCCCAGAAGAGAGTCGGACGCACCAACAAAAGCGCCAGAGCTGGTCAGCGAGACATTGTCGATGATCGGCTGAGTAACCGCGCCGTTTGCGGTGATCGTGTAGATTCTGACGGTGATGTTGCCGGTGGCTGTCGTGGCACCGGGAGGAATGTTGAGGGTGATCGCATCGGTCACCATCGTATCCTCAGAGCCGCTCGGGTATCGGTAGTTGCTGGTGCCGACCACCGTGCCGCCCACCACGAACTCGGCATAGACCCGAGAGGCGTTGGTGAACTGGCTGCCAACGTCAAGCGTCAGTTGATAGGCTTGCGTCGAATCGTAGGCCGCACCCGTATCCTGCTGAATTCCCCGAAAGATGTTCCAGTTTGCGGGATTTCCTGCGCCTGAGGCGGTGACAGCTGTGCTAAAGTACTGCCCTGCGCCATCGGTGAAGGGATGAACCTGTTGCCCGATTGCGCCCCCCGATAAGGTCAACCCGGACGGAGTGGGCATGACGGCCCAGCCAGCCGGAACCGTGCTGTTCCATGCTGCCGGAAGCGCGTTGCCCTCGAAGGTCCCGTTGGTGATGTACTCATTGCCGGCCGGCGTCTCATCACCATAAATCAGGTCATTCCCTGCCGCACCGGAAATCGTTTCCGAGCCAAAGCCGCCTTCGAGTACTTCGTTTCTTGTGCTTCCGGTCAGTACAGCCACGTTGATCCACCTTCGAGCCGATGTTGCGCGCAGCGTTCAGTGAGGAGAGGCAAATGTGCCGGCAGCCTGCTGCTTGCGGGGATTTTGCCGCTTGGCGACAAGTGCGACAATTATGTAAGAACACCTAGTCTGGCCCCGAGGAGATGATCATGCATATGATTTTATTGAATTAATTTCTGAAAAGCCACGCCGGAATCCGTCGGATCAGAGGGAAATCGCCGCCTTGTGCGCCATAGTTCCGGACCACCCAGCAGGCTGTCAGGGCAGCCCAAGGTGGCAGGATCGCGGGGCAGACATCCGTTGAAGCGCCCAGCCCTACGCAGGCCGGTCAGCAGATTCGATGGGTATCCCGGCCCAGATCGGTGACAAGTGCCGCCCGGAACGATACGGCGGCAAGCCTGCTGTCGACGCGGCCAACGCCCTGGATCGGCAGTTCTCGGTCAATACGCCCAACACGGTCTGGATTGGGCCCCGGAAGCGTGGCAGCCTATACGCGCATGCGCGACAGCATGATCGGCAACCCTTCCGGTGCGAACGACCCTCGGACCATCAAGGGTGTAGGATAGGGGTTTGGAAGCACGTCATATTCCGGCGCCAGAAGATCGGGCGTCAGATGCAGGATCACCCGGGAACCAGCATAGGCCAAAGCGGCCGCGATATCCTGCACCTGTGGGATGGATGCGGCGATGACATCCAGAAGGATCATTGCTTTGCCTTCGCGGCCCCGGACAGCGATGATCGCATCCAGATCGGTCAGATGCAGCACCTCGATACCGGGGTTCGCCAACGCCGCCATGAAAAATGCAGACGCGTGATCGCGGGTTGATGCGACCAGGGATGTTGGTGCCCTTGTGGCAAAGCAAGTCTTGATCAGGTCGATGTCCTTTGCCTGATCCATGGCAAGGCGGCGGTAACGCGGAGCGTGGAGCGAGGGCTGCACGGAAACCACGAAGGCGCTCGACGGCACCGGCCTGAAGCCCCATGGCACAAAGATATCTGGCTTGTCTGTGGTAAAGACAATCGGGCAGGAACGATTGTCGGCATGGGCAACCACTTTCTGGATCAGGTCGGTGAACAGCCCCTTGCCGCGAAAATCAGGCCTGACCCCGACCGATTGAATTCCCAACGCCTGGATTTCCGTGCCCTGAAGGCAAAGCCGACGCGGGAAAATGCTTATGTTCGCGGCCAGCTCGCTGCCATGCCACCAACCGAACGTGACAGTTTCTGGATCATGGCCGATCGAAAGCAGCGGGGACGCGTCGACAGAAAAGATGTCACGGATGAACCGTATCAGCCCGGGCATGATCGTTTCGCCCGAGATCGGGCCTGCGTAATGCCAGAGCTGTTGCGGATCTGATCTGGCCATTCGTCCGTTGCAGCCGATTACCCGCATAGCATCGACCATCGGATCGGCTGTTGCAAGGTGAGGGCGCCGGAGGCCAGTTCGCCGGCTGCGGCACGGGTCCGTCACGGGATGCTGCTGCCATCGGTGGTTGAAGGCCGGTCCAGGTCAGACGGGCAAGCGCTATTGCGGGGCAGGTCAGGAATGATAACCATGTCTTCGACATTCCATCAGTTATGAGGCCGTTGTGAGCGACAAGCAGAGGCCCTCAAGGGGCGCCGGATACTTGTTGTCGGGCGCGAAAAGGCGGGTATTCCCGTGATATTGCCCTGTGTCGCACGCAGCGCCGGCCTGAGGCGGTTGGTGTTCAAGCCGTATTCGGCGGACAAGCCGAAGCCATCCGTCATTCGCGCCAGACAGCGCAGGGGCCTGCGGCACGAACAGGCGGCATGTGAACCATGCTAAGCGACCTTTTAGATGCAGACTACTATCGGCGCCTGTCAGGATGCGATCAGGGGGTCGGCGGGCTTGTGCAGCATTTCGTTGCCTATGGCGACGCTGCGGGGTTGGACCCAAGCCCGTATTTCGCGACCGTCTGGTACAAGGCCCGGTATCCGAACTGGGCGCGCCACGGTGCAAGGACTGCGTTCGAGGACTTTCTGTTTCAGGTGCAGCGCAACGTAAAACGCCAGCCTCATCCCTTGATCGACCCGGACGACTATCGCGCCGCTTATCCCGATCTGGAGGGGCTGGGTGCGGCGGTCGTCTTGCATTTCATGCGTCATGGTGATGGCGAGGGCCGTTCCCCCTCGGCAGGGTTCGATGCAGGCTTCTACCGGCGCTGCTATCTGCCTCTGGGCGCGGCGTTTCCGTTTCGCCACTACATGACCGAAGGCAAATCGCTGGACTATCTGCCCCGGCCTGTGACGCGCAGTCGCCCGGACTCGACGGCGGCGATGTCAAAGATGATCGCAGGATGCGAACAGCCAATCCTGCTGGCCTCGCATGATGCACAGCGGGCGGGGGTTCCGATCCTGACCCTGGATCTGGCACGGGCCTTGCAGCACCGCGGATGGACACCCGTCTTTCTGCTTGGCAACGCAGGCCCGCTTTTGCCCCGGTTCCGGGCCCTCGGGCCTGTCTTCATTCTGGCCGAGGGCTGGGATGTTGCAGGGCTTGGCTCGGCCCTGCCACGCGGCACACCGGCCCTGATCAATACCGCCGCGATTGCCAGGGTGGGCGCACCGCTGGCCGAGGCGGGGCTGAACTGTCTTGTCCTGATGCACGAGATGGCAGCTTATATCCGCGATCAGGGACTTCTGTCCGATCTTGGCACGGCCAGGGCGGCGGGGGCGCGGCTCATCGCCTCAATGCCGCGCACAGTGCAGGCGCTGGCCGATGTTCTGCCGGGGCTGGAGCATGTCATGCCGGGGATCGTGCTGCCAGACACGCCGCTGGCGGCGTTCCGGCAACGGCTGCGCAACCGGCGCGCGTCCCCGGTTTTCATCGGGGCGGGTCATGCCGACCGGCGCAAGGGGTTCGACCTGTTTCTGGAGGCCGCCGCAGCCATCACCCGGCAAGCGCCGCAAGCGCGGTTCGTCTGGCTGGGAGAGCTGGATGACTGGGCGCAGACTCTGGCGAACAAGGCGCTGGCCGAAGGTCTGGATCTGGAGTTGCCGGGTTTTGTCGATGACAGTCTTGCCCGATACCGTGCGGCAGATGTCTATCTGCTGACCTCACGACAGGACCCTGGGCCGACAACGGTTATCCATGCCGCCGCCGTGGGAACGCCGTTCGTCGGCTATGCCGCCGACATCGGCATAAACGGCATGACCGAGGGTCTGGGGCAATTCGTTCCCCCCGAAGAACCGGGGACTTTTGTCGATACCGCGCTGCGCCTTGCCGCAGGGGTTACGCCGGCGTTCCGAAGGCGCCTGAGACGCGAGATCCGTGCCAGGACGGGCTTCGCCCCCTACGTCGATGCGCTGCTCAGCCGTCTTTCCCGCGCGCAAGACGGCGCAGCCTGACCCAGTGGCGGATGGGCATGGCGGGATTGCCAATCACCCGCTCGCCTGCGGCGACATTGCCCAGAACCGCCGCGCCAACGCCAATTTCGGCATCATCGCCAATGGTCAGCCAGCGGTTGCGATGGCCATTGGCAATGACGGCGCGCGGCGCGATGTTCACCCTGTCACCGATACGGACATGGCCCGACACAAGCGTATCGCCCGCAAGGGTGGTGAAGGCGCCGATCTCGACATCATGGGCAATGATCGAGGCCAGCATGATCGTGCAGGGGCCCGTGGTGACATCCGGCCCGATCCGCGTCCAGGGCATACAGACAGACCCCGGACCAAAGCGCGCGGCCGGATCAAGGTTGATCCGTTCGGGACAGATGGCTGTGGCCAGAGTTGCCCCCTCGGCCTGCAAACGGCGGGCAACCCGGCCGCGCAAACCGGGGTTTGAAACCGTCAGCAGCACCGGCAGATGCGGGAACCTGCGCAGGCGTTCATCCGACGAGATCACGGGAACGCTGAGGGCAGGATGGTCAAACCCGTGCGCGATATCGTCGATCAGGGCGCGAATCTTCACCCTGCCCCGCCAGTATTCCTCAAGCCCGCGCAAGATCATCAGGCTGTGGCCCCGGGCGCCGAAGACCGTTATTTCCTCGAATGTATCCGTGGCCTTCATCAGATATTTCCTTCGGAACAGATGTCCGCCGCAATACGGCCGATCCGGGCCACATCCGATGCCAGAACCCGGCCGTGCAGCGGCAGGCACAGGACTTCCTGCCCGACCTGCGGCGCGACGGGCGCGTTGCCGTCCCGGGTGACGATCTCCGCATCGGCCCAGACCGTGCCCGGCCCACAGAGCAGGGGAAAATGATCACGGGCGAAAATACCCTGTTGGGCCAGGGCAGCATGTAACCGCTCGCGCCGGTTCGGGGGCAATCGCAGGACATAATAGCCCAGGCTCTTGCTGGCCCCCGGCCGTGTTGCGTGCAGACGCAGCCCGGCGATGCCGGCAAGCGTATCGTCGTAGGATCGGCGGAGGCTATCGCGTGCGGCAAGCTCTGCCGCCAGATCGGGCAGAAGCGCCAGCCCCATGGCGGCGTTCAGCTCGGACATCTTGCCGTTCAGCCCGCGTCCGGCCGGCAACCTGCCCTCCAGCCCGAAATTGCGCATCTGGCGAAACGCGCCCGCCCGCCGGGCCCGCGTGACGATGAAACCGCCCTCTCCGGTATGCAGGATCTTGGTCGCGTGCAGCGAAAAGGCCGAAGCATCGCCAAAACTGCCGATGGGCTGGCCCTGAAACGTCAGGCCAAAGGCATGGGCGGCGTCATAAAGCAGCCAGAGACCATGGCGTTCCGCAATGGCCCCCAAGGCGTCAACATCGCAGGGGACGCCCAGAAAATGCACCGGCAGGATGGCCGAGGTGCGCGGCGTGATCGCGGCCTCCACAGCCTCTGGCTGCAGCGTCAGCGTCACCGGATCGACATCGGCAAAGACAGGGACAAGGCCGTTCCAGGCAATGGCCTGGGCCGTTGCCGCAAAACTGAGGGGCGTGGTGATCACCTCTGAGCCGGGCGGCAGACCGCCAAGAGCCAGCCCAAGCAGCAGCGCCATGGTGCCAGAGGAGACAAGCGAAACGGCATCGCCCGGCGCGACATGCGCAGCCAGCGCCTTTTCCAGCCGCAAATGCAGCACGCCGCCATTCGTCAACCAGCCAGCCGAGAGCGCTTCGGCGGTGATTTCCGCCAGACGCGCCGGATCGGGGATCATCGGCGCGCCGAACACAACCGGGGCTGGGGTCTTGCTACGCATCGAATACCCCGGCCTCCAGTGCTGCCCGCAACTCTCCGTTGGAGGTGAACCGCTTCTGATACATCATGTGCAGCCGCGTGCCAGCCCCCGAGACCGGCAGGATGTGATGGCCATTCGCCTTGCACACCACTCCAAGCATACGTTCAATGGCATGGGCGACTGTGCCATCCACCTGACCGGCCTCGGGCGGAAAATGCTCTGGCCGCAGGTCCAGGTCCAGCAGGGGCTGGATGGCATCCCTGCGCGCCCAGAACATCGAACCGGCCGGAAAGCGCAGTTTTCCGTCATCCGGCAAGGGCGCTTCGATCTTCATCCGCCAGGCCAGTTCACGGGCGATTTCCCGGTTCGCGCCCCAATGTGCCGCGCTCAAGGCCGCCTTGAAGGTAACGGGCTTCACCATCCCAAGGCGCGGAATCGTGTCAAACAGGGACAGGATTCGGTTCACCTCGGCGGCCGAGCCGACAAGACAGTCGAGGATATGCTCAAGCCACTCATCCAGCGCCGCGGAATGCGGGGATTTCTTGCCATGAAGATGCAGGACGATGTCATGGCGGGCATAAACATCCCGAAAGCCATAAAGCTTGGGCCAGATGTCACGCCCCCGGTTCTCCAGAACCCGGATCTCCGCAGCCGGAAGGCACCCCCGGATGAAATCTGCCTTCTCAGCGGTATCGGTAGAAACATAAAGATCGAAGGGACAGGTGATATGGGCCAGTCTCTTGGCGAAGACCGGCGCCAGATCGCTGTAATAGAGATGCAGGAACACACCCGGCCGCGATGATGCCACCGGCGTTTGCCGCCGCGGCCACAGCGGAAGGCAGACCTTGCCCCTGTCGCGGTTGAACGCGGCGGGGCCGCTTGCCCACAGCGGTTCGTTGCGAATGACCCTTTCTATCCACCAGTCACACTCTTGCCTGGTGAACTTCGCCCCCAGCGGATTGTTTTCCGCGATCAAGGCCTCGCTGATCCGGCGGGCTCGGGTCGCCAATGCCTCCAGCCGCCCGGGTGCGTGCAGGGCTTTCGGACGGCAGGCAATCTGCTGAGCTTCGCGAAGATCCGCCATCAAGGCATGAATGACCCCGACATCTGCGGCCGGCTCAGGCGGGGCAAGCGGTGGCGCATCGGGGTTTTCCAGATAGGCACAGATCGAAAGGATTTCGCGCGCCGCCATGGACACGGCCAGCAGGCTGTCGGGGGCCGAAGACGCGGGGTCTGACAGAACGGGGGCGGCGGTCCCGGTGCGGTTTCCTGGCCGAAAGGCGGCCGGGGCCACCTGCCTGCCCTCAAGCAGCTTGCGGGCCGCGGTTACAATTACCCGCGCCCGGGCTTCGAAACCATGGTCCCGGGCCAGCCGCTCATGCTGGGCCATTCGTGCCGCAAGGCTGTCTGGCGGGGCAGAAAGAAGGGTGTGAACGGCGGACTTGAGGTCGGCTATTGATCGCACCTGCACGATCTCTGGCAGGTCCGGGGCCGAAAAGCCAAGGACCGGATCAGAGATCACGCGCGCCCCGGCTGAAAGCGCGTCATAGCTCCGATTGCTCATGAACCCAAGCGTGGCCATGTGCAACATATGGCTGTTCAGAACAATACGGGCACGGGCATAGATTTGGGCAAGCTCGTCATGGTCAAGCCTTTCGCCCTGCCACAACCTCTCGGGTATGACACCCTGCCAGCCCGGGCCCCAGATGTAAGGTTCCACCCCTTCCTGAACGGCGGCCAGCACAAGATCCCGGGAAACCCGCGAAGGGTGGTAGCTGCCGACGAAGACCAGCGGTATGTCCGGCATGTCCGGCGGGCGCCGGTCCGGCCGGAAATGCCCCGTGTCGGTGGCCTGCGGCAAGTAGCGCACCGCCAGCCCAAGTTTCTCCAAGCGCCGGGCAAGTGCAAGGCCCCCGCAGAATACCGTCTGGTATCGCCGCAGCAGGCCAGATGGGGCCAGATTGGGGGGGCTGATGATCCAGAGGATGTTGGGCAGACCGGGCACGGGGTCTTCAAGATGCGGCCCCACGATGCGCAACACGACGCCCGGCTGTTCTGTGCGGGGCGGGGCTTCGCCACGAAACAACAGGCCGGCATCACAGCCGGGAACGGCGCGAATTGCCTTCGCCAGCCCTTCAGCAAACTGTGTATCCCCCCATGCCTGCTGGTTGGTGCGTCTTGCATTGACACTGAGGTGAAGGAAGACTCCGTCTGCCAATCTGGTATCCGAACCCCTTGTAAGCAGCATAAGAGTTACAGTCCTAGAACCATAATTCAAACTAGGTGATTGTGCTGCATGTCGCCACGCCAGGTGGCTGGCCAGAGTGTGCGACGCAGCCGGATGCGCCAGGCATGGAAGCCCGGGCGCAAACCCCCAGAACTTCGCCAAGCCCGCTGACCGGCCAGATGTGACGATGCTTGGCAAGGAAGGCGAATTTCATGTTCGCCTCACGCGCGAAAAGCGGCTTCTTTGCTCAGGGTGTCACGCTTCGCACCAGGACGCGCGACCTTGCGCCTGGAATCAGGGCTGAACTTCCCTGGCGTGATGTCACCCGGATCTCTGGTCACGTTCCTGTCTTCGGGTCCGCGAACCCGGCGGCAGGCCAGGCGGCCGTTCAGCGGCCGAAGCGGCCTTGACCCCCTTCGTCGCCGGTCAAGGCACTCTCGGACATGGCCTTTCTTTCTTGTCAGCCCTTGCAGACCCACCTGGCACATCAATGTCCTAGAAGGGCAGTCACATCACAAATACATAAACAGCGGAGAAAATGCTTGACGTTGCGTAATACCGCCACAAGTGTGCTTCTGGTTGGCATTTCGCGTCGAAATGTCTTGTTCTTGGTGTAATTTTGGTGCGTTTATGACGGTTTTTCCTGGTACCCCGAACAATGATCTTCTTTCGGGTGGCGCGTCGGACGACCAGTTCAACGGTGGCGCCGGAAACGATTCCATATATGGCAATGCTGGCAATGATCGTGCTCTCCTGGGCACGGGCAACGACCTGGCCTATGGCGGCGCCGACAACGATACGATCAACGCCGAGGCGGGAAACGACCTTGTCTATGGCGATGCCGGCAACGATGCCATTCACGGCTGGGACGGCGTTGACACGCTTGATGGCGGTCTGGGCAACGATACCCTGGTCGGCGGCGAGAATGCCGATGTCATAATGGGTGGCGGCGGCGACGACGCCATCTACGGCGGCGATGCGGCAACCAACTTCAGCTTTGGCATCACCACCATCTACGCGATGGATGACGATGGCGACCTGTTCCGCCTTGACCCGGTCACCGGCGGCGGCGGTCTGCAGAAGGTATTGATCGGCAGGGCGTCCACGGTGATGGGCGACATCGGTCAGGCCCCCGATGGCACGATCTATGGCATCCAGCTTGGCGGGCCGACCACAAATCTGTTTTCGATCAACCCCAATACCGGCGCGTCCACCTTGGTGCGCTCTATCCCCGCGGGCGGGGTGCCGGGCAGCACGGGCGGCGGCAACGCACTGTCCTTCGACTCGGACGGGCGGGCCTATTTTGGCACGCCGAATTCAAGTTCGATGTATCGCCTGACCACTGACAATGTGGGCACCGCAAGTGTCGAAACATGGTGGACAAACCCGGCGGGCGGCACTTCCGCCGGCGATGTGATCTTCTTTCAGGGCCAGGCCTATGTGTCGTGGCGGGCGGCTGACGGCACCAATCAGCTTTTCCGCATGACGATTGACGGCAACAATGCCGTCACCGGCGCACAGTTGATCGGAACCTTGCCCGCCGACAGCTATGGCCTGTCCGCCGATGCGCTTGGCAACCTTTATGTCTCAGCGAATGGGCCAAACGGGCCGGGTCTTTACGCCTTTTCCCCGCCGACAACGCCCTTTGCGGGCGGCACGGGGGCGGTGCCGGTCACCTTCGTGCCGGGCAGCAGCGCGTCTCCGGGCGATTTGTGGTTCGGCGCCACCTCGCCCACGGAATCGACCTTGTCCGAGGCATCGCCTGACACGAACGACCTGCTGTTCGGCGGTGATGGCAATGACCTCATCTTTGGCGGCAATGCCGCCGATACGATCCACGGCGACAACCACAACGACACCCTGCACGGCGATGCCGGCAATGATGTGCTTTACGCCGGCGACGGGGCCGATGCGGCCTATGGCGGCGACGGCAATGATCTTGTGCTGGGCGAAGCCAACAACGACAGCCTCTACGGCGACGCAGGGGAAGACACGCTTGACGGCGGCGTGGGCAGTGACATTGCCTATGGCGGCGCCAACAACGACGTGATCACAGGCGGCGCGGGGTCTGACCACCTTTACGGCGATGCCGGGAATGACATTCTGAACGGCAGCGGCGGCGGGGCGGATACGCTGACGGGCGGCACGGGGGATGACCTGTTCATCATCGCGGGCGGGGCGGGCGACAGCGTGTTCCTGTCCGACTTCGGCGCGGGGGAAACGAACGGGGCGAACACCACCCAGACCGACAATGACTTTGTCGATCTGACGCCCTGGTACAGAGCCGACAACGTTGAGGCTTACAATACCAAATACGGCACGAATTTCACCAACCCGCTGCAGGCGCTACAGCATGATGCCGCCGACGGCACGCTGGACTTCATCGCGTTCCAGGGTGGGCCGACGGTGACCTTCACGCTGGTCGGCAGCGGGGTGATGGACACCGAACACACCGGCGTGCCCTGCTTTACCCGCGGCACCATGATCGAAACCGCGCGGGGCGAGGTGGCGATCGAGGATCTGCGCCGCGGCGATCTGGTCAGAACGGCGGACCACGGCCTGCAACCGATCCGCTGGATCGGGTCGCGCCGGCTTGCGACCGGCGATCTGGCGGCCAACCCGAAGCTGCGCCCGATCCGCATCCGCGCCGGCGCCCTGGGCCGGGGACTGCCGTTGCAGGATGTGGTGGTTTCGCCGCAGCACCGGGTGCTGGTGTCGTCGAAGGTTGCCGAACGCATGTTCGGTGAGCGCGAGGTGCTGGTGCCCGCGCGCCACCTGCTGCTGATCAACGGCATCGACGTGGCCGAGGACATGCCGGCGGTGGAGTATTTCCACATCCTGTTCGACCGGCATCAGATCGTGTTTGCCGCGGGGGCACCGATGGAATCGCTGTTCACCGGCCCCGAGGCGCTGAAGTCGGTCGGCCCCGAGGCGCGGCGCGAGATTTTCGAGATCTTCCCGGAACTTGAAACGCTGGACGCCACCGCCCTGCCCCAGCCGGCCCGCCCGATTCAACCCGGCCGCATCGCCCGGAAACTGGCCGCACGACACGCCCAGAACGGGATGAGCCTGATCGACGGCTGACCAATCCGGCACCAGAGCCAGATCCCAAGGCCGCATCCGCAAGGGTGCGGCCATTTTCCTGATCAAACCGCCGCGCTGTTCCGTGCGGCATGAGGCCGGCCCTGGGAAGGGTCGCCATCCCTCGGCGGTGCTGGCGGGATGATCACCGCTGCCGTCAACGCCCGTGGGCGTGAAGTGCATTGAAACCGATTCTGGAAATCTTGCAGGAATCATTTGACTCGCAGGATTTCCTGCACAATAACTTTCCCAACCAGGAGGAGGTCTCGGCGATGACTCTGCTGACGCGCATTCAGGACACGTCCGAACGCCTGACAGCCTCGGACCGCCGTATCATCGAGGTGCTGCTTGGCCAGCAGGGCGAGGCGGTGTTCCTGTCCGCCGCGCAATTGGCCGAACGCGCCCAGGTGCATGAGACGACGGCCACGCGGCTGGCCAAGAAACTGGGCTTCAGCGGCTATCCGGAATTGCGGGCGCAGCTTCAACGCGAGGTGATGGAAGGCCAGGATGCCGCCACGCGGATGCGCCGGTCGGTGGCGAAGGTTGCCGACGGCAGCTATCTGGCCGATGTGGTGCGCAGCGAACTGGCCGCCCTGGAACAACTGACGCGCAGCATCGACCAGCGCGATGTTGATACCGCCTCGGACATGATTGTCGCGGCGCGCAAGGTGTTCATCTTTGCGCAAGGCCATGCCACGGCCATAGCCGCCTTCCTGCAGCGGCGGCTGGATCGGTTCGGCATGACCACGGTGATGCTGACCGGGCGCGGCCGCGATATGGCGGAACGGCTGACCAGCCTTGGCGCCGAGGATCTGGTGCTGGTGCTGGCCTTCCGCAAGCAACCGGCAGACTACGCGGCCGTGATGGGCCATGCCGCGCAGACGGGGGCGGCCACGCTGCTGATCTCGGATCTGGCGGGGCTGACCATGGCGCCACCGGCAACCCATCTGCTGGCGGCGGCCAGGGGACGGTCGGGAACCGAATTCCAGACCCCCATCGTTCCCATGACCATCGCGAATGCCATTCTGCTGACCATCGCCGGTCGGCATGAAGCGCAGGTTGTCACCAAGCTGGATGAGCTGGCGGGCCTGTTCGAACGTTTCGCATGATTGCACCATCTCTGGGAGGAGAGAGCATGTTCAAGACCTTGAAGGCCGTGCTTCTGGCGGCGGCCTGCGTCCCGGCCCTGGCCTCGGCGCAGGATCTGGATACCATGTCGCCCGCCGAGCTGTACGAGCTGGCCAAGACGGAAAAGACGGTCACCGTCTTCTCGCTGTCCAGCCGGATTGCCCGGGTGGAAAAGGCCTTTGAAGAGGCTTATCCCGGTGTCGATCTTGTCGGAATCGACCTCAGCTCGGCCAAGCAGATTGCCCGGGTCGAGGCCGAACAGCAGGCCGGCGTCTATGCGGTTGATGTCCTTTACATGGCCGATGCGCCGGTGGTGCTGCGCGACCTGCTGGCCAAGGGCCGGGTGCACACCTATGTGCCGCCCCGCGTGGCCGACCAGATCGAGGATCGGTTCAAGGCGCCGCTGCTGGTGCACCGCCTTTCGACCAAGGTGCTGATGTACAATGAACAGGCCTATCCCGATGGCAGCCCGATCACCAACCTGTGGCAGTTGACCCTGCCGGAATGGTCGGGCCGGGTGATGATGGTGGACCCGACCCAGCGGGGCGAGCTGCTGGACCTGCTGACCGTGATCGCCCTGCACCCCGATGAAATGGCCGCCGCCTACAAGGCGCAGTTCGGCAGCGACATCGCGGTCGACAGCGATCTGAACGGTGCGGGCGAACAGTTCATCCGCAACCTGTTCCTGAACGATCTGGTTCTGGTGTCGAACAGCGACGATCTGAACAAGGCCGTCGGCACCAAGGATGCGGTCAATCCGCCGGTCGCCTTCGGCACCTATTCCGACCGTCGCGACAACGAGGACGAGGGTTGGGCGCTGCAGGTCGCCAACAACGTCGAACCGGCAAACGGCATCCTGTTCCCTGCGGTGCTTGCGGTGGCCGACAAGGCGCCCAGCCCGGCTGCGGCGCGGCTGCTGATCGACTTCATGTTCGGCGACGACAGCGCCGATGGCGGGCCGGCCTTCGCGCCCTTCAACGTGCCGGGCGATTACGCCACCCGGTCGACCATCGCCGATGACCCGGATTCGGTGCCGCTGGAAGGGCTGAAGGCCTGGACCATCGACACCGAGGCCGTGGCCGCGAACCGGGCCAGGATCGCCGATCTGATCATCACCCTGCAATGATGCACGGCCGGCGCGGCCCCCGTGGCCGCGCCGGCTGTCTGCCCATTCTCCCGCCCGCCCGTCTGCCCGTCCGTCTGCCGGAGATTTCCCCATGTCGATGCCTGACATTGCCGCGCCGGCACGGCGCAGGCTTCTGACCGCACGCCGGCTGGTGCCGCTGCTGATGATCCTGATCGTCAGCGTTCTGGTGCTGGCGCCGCTGTTGCGGATTCTGCTGGCCACGCTGTCGCCCGCCGGGCTGGAGGCCTGGGGCGCCATTCTGGCCAGCCCGATGTCGCCGAACCTGTGGTGGCGGCCGCTGATGAACACCCTGATCCTGGGCCTGGGCGTCTCGGCCGGGTGTCTGCTGCTGGGGGGCTTCACCGCCTGGCTGGTGGTGATGACCGATGTGCCGGGCCGCCGGGTGCTGGGCGTTCTGCACACGCTGCCCTTCATGATCCCCAGCTTTGCCGCCGCGCTGGCCTGGGGCACGCTGTTCCGCAACAGCCGCATGGGCGGGTCATCGGGGTTCTTCGAGGCCAATGGCTTCATCATCCCCGACTGGCTGGCCTGGGGTATTGTGCCGGTGCTGATCGTTCTGATCGCGCATTACTATTCCCTTGCCTTCACCATCATCGCCGCCGCGCTGTCTTCGGTCGGGGCCGATCTGGTGGAAGCCGCCCAGATGACCGGCGCGCGGCGGTCCCGCATCTTTTTCGGCATCGTGCTGCCGGTCGTCACGCCAGCGCTGGTTTCGGCCGCCTCGCTGACGCTGGCAGGGGCCGTGGCGAACTTCGCCGCCCCTGCCCTGCTGGGCCTGCCCGTGCGGATGCAAACCCTGTCAACCCGGCTGTTCGGGATGATCGAAATCGGTCAGGCCGAGCGGGGCTTCGTGCTGGCCCTGTTGCTGATCCTGGTCAGCGGCGTGTTCCTGTTCCTGTCCGACCGTCTGGTATCCGGGCGCAAGGCATTCGTGACGGTCACAGGCAAGGGCGGGCGGACCCGTCGCTTCCCCTTGGGCAAATGGCGCTGGCCGCTGTTTGTCGCGGGGTTCGGGCTGGCTTTCGTGACCACGGTGGTGCCGGTCGTGGTGCTTGTCGCCTCAAGCCTGGCACCGCAAACCGGGGCGCTGTTTTCCAACTGGACGCTGCACTTCTGGCTGGGCGAAGGCGGCGGGCAGATCGCGCAGGGCACGGCCGGCATCTTCCGCAACCCGGTGCTGATCGGCGCGCTGCTGAACACGCTCAAGCTGGGGGTGGTGGTGGCGCTCTTGTCCATGGTGCTGGGTCTGGCGCTGGCCCATACCATCACCCGCAACAAGGGCACCGCGCTGGCCAATGTCCTCAGCCAGTTGGCCTTCCTGCCCCTGCTGATCCCCTCCATCGCCTTTGCGGCGGCCTATATTGCCCTTTTTGGCGCACCGCTCGGGCCGCTGCCTTCGCTTTACGGCACCTTCACCCTGCTGGTGATCGCGGCCGCCGCCCATAACCTGCCCTATGCGGTGCAGGCCGGGCGGTCGGTGCTGGGGCAGATCTCCACCGATCTTGAGGAAAGCGCCCGGCTGACCGGGGCCAGCCCGCTGCGGCGGATGTGGGCCATCGTCTTTCCGCTTGCGATCCGGGGCCTTCTGGCCGGGGCGATCCTGGTCTTCGTCAAGATGGTTCGCGACCTGTCGCTGGTGGTGCTGCTGTTCAGCGCAACCTCTCCCGTCCTTTCGATGGTGGCCTATCGCTATGCCGCCGAAGGGTTCATGCAATTCGCCAATGCCATCACCGTTCTGATCCTGGTGATCTGTCTGGTCGCCTCGCTGATCGCGCAGGCCCTGCAGGCACGGGTGCAGAAATGGAAGGAGTAAAGATCATGGCCCAGGCTGCCATTCAGGATGCCATCCGCATCACCCATCTCGAAAAGGCCTTTGGAAAGTTCACCGCCATACCGGATCTGACACTGGCTGTGCCGCCGGGATCATTCCTGGTGCTGGTGGGCCCCTCGGGCTGCGGCAAGTCCACCCTGCTGCGCATGTTGGCCGGGCTGGACGAACCGACGCGGGGCGAGATTGCCTTCATGGGCAAGACCGTCTCCTCGGGCAGCAGCGGTGTCGTGGCCGACCCGAAAGAGCGCAACGCCGGACTGGTGTTCCAGTCTTACGCGCTGTGGCCGCATATGACGGTGGCCGGCAACATCGGCTGGCCGCTCAAGGTGGCGGGCTGGGACAAGGCCGCGCGCGAGGAACGGATCGGCGAGGTTCTGGGGCTTCTGGGCATCTCGGCGCTGCGTGACCGCTATCCGGCAGAAATCTCGGGCGGGCAGCAGCAGCGGGTGGCCATCGCGCGCACCCTGGCGCCGAAACCCGCGATCCTGCTGTTTGACGAACCGCTGTCGAACCTGGATGCCAAGCTGCGGATCGAGATGCGCAGCGAGCTGATGCGCATCCACCGCGCCACCGGCGCAACCTCGGTCTATGTGACACATGACCAGGTTGAGGCGATGACCATGGCCACCAATGTCGCGGTCATGAACCAGGGCCGGGTGGAACAGTTCGGCCCCCCGCGAGAGCTGCTTGAACGCCCGGCGACGACCTTTGTCGCCACCTTCCTTGGCACCCCGCCGGGCAATCTGCTGGTGGCCACGCGCCAGGGCGACTGGCTGGTTCATGCCGGGGTGCCGCTGGCCCCGGCGGCCCTGGCCCAGGGCCGCGACGAGGTGCAATTGTTCTACCGCGCCGAACAGATCACCACCGGCAAGGCCCCGGATCGCCCGGTGCTGATGGCCGAGTTTTCCGAAGCCGCGCCAATGGCCGGCAAGGTCATGGTCACGGCATCGGCGGGCGCCCTGCGCCTGTCGGCCATCGTGGACAGCTTCCCCGACGCCCGTCCGGGCGACCCGATCGAATTTGCCCTGTCGGGCGCGCCCGACGCCGTTTTTGCCATGACCGGCGAAAGGATCGACTGACATGCGGCTTATCCTGATGCGTCATGGCGAAACCGACTGGAACGCCGAAAGCCGCCTGCAGGGGCAGGACAACTCCAGCCTGTCGCCGCGCGGCATCGAACAGGTGCGGCGGTTCCGGGCCTTTCTCAAGGCGCTGAACCCGGCGCGGGTGGTGTCGTCCGATCTTGGCCGCACCCGGCAAACGGCCGAGCTGATCGGCCATGGCACCTGCCCGTCCGACCCGCGCCTGCGCGAATGGGACATGGGAAGCTGGACCGGGCGCACCAAGCCCGAACTGATTGCCGCCCATGCCGATCTGTATCACGCCTGGCGCGCGGGCGAATACACCCCCGAAGGCAGCGAACCCTGGGAAACCTTCCGTGCCCGTGTGGCCGAAGGCCTGCGTCACTGGCTGGCGGCCGGACAGGGGGATCTGCTGGCAGTGGTGCATGGCGGGGTGATCCGTGCCGCACTCCATGCCTTTCTGGACATCGGGCCCTCGCGCGTGATCCCCGTCACGCCCGGCACCGGCACCATCCTGAACTTCAGGCCCGGCGCCTGGCAGACCGCCCAGCTTGAAGGCTACAACATCGGCGCAGTGGTGCCCGACCTTTCCGTCGCCGACTGAAGGGCGCGGCCATGACCGGCACCTTTGTGATCCTCGACCTGCTCGGGGGCGTTGCCCTGCTTCTGTGGGGCGTGCGCATGGTGCGCACCGGGATAGAGCGCGGCTGGGGCGACCGGCTACGCGGCTGGCTGGAACGCCGCCTGTCGAACCGGATCGCGGCCTTTGGGGGCGGTCTGGGTGTGACGGCGGTGTTGGGCAGCGCCACGGCAACAACGCTGATCGCCTCCAGCCTTGTGGGGGCTGGCCTTCTGGCGCCAACCACCGGGCTGGCGGTGCTGCTGGGGGCCGATGTCGGATCGGCGGCCACGGCGGCGGTGCTGGCCTCGGGCTCTTCTGTGGCAACAATGCTGGCGCCGGTGCTGATCTTCGCGGGCTATGTGACCTTCGGCCGTTCCGCCGAATTCCGGCCCCGCAACATGGGGCGAATGTTGATCGGCCTTGGCCTGATGCTGTTCGCGCTGAAGCTGGTGGTGGGCGCCACCGCGCCACTGCAGCAGGCCACGCTGTTCCATGACGTGCTGGATGCGCTGGCGGCCGAGCCGTTCCTGGCCTTTCTGGCCGGGGCGATCCTGACCTGGATCTGCCATTCCTCGCTGACGGTGGTGCTTCTGCTGACCACCTTCGTGATGAACGGCAGTCTGGCGCCGGAACAGGCGCTGCCCTTCGTGTTGGGGCTGAACTTCGGCGGCGGCCTGCCCGCGCTGTCGGCCACGCTGGGCCAGCCGGCCGCCGCGCGGATGCTGCCGGTGGCCAACCTGCTGTGCCGGGGCGGGCTGGCCGTGCTGGCGGTGCTGGCCATGGCGCCGCTCTTGCGCGGGCTGACCCTTCTGCATCTGACCCCGGCCACGGCGGTGGCGCAGATGCACCTTGGCTTCAACCTTGCCGCCGCCGCCATCTTCCTGCCGCTGGCGCCTCAGGTGCTGCGGCTGGTCGGCTGGCTTCTGCCGGGCGAACCGCCTTCCGAGCAAGAGGCCACAAGACCGCGCTACCTGACGCCCTCGGCCTCGATGACGCCGAACATGGCGCTGACAAATGCCGGGCTGGAAACCTCGCGCATGGCGGAAATGGTCACCCGGATGGTGGACCTGGCGCTGGATGTGCTGGACAGCGGAAAGCTGGAATCCCTGCGCGAGCTTCAGCCGCTGGATGACCGGCTCTCGGCCCATCTCAAGGCGCTGGGGCACTATCTGTCGGGCCTGACAGCCGAAGGCCAGACCGGAGACGAGGCGCGGCGCGCGCGGATGATCCTGCATTATGCCGGCAGCCTGGAACATGCGGGCGACATCATCCGGCGCAACCTTGGCGACCGCGCCCGCCAGAAGGTGCGCCGCAACAGCGTTTTCGACACGATGCAGCAGAACAGCCTGGCCGAATTGCGCGCCGTTGTGCAAGAGACGCTGCGTGTTCTGCCGGCCGCACTGTGTTCGGATGATCTGGAGGTGGCCAAGGATCTGGCCAGCCGCAAGGATGCCTTCCGCGCGCTGGAAGATCGCATCGTCGCTGTGGATCTGTCGCAGGGGTCGCCCGACGGGTCGGTGGCCAAGCTGTTCCTAGACATCCTTCGCGATCTGCACCGGATCAACTCCGTTCTCGCCGCCGCCGCCTATCCTCGGCTGGCTGCCGCAGGGCTGATGCACGGCAGCAGATTGCGCGCCGAAGAAACAGCGATGCAGGGCTGACCCGGCTCTGTCACACCCTTTCCTGTGTGGAAGGGGTGGACGTTATGGGCCTGTTGTCAGGGGGTTGTGGGGGGCGTCTTCCGCGCCCTCAGTGACACTCTGGCCGAACGGGCGCCAGCGTTGCCCACGCCCCGCCGAACCGCCGGGTGGAAAGACAGGCCCCGGTCTGCACCCCTCTGCCATGAGATCGGTCAGGCAGGCCACGCAGCCCGGCGTGTTCCGTGTTTACTTGTATGGTAGTATGGTGTAATGGTCGCGGCAGGGGAGAGAGCCGATGCCTGATCGCAACCGCGAAACTGTTACGCTGCAGACCGTGCGCATAAGCGTGGTCGATCAACTGTATGCCGCGTTGCGGATGGCGATCATCGGCAATGAACTGTCTCCGGGCGCCCGCATCTCTGAAGCAGAGGTCGCGCAGCAATACGGCATCAGCCGCCAGCCCGTGCGCGAGGCGTTCATCACCCTTGCGAATGAAGGGCTGCTCGACATCCGGCCGCAGCGCGGATCGTTCGTCGCCAAGATTTCGCTGGCCGCCGTGCTGGATGCCCGCTTCGTGCGCGAGGCGGTAGAGGCTGACATCGTCAAGCTGCTGGCCGCCACCCCCGATGCGGCGCTGCTTGCCAACCTGCGGCAGCAGTTGACCCGCCAGCAGGAACTGGTCGGCGGATCGGCGCGCGACTTCATGGAAGCGGACGAAATCTTTCATCGCACGCTGGCCGAAGGGGCGGGCAAGGGCAACGCCTGGCGCGTGGTCGAGGAAATGAAGGCGCAGATGGACCGCGTCCGCTTTCTGTCCAGTATGCATTTCCCCGTGGCGCGGCTGATCGACCAGCACCGCGCCATCGTCGATGCGATCGCCGAGGGCGACGCAACCGGCGCCGAAACCCGCATCCGCACGCATCTGCAAGGCATCCTGTCCGACCTGCCGGTGATCAAACAGGAGCGGCCCGAATACTTTCTGTAATCTCCGGCTTTGGCCGGGCTGCATCATCCTGGAGGAGGAACCGATGTTCTTTACGAAACTGACCCGTCTGACCGCTGGATGCGTCCTTGCTGCCCTTCTGGGAACCTCGGCCATGGCGGCAGAAGTGACCCTGAAGCTGGGCCACCTCGCGAATGAGGACAACATCTGGCACAAGGCCGCGCTGAAGTTCGGCGAGGAAGTCGCCGCCCTGACCGAAGGCCGCGTCGAGGTGCAGGTCTATCCGAACGAATCCCTGGGCAAGGAAATCGACGTCATCAACGGGATGCAGCTTGGCACCGCCGACATGACGATCACGGGCGAAAGCCTGCAGAACTGGGCGCCCAAGGCCGCGCTGCTGGCCCTGCCCTATGGCTACAAATCGCTGGAGCATATGGATGCCGTCGCCTCGGGCGAGATCGGCCAGCAGATCGTCGATGAAATCATCGCCAATGCCGGCATCCGCCCGCTGACCTATTTCGCCCGCGGTCCGCGCAACCTGTCGGCCAACCGCGAAATCACGTCGCCGGACGATCTGAAAGGTTTCAAGCTGCGGGTGCCGAACGTGCCGGTCTTTGTGGCTGCCTGGCAGGCCATCGGCGCAAACCCCACCCCGATGGCGTTTTCCGAGGTCTTCACCTCGTTGCAGAACGGCACCATCGAAGGCCAGGAAAACCCGCTGGCGCTGTTCAAGTCGGGCGGCTTCTACGAGGTGCAGAAGGTCATCAACAAGACCGAACATGTCCGGTCCTGGATCTATCTGACCATCTCGGAACAGTCGTGGGAAAAGCTGTCCGAAGCTGATCAGGCCGCCCTTCTGGAGGCTGCCAAGCGCACCCAGGCCTTTGAACGCGAACTGTTCCTGGCCGATGAAGCGGCGCTGGTCGCCGATCTGGAAAGCCGCGGCGTGAAGTTCGTCGAGGTTGATCAGGCCGCCTTTGCCGCCAAGGCCAAGGACGCCGTGCTGGCATCTGTGCCTGCGGAAATCCGCCCGCTGGCCGAACAGATCTTCAACAACTGATCACACGCAGGGTCTGCGGGGCCACCCCGCAGACCCCATGCGGAGGCACCCATGACATACGCATTCAAGGGGCTGGAGGGGCTTTGCCGCCTTCTGATCCTGGCGGCATTCCTGATCCTGTCGGGTTCGGTGCTGCTGCAGGTCTTCGCCCGGACCTTCCTGACCACGGCCCCGGTCTGGACCGAGGAACTGACACGCTTCTGCCTGATCTACATCGGGGCCCTCGGGGCAGGTCTGGCCCTGCGCAGCGGTGACATGGTGAATGTGGACCTGCTTTGCGAAAGCCTGCCGGGCCGCGGCCCCTGGATCTTGCGGCTGGTTTCCGCGCTGCTGACCGCCGTCTTCGGCATCGCGCTGCTGTCCGCGGCCTGGAACTACACGGCGATCGGCATACGCCAGACCGCCCCTTCGCTGGGGTGGCGGATGGATTTCATCCATGCCTCGATCCTGATCCTGTTCGTGACCCTCACCCTCTGGGCGCTGATGCGCGTGTTCGAAATGCTGACCGGGCGCCATGACGGCCGGCCGATCCCCACCTCAGAGGATGTGTGACATGGGTCTGTTCCTGCTTCTTGGCGTCTTCGTGCTGGGGCTGGCCATCGGCCTGCCCGTGGCGGTGACACTGGGCCTGTCCTCGATGGCCTATCTGCTTTTCGCCGACATCCCCTTGGTGGTGATCCCGCAGAAGATGTATGCCGGCATGGACAGCTTTGTGCTGCTGTGCATTCCCGGCTTCATCCTTGCGGGCAACCTGATGAATTCGGGCGGCATCACCGAACGGATCATCCGCTTTGCCAATGCCCTTGTCGGCTGGATGCGCGGCGGGCTGGCGCAGGCCAACATCGCCGCCTCCATGCTGTTCGGCGGCATCTCGGGCACGGCCGTGGCCGATGTGGCCTCGGTCGGGGGCATGATGATCCCCGGCATGAAGAAGGCCGGCTATCCCGGCGATTTCTCGGCCGCGGTCACCGCCGCCTCCTCGACCGTGGGTCCGATGATCCCGCCATCGGTGCCCATGATCATCGTCGGGTCGCTGTCGGGCCTTTCTGTCGGCAAGCTGTTTCTGGCGGGCGCCATTCCGGGTCTGCTGATGGGCTTTGCCATGATGGTGACCACCTATTTCATCGCCAGGAAAAAGAATTTCCCGCGCGAAGCCTGGCAGGGGATGCGGGAACTGTTCACCTCGTTCACCGGGGCGATCTGGGCCATCGCCATGACAGGGCTGATCGTCGGCGGGCTGCTGATCGGCGTGACCACGCCCACGGAAACCGCGGTCGTCGCCTGCCTTTACGCGGCGCTTGTCGGTCTGTTCATCTACCGCGAACTGCCGGTGGCGCGCATCCCCAGGATCATCATCGACAGCGCCATCAGTTCGGCCGGGATTCTGGTGCTGGTCGGCACGGCAAATGTCTTCGGCTGGATTCTGGTGGCCGAACGCATCCCGCAGATGCTGGCCGATACCGTGCTGTCGATCACGACCAACAAGTTCCTTGTGATCCTGCTGATCAACCTGCTGCTGCTGTTCGTGGGCATGTTCATGGAAACCATCGCGGCGCTCATCATCCTGTTCGTGCCCCTTCAGGCGCTGGCCATGGCCGTGGGCATCGACCCCATCCATTTTGCCTGCTTTGCGGTGCTGAACCTGATGATCGGCCTGACCACGCCGCCGGTCGGGGTGTGCCTTTTCGTTGCGTCGAACATCGCGCGGCTGCCGCTGTCGCCGGTGATCCGTGCCATCACGCCCTATATCCTGACCAACATCGTCGTCCTCCTGATGGTCAGCTACTGGGCCCCGCTGGCAACCTGGCTGCCCAACCTTCTGATGCCGTGAGGGCAGGACAATGACCATGACGGAAAACCGGATCGTGCGCCTGCACGGGCAGAATGACCTGCGGCTGGAAACCCAGCCCCTGCCCGCGCCCGGCCCGGGCGAGGTGCGGGTGGCCGTGCGTGCGGGCGGGATCTGCGGGTCAGACCTGCACTACTGGCTGGAAGGCGGCATCGGCACCATCCGCGTCCGCGAGCCGATCATCCTGGGGCACGAGGCCGCCGGCGTGATCGAAACGCTGGGCACGGGCGTCACCGGGTTACAGGTCGGGCAACTGGTGGCGATGAACCCCTCGCATCCCTGCGGAGAATGTGCCTTCTGCCGTCAGGGCCTGACGATCCATTGCACGGCGATGAAGTTCAAGGGATCTGCGATGTATCTTCCGCATCAGCAGGGCATGTTCCGCGATCTTGTGGTGATCGGCGCCGGCCAGTGCCATCCGCTGCCCGCAGGCACCGACCCGGGCGCCGCCGCCTGCGCCGAGCCGCTGGCGGTCTGCCTGCACGCCACCAACCGGGGTGAAGCGGTCGCGGGCAGCCTTGCGGGCAAGGTGGTTCTGGTCACGGGGGCGGGTCCGATCGGGGCGCTTTGCGTGGCGGTCGCCCGCCAGCGGGGGGCTGCGGAAATCATCGTGACCGACATTCAGGATGCCACGCTGGCCGTTGCCCGCAAGATGGGTGCCGATCACGCCATCAACACCCTGACCCATCCCGAAGGGCTTGCCCCCTGGCAGGAAGACAAGGGCAAGGTCGATCTGGTCTTTGAATGTTCAGCCGCCGCCGCCGCCATTCAGGGCGCCATCACCTGCCTGCGTCCGCGCGGCACGCTGGTGCAGGTCGGCGTGGCCGGGCCAACGCCGATGCCCCTGAACGTGATGGTGGGCAAGGAAATCCTCTTTGTCGGTTCGCAGCGGTTCGACCGCGAATTCGCCGATGCCGTAGCCCTGATCGGCGCGGGCGCCATTGACCCGCGCCCGATGATCACCGGCACCTGGCCCGCCGAACAGGCATTGGCCGCCTTTGACGCTGCCCGCGACCGCGCCCGCTCGGTCAAGGTTCACATTTCCTTTGCCGGCGCCTGACCGCCCGGCGCTTCCAGACAGAAAGACGACCCCATGAGACAGACCTGGCGCTGGTTCGGCCCCAAAGATCTGGTTTCCATCGACGACATGCTGCAGGCGGGCGTAGAGGGTGTGGTCACCGCGCTGCACCACGTCCCGACAGGCGCCGTCTGGTCGCCCGAGGAAATTGCGCAGCGGCAGGCAATGCTGGCCGTCATGAAAGACGGCGCCCCCTCGGGCCTGAAATGGGAGGTGGTCGAAAGCCTGCCCGTGTCCGAGGACATCAAGCGCCAGACCGGCGACTGGAAATCGCATATCGCCAACTGGAAAACCTCGATGCGCAACCTGCGCGATGCCGGGATCGAGGTGATCTGCTACAACTTCATGCCGATCCTTGACTGGACGCGCACCGATCTGGCCTACCGGCTGCGGAACGGTGCCACCTGTATGCGGTTCGATGCCATCGACTTTGCCGCCTTCGACCTGTTCCTGCTGAACCGCAAGGGCGCCGCCGAAAGCTATGCGCCCGAGGTGGCCAAAGCCGCCGAAGCCCGCTTCGCCGCCATGTCCGATGCCCGCAAGCAGGAACTGGCGGGCAATGTGGTCTTCGGCCTGCCCGGCGCCGCCGAACGCATGTCGATGGAGGATGTGAAAACCCATCTTGCCCATTACGACAACATTTCCGCCACCCGCCTGCGCAGCCATCTGTTTGATTTCCTGGCCGAGGTGGCCCCCCTGGCCCAGGACATCGGGATGCGGCTTTGCTGCCACCCGGATGATCCGCCCTTCCCGCTGCTGGGCCTGCCCCGCATCATGTCGACCGAGGCCGACTACAAGGCGGTCATGCAGGCCGTCGACATCCCGGCAAACGGCATCACGCTTTGTACCGGCTCGCTCGGGGCGCGGGCCGACAATGACCTGCCCGGGATGATGCACCGTCTGGGGGACCGGGTGCATTTCCTGCATCTGCGCAATGTTGCCCTGGAAGACCGCGACCTTGGCGGATCTTTCCACGAAGCCGCGCATCTGGAAGGCAACACCGACATGGTCGCCATGATCGCCGCGGTTCTGGCCGAGGAAAGCCGCCGCAAGGCGCAAGGCCGCGCCGACTGGCAAATCCCGATGCGCCCCGACCACGGGCAGGACATTCTGGATGACCTGAAGCGCAAGGCGCAGCCCGGCTATCCGGCCATCGGACGGCTGAAGGGCCTGGCCGAACTGCGCGGCATCATGACGGCGCTGGCGCACCCCGGGGTCAGCGTGGCGCGATGACCCGGCTTTCGTCTGGCGCGGTGCCGCAGGGCGCGGCGGAATGGCCGGGCTATACGCCCGAAGCGCACGGCACCGGCATCGTGCATCTGGGCCTTGGCAACTTTGCCCGGGCGCATCTGCTGGCCTATACCGATGCCGCACTGGCGCTGCGGGGCGGCGACTGGCGGGTTACGGGCGTGTCGTTGCGCGGCACCGCCGTGGCCGACAGCCTGATCCCGCAGGATGGCCGCTATACGCTGGTCACACGGGGCGAAACCGTCTCGGCCCGGGTGATTGGCGCGCTGGCAGATGTGCTTGCCGGGGCCAATGTCGGCGCGGCGGCGCTGGCCGCAATGGCGAACCCGGCCTGTCGCATCGTCAGCCTGACCGTTACCGAAAAGGGCTATGGCATCACCAGCGCCGGGCGGCTGGACCGCAGCCATCCGGCGGTCAAGGCAGATCTGGCGCGGCCCGATGCCCCGTCGGGCGTGATCGGGCTGATCGCGGCGGCCCTGGCCGCGCGCCGCGCGGCGGATCTTGCCCCCTTTACCGTGCTGTCCTGTGACAACCTTTCACACAACGGGCAAAAGCTGCGGACGGCGGTGCTGGAATTCGCCACCGCCTGTCATGGCCCCGATCTGGCCGACTGGATCGCCACCCGGGCCAGCTTTCCGGCAACCATGGTGGACCGGATCACCCCCGCCGCAACCCCTGCCACGGCGGCAACGGCCGCCGCGCTGACCGGCCATTCCGATCTGGCCGCGGTCGAGACCGAGCCCTTCACCCAATGGGTGATCGAGGACGATTTCTGCGCCGGTCGCCCCGCATGGGATCAGGCCGGCGCCCTGTTCGTGCGCGATGTCGCCCCCTATGAACAGATGAAACTGCGGATGCTGAACGGCGCCCATTCCATGCTGGCCTACAGCGGCCAACTGGCGGGCCGGGCCTATGTCCGCGATGTGATGGCAGACCCCGCCCATGCGGCGCTGGTCCGGCGGCATCTGGCAGCGGCGGCCGCCACCGTTCAGGGGCTGACGCTGGATCTGGGCGCCTATGCCCAAGCCCTGTGCGATCGGTTCCGCAACCCCGCCATCGCCCATGCCACGGCGCAGATCGCCATGGACGGCACGCAGAAACTGCCGCAGCGCATCACGGCCCCCGCCTTGCAGGCGCTGGCCGCGGGCACTGCCACCCGCCCCTTTGCCCTTGCGCTGGCGGCGTGGCTGGCCTGGCTTGCCCGGCGCGATGCCTTGGGCCAGCCGATCCCAGTTGATGATCCGAAGGCCGCAGCACTGGCCGCCGCGGCCTTGCACCAGACCACGCCCGCCGGGTTGATCCGCGCGGTGGCCGGGGTCTGCCCCGACATTCTGCCAGAGCCGCTGCAAACCGGGCCGTTCGGCGCAGACCTCTGCGCGCTGCTCGACACTATCCTGACCCAGGGCATGACCGCCGTCATCGCCCGCGAAGCGGCGCCATGACCATGCGCGTGCTGTCAATGGGCGAAGCCATGCTGGAACTGTCGGAACAGGCGCCCCTCTGGGCGCTGAATGTCGCCGGCGATACGTTCAACACCGCCTGGCACCTCAAGCGCCAACTGGGTGACGGGGCCGAGGTGGCCTATTTCACCGCGCTTGGCACCGATCCCTTTTCAGACCGGATTGCCGGGTTCATTGCGGCGTCCGGCGTGGAAACCCGTTTCATCCGCCGCGATCCGTCACGCGGGCCGGGGCTGTATGCCATCTCGCTGAAGGATGGCGAGCGCAGCTTCACATATTGGCGCGACCGTTCCGCCGCGCGGCTGCTGGCCGATGACGCCACGGCGCTGGCCCGCGCGCTGGATTGGGCCGATACGGTCTATCTCAGCGGCATCACGCTGGCCATCCTGCCCCCCGAAGGCCGCCACCGGCTGCTGGCGGCGCTGGTCCGCGCCCGGGCGGCGGGGCGGCGCATCCTCTTTGATCCGAACCTGCGCCCGCGCCTGTGGGAAGATGCCGCGACGATGCGCGACATCATCACCCGCGCCGCAACCCTTGCCGATATGGTTCTGCCCAGCTTCGAAGATGAATCCACCCATTTCGGCGATGCCGACCTGGCCGCCTGTGCCCGCCGCTACGGGGCGGAACAGGGGCGTGAGGTGGTGGTCAAGAATGGCGGGCAGGATGTGCTGCTGGCGGTGAACGGGGTGCTGTCCCATCACCGGCTGACCGCCGTGACGCCGGTGGATACCACCGGCGCGGGCGACAGTTTCAACGCAGGCTGGATCGCGGCCCGCCACCGGGGGCTGGGCCCCGAGGCAAGCCTTGCCGCCGCGCATGATCTGGCCCGGCATGTCGTCTCGATCCGCGGCGCGCTCAGCTAGGCGTCGCCACATCCGCCGAACCGGCCGCTTTCGGAACACGCTGCGGCAAGGCTCCGTTCGCGCCTGTGAGAAGGAAATCGACAAGGGCCTTGACCTTCAGGCTGGTCAGGCGGCGACCCGCGTGCAAGATCCAGACCTCGGCCACCGCCTGTGGCACCTGGCCCCAATCCGCAAGCCGCCCCGCCTTGATGTCTTCGGCAACCAGCCAGTACGGCAAGACGGCAGCCAGACCACCCGCCAGCACGGCATCGCGCTGCATCAACAACGATGGCAGCGTCAGCGCGGGGGCCAGCGTCAGCGCGGTTCGGGCGGTTCCGCGCAGGGTTTCAACCTCAAGGTTCTCTCGGGTGAAACTGCGCATGATGGCAGGAACCGGCCCGGTTCCGCCCGACGGCAGCACAAGATCGGGCGATGCAATGACATGGGAATGATCCCGCATGATGCAGCGCCCCACAAGGCGGCTGTCCGGCGGCGGATTCACCCGGATGACAACATCATAGCCCTCTTCCACAAGGTCGACCTGCCGGTCCGAAACCGTGACTTCCAGCCCGATCTGTGGAAAGGCATGAAAGAACCCGGCGGCGATCCGCCCCATGAAGCGATGCCCGAACACCAGCGGGCAACTGACGCGAAGCCGGCCGCGCGGCACGCCGCGATCATGAACCAGATCGGCCATCGCGGCCCCCACCTCGGCAAGCAGGTCGTGGGTTCTCTGGTGCAACAGGCGCCCTTCATCGGTCAGCGCGAAGGCCCGGCCGTGCCGGTCAATCAGGCGCAGCGCAAGCGCATCCTCAAGCGCCCGCACCTGGCGTGACAGGGTGGCCTTCGGGTGCCCCGACGCCGCGGCAGCCCGGCCAAACCCCTGATGCTGCGCGACAAGATCGAAAGCGGCAAGAAGGTTCAGGTCTGACTTATGTTCCATAACTGGCACGCTCTGTCTGAAATTTGGATTCTTGTTCCAAAATAGAAACACAATACATCTGCCATATCCAGCATCCACCGCGCGGAAGGCGAACCATGACCAAACCGTCCCAGCAAAGCTACCTGACCGACCACACGCCCTCGGCCACCGATCTGGCCGTTCTTGCCGAACTCCGGCGCCAGTCGGAACCGTTCAAGGGCACCCTGTCGGCCCCCGAAGGCCGGGCGGCCTATGACGCCATGATGGAAATGACGCCGGGCGCCGCGGGCGTGACGCATGAACAGGAAACCCTGCGCGGTGTCGCCGGTGTCTGGTGCCGCGTTGCAGGCGCAAGGGAGGGCCGGGCAATCCTTTACCTTCACGGCGGCGGCTATGGCGTAGGTTCGGCCTGGGCCTATCGCAACTTCGCCGGGCAATTCGCCGCGCGCACGGGCATCAACGTCTTTGCCGCAGATTATCCGCTGGCCCCGGAACACCCCTTCCCCGCGGCGCTTGACAGCGCACGGGCGGCCTATGCCGGGCTGGTGGACAAAGGCCATGAGAAGATCCTGATCGCAGGAGATTCCGCCGGCGGCGGCCTGACGCTTTCGCTGCTTGCCGCCCTGCACCGCGCCCCGGAAGGAATGCCCGTGCCGGTGGGCGCGGTCGCCATGTCCCCCTGGACAGACCTTACGCTGTCGGGCAGTTCGATGGTTTCGCGTCAGGATGAGGAATTCTATCTGACCCGCCCGGTTCTGGAAGGCTTCGCGCAGAACTACCAGGCCGGCACCAACCCCGCCAACCCGGACGTGTCACCGCTGTTCGGCAATCTGGCAGGGCTTCCGCCGGTTCAGGTGCATGTCGGCACCGCCGAAATCCTTCTCAGCGACAGCGAGCGTTATGCCGAGAAATCCCGTCAGGCCGGCAATGCGGTTTCGCTGCACCGATGGGAAGCGATGCCGCATGTCTTCCCGTCAAGTTTCGCCATCCTTGACGGGGCCGAGCAGGCCATGGCGCTGATGTCCGGCTTCATCGCCCAAACGCTCGACCGCTGAACCCGGTCTGGCGCCACCGGGGGGGCGGTCCGCATCGGCGCCACGCACGGCCCCGCCCCCCTTTAGCCCCCGATTCGAAGACCGCAAGGGTGCCGCAAGACGGGCATTCTCTCGCCCGCAACAGAACGGAAAGCACGTTCCTTCCGTCTGACAAACTTCGGCAAGACGTTCTCTGCCGCTGCCTTGTCCTTGCTGCGGATGCAAAGGATAACCGGCGGGCTTCCGGCACTGGCCGGACCCTGATCAAGAAGACGAGGACCACAATGTCGCCGATCCTTTCCCTTTCGCGCCGCGCCGCGCTTGCCCTTGTGGCCGCGCTTGCGCTGGCACCCGCCGCACAGGCCCAGGACACCACGCTGAAAGTGGGCATCATGGGCGGCGAGGACGAAGCCGTCTGGGCGGCGGCCGCGGCGCAGGCCAAGCCCGCGGGCCTGATCATCGAAACGGTGATCTTCAACGACTACACCCAGCCGAACGAAGCGCTGGCGAACAAGGACATCGACGCCAACGCCTTCCAGCACGGCCCCTATCTGGAAGCGCAGATCGCCGCCCATGGCTATGCCATCACGCCGGTGATCGACACGGCGATCTTCCCGATCGGGCTTTACTCGAAGAAATACAAGACCCTGGCCGACCTGCCGGATGGCGCCGTGATCGGCCTGCCGAACGATCCCTCGAACGGTGGCCGGGCGCTGAAGGTGCTGGAACAACTGGGCCTGATCAAGCTGAACCCCGAGGCCGGCATCCTGGCCACGGTGATCGACGTGACCGAAAACCCCCGCAATTTCGACCTTCGCGAACTGGATGCCGGCGTCGTGGGCCGCGCCATTGATGATCTGGATGCCGCCGTGGTCAACACCGACTGGGCCGCCAAGGCCGGGCTTCTGGATTTCCGCGTCGCGCAGGAATCCGGCGAGAACAACCCCTACACCAACTTCATCGCCGTCCGCACCGAAGACAAGGATGCGGCCTGGGTCGCCACCCTGCGCACCGCCTTCCAGAGCGACGCGGTGAAAGAGGCCTATGCCTCGGCCTACAAGGGCGCGGCCGTCCCGGCCTGGTAAGCCACCTGTTCTTGCACTTTCGGCAGGCGCCTGTAAGACGGCGCCTGCCTGCATTTTGAAGGATCGACAGATGACCGGCATCAGGCATCCCGTGGTGCGGCTTGACGGGGTTGAACGGCGGTTTTCCGACCGCCCTGCCCTGGACGGCATCTCGCTCACGCTGGAGGCGGGCGAGATCGTCGGGCTGATCGGCCGTTCCGGCGCCGGGAAATCGACGCTGATCCGCTGCCTGAACGGGCTGGACCGGCCACAGGCGGGCCGGGTCGAGATTGACGGCACCGACATCACCGCCCTGTCGGAACAGGCCTTGCAGCCGATCCGCCGCCGCATCGGGATGATCTTCCAGCACTTCAACCTGCTGTCGGCCAAGACCGTGGCGGAAAACGTCGCCCTGCCGCTGAAGATTGCCGGCCAGCCCGCGCCACAACGCCGGGCCAAGGTGATGCAGCTTCTGGATATGGTGGGTCTGGCCGACAAGGCCGATACCTACCCCGCGCGGCTGTCCGGCGGGCAGAAACAGCGCGTGGGCATCGCCCGCGCGCTGGCGGCCGATCCGCTGCTGCTGCTGTCAGACGAAGCAACCTCGGCGCTGGACCCGGAAACGACGCAGTCCATCCTGACGCTGTTGCAGGACGTGAACCGCCAGATGGGCGTGACGATCCTGATGATCACCCATGAGATGGAGGTGGTGCGCCAGATCGCCCACCGGGTTCTGGTGCTGGACGCCGGCCGCATTGTGGAACAGGGGCCGGTGGCGCGGGTGCTGGCCTCGCCGCAGGCCGAAACGACGCGCAGCCTGCTGCGCGGCCTGTCGCCGGTGCTGCCGCAGGATGTGGCCGCGCGCATCACGCCGCAGGGCGATCAGGCGCTGATCCGGGTCGATGTCTATGGCGCGGCCGCCCGCCAGCCGCTTCTGGCCATCATCGAAGGCATCACCGGCCACCCCGCCCGGCTGGTGCATGGCGGGCTGAATGATGTGCAGGGCGAACCCTATGGCCGGCTGTTCCTGGCGCTTGGCACCAACGATCCCGATCTGGTGGCTGCCGTGATTGCCCGCCTTCAACCCGAAACCACTGCAATCGAGGTGCTGGGTCATGTCCCGGGCGATGTTTGACCTGCTTCTTCGGGGCCTGTGGGAAACGCTGGTGATGACCGGCATCTCGGGGGCGCTGTCCTTTGCCATCGGCCTGCCGCTGGCGCTGATCCTGGTCACCACCGACCGGGGCGGAATCTTCCAGAACCTGGCCGTCAATCGGTCGCTGGGGCTGGTGGTGAACGCGCTGCGGTCGGTTCCGTTCATCATCCTTCTGGTCGCGGTCATTCCGCTGACCCGGCTGATCACCGGCTCGGCCATCGGCATCGCGGCCGCCATCGTGCCGCTGACCATCGCCGCCGCGCCCTATTACGCCCGCGTCGCCGAAGTCAGCCTGCGCGAGGTGGACCGCGCCCTGATCGACGCCGCCCGCGCCATGGGCGCCACCCGCTGGACCATCCTGCGCGAAGTGCTGATCCCCGAAGCCCTGCCCGGCATCGTCTCGGGCTTCACCGTCACGCTGGTCACGCTGATCGGCGCCTCGGCCATGGCCGGGGCGGTGGGGGCCGGCGGCCTGGGCGACATCGCCATCCGCTACGGCTATCAGCGGTTCGAAACACAGGTGATGCTGGCCGTGGTGGTCATCCTGATCGTCATGGTGGCCGGGCTGCAATGGGCGGGCGACCGCCTTGCCCGGATGATAGACCGCCGCTGACCCCAGCCGCCACCTGCCCCGCGCCCAAGGCCGGCGTCACTCCGGCGTTGCGGCGGCGGTGTTGCCGGAATCGAAGCTCGCCACCATCATGGACGAGGCCGAACATGGTGTGCTTGGCCTACATGTCCTTCCCCAAAGAGCACCGGGCCAAGCTTCACAGCACCAACCCGATCGAGCGCCTGAACGGCGAGATCAAGCGCCGGACCGAGGTGGTCGGCATCTTTCCAAACGATGAGGCCATCGTCCGGCTCGTCGGAACCCTGCTGCTCGAACGGAATGACGAATGGGCGGTCCAGCGCACCCGCATACATGACGCTGGAAACCATCACGCCGATGGCCGAAGATGCCGTCATCAGCCTGCCCGCAGCGGCATCCTGACCATGCAGGCCCGCGCCAAGCATCACCGTTACGAGCAGCGCCAGCTACACCACTCAATGGAACAGCATCCAACATGCTGATCTATATATGAAATATCTCCACCAACGCATCGAAATCAGCAAGCCATTCGGGGAATGTCGTATATAGACGTTTCCAGCAGAAACATGCATATATGTCCGTCGTGGAGCTTAACCCTGCGGTAAAGTGTTAAAGAGGACCCATGAAAGATTGCGTTTTGGTAACTGGTGGTGCTGGCTTCATAGGCTCTGCGCTGAGCACCGATTTATTCCACTTCGGCATGGATGTTGTGGCCGTTGACAGTTTTTTGGAACAGGTCCATCCGAGCCGTAAAAGGTCGGAATTCTTGGATCCTCGTGTTGTCCTGATCAAGGGCGATGTCCGCAGTCCTGAGACTTGGACCACACTTCTGGCTGAATACCGCCCATTGACCATCATCCACCTCGCAGCCGAAACCGGCACGGCGCAATCGCTGACCGAGGCGACACGCCATGCCTCAGTCAATGTGGTAGGCACGAGCGAGATGCTTGATGCGCTGACGCGGGCCGATGTGCGACCGAAGCGCATCCTGCTAGCATCGTCCCGCGCCGTCTATGGTGAAGGCAAGTGGCAGGATCCCAGCACCGGCGCCGCATTCTATCCCCTCCCTCGCACCCATGAGACGCTAGCGGCGGGTCTTTGGGAGCCAGAGGCACCGTCCGGTCAACCAGGACACCCCCTGCCCCATCGCGCGGCAGAAGTCTTTCCGAAGCCGACCAGCATCTATGGCAGCACCAAGTTGGCGCAGGAACATATCCTAACATCTTGGTGCGGCGCTTTTGGCGTGCCCTTGTCGATCTTGAGACTGCAGAATGTCTATGGGGAGGGGCAATCGCCCTTCAACTCTTATACCGGCATCATCAATGTCTTCCACCGAATGGCGCGCGCTGGCCAGTCGATCCCGGTCTACGAAGACGGGCTTATCGGTCGCGACTTTGTCCATGTCGATGACGTAGTGGCGGCAATGATGGCTTGCCTGAAGGCCAATGACAGCGAGGATCACCTGCTGGACGTGGGCACGGGGGTCAAGACCACGATATTAGACGCGGCAATGGCCATAGCCGAGATCTACGGCGCACCCGCCCCACATATCTGCGGCAAATTCCGTGATGGCGATGTGCGCTCTGCCGTGGCCGATGTGACCGACTTAACCGCCGAAACCATGGTCAAGCCCGCCATCACTTTCCCCGATGGCTCCAAGCGCGTTGGAGACTGGCTCGTCTCTCGCGGGCATATCTGACAGCTGAGGGAAGTCTTTCCAGATGAGTGAAACTATGCCCAGGCCGTCCGCGGGGCCCGTATCTGTTCAAGTGCAGTCGATCCTGTACAACATGGATTTCGAATCCATCCACCGCGCGCTTCAATCCCTGCAACGCGCCATCGACCTTGGCATCAACGACGGCAAGTTGAGCCGCGTACGTATTGCCTATGGCGATACGTCACTCCAGCCCTGCCTACCCGATGAAAGCTTGACGCTGCTGCGCGAGGAATTCTCGGAGTATTTTGAGCTGGCTTATACTTTCTTTGGCAAGAACCTAGGCTCTGCGCGGGGGCATAATGTTCTGTCCGAACAGGCCAATACCGATTACCTGTTGATCCTGAATCCTGATGTCGTCGTCTCTCCGCGGCTGTTCGAGAACATGCTGCACCCTTTCCGTAATGTCTCTTGCGGCATGGTCGAGGCCAAGCAGCTGCCGATCGAGCATCCCAAAGCTTATGACGCCATCACCGGTGAGACCGGTTGGGCCACAACGGCCTGCGCTCTGACACCACTGGTCCTGTTTAACCAGATCGGAAAGTTCGATGCCGACAGCTTTTTCCTTTACTGCGATGATGTCGACTATTCGTGGCGCGTGCGCGAGGCAGGTTACAAGGTTATCTTTGCTGCCAATGCGGTCGTTTTCCATGACAAGCGTGTGGCGCGCGATGGAGCATGGCAGCCCTCAGCAGCAGAGCGCCGCTTCTCCGCAGAAGCTGCATTGATGATTGCGCACAAGTGGTCACGGCCTGATCTCGTTGCCAAGATTTCACGCACCTACAGCAGATCAGGGCCGGACGAACAGGCTGCGGTCAAAAACTACGAAGAAAAGAAGCTTGCCGGCACACTGCCTGCACCCCGTGACGCCCACCACAAGGTGGCGGAGTTCATCGACCATTTTTACACCAAGCATAGGTATGTGCTCTGATGCTTAACGCTGATGAACTTTACGACAACGCTGTTCAGCCCGACAATGTCTATGGTCATTGCTTGGCGCTGCTTGATCGTTATCGCGATGCTGCGCCTAGTGCATCTGAGGGCATCCACCTTGACTTGGGCTGCGGCTTCGGCCGTATGGCAGAGGTGCTATGCGATGTGCCCGGCCTAACCTATGTTGGCGTAGATGGATCAGACCGAGGCCCATCCTCGCTGCGCGACCGTGGCTTTGAGGCGCACCAACTCATGTTCACCTCCTATGACGAGACCATAGCGAGGTTGCAGCAAATCGTCGCCGGCCGTCGCATCCTTTCGCTGTCCATGCTGGACACGCTGGAGCACCTAGACAATTGCGACGAGATCTTGCGCGTGATCCGCTGCTTGATCGGCCCACACCATGCGCCCGCCATCATCAGCGTTCCAAACTTCGCACATCGCGACGTTGGCTTTAAGATGGCCTTCGGGTCTTGGGATTATACCCGCGAAGGCATCCTCGATCACACTCACCTGCGTGTATTCAACAAAGCAACGTTGAAGCGCACCTTCGATGCCGTGGGCCTGCAAATCGTCGATACGAACGATGTGTATATCGTCAACAGCGATCAGCACTTCCCAACCACTCATCCGGCCTTAGCCTCGGGCAGCCTGATCAGCGAGATTATGACCGGCCTGCGCGACCAGATCGACGCGACGGCCAAAGTCAATCAATTCGTCTCACTGGTTCTAGCCGGGCCACAGACCCGTATGACACATTATCTGTCGGACGAAGAACGCGCACCTAAGCGCCCCTTTCTCTCGGTCGTCATGCGCACGCAGGGCAAGCGTCCTCACACGATGATTGAGGCCCTGACGGCGCTGGCAGCTCAAAAGGACCGCGACTTCGAGCTTCTGGTGATGGGTCACAAGCTGACACACGAAAATCAGCTTGTCATCGAACGTCAGCTCGAGGACAGCCCAAAGTGGATGCGCGACCAGATCCGACTGATCCGCATCGACGAGGGCAACCGAACGCGTCCGCTAAATGTTGGTTTCGCAGAGGCTAAGGGAGAGTACATCGCCATCTTGGACGATGACGACGTCCCGATGGCGCATTGGATATCAACCTTCCGAACCTTGGCGCAGCAAAAGCCGGGGCGCGTGCTGCGAACTATCGCGGCGCGCCAGAATGTCGATGTGATCGAGGTGCAGGGCCGGTCGGCCGTGCGCGCAACGGGCGGGCTCGAGCCCTACCCGGCCGCATTCGACCTCCTGCAGCACATGATCACCAACGAAACCCCGCCGGTCGCCCTGGCCTTCCCGCATGGAGCCTTCCATGACCTGAACATCCGCTTTGACGAAACTCTTACCACGACCGAAGATTGGGACTTCCTTATGCGCTGCGTTTTCGTGGTCGGCGTACATGCTGCCCCAGAGATCACGGCAATCTATCATTGGTGGGTGGATACTGTAGAATCCTCGCGCACGGTCCATAGCCAGGCGGAGTGGGACGCGAATTACCATACGATCCACCGCAAGATGGATTCCATGCCAATCCTATTGGAACCGGGCGTAGCCAAGGAGCTACGCTACTTGAAGTCACGCTTCAATTCAGGGGACTTCGTCGAGGAAACCGGCCGGACCGAGCTATTGCGCGCAGTGACTGACATCCTGACGTCACGCAGTTGGCGCTGGTCGTGGGTGAACCGTTTGCCAAAATATATCAAGGGCAGGAGGGACCCAAACCTGGCCGAGTGCATGGCAATGTCTAATGAGGAACTGATAAAGCTCATTGCACAGCTACGGCGGTCAAGCTCTTGGCGGCGTACGGCGATCTTCAGAACCAACGGCAAAAGATGACCCCGGTCGCAAGCAAGGCCCAGAAGCCAATACTACCCGACAATTTCGCTGCCATTCGTTTGCTGGCCGCTTTGACGGTAGTCTTCGGTCATTCCTTTCCCTTAACCGGCGGCGAGGGCCCTGGATATCTTGGCAGTACGGCCTCGACACTGGCGGTAAAAATCTTCTTTGTGATCAGTGGCTATATGATCTCGGAAAGTTGGCGGCGCGACCCCCATCTAGGGCGCTATCTGCGGCGCCGAGCGTTACGGATCTTTCCGGCACTATTTTTTTTATGTCTAATCACCGTACTTCTTGTTGGACCCGCTCTGACCAAAGTTGATCTCGCGACCTATTTTTCCCATCATGGCACCTGGAACTACTTCACAAATATTGCCCTTTATCCAAACTACAGCCTGCCTGGCGTTTTTGATGGAAATATCTACCCAGGCGCAGTGAATGGGTCGCTTTGGACCTTGCCTATCGAATTCTCGATGTATCTCATGTTGCCAGCATTGCTAATTATACCCTTCCAGCGGGTAACAGTCTGTGTGATGGCTATCGGTCTTTCGATAGCCTCGATCTGGTATACCCGCATTTCTATTCCATCAGAACCTATCGTTTTATATGGTTCCAACGTGATTAATGGGCTGGAGATGACGCCTTATTTCCTCTGGGGGATGGTATATCGCTTGTGGTTTCGCAGTGAGTGGCTAAGCCTCCAGATCTCCGTCATGGCCATTATGTTGTTGCCGTTGGCGACTTCGACTTGGGCAGGGGCAGAACTCGTGTCGTTGATCCTCGTTCCCTATGTGACCCTATCGTTTGGACATGCCCACAATGCCAGATTTTCATGGGTGGAGAAACTCGGCGACATGTCCTATGGCACATATCTTTATGGCTTCCTGGTTCAGCAGATCATCGCACAAATGATTGGCACGCCGGGGGCACATTGGACAAACTTCATCGCTTCCGTACCACCGACACTGATACTGGGTTTCTTGTCCTGGCATTTGGTGGAAAAACCAGCCATGGCGCTGAAACCACGGAAAGGTTCTCATGATACATTCCGGTCTGTCTGAGGTGCCACTAGGCTCCAGACCCATTGATTTCAGGCTGTTTGCGTGATTCAGGCTCCGCGAGGAGAGAGGTGGCTGCGAAGATCTAAACAGCCGGGATAAGTGGATTTTACGCGCAACTGCAGCATGATGCTGCAAGCGGAGGCGCATGCTGGCGCCGACGGGGCGTTTTGCCTCATCGGCGCGGCCATCGTTGACGGAAATCACCACCGGGCGGCCGAGGGTGGCCAGGAGGTGTGACAGATCCTCGACCCTCTCGGCGATCAGGTGGGTCACGGGGCCGTCACGTTCGATGCGGCCGGAGACGCGGATCAGACGGCCGCCGATCACCGCCTTGCGGAAGGTCACGTAGACGCGCTTCCAGAGGTTCTGTCGCAAACTTGTTGCCGGGGTGCCTTCCGCCGCCCCAGCCGCACCGACATCGAAGTGTCCAGCTATGTCGGCCTGCCCGAAATTGCCGACATCAAGGTCTTTCCGCTGGACGAAGCCGAAGCCGCGTCACAGCGTGATGCCTTCCTGACGACATGGGCCGCGCTGCCCAAAGCCGGGGATGTCGAGTAAAATCCGTACTGGATCACCCCCCGGGGGGTGATCCAACATATGCCTGCCCGGTCCGGGCCAACCGCCCCCCGCTCACGCCCCCTGCCGGGCGGCCTTGCGGCGGGCAACGCGGGCGCGGATCGCTTCCACATCGGTGACCGGGGTCGCCGCGAACAGCGATTGCGTATAGGGGTGCTGCGGGTTGGCGAAGACCGCCTCGCGCGTGCCCTGCTCTACCGACTCGCCGTTCGAGATCACCATGATTTCGTCCGCGATATAGCGCACGACCGAAAGGTCATGGCTGACGAAGACATAGGTCAGATCGAATTCGTCCTGCAGGTCGGCCAGAAGGTTCAGAACCTGCGCCTGAACCGACAGGTCCAGCGCCGAAACAGGTTCATCCAGCACCAGAAGCGAGGGGTTGAGCATCAGCGCCCGCGCGATGGCAATGCGCTGGCGCTGCCCGCCCGAAAACATGTGCGGGTATCGGTTGAAGTGTTCGGGTTGCAGGCCAACCTTCCGCAGCATCGCCTCGGCCCGGTCGCGCCGTTCAGTGGCCGGAATGTCGGTGTTGATGACCAAGGGTTCCATCAGCACATCGCCCACCTTCTGGCGCGGATTCAGGCTGCCATAGGGGTTCTGGAACACCATCTGCACCTTCGACCGCAGCGCCGGCCCCGGGCGGCGTCGATGAATATCGACGGATTCGCCCGAGATGCGCAGATCGCCGCTGGACGGCGGGTCGATCAGGGCAATGATCCGCGCCAGCGTCGATTTGCCAGATCCGCTTTCGCCGACGATGGCCAGCGTCCTGCCCTTGTCGACCTTGAAGTCGATGCCCTTCAGGGCCCGCACGTTCTTGCCACGGGCCAGCATACTGCCCGGCACATGGTAATCACGCACGATGGCCCGGCCTTCGACGACTGGAATGTCCTGTCCCATCATGCGCCTGCCTGCTGGAAGAAATCTGAAACGGTGGGCAGACGGTCGCCCGTGGCATGTTCCGGCAAGGCCGACAGCAGGGCCCGGGTATAGGGATTCTGCGGCGCCTCGAACAGGCTCAGAACGTCAGCCTCCTCCATCTTCCTGCCCTTGTACTGCACGACCACCCGGTCCGCGGTTTCGGCCACCACGCCCATGTCATGGGTGATCAGGATCAGCGCCATGCCGTAATCTTCCTGCAGCTTCATCAGCAGATCCAGAATCTGCTTCTGGATCGTCACATCCAGCGCGGTCGTCGGTTCGTCCGCAATCAGCAGGCGCGGGTTCGAGGCGATGGCGATGGCGATCATCACCCGCTGGCACTGGCCGCCCGACAACTGGTGCGGATAGGACTTGATCTTCACCTCGGGCTGGGGAATGCCCACAGCGCGGAACAGTTCCAGCGCCCGGGAATACGCCTCCTTGCGGCCCAGCCCCAGGTTCAGCCGCAGCACCTCCTCGATCTGGAAGCCCACGGTGAATGACGGGTTCAGCGAGGCGATCGGTTCCTGGAAGATCATGGTGATCTCGCGCCCGATCAGGCGCCGGCGTTCCGCCGCGGACAGGTTCGAGATGTCGCGCCCGTCATAGGTCATCTCGTCGGCCGTGATGGTGGCGGTGTCGGGAAGCAGCCCCATCACCGCCAGCATCGACACCGACTTGCCCGATCCGCTTTCCCCGACAATGGCCAGCACCTCGCCACGGTCGACATGCACGTCGATGCCGTCCACCGCGGTAAAGCTGCCGGTTGCGGTTGCGAATTTGACCGTAAGGTTTCTGATGTTCAGAAGCGCCATGATGTCAGCTCCGCTTCAGCTTGGGGTCAAGCGCGTCACGCAGGCCATCGCCCATCAGGTTGATGGCCAGCACCGAAACCAGAATGGCCAGCCCGGGGAACGTCACCACCCACCAGGCGCGCAGGATGAATTCGCGCGCTTCGGCCAGCATGGTGCCCCATTCCGGCGCGGGCGGTTGCGCGCCCATACCCAGAAAGCCCAGGGCGGCCGAATCCAGCACCGCCGAGGAAAACGACAGCGTCGCCTGAACGATCAGCGGCGCCAGACAGTTGGGCAGGATGGTCTTGAACATCAGCCGCAGGTTGCCCGCGCCGGCCACGCGGGCCGCGGTCACATATTCGCGCTGCATTTCCGACATGACAGCGGCACGGGTCAGCCGGGCGAAATGCGGCTGGTAGACAATGGCGATGGCGATCATCGCATTGGTCAGGCCCGGCCCCAGCACCGCCACCAGAACCAGCGCCAGCAGAAGCGACGGGAAGGCCAGGATCACATCCATGACGCGCATGATCACGCCATCGACCCAGCCGCCGAAGAACCCCGCCAGCAGGCCGATGACAATGCCACCGACCAGCGCGATGGAAACCACGACAAAGCCGATGAACAGCGAATACTGCGCGCCGAAGATCAGGCGCGAAAGGATGTCGCGGCCCACGGCATCGGTTCCCAGAAGATAAGCCGAGCTGCCGCCTTCCTGCCAGACCGGCGGAACCAGCAGCGCCGCGCGGTTCTGCACCGTGGGATCATGCGGCGCCAGAACCGAGGCAAAGACAGCAACGGCCACCAGCAGAACGAACACGGCCAGCCCGATGACGGCGCCCCGGTTCTGGCTGAAGTAGAACCAGAACTCGGCCAGCATCCGGCGGCGGATGGCGGCGTCCGACAGTCTGACAGGCGCGGCGGCGGGGGGGATATCGGTCATTTGACGCGGATCCTCGGATTGATGAGGCCATAGGTCAGATCGACCAGAAGGTTCACGATCATCACCAGCGCCGCAATCAGCAGCAGGCCGGATTGCACCACCGGGTAATCCCGGCGCGAGATGGAATCGATCATCCACTTGCCGATGCCGGGCCAGGAAAAGATCGTTTCGGTCAGGATCGCCCCGGCCATCAGCACGCCGATCTGCAGGCCGATGGTGGTGATCACGGGAATCATCGCATTGCGCAGCGCATGGATGCCGATCACGCGGTAGGGGGGCATCCCCTTGGCGCGGGCGGTGCGGACGTAGTCTTCGCCCATCACCTCAAGCATGGCCGAACGGGTCTGCCGCGCGATCACCGCCAGCGGAATGGTCGCCAGCACGACCGAAGGCAGGATCAGGTGGCTAAGCGCCGAGGTGAAGGCCCCCTTCTGGCCCGACAGCAGGCTGTCGATCAGCATGAAGCCGGTCACGTTGGGAAAGAAGTAAAGCAGGCTGATCCGCCCGGAAACCGGCGTCCAGCCCAGCATCCCCGAGAAGAAGATGATCAGCAGAAGACCCCACCAGAAGATCGGCATCGAAAAGCCGACCAGCGCGGCGGTCATCGAGACCTGATCGAACCAGCTTCCGCGGCGGATGGCGGCCAGCACGCCCACCGGCACCCCGATCAGCGTGGCAATGATGATGGCGCACAACCCCAGTTCAACCGTGGCCGGGAACAGGCTGAGAAACTCGGTCAGCACCGGCTTCTTGGTCACCAGCGAATTGCCGAAATCGCCGTGCAGAAGCCGGCCGAGGAAATCGAAATACTGCAGCACAACCGGCTTGTCATAGCCCAGTTGCGCCGTCAGCTCGGCATGGCGTTCCGGGGTCACACCCCGCTCGCCCGCCATCAGCAGCACGGGATCGCCCGGCAGGATGCGCACGAAGCTGAACGCGATGACCGTGATCCCCAGGAAGGTGGGAACCAGATACAGGAACTTTGAAAGGATGAAGCGCAGCATAGGCCCCCTGCCCTTGCAGAACGCGCGGAGACCGAAGTCCCCGCGCGCCGGATTTCAACCAGATGGGCCGATTACTCGGCGATGTCCACCGTCTCGAAGGTGAAGTCGCCCAGCGGGCTCATCACGAAGCCCGAAACCTTGGACGACATCGGAACGTACTGGGTCGAGTGCGCGATGGTGAACCACGGCGCCTGTTCCTTGAAGATGACCTGAGCCTGCTCATACAGCTTGGTCCGTTCGGCCTGATCGGCCGTCACCTTGGCATCGCCCAGCAGCTTCGAGAAGTCCTCGCTGCACCAGAACGCGCGGTTCGCACCACCCTCACCGGCCGAGTCGCAGGACAGCAGCACCGACAGGAAGTTGTCCGGGTCGCCGTTGTCGCCGGTCCAGCCCAGGATCACGGCGCCGTCGCGGCCGGGTTCCATGGACTTCTGCAGATACTCGCCCCATTCGTAGGACACGATCTCGACCTTGACGCCGATCTTGGACAGGTCTTCCTGCATCAGCTCGGCCGTGCGGCGGGCGTTCGGCATGTAGGGACGCTGCACCGGCATCGCCCAGATCTTCATCGACAGATCCTTGACGCCCGCCTCTTCCAGCATCTTCTTGGCGGCTTCGGGATCGTAGGCGTCGTCCTGCACCGCGTCGTTGTAGGACCACATGGTCGGCGGAATCGGGTTCTTGGCCGGCAGCGCCGCGCCCTGGAACACCGCATCCACGATGGCCTGCTTGTTGATCGCCATGTTCAGCGCCTTGCGGACCTTCGGGTTGTCGAAGGGCGCAACGGTGGTGTTGTAGGCCAGGTAGCCCACGTTCAGGCCGGCCTGTTCGTCCAGTTTCAGGTTCGGGTCGGCCTTGATCGCCTCGATATCGGCCGGGGCCGGATAGGGCATCAGGTGGCATTCGCCGGCCTTCAGCTTCTGCAGGCGCACGGCGGCATCCGGGGTGATCGCGAAGACCAGGTCATCAATGATGGCCGGGGTGCCCCAGTAGTCGGGGTTCTTCTGATACCGGATCACGGCATCCTTCTGATAGGCCACGAATTTGAACGGGCCGGTGCCGATCGGCAGGTTGTTCATGTCCTCGGGCGTGCCGGCGGCCATAAGGGCATCGGCATATTCCTTCGACACGATCGAGGCGAAGGGCATGGCGATGTTGGCCAGGAACGGCGCCTCGGGCTTGTTCAGCGTGAACTTCACCGTGTAGTCGTCGATCTTCTCGATCGACTTGATCAGCTCGGGCATCGCCATCGAGGTGTAGTATTCGTAGGTGATGCCGGGGATGTACTGGTGCCAGGGGTTTTCGGCATTGCCCTGACGGTCATAGGAAAACACCACGTCATCGGCGTTGAAGTCGCGCGTCGGGGTGAACTTGTCGTTCGACTGCCACTTCACACCCTTGCGCAGGTGGAAGGTGTATTCGGTGCCATCGGCCGAAACGTCCCAGCTTTCGGCCAGGCCCGGCTCAACTTCCGTGGTGCCCTTCTTGAATTCGGTCAGGCGGTTGAACACCGGATGGGCCGAGGCGTCGAACGTGCCGCCGGCGGTGTAGGGAGCGGGGTCAAACCCCTCGGGCGAAGCCTCCGAGCAATAGACGAAGGTCTTGGCTTCGGCCATGGCGGCGCTCATCGCCAGCGCCGAGGCAAAAAGGAAAAAGCGTTTCACGGTTGGGTGCTCCCTTCTGGTGGATTGTAAATCGTGCGGTGTGTCAGGCCAGTGCGCCGTCGGACGGGCCGGAACCGCTGCCGGTTCCCGGCAAGCCCCCGGCCTGCGCGGGCCCAAGGATTGTGGGTGTTGCGGGATGGGCCATCTTGCCCGTCCACAGCATCCGCGCCGGGGCGTCCCCCGGGTTGGAATAGGAATGGGGCTGCTGGCCCAGGTAATGCATGCTGTCTCCGGCGCGCAAAAGAAAGCTCTGGCCGTCAACCATGTGCAGGATCTCGCCCTCCAGGACGAAGACGATCTCCTCGCCCGAATGTCGCACCGTTTCCGAACGGTAGCTTGGCGGCACGTTCAGCAGGAAGCATGACAGTTCATGCGCCGCGAAGTCGGCACCGATCCGTTCATAGACAACCGAATTTCCGGCAACCGAGAATCGCCGCCGCTCCTCGGCGCGGGTCACGCTGTCCACCTGGCGCGGGGTTGCGATGAAATGGTCGATGCCCACATCCAGCGCGGCGGCAATTTCGGCCAGCGTGCCCAGCGTCGGCACGGCATTGTCGCGCTCGACCTGGCTCAGATAGCTGACGGAAACACCGCAGGCCCGGCTCAGGGCTTGCAACGTCATGGCCATCTGCAGCCGGCGCTTGCGGATGCGCTGGCCCAAGGCCACCGGCATTCGCGCGCGCTTGTTCGTCATGCCGCCATTCACGCTTTCGTCCGCCCCCGTCATTCGTCTGGCATACAAGTGCAAATGGCGCTGCTCGGCAACATGTTTCGTCTCGGATCAAAATTTTTAAGCCCGAAGCGGACCTTTCCGGGTATGCGGCAACGGCACCCGCCGCTTGCCCTGGCAGGCTATCACGGCCCGTCGGGGCGTTCGGCGGGCGGGCAGAACCAACGCGGGCCGGCCTCGGTCATGTAGACAATATCCTCAAGCCGGACGCCACATTCACCATAGACGCACAGCATGGGTTCGATCGAGAAGCACATGCCCGGCGCCAGCGGCGTCTTGTCGCCCTGCACGATCCAGGGGCCTTCATGGATGTTCAGGCCCAGACCGTGCCCCGTCCGGTGCGGCAGCCCCGGCACGGCATAGCCCGGCCCGAATCCCGCCGCTTCCAGCACGTCACGCGCGGCCCGGTCCACCGCCTCGCAGGGGGTGCCGGGCCGGGCGGCGGCAAAGGCGGCCAGTTGCGCCCGGTGTTCACAATCCCAAAGATGCTGCTGGCGGGCGGTCGGGGTGCCGAAAACATAGGTGCGGGTGATGTCGGAATGATAGCCGTGCAGCCGCGCGCCCATGTCCACCAGCACCATGTCGCCGCTGGCAAGCACCTGGTCATGCGGAACACCATGCGGATAGGCGGTCGCCTCGCCAAACTGCACGGCGGCGAAAGCCGGGCTCATCCCCAGCGCCACATGCGCGGCCGCGATGAAATCCGCCACTTCGCTGGCCCTGACACCGAGGCGCAGGCCGGCATGAACCGCCTTCTGCACCCGATAGCTTGCGTCCATCGCCGTCTGAAGGATGGCAAGCTCGGCCGCCGACTTGATCCGCCGCTGCTCCGCGATCATCTGCTCGGCCCCCGTCACAGTCAGCCCCGGCAGCGCGGCAATCCGGCTGGCAAAGCGGAACGGCGTGTCCGGGTCCAGCGCCAGACGGCCCGTCACCTGGGCCGCAAACAGGGCGAAGGGATCTTCATGCTCTTCCCAGACCACGATCTTGCCGGGAAGGCGCACCATGCTTTCCAGCTTCGGCCGTTCAAAGTTCGGGGTAACGTAGACCAGCGCCCCGTCCTTCAGGACCAGCGCGCCATGAATCCGCTCGGACAGGCCAAGCACAAGCCCGGTGTAATAGGTCAAGGACGCCGCCGCATCCAGCCAGACACCCTCGACCCCGCTCCGCCGCATGGCCGCAGCAAGACGCTCCAGCCGCCCGGAATATTCCTCCGCCCCGATGGGATCGGCCCTGACGGGCGAAAACTCGTTCAGGATCGCATCGTAATCTCGCATGGCCTGCCCCCCAGATTTCCGGCCCCCGCGAGATACAACCTCTTGCCGATCCCCGTAAAGCCACCCCCTCCGCCGCCACGCCGCCAGCGGGGAACAGTCCGGTCGGGTATACCGTCTGTGACGCTCTCCCGGTTCATCCCCGCGTGTGCGGGGAACAGGGGGAAACCATCAACTCCGATCTGATGGACGCCGGTTCATCCCCGCGTGTGCGGGGAACAGCTGGAACAGCTTGCGCACATCCTCGGCCGTGGCGGTTCATCCCCGCGTGTGCGGGGAACAGTGCTGGGCACCCTCAAGCGCATCCGAGACGATCGGTTCATCCCCGCGTGTGCGGGGAACAGGGCGGCGCCACCGGATCGACATGACATTCATTCGGTTCATCCCCGCGTGTGCGGGGAACAGTTCGGCCAAAACGACCGGGGCGACGACACCATCGGTTCATCCCCGCGTGTGCGGGGAACAGAACTGCACCATCGAAATGCCGAAGCTGGGCGCCGGTTCATCCCCGCGTGTGCGGGGAACAGATGCCGTCATAGTAGAAACTGGAAGCCTTGCGCGGTTCATCCCCGCGTGTGCGGGGAACAGCGTTCCGGCCGGATCATCCTGTCGTGGTGGCGCGGTTCATCCCCGCGTGTGCGGGGAACAGCGCGATCAGTGCATCGCGGCTGGGGTGCCGTTCGGTTCATCCCCGCGTGTGCGGGGAACAGATGCGCAGCTTAGCGATCGTCATCAGAGCCGGCGGTTCATCCCCGCGTGTGCGGGGAACAGTCCTCGGGCCACCAGCGCATGGCCTGCATCACCGGTTCATCCCCGCGTGTGCGGGGAACAGGTAGGTCGTTGCCTGCCACGGTTTGCCAACGGCGGTTCATCCCCGCGTGTGCGGGGAACAGCACGCCGACAACTGGGTCGACGGCGCCGGATACGGTTCATCCCCGCGTGTGCGGGGAACAGTCTGGCTGGAAGCCATTGATGTGCAAACCTATTCACGATGTCAAACGATCTACCGGCGTTTCGGCCCCTCGGGGGACGGGCCGGCGGGTGCCTGTCGCGTCATTCGCGCGGGAAGAAGGACAGCCGTTTCAGCCCGTTGAAATCGGCCGGCATGTGGCGGATGCGGACGGTGGTGGCGAAGTCGAAGCCCTGATCGGCAAGGGCTTTCCAGATCATCACCGCATCGCCCTCTTCCACAGAGGCCAGCACCTGGCCCCGGATCGTCTTTCGTGTCCGGGCGGCGCTGCGGCAAGATCAGGAAACGCCCCTGCCCTTCCCGGCCCCATCGGCAAACAGCCCCGGATCAGGCGGTGATGCGCATCCATGATACGGCTCTGCCCAACCAGCCGCAGACGGCGCGGCTGATCTTGGCAATAAGCGTCATATTCTTCAATTGGTTGCCCGGCGCCTGCACCTCTGACAGAAGCCGGGCGTCGGAAAGTTGACAGCTGTCAACTTCACCCGCCCAAAGCCGCAAGGCACCGTTCCCCCATCGCGCCAGACCCAGCGTTCGCGTCACGGGGCCCAGCCCGCATGGAAACGGGGAGGGATGTTCCACGCCAGTCGTATGGGTGCTTTTCCCCGGCCAGGTCAGCGAACTGCGCATCCCACATTCCTTCCTGTCGCCAGACCTGCCAAACGCCCGCGCCCAAGTTGACAGCCGTCAACTTTCACGCCGCCCGCCGCTGGTTCGTGTTCAGCAAGGACATCACCATCGGCCCCGGTGAGAACGCGCCCTCGGCCGCCTTGGCTGTCAACGCGCGCAGATAACCGCCGGGGCTTTGGATGCTGGCAAAGCGCTGCAACATGGCGGCGACGACGATTGCCGCGGTTCCGTGGCCCATCGTCTGGCAAGCGTCCTGCCAGGCTGAAGCAGAGATACCCATCATGCCGCGCACCTCGGACGCGGTGGCAATGAATTCGGGCCAGCGGGTCAGGTTGCCATTGGCATAAGCCTCGATCTCGGGGCAGGCCTTCAGCACCAGGTAAAGGGGAAGCGGGGTTTCGGGTTCGTCTTGTGGGTTCGCTTCCGTGTCAGGCGAACCCGCCTCCGCCGCCCTGCCCTTTTCTGGGCAAGGTTCAAAAGCATGAGAGTCTGGGTTTGAATCTGTATGGTGACGCCCGAAATGGGCGGCAGTGCCGTTTGATTCTTCTGTCGGAAAGGCCAGCATGGCCGAGATTGCCCGCAGGATATCCCCAGCCTGATCCAGCAGACCGGCAATCTGTTCCGGGTCCATCTTGCGGCGCAGGGCGGCCCGCAGCGGCAGAAGGCGGGCCTCGATCCCGGCCCAGTCGCCGGGCAGAGCGGCGTCCTGACCATAGGCCAGCAGCTTGGCGGCATCACGCAGCCGCAGGACCAGGGCTTCGCGCTGGCGGCGCAGGGCGGCGGCGGCTTCGGTCACTTCGGCCGCGATGCGGAAGATGTCATCAGCGCGGGTCAGCAGCGGGCGCAGGTCGAAGCCGAAGGCCACCGCCAGCCCGCCCGCGGAATCCCGCGCGGCATAGCGCTTGCCGTTGGGGCTGTCCTGCCGGCAGATCAGCCCGGCCGCCACCAGCGCCGCCAGATGCCGGCGCAGTGTGCTTTCGGCCATGCCATGCGCCCGGTCGGACAGCGCCGCGTTCGAGGGGAACACCACAAGCTGCGCGCCATCTTCCAGCGCCTTGGCGGGCAGGAAGGTCAGCAGGGCATAAAGCACCGACAGATCACGGTCGGTCAGGCCCAGCCGGGTGCGCGCTTCACGCAGGGCGTTGAACACGGCCCATTTGTCAACCTGGGGCAGGGCGGGGGCCTTGTCGGCCTGGAAGCGGGCTGCCAGCAGGCTAGAGGTTGCCGGCTGCCGCCCGAAAGGCGTCAGGGAGATGTGCTGCATGGGGTTTCACGAGGCAAAAGAAAGACCGCTACCCGAATCGGGTAGTTGACAGCCGTGCAGCCAAGGCGCTATTTCTTGAGGTGCGAGAACAAGAATGGGCCTCTCGGGACGTCAGTCCTGGGGGGTCTTTCGCTTTTGCGGGGTCGTGCCTCCTTTCTGGTGGGTTGGGTTCAGGGTTTCCTGGCAGGGCCCGTGTTGCGGGCCTGCCAATCGGTGAACAGCGTCGGCAGGTTTTCAACCAGCCAATCCTCGAAGCCTTCGCTATGGGCCAGCCGCAGCTTGACCGTGCAGAAGTTGCGGTCATACCGGGCCTGTCCCAGCGGCACCCCGTCGGGGGTGTACAGCGGCTGCGCCGGGCGGCGGGTGCTTTCGGGCACGGCCTTGCGGCGCGCCATCACCCCCGACAGATAGGCCCAGGCCGTCTGAAACCTGTCGTCAGACCGTTCCGAGACGGTTCCAAGGTTGACCATCGCCAGAAGGGTGATGGTATCGGTTTCGGTGGCCTCGACCAGATCGGCCAGCGCAAGCCAGCGGTCGCGCCCGACCGAGGGCGCCGCCCCGATGCCGGCGATCAGATCGGGGGGCAGGCGGTCGGCAATCGACAGCATCCGGCTGATCAGCGTCTTGTCCACGGAAAGCGCGTCGCAGATGACCTTGCGGTCATAGCCGGCCTCGCTGAGCTGGCGGGCGAAGTTCACCTTCTCGATGAAGGACAGATCCCGCCGGGCGGTGTTTTCCTGCCCCTGCGCAAGCACCAGTTCGCGGTCGTCCAGATCGCGGATCAGCGCCTTGACCGTCTGGCCCAGATCGCGCATCGCCAGCACGCGGCGGCGGCCGTAGACAATCTGATAGCGGCCCTCTTTCGTGGGGTGGGGGCGCACCAGAACCGGCACCTGCTGGCCATATTCGGCAATGGAATTGCGCAGCGAGGCATCGGCGTCAAGGTCGGTTTCCAGCCGGTCCGACATGCCGGCCGCCTCGATACTGTGGGGATCAAGCTCAACCACCGACCGGGCCTTGAGATCGGCGATCGACCGCGAGACCGCCCCGATGGCGCCGCGATTGGCACGGGGCGGGGCCGCCACGGGGCCGGCGGGCGTGGCAGGCTGGGCGTCCATCAGGCCCTTCAACACATCCTTGCGTGACATCAGCGCCCCCATGCCTTTTGAATCAGGCCCTCGATTTCCGAGTTGACCGCGTTCAGGCTTTCCATCGCGCGTTCATAGGTGGCGCGGGTGAAATCGGCTTTCTCCACCTCATACAGGGTCTGCTTGGTAAGCCCGGCGTCGGAAATGGCGGTGGATTTCAGCACCGGATGGTTCAGCACATGGTCGCCGAACAGCGACCGCATGAAGCTGACCATCTGGTTCTGCGGCCCGTCGCCCGGTTCATAGCGGGTGACCAGATAGCGCAGCCAGTCATAGTTCATGTTGCCGCCCGCATCGGCCACGACCCCCAGCAGGTTCGAGGTCATCAGCAGGAACTGGCACATCGACATCACGTCCAGCATCTGCGGATGCACCGTGACCAGAACCGCCGTTGCGGCGGAAAGCGCGCTCATTGTCAGGAACCCCAGTTGCGGCGGGCAGTCGATCACGACCAGATCGTAATCGGCCTGCACATCGGCCAAGGCATCGGAAATCCTGGTAAAGAACAGGTTTTCCCCGGGTTCGGAGCCCCGCCGCACCGCCAGCGCGCGCGGGGTATCATGTTCAAACTCCATCAGTTCCAGGTTGCCCGGAACGATGTGCAGGTTGGTAAAGTAGCTGGGGCGGATGATGTCGCGCAGGGGCAGGGGGTCTTCGTAGCGAATCGCGTCGTAAAGCGTGCCGCCATCCAGCAGATCGAATTCCGGCTGGAAGCCGTGCAGCGCGGAAAAGCTGGCCTGCGGGTCAAGGTCGATGGCCAGAACGCGGTAGCCGTCCAGCGCGCATTTCTGCGCCAGATGGGCCGCGGTGGTGGTTTTCCCCGAGCCGCCCTTGAAGTTGATGACGGTGATCACCTGAAGGTGGTCATTCTGGCGCCGGCCGGGCAGATAGGTGCCCGGCGTTTTCGTGCCTGCTTCAAGCAGGCGGCGCAACTCCATGATATCGTTCGAGGAATAGAGCCGCCGCCCGCCCGGCCCGGTTTCGGGCTGCGGACCGCGCCCTTCCAGCGACAGCTTGCGCAGATAGGCATCCTTGACGCCCAGCAGGCCCGCCACTTCGCCGCTGGTAAAGCGGCGCAGCACCTTGCTGGCATTGGGGGGAAACAGTTGCGCGCGATGCGCCATCAGCCGTTCCGACAGCTTGGCCGCATGTTCACCGACCAGACGGTCGATGCGTTCATTGATCTGTCCCATGTCCTGCGCCTCGAGCCGTTTGTTACGGCTTTTTTCGGAATTTTCAGTTCTTGGCGTAAATGAATGGCGCAGGAAACGGATTCGGGCAAGAACAATCTGCCAGATATGGCGGGGGCTGCCCAGAGTGCCACAAGATAGGGCCGTCCCCGGGTGGCCCCGGACAGGACCGATGCCGCCCTTTTCTTGACAGAAGCAGACCGGCACCCTATCTGTCTAGCTAGATAGCTAGCTGGATAAGGGCCATGTGGACGGTTCAGGATGCAAAGAACAGGTTCAGCGCCGTGGTCGAGGCGGCGCTTGCCGGCATACCGCAGCAGGTAAGCCGCCGGGGCAAGCCGGCCGTGGTGGTGCTGTCGGCCGACGACTATCGCCGCCTTCTGCAAGGCGCCGTGCAATCGCGCGAAAGTTTCGCCGACCATCTGCTGGCCTTCCCCGGCGCGGATGTGCCGCGCGCCGAAGCCGCGCCGCGCGACGTGACCTTCTGATGTATATCCTGGATACCAACGTCCTGTCGGCGGTGCGCCGCCCCGACCGCGCGCCGAAGGTGGCGGCCTGGCTGCGGGGAAAGCCCGAGCAGGAGCTGTTTCTCAGCGTCATCACCCTTGGCGAGATCGAGCGGGGAATCCACCTGCAGGAACGCCGCGATCCGGGCTTCGCGCAGGATCTGCGGGCCTGGCTTGACCGGACGGTGCTGCTGTTCTCTGACCGCCTGCTGCCCTTTGATGCCGAGGATGCCCGGATCTGGGGCCGGCTGTCGGCCACGATCGGCCACAACGGCGCGGACCTGATGATCGCGGCTTCGGCGCTGCGGCACGGGGCAACGGTGGTGACCGGCAATGTCAGCGACTTTGCCCCGACCGGGGCCGTGGTGGAAAACCCGTTCTAGCAGGGCAGGGGGCTTTGCAGCCCTTTGCCCGTCACGGAAGTGAACCAACCGTGGCGGCGGTGCCGGGCTGGCCGCATGACGCGGGCCATCCCGGCCTGCAACGGTGCGAAACTCAGGCCTGACGGATCAGCGGCAAATTGTTCTTCACATGTCGCCAGGCAAGTTTGCGCGCGGGTTGGCCTGCCATGATTGGCCGGGCCGGCACGGGCAGCGTCTCTGCTGTCAACTGCCGCAGATCCGGCATGATTTCGAAGATTTCGCGCCGCGCATCTTCGGTGACGGATTTCAGCGCCTCGATCCCTGTGAACAGGGATTCCATCGGTGCGCCTTCGGCAAAGACGATCTGGTGGCGGTCGAACAGGAAATGGAAGTACTCGACGGACTCGACATCCTCGGCAACGCTGATGCCCTGGACCGTCAGCAACTGCCGGGCCGCAACCAGCACTTCAGCACAGCCGAACATCCGTTCCGCGATCCGCGACGACACCAGAACCCGATGCTGCGGCGAGACCAGAACATCGGCGACTGGCAGGCCAGACCCAAGCGCACCCGCGCGGATGCGGATGGGGCGCAACTTCGGATTGGCCGCCAGCTCTGCGGCCGCGATCTTGCGTGAACCGATCCAGCGCAGGATCTGGCACCCATTGTCCAGGGTTGCGACCCGATCACCGCGCCGCAATTCCTCGATCGCGACAGGGCCACAATCCGTTTCGATCATGGTTCCGCGAGCGAAGCAGACAACGCCGGTATGCTCGGTATCCATGACACCCGACCCGACCAGCGTGAAGGTGACGTTCGGCCCGCCTTGCAGCGCGATGAACTGAAGCGCGCCGTCCTGCGCATCATGCTGCAGCGCCTCAAGGGCCGTGGCAAAACTTGTGCCGTAGGTCGCGTTGTAAAGCGCCAGCGTGCTGCTGTCATACCAAAGCGTCAGGTCGACAAAATCATTGTCGCTGCTGCTTCCGTTGGCGCCATTGGTTTCGCCCGCGCCGAAATCGGACAGGAAGATGCTGTCGCTTGCATCGCCAGAGATAATGAACAGGTCGTTCTCGGTGCCGCCGGTCAGCGTGTCGGCACCCCCGCCACCGCCACTCAGCGTATCGTTGCCGGCCCCGCCTTCAACATTGTCGCTGCCGCTTGTTTCAGGGCCCCCCCCTGTGCCGCCGTCAAGATAATCGTTGCCATCCCCGCCGAACAGCGTGTCGTTGTCTTCCAGCCCGAAGATGTAATCATTCCCGGAGTTGCCAAGAAGGACATCATTTCCTGAACCGCCGTTCAGAAAGTCATCCTGATCGCCCCCGTCGAGCGAATCTTCCCCAAACGACCCATAAAGATTGTCTCTGCCTTCGCCGCCAAAGACAGTATCGTTGCCGTCAAGCGCAAGAACCTGGTCATTCCCGGCATCGCCATAGACAAGATCGCTTCCGTCTTCCGGTGTGATGGTGTCGTTGCCGTTGCCGCCGTAAATCGTGTCGTCAGCGGGGCCAGCGCCTGAACCTGAACCGGGCCAGTCCCCCAGGATCGCGTCGTTGCCTTCGCCACCATAAACAAGATCAGAGCCTGCCGACCCCTGCAGATTGTCGTCATCACCCCCGCCATCAAGGGTGTCACTGCCTTCGCCGCCGGCCATGGAATCCCGTCCTGTGCCGCCCGACAGGCTGTCATTCCCGGCATCGCCGTTCAGCGAGTCATTGCCCGCCCCGCCATCAAGAGAATCGTCGCCATCGCCGCCGGAGAGGACATCGTTGTCGAGACCTCCATCCAGGCTGTCGTCGCCCATCCCGCCATAAAGCGAGTCATTTCCGGCAGCGCCGTCCTCGCTCAGGACATCGTTGGCATCCGCGCCGAAATACAGATCGTTTCCATTGCCGCCGTAGATCCAATCTCCGTTGAATCCGGGGCTTCCACCGAACAGAACCTGCGTTCCGTTGCCACCATACATGGAATCGTCACCATCGCCGCCGTAATAGCGGTCGTTGGTGTTGTCATTGTTCCAGGTGTCGTTGCCGGAGGTTCCATAAAGGTCAGACATCGTTACCTTACCCACATACAACGTGATCAGGCCAACCTGACCACTTACAAAGAAAAGACGGGTTGCATGTGGTGGCTCTTGCGCGAAACGCAAGCTGGACCATCACTCAACCCTTGACCACGGAACGCGACGGCGGCCCCTGTTGCCGACCCAAGGGAACCTGTCACGTTTTATACATTTATATATAATTTACGTCAATATTGGAGCCGTCCCGGGCAGAGCCGGCCCCCTGCGCCAGATCAGCATTTCCCGGCGCGGGATCGCCGCCAGCTTACAGCCCCGCGGCCTTGGTAAGGTTGATGCGGAACCTGTCGCGGCGGCGCTGGTAGCGGCGGGTCATTTCGGCGCTGGCGTGGCCAAGCTGCTTCTGGATATGGCGCTCGTCCACCTCGGCGCTGCTGGCAAGGCCGGCGCGCAGTGAATGGCCCGAGTAAAGCGTCAGCCGTTCGGCCTTTGGCAACTCGGGGCGCAGGCCGGCGGCTTCGACGGTCTGCTTGATCAGCCGGGCGACATGCTTGTCCGACAGCCGTTCCCCGGTGGCGCGGGCCCCGTTGCGGCTGACCGCCACGAAGATCGGGCCGAAGTCGATGCGGGCGAAGTGCAGCCATTGTGCCAGCGCGTGAACCGGACAGGTCTGGTCACTGGACCCGCGGGCGATTTCCACCTCGCGCCAGCCGGTCTTGCCGCGCAGGGTGATCAGGACACCGCCTTCCAGCACCTCGACCCAGCCGCCGCTTTCGGGGGTGTCGTCGCGGCCTAGGTCAAGGCTGACGATTTCTGACCGGCGCAACCCGCCGGCAAAGCCGATCAGCAGGATCGCCCGGTCACGCAGGCCGCGCAGATCATGGGGCAGGGTGGCCAGCATGTCGCGCAGGTCTTCGGGCAGGATCGCGGCCTTCTGCACCGGGGGCCGGGCGTGCTTGCGGCGGATGCCGGCGAGGACGCTGGCGATATGCCGGTCCTTGCGGTCCAGCCGTTCGCCGCGCTGCGCACAGGCCCAGACCAGGCCGGACAGCCGCCGCTCGATCGACGCGACCGAGAGGGGCCGGGACGCCGGCTGCGAGGGCGCCTTGCCCCCCGGCGCCGCCAGATCGGCGAGGTAAAGGCCAATCAGTTGCGGTGACGGGGGCAGGGGCTCTGCCCCGCGCATCCGGCACCAGCGGGTGAACTGCGCCCAATCCCGCGCATAGGCCTTAAGCGTGTTTTCCGACGCCGCCGCCCGCGCATACCCGCGCGCGGTTTCGGCAAGCCGGTCCAACGCACCGGACCCCGGCACGGGAGAGGGCAGGGCGGGCCGGTCGTCTTGATCGTCAGGGATGCTCAATTTATACTCCCGAAGCATACGGACAGGACAGGAGCTTGCGATGGGGCGCGTCAAGGTGAATCTGACACTGGATGCCGAGGTTGCCGAGACGGCGCGGGCGCTTGGGCTGAACATGTCCCGCCTTGCCGAACAGGCGATTGCCGAAGCGACTAAGGCCGAGCGCAACCGGCTGTGGCGCGAGGAGACCCGCGAAGCGAACGCCGCCTATGCCGAGGAGCTGGCGCGCGAGGGTCTGCCGCTGGCCCGTTTCCGCACGTTCTGAGGGCGGGGCGGCATGGCGCAGTTCGATGTGTTCCGCCTGACGGGCGGCCAACTGGTGGTGGACCTGCAGACCGATCTGATCGGCATCGACGCCTCGCGCATTGTGGCGCCCTTGCGCGACGCGGGGCGCTATGTGGCGTTTCCCGGCCTGACCCCCAAGGTCGAGATCGACGGCACGGTCTGGATTGTGCGCGTGCAGGAACTGGCCGCCATCCCGGGCGCCGAACTGCGCGAGCCGGTCGCCAGCCTGGCCGCCGAGCGAGACGCGCTGAAACGGGCGCTGGACATCCTGATCGACGGGATCTGAGGCGGTAAATGGGGTCATACCGAAGGATGCTTCTTTATGTCCGATAATGCAATGTTATTGGACATAGCGGAGTGATGACAAGTGCGGCGGTTAAGTGCGGAAATGCTGGCACAAACCGCCGCAGGCTGTTAGCCTTGCGCCATGTCGAGCCCCCCGAAATCCTCCGGCTTCCCGCTGCCTGTGCCCGCCGTTCCGCGGTGGGTTCGGCAGGCTGCGGGGCGGGAGGATGTTGAAACGGCTGTATTTTCCGCAGGGGCCGCGCTGGCCGTGCTGGACCCGGCTGCCCGGTGTGAAGATCCGGTGGGAACGCTCTGGCGCAAGCGGCTGGCGCTTGGGGCGGCGGCGGCGGTTGCGCGGCTGGAGGGCCGCCGCGAGGGCGAGGCCCAGTTGCGCGACGCGGTTGCGCTGCGGCGCGCGGGCGAAGACCTCGGGCCGGCGGGCCGCCTGCTGATGGGCTGGCAGGCCCTTGGCGAGGCGCGGGCGCTGCGGTCGGTCGAGTGGCCCGCGCGGCTGCCGGGGTTCTTCGATCTGCCCACAGCCGGGCGGGGGGGCGGGCCGGGGGCCGAACTGTTGCGCAACATCGGCGCACGGCTGGCCGGCCGCAGCCCGCCGCTGCGCTTTGCCGTCGAGGCCGCGCGCGACACCCTGGCCCTTGGCCCGGCCTGGCGCGGCGTGGCGCTGTGGCTGGCCGATGCGCTTCTGGCGCGGGCGCTTGGCTGGGAACGGCCGGTGCCTCTGCTGGCCGCGCATCTGCCACGCGCCGCCTTCCGGCTGGAGGGCGAGGCCTGGGTTGCGGCCTGTGCGGCGGCCTGGGGCAGGGGGGCCGTGGCGGCGGCGGATCTGCACGGCGATCTGCAACGCCGCGCCGATGCGCTGCGCGCGGCCCCGTTGCGGCGGCCGGGCAAGGACACCGCCGCGATCATCGCCGCCCTTCTGACCGAAGATGCGCTTGCGGCCCAGGCCGGGGCAAAGGCCAGCGACCGCGCCGCGCGACGACTGTTCGACCGGCTGACCGCGCGGTCGCTGGTGCGCGAACTGACCGGGCGGCCGACGTTCCGGCTTTACGGGCTGTGACCATGGCCGAACCGCTGGACCGCGACCTTGCCGATCTGCCGCAGGCCTTGCGCTGGCGGGAATGGATGGCGCGGGTCGAGGCGGTTCTCTTCGCCTCGTCCGAGCCGGTGAGCCGGGACGTGCTGGCCCGTGTGGTGGGCCGGGATTGTGCGCTGGACCTGCTGATCGAGGATATTGCCGCCGAGCTGGCCGGGCGGCCTTACGAGATTGCCCGCGTCGCCGGCGGCTGGCAGTTCCGCACCCGCCCGCAGCACGCCCCCGCCATCCGCGCCGCGCGGGGCGAGGGCGAGGCGGCCCGCGACCTGACCCGGACCGAGGCGCTGGTGCTGACCGTCATCGCCTACATGCAGCCGGTCACGCGCGGCGCCATCACGCGCCTGACCGGCCGCGAGGTCAGCCGCGACCTGATCGCCCGGCTGCACCGCCAGGCCCTGATCACCCGCGGCCCCCGCAGCCCCGAACCCGGCGCGCCCCATACCTATGTCACCACCCCGGGCTTCCTGACCCTGTTCGGCCTGGACACCCTGCGCGACCTGCCCGACATCGAGGCGCTGGAGGATGCGGGGTTGTTGCGGCCGGGAAGCGATGGCGCGATCGGGCTGCCGGTGGCGGGGGAGGAGGGCGAATGACTTTTCTTCCCCGCGCCAGTATGGGTGATCGGCTTGCGGTGGCGCAGGCCGCGCGATGATGATTGGCAAAACCTTTGAGAGCATCGAGATTGAGATGAGGATTTGGAAAATCCGCCGGTTCAGGGTACGCAAAGGGTAAAGCTGATGAGCCTGCTCCACGCGCGCGGCCGCTCAGATGATGTAAGATGATGCATAGATCATCCTTCTATAACTCATGCGCTGGAGCTGGACCCAGGAAGACTGGCCGCGTTTTCGATATGACGACGAGGCGATCAAACCTCTTGAGGAGAAATTCCTGATCTCGTCTGGCGAGATCGTCGGCGCTGTTCGCCATGTGACGGGCGATGATCGGGATCGCCTGCGGATCGAACTTCTGAGCGAAGAGGCCGTGCGAACAAGCGCCATTGAAGGTGAAGTTTTGGACCGTTCAAGCGTCAAGTCATCCCTGCGGCGACAGTTCGGGCTGGCAATCGACGGCACGCCGGTGAAGACCCGTGAGGAGGGCATCGCCGAGATGATGGTCGATGTCTACGCGCGGTATGCAGAGCCACTGGACCACGACACGCTTTGCCGCTGGCATGGGATGCTCTTGTCCCATGACCGACATCTTGAAATCGTCGGTGCCTATCGCAGACACAGCGATGCGATGCAGATCGTGTCCGGCCGTATCGACCGGCAGCGCGTGCATTTTGAGGCGCCGCCATCCGCTCAGGTACCTGCCGAGATGAACAGGTTCGTTGCCTGGTTCAACGCATCTGCTCCGGAGGGAACCGCGCCTGTTGCGGCACTGACGCGGGCTGCACTTGGGCATCTGTGGTTCGAGAGCATTCACCCCTTTGAGGACGGCAATGGTCGTCTTGGCCGCGCTCTGGCGGAGAGGTCTCTTGCTCAAAACATCGGTCAGCCCAGCCTGATCGCGCTCGCCTACATGATCGAACGCGACCGAATGGCCTATTACAAACAGCTTAAAACCCATCAGAAGACTTTGGACGTGACGCCGTGGCTGCTCTGGTTCGGCGAGACAGTCCTCAAGGCGCAGCAAGCCACGCTGGAACGCGTCGCGTTCTTCATTTCCAAGGCAAGATTCTATGACCGGCTGCGGGGTAAGTTGAACGAGCGGCAGGCGAAAGTGGTCGAGCGGATGTTCCGCGAGGGGCCGGAAGGTTTCCGGGGTGGGCTCAGTGCCGAGAACTATATCGCCATCACCGGCACCTCACGGGCGACGGCGACCCGCGACCTGCAGGACCTTGTGGAGGTGGGTGCCCTTACGCGAACAGGCGAGCGGCGGCATACCCGGTATTGGTTGCTGAACGCCTGACGGGCCTTGGCTGCGAGTTCGACTCGAGATCACATTTCTGGAGCACCCGGCAGAGGAGAGAAGTCGGGAGTTGCGTTGCGAACGACTGCCGCCACTTCGCTTGACGGCAGGCTCCTGGACTTTGCCGAACTGAAGACTTCGCCGTTCATCTGGGCGCGATAGCTGTCCCATCTGTCGTTCAGAACCTCCCAGTTATGCTCGTCGTAGGAGCCGGGGAGTTCGACGAGCAAGATCCGGATCTTCGGCGGTTCAGTGTTGCTACGGTGCTGCGTGACCATCTCTTCCCAGAGCGAGCCGATCCGGTCGACCCGCCCGATCTGTTGCTCGACCACGGCGGGATTCCATTCCGGCTGGAACAGCACCACGGTTCGGCAGGATTTGTGAAGGTTCAGGCCCTCACGGCCAACACTGGATTGCGCGACGAGAACCATGGGCCATCCTGCGCGCCGGTTGAACGCCGTTTGCAGGTGTTGCTTTGCCGTGGGCCCCATACCGCCGGCCAGCCGGCGGGCAAAAAATCCGTTGCGACCATCAAAATCAGTCAGAGCCAGCTTGATGCGTGATGTCAGATCCTGGTCTGGATCCGAGGCTCCGTCTTCGTCCTCCTCGTCGTTGGGCAGGTTTTCCTTTCGAAACGCTTCCCAGGCCTCGGCAACGGTCGAGCGCCCGTGCCGGCATTCTTGATCATCCATGATTTCGATCAGCGCCTGTGTCAGCGGCAGGACAAGCTTTTCCTTCTGCACGGCCAGGCCGATCTGTGGTCCAAGCGTTTCGGTGACATAAATCCTCACCTCGTCGAGGGCTCTGGAACGCTGCGAGCGGTATTTGTCGTATTGTCGCTGCATCAGGCCCGACAGCGTGATGATATCGGCATTGCCCACAAGGTTACGCATATCGGCCATTTGAAGGGCGGCCGCGAGCGCCTCGCGGAAGTGGGCATCCACGGGGATGGTTTCTCCGGGCCAGTGCCAGGTTTTGAACGGGGCATCCGGGTTGTGCGAAAAGATCATCAGGCGCCGGATCATCTCTCGGGCATTCAACAGATCGGTCAGGCGCCGCATTGCCTGGGTGAAGATGCCGAAAACCAGAACCTTTTCCGGGGCCTCTGAAGGTATCGCGACCTCTTCAATCGCCCTGACGGCCGCAAGCAGCGTTGGGTGCGCATAAGGATCGGCGGCGGCAGGTTTCAGTCTTTCCAGCCAAAACCCGGCCCGTTCGCGCCGCCGATCCTCTTGCTGGTTGATGACCGGGTCACGACCGGTATCAGACAGTGTGTGTTCGTCGCTGTCCCGCCAATCGCCTTTCTCCGGCTTCCCCGCCGCATCAAGCGCTGATGCGAGCGAAAATCCACGCGCGAGCGCCAGCCGCAGACGCTTTTGCGCCGCGAGCCCGGTTGCGGGCATGAGCGACAGGGCTTCGACGGCCATCATGGCAACCGACCACTCCTTGCCAGCCACCTCGGCGGTGATCCTTTGACTGCGGTCCCGGTAATCCGGTCCATGGTCGCGGATATAGCGCTCAAGGACGCTGTCATTTCCAGAAACAGCCTTGCGACGGCGTAGCACCCAAGGCGAAAGCTGTTTACGGAATTCCTCTGCGGCGATCCTGAATGAATCTGCGGTCGCCGGGTCGGGCAGAAGCTGGACAGCTTTCGCCGCCGCCAGGAACTGCTCTGATGCCTTGCCACAGGACTGTGCTATGTTGTCATCTACCCCCGCGCGTTGAAGGATCTGCCGCCAGTTATCCGGGCCAAGCTCAAACGGGGTCGCGGTCAGGCAAAGGCGGCGGGGTCGGACATTCTTCACGCGGCCTTGCCGAACCAGACGCATAAGCAATTGCGCAAGCGTGCTGCGGTGGGCGCTCTCACGCTCGGCAGAGGCATCGTCTTTGCTTTTATGCGCCTCGTCGATGATCACCAGATCAAAGCCACCAAGCAGCGACAGCGTGAAGCTGATGAATGCCTCGCGTCCGGGGCCCTTAGATTGCAGCTCTTCAGGTTGCAGTGCATGACCGTTTGCCAATCTGCTCACATGATGACGGATGATCTCCCGTTCGTCTTTGGGGATCAGGCGCGAGAACGCCACGCGCCCGGCAATGCGGTCCTGGTATTGTGTTAGTAGCCACTGGCTGCCCCAGCCATGCTTCATCTGAAAATTCAACAGGCCGTGGGGAAGCAGCAGAACCGGGGCGCTACTCAAGGATCGGCTGTCATCAGAATACAGATCCCGCAAAGAGCGTATTTCGGGGATCTCGGGCGGGTCTTCCTTCGCCGCGAGGAACGTCTTGCGAAATTCATCCCGCCATTGGTGAAGCAGTCCCGGGGGCACGGCCACGACAACGCGCCCGCCGGCGCGGATGACGGCACAGGCCAATGCGACGGCGATCCGGGTTTTGCCCATGCCGACCTCATCGGCAATGATAGCTCCGGGGCGGTTCTTATCGCAGAGACGGTCCTGCAGGGCGGCAAGTGTGGCGCGCTGACCTGCGTCCAGCCAGGTTTGATCGTGGCCACTCCCGGACCCAGACGGCAGCGAGCGGCTGAACCCTTTCAGAAGCTCGTTGATCTGCCGATAAACGCCGGTCCGTTTGTCGTCGCTGGGCCAGATTGTCATGGTGTCACCCCGTCGAAACCCGCAAATTCCCTGACACCCCAGAGCCGCGCCGCCTCGGCATGGGCGTCATGTAGAATGCGGACTTCTTCGTTGTTCAGCCCCAGAGGCATGAACTCGGCGCGACCCAGGTGCCGGAACGGGTTGAGTTGCATCTCCTTCAGGGTGTGCAGGACATCGCCTTCGGTTCGCGCAAGGGAACTTGCATGCTCGATCAGGCGGTTGGCCCAAAGCCTTGTTTGACCTGCTGGCATTTCGGCCTGGACCTCACCCAATGCGGTAATCACGGCCATGAGGCGCCGTGTTGCGTATGTGGCTGGCCTTGCGGTTGCGCTCTGCCCTCTGCTGCCGTTGCGCCTGCCCTCATCGTCTTCGTCGTCTTCAGAGGGCTCGGGTTCGGGCTCGCGGCCGGTGGCTGCCATCTGCATCAGGGCATCCCATACATGCTCAAGCCGCCGATGCTGAGCTTCGGGCACCACCTGCAAGCCGCGTTCATTCAGAACCGGAACCGCGACATTCGCCGTGTCGTCACCGTCAGTAGACCAACGCAGCCGGATCAGGGCGGGCGGCAGTCGCTCTGGATCAAGCGCAATCCTTTCAGACAGGGGCTGCCAGTTGCCTCCCGAATGGCTGAGGCTGATACCACGGAAATCAGGGGGCACAGGGCGCGGCTGCAGCCATTGCCCGGTGCTGTCTTCAGTGAGCGTGAAGTGGGTCAGCGGGCAATCGCCCCTGAATTCACAGGCCATCTCGAAAGGCCCGCCCGCCTTGAGCTTTGTTTCCTTGAGGTCGAGCTCTTCGGAGGCACAATAGGGAAGATGCACATCGGGCCTGTCCGGCCTGTCCACGGGGATCACCACACCGGTTTCAAAATTCCAAAGTCCGGTGCCGGTGGGTGCCCCCATGCCTGCGGGGGTGAGATTGCCCGAACCGATATAGAGCCGGCCTTTGAGCCTGTCTTTCTTTCCCCGATAGATGAATTTGGCGTGGAGCTTGCCCTGCGACCCGTCATTGCCTTCTGGAAACCTTGGGCGAAAGAAACGCCACTGGCGGGCTTTCAGGGCAGCGGCAGCGGTAGCGAGGCCCTGACAGGCATCGGGGTTCAACACGGTAAAGACGGGTTGATCTTCGTCCTTGCCATTCAGGTCACTGACCAGTTCGCGCAGAAAGACCTCTGCGCCCTGTGGCTGTGACGATCCGGCTGGTGCAGGATCGCCGCCGGCAAAAAATCCCGAACCAAGGATGGTGAGCTGATCGGGTCGTAGCCCGCCGAACCGTTCAAGAAGCGGCTTTCGCAACGGCTGATCGAGCGAATGAAAGAAGCGTGGTGTCACACCCGGAGGAGCCTTGAGCGCGTTCAGCAGGCGCAATGTGTCTGCGTAAGGAACCTGCATGGCTTCGCCACCACTTGCCGCAGCCCAAGGGTAAAGCGACAGATGGGGCTGCAGGCTGGTGAACATGTCCCGGGCCACCATGATATCCGCAAGGTTCTGGCTCTCGGCCGCCGGATCCGAATGCGGAAACTCAACAGACCAGAACAGGTCGATGTTTCGCTCTAGGGTTTCTCTGGTCCAGTTGCCGGTCGAGACGACCAGACGAAAGATGTCGCGCCGTGCGGCGGGGTCCTTCGATGTCGGACCAGAGAAATGCAGCAGCGCCACCTTGGCGTGGAAAATACCGCGACCGCGGAACCGCTGGCGCCAACTTGCTGCCAGTGTCACGTGATGCATGCCCGGCGCCCGGTCGGCGGTGATCTGCGGCGATGCGTGATCGGTCATCAGCAAAAGCGCGGGCCGCTGAAAGGTCGTGGCAAAACTGCCGGCGCCGATGGTGAACCGATCGGCGATCTCGCGCATGACGCGACCATCGGCGGTGAAACCGCAGATCCAGCCGAAATGGCCTGTATAACCGGGCGGCGGAGCGAATAGATCAAGCAGAGCTGTCATGCGTCTTGCATCGCTTCCCGCGCAAGCCGGCACAGGTTGTGCAGGCGATAGAGGCGCATGGGCGGCTCGTCCGGTTCGTCGTCAGGCGCGCCATCGCCCGCGGGGCTGCGGTCAGCCTTATGGTCTGGATGCAGGCTGACTGTGCTATCCTCCAGCCGCAGGACAATATCATCTCGTCTGACCAGATCACGCAACAAAGCGGCGTCATCGTCATGTGAGCAAATTTCCATGATAAAGGGTGCCAGCTCCGATGGTGGAGACTGGGGGCCTCGCGGGGCTTTGAACTGGCGTGCCATGGATCGAAGTGAATTCAGCCGATCTTGCAGGGTTTGGCTCTCCAACAACTTGGTAACCCCTGCTCGTCCGCCGTTCGTATCCGAGAGCTGTGCCTGCACCCGGTCAAGGACGACAAAGGCGGCGGCATAGGTCGCGAAAAAGTCCTGCGCCCAATCAAGCCGCGCGGCCTTTGCCGGGTCGCTCTTTGCGACCTGTATGCTGATCGCCGCAGTCATCGCATCGTCATCCAGCGTGGCATCCTTGAGGAGTTCGCGGCAGGCCTGCCATAGCGCGCTGCGCATTGCGCGCTCTTCTTCGACGCCAACACTCGCCATCAAGCCAGAGAAATACTGCCGCAGTTCCACAGGCAGGGGCTGCATCGGGGAAATGAGTTTCAGCTCTTTCTCCCCATGCTTCTCCTTCCAGGACGCACCGCCCAACCATGACCAAAGCTTCGGAATTGCTTTGCTTGTGTCGGCGCGCCCAAGCGCCAAAAGCAGAAACTGTCTCCCCCTGTCGTTCAGCTCAAAACTGTTGAATCGGGTGCTCCTGGCTTCGACCAGGCCAAGTCGGGGAAGGCAGGCACCCATACCCATTCGGATGGGCTGACTGACATAGCCTTGCCCGCGGGCGAGATCTGTCAGCGTTGGCCCCTTGGCCGTTTTGATCCGCCGCAGCTTACGCGCACCACGAATGCGGTAAGCCATGTCATCGTCCACACCATTCCGGATGCAGTGCCAACAGGCCAAGGCCTCGAGCCCTTCGGCAATGGCTGATGGATTGACCTGATTTCCTGCCGCGCGTTGGACGGCTGCGAACTCGATTCCGATCAGGGACCACACGATACTGCGCAGGAATGACAGCCCAGCAAGACCAGGCACCGCGTAATCATTGGCAAAACGCACGACCGCAGCCAACCCAAGGTCGCGGCGATTACGCGGATGGCCAAGGGTCTCGTGCTTTATGATCCCCCAGCTTTCAGACGGGCTCATTTTGCGCAACCATTGTTTCCGGTTCAGCCAGTTCCAGCCATCCATGGTCGATCCAGAACACCGCCACGCCCTGCGGCGGATGTTGGGGGTAAAGCCCGGCCAAAAGCCCAGCATAGCTGGAGAGTTGCGGCCAGTAGGGACCGAAACCTTCTCCGGCTCCGCCAGATTTATGGTCGATCAGCAAGCACCCCTTCGGGCCGATGGCGAGAAGGTCGATGGTGCCGGGGATCTCTGCGCCCTCGGAGGTGTGGCCAAGCACCGGGATCTCTGCACGCAACTCGGTATAGCCCTGCTCGGCAAGCCAGACCTTCAGCGCCGTGGCGCGCTCGGCCACCAGCGCGAGTGTGGCGTCATCGAACCCGGTAGCGGGAGCCAAAGCGGGGGCCAGGTCGGGCCGAGTCAGGTAGGTGCGCAGCGCCAAATGAAGCGCGGTTCCGCGCGTGGCATCGTTCAGCGCCCTCGGCCAGGGCGTTCCGATTTCGATGCGGCGGGCTGTGGGCGGCGCCCCCGCGCTGCGGGTTTGTGAGGGTTGCAGCCGCCAAGGCGTCAGTGGTGTCGCGGGCAAGGGCGCGGCCGCGCCAAAGCGCAGCGCCGGGACAGCCGCGCCGCCTGCACATTCGGTAAATCCCGCCTGCTCAGGCAGTTGCGTGATGATTGCGGGGCAATCCACACCATTGATCCGCAGGCTGCCTGTCCCGATTTTCGGTGTGCAAGTGTCCGACAAGATGTGGAACAAGTTCGTAGCCTCGGGCGTATCCTCTTCGCGTTCCTTGAGGAAACCCGGCCATTCCAGCACCAGCCGGTCGCGGGCGCGGGTCAGGGCGACGTAGAGCAGGTTCTTCGCATTTGCCTCGAAATCCGCGCGGCGGTCCTCGATGAAACGGCGGGCGGCTTCGGGCGCGGCAAAGCCGGGGATGTGGATCAGGGCCGCTGATCCCAGCACCGCCGCCATATCGTCGATGCGGTCCAGCGCATCGAAGCGGGTCGCGGTGGAGCCCGCACGTTCCTCGATACCATAATCGAACTCGGCCACCACGGTGATCGGCCATTCGCGCCCCTTTGAGGCATGCCAGGTCACGATCTCGACCGCTTCGGCGCTGTTCGCAGCCGGGTCGGGGCGGCGGTCAAAGTCCCGCTCTTTCGTACGGGCGTCGAGCCAGCCGAGAAAGACCTTCGCCGTCTCGCCATGAAAGCCCGAGGCAGATTTAAGGTCGCGATGCGCGGCCTCGAATTCGCCCGCCTCCGCCTCAAGCCGCAGAAGATCGGCACGGGACTGGGCGGCGTCGCGCTGACGCTCGGCCCAGAGCCGCAGGCCGCTGGCCTCAAGCACCAGATCAAGCCCCGCACTCACCGGCAGGCGGGCCAGAACGCCCGAGAGCGCGGCGAGCCGCATCAGCACCGGATCATCCGCCAGCCGCCCGTCGATCTGGGCGGAAAGCGCCTCCTGCAAAGGCAGCGGATCCGGGCCAAGCGTGCGCAGCAACAACCCGGCATGGATGTCCGCCGGGTTGGCGGCAAAGGCCATCGCCGCCCGGGCCGCGATAATCGCCGGGCTTTTCGCCCAGCCATCCTCGGCGATCCGCACGGGAACGCCGCGGGCGCGAAGTTCCTCGGCATAGCGGGCAGCGGTGGTGTGGCGACAGACGAGCAGCGCGATATCCGAAGGCCGCGCCGGCCGGGCTGCCTTTGTGTGGCGGTCGGTGATGGTCTCAGTATCGGTTAGGATACGGGCGATGCGCTCGGCGATGTGTTCTGGGGGCTGTGAATACTTTTGTGAGCGCCGTCCCTGCGTAGCGTTCAGCACCTCGATCGCGGGGCCTGCGACCGGGCCTCGGGTCGGCGCCAGCGGGTTATAGCCCGCGCCGAACAGCCCCGCCCCCATCGCATTGACGAATTGCATCATCGCAGGGGTTGATCGCCAGTTGCGGTCCAAAGGCTGGGTCGCATCTGGATTTGCCGCGGCCAAGGCTGTCGAGAGGCGCGGGTCAGCCCCCTGAAAGCCCATGATCGATTGTTTCACATCGCCCACCAGCAAAGTGCGCGGCGCATGCTGGCCAAGCTGCCACAATAGCGCGAACTGCACCGGGTTGGTGTCCTGGAATTCGTCGATGATGACGCAGTCGATCTCATCCAGCACTGCCTGACGCACGGCTGGGTCGGTGCGCAAGAGCCGCTCCGCCCCGGTGATCATATCGGCGAAGTCGATCAAGCCGAGCGCCTTCTTGCGGGTCTCATAGGCCGCCATCACCTCTTGCGCACAGGCGATCAGGCATTGGAGATGCAGCTTGGCATCCGCAAGCGGGCCGGGATGGGAGGGCAGAACATCCGCTGCCGCCATGATGGCAATAGCGAGATCGTCATAGCCCTCGGGCGTTTTCGTGCGGCTGTTCGAGGTGAAAAGCCCGCGCAAGTTCTGCCATATACCCCAATCACGGGCCAAAAGCCCCGGGTCCCGCGCCACCCACCGGAAAAGTTCGAGGTCTTTCTCCAGCGTTTCCTTCGGACCTTTGGCCGTGACGGTGGCCATGCCGCCTTCGGGGAAAGCCGAGATCATGGCCAGCACGGCGGCCTCGAGTGTGGCACCTGCCGTCCCCGGATCATCCAGTACCGGCCCATAAACCACATCCATCCGCGCCAGCGCCGGGGCGATCAGGCCGGGGTCAAGCCCCTTGTCGCCCAGGCCGCGCAACAGGTCGATCATCGACAACACCCGCCCGCGCAGAGCATCCTCGACCGTCTCGCCCTTTTGCCGGTTCGGGGCGTAGCCAAACCGCTCGGGCTCGGCCTTGATCGGGTCCAGCGCCTTGGCATGGGCCAGCGCCTGACGGATCAGCAGATCCCGCTCGGCATCGCCCAGATGGCGCGGCTGCGGCGAAGCACCCGCTGCCAGCGCATGTTCTGTCAGAAGACGCAGGCCCAGCCCGTGGATGGTCGAGACATAGGCGCGTTCGACCGCCATAGCCTCGGTGACCGGCCTATCGGCCAATAGGCCTGAGCGGATACGCTCGCGCAATTCACCCGCCGCCGCCTCGGTGAAGGTCACGGCGAGGATACGCTCGGGCCGGACAACGTCGCGTTTGACCCAGTCCGACAACTGGGTCTTGATGCGGTGGGTCTTGCCCGCGCCGGCACCGGCCGGAACGATGACCAGACCATGATCTGCATTGACGGGGGCCATGGTCATTCCTCCTCGAGAGTGCGGATGAAGGCGGTGACAAGGGCGGATCCATCGGTCAGCGCATAGGGGGTGAAGCCCGCCTCTTTCTTGAAGAACCCTTCATCTGCCGAAGTGTTCAGCACCACCCGGCCCGCGCCGAGTTCGGCCAGCCGTTCTGCCAGCTTTGCCACCGCGCCGGCATTCACCGCATCGCCCATATCGCGGGCGGGAGAGCCTTCGGGCAAGGCGAGGCCCGAAGTCAGCAACCCGCCATCATTCATCATGTGATAGGCCACTGCCACCTTTCTGCCGATCAGCGGGTCCATCCCGTCATTCTCGCGCCGAATGGGGCGCGCGATCATATCGGCGTAAAGCCCGGCCTGCAGATCCCAACCGGCCTCCATCCGCTGCCGCCGCCCCTTGGTGCCGCTTTTCTTGTGGTCAACGATCAAGAGCGTACCATTGGGCAACTCAAGGATGGCATCGGCCTTGCCGTGCAGGTTGATGCCATGCGCCTCACCGGCCAGCCAAATCTCGTTGCCGATGATCTTCGCCTTGAGCGCCAAGAGGTGGTCGCGCCAGCGCAGGGCTGCTGCCATGATCTCACGCTCGAGCCCGCGGCGCTCCATCTCCCATGACGGGCTGCGCAGATAGCCCGCGTGACGGGTGAGGGCGCGGTCATAAGCCTCGGGGATGGCTGCGGTCAGCGCGCCCGGGTCGGGGATCGGTTGGTCTTTAAGGAATACATGTTCAAAGACATCATGGGCGATATTACCCTTGGCCATAACGTCGAGTTCCTCTGCCGACCAGGACATGTCCCCGGCCCCGACCTCGGCCAGAAGCCAGGCGAGCGGGCTGACAAGCAGCGTCTCGAGCCGCGAGGGCGATTGCGGTTTGGCGGTGCCGTCATCGCGCCGCCGCAGGGACAGGAGATCATGCCCGGCGAAATCGAGAGCCTCGGGCAGTTCGGCGGGTTCCGGCACCGGCGCGAGGCTGTGATACGCGACCGGCCAATCGGCGGGGTTCAGGCGCGACAGATCAATGATGAGGTCCGCAGCATTCTCGACGCCCGCCACGGCCCGCGCCAGGAGCGAAAGACCTGCCGAAGGTTGCAAGCGCCCGCCTGCCAGATCGCGCCATGGGATCAGGAAGGTGACGCTGCCGGATACGGCCTGGAGCTGTTGGTCAAATAGCTGCAGGCCATGCGCCAGCCCCTCGGCCCGGCCGCGCAGCGCAAGGCCGGTTGCCGCGCGGATCGCCGCCATCTCGCTGTCAAGGAACAGCGGATTGGCACGCGGACGGGTGGGGTAAAGTCCATCGGAGAAATCGCTGAGAATCAGATGGCGGCATGGGCGCCACGGGCTCTCATGCGCGGACCATAGACTGACACCTTCAAGATTGCGGTCCGGATCCGCGGCCTTGGGTGGCGCGAACTGAATCCCGCGCAAGATCGCCTCCCAATCCGGCGTGCCTTCGCCGGGTGGCACGGACAGCCGCGCGCGGACCTGATCGCCCTGCCCGATCCGCTCACAGATCCGGTCCAGCAGGAATCGCAACTGGTGCAGGCCACCCGCCGAGGCGCGGATGTCGTCCCACAACTCCTTGTGCGCGGGCGTGGCAGTAAGAATGGCACCGCGGAAATCGCCCCCCATCAGGCTTTCGGCCAGATCGCGCCCGGTCTGCGCCGCCCAGGGCATCAACGGCGAAAGAGCAAGGCTCGCCAGCACCATCGCGGGCGTCGGCGGGCGTTTGGCCAGAGCCAAATGCAAGGCAGTCTCGCCAATGAGGTCACGCTCGGGCAAATGACCTGGCAGGCCTGAGAGCGGAACGCCCTGCGCTGCAAAAGCGCGGGCAAGCTGGCGGGGGTCGTCACCAGTCAGCACGGCGATTTCACGGGCCGGAATGCCTGCCTCAATCAGCGCGCGGGCACGGGCTGCGGCAAAATCGGCGCAGGCAGCGGGGTCGCGCAGCCCAAAGAACGCGAGACTGTCATCCAAAACTCCGGCTTTGACTTCCTGCGCCGAAACACCGCCCTGCAGCGCGTGAAGGCGGCTGTCGATCGGCGCCGCTGGCCTGTAAGGGCTTGTTGGAACAGTACCAAATTCATCCTGTAGCCGCGCATAGAGCTCCTTGATCGCCGCCGGCGCCAGCGGATCAAGCGAGCTGTCGACCACCGGAACGGGATCAAGAAACCGTCCATGCGGCAGGGTCAGCACATGGCGTATCGGCGCCAACCCCTCGGGCAGCGCATCCCCCAGCCTCTGCCACAGTCCAATCAGCGCCAAGAGATGCCGCTTGGCGCGGCCAGGGGGCAGGTGATCGACGGTCGGCGCCTTCAAGCCCGGCGTTGCCAACACCAGATCCGTCAGCGCGGCTGTCACCGCCGAAATCGTCTCGACCGGGGCGTTAGCGAGGCTCTCGGCCCAGACCGGATCAGGCAGCTCCACAATGGCGCGACCGGGCGCCCATTCGGCAGCGATGGGGGCCAGGGACAGTTCGGCAAGGCCGGTATCGGTCAGGCGAAATTGCAGGCCAGAGCGGGGATCAGCGACAAGGAAAGGATAGTGCATGAAGTGTTCAGTCCAAAATTGAGATCGGGTAGCTCTACGCGCTCATTCGATCACTGGATAATGGGCGGCACCCCAATCCCGATCCGTTGCCGATACCATCGTGTCGATAAAGATCGGCATCAGACAGTGCAGGATTTCAGTGCCGTCCGTGACTTGATTGCGATTGACCCGGCTGCCCCAGGTTGCGCCGCCATGGATCAATTGGTTGCGCAGGACATAGAGCCTGTCGAAGATGATCGAGAGAACCAGAGGCGTATTCTCGCGTTCAATCGCTTCGCGGGCGATCTCTTTGGCCCTGTCGAACCGCTCTTGCCAATCCGCAAAGGACAAGTCTCCATTGTGGAACCGCCAGAACGGGTTGAAGATGAAGCGGTTGTCCAGAAGGCGCGCAATCAGCCCTTCGTGCTGATACCAGAGTTCATGGGCAATACGACCGTTCGGGTCGGCTGCGACCAGCGCGGTAAAGAAATCATGAAATGCCGACCGCGCCGGACCGCCCGGATCATTCCCCAGATCGCGAGCATAAGCTGCATTGAAGGAAATCCACGCAAAAATGAAAGCTGCATCGGGATCTGTATCGAAAACCTCATCAGAGCGGCAAAGCCAGGTAACCGCACGGTGGCTGCGCAAATTCAGATCGGCGGGGTTCTTGTCACGCAGACGCCGCAGCTTCTCACGAAGATAGTTGAATTGTGACATGCGGTTGCAAGGCTCAAGCTGGAATGACTTTCGCCGTTCATGAAGCCCATCCTCGGTGTCGTGGTCAATGCGGAAAGAGAGCAGCGGATTTTCATGACTTGCTGCGCGGAGCGGGTCTCTCACTTGTGCCATCAGCTCAACCGCCCGGATAGAATTCAGACAGCATCTCTGCAGCGAGCGGATCCTGCGCAAGTCTGGCATGGTCTTGGGCCAACCTGCGAATGACATCCGCGCCCTGGATCGTGCTGGCCCAAGGGTGGGACAGAACCGCATCCAGATCCATGACACCCAGCATGTTGCCCGCAATTGCACCGGTGGAATCGCTGTCGCCGCCATGCGTCACCGCGATGCGCAAGCTGTCGTCCAGATCCTCGCCGGCAAGGCAAGCATAGAGCGCGATGGATAGCGCCTCATCGGCGGTCCAGCCGCCGCCAAGGCTTTCAACGGTCTCCGACCGACCATCCCGTGGAGCGGCAAGAGCCGCATGAATGGCGCGGGATGTCTCTTCGCCCCCCTCCAGTTGAGCATATACTGTGGCGATACGCCTCGCGGTGGCCTCAAGGGCTTCACCTGCGGCCACATCGGCCAGCATCTCGGCCCAGGCCGCAGCGGCCAACTGGCCGGTTATATGCCCATGGGTCAGAGCCGAGGTTTCAATTGCCCAAGGCCGCACCTGCCCCCGAGAGGCCATCAGCGCGATGGGGGCCACGCGCATGATCGTGCCGCAGCCCTTGCTGCCGTTGCGGGCGAGATCGCCGAAATGCCTCGCAGCGCCAAGCGCGGACATGCAGGTCATGCCAGGCGCACATTGCCGCCAGAGGCGGCGGTCTTCGATCAGACCGATATCGTCGGTCTCCATCCGGGGTTGGGCACCTTGGGTTCGATACCAACGCACAAGGGCATGGTGGACGACCGAAGGTGGGTGGCAGATGCCGCGCAATTGACCCCTGATCTGCGCCCGGATCATTCCTTCGGCAGTGAAGAGGGTCATCTGCGTGTCATCGGTGATCGCGCCGCGTTGCCCGGCATAGGATGGCAGATCGTGCAGCCCGGCCGGGAAGCGCCTCTGAATAGAGGCCAGCGACTGGAACTCGATATCCGCCCCGAGACTGTCCCCCATGGCGCCGCCAAGTAGACAGGCTTGCATAACCTTTGCACCCGCCATCATATCTTGGGCGTGCAACCAATCTTCCTGTGCCTGCGTCTCGATGGCGCCGGGCCGCGCGGATCGCACAATCCCAATTGCCCCTGTTGCAGTCTCGCCGCGTTCGATCAGCAGACATGCGGCGATGGTTCCGGCGCGGCCCAGGCCGCCCCGGCAATGGATCAGCACCTTGCTGCCGCGCTCGACCCGGTCATGGATCCGCGCTGATATGCGGCGCCAATCAGGGTCGGTCTCCGGCCCAGGCACATCGAGGTCACGGATCGGGAAGTGCAGCCATTCGATGCCACGCGCTTTGACCGCCTCGCCCAAGCCCCGGACGCTCAGCAGGTCAAACTCATGATCCTCGATCAGAGTAATGAGCATTGCTGTGCCCCAGGCAGAAATCGCAGCAAGGTCAATCGCCATGTCCCGCGCCCATGGGGCCCCAAAAACACTCTCGCCTTGCTTGCCGGGGCAAGGCGCCAGACCGATATGACCATTGGCCAGCGGAAGCTGGTCAATGCGAAGGGGGTGGGTGGTACTGGTGCGCGTCAAATCATGCTCCGTTGAAAGGGGATATCCGAATGTTATTGAGTCGATGCGTCAAAAACGGTCGCATTGCACTTTGCTTGTGGCGGGGCGGCCCAATCGGGCTGGGGAGCAACCGGCGCGCGGATCAAACTGGTGATAGCACCTCGACCCGGTCACCCCATCGCGCCAGATACCATTCCATTTCCTGCCGCCCCCCGGCTCTGAACCGCACCATCAGGGAGCCGTCCTCCAGACGCTCCAGGCACTGTTTCGGATGGAACACATATCCCGCAGCCTCCTCCGCGACGTCGGGCAGAAAGCGCCATTCGACATCTTGAGGCTCTTCGCGCCAGATGCCGAAGCTTTCCGAAAGCCATTCCTGCAGATCAAAGCTTTCCGGACGGGAATAGGTGTCGCTCTCCAAGGAAATGCGCTCGAATCCTGCCAGCGCGAACAGCCGCAAATCGTCCTGATATTCGCTCCATCCCAGCAGGTATTGTCGTCCCTGACCGAACAGCATGGCAATCGGCCCGATGCGCGTGTTTCGCGACAGCTTGCCCGTGCCGCGGGCGCGGTGGTCAGCCGAGATCATGACGCCCGCGAGGATCGCCTCGCGCAGGGCCGACAGAATCTCCGGCGCGATCTTTTCGCGCGGGCCGGGGCGGAAAGCGACACCATCGGCCGTGAGCTGCGCCTCGAGATCCGCCGCGATTGTCCGGCGACGATCGGCGCGGAACATGGCCTGCACCTTGGCAAGCAGCCGCTCCAGAGTCTCGGCAGTCGCCTCATCGCCTTCGCGCCGTGCGATGGCAGCAGCCCGGTGGCCCGCAGTCAGTTCGTCCAGAGTGGGCTCGATCATGCGCCCCAGTGTGCCCGGCGGAAATCGCCAATACTTCCGACCGTGATCGCCCGGGATTTCCTCAACCTGAGGATAGGCATTGCGGACCGCGTCGCGCATACGCTCCGCCGTGCGGCGTGAGACGGCAAATTCGCGCGCGATATCGGCAAGACAGATCCCTTCGGCCGATCCCTGCATCATTAGAGCGAGTTTCTGCAGATCTTCCTGACGAGCGTAACGCATGGGGCCTCCGGGCAATACCACGCCACCTTCGTGGCGCGGTATAGGGGCGTCAACGGCCAAAGCCGATCGGTCGCGATGCTCCCTCCTTCGCTGCGGCTTCGCGCGTCAGTTCATTCAGGATTTGCGCAGGCCTTGTTTCGCCCATTGCTCGCATCCGGCGTGCGACATTGGCGAAATCGCCCGGCGCCAGCCGTTCAAGCCGCGTGAGACCATCAGGCGGCGTCGCGTCGAAATGCACCCGCCAGGCCGCCACCAGCTGTGCGCCCGACAGCGTTTCGAAACGAATGCGGAAGGTGAAGCGCCGCTGAGTTGCGGGGTCGAGCTTCTCCACCAGATTGGTGGTGCAGACGAAGGGCAGCGGGTGGCTTTCCATCCAGGTCAGCATTTCATTCACTTGGGAGACCTCCCAACTACGTTGGGCGTTGCGGCGATCAGCCAAAAGGCTGTCTGCCTCGTCGAAAATCAGAAGCGCCCCCTCGGTACGCGCTTCGGCAAAGGCGCGGGCGATGTTTTGCTCGCTCTCGCCGAGCCATTTCGAGATCAGGTCCGAGGCGCGTTTTTCGACCACCGGCATACCGATCTGCCGCGCCAGATGCCGCGCCCAGGCGCTTTTGCCGGTGCCTGCGGGACCGTCGAGGCAGAAGCTGACCCGCCGTGGCGCATCCGGCGCCGCAAGCCGCACCTCTAGCAGCGCGAGGTCAATATCGGTATTGGCCAGTCCCGGCTGCCACGGCACCTCGGAGTGATGGCGCGGCGGAGCATCGATGCCGCCCTTCGCCAGCCGGGCCGCAGCATCCAGCACATCGCTGACCGTCTGATCGCCGCCCTCACACAGCCGGGCGACACGCATCGCATCCGAGACCAGCGCCGGAGCCTGATCGTGCCGAGCCGCGAGGTTCGGCAAGCGGGTCGCAGGGATTCCCACCCCATGCCGCGCATCCAGCCGCTGCCAGATCCGCGCCCGGACCCGGCCGGAAGGGGGCCGCATCAGCGTTGAATAGCTCATCCGACGCAGGAAGGCCGGATCACAGCTTTCCACTGAGTTCGTTGTCCAGATCACCGGGATCGGGTTCGTCTCCAGCATCCGGTTGGTATGGACCTTCGACGGTCGGTCATTACCGAAGAACGGATTGCCAGCGCCGAACACATCCTCCATTTCATCGAACAGGAGAATCGTGTCGCCGCGTTCTCCGAACATCCGGCAGGCCAGACCCATCTCGGCAATACGTTCGCGGCGAGAGGGTTCGCCGCCCTCATCATCAGTTTCGCCCACGGCACGCAGTTCCGCACCGATATCATGGGCCAGCACTTTCGCGAACTCGGTCTTTCCGGTCCCTGGGGGGCCATAGAGGAGGATGTTCACCCCCTTTTCCCGCGTGGCCATTGCACGGACGATCAGGTCGCGCATGATCCCGGCATCTTTCCCCAGCCCCTCGAAGTCCTGCCATTCGGCCTCAGGCGCTGTGGCTAAGGGAAACATCAGCCCGATCAGATCACCGACACCCTCCACATCCGCCAACAGCGTAGCCAGAAGCCTGGCTGACAGGTCGAAGGGCATAGGGTTGTAACGCCCCGGACAGTTCCGTTGGACAAGTCCGGACAGGGAGAGCCTTCCCGATGGCCGCAGGGCAGCCCTGATCTCTGGCTCCCCCGCTTTGCAGAACCCCGAAAGCAGCAGCGGAACGGTGACTTCTTTCGTTTCGAGTGCCCCATTGACCACATGCTGGAATCCATCGAACACCTTGTAATGTCCGACGAAGGTCAGAATACCCACTTCAACTTGCGTGAGGCCGAAATGCGCGCCGAGAATGGCGCAGTTTCTGGTCAGGACATCGCCCTCACCATCGCAGTCTTTCGGCACCAGATTGCGGCTTATCTGACGGATCTTCTCCCACCAGATCGCACCGGGCCGTGTTCGCGGCCTTTCGGGGCACTCGATCGCGGTCACATACTCCAGCCAGCTGGGCAGTTCCTTTGCAACGCGGCTTGCGGGACCGAAGCGGCCTGCAAGGCGGGCGATAAGGTCGAGGGTCAGGTATAATTCATGGTGCATGCGGCTCTCCATCGGTTGATAGAGAGGTAAGGATCGGATGCGACAGATTTGGACGCACCCAAGCGGATCACCAGCCCGATGCGAGGCTTCAAGGCTTTCAATTCCGCAGCAGCAACCATCGCTGGGATCGAGGCCGCGCACATGATCCGCAAGGGACAGATCCCGGCCAATGGTCTCAACGCCTTCCAGCAGTTCGCCGCTCTCGCAGCATAGTCATGCCCGCAGCTTGCCTCCATTCAACGGCTGCAAAAGTTTGCAACAGAACCGGTTTCCGTGCCGGGGCATCAGGTTCCCGTGGCCTGGACAGTTTGCGGGCGGCGCAGGTGGCTGAGGCGGCGCATCTGCCAGATCTGGTGGGCCGTGCGGTGCAAGGGCACGGTTGCGAAGATGTCGCGCAGCATCGCCAGATCAGCCCGCAGCCCCGCCAGAAGCCCGCGTTTTGCGGGCTTGAACGGGCTTGCCACGCCGGGCCAGCGCACCACCGCGATGCGGGCGCGGGCGGCGATCCAGCCGGCGTTCAGTGCCACTTCAAGCCCGAAGCGCGGCAGGCTGTTCAGCGCTTCGGCTGCGGGCAGCAGGCGGCGCGGCAGCACCCGTTCGCCCGAGATATAGTCTATGCCGATCACTCGCCACAGCATGGGCGCATTGCGGCGCAGGCTGAGCGACACATCGGCCTGCCCGGTCAGCACCGGGCGGATCAGTGCGGACAGATGGTCGGGTGCCAGCCCCAAAAGATCGCTGTCCAGAAACAGCAGCAAGTCGTGCGCAGCGGCCTGCACGCCCGCGGCAATGGCCGCCGTCTTGCCGCCATTCTGCGCCAGCGCGATCAGCCTTGCACCGGGATGGCCGGCCACAACGGTGGCGGTGCCATCGGTCGAACCGTCATCGACGACGATCACCTCGTCAATCAGCGGATGATCCAGCACGCAGGCCAGCACCGCGCCTATGCGGGGCGCCTCGTTATAGGCGGGCAGGATGCAGCTTAATCTTGCGGGCATGACCGTCTCCGCAGCATCCAGAGCAAGGCCAGCGCCACCGGCAGGACCAGCAACAGCGCGCCGCGATCCAGCCACAGCGCCACCCGGTCAAGGGCGTCGCCGGCGAACCAGCCAAGCGCCATCAGCAGGGCGGTCTTGGGCAGGGCGGCGATAAGATTATAGGCCAGAAAGGGCAGGACCGGCATCCGTGCCACGCCTGCAGCCACCAGCACCACCGCGCCGACCGAATGCGTCAGCTTGCCGATCACCAGAATCCGTCCACCCTGTCGGGCAAACTGCTGGGCCAGCGCGAGAGTCCGGGCTGTGCCAAGGCCCAGCCGGTGGCGCCAGCGCGGAGGAATCCGGGCCAGACCGCGGCGGCCGATCAGGTAATGGCCAAGGTCGCCCAGAAGATCGCCCGCCACCAGAACAAGGGCCAGCGGCAGCAGGTCGAACACGCCCTTGCTGGCCAGGAAGGCGGCCAGAACGGTGATGACCGGCCCTTCAAGGACCGAGACGAGGGCCACGATCCACAGGCCCTGATCGGCCAGCGGGCCGAGCAGCGCCTCAGGCGGGATCATGCGCGACCTCCATCGCGGTACCACGCCAGTCAAAGCCGCGCCGCGCCCAGGTGGCCAGCCACAGCGCCGGCAGCATCAGATCGCGCAACACCATTGCCGCCAGATCGCGGGGGCCGGCCGGCCAGCCGGCCAGCTGGGACAAGGCGAGTTCGGCGCCATACCACAGCGCAAGGAAGAGCAGCACCGCGCCAGGGGCAAGGCCGGCCAGCAGCAGCGCCGGGGGCAGGGCGCCCAGCAGAATCTCGGGCAGGAACAGCAGCGGAAAGCCGTCGCGCCGCACCCGCGACCAGCGAAGCTGCCGGTCCCAGACCGCGCGCAGGCGGCGTTGCCCGACCGGCTGGGAAAAAACCTGCCGGGTCAGCCGCACCTTGCGCCCCGCTTCGCGCACCAGCTTGGTGAAGGCCACGTCCTCGGCCAGATTGCGGCCAAGGGCGGCAAGGCCACCAGCGGCATCCAGCCAGGCTTTCTCGACAAACAGCGTCTTCCCTTGGGCGAAGCCAAGCCCCGCACTGTCGGCGGCCAGTTGCCAGCGTGCCTGAAAGCCGTTCAGGAAGGCACATTCCACCGCCCCCCACAGGTTGCCGGGGCGCAGGCCGGCGGGCGGGCTGGTGACAAGGCCGCAATCAGGCGTCCAGGCCTCCAACAGCCGGTCCAGATAGTCGGGGGGCAGCAGAAGGTTGGCGTCGGCCATGGCGATATGGCTGCCCTCCGCCACTGCCCAGCCCTTCACAAGGTTGTTCAGCTTTGGGTTGCCGGTCACCGCATCGTTTCCGATCAGCAGCCGCGCGCGCACGCCCGGAGGCCGGGCGATCATCCCGCGCAGCGCCGCGCAAGCGGGGTCCGCATCCTGGGCGACGCAGAAGATTATCTCGTAGGATGGATAGGTCAGGTGGAACGAGCTTTCCAGCGTTTCGCTGTCGAACCGGTCCAGCCCGCAGACCGGGCGCAACAGGGTGATGAAGGGGCGATGGGCGGGCTGTTTCGGGCGACCCGGCAGGTAACGCCGGGCGGCAAAGGCGGCGGTGGCCAAATGCAGCAGCGTCAGGCTGGCAACAAGTGTCGCGACAAGGGCGGATGTGATCATGTCGCGTACCCGTGCAGGGCTGCGCTGGCGGTCTGCGGCTGCGGGACGGGCACCCATTCCAGCAGTTGCAACGTGCCGTCCTCGGTTTCGCCAAGGGCGGTCAGGCTGTCGACCCAGTCGCCGCAATTGGCATAGGTGCGGCCCGCGTGGTCGCGCAGAGCTGCGCGGTGGAAGTGGCCGCAGATCACGCCGTCATGCCCGCTGTCGCGCGCCAGCCGCACCAACCGCTGCTCGAATCCGTTCCCGACCAGAACCAGCGCGTTCACCGCCCGGCGCAGCATATCAAGAAAGCTCTGCTCGGCCCGGCTGCCGGTGGCGCGCAGCAAGGCGCGGTCCAGCCGGCGCAGCGCGGCCTCGATCCGGCTGCCAAGGCGGGTCAGCAGGTGCCATTTCAGGATGCGCGCGTCGCACTGGTCGCCATGCAGCACCAGATAGCGCCGGCCGTCGGCTGCCATATGGGTCACGCTGTCGTGCAGTTCAAAGGCCCCGCCGCGCAGGATGCGGTCGCCGATGCCGACGAAGTTGCGCATCGCGGCATCGTGGTTGCCGGGCAGATAGACCACCCGCGTCCCTGCCGCCGCGCGGTCGGCCAGTTCGGACAGGATCGCGTCATGGTCGGGCGACCAGGTGACCAGCCCGACATGCCAGATGTCGAAGATGTCTCCGACAAGGTAGATCGTCCCGCAGTCGGTGCCGCGCAGGAAGGCCAGGAAGTCGCCCGCTCTTGCGCCGCTGCTGCCCAGATGCAGGTCCGAGACAAAGAGGCTGCGAAGATGGCGTTGCCTGAGCGGGGAGGGTTTGGCCGGGCGCAAGGGCGCGCGGGAAGAGAGAAGACGCTTGAGGGACGATGTTTGGAACGACTGATCCATGGCGGTTCCTAGCCTCTGCTGCTTTTGCATCAGACCAAACCCCACAAGGTGACCCGCGTATGACACCTGTGTCCCGACCGTGTGACACTGCGGCAGCATTGTTGCGTAACTCACGCCTGAGGCATGATGGCCCCTTTCCCCTTCAGCATCAGGCCACGCGAACGATCTCGGCCGTTCCAAGGGCCGAGAAGCGGTTCATCAGTGCGATGCGGATCTGGATTTCAGCGGTCTGGCGGTGAGGTTCTCTTGCTGCGATGCGTTCACCGAAGGCCTTCAGGCACCGCATTTTCGCCTCGATGCGACTGCGGCCATGGTCTCCCGTCCAGCGCTTCCAGAATGCCCGGCCATAGTGCCGGGTGGCACGCAGGGTTTCGTTTCTGGCGATTGCGGCCGGGCAGTCCGTTTTCCAGGGTCGACCGTTCTTGCGGATCGGAATGATCGCGGTGGCCTGGCGGTCGATGATGGCGGTGTGACAGCGGCGGGTGTCATAGGCACCATCGGCGGTCACGGTGCCGATGTCTTCGTCCTCGGGGATTTGGTTGAGCAGTTCCGGCAGGACCGGACTGTCGCCATCGCTGCTGGAGGTGAACTTCATCGCGCGGATGTTCGAGGGGCGGTATCCATGGCCAGATGCACCTTACGCCACTGGCGTCGGCCCTGAACACCATGCTTTCGGGTCTGCCACTCGCCATCACCGAGGAACTTGATGCCAGTGCTGTCGACGAGCAGGCTCAGGGGGCCATCGGCGCGCCGATAGGGGATCTGGACGGCCAAGGTCTTCTGCCTCCGGCACAGGGTCGTATAGTCTGGCACGGCCCAGTCCAGGCCAGCCATCTTCAGCAGACTGGCCACCATCCCGGTCGTCTGCCTGAGCGGCAGCTTGAACAAGACCTTTATCGTCAGGCAGAACTGGATCGCCGCGTCCGCAAATGCCGGAGGCCGACCGGGGCTGCCGTCATGCGGCGCAAGCCAGGGCATGTCCTTGTCCAGCCAGATCAGCAAGGATCTGCGCTTGCGCAGAGACGCCGTGTAACTGGACCGGTTCGTCGTGCGGTAGCGGGCGGGTGATGGCTTGCTCATGCGCGCCGTCTAACCGCATGGATTCGTGATGTGAATCCATGGGGGACAGCGTTTTGCAACAACGCCGAGATCCGGGTGCCGACCCGTTTCAGTCGGTCGGTCCAGGCGAAGGGGCGTGAACTGGGTGCCCTGATCGGTGTTCATGATCTCGGGTGGGCCGAACCTGTGGATCGCCTCGCGGACCGCTTCTTCGGCGACCTCGGCCGCTGCCGCAGCCTTGCCGCCGCGTTCGAAGATGCCAGCGGCACCTTCCAGGTACTGCCAGGTCACACACAAGTCCCCGCACCCACAAACACCATTCAGAACAAGCCGGTAGTCCGCAGGTTTGCCTCCGCTATGTGCCTCGGTTGCCACGGCGCATGACGCGTGATCGCTCCGACGCGGAAATGCCGGGTGGTCCAGGCATGAGCGCAGCTGGATGTGAGTTCAGTGGCAGTTCAGAGACGCCGCTCACGCGGCGCAAAGGGTGGATCACTTCAAAGAAGGGGATACTCCGGACATCGGGAGATTTGAACAACAAAGCCGCCTGGGGCGGATATGCAATGTCTACTCTGTAAAACTCTATCTTTATCCCAAGCCTTGCATTAAGAATTTCTGAAGCTCATCAGGCCACCCTCACATCTCGGCAAGAGACAAGATATCTGGCAATCAGGCTTGGAGCAGAAGGCTCCACAGCAGCGGTCCCATAAACCTCCGCATCAGTTTTCAGAGGTATGACGGTTAAAGCCAATGGCTCCTGGCTGCAAGAAACTTATGCCTTGATCCGTTCTAATTACAGAGCTGAGGCCACCAATGCGCGCGACGTACCAGGAAGAGATCAAGAATTCGCAAAATGGCACGGAAGTAACCGGAAGTCACTTTGGGGCAAACCTGGTAGCACATACGAACTTTTCAATCGATGAAGGGCCTTTTGATCAAGCGACAACTGCCCTTGGCGTTACACATATCCGTTTCCCTGGCGGAACGATAACTGAACAGCTGATCGACCCGAGCGGAGATTTCTGGGTTCAGTTCCTGGGAACAAATGGAAATTCAACGGTTACCCTTCCCGACGGTCGGGTCATTCAGACCTTGGCGGCAACACTTGAGTATGCCTCAGAGCACGGTCTTCTTGTCGATATTGTTCTCCCTACGGAATTTTTTCTGTCAGAGGGCGAGCCAGGTAGCCGGCAGATTAACTTTGAGGCTATCGACTATATGGTGTCCTCCCTAAATGACTTCCTCGAGAGCAACCCGAATTCTGGCTGCATCTCAACGATCGAGATCGGGAATGAGTATTACTATGATGGCAGGATGACTGCCCTGGAATACGCTCAAATTGCCAACTACATGGTTATCGATCTTGCCAATGGATTTGAGGCACTTGAAGAGCATGGATACCATTTTAAGAATGGAGAACCAAAGATCGCTGTGCAAGCTGGCGCAGGCTGGCAGCCGGGAGACAATCAAACCATTCTGGACAACCTGAGCCCGGAGGCAAAGGCCGAAATAGATATTACCGTCGTTCACTACTACCCAAAGACACTCGATAAGGTTGGGAACTTCGCCAGACATCTTAATCAGCTTGACGATTGGCGCGCCGATCCTGATTTTAAAGATCTTTCGTTCTGGGGCTCAGAATGGAACATTCAGAACACAGACGTATCAGACAAGGGAATGCTGCAGGCGAGTGCGTTTGTCGCGGCCTTTCAGCAGCTGCTTCTTGAAGGCGTGGACATGGCATCTGTCTGGGGCACACAGTACAAATCCCTGGATTCCCGACTGTCCACACTCTCTCAGAAAGACTTGGGACCGCTCAACACCACGCCAATCGATACCGACCTGACAGCGACTGGTGAAGTCTTCAGCATCATGAGTCGTGGCCTCGTGGGGCTGCACTCCGCCGACATCTCGGAAGAAGCTTTCGCAACAATCTCGCGGGACGGTACGAAAATTGATCTGTCATCAGCGGATGTTTCGACAACATCCTTCGGCTCAGACAGCAGATACCTGGGGTTCATCTCGTCGAGAAGCACAGTCTCAGATACCGATGTGAGGCTTGACCTCTCGCAATACTTCGGACTGAACGGCCACGTCTCGATCCGGGTTATTTCTGCGGTTGACGATCCTTCAACCGTCGGCATCGACGAGTCCGTTGGATCTGGTGCGGCGGCGGAACCTGACCTTGATATCGTCTATTCCGGCGGAATCCCTGATACACCGATTTTCGTGCAGCTTCCACCGACCGCAATCCTGATCGTCGAAGTCAGCTTGACGGATCAGGGTATATATTTGTCCGGCCAGAATCCGATCAGCGACGAGACCTTCATCGACTATGAGGATCTCCTCGTCGGCTGGAAAGGAAACGATACGCTGGTGGGGTATTCAGGGGACGACACCCTGAGTGGTGGCAAGGGCGGCGATTTGTTGGACGGCGGCAATGGCCTCGACTATGCAACCTATGCCGACGCGACCGAGGGGTTGCGGGCCGACCTGACCAATCCGGCCAGCAACACCGGTGATGCGGCTGGCGATACCTACATCTCCATCGAGAACCTCGCGGGGTCGCAGTTCGCCGATATCCTGATCGGCGATGCCGGCGCCAATGCCATCGTCGGCAACGGCGGAAGCGATCTCTTGGCCGGAGGGGCCGGCAACGATGCGCTGGACGGGGGCGAGGGCAACGACACGCTTCGGGGGGGGCAGGTGCCGATCGTCTCAACGGCGGCAATGGCCTCGACTATGCAACCTATGCCGACGCGACCGAGGGGTTGCGGGCCGACCTGACCAATCCGGCCAGCAACACCGGTGATGCGGCTGGCGATACCTACATCTCCATCGAGAACCTCGCGGGGTCGCAGTTCGCCGATATCCTGATCGGCGATGCCGGCGCCAATGTGATCGTCGGCAACGGCGGAAGCGATCTCTTGGCCGGAGGGGCCGGCAACGATGCGCTGGACGGGGGCGAGGGCAACGACACGCTTCGGGGGGGGGCAGGTGCCGATCGTCTCAACGGCGGCAATGGCCTCGACTATGCAACCTATGCCGACGCGACCGAGGGGTTGCGGGCCGACCTGACCAATCCGGCCAGCAACACCGGTGATGCGGCTGGCGATACCTACATCTCCATCGAGAACCTCGCGGGGTCGCAGTTCGCCGATATCCTGATCGGCGATGCCGGCGCCAATGCCATCGTCGGCAACGGCGGAAGCGATCTCTTGGCCGGAGGGGCCGGCAACGATGCGCTGGACGGGGGCGAGGGCAACGACACGCTTCGGGGGGGGGCAGGTGCCGATCGTCTCAACGGCGGCAATGGCCTCGACTATGCAACCTATGCCGACGCGACCGAGGGGTTGCGGGCCGACCTGACCAATCCGGCCAGCAACACCGGTGATGCGGCTGGCGATACCTACATCTCCATCGAGAACCTCGCGGGGTCGCAGTTCGCCGATATCCTGATCGGCGATGCCGGCGCCAATGTGATCGTCGGCAACGGCGGAAGCGATCTCTTGGCCGGAGGGGCCGGCAACGATGCGCTGGACGGGGGCGAGGGCAACGACACGCTTCGGGGGGGGGCAGGTGCCGATCGTCTCAACGGCGGCAATGGCCTCGACTATGCAACCTATGCCGACGCGACCGAGGGGTTGCGGGCCGACCTGACCAATCCGGCCAGCAACACCGGTGATGCGGCTGGCGATACCTACATCTCCATCGAGAACCTCGCGGGGTCGCAGTTCGCCGATATCCTGATCGGCGATGCCGGCGCCAATGTCATTCTTGGGTGTTTTGGCAATGATGCGCTGTTCGGCGGGGACGGCCGCGACACCCTGGACGGAGGAGAGGGTGATGACCTTCTGTCAGGCTCTGCGGGTGCAGATTGCTTTGTCTTCAAGAGTGGCGCCGATGTCGTTTCGGACTTCGAAGACGACTTCGATACGATCATGATCTCAAGCGACCTGTGGGGTGGTTGCGCCAAAACAAGCGCAGAACTTCTTTCTTACGCCCACACCTCCGCAGATGGACAGTCCGTGATCTTCGAGTTCGGACCGGGCAACACGCTGGCAGTGATGCACGTCAGCGACCCTTTGATGCTGGTCGATGACCTGGTCGTGTATTAATGTGCTCACAGGGAGTGTTTTATCCCGTCAGAATGCGGGACGCAGCGTTAATTGCCGGTTAACCAGTTTGATGGAAGGTGACGCCAACAAGTCATCGCGCATAGGCTGCAATATGAACAACCATGAGTGGCTCCTGAACACACTGTGCGACATCAGGGCCTACGTCTCTCTCAACAAGATGCACCCGCTTCTACCGTCGATAAATCAAGCGTACGAGACACTGATCAGAGAGATTGGAGGATCAGGTCATGCTGTCAATGAGCGTGAAAGCAATATTGTACCGTTCCGGCAAAAAGGGAAGCCGATCGAGACGATAATCCGAGAATTGGGGCGCGACAACCCTCATGTTTGAGATGGTACTGTGAGTCCCCCGTCTGTTGCTACGCAGCATTCCCGTGAAGCGAACCCGTGGGCTTCAGCCGCAAAAGAGATCGACAGGCATGTGATTCTCTTAGCTCCAGCAAAGTCTTCCGGGGCAGCATTGCGTGATTTCACGTCGCTCTGAGAACATTTCTCCTTCGAGCGAGAATAGGATAGGCCGTAGCCTCCTTATGCTATAAGCAAACATTCTCTGCGGCGTCAGCCACTACGCTCGCAAGATATTTGCCTGCCTGAGGGCTCCTCTTGCCTATATCATTGCCTTGGTGGCGCTCCGGCAGGAACTTGCCAACTGCATGGTTCTGCGGGCACTTGATCGCGTTGTTCAAGCTGAACGAATTAACGAAATATTAATGAATTTGTTTCAAAGATGTCTACATTAAGCCAAGCTACGGAGGTACCCAGTGAATCTGAGTTACATCAGGAATCGAGCTATGACACTTGCCGATGTCGCCGATTCCGAAGGATACGTTGAAACTGCCCAAGCGATTCGAAAGTTTGCTGCAGCATGCCTCGAAGAGGCAAAGCGTCGCGACGCCCCTGTCTCTCGGCATGAGCCATCCCCAACATCGACTTCGCAGGATGGGTTATCCACCCACTGATTCTATGAGACGACTTTAATCGTCGCGCAAAGCTTGGACTGGTTTGGAAGCGGCATTTTCGATCCAAGATTTCTCACAGGCATAAGAGCCAGATTTCCTCGCACCTCTCACCTGGTTGCCTTTCCCATGCATGTGCATGGGGCATATGGGATGACTTTTCGGAGCAGTTGTATCACAGGGGTCATGGTTACGGTGATGAATTGAAGGGGTCTTCCAGGGATTTGATGAGTTTATTGGGCGTCACTTGCCACTCGTGACTTCCCAGAAGTTGATTAAATATGTGTGAATTTATTGGATATTTCTTCAACGCTCAATCATTGCTGCCGGAGCGTCGCGCTCTGGCTTTACTAGGATATTACCCTCACCGGTACTGAGAGAGGCGGCTTCGGCAACAGCAAGTCCTTGCACCTGAACTCAGGGACACGATGTCGGCCTACCTGGTCAGCTGATGGCTGGTCGAAAAGGCCGCCGCACGGCTACGAAGGGAAGGCCGCATAGCGGGCAGCTTCAGTGTTCATATCTCGCCCGAAATGGGGGAACTCTGGGAAAGACAGTCCGTTGTGCCGAGTCTCAGGACACGGCGGTTTTTCTCAGGATCAATCGCGCGCTATGGCGGAGAGCATGGCGACATATTCGCGGGACGAGGATCGTCGCGATTGGCGTCCATCTGAGCCATGTGGATTTCATAGAACGCATGAACGGTGATCAGCGGAAGATTGCAGGTGGCGAGCTGACACCAGGAGAACGCGCGGCGCGAGCCGTTGATTTCATCAACAATCGGTTCGGACCTGGCTCAATCACCTATGGCGCGAACATCCCGCACCCGGGCTTTTTTGAGCGCGGATGATCCTCACAGCACCAACGGCTCGATCAGTGCCACACCATCATCGTTTGGAACGAACGAGGCACGGGGTAGTGTCGAACCTCGAAATCCGCACCGATCTCTAGACCCCATGATCGGGTTGTGAGCTGACTGGGTTGGCCTAGCGACCGATGAGTGCTTTCGCCTTTGCGCGGACAGCCGCCAGTTCGGCTTCACTTATCCGGCTTTTGGCCTTTGCGTTGCGCGCCCGCCAATCCAAAGACTTGACCTGATCGGCCAGCACCGCGCTTTGTCGGTCATCGTTGATAGGCACCTCGAAAGGATACCCTTTTCGTTTCGTCGTGAGAGGGCAGCACAGCATAAGGCCAAAGCGATTGTAGGCCGCAGGAGACAGCACAACGGCGGGCCGATGACCTGCCTGCTCATGCCCCGCTTGCGGCGAGAACTCTAGCCAGACGATCTCGCCTGCATCTGGGATATACTCTGTCACGTCAGAACGCTTCCTGCCCGCGCGATCCGCCGAAATCGACCTCTTCATGAATGTTGTCAGGAGTCATGCCCGCGATCAAATCTGACAGGTCGGCCTCGATCTCGTGATACGGCTCGATAATGACCCGACCATGCTCCGAGCGAACATTAACCGTCTGATCGACCTGCAAGCCGGACTCACCGAGGATCGCAGCCGGTATCCTGACCGATGCGCTGTTTCCCCACATTTTCACCACCGCTCTCATAGCGACCCCCATTGATACAATGTCGATACTAGCCCATTAGCCGCCACGTTTCAACATTGTTTATACATTGCGGGTCAGCTATTTGTCATCTGTCGGATCGAAAGGCCCTTGGATTCCCAGCCAATCCTTCTGAAAATTGTAGTAGGCAGAGCGCCCGACCACGGGTCCGGTCAAAGCCTTGACCGCCTCCCAGACCTCAACGCCGCGCTTTCCCTGCACCAGCATTTCAACGGCAATCCTCTGTGCTCTTCGGTCATCACAGCGGGCCGCTCGTGCCGCCCACCCCGAGCTTTGGCCGCTTGAACGCCCGCAATGCTGCGCTCCCGGATCGGATCGCGCTCCATCTGGGCTTTGATGCCGTCGGGGGCGGTCACAGCATCAGAGCCCCGCAGGTCACCCTTCCCAGCAGCCCTGTGTTCTGGCAATGTTCCGGGCCATCCGACCCATTCGGCGAGCCCCGTTACAGCGATGTGCAACCTCTACTCCCAGACCAAGGCGCAGGATGCGATGCGGTGTGTGTTTGATGACGCGGTCGCGGAGGGTGAGGTTGTCGAGGATCTGGCAGGGAACCTGCCGCCGATGCCGGGGATCTTCCCTGACTATCCCGCCCCGATCCTGCGACACCGTGCGGGCGGTGGCTGGCAGTTCAGCCGGGCGCGCTGGGGCATGCCAACGCCGCCGGTGTTTCTTGCAGGCAAGCGCACGGATCCCGGCGTGACCAATATCCGCAACACCGCCTCGCCGCATTGGCGGCGCTGGCTGGGGGTCGAACATCGCTGCCTTGTTCCCTTCACTAGCTTTTCCGAGATCGACAGCCGGCCTGGTGCTCCGCGCAATCATCCGGTCTGGTTCGCCCTTGGCCCTGACCGGCCGTTGGGTTTCTTTGCCGGTCTGCGCACCGAATGGACCTCGGTGCGCAAGCTGAAGGAGGGCGAGGTGACGGCCGATCTCTTCGCCTTCCTGACCTGCCCGCCCAACCGCGAGGTAGCGGCCGTTCACCCCAAGGCCATGCCGGTGATCCTGACCCGGCCCGAGGACTGGCGGCGCTGGCTGACCGCGCCCGTCGAGGAGGCCCTGCTTTTGCAGCGCCCCCTGCCGGATGGCGAGTTGGAGATCGTGCTGGAGGGGGCGCGCGAGGATGTTGCATGACCGGCTGCGGCATTCGAACCAGGCGGATATGCCGTTCAGCCTTGCCCCTATGCGGGTGCATGAGGCGGAAGGGCATGGCCGGCGCGCCTTTGCGCTGTTCCAGGCGGCGCGGCACAAGGGACCGCTGGTCTGGATCCTGCCTGCGCACATTCCCGAACTGCCAATGCTGCGCGGCCTGCCCGAAGGCGTGGGCGAACGGCTGCATCTGCTGCGCCCCGAAGGCGAGACCGATCTCTTGTGGTGCGTGGAAGACGCGCTGCGCTCCGCGCCTGTCAGCCTTGTCATTGCCGAGCCGGAGAAGCCGCTGTCGCTGACCGCAGGTCGCCGGCTGCAACTGGCGGCCGAAGCCGGGCGCACCACCGGCCTGCTGCTTATCCGCCGCGATGCGGGCAGCAACGCCACCGAGACCCGCTGGATGTGTGAGCCCCTTCCCGCGATGGCTGCGGACTCGACTCCGCATCGTTGGAGCCTTAACAAGAACAAAAAGGGAACTATTGGAAGCTGGGTCTTGAACTGGGATGGCGCGTCGGCTGCTTTCGATCTGGTTTCCGCGGCTGGCGAGCGACATCAGCCTGCGGAGCCGGCCCGTTGACGGGCCTTTCGCCCTGACCCACCGGTCGGGCAATGCCGATCACCTGCATTGCCTCAACACGGCCGCTTCTGCGATGGGGCTCTCCCGCGGGATGGCGCTGGCCGATGCCCGGGCGATCTGTCCCGATCTGGCGACACGTCCCTCCGATCTGGCCCGCGAAGCAGCCGCCCTCGGCACCTTGCGCCGCTGGGCCAACCGCTACGCGCCGATGGTGGCAAGAGACGGGGTGGATGGGCTGATGGCCGACATCTCCGGCGTGCCGCATCTTTACGGAGGCGAGGCCGCCTTGCGCGACGACCTGCATGCCCGGCTGGAACGGGCGGGCCTGACTGCCGCCAGCGCCATTGCCGGGACCCGTGGTGCGGCCCATGCGCTGGCCCGTCATGGCGGCGGCATCCTGGCCGAAGGCCGGATCGCAGACGGAATCGGATCGCTGCCGGTCAGCGCGCTGCGGATTGACCCTGACACGGCCGAGGCGCTGGCCCGGGTCGGCCTGTCGCGGATCGCCGATCTGATCGGGCTGCCGCGGGCGCCATTGGCACGGCGGTTCGGGCCGGGGCTGGTGATGCGGCTTGACCAGACGCTCGGGGTGCAATCCGAACCGGTGGCCGCAGAAGCCGAGGCCCCGCATTTTGGGGTCAGGATGACGCTGCCGGAACCGATCGGACTGCAATCGGATGTGATGGCAGGGCTGGCACGGCTGCTTGACCGGCTCTGCGCCAGCCTCGCCCTGCATCAAAGGGGCGCACGCCGGCTGCGGCTGGAGCTGCGACGGGTGGACAGCGGCGCGGCTCAGGTCGAGATCGGGCTGGCCCGGCCCATGCGCGATCCGGCCCGGATGGCAGCCCTCTTCGCCCGAGGCGTGGAAGAGATCGACGCCGGCTTCGGCATCGACGCCCTGCGGCTGAGCGCGCCTCTGACCGAACCCCTGGCCCCGGAACAGATCGGCGGCAGTCCCGCTTTGCATCAGGATGACGCTCTGGCCGATCTGCTGTCCTCGCTTGGCAACCGGATCGGCTTTGATCGCGTCCAGCGGCTTTTGCCTGCCGACAGCCTGATCCCCGAACGCAGCTACCTGCTGGCGCCTGCCGCCTATGCCGGCGCGGAACCCGGTCCGTCACGCGCCGGGCCTGCCCGCCCGATCACGCTGTTCCCGCCCGAACCCGCAACCGTCACGGCCGGCACCCCGCCCGCCAGCTTCCGCTGGAGACGGATGCGCTTCACTACCTTGCGCGCCACCGGCCCGGAACGGATCGCCCCGGAATGGTGGTTCGACGACCCGGCCTGGCGCTCTGGCCTGCGCGACTACTGGCGGATCGAGACCCGCGAAGGGCCAAGACTGTGGCTGTTTGCAACGCCACAGGCACCGGACGCTGGCCGCAACTGGTATGTGCAGGGAGAGTTCGCATGACTGCCCCAGACACGGCTGACACGGCCTATGCCGAACTCTGCGTCACCTCGAACTTCACCTTCCTGACCGGGGCCTCGCACCCCGAGGAACTGGTGACCCGCGCCGCCGAACTGGTCCTGACCGCCATCGCCATCACCGACCGCAATTCGGTGGCAGGCGTGGTGCGGGCGTTTTCGGCATTGAAGGAACTGACCCGGCTGCGCGCCGAAGCCGAGACCGGCCAGACCGGCGCACCGCCAGGAACCACGATCCGGTCGCAGAAGGTGACCGATCCCTCCAGCCGTCAGACCGTGCCGCATTTCACCGGCGAAGGGCCGGCCCCGGCGCGATCGGACACGCCCTTGCCAAGGCTGATTGCGGGGGCACGGCTGGTTCTGACCGATTCCGCGGTCAACTGGATTGCCCTGCCCACCGATCTTGCCGCCTGGTCGCGGCTGACCCGGCTCCTGTCACTGGGCAAGCGCCGTGCACCCAAGGGGGAATGTCATCTGCACCGGGCCGATCTTCTGGAATGGGGGGCAGGCATGATCCTGATTGCCCTGCCGCCCGATCCACTTGATGAGGCGAACCCCACGGCCAGCCGCGCCGATCTTCGTCAACTCGCCCGCGCCTTTCCCGGGCAGTGCTTTCTGGGCGCCGCCCCGCACTATGACGGGCGTGATCAGCCCCGGCTGGACCGGCTGGCAACCCTTGCCCAGACCGTCAACCTGCCAATGGCGGCCGTGGGGGATGTGCTGATGCACCGTGCCGCCCGTCGCCCGCTTGCCGATGTGCTGACCTGCCTGCGCACCGGCTGCACCATCGACACCATCGGCACGCGGCGGCTGCCGAATGGCGAGCGGCGTCTGAAGTCGGGGGCCGAGATGGCGCGGCTGTTCCACCGTCATCCCGCCGCCCTGCGTCGCACAGTGGAGATCGCCGACCGCTGCGCCTTCCGGCTGGACGATCTGCGCTATCAATATCCCGACGAGGCGCAAGACGGCGAACCTGCGCAGGAACGGCTGGAACGGCTGGCCCGTGCCGGGCTCACCTGGCGCTATCCCTCGGGGCCGCCGCCCAGGATCGTGCACCGCGTCGAGACGGAGCTGACCCTGATCCGCGAGGTGAGTTATGCGCCCTATTTCCTGACCGTGCATGACATCGTGCAGTTCGCCCGGTCGAAGGGAATCCTCTGTCAGGGCCGCGGATCGGCGGCCAATTCGGTGGTCTGCTACCTGCTGGGCATCACCGAGGTGCCGCCCGAGAGCATCACCCTGATCTTCGAGCGCTTCATCTCGAAGGAGCGCGGCGAGCCGCCCGACATCGACGTGGATTTCGAACACGAACGCCGCGAAGAGGTGATCCAGTGGATCTATGACCGCTATGGCCGCCACCGTGCCGGGCTGACCGCCACGGTGATCCATTTCCGCTCGCGCGCCGCCATCCGCGAAGTGGGCAAAGTGATGGGTCTCAGCCAGGACGTGATTGCCCGGCTCTCCGGGCAGATCTGGGGCTGGTCCTCGGCCGCCCCTGGCGAGGACAGGCTGCGCGACGCGGGCCTTGATCCCCGTGATGCCCGTGTGCGGCTGGCCACCGGCCTAATCGGCGAGATCATCGGCTTTCCGCGCCACCTCAGCCAGCATGTCGGCGGCTTCGTCATCACCCAGGGGCGGCTGGACGAGCTGTGCCCGATCGAGAATGCCGCGATGGAGAACCGCACCATCATCGAATGGGACAAGGACGACATCGACGCCCTTGGTCTTCTCAAGGTGGATATCCTGGCCCTGGGCATGCTGACCTGCATCCGCAAGGCGTTCGACCTTCTGGCCGACCATCGGGGGCAGCGCCTGACCCTTGCCAGCGTTCCGCCCGAAGACCCCGGCGTTTACGACATGCTCTGCCGGGCCGATGCGGTCGGGGTGTTTCAGGTGGAAAGCCGGGCGCAGTTGAACTTCCTGCCCCGGATGCGGCCACGCACCTTCTATGACCTCGTCTGCGAAGTGGCCATCGTCCGCCCCGGTCCGATCCAGGGCGGCATGGTCCATCCGTTCATCAATCGTCGTCAGGGCAAGGAGAAGGTCGAAGACCTTGGCCCGGCGATGATGGAGGTGCTGGGCCGCACCTATGGCGTGCCACTGTATCAGGAACAAGCGATGCAGATTGCCGTGGTCGCCGCAGGCTTCACCCCCGCCGAAGCCGACCGCCTGCGCCGGTCTCTGGCCACCTTCAAGCGGATGGGCACCATCGGATCGTTCCGCGACCGCTTCGTGTCGGGCATGCTGGCGCGCGGCTATGACGCCGATTTCGCGGCCCGCTGCTTTGCCCAGATCGAGGGCTTCGGCAGCTACGGCTTTCCCGAAAGCCATGCCGCCAGCTTCGCCCGGCTGGTCTATATCTCGGCCTGGCTCAAGTGCCATCATCCGGCAATCTTCACCTGCGCCCTGCTGAACGCCCAGCCGATGGGCTTCTACGCCCCCGCCCAACTGGTGCGCGATGCCCGCGACCATGGCGTGGAAGTGCGCCCGGTCTCGGTCAACCATTCCGCTTGGGATTGCACGCTGGAACTCCGCCCCGATGGGGCCCTGGCCCTGCGCCTGGGGTTTCGCCAGATCAAGGGGCTACGCACGGAGGATGCCGACTGGATCGTTGCCGCCCGTGGCAATGGCTATCCCGATGTCGAAAGCCTGTGGCGGCGGGCGGGGGTGGCCCCCGACACGCTGGAACGGCTGGCCGAAGCCGATGCCTTCGCCCCCCTTGGCCTGACCCGCCGCGCCGCGCTCTGGGCCGCCAAGGCATTGAAGGCCCCCGCGCCGTTGCCGCTCTTCGGGCCGGATGGCGAGGGCGGCGCCGAACCCGTCGTCACCCTGCCGCCGATGACGCTCGGGCAGGAGGTGATCGAGGATTACCTGTCCCTGCGCCTGTCGCTGCGCGCCCATCCGCTGGAGCTTTTGCGCCCCCGTCTGCCCGAAAGCCTGCCGCACGACCGGCTGGGCACCGCGAAGGGCCGCGTCAACGTCACCGGGCTCGTCATCACCCGCCAGCGCCCCGGCACCGCTTCAGGGGTGATCTTCCTGACGCTGGAAGACGAAACCGGCACCGCAAATGTCGTGGTCTGGAAGCGCGTCTACGAGACCTTCCGCAAGGCGGTGATCGGCGGCCGTCTGATCCGCGTCTCCGGTCGCATCGAACGTGACGGCCCCGTGACCCACCTGATCGCCGAAAGGGTCGAGGATCTGTCACACATCCTGGCCACCCTCGGCCGTCCGGTGGTGATTTCCGTCAACGATGGCCGCGCCGATGAGGCAAAGCGCCCCGTCGGCGCCAGCACGCGCCCAACCGCCCGCCACCCCCGCGAACAGGCCAGGAAGCTCTTCCCAAGCCGGGATTTCCACTGAGGGGGACATGCTATCGCATCGAAGCCGCAAGACATGGCCAGGGCCAAGGCCGAGGCGCAACAATTCCGCAACAGGCTCCGCCTCTTCGAACTCCCCCCTTTGCGCGAATCGTCGATGTCCCCTATCCGAACGCTCCCGGCGCAACGCCTCATTCTGCAACCCCGAACAAAAGGAGGGCCTTCATGATCGTCATTCGCAGCGCCCTTCGCGGGCACACCGCCTGAACCGGATCCTCCGGCGCGGCAGCAGACCAAAGGGCTGATCCAGGATCAGCCTCTCCATATTCTATCGAGGCAAGTCCATGGACCATCCCGTCCCCAATCAGACGATAGGATCCCACGGGTTCAGCAAAACCGCGCCCGTGGCCTTAAAATCCTCGAAATTGCGCGTCACCATGGTGAAACCATGAACTAGCGCGGTCGCCGCGATCAAGGCATCGCGTTCTGACCGTGGATCGGGCACATGAAGCCCGGCGCAGCGTAGCGCCACGGCCATGTCAACCGGCAGCACGCGGGCTTCAAACTCGGGCAAGACGCGCTCCGTTAGCCAGGCCCGCAACATTCCCCCATGCGTGGAATCGCGACGCTCTATCCGGCGCACGCCAATTTCTAGCTCCATGACCGTGATGGCCGAGATGAAGAGCGTGCCCGCATCCTGTGCCCCAAGCCAGGCGGTGACATTGGCGTCAGCCTTGCCATCGCCGGCCCTTCGAAGCTCGGAGATCACATTCGTATCGAGAAGGAACATCAGGACAGATCGGCAAACCGGGCATTGATTGCGGCTTTGCCAGGATCGAAATCTACCTCGGACAACCCCGGCATTGCCAGCGCATCAAGGATATTCCGGCGCTGACCGCTCATTTCCTGATACCGCGCATAGCTCATCAGGACATGCGCTGGCCTGCCGCGGTCTGTGATGAATACAGGCCCCTCAAGCGCCGCCCGTTTCGCTCGGGCAAGATCCTGGTTCAGTTCACGGCTGCTGATCGTGTGAATCGTCATCGCGGCCTCCGACTTGTGGTTACGTTACTACATGGGGGCTGTCAGGTAAAGGTCAAGCGCATGCGAGTGCCGCGCCTGAAAGCGACATTGTGGGCGGGAAGCGGACATTCAGGAAGTGGGTCCACCCGGGCGGTCAGCTAACAAAGCTGCCACTCGGTTTCAATGTCGACCACCTTAAAGCATTGAGACTGCATTTTAGCCACTCACTCAGCCTGCACGCCGGCGCCGCAGTTCTGACAGGCGGGGATCGGCCCGGGTTTCGCGCACCTCGGCGAGGGCTTCAAGAACCTCCTCGATGTTGTAAGGCCAGAGCATCGCATCCTCGGCGAGGATCGCCCAGAGAAGGTTGAGCATAACGGCAGGATAGATCGTCACCAGATTGTTTTCAGCCCCTGAGTGGACTTGCAGTCCACGCAGCACTCCCCCCCGCACAGGCACCAATCGCGGCAGGATCACTTCCACAATCTGCGGAAACAAGTCGCCGCTCGCCAAAGCAAGATGTACGAGGCGGGCGGACATTTCCGGCGTCCGCATCGCCCGGTGCCTCGGCCAGACATCCATGAGGAATGGCACCAGGCGTGCGCGCCACTTGGATTCCGGCTCTGTCGACCAACGCTCCAGATGCCACAGAATCTGCCCGCGCAGGTCATCATCACTCTCAACGAGAATCTCGCGAAACTCGGCACTTGTTACAAGTTGCTCGGGCGGATCGGCGTCGAGACTCCCGCCCCAGCCGCTCAGCAGGAAGCCACTGATGACATTGGCTTCGGCGCGACGCCGCTTGGGTGACATCGCACGCGAAAGAAGCCCCGGCTTCAGGCGCTCGTATAGCGTCCGGCTCGGCACTCGCGCAGCCCAAAGGATGCCATCCCATAGGGCGTCGCCGTCGTCGCCCTCGTCATTCACCACGGTCAGCAGGTTTGCCGTGGCCCAATCGGGCGCGATGGCGAACAGCCAGTTGATTTGAAACCCCAGCATCACGAGCGAGTGGCGGCGCATGTCGCCTGGCAGCGCAAGCAGTTGCTCCTGACGACGCATCCAATCTTCGGGGAAACCCTGGCCAAGTTCGCGACCCTTGGTCGACGGATCCTGCATCAGCAGGCTGGAGAGCTTGCCGGCCGGCGCGTTCAACGCGTCGTTTGCCCAACTACTGTCGACGCGGTGCTTGCGGTCGTCATTGCGCAAAGGAAGTGCGACCATCAAGGGGTCCCACAAGCGCTCCAGCACAGTTGCGAGTTCGACGAAAAGGCGCTCGCCTAGGCCATGCAGCCATTCGGTCACTGGATAGGCGACGGTGCTGAGTTCGGCCGGTTGTAAGGACGCGAGGCGACCGCCGATTGTCCGTGCGAGCCGCGCGGGATCGGACTTGCGCTTCTCGGCATGGAGGAAGGCAGACCAGAAGGAGAGCGGGACGTCGCCCTTGCGCGCGGCATCGGTGAGGGCTGCGAGCGCGCGGGCGGGTTTCTCCTCTGCGAGGCCAATGAATGGACGGCGCCCGACATTGTCGACGAAGTCAGCTTCGCCAGCTTGCCGGGCACGTTCTAGGATCTCACCAATCGGCACATGGTCAAGCACGCGCGGGTTGGCATCAGTGTCGATGCTGCGGACGACCGGCGCATTCGAGTTCGCCGCCTCCTCGCCAGAGCGCTCGGACCACGTTTCCGCTATCGAACGAAGCGCTGCCATTTCTGCCTCGACATCGAACGAGAAGACCAGTCCCTGGCGGGACAGCCAATGCAGGCGATCGAGCCGACGATAGGCTTCTGCGCGTGCCTTGCCTCCGGGTGTGCTGTCTGGCCAAGGGAAGGTTGTGGTGAGGATGCGCTGTTCGAGGCGAACTCGATCCTCGGCCGAGAAGTTGCGCCAGCGGTCGCGAATCGCATAGAGAAGGTCGCGCTGATGCTCCGAGCCCCAGAACAAATTGTCGGGGAAGCCGAGCAGGATGTTCGCCGCTTCCGCTGGCGGGACGATTCTATTGCTCGCAGCCCAAATGCGCAGGCGGCCGAAAATATAGTGGTCGTCTCCGGGCCATTGGGCGATCTCGCTAAGCGCACGCTCGGGCGCAAAGTCAACCAACCGTTCCATCAGTTGGAGGAACAGCGCGATCGGGCCTGTGATGCCATAGCTATCATGGGCGATCGGAGGTCCGCCGTCGTCTGGCCGTGTCGTCTGCGTATAGACATAGTCGTGGCCAGATATTTCGGCCTCAAGTGAACGTGCCAGGTCGAGGTTCTCGCGAAAGCGCGTGACCGCATAAGCGAGCCGTTCGTTGGGGATCGGCAACAGTTCGTAGGGATGCGGATAGTCGACATCATATGACACCAACGGACTCGGTCGGCTACTGTCGGTCCAAGAAAGCGGATGCGACACGTCGAACTTGCGGTCGACCCGCAGCCGGGGCCGGAACAGCGCCGCATAGTCGCGCACGCGCGCTTCCGAGCAGCCTTCGCGTGCGACCCGCGAGACAAGCTCGAAATAGCCCTGATTAGGTTCCACCCGGCTATCGGACCAACTCTCGAACAGGAAGCGCCAGCCGCGCCGAATGTCATCCGGCCAGCGGCTCGGGTCCTGACGGAGCGAGGCTTCGATCATCGCGACGATGCGCGGATGGAGGGGGCCACGTGCCGCCGCCCACCACAGGGCAACAGGCTGATGAGCGACGCGGTGGAACCAGATGGCGAGGTGGTCGAGGCGCGTGTTGAGCGGGCCGGTTAGGTTGGCTTGGTCGCCGCAGAAGGCGCCGATTCCGGCTTCCTGCCCATCCTCCTGATCGAAGCGGGTCGGCACGAACGCACTCCAGGAGCCTTCGGGCACATGGCGCTTTTGAAGGGCATCGTCCTCGTCGATCGGCTTCGGCGGTGTGTCAAAGTCGAGCGATAGACTCTCATAGGGATCGATCCGCTCGCTGGATTCGCCATAGGGATCGATGGGAGCCGGCTTATCGAAGCGCTGGCGCGGATCGAGCGCCAGCAGCCATGAAGCCGGAAGTGGCGTGTCGGCGGTGCTGATGCGCCGGGCGCCCTCTCGGGTCGAAAGCACATGGGCGATTTGGCCGCGCACATGCGGATCGAGTGCAGCGGGTCCCGTAGATGCGGATTCGAGTAGACTGGCGTACCAACCATCGACGTTGCGCGCACGCTCGGCCCAAGCCGCAAGGCTATCCCATAGCAGATCATAGCCCTGACTATTGTCGAACGGGATCGCTCGCACGCCGCGATGCTCCCAAAGCGCGGCATCGTTGGTATTGCTTCCTGGCTGGAATGCGAACAGCCGGCTGCGATTGCCGGCGTGGAGATTGAGCGCTTCCAGCAAATACTGGATAGGCGGATCGTCGGCACCGTAGCCGACGAAGACAATCTGAAAGCGCGTAAGCAGCGACTGCATAAAATGGGTCGCCCAGCCGTCGGACAGATAGGCACGACCGAAGTCGGCGCTGGAGACAATGAACTCATCATCGCCCGGACCTGAATATTCGGCATTCACGCGTCCGTGGAGATGCACAATCCCGCCAAAGCCAGCACCGCGAGGATTGGGCAGGTCCGGTGGCCCGGAGCAGTGTATGGTGGGGGCTGCCGCCTCGAACAGCAGGTCAAAATTGGTCGTGACCAAGCGGACCGTGCCGTCGCGGCCCCGGGACAGGTCAATCAGGGTCCGGTGCGCGCTGAGGTCTGGATTGTTCGGGGGCCTGATGGCGCACGCGACGGCATTCCGGACATCTCGCTGCTCGAACTCGCGTTCGAGCAGGCTGAAGATGCGATCAGTGGCAATTAGGCCGCCCACGCCGTCGATCGGATCGAGCTCCTTGATCTGGCGGAATAGCTTACGGGCGAGGCTTTGCTCGCCGGCTCCGAGGAGCTTGATGACATCGCCGCCCAGCTTGAGAAAGTCGGGTAGACCAGCGCGGTGGCGGGACACGCCTGCGCCGCAGAAGAAGATGACATCGCCCGCGTCGCGCGCGATCAGAAGATCATCTGGGATAGAGGGACCGTTGGCGAAGAAGCGCATAGAGCAATGTCTAACCCGGATCGGTCAGTGTTGTCGAATGACTGCTACGGGGAATCCTACCATGTGGTATCCAATAGGCGCGAGCGTCAGCTCAGGGCCGAGGCTGTGTGAAAACTCGCTCGAGCATGGTCGGCTGCAGAACTGCGTTCTTCCGCATACGCTGCTGTGAGATTATGTTCCGCGCGAGGCGCCACCTGGTGCATGCCGAGAAAAAAATTCTTGTCAGGTTCCCAAGATCTGAGTTTTCACACAGCCTCGGCCAAAAGCGTCCCCTGCTGCCGAAGCATGTATGGTCCATCCGTGTCCGCCTTGAGATGGCGGATAACCGGCGGGATCTTGCCCTGTTCAATATGGCCATCGACAGCAAGCTTCGTGGCTGCGACCTCGTTTGCCTAAAAGTCCGCGACGTCTTCGCGGCAGGGAGGGTGAAGGAGCGCACCTCGGTCACCAAGAGCAAGACGGGTAAGCCTGTTCGCTTCGAAATCACTGAAACGACACGGCATTCCTTAGAGCGTTGGATCGCTGATCCGGAGATGCTCGGGCTGGAGTATCTATGGCCGAGCCGTTTGCATCACAGCGTGCATCTGTCCACCCGGCAGTACGCCCGCATCCTGCGTGATTGGGTGACATCGATAGGTCTCGAACCGAGCGCTTACGGGACACACTCGATGCGCCGGACGAAGGTTGCGCAGATCTATAAGAAGACCGGCAACCTGCGGGCCGTGCAGCTTTTGCTCGGTCACACGAAGATGGACAGCACTGTCAGATATCTCGGAGTCGACTTGGACGACGCGCTGACGCTGTCTGAGGGGATAGATTTGTAGCGACAAGCCGGTCGGCGGGTTCTCTGCCGGCCGGCCCTTTGCGGCCAGTCGGCTCCAACGAATGCTGCGATGCTGCGTTGATCGAAGCCGGCGCTCAGACCGAGTGCAGCGATACTTTCGCGACCATGGCAGTCATGCCGCGCCCGCCGTTGGAGCACTTGACGTAGTTAGTCGATCTCCTGTTTCATTCGAGATGAAACCGAAGAAACTTAGAGGGTCGATACCGTGTGGGAAGATATTGAGGTCATTGAGTGCTTGGGTGAGCGCGGCGACCTCATCGACGTTATCAAGCAGACGCGGATGAAAGACGGGCGACGCCAGCAGCGTTGGCTGTCGAGCCGCGGCGACGAAATCCTGACTGAGCGTAGCGATGGACATTTCGAAACCGAAAACGGCGGCGAGATCATCGCCAGAATTCCTGACTGAATTGGCGATAAAGATCTCACTCAGGAGGCTATTCTGAAGCACCGCGCGCATAGAAGAATCTGATGCCATGTCGGCCCTTAGCGGACTCTCGGGCCGGGCTTCTCCGTGCCATGCGGCGGGTCGGCCGAGACCGCCGAACCTGTTGGTAGCTGCCGCGCAGCACGTTGCTTCGAGCCCATTGCCGTCATTGGCTGAACGATGCAACGTCATCTTGTTTTGATGGTATGGGTGAGAATGGAGAACATGCAGCCGCCGCTCCCTGAGCGCTATTGGACGGGCACGTCCATCGAGTTCTTGTCGAAAAGGCTTGATCATCCGTTCGACGGAACCCAGCAAGATTGGCCCTTCGAGGTCGCCGATTTCTCGCACCTAGATACCTACCTCGCGTTGTATGACGATGTGTCCCTGGACGAGGATATCCGCTTCGCACTGGCGGATATGATCATTCAAGCGTTTGAAGTTGGCGGCGACTTGTCAACCGATCCTCGGTGGAACGAATTCCTTGTTCGACTGTCCGAGAACTTCAGCATCCATGCCTACCAAGTCTGGTATTGGGCGGCAAAAGGCTCGCCTGAAGCAGATCGTTGGAAAGTGTCTCCGTGGATGAATGATCTGCTCTGCGACAGAGCTGCAAGTTGAGCGACCGGCAGCTTCGTCCCGCATAGCTGCCATCATGGCCTGGGCTTTGCTGCGACGCCAGTCGATCGGCAGCTTTCGGGAACGGGGTGATGCACACTCTGACAGGCCGACCGGCAGCAAAGGGCCGGGCCTACCCTTTCGTGGGCTGGGGCGCGGCTGAGGGCACCAAACTTGCCGGTTGCTGTGCCGCAGCGTGTTGCTCGGAGCCCATTGCGGACGAGGCTTTAGATTGGCATTCTTCAGCGGGTTGACCCTGACAGCTAAATGGAGTGAACGACTGGCAGGTCGGTCAAACCGGCAAGGTCGTCGCTCCCCAGCTTTACATCGCCTGCGGCATATCGTGCGCGAACCAGCACCTGGCCGGAATGAAAGATTCGAAGGTCATCGCCGCCATCAACAAGGACGAGGAGGCACCGATCTTCCAGGTCGCCGACTACGGCCTCATGGCCGATCTCTGCGACGTGCTGCCGGAGTTCGAGAAACTGGCCGGTGCTCGGAGAGTACCCGGTCGGGCGGTAGGGCGTCACGCGCTCCGCACGTGTACTACTAGATTTCGACTAATCCCTTACTGAGCCATCCAGGACGTCCAGCGCTTTATTGCCGAGCCGTGACGCTCGCACGACCCCGTAGACCAGTTCAGGCCGTAGAGATCGGCAATGATAGCACCGAGTTCGCTGGCTGGAAGGCCCGGATATTCTATTTCGGCCAGGCTGCTCTTAAACGGCTCGATTTGCACGAGGGCCTGCCGCACAAGCATTGACGTCGGCATGTCGTCCTTCACATGATCTGCTATGCTTATCTCGCCATTCTGCTGAACGATCAGTCCAAGGGTGCTTGCAGCGAAGACCGCGTTGCGAAGGCCTTGGCTCTCCGCTTCCTTCTTGGTTTTGCAGACCCCGCCCCTGACCTGATCAACGAGTTCGATCACGCGCTCCGGCGGTGCGGCCGCCCGGAAAATATCGACTTCTCTGATGTTCGCCACTCGCTCGGCGGATTCCATGATGTCGAAAACGGGGTCGCCGAGGACGAAATGCATCCCGTTTTTCGACAGGAGACCGAAGTGCCAGCAATACGCCAAGATACGGCGATTGTACTGCTGCAACGTCTGCTCATCGATGGAAAGGAAGGCGTACTCCGGTGCGGACGCCGTGCAGATTTCCGCGAAAGTCGCCCCGCCCTGCGCGGCAATGAGCTCTCGGGCCTTGATGAAGATGCAATTGCTCAGCAGGAATTCGATGATCTTGGCCGTCGCAGCCGCCGAGTTCTCGAAAGCTCTTTCGAAATATTGCTCCAGACGGTTCGACCTGACGATACCCATGTTGACCAGGTCGCGGACGGCGTTGTCGGTCGTCGTGAGACTGAGATTCAAGCTCGCAGCGAAGTGCTCGTAGTCGAGCCGGTCCGCTCCGAGCACAGTTTTGAGAATGCCCCTAATTCGACGGACCGAGATCGTCGGGATGTATGTGTTCGGAAGCTGAGGCACCTCGTTATAGAGGATGTAGTCACGGAAAATGTCCCAGTAGAGGTTTAGCTTGCCACCTGTATTGATGACGAGCCGCTGGTTCACAAGCGACGCGACGTTGTCAGCACCGTACTTGTCCGCCGTAGCTCCGTATTCGACAGGAGAGTTCTGGGCAATGAACCGTATAGCCCGGATCTGGGTCTGCGACAGTTCCTGGAGATCGTTGTTGAAGAGCGTCTCAAGGCTCGGGAGCGATCCCAACGGTCCCGGATCACGGCCGGCCTTGGCATCTTCGATATAATGGCGCACCAACTTTTTTAGGAGCCACGGGTAGCCCGCGTAGTTTTCGACGATGAACTTCGAAATGTTGTATTTCAGGGCCTGCTTCGACTCGCGTTGTGCAAGTACGATAAAGCCATCCGCATCCTCGCGTGCGAACCTGTCGACCACGAAGTCCTTTCGACGATCCGAAAGCGAGTGCCACAGGTGATATCCGGGATAATCGGAGCCGACGGTTCCATCTGTTTTCCAGGAAAATCCGATAGCGAAAGGCGCTCGCGCTTCATCCGCTGCCAGTGCCAAGTCTCGCATACGGCTGAATGCCGCGCTGAGCTCGGAGCGATGGATGATTTCCTCGAACTGATCGAAAATTAGGCAGACTACCGCGTTCTGCGACTGAGCCTGCGCCAGAAGTTCATGCACTGCCGGATCGTTGAACGGATTCGTCTCGATCTTCGGAGTGCTGCGGAACAGCGGCCCGGGCGATATATACTGCTCGGCGGCCTGCAATGCCCGCAACATTGCCAGATCGGCGTAGTACGAAGTCTTCGCAGCTCGGCAATCGACCGGGAGAATAAAAATCTTATCCTTCCGTAGTTCGTCGGCAAGCTTCAGCGCTAGGCTGCTCTTTCCCCAACCAGACTGCCCCTTGATGCCGAAAAGCCTCGATGAGGTCTTACCTTCCCGGATGCGATCAAAGAAATCCCGCATCTCGTAAATCAGTCCCTCTCGACCCACGAAATCTACAGGTCGCGATGGGCGATAATCGCTCCATTCTTCGCCGGGGATAACTTCGACGACGGGCTGTACATCTTTGCTTGGAGGACCTTCCACGTGCTTGTGGTCTAGCCAGCTCGCCTCGGGATACGGAAAATCCGTGTTGGCCAGTTCCGGCAAGTCTCTTGGTTTCATCGGAGACCCGTCACTAGCGCCCCAAGCCAGAAGACCCTTGAGTTCCCTGTTAGGTGTCCACATCGGGACAGCCCAAATCTCTCGCCCCTCCAACAAGCAAAGGAAAACCTCGGTAGCCCCGTTGCTGCCCGGCAACGCCGGAAGTTCTAAACCCTTGGCGTCAACTAGAAGTGTCACCAGTTCATGCGGCGGGAAGAATTTGAAAACGTTCTTCCCAGCTTTTGCGTTGAATCTGTCCAGTCTCGCCTGAGCTTCCTTCCCGATGTCGGATATCGAAAAAATCCAGCCATGGTCGGCCTCTTCAAGACTGACATCACTGTGGAGCTTGTTAACCGCGTCGGTTTGGACAGTTTCCGTGCGCGCCTTGCATTCGACAATCGCGCTGTCGCCAGAAAGCCGGTTAAGGCATTTGAGGTCTATTTCGCTACCCACATCACGAACACGCTCTTTGACAACGTAGCTCTGATAGGTAAGGAAACGCCCGACAAGCGATTCAAGAAGACGGCCTTTGACTTCCCGAAAGTCGGAGCGGCCCTTGTCTAGCGGGATGGCTATTTTGAACTTCGAATCGTGGTTCATGCTGCAGCTGGAGAGGAGCGAATCCAAATGACGGAGTCCTAGGTTACCACTTTACAACGAAAATAGGCAGCTAGAACCACTGTTCCTGACCTGAAGTGCGGAACCTTCATGACTGTGTGCACGTAATCCGCACCTTGTCCGCCTCGGCAACGATCCGCCCGACAAAGGCAGAAGCAGATCCGCGGCGAAAGCCGTCCCCTCGCTCCAGCAGGCGCTGGCCTGCCGTCTCGATGACCGCGCTCAGCATCGATGCTGAGATCGTCACGGTGCCCACGCGGTCGAGTTCGGCCTGAAGGGTCGCGGCTTCCTCCGCCGTTCGGGCTTGTAATGACCGAAGAGAGGTCAGGCGCTCCTGCAACGATGGGTCTTCGAGGTCGAGCGCGCCGATTTCGATAGCTTTGCACAATCGCTTCAGGTGGAGCATCGCCTCCTCGGCACATCGGTTCAGTTCGTCAAGCCGGCCAGCTCCGTCCCGCGCTGTTTGCGCCTGCCGGCGTTCGAGGATCATTGTCAGAATGCCCTCGACGCGCTTCCGATCCAGCAGCCGGTCTATCATGTGCTGGGCGACCAGCGTGTCGAGCGCATCGATCGGGATCGCGATGCCGGTGCATCTGGCACTGTGCGTCCGCGCCGTCTTCTGGCAGGCATAATAGCGATAGCGCCCGGCCTTGCCGGTGCGCATGGTCATAAGGCCGTCGCACTGCGCACAGTGCAGCAGGCCGGTCAGCATGTTCGGGCTGCTGCTGAGATGCGGCATGAGCGTTTTCGGGTTGCGGTCGCGCAACAGCGTCTGAACGGCGTCGAACGTTGCCTGATCGATCAGCGGCGGCACGGCGACAATGATGACCTCGTCGTCCGCGTTGCGGGCCTTGTCTTTACTGAGCTGCTGCCGGATTCGTGGACACGAAGATAAGATCGTGCCCAAGGAACTGGAGTGCAGATATGACGAGACGGAAGTTCAGCCGCGAGTTCAAAGTTGAGGCCGTGAGGCTGGTGACGGACCGGGGTGTGGCGGTGGGTGCGAATGGCCTTTTCGAAGCCTGGCGGACAGCTTCCGCGGCACCCCGATCGAACGTCTGCTTTGGGGAGGCTGCAATGCAGCAGCGCTACTACTCTGACCGGCGGCTAAAGGCCGGCCTAGGCGTTTCGCGCGGCGGGTCTCGGGGGAGACCGCCAAACCTGTTGGTAGCTGCCTCGCAGCATGTTGCTCGGAGCCCTTAGCCGCCGTTGGACCCAACAATCCAAATCATCTACGGTGCAGCGAGAGCAACGAGGCGAAGATTTGAAACATCCAAAAATTGCTATCGGTATCACAACCTATGAAGACATTTCCTCGGTAGCCACTGGATTGGCTGTCTATGAACTGCTCCTAGAATTAGGGGGGAAGCTACAGCCAGAGTTCGTCAACTGGCACGAACCTGTGAACATACCCGTGGCGGATCGAGAAACCTGGAGCCGCTATTGGTCTATCGACGCCATGACCAGGATAGAAGGGGGAGCCACCGAGCTCAAGTTCGGCCCCATCTGGCGGCGCAGGACTTCGCTGGCAAGCACGGGATCTGTGACCCATGGGAATCGTTCAGGGCGTGACGCCGCCTCGACATTTCAGCTTTCCGCCAAGATGGCCGGTAGCGTTGATTGGCTTCAACTTTTCAGCAAGTTATGCACTATCTTGAAGCCTGCATATGGCATGCTGCACTGCTTTCCACCCGAAGAAGTCAAGAGACTTGATTACCTGAGTTTCAATGGACCTGTTGCGGGTGAGATCGCCTTCACTGCTCGCATTGCCTCAGATGGAAACCTTGTCAGACCAGACAAGCAGCGGCGAACCTTTCCACGTCAGTTCACCTATCTGCCAGAGCTTTCCTGGGCCAATTACTTCGGCCCAGAATGGGCGGGGACATACGATGTAGAGGGAGTCATTGGCCGGGCGCATAGGGCATGGCGTGACGAAAACGGGGTTCTCATTCAGGTTTCCGAAAACTTCGCTGACGTTTCGAAGAACCATGTGACGTTCAACAAGCAGCGCGACCTGCTTCGGTCATGCTTTGTGCCGGGGACATTTCGCACGGTCTTGCCCGCATAGATTTCAGTCGCGCCACCGGCGGCTCCGTCCCGCATAGCTGCCATCATGCCCTGGACTTTGCTGCGGCACCAGTCGAGCGTCGGCTTTCGGGTTCCGGACACGCAGCCTCGATCGAGGCCGACAGGCAGCTATGGACCGGCTGCCATCATCGCCAGGGCTTTGCTGCGGCAATCCTCCGGCCCTTCGGCAAGGCGATCGTCTGTCTTGCTGTCTGCGCACTGCAACGGCGCTCGGCCGTGGCCACTGATCGGGCACCGGGCTCACCACGCACCCCACATCATACCGATTTCTACATTCTTCTACAGCATGATGGATTTTCGACATCCGTGATTGATTTTCTGCCGGATGTTCGTATAACGATTTTCGACGCCGACACATGATTTACGGCCATAATCCGCGCAGATGAGGCCTTTTCGACGCATGAGACCCGAGAGCCTGACGCCCTCCTTCTTCCAGGATGAGCCCCTTCCCGAGGGCGCCAGCCTCGCAGGTTGGGCAGCGCTGGTCTCCGCGTTCGGCATTCCTGCGCCGGTGCGCAACCCTACCTGCATTTCGGAGCGACATGTGCGCGGCAACGTCCGCGCGGATGGGATCTGGCAGGTCTATGACAAGCGATACCTGCCGGATGCAACGCTGGAGGGCCATCTCGGCTTTGCCCTGCGGCACGAGAGCATCGACCTCCTGATCCTCAAGCGCGTGTTTGATGCCGTTCCGCAACAGGACATCGACGCGATCGTCCGCGCCACACCGACCGGCGCCTTCTCCCGGCGGCTGTGGTTCTTCTTCGAGACCCTGACGGGACGCATGCTCGATCTCGACGATGCGCCAACCGTCACGGCGGTCCCGGCTCTGGACCCCACCCAATACTTCACCGGCAAGGAGCGCTTCTCACAGCGCCACCGCGTCCGGGACAATCTGCTTGGCACCGGCGCCCTCTGCCCGATGATCCGGCGCACAGAGAAGCTCAAAGCACTGATCGGGCTCGACCTGGCCGCGCGGGCCAAGGAGACCATCGGCAAGACGGGCGGCCATGTCGTGGCGCGCGCGGCGAGCTTCATGCTGCTGGCCGACAGCCGCGCGAGCTTCGAGATCGAAGGCGAGCGCCCGCCCGTCAACCGCCTCGAACGCTGGGGACGCGCAGTGCTCGAGGCCGGCAAACGCCCCCTCAATCAGACCGAGATCTACCGCCTGCACCGCATCCTGATCGGCGACGATCGCCTGACCCCGATCGGCTATCGCGAAGACGGAGTCTTTCTGGGCGAACGGGACCACAGCAACGACCCCTTGCCCGAGTTCATCGGCGCGCGGCCCGAGGATGTTCCCGCCCTCATGACGGCGCTGAACGACTGCAACAACCGGCTACGGCTGACAGATGCCGAAGAGGTCGATCCCGTCCTGCAGGCCGCCATCATCGCCTTCGGCTTCGTCTATATCCACCCGCTGGCGGACGGGAACGGTCGCCTGCACCGCTGCCTGATCCATCACGTTCTCGCCGAGCGGAAGTTCACCCCACCCGGGATGGTCTTCCCGGTCTCGTCCGTGATGCTCGACCGCATCGACGATTACCGGGCGGTTCTGCAAGGGCACTCCGCCCCGCTGATGGAGCACATCGCGTGGTGTGGAACGCCCACCGGCAATGTCGAGGTGCTGAACGACACGGCCGATCTCTATCGCTTCTACGACTGCACGGCGGAGGCCGAATTCCTTTACGACTGCGTGCGCAAGACCATCGAGGAAGACCTGCCGCGCGAGATCACCTATCTCAAGCGTCACGACGTGGCGATGCGCGGGATCATGAACCGCATCGAGATGCCGGACGCTCTGGCACGGCAGGTGATCCTGTTCGTCACCCAGAATGAAGGGCGATTCCCGAAGCGCAGGCGCGACCGCGAACCCTTCGTCAAACTCACCGATGCCGAGATCGCCGATCTGGAGGAGATTGTAACGACGGCGTTCTCGAACTGAATTCAACCCGCACCCCGCACGGCACCCTACTTAAAGACGCGCAAGCATCCGATTTGACGGCCCTCGAAAGCACAGGACAGCAGTAATGGCGAGATTCAACCCGCACGAAAAAAGCGCCGCATTGTATCCTGTGGTCTCGGAATTCGCCGACCGCTGCTTGCTGCAGGATGGCTCTATCCTCCAGCCCGACCTTCGTCTTTGGACGGCCGAGAACCTCTCGGAGCTGGACCGCACCTTTGTCCAGAATCCCGATGAAGGCACGGACAGTTATTACCAGAAGCTCGAGCAGCAGATGTCCTCAGGCACACCGGAAAGCCGCCAGCTGATGGCTGAGTTGCACTGGGTCCTGTTCACCTTTCCCAGCGACATGGGCGCGGCGACCAAAGCGCAGCGGGTCAGAGAGATCTGGTCCTGGTCAGGCACCCCGCTTCCCGAGGGTGTTGCTGCCTTGAGCCCGGAGGTTCTGGAAGGCATCGGGCACGCGGGCACGGCCTATAACACGCACAGATGGCGGGAGCTGAGCTTCCTGATTGCCCTGGTTCGTGACTGGAAAGCGCAACCGCCTGAGCTGCAGGCCCAACAGCGCAAGGACCATGAAGCGTTTTGCGCGTTTCTGGATAAGGTGCCCAGTGTCGATGGCCGCCAACTGCGTCAGATCCTTCCGCATCTCCTGTTTCCCGATCACTATGAGCGGATTTCGAGCCCGCGGCACAAGCGAGAGATCCTTGAAGGCTTTGACGTGGCAACGCGGAAAGACATCCGGAAGATGCGGATTTCCGAGCTGGATTCACATCTTCTTGCCCTGCGCGGGAGGCTCGAGACCGAGCTCGGCCGGGAGATCGATTTCTATGAGCCGGACATTGAACAGCGCTGGCGCGACAGTCGCGCAACCTATCTGATCAGCTGGAATCCGTCACGCTGGGACTGGGAGAGTTTGGCGCAGGACCGCCAGCAGACCGCGTCCGGAGGCACTGTAGTCCATCGTTGGCGCACGAGTTCGAAGAAGCCAAAGCCTGACGACACGGTCTTCCTGATCCGAACCGGCGACGATTTCCGTGGCATCATAGCACGGGGACGGGTTGTGAAGGCCGCCTACTCTGACCTCCATTGGGACCCACAGCGCGCCGCCGCGGGTGAGACCGCGGATTTCATCGATGTGGAATTCGAGGACATACGGGACCCAGGGAAGGATGCCTACATCCCGCATGCGGTCTTGACGAGCAAGATCAGCGGGCAGGACTGGAGTCCTCAGTCTTCCGGAATTTTGATCAAGCCCGCTGCCGCGCGGGCGCTGGAAAAGCTTTGGGAAAACGCGGAACCTCCGAAAACAGACGTCGAAAAGGCCGTGCCGATCATGGGATCTACCGCTCACAACATCATCCTTTACGGCCCTCCTGGTACCGGGAAGACCTACCGCACGGCTGAGGAAGCCGTTCGGCTGTGCGGGGAACCTGTTCCGGATGACCGCTCCGCTCTGATGGCCTCTTACCAACGCCTCTTGGCCGCCGGTCGGATCGAATTCGTCACTTTCCATCAGTCGATGGCCTATGAAGAGTTCGTCGAGGGCCGACAGCCTATGACCGGCGCGGATGAGGGCGAGGACACATCCTCGGCCGGCTTCCGGCTGGAGACCGTGCCCGGCATATTCCGGCGCATCGCGAAACGCGCCGAGACCAGCCGTGGGCATTCATCCGAGGAGGAGTCGATACGCGTTGAAGGCCGCCAGGTCTTCAAGATGTCGATTGGCGAAGCGAACAATCCCGAGGACGCGCATCTCTTCGAAGAAGCGATCAATGGCAACTATGCCCTACTCGGCTTCGAGGACATTGACTGGTCGGACGCCAAGTTCGAAAGCCGAGAGGCGATCATCGAAGCCTGCAAAGCCCAGGGCGACCAGAACGGCACTGTCGATGCCAGATCCGGAATGGTGCAAATGCCCTTCATCTTCCGGAACTGGGTCCGAAAGGGCGACATCGTCATCGTGTCCAAAGGCAATGGACTGTTTCGAGCCATCGGTGAGTTTACGGGCGGGTACGAGTTTGCCCCCCGACCCGAGGGCGGATACGCCCATCGGCGTGCCGTCCGCTGGCTCTGGATCGACCGAGAGGGCGTGCCAGTCGGCGAGATCTATTCCCGGAAGTTCTCCCAGAAGTCGATCTACGCCCTCTACGACGCCGAGCTCAACGTACCGGCCCTCGAGCGTTACATGAACAGCCAGAGGAACGAGGGGCCCTCAGAACCTGAACCTTTCGTCCTGATCATCGACGAGATCAACCGCGCCAATATCTCCAAGGTGTTCGGAGAGCTGATCACGCTCTTGGAACCGGACAAGCGGCTCGGTCAGCCCAACCAGCTCAAGGTGCGCCTGCCCTATTCGGGGGATGAGTTCGGTGTCCCGTCGAACCTGCATATCGTCGGCACGATGAACACGGCAGACCGCTCCATCGCTCTGCTCGATACGGCGCTGCGGCGGCGGTTCACATTCCGGGAAATCATGCCCGACCCAGCCGTCCTGAAGGACGCCGCGACCCGCACGGGCATCGATTTGCCGAACCTTCTGACCATCATCAATGAACGCATCGAGTATCTCTACGATCGCGACCACCAGATCGGTCATGCCTATTTCACCGGCTGCGACACCCGCGCCGATGTCGACGCGGTGATGCGGCACAAGGTGATCCCGCTGCTGGCCGAGTACTTCTTCGAGGACTGGGGCAAGATCGCCGCGGTTCTCGGCGATCTCGAAACGCATGACAGGCCCATCGCGGGAGGCTTTCTGAACAGGTCGGTCCTCAAGGCACCACCGGGGCTCGACAATGGTGAGGCGATGCCGCGATTCCGGTGGGATGTGCGCAAAGACAGCTTCGATTACGCGCGGCTTCTCGGCTCATGATCCGCCGCACGCTCCGCGAATGGCAGCGCATCGGATATGGGGATGACGACACGACTATCCCGACCGCCGAGGCTGATCGGATCGCCGCCGTGGCGGCGCGCTCGAGCTTCGCGGGGCGTGGCGGCGAAGGCGTGCTCGAACACGGCCGCAAGGGCCTTCGGGCCTGCGGTGTGGTCGGCGTGATCGCAGCACAGGGCTGTCAGCTGGAGATCCTTCCAAAGATCGAAGGTCTTGGAGAACACGACGCCTCTGACGAAGCCCTTCGTCGCCGCCTCATCCACATGCTCGCGGTAGTTCACGATCTGCGGATCGATGCAGGATCGATGGCGCAGCTCGGATGGCAGAAGGATACCATCCTCGAATTGCTGATCCGCCTGTTCTGCGCCCGCCTGATGGAAGCGGTGCGGATGGGTCTGCCGCGCCGGTATGTGGATCATGCAGACGACCTCCCAGCCCTGCGCGGCAGGCTCGACGTCACCCGGCAGTTGTCCCGCCATGCGGTGGCGCCGCAGCGGCTGGCCTGTCGGTACGACGAGCTGTCCTCTGACATCGCGCTGAACCAGGTGATGCGCGCCGCCGTGACTCGTCTGCAGCGTGTGGCCCAGGCCCCCGACAATCAGCGTATCCTGCGCGAGCTGGGCTTCGCCTATGCGGATGTGACCGAGGTTCCCGTCCCAGCGCTGCGGTGGGACCAGATCACCCTGGATCGGACCAATCAGCGGTGGCGCGAGCTTCTTTCCTTCGCGCGTCTCCTTCTCGGAGATCGGCATCAGCAGACCAGCGCAGGGGCCATGGATGGTCATGCGCTCTTGTTCGAGATGAATGCCTTGTTCGAGCAATACGTCGCCCGACTGGTCACCCGTGCCCTGGCCGGAAGCGGATACCGGGTTTCATCGCAGGGTGGCCACCGGGACTGCCTGTTCGAAGCCGATACGGGGCGGTTTCGGACCAAGCCGGACCTCATCATCCGGCACGGGGATCAAGCCGTCCTCGTCGTCGACACAAAGTGGAAGCGGATGGCCCCTCGCATCGACGACCCCAAACAGGGGATCAGCCAGACCGACGTCTATCAGTTGATGGCCTATAGCCAACTGTATGGCTGCCGGGACGTCATGTTGCTCTACCCCCATCACGGCGATCTCCCGCCAGAGCCGATTTGCACCCGCTACGCCATTGCACATGAAGGCGCCGAAGAGACCCTTCACGTCGCAACCCTTGTCATGACCGGTCCCTCGGGATCGCATGTCGATGCGCTCAAGACGGTGCTGGACCGGATGTTGCCGGCTAAGGTGCCGGTCTAGCCAAAGCACCCTCCTAGACCAACGGAGTGGCGGCCTTCGGAACAGCATGAACTGGTCTTCGCCGGTCCAACTTGCCGAAAATGCGAGTCGATCACTGGCATGTTAGGCTTTTCGACAAGACATCGCGCCGTATCATAACCGTCAGATCGTCATCCTCAAGCGCAACGCTTGGCACCATCCATCTTCGCCCGCCCAGTTGCTGGTCGGGCCGGATCGCTGCTTAGGGGCAGGCGGCTGAGCGGGGTGCCTCGGTGCCGGGATCAGGGAGTGTCTCCAACGCTCGGATTATGCTCTGGATCGGTCGAGACCCATTGCGGCGGTGAACCACTTGGAAAGATCCATTCGCGACCCGTCTTCTCCTTCAATTTCTCAAGTTGGGCGTGGAGCCGATTAAACATCAGGCTATCAAGGAATTCTAAGAGAGATTTCCAATCGTTCGCTCCCCCTACATGGAAGCCCATGTTGAAGTTGACACCGATGTCGAAATTACCGCTTTCGAAGCCGATCTCTAGGCTCCCAATTATCGATTCATGACCAGCGTTGTGGGCGTAGCGCTTATTGCGAAGTTCTATGATATTGTCGTGCACCGGGCGTAGCTCAGGCGGCAGCGCGCTGCGGGAAACGCCACTACCGATGCCACCGTCGATGAGGCGCACGTACGTCGTCACAAACGCCAACGTCAGCATGTCGTTCTCGAGAACCCAATCCATCGTTGCTTCGAACTTGGTGGAGGCGAGTCGATGCTGGATGTAGCGAAGGCTGGCCATAGAAGGGAACGCATGAACGAGGCGATTCAAATTTCTCAAATTATCATCTGCTATCTCTAGAACGGCTTGTCCCTCGTCTATCAGCGCGTGGAAATGCTGTTGCCATTCTTCCGGAAGGAATTTAATAGCCTCTTCCGGGAGGACGAAATAATCGCGCGGTTGTTCGGGTTCTTCCACGTAGCTCCCCTTTTTAGCTTCGCGTTAGCTTCCTTGCAGATTCGCAGATTGGGCAGGCTCAGCACCTTCATTGTTCTAATGCAAAACGCTCCGGGTCGAACTGTGCAAGGATCCCCGCAACCTGCGGTTCGGATATGCACGGAAGCGCAAAGAGACCGCGCACACCCAATCGTTACTGGCTTCTTGCTGCGATGCCAGTGGTGCGTCGGCTTTGGGGAGCGCTGCGAAGCAGTAGGTATTGTCGCAAAGTTTCTGGTTCGGTGGTGTGCAGCGCTGTCAGGTAGTTGGCGAGGGGTTGTTGGCGTGATCGATTTCAAGGGCGTGCATTATCCAAAGTCGGTGATCCTGCACGCGGTGTTCTTCTACCTCCGCTACGCCGTCTCCTATCGAGATATCGAGGAGATCCTGGCGGAGCGGGGGGTGAAGGTCGACCACGCGACGCTGAACCGTTGGGTGGTGAAGTTCTCCCCGCTGATCGCTGCCCGGGCGCAGGCAGGGAAGCGGGCGACGGCCAAATCCTGGCGGATGGATGAGACCTACATCAAGGTGAAGGGCAAGTGGACCTACCTCTACCGCGCCGTCGATCGGGATGGCCAAACCCTTGACTTCATGCTCTCCGAGCGCCGGGATCTGGCGGCTGCCCGGCGGTTCTTCAGGCGGGCGATTGACAGGAACGGCGTACCCGACCGCGTCGTCATCGACAAGAGTGGCGCCAACCTGGCCGGGCTGCAGGCAGTGAACGTGATCCTGAAATTCACCGCTGGCGGGCGCACGATCAAGATCAGGCAGGTCAAATACCTCAACAACATCCTCGAACAGGACCATCGCTTCATCAAGCGGATCACCGGCCCGATGATGGGCTTCAAGGCGTTCCATTCGGCCGCGGCCACCATCGCCGGGATCGAAGCCGCACATATGATCCGCAAGGGACAGATCCCCGCCAATGGCGCCACCGCCTTCCAGACCTTCGCAGCGCTTGCAGCATAATCATGTCTGACGAATGGCCCCGCTCAGCCGGCTCGGAAATTTGCGACAGAACCCTCTGCCAAAGCATGTCAGGGGCGACGGCCAGCTTTGGCCTTTGGTGCTGAAACAGGCAATCTTTCCGGCGTTCCGCATCAGTTCAGCCAAACTGAACCTTGAAGGTCGTGCGACCAACATCTGCGCGCCCAAAGACGCCGGCAGGCCGTTCGTTGTGCTTGTGTGGAGCGGGAGGCGCGGCATGGCCGGGTTGCGGATCGGCTTCCAGTTCACCTATGGGGGGCAGGGCCAGTTTGCGTTCGACCTCAGCGCTGTCCGCTTTGAAGGCAACGTCCGGCATCAGACGAGCTTCTATCAGGAGTATCTGAGCGGGGACGAGCCCGACTTCGCTGCTCGGGTTTTGCACCTGTGCGGGTTCGGGATCGGACTGGCCCGCGGCATGGAAGCGTCGCCGCTCGCGGGAGCTTCCTGGCGCAGCACTGTTGTCCAGATGCCGAAGTGGCTGTGCTGAGAGGATTGCCCGTAGGCGCTATCGGTCTTCTGCGGGCGAGGCTCAAGAGGCCTGTGGATGTCATGCCGATAGATAGCCCTTCTTCAACTTTCTGCGGACAAGGCTTTCCATCGCGTTCCGGGCTTTGTCGCCGGTCTCGTAGGAATGCAGCATTTGTTGCCCCCTTGTGCCGATCCTTCCCCACGATTTGACAAGGGTTGCCACTCCGAACAAATCGGTGACGACATCCACGGTATAATACCGACGGGCGTTGGTTTCGGGCCGGATGCAATGGAGGGTGATCATCGCGAAAATCTCTCAACTCCGAATTAGTCTGTCATACAAGAATCTCGCAATCAATATAGATGGCAAAACATACGGCGAATACAGTCGAAAATGATGATGAAGTTTTCTTGCTGATCTACCCCCTGAGAACTGGATCGTTTGAATCTGGAGTTTTCCGCTACGTTTTCCTGGCTGGGAGAGGAGCGGAATCGCATGAAGGCGAGCAAGTTTCGGACGCACAGAAGGCGTTCATGTTGAAGCAGGTCTTGGACAAATACCTCAACAACATTCCAGAACAGGATCGCCGTTTTACCAAGCGAAACACTGGCTCAGTGATGGGGCTCAAGGCCCTTCATTCTGCCACTGAATCCATCGCCAGGATCGAGGCTGCACACATCATCCGAAAGGGTCACATGCCGGCCACCGGCAAGACCCCTTTCCAGACATTTGCGGAACTCGCGGCATGAATCCGTCCTCAGATGAGCCTAGCCACCAGACGGAAAACTTGCGACAGAGCCGGCCAGAATGCCAGTTCGAAACAGCATGGTTATGACGTTGGTGCGGCTTTTTCGGCCAGAACGACCGCCCGGTCAATATAATCCTTCGTAACATAATTCACGAACCCGAGCCGGTCACCGGATTCGAAGCTTGCCTGATAGGATTTCAGCTTTATTACGTTACCAAGCAACACCAAAGAAGCAAGGTGCCAAACTCCGGCAGCACCCGGTGTTGACGGATCAAGGTTACAGAGCTCCTCATAACGCTGATTAATATCAAAAGACATTGCCCACTCAATGGCTCTGTTACACGCTATCTCTATATGTTTGCGTGTGATTGCCGGCTCTTGAAACCTTACCTTTTCATTGGAACCTACCTTGAGGCGATCATTAATTTCCCTTCGGCCACCTTCAATCCATTTGACCGCATTCGTAAAGCCGATAGTCATAAGTGAATGGGTAGATTCAAACTTTTGGTAGACGGTAAAGTCCTTAACTTTGAACCCTACATGCACGATTCTATCGGAAAGCTCTATTTCTGCATAACGATCAACGTCTTGCCCAGGCGTCCAGCCTAACTGTTTGAATACTCCTGCTACATCGCTGGCGTTCATTGATTCACCCCCTCGAAATTACGTACTTCGGTTCTGTCGCAAATTTTCTCATCTTTTGAAAACGCCCGGCCTCTGGACAGAACTATACTGCGAGTTCCGCGAAGGTATGGCAGTCCGAAGCCCCGTTGGCGGGGATCTGCCCCTTGCGGGTCACGTGCGCGACCTCGATCCCTCCGATGGTCGCTGAGGCTGAATGGAATGCCTTGAAGCCCATCATCGGGCCGGTGATCCGCTTGATGAAGCGATGGTCCTGTTCGAGGATGTTGTTGAGGCATTTGACCTGCCTGATCTTGATCGTGCGCCCGCCGGCGGTGAATTTCAGATCGTGTTCACCGCCTGCAGCCCGGCCATGTTGGCGCCGCTCTTGCCGATGACGACGCAGTCTGTCAATCGCCCGCCTGAAGAACCGCCGGGCAGCCGTCAGATCCCGGCGCTCGGAGAGCATGAAGTCAAGGGTTTGGCCATCCCGATCGACGGCGCGGTAGAGGTAGGTCCACTTGCCCTTCACCTTGATGCAGGTCTCATCCATCCGCCAGGGCATGGTCGTCGCCCGCTTCCCTGCTTGCGCCCGGGGCAGCGATAAGCGGCGAGAACCTCACCACCCAACGGTTCAGCGTCGCGTGGTTGACCTTCACCCCCCGCACCATCAGGATCTCCTCGAAATCGCGGTAGGAGACGACGTAGCGGAGGCAGAAGAACACCGCGTGCAGGATCACCGACTTCGGATAGTGCACGCCCTTGAACTCGATCACGCCACAAGCCCCCTATAGACTTCTGACAATGCTGACAGAACCGTAAAAAATATCGCAAAACTCCGATCAAGGCGACAGATCAGATTAAGGCAAAGCTGATTTATGCGGAAGAGAACTCTATAGGTTACACTTTGGTGGTGCCCCCGAGGCGTATATTAATGCGGACTTCAAGATAGGATTGATCTAGTTAATGCAGCCGCAGGAAACCCGACTAATTATGGTGTTTTGAGGTTTAATATAGAACCGGACAATTTGTTCCGTGATCGCAGGGGAAGTGATGAAGTTTGAAACGGCATTCATGACCATCCATACTCATCAGCCAACATCCAATTGGGCGATTGGGCGGGAAATGTTTGCGCTCTTTGAGCGGCCCGAACATGATCTAAGACCTGCTTGGGTCTGGGGCGACGTTGAAAAAGACAAGGTGCGCTACCACGGGCCGGATTCTGCTGAGCCCTTCTGGTTTCTACCCGCCCCTCGCCAGAATATCTACACACCAAGTTGGGAAAGATCCGATAGCCTCAGAAGCAAGGGAGGCATGAAGCACTTCTCAATTCGAAAGGTTGATGGTTTTCCCTTGGCTGGTGGCCCGACGATCACTGGAACATTGACACGCTCTATTGACTTTCAGCTGCTGTTCAACCAACTTTGCGTGCTCTTCGAAGTTGAGGATGCTAGCCTGAAACCGAGCAAATGGGGGATTTCAGGAGCCCCCGAAGATGCACACCTTAGGGTGCCTAATGGTTTGCAAGAAATTACTACTGACCGTCCTTGGATATGTTTCAACGCTCATAGCGCTTGCTTTTCACCCCGACATCTTACAGATGCAATTTTTGAATCTGTGATTGCCCACAGGTTTCCCTATGCTTGTGTTGGAAAGGCTCGGATGGTATCCGTAAGCGAAAACATATTTGATGTGATCGACAGGCCCGATTGGTACTCTGAACGGCAGAATCTTTTGAGGCACCTCCTGAACCCAGAGGGTCGCAAACTGAAGAAGCGTCGCCAAATAGGTCCGGGCCTGTGGGAGGAATATGAAATAGATGCCTGATGGATGTCGATGATTTACCCATATGCTGTCGGAATCTGGACTTGCCCGGGAAATGTGGAGAGCACCAACTGAGGAATCAGGAGGTGTTCTATGGGAAACGGGAACAGACCGACGCCGGAGTTTCGGCGTGAAGCGGTGCGGCTTGCACTGACCCGCGGCGGGAGATCGCGGAGGATCTGGGCATCGGGCTGTCAACGCTGACGCGATGGCTGAGCCAAGAGCGTGATGCCAGCGGGTTCTGTCGCAGAGCGCTTCCGGTCCTCTGCTGAAGGTTGCTCTGTCAGCATTGTCAGAAGTCTATAGGGGGCTTTTGGCTTGATCGAGGTAAGCGTTTCCAGCCTCCCACCTTCCGGCTCTCATCCTGATCGGTTCTTTGGACTTTGGTGATTGTTGGAATGGATTTTCTCCATGGAGACTACATTGGAGGTTTTCCCGGTTGGCGGTCGCGGCCGTCGGAACCGGAAGTGGCCTGATGAGGTGAAGGCCCGGATCGTGGCGGAGACGCTGACGCCGGGTATCACGGTGAATTCTGTCGCGCGGCGTCATGGTGTTCCGGCGAACCACGTTTCGGCGTGGCGGACGCTGGCGCGCAAAGGGCGGCTGGTGCTGCCGGCGCCGGAGGATCCGGTGGAATTTGCATCGTTGATGATTGGCCCGGTTGGTGATGGACCGCGTTGTGCCGTGGGCGCCGCGGACCGGCCTGAGATCATCGCGGGCGCGGTGGCTATCCGTCTGGAAACCGGAGCCTCGGCGGAGCGGATTGCGTCGGTCGTGCGCGCCTTGGCTGCCAGCCCATGATGTTCCCGTCGAACCGGGTTCGGATCATGGTCGCGACAAAGCCCATCGACTTCAGAAAGGGTCATGATGGCCTGGCAGCGCTGGTGTCGTCTGTGCTGCGCAAGGATCCGTTCACCGGGGCGGTCTTTGTCTTCCGCTCGCGTAAGGCGGACAGGCTGAAGCTCTTATACTGGGACGGCACCGGCCTCGTGATGGCCTACAAAAGGCTGGAGGATGCGACGTTCACCTGGCCCGCGATCAAGGACGGGGTGATGGCGCTGAACCATGCCCAGTTCGAGGCGCTGTTTGCCGGGCTGGACTGGCGCAAGGTAAAGGCGCTGGAGGGGCGTCCACCGGCTGCGGCAGAGTGAACCAACCATTTGGTTTTGCGTGTTTTTGCGGGGATATTATGGTAGCTCCAGCCCATGCAAACCGCACCCGTCATCGACCTTTCCACCATCCCTGCCGCGCAACGTGCGGCTGTTCTGGCGTTGATGGAAACCGTGGCGGCGCTGACGGAAATCACCCGTCGGCAAGAGCATCTGATCGCCGAACTAAACCACGCCCTGCATGGCAAGCGGTCAGAAAAGCTGTCTGAAGATGAACGGCAGTTGGCGTTTGAGGACCTGTCCATCGCTCTGGCCGAAGTCGAGGCGGAGAAGGAAACGCGTGCCGCCAAAACAGGTGACGGGGCGGCCAAACCTGCGCCAAAGCGCACCATCGGCAACCTGCCCGCTGCGTTGCCGCGCATCGAAGAGGTCATCGAACCTGACAGCCTGATCTGCCCCTGTGGCTGCGGCGTCATGCACAAGATCGGCGAAGACCGTTCGGAACGTCTGGACATCGTTCCCGCCCAGCTGCGCGTGATCGTGACCGTGCGTCCGAAGTATGCCTGCCGCGCCTGCACCGATGGCGTGACCCAAGCCCCTGCGCCGTCTCACCTGATCATGGGCGGCCTGCCGACCGAGGCAACGCTCGCCCATGTGCTGGTTCGCAAGTATGCCGATCACCTGCCGTTATATCGGCAGAGCCAGATCCTGGCGCGGGCGGGTCTTGATCTGCACCGCGCTGTGCTGGCCGACTGGGTCGGCAAGGCTGCGTTCCACCTGAAACCCATTGTCGACCGGCTGGCTGAACATCTGAAGCGGTCATCCAAGCTGTTCATGGATGAAACCACTGCCCCGGTGCTGGATCCGGGGCGCGGTGTGACAAAGACCGGATACCTTTGGGCGCTGGCCCGCGATGACCGACCGTGGGGCGGCGAGGACCCGCCCGGCGTGGTCTACTTCTATGCCCCCGGCCGCGCGGGAGAGAATGCCGAGACCTTCCTCACCGGCTTCGACGGCATCCTGCAGATTGACGGTTACACCGGCTACAACCGCCTGACCAAACCATCCCGCAAGGGCGGCGCGCCCATTCGGGTGGCCCACTGTTGGGCGCATGCACGGCGCAAACTCAAGGAAGTCTTTGACCGCGACGGATCGGAGATCGCCGCCGAGGGTCTGCGCCGCATCGCCGAACTCTATGCCGTCGAGGCCGACATCCGCGGCATCTCGCCCGGCCAGCGCCTCTCCGCCCGTCAGGCCCGCACCGCGCCGCTGGTGGCCGCCTTCGGCGACTGGCTGCAGGCACAACGCCGCAAGATCTCCGCCAAATCCCGGCTCGGCGAAAAGCTCGCCTACATCCACAATCACTGGGACGGGCTGCAAACCTTCCTGACCGACGGCCGCGTCGAAATCGACTCCAACAGGGTCGAAAACCTGATCCGCCCGATAGCCCTCAATCGCAAAAATACGCTCTTCGCCGGCCATGACGAAGGCGGCATCGCCTGGGGCCGCATCGCCTCGCTGATCGAAACTTGCAAGATCAACGGCATAGAGCCCTTCGCCTATCTCAAGGCCACCTTGACAGCTATCGCCAACGGCCACCCGCAAAGCCGCCTCGACGACCTGCTGCCGTGGAACTTCACGCCGTCAAGATAAGCCGTCCGTGGTCCCCCGCGAACGCTTACTCTTGTGCATGACACCGCAGCCACAGGGGCAGATCAGGCTGGCGGGTTCGATGATCTCTTCGATGCGCGGCAACGCGGCCGGCAGATTGCCGATAGTGCGCTTGGGGGTGGGTTTGCTCGCCTTGTCATCTGCTTTGGCGGCGCGGGTTTCCTTTTCCGCTTCAACCTCGGCCAGCGCGATGGACAGATCCTCGAATGCCAACTGCCGTTCATCTTCAGACAGCTTTTCCGACCGCTTGCCATGCAGGGCATGATTCAACTCAGCGATCAGATGCTCTTGCCGACGGGTGATTTCCGTCAGCGCCGCCACGGTTTCCATCAACGCCAGAACAGCCGCACGTTGCGCGGCAGGGATGGTGGAAAGGTCGATGACGGGTGCGGTTTGCATGGGCTGGAGCTACCATAATATCCCCGCAAAAACACGCAAAACCAAATGGTTGGTTCACTCTGCCGCAGCCGGTGGACGCCCCTCCAGCGCCTTTACCTTGCGCCAGTCCAGCCCGGCAAACAGCGCCTCGAACTGGGCATGGTTCAGCGCCATCACCCCGTCCTTGATCGCGGGCCAGGTGAACGTCGCATCCTCCAGCCTTTTGTAGGCCATCACGAGGCCGGTGCCGTCCCAGTATAAGAGCTTCAGCCTGTCCGCCTTACGCGAGCGGAAGACAAAGACCGCCCCGGTGAACGGATCCTTGCGCAGCACAGACGACACCAGCGCTGCCAGGCCATCATGACCCTTTCTGAAGTCGATGGGCTTTGTCGCGACCATGATCCGAACCCGGTTCGACGGGAACATCATGGGCTGGCAGCCAAGGCGCGCACGACCGACGCAATCCGCTCCGCCGAGGCTCCGGTTTCCAGACGGATAGCCACCGCGCCCGCGATGATCTCGGGCCGGTCCGCGGCGCCCACGGCACAACGCGGTCCATCACCAACCGGGCCAATCATCAACGATGCAAATTCCACCGGATCCTCCGGCGCCGGCAGCACCAGCCGCCCTTTGCGCGCCAGCGTCCGCCACGCCGAAACGTGGTTCGCCGGAACACCATGACGCCGCGCGACAGAATTCACCGTGATACCCGGCGTCAGCGTCTCCGCCACGATCCGGGCCTTCACCTCATCAGGCCACTTCCGGTTCCGACGGCCGCGACCGCCAACCGGGAAAACCTCCAATGTAGTCTCCATGGAGAAAATCCATTCCAACAATCACCAAAGTCCAAAGAACCGATCAGGATGAGAGCCGGAAGGTGGGAGGCTGGAAACGCTTACGTTCCGGGGGTGCGCCATGTCGGCTCGGATAACATTCTACAACCACCAACGCCCTTACACTGCCCATGGCGGACAGCCGACCACCGTGGTCTACATCAATAGCATCGAAACCGATCAGCAGGCGCAGGCAGTAGCTTGAATCAGCCGGAAATATGTCCAACGATCACGGAGCAGCTTACGCAGGTCCAGTTTCAGGCCCCCAACCCACAGGGGAAGACACATGGCAGACTTGTTGTCCCGGAGACGCCGTTCCCGAAATCACGCCCGAACGACGATTGCAGCAGCGATAACAACACTCTTCGCCAGTCCAGCTCTGGCGGAAGACCGAACCACGATCATCAATCGCGACGGTCTGACCCTTCGCTGGCATTTCCAGGCCGGGCTGAACGCAGTGAGCGAGCAAAACCTGTTTTGGGACCTTTCTGCCACGACTGCGCCGGGCAGCACTTTTGACCCGGACACCAACTGGCTGGAAGGTTACATCAAACCGGGCCTGAGCTTCGACTATCGGCTGGAATCGGGCGCTGTTATCTATGGAAAGCTCTCGGTCGTGTCGTCCTATACGATGGGGACTGATGCGTTCGACACGGGCGACACCGGGGCGACCACCCTTGAAGAAGCCTACCTTGCGATCCGTGGCGATGTGAATGGCGGGCTGTCCTACGATTTTTCGTTCGGGCCGCGCGAACTGACCCTTGGGACGGGCATGCTGATCGCGAATGGCGCGAGCAGCGGGTTTGATCGCGGCGCCCTGAAGCTTGGCCCGCGAGAGGCATGGGAAAGGGCCGCCATCGGGCGCCTGGCCTTTGGTACGGTCACAGGGACCGTCTTCTATCTTGATCCCAACGAACTGCCCGCCAATGACAGCGGCAACAAACTTGCTGGCATCGACCTTCGTCAAGATGGCCCGAACGGGGGCTACCTCGGCGCGACATTTGTGGACGTTCTCAACTCGGGTTCGCCTTATCCGCAGGCCGGATCGGGCGGTGCCGCTCCAACGATCATTCCGGGGGGGCGGGACGGGACCAAGACAATCAACCTTTACGCCAAGACGAATCCTTTTGCCGGCACGATGGAGAATTGGGTCTTCGCAGGAGATTTCGCCTATCAATGGAATGACCGGATCGATCTTGAATCCTGGGCAGGCCGGGTGACCGCAAGCTACAATTTTGTGGATGCGCCCTGGTCGCCAAGCCTTACCCTGGGCTACCAGACCTTTTCCGGCGATGACCCGAACACGGCAAAGCTCGAGCGGTTCGATCCTCTCTACTACCAGGGAAGCCCCAGCGCCTGGGCGACAGGATCGAAGTCCGCGTCAACTTTCCTGAACTCGAACGTGAATGCCCTGACCTTGGCGCTGCAGCTCAGGCCAACCCAGCAGGACACGCTGACAATACGTTACGCGCATATCCGGGCGAACGAGTTGAACAGCCAGATCCAGTTCGGCCAAGCCACCCGGCTGGACGAGAATGGAAATCTGGTCACGGGTGTGACCAACGCCGAACTCGCAGATGATATCTTCCTTGAATACAGCCGCATCATCAACCGCAACACGTTCCTGACAGCAGGAGTATCGGTTTCCTTCCCCGGAGCAGGAATCGACAATGTCATCGGCGGGGACGCATCCCCATGGACAGGAGGTTTCGTCAATGTCGTCATCAATTTCTAAGGTTCTCAGCCTGACAGCAGGAGTGGCCATGTCCCTTGGCGCAGTGACGGTTGCACAGGCCCAATCCGCCCCGCTTTCGGCGCAGGAGTCCGACCCGCGGGTCATGGGCTGGATGCAGGGCTTTCCGCCCCCCGAGGACAAGATCATTACCCAGCCGGATTCGGTGTATTTCAGCTTCCCCAAGCTGCGCTGGTCGGTCTGTCACCTGCGGGAATTCCTGCCGACGGAAGAAATCAGCCGTGGCCTTGGCGCGCCGGTGCCGCTGTCCTACCCGTCACCTTCGGAATTCGCCGACCTGCGCAGCAAGATCGACGCGCTGACCTTCACTCCGCTCGGGGCGGAGGCGCCGATGACCTGGGAAGAATCGCTTTACGCCAACTACACCGACGGCATCCTTATCCTGCACAAGGGCAAGGTCGTGTACGAGCGTTACTTCGGCTGCATGGATGAAGGCGCCAAGCATGCCGCAATGTCGATGACCAAATCCGTGACGGGACTTCTGGCCGAAATCCTGGTGGTGGAAGGCGCCCTTGACGACACGAAGCTGGTTCGCGACATCATCCCCGAAGTGGCGGACGGGGCTTTCGGAAGCGCGACGGTCCGGCAAGTCATGGATATGGTCACGGGCGTCAGGTATTCCGAGAACTACGCGGACCCGAATGCCGATATCTGGATCTACTCGGCCGCGGCAAGCCCGCTGCCGAAACCCGAAGGCTACACGGGACCGAACGGATACTGGGAGTATCTGGCCCAGGTTCAGCCCGAGGGGAACCATGGCGACGCGTTCCACTACAAAACGATCAACTCGGATATGCTGGGGTGGATCATCAGCCGCACGGCGGGCAAATCGGTGACCGACCTCGCCTCGGACCGGCTGTGGAGCCGGATGGGTGCGGAACAGGACGCCTATCAGACCGTGGACGGCAAGGGCGTGCCCTTCGCGGGCGGGGGCATCAGCCTTGGCTTGCGTGATGCGGCGCGGCTGGGCCTTTTGATGCTGAACAAGGGAGAGATCAACGGCGAACGGCTGTTCCCGGCAGAAGTGGCCGAGAACATCGCCAAGGGTGGCGATCAGTCCAAGTTCAGCGGCTATGCAAGCATTCCGAACGGCAGCTATACCAGCCAGTGGTGGGTGTTCCACAACGACCACGGCGCTTTTGCCGCGCGTGGCGTGCATGGCCAGACCATCTATGTCGATCCGACGGCCGAAATGGTGCTTGTGCGCTTCGCGTCATTCCCGACGGCCGCCAACGCCGACATCGACCCGACATCGCTGCCGGCGTATCAGGCCGTTGCGGAATACCTGATGGCTGGGCACTGACCACAAAAGACAGGCATCGGTGCCGCCGGGGTCCGTCAGCCCCCCCTGCGGCACCGATGGGCTGTTCGGTCACCCTGGTGGCGGCGTGACCTTCACAACCAGCAGTTGGCGCGTTGCGTCATCACGCGTGGTCCACGAGATTTCAGCCCCCGGACTGAGGCCAAGCAGGGCGACGCCCACCGGCGTAAGCACGGAGATGCGGCCTTTCTCGATATCCGCATCCTCGGGATAGACCACAGAGACGGTATTCAAACGCGCCGTGCCAAGGTCACGATAGGTGACCTCACTTCCAATCGTCACCACATCGCTGCGCATTGTGGCCGGGGCAACCAGCTTTGCCCGCGCGATCTCGTCGATAAGGCGCTCGCCAACCTCTGGCGAGCGTCTCATCACGGAAGCCGCCAGCGCTTCAAGGCGGCCGACCAGGCTTTTGTCCAGGTAGATTTTCGGCAGCCGTGCCGACACAGGGTTGGTGCTGGTTGTCATGTTTCTTTCTCGATTGTCATGTTGGAGGGGCCAGGAAGACCCCGGTGTTTCATTTTGGACCTGCCGTTATGCGTGAGCCCGCTCGACGCTGAGCAGACGCACGCGGCGAAGCGTTCCGTCTGCCTGCAACAGCGGCCCATGGGTGCCGGCCTTCATGCCGATCAGCGTTGCCCCCAGCAGCGATCCGACATGAAGGCCGTTATCTTCCTCGGCAAATTCGTCGTAGTGGAACAGCCTTCCCGACTGTGGCCGCAGGTCGTCGACGGCATAGATCACCCGTGAGCCACCGGCCGCGGTCTGGGTGCCGATGCTTCCGTTCTCCACAATCGACGCATACAGAAGCTTGAGGCCAAGAAGCCTTGCCAACATCGCAGGCGCTCCGGCCCCGACCTTTTCGGCGCGCAGAATGTGGTCAACCAGGGCACGGCGGTCCGTCTTCGTCAGCACACTTGTGGCGGCGTGCTGGCAGAGAATTGCGTAACTGATTGAATCTCCGGCAAGTCGTTGTTCTTTCGAAACGGTCATGTTTGCTCCTCTGGCGAGGCTGTCGCCATCGTTTCACATCGGGTTCAGGCTGAGGTGAAAGACCCGGAGCAGCCGCGACACATGCGCGAATTCAGACCGCCCCGGGCAGGGGGCGGTTTTGAAGAAGCCCCCGGAAGTGGATGGAAACGGCACTCATCCGGTCATCCTGCAAGTCGTGGCTGAAGCCGTCAGCTTGTAGTTTCCAGACGGGTTTTCGGCACGGGTGCCGGTTCGGGGTTCGTCTCGGCTCAGGCCGTTGACAAAGTCTTCGATTTCTCCACGGCACAGGCCGATGTCCCACAGGACGCGGTCATCCAGTCTGGCCAGAACCGCGATCATCTTTCGCCGTTCCCAGCGTCGGACGGCGCTTCTCCAACAGCGCAGGATGAAGGATATCCCGGGCATCTGGCCGATGTTGCTGTCGGTGCCTTGCCCGGACCCGGACTTGATGTAGACGGACATTTCGTTCTCCACTTCTGAAACGCACTGAATCCCTCACCAAGCGCAGAAGCGGGCCGCCCGTGGACGAGCCGGCCTGGTTCAGACGAATTGTGAGAGGTCGGATTGGACAACCCCGGGGTGTCGGCAGGCGCAAGCCTGTGCCGCCCGGGGCTACCGGCGGTTCAGCAGAACCCCTGCAGAGCGCAGGGCCCTTATGTGGAAACCGAAGATCGACATGGTTCCCAGATGGGCCTTTACGCGCGCAGTTTCAATTGTGCCGGGGAACATCCGGCCACCGGATAGGCGCAAAGGTGCCGATCGCGCTGGAACCCCGTGAAACACGCCGGGCCGCGTCGCACCCGACGCCGGCCGCGCGGGTTGACTGGCCGCGGCAGGGTACCTAGCCTCGGTCCATGGCCTTGCTGGAAAACCACTTCCGGTTTCATCTTCTGAACCGCCTGCATCCCCGGGCGGTTCAGGCGCTGATGCGCTGACTGAATCTCCCGGGGCCTCATCCCTTTCCCAAACACCATGAGGCGACAAACTGTCCGAGGAGGCCTAATGGCCAGCTTGATCACCCCCCGAACCGATGTTGAGTGGCCACTCGCTGGTGCCAGAACAAGACCGCGCCTCGGGGCTGTCGTGCCGGCATCATCCTTGCCGGGCGCCACCCTGCTCGGGATGTGAACGGGCTGCGCGCGCCGCTTCGGTGCGCGGACGACGCGGTCAAGTCGCTTGCCTTCGCCGATGCCGTGCTCCCGACCTGAGGCGTCCACCGACCAACAGATGACATGCAGGAGAGACGGCGGAAATGGAATATCTGGTACTGATTGCTGCCGCATTTTGTGCAGGCGTTCTGAATACCATTGCGGGAGGAGGAACCTTTCTGACCTTCCCCGCGCTGGTTTTTACCGGCATGCCTCCTGTGATCGCCAACGCCACCAGCACGGTTGCTGTCTTTCCGGGCTATCTGGGCGGCGCGCTGGGGTTTCGGCAAGAGCTGGCCGGCTTTGACCGCAGGAGGCTTTGGCGGCTGGCCAGCATCACCCTGGCGGGCGGGCTGATCGGGTCGGGACTGCTGCTATTATCTTCAAACGAAGCCTTTTCCTTTGTGGTCCCGTTTCTTCTGCTGACCGCCACCCTGGCTTTCCTGTTCGGAGACCGGGTTCGACAATGGGCCGCTGCAAGGGCGCGGGACGCGTCAACCGAAGGTGCCCTGGGTCTGTTCGCCGTTGCTCTTTATGGCGGCTACTTCAACGGCGGGCTTGGGATCATGCTGCTTGCGCTGTTCGCATTATGGGGAATGAGCGACCTCAACCACATGAACGCCCTGAAATCGGGGCTGAGTTTTCTGTTGTCGGCAATCTCGGTGGCCGTGTTCGCCGTGGCGGGCATGGTGGCATGGCCACAGGCGGCCATCATGATGGTCGCCGCGACCGCGGGCGGCTATGCTGGTGCCCCCGTCGCGCGTGCCTTGCCGAAACCTGTGATCCGGGGGGTGATTGCGACAGTAGGTTTCGGGATGAGCGCGATCTTCTTCTGGCGCCTTGTCGGCCCGGGCTGACGGTTTCCAGGTGGCGGTCCTGCACATCGCCCGGGAGCGGTGCCTGGCCACTCGGGGCGGGTCAATTGCATAGGGCGCTCTTGGGCACTATATGAACGGTCGGCCGTTCCTGATTGCGGCCCATGTCCGTCAGGCGAGATAGATGAATTCGTTTTTCAACATTTCGGCTGTCTTCCCCCTCCTGTGCGGGTTCAGTTCGAACAATGTCTGAGGGTTGCCTTTGCGCCTGAGGCGCAGGGCAACCCCGGCAAGCGATGAACCCTTGATCGCCCCCGCCGATGAGCGGGGTCTCTTTCATTACAGGACCAGACATGACCATGTGGACCACACTGGCCCGCGCCGAGACGGCGTTGGGAGACGATATTCTTTTGCGTCAGCGCGGCGATCTGTTCGAGATCTGCTATAACGGCATTGAGCTGATGTCGAACCTGAACCACCAGTCCGAAGACCAGCTCGCGCTGCGTTCCATGCGTCGCATGGACTTTGCGGCGCAGCGCATCCTGATCGGGGGCCTGGGGCTTGGCTTCACGCTGAGAGCGGTGCTTGAGCTTGCCGCACCGGATGCCGAAGTGACCGTCTGCGAACTGATCCCGGAAATCGTCGAATGGAACCGGGGGCCGCTGGCCCATCTGACAGATCATGCGCTTGATGATCCGCGGACGCGGGTGCTTCTTGGCGATGTGCAAGCACATCTGGAAGCGATCGACACAGGCTACGACCTGATCCTGATGGACACGGACAACGGGCCCGATTCCCTTGTCCGGGCGGCGAACATCGGGCTTTATCAGGATGGCGGCCTTGGCGCTGTGGCCAGATCCCTTGGTCCGAAGGGCGTGGTCGCATTCTGGTCAGCCACCGCATCCCCAGAGTTCGAGCGCAGGTTGTCGGCCCAGCCGTGGTTCTGGCTGCGGGACGACATTGCGCCCATTCCGGGCCGTGCAGATGTGATGCATTACATCTACAGTTGCAGCTTCAGTGCCGCAGCACTGGGGCAGCGCAAGGCTGCCTGAGATACGCGTCAGTTCTGGCAAAGCCATAAACAAGCAGGGCTTTCCCGGGTGCATTTGAACAAAGGCACCCGGGCACGATCAACGATCCATCAGCGCTGCCGTCTTTTGAGAGACATCATCCGATAGGCTGGCAATGGGCCTGAGCCCTTCGGCACCACGCGGTGCTTTGCTATGACCCGTTCTGGCCGTTCGGCGCTGGCTCGATAAGCTCAAGAACAAGGCCATCGCGGGGGTCTCGCAAATAGACGATCTTCGCCCCTTTGTTCGGCCCGGCGTTCACAACGGCGACCTCGCCCATCAGTTCAAGCGACCATTTCCTGGCCTCGTCCATGGCCTGAGCAAGGTTTGCGACGTTGAAGCCCATATGCAGCGACCCCAGGTCACACGGCCGCGGACGAAAGTCTGCGCGGTCTTCCGGCGCAGCGTAACACAGCAACTCAACAGTGGCAGAGCCGTTGCGCATATAGGCCACCTCGACGCGCGCATTTGGCACGCCCGTCACCCGTGAGATCATGTCGGGGTCTCTCGTCGCGCGCGACAGGGTTTCGAACCCGAACAGCTTTTCAAACATCGCTTCGGAATGGTCGAGATCGGCAACGGTTATGCCGGTGTGATTGACAGTCATGGCCATGTGCCGTCTCCCTATGTTGTTCTCACCGGGCAAGAAAACCTCCGTCAACGGCAAGAACATGGCCGGTGACCATCGCCGCTGCCGGGCTGCAAAGATAGAGCACCGCCGCCGCCGCATCCCGCAAGCTGCCAAAGCGCCCAAGTGGCGTTGCCGCCAGAAGCGGGCCGGCATTGCCGGGCTGATCAAGGAAATCCCTGTTGAAATCGGTGCGAATCCAGCCCGGTGCCACAGCATTCACCCGGATGCCCGCCGATCCCCATTCCACCGCCAGCGCCCGGGTCAGATTGACCAGACCGCCCTTCGAGGCATGGTAAGAGGCAATCGGATAGAAGCCGCCCCCCGACATCGCCATGATCGAGGCGATGTTGACGATGGCGCCGCCGCCGCGCCCCAGCATGCCGGGGTGAACGCGGCGGCAAAGCTCGAACCCCGCGTCAAGATTGACCGCCATCGCCTGGCGCCACAGTTCGGGCACAAGGTCGCTTGCCGGGCTGCGCTGCACCATGGCGGCGTTGTTCACCAGAATATCGGCGCCGCCGCGCCAGTCGGCCAGCCGGTCGAACAGCCGATCCAGCGCCGCCGCATCGGTGATGTCGGCCGCCACCGGCAGGCAGGCGATGCCTTCCTCTGCCAGACCTCCGGCGCTGGCCTTAAGCGCAGCGGTATCGCGGTCGACCAGCACGACCGCTGCCCCCGCGGCCCCCAGCAGCCGCGCGGTTTCCAGCCCGATCCCGCGCGCCGCTCCGGTGATCAGGGCGGTGCGGCCGGTCAGATCGAACAGCCCCTGCAATGCGTCGTGCATCATGCGGCCAGCAACAGCGGCGCTTCGATCAGCCGCTTCAGGTTCTGCAGCAGCCGTGCGCCCACCGCGCCGTCAATGGCCCGGTGATCAACCGACAGGGTCAGGCGCAGGCGCCGCACCTCGACCGGCTGGCCATCCCGCAGGGCCAGATCGGTTTCGATGGTGCCGACGGCAAGGTTCATGCTTTGCGGCGGGTTGATGATCGCCGAAAAGGCGCTGACGCCGAACATGCCAAGGTTCGAGATGCCCGCAAGCCCGCCGGAGTATTCCTCGGCACCAAGCCGGCCTTCACGGGCGCGCCCGATGGCCAGCCGCGCCGCATCCGACAGCGCCCCCAGCGACAACCGGGCCGCATCGCGCAGAATGGGGGTGATCAGCCCGGCATCAAGCGCCACGGCCATGCCAAGATCAACCTGCCGATGGCGCACCAGCCCCTCGTCGGTCCAGGTGACCATGGCCTCGGGCGTCCGGGCGATGGCCAGCGCATAGGCCTTCATCACCAGATCATTCACCGTCAGCTTCGTCTCGGCCCCGCCATCGGCCAGCGCCGTGTTCAGTTGCGCCCGCAGGGCCAGAAGCGCGTCCGCCTCGCAGCGGATTTCCAGATAGAAATGCGGCACCGTCTGCTTGGAGTCCACCAGACGGCGGGCAATGGTGCGGCGCATGGCGCCATGCGGCTCAAGCTCTGTGCCCGCGGGCAGCGGGGTGGTGATGGCTGCTGGCGGTGCTGCAACCGGGGCGGTAGCCGCCACCGCGGCCACCGGCGCCGGGGCGGTAACCCGCGCCGCCGCTTCGCGAATGTCGGCGGCGATGATGCGCCCCTTCGGCCCGCTGCCCCGCAGACCATCGGTTTCAACCCCCAGATCCCGCGCAATGCGGCGTGCCAGGGGCGAAATGCGGCGCGGCGGTTCATCCGCCCCGGGCGCCGCAGGGGCAGCCTGTTGCCCGGACGGTGCCGGGGCAGCGCCTGCCACAGCCGGCGGGGCGGCGGATTTTCCGTCACCGATCAGCCCGATCACCGTCTGGACCGGCACATCCGGGGTGCCGCCTTCGATCAGAATCCGCTCCAGCACGCCATCGGCGGGAGATTCGATGTCCAGCGCGGCCTTGTCTGTTTCCAGCTCTGCCAGGACATCGCCCTTCTTGACGGGCGTCCCCGGCGCCACATGCCAGCAGACCAGCTTGCCCGCGACCATCGAAGGGGACAGCGCCGGCATCAGGATTTCAACGGCCATGGCTTAAACCTCCGTGCCGCGATCACGGTGGCAGATGCGCCGCGCGGCCTCGGCAATCGCGGCCGCACTTGGCATCACCTCGCGTTCAAGCCGGTCGTTATAGGGCATCGGCAGTTCGGCCGCGCCCAGCCGTTCAACCGGGGCATCCAGCCAATCGAACGCCTCTTCGGTGATCTGGGCGGCAATCTCGCCGCCAAGCCCGCCGGTGCGCCAGGCCTCGTGGACAACAAGGCAACGGCTGGTCTTCTTCACGGAACGGATGAAGCAATCCATGTCCAGCGGGCGCAGGCTGCGCGGGTCGATCACCTCGGCGCTGATGCCTTCGCGGGCCAGCGTATCGGCGGCGGAAAGGGCGCGTTCCACCATGGCAAGCGTCGCGATGATGGTGATGTCGGTGCCTTCGCGCTTGATGTCGGCCTTGCCGATCTCGATCTCATACGGGGCTTCGGGCACCGGGGCCGCGCCGCCCAGATACAGCAGCTTGTGTTCCAGGAAGACCACCGGATTGTCGTCCCGGATTGCCGCGATCAACAGCCCCTTTGCGTCATAGGGGGTTGAGGGGGCCAGCACCGTCAGCCCCGGAACATGCGCGAACCAGGCCTCAAGCGACTGGGAATGTTGCGCCGCCAGCCGGATGCCACCGCCCTGCGGCCCCCGGAACACCACCGGAACCGACACCTTGCCCCCCAGCATGAAGCGCAGCTTCGCCGCCTGGTTGACGATCGGGTCCATCATGAAGGTGACGAAATCGAAGATCTGGATCTCGGCAATCGGGCGCCGCCCCGACAGGGCCGCCCCGACCGCCGCCCCGGCGATCACGCCTTCGGAAATCGGGGTGTTCATCACACGGTCGGTGCCGAACCTGTCATGCAGGCCACGCGTGACGCCAAAGGTGCCGCCGACGGGGCCGACATCCTCGCCCATCAGGAAAACAGAGTCATCGCCTTCGATGGATTGGGCAATCGCCTCGCGCAGGGCTTCGGTATAGGTCAGCGCACGGTCGCCCGGCGCGGGCGGCGGCGGCGGGCTTCGCCGCGGCGCCAGCACCTTGTCGAACAGTGATTTCAGCTCTGGCTCGGTCTGGGCTTCCGCTTCGCGGATCGCGGTTTCGATCCGGTCGCGCGCCTCGTCCTCAAGGGCGGCGAAAGCGGCCTCGTCCACCTGCCAGTCCTCGGCCAGTCGACGCTTCAGGCGGTGAAGCGGATCTTCGTCCAGCCATTTGCGCACCTCGTCATCGGTGCGATAGCCAAGCAGGTTGCCCCGCACGGAATGGTCGCCATGGCGGTAGGTCAGCGCCTCGATCAGGGTCGGCCCCTCGCCGGCGCGGGCGCGGGCAAGGGCTTCTGCCACGGCGGCATAGACCGCCACCGGATCATTGCCGTCGATGCGTTCGCCCGGAATGCCATAGCTGACCGCGCGCCCGGCGACCGATCCGCCGGCGGTGGCATGTTCGAACGGCGTGGACATGCCGTAAAGGTTGTTTTCACAGAAGAAGATGATGGGCAGCTTCCACAGCGCCGCAAGGTTCAGGGATTCGTGGAAGATCCCCTCGTTCGATCCGCCGTCGCCAAAGAAGGCGATGCCCGCATCATCCGACCCGTGCTGCTTGGCGGCCAGTGCCGCGCCCACACCCAGGCCCATGCTGGCCCCGACAATGCCGTTGGCGCCCAGGATGTTCAGTTCGACATCCGCCACATGCATCGAACCGCCGATCCCGCCGCAGATGCCGCCGACCTTGCCGCAAAGTTCGGCCATCATGCCGTTGATGTCGGCGCCCTTGGCGATGCAATGGCCGTGGCCGCGATGGTGGGTGGTGATGAAATCGCTGCGGCGCAGGGCAAAGCAGGCCCCTGCGGCAATCGCCTCCTGTCCGGCCGAGGAATGGGCGGTGCCCTTGATCACGCCGGATTTGAACAGCTCTTCCGTGCGGGTTTCGAACCGGCGGATCAGCAGCATGGTGCGCGCCATGGCCAGCATATCCTCGCGGTCGGGGGCCGGCACGTTGCGGTTCAGGCGCCCCGGCGCCGTGATGACAGCCGGGATTCCGGCATGTGAAGACGAACCGCTTTTGGCGGTGGTGCGGGCATTTTGTGCCACTGGTGATCCCTCCCGGACAGCCGGCCGGCATCGCAAGGATGCGGCCATTGTGGCGACCCAAACATGTTTGCCGGGCTAGGACAAAATCAATGCGCTGATGCCAGACATAACTTCAGGCTATTTCTGGCAGTCCATTATCATAAAATGCTATGCGTCAATCGCCGGGGGGCAGCTCTGCCGTGACCCACAGCCCATTGGCAACCACGCGCTGCGCATGGCTGACCACCAGTTCCTGAAACACCCGCATCGCGGCTGTGCGTGGCCGGTCGCGCGAGGTGGCGATGATCCAGGGCCAGGTGATTCCGGCAATCGGCGCGATCGAGATCTCGCCCCGGCTGAAGGCCTGATGGCAGGCACTGTAAGGCAGGATGCTGTGCAGCCCGCCGCGCGAAACCAGATCAATGATGATCGAATTGGTCTCGACGATCACCGGCGGGTTCCGGCTGCGCCCGGTCTGCGGCAGCATTTCATCGACAACCCGCCGCAGCCCGTTGTTCGAAGGGGTCAGCACCAGATCAAGGTCGGCCAGGGAATCGGCCCCCACCGGCTGATCCAGCCGAAGGCCGGTCGCCCGTGACGACAGCCGCACCAGCGCCTCGGAACACAGGGCTTGCCGGTTCAGCCCGCGCGAGGCCCCGTGATCGGAATAAAGCGCCAGATCAACATGCCGCGTCACCAGGGCCTCGCGCACATTGACCGAGGTGCCCTCCTGGATCTCGACACTGACCTGCGGGTGAAGGCGATGGAATTCAGCCACCACATCGGCCATCAGCAGCCCGCGCAGGGAATATGCAGAGGATATGCGCAGGGTGCCCGCGGGCAGCGTCTCGGCGGCGATGATGTCTTCCTTTATCAGCTCGACGCTTTGCATCAGGGCGCGGACGTGATCGGCCAGCCGCTGCCCGGAAGGTGTCAGCGCCACACCCCGCGGCCGCCGTTCGACCAGTTGGGTGGACAGCTCTTCCTCCAGCAACTGGATCTGCCGGCTGAGCGCGGGCTGCGAGACATTCGCCCGCTCGGCGGCATGGGTGATGTTCAGCGTGTTCACCACATGGATGAAATACTCAAGCTGCCTGATTTTCATGACCGCGCGCCACCCTCTCCAGCTTTGTCCATCGGCGGGCGCCCCGAAGGGCGGCCTTGCTCCGTTTGGAAGGCATGACATTAGCCTATGGATCGCATGTCAATTATCTATTTTACACATACCTGCGGGTTGCATAGCGTCAGACCCCATGGGCAAGGCTGGCAACGGCCCCCTGGAAAAATGCGGGAAGGGGAGAGCCCGCGCATTTCTTCGTGACA
>NZ_CP020470.1:3217500-3548948 GCF_003071405.1 Pseudogemmobacter blasticus | reverse complement strand
CCGAAGACCAGCCCATAGCCCCGCGTGAACTGCGGCGGTTCGGTCTTGCTGCCCTTGAACTGGTTGACCGTCTCGCATTCGGTCAGCTCGACCTCACCGATCTCGACCGCGAAGCCCAGTTCGGGGATCTCCACCTCGACCGCGACCGCGCCGATGCGCAATTCGCCCACGAAGGCATGGGTGCGGCCATAGCCGCGCTGCGTGGAATAGGCCAGCGACAGGATGAACCCTTCGTCGCCCCGGGTGATGGCCTGCAACCGCAGCGCCCGGTCGGCAGGCAGTTCCAGCGGTTCGCGCGTCAGGTCGGGCGGCACGGCATCGCAGGGCGGCGCGGCCTCGATCAGCCCGTCGCGGTTCAGGAACCCTGTCACATGCGGCACGGGGCCGGCCTGCGCGGGCGCCGTGGCGGCGGCGGGCACCTCGCCCCCGGCTGCCAGACGGAAATCCAGCAGGCGATGGGTGTAATCGAAGGTCGGCCCCAGAACCTGCCCGCCGGGCAGATCCTTGAAGGTGGCACTGATGCGGCGGTCCACCGCCATGGCGGCGGTCTCTACCGGGTTCGACGCCCCCAGCCGTGGCAACGTGGTGCGATAGGCGCGGATCAGGAACACCGCCTCGATCAGATCGCCCCGCGCCTGCTTGATCGCCAGCGCGGCAAGATCGGGGTCGTAAAGCGACCCTTCCGCCATGACCCGGTTGACCGCCAGCCGCATCTGTTCGCGGATCTGCGCCACGGTCAGCTCCGGCACCGCCGGATCGCCCCGGCGCTCCTCGGCCAGCCAGCCATGGGCATTGTCGATGGCGCGTTCGCCCCCCTTGACGGCAACATACATCAGACAGCCTCCACGCGGGTGGACCGGGGCAGCGCGGCAAGATGGTCGCCGCAGGTGAAGATCGTGTCGAAGCCCAGCGGAAACAGCGCCCGGTTGGCGCGGAAGGCTTCGGTCTCGGGCAGGCCAAGATGCGCGACCGTCTCGATCCCCGGCCCGGCCAGCATGGCGCCCCGGTTTTCCAGCCGGTCCAGCTCGACGATCAGCGTCGCCGATCGGTCGGGGTAATCCGGCTGCCCGATGCAAAACCGGCTGACCGGCTGCAAGGCAGACCAGCGGCCAAGGGCAAAGGCCGCCGCCTCGGCCCCGACCAGCGGCGCGCCAATGTGGAAGGCCACCCAGTCGCGCACCGCCGGGCAATCGGCATCGCCGGCCAGATGCAACGGCGTGGTGCCATCGGCCAGCACCAGCAGCGCCACGCCCGCCGCCGGCGACAGCGGCGCGGGGGGCTGCGCGCCGTCAACCCGGTGAATCGTGCCGGGCCGCGCCATCGCCTCCATCAGCGCGCGAAAGGCGCGGGCCGACTGCACCGGCGCCTCGGCAAAGCCGCCCGACAGGCTGGTCAGAACATCGGCGGTCATGCGTCCTCTCCCCGGACCATGGTGAAGAAATCAACCTTGGTGGCCGCCGCGCGGGCGGCGCGGGCGGCGCGGCGCCCCTCGGCCTCGGCCCGCAGCACCTCAAGCACATCGGCCCGGACGCGCGGCGCAGCCTCGGTCTGCATCAGCGCATCGGCCACGGCGGCGCGGGTGGCGTGGGCGCGGTCGCGGCCCTGCACCCAGGCATGGCCCACCGCACCGCCCGCCAGCCGCACCGAACAGCGGGTGACGGTCATTTCGCCCAGGTTGAAGGCGGCCCCCGTGGCCCCGGCCCGGCCCCGCACCATCACGGCGCCGGTTTCCGGGCTGCGCAGCAGGTCATGTGGCGGCAGGTCGGGCATCAGCGCGGCCAGCCGCGCCGGCGGCGCCTTGGCCAGCACGGACATCCAGTCCTGCCGGGCGGTGATTGGGGTCTCGGTCATCCGGTCCTCGACATCTTGCGAAGTTGTCTGTTTATCTATACAACTAGACAAGTATCTACGCCGCCGCCCGAGTCGGCTCAAGAGAAAAGCTGTGAAACTTTCATGACAGGAGGGCCGGATGCCCCGCCCCGCGCTGTGGACCGCCATCGCAGACCGGCTGAAGGCCGAGATTGCCCAAGCCCTGTATCGCCCCGGTGACAAGCTGCCGACCGAGGCCGAACTGGCCGCGCGGTTCGGGGTGAACCGTCATACCGTGCGCCACGCGCTGGCCGCGCTGGCCGAGGCGGGGCTGGTCCATGCCCGGCGGGGCGCGGGGGTGTTCGTGGCCGCACGGCCCACCGATTATGCGCTGGGGCGGCGGGTGCGGTTCCACCAGAACGTCGCGGCCTCGGGGCGAACGCCGTCGCGGCGGATCACCCGGCTGGAAACCCGCCCCGCCAGCCCGCGTGAGGCCGAGGCCCTGCACCTGCCCGCCGGAGAGCCGGTGCATGTGGTGGAAGGCGTGTCGCTGGCTGACGGACAGCCGCTGGCGGCGTTCCGTTCAGTCCTGCCCGCCGCCCTGCTGCCGGGGTTTCCGGCGGTCATGGCGACTGAGGCCTCGATCACCGCCGCGCTGGTGGCCTGCGGCGTGACCGACTACACCCGCGCCGAAACCCGGCTGACCGCCAAACTGGCCGATCCGGTTCTGGCGCTGGCCCTGCAGGTGCAGACCGGCGCGCCGGTCCTGCGCTCGGTGGCGGTGAACGTCGATTCCGCCGGCCGGCCGGTCGAATTCGGCACCACCTGGTTCGCGGGCGACCGGGTCACGCTGACCGTGAACCCGGATCAGGCGTCGTAGCGGTCCAGGAACTCTTCCGCCCGCAGCGCCCGGAAATCGGCCAGCGCATCCCGCAGGCGGCTGTGGTCCCAGTCCCACCAGGCCAGCGCCAGCAGGCGGTCGATCACGGCCTGCGGAAAGCGGGATCGCAGCGGCGTGGCCGGGCAACCGGCGACAATCTGGAACGGACCCACATCGCGCGTGACCACGGCCCCGGCGGCGACAATGGCGCCGATGCCGATGTTCACCTCGGGCTTGATGATCGCGCCATGGCCGATCCAGCAATCGGCGCCCAACTCGGTCCGCCGCGCGGCCCGGGCGGCGAAAAAGGCAGCGTCATCCGTCACATCGGGCCAGTAATAGCTGGACCGATACAGGAAATGGTGCTGCGCGGCATGGGTGAACGGGTGATCGGTCGGCCCGATCCGCGTCATCGCGGCGATATTGGCGAAGCGGCCCACGGTGGTATTGGCGATGTCGGCCATCCGGTCGCAATAGGCATAGGCCCGGAAGGCCGAGTTCAGGATGCGAGAGGCGGCGCCAACCTCGGTCCAGCCTTCGAAGGTTGATGCCTGGATCAGGCAATCGGGGTGGATCAGCGGACCAGAGGCCGAAAGACGTGCGCCACGATGCGACGCCGGCTCAGTTCCGGCCTTTTCAAGCAGTTGCGGTTCCATGTTCAAACTTTCTCAGCTTTTGCCGCCCGCATCGCCCTTGATCAACCGGCGGCGCAGCCAGCCGGACAGGCTGTCCATCGCCATGACCATCAGCACGATCAGGACCATGTAATAGGCCACCTCTTCCCAGTCCTTCTGGGTGATGATCGCCTGCGTTAGCAGCAGACCGATGCCGCCGCCGACGATGGCACCGATCACGGTGGCGCTGCGGGTGTTCGATTCCAGGTAGTACAGGACTTGCGACAGCAGCACCGGCGTCACCTGCGGGATCACCCCGAACCGCGCCCGTTGCAGCCGCCCCGCCCCGGTCGAGCGGATGCCCTCGACCTGCTTTTCGTCGATGTTCTCCAGCGCCTCGGAAAACAGCTTGCCGAAACTGCCGGTGTCGGTGATCAGGATCGCCAGCGCCCCGGTCATCGGGCCGGGGCCAAAGGCGCGCGACAGGACGATGGTCCAGATCAGCCCGTCCACGCCGCGGATGAAGTCGAAGACCCGGCGGAAGGCAAAGCGCACCATCCGCAGCGGCATCATGTTCGACGCGGCCAGAAACCCCAGCGGCAGCGCGATCAGCGCCGCGCCCATGGTGCCAAGGAAGGCCATCAGCACGGTTTCGAACAGCGCCCAGACCACATCGCCATGGTGCCACATCTTGTTGTGCCAGAAATCCGACACCATGCCCGCGATATTGGACCGGGCCGGGTCAACCCGGTCACCGACCAGCGCCAGCCGGGCCAGTTCCAGCGGACCCTTGCCGTAGAACGGGCTGTCCAGCGTGAAGAAGAACAGCTCCCACCCCGGTTCGTATCGGAAGGTTTCCACCTTGGACCGCGAATAGCTGAACCGCCCCGCGTCGGTGGTGACGGACACCTTGTTCTCGGCCACCGAAATCCAGTCCGGCACCGGGCCGGGCGGCAGGGTCACGACCGGCTTTCCCCCGACCGGATGCACATCCACCACGCCATACCCCGGAATGACATAGCGCGCGCCGGTGGCGTCATAGGTGACGACATGCCCTTGCCCAAGGTCGATGGTGGTGATGCCATCCGCCACCGACACCCAGTCAGGATAGGCGCCGGGCGCATAGGTTCCCTTCGCCTCGCCCTCGATCGCCACGGTCAAGGCGCCCGAACGGTTGTCGCGGGTGACATGGGTCTTGTGCGACCAGAAGTCCGCCAGCAGGATGGCGGCATTGTCCATCCGGGCGCGGGCGGCCAAGCCCGCCAGATCGAAGGACACCGCGGCATAGAGCAGATAGCCCAGGATCAGCGCCGGCACCGCCAGCGCCAGACGGCGGCGGCGGTCGAAGCTGCGGGTCACGGTTTCGGCCAGCGAAGGCGCATGGGATACGGCGGTCATGGCGTCACGCTCCCTTGACCAGACGCGCGCGGGCGCGGTCGGACAGACGGTCGATCAGGACAATGGTCACGAACAGCAGCAGGAAGATCGCCACCACCTGATCATAGCGCCCCTGCCCCCATTGCATCGCCAGCTTCAGGTCATGCCCGATCCCGCCCGAACCGACGAAGCCCAGAATGGCACTGGCGCGGACGTTGATTTCGAACCGCAGCAGCGCATAGGAAATCCAGTTCGGGGCCACCTGCGGGATCACCCCCAGCAGCATTCTCTGCCCCCAGCTTGCCCCGACCGAGGTCAGCCCTTCGACCGGCTTCAGGTCGGCATTCTCGGCCACTTCGGAAAACAGCTTGCCCAGCGCGCCGGTCGTGTGAACGGCAATGGCGATCACCGCCGGCACCGGGCCACCGCCCAGAATGAAGATCAGCACCAGCGCGATGACGATTTCGGGAATGGCGCGAAAGGTATCCATCAGCCGGCGGAACAGCGGAATGGCGCGCGGCCAGCGGGCCAGCCCGCGCGTGGCCAGCAGCGACAGCATCACCGCCCCCAGCGCCCCCAGCAGGGTTGAAACCGCGGCGATGTTGATCGTCTCGATCAGCGAGGGAAAGAATTCGACCAGCCGCCCCGGCAGGTTGGCCCGGTTGGCCCAGGCCTCCGACAACACCTCGGACGGAAAGGCGCCCAGCATGGGCAGGCCGTTCCAGAACCCGCCGGCATTGCGGTCATTGGCCAGAATCCAGCCCGAGGCCATGAGGCCCACGAACAGCACCAGCAGCACGCCGCCATACATGCGCTTGCGGCGCAGCAGGTCCAGATAGGCGGCGCGGGGGTCCGAAAGATCGGGCCGGCGGCCGGGCTCAGGCCCGAAGGCAATATCGACCATGCGAGGTTCCACAAATGAACAGCCGGGCCCCTTGCGGGGCCCGGCGGAAAGACGGCGGATTACTGCGCTTCCTGCAGCTTGCGGGCGGCCAGCACGCCCAGATAGGCGTCATGCGTGACCGGGATGAAATCCTTGGCCTCGCCCGCCGCAACGGCATAGGCGCAGTCCTTGTCGGCTTCCCACAGGTCGGCGGTCAGTTGGGTCACCTTGTCCTTCACGTCCTGCGGCAGCGCCTTGCGCACCACCATCGGGCCTTCGGGGATCAGGGTCGAACGCCAGATCTCGACCAGGTTGTTCATGTCGACAAGGCCCGCATCGGCGGCCTTGCGGAAGGCGCCCGAATTGTAGCCGTCTTCCCAGTTGCCCAGACCGTCGGCCCAGCTTACCCCGGCATCGAAATCGCCGTTGGCGACGCCGACGATGGTCTGCTCATGGCCACCCGAAAACTTCACCTCCTTGAAGTAGGTCTTCAGGTCGCCGTATTTTTCGGTCAGCTCGGCCGCAGGAACCAGATAGCCGCTGGTCGAGTTCGGCTCGGCAAAGGCGAAAACCTTGCCCTTGGCATCTTCGATCGACTTGATGCCGCTGTCGGCGCGGGCAAAGCCGATGGAGTAATACCCGGTCGAACCGTCGGCATTCTGCTTGGTCAGCTTGACCTCAACCGCCTCGGGGTCGGTCAGATAGATCTTGGCATAGCCGCTGGCGCCCAGCCAGGCCAAGTCAAGCGTGCCGCCCAGCAGGCCTTGGATCACGCCGTCATAATCGGCCGGGGTGAAGACCTTGACCGGAACGCCAAGCGCCTCTTCAATCTTCTTGCGATAGCATTCGTTCGAGGTCAGCCGGTCCTGGGCATTTTCGCCGCCAAGGATGCCAAGGTTGAACCCGGTAATCTCCTGGGCCTGCACGGCGCCGGCAAGCGTGGTGGTGGCAGCAAGGGTGAGAAGCAGCTTTTTCATGGTTTCTCCGTGGGTTGGGTCCGGCCTTGCAGAAGGCCGGGGGTCACGACAGCATGATGTCCGCATAGGTGCGGTCGGCCGTGGTGTCTGCGGGAATGGCGGTCGAGGTGGCCGCCTCGTTGAAGGTTTCGTCGGCGCCATAGATGTCGCGCGCGACGCCGGTGGAAAGCTGGTCGGGCGTGCCGTCGAACACGATGCGGCCGTCGCGCATACCGATCACCCGGTCGCAATAGCGGCGCGCGGTATCCAGCGTGTGCAGGTTGGCAATCACCATCCGGCCGTCTTCGGTGTTGATCCGCTTCAGCGTGTCCATCACCACCTGCGCGTTCATCGGATCAAGGCTGGCGATGGGTTCGTCGGCCAGGATGATGCGCGGGTCTTGCATCAGGGCGCGGGCAATGGCGACGCGCTGCTGCTGCCCGCCCGACAGCGCCTCGGCCCGTTTCGGGGCCTGTTCGGCGATGCCAAGCCGGTCAAGAATGTCCAGCGCGCGCAGAATGTCGGCGCGCGGCCACAGGTTGAACATGGTCTGCAGCGTCGAGCGGCGGTTCAGGATGCCGTGCAGCACGTTCGAGGCCACATCCATCCGGGGCACTAGGTTGAACTGCTGGAAGATCATCGCGCATTGCGATTGCCAGGCGCGCGCCTCGGCCCCGCGCAGGGCAAGCACGTTGCGGCCATCCACCCGGATCTCGCCCGAGGTGGCGTCGATCAGGCGGTTCATCATGCGCAGGAAGGTGGACTTGCCGGCGCCCGACCGGCCGATGATGCCGACAAAGCCGGGATGGTCGATGGTAAAGCTGACGCTGTCCACCGCGGCCTTCGTGCCGAACATCCGCGTGACCGCCTTCACTTCCAACATGCCGCCCGCCCCCGTCTGTTGCGTTGCGGACGGGGTAGCGGCGCGGTGTGACGGTTGCCCTGCGGTTCGGTGAAACTTCGGTAACGCTAAAGGGCGGAATAGCCGCCGCGATCCGAAACCCAGGTGCGCAGCGGCGCGGGCGGGCCGTCCTCGGGCCAGTCCAGCAACACAAGGTCGGCGCGCAGGCCGGGGGCAATGCGGCCCCGGTCTGTCAGCCCCATGGCGGCGGCGGGGTTGGCGGCGACCAGTTTCCACAGCGCCGGCAGATCGGCCACGCCATCGGCCAGAAGCCGCACCACGGCGCCCAGCATGGCCGGATAGAAATAGTCCGAGGCCAAGATATCGCACAGCCCGCGGGCAATCATCGCGGCCGCGCCGGGGCTGCCCAGGTGGCTGCCGCCGCGCATGGCATTGGGGGCACCCAGAACGATCAGATCGCCCCCCTCGCGCGCGGCCAGGAAGGCGCGTTCGTGCATGGGAAACTCGGCCACCGTCGCGCCAAGGCCGCGATAATAGGCGCGGGTCTCGGGCTGGCTGTCGTCATGGCTCAGCATGGGGGTGCCATGCGTCCGCGCCAGTGCGGCGATGTGGTCAATCAACGCGGGCACCTGCGGGCGGCGCGCCCAGACCTCGGCGATCAGGGCCACATAGTCCGGCGTCGTCATATGCGACCGCTTGGCCCGCGCCTCCATCTTGTGCAGGAAGGCCGGCGCGGCAAGGTCGGTCAGCGGATAATCCGCCAGCTGATCGAAGGGCCGGTCGTGCAGCGCCACCGAAGGGTGCAGCAGGGCCGCGCTGGTGTGGTCATTGAAGGCCAGCGCCGGGCGATCCTGCCCGGCCAGCACATGAGCAATCAGCGGCTCGGCCTCGGGGCAGAAGGTTTCCCAGCGAAGCTGGATGCGGTTGTCCACCGTCAGGCGCGGGCGCAGGTGTTCCAGAGCGCGCACCACCTGCCAGCCCGTCTCCACGCTGCGCAGGCCCGGTTCCCAGGACAGGGTCAGGGCATGATAGGCGGTGGCGATCCCGTTCGCGGCCAGTTGCCGGTCGGTTTCCAGAAGCGCCGCTTCGGTGCCGACACTGACACCCGGGCGCGGCTGCAACTGCCGTTCAAAGGCATCGCCGTGAATGTCCACGAAGGCGGGCGCCAGCACCCTGCCCCGCCCCGGCACCACGGTTGCGCCATCCCGCGCCACGTCGATGCCGGTGATCACCCCCGCCTCGATGCGGACCGAGGCCGTTTCCACCCGGTCCTCGAAAATGACGCGGGCACCTTCGATCAGTTCCGCCTTGCCCTGCATCCCGCCCGCCCTTCCGCCCGAAGATCCCTGTGCCCCAAGCCTGACCTGCCCTGCCGACCAAGATAAAGCGTGAAACGGCTGTCGCATCCTGCCGCCCGCGCGCGGACACAAGCCGCCCATAGGCGGCCGGCATGACAGAATCACGACAACGGAAAACAAACAGCCCGCGCCACATCCTGGGCACGGGCTGAAAGTCGGGCCGGACGCGCGGCGTGCTGGGGAGCGTTGGGGTGGCGCGCGCCGGTTCATGTATCAGAAAACGCCCTGCGGTGGTGCGGGATAACCCCCACTCACCCCGCACGGGCGTCAGATCAAAAACATCGCGGGCGAACACGGTTCTGGCCGCACAGCACCCGCGAGAAAAACTCGTTACGGAACCACACCTTGCACTCAGTCACTTGCTACAGTTGGAATGATTCCATTTCCTCATGGCCACATTATGGCGTGGATGCGGAACAGCCTGCCACAATTTGTAGCAAAAGAAGCGACGTTACGTCACTTTGGCGCACGCCCCCCGCGCAACCCGCCTCGGTCAGGAACCGGGCCGCGGATCGGGGCCTGTCCAGAGGTAAATGTCGGCGGCCCGGGCCGACGGGCAGCCGCCACATCCGCCGGAACAACTGCTGCAGGACTGGCGCCGCACCTGCCCCTTGGCGATCCAGTGCTCCACCATGCCCTGCATCGCCTCGGGGCTGACGCGGAAATGCAAAGCCAGATCGGACAGGCTGGCCTGGCCACGGGTCTGAATCAGCGATCGGATGGCAAGCAGCATCCTGTCACCGCCCCATCAGACCGGCACCGGAACGGCGCGCGGCGGCGGGCCGCGGCGGCCGATCCGGCGCAGGGTCAGGATGAACACCGCCAGCGCCGCCAGAATCCCCGCGATCCAGGCGGCGGAACTGCCGGGATGCCGGGCCAGCGTCGCGGCCTGATAGAACACCACCGCCGACCCCCAGCCCAGAAACAGCGTCCAGCCGAAGACAAAGCCGGTCCAGGCGGCCCCCGCCTCGCGCCAGACGGCCGAGATGGCGGCGGTGCAGGGAACATACAGCAGCACCATCAGCAGATAGGCAAAGGCGCCGGCCTGCCCATCGAACAGCGCGCGCATGGCGCCGAAGGTGCCCTGATCAACCTCAAGCTCATCGGCGGCGGCGGCGCTGTCCGCCACATTGCCAACCGACAGACCCAAGGGATCGGTCAGCGCGCTGCCCAGGTCCGAAAGATTGGTGCCGACCGACGCCACCGCTTCGCCAAGCCCCGCCATCAGGTCGAAGGGCGCGTCATCTTCCGCCGCACCACCGCCCTGCGCGGCCTGGCTGTACAGCGCGTTCAGCGTGCCGACCACGGCTTCCTTGGCCAGGATGCCGGTGAAAACCCCCACCGTCGCCGGCCAGTTCTCGGGCCGGATTCCCATCGGCTCGAAAACCGGCACGATGGCCTGCCCCACGGCCGCCAGCATGGAATTGTCGGTGTCCTCATTGCCGAAACTGCCGTCGCGGCCCCAGGAATTCAGCACGGCGATCACCGCCACCACCGGCACCAGCACCCGGCCCGCCCGCAGGACAAAGGCCTTGAGCCTGTCCCAGGTGCGCAAGGCCACGCTGCGCAGGCGCGGCAGGTGCCAGGGCGGCAGCTCCATCACGAAGGGCGTGGTGGCGCCGGGCAGCAGGGTGTTCTTCAGCATCAGCCCGGTCAGCACGGCGGCAAGGATGCCGATCAGATACAGGCCGAACACCAGGTTCTGCCCACCCGTGGGGAAGAAGGCCGCCGCGAACAGGGCATAGACCGGCAACCGCGCCCCGCAAGACATGAAGGGTGCCATGGCAATGGTCATGGTGCGGTCGCGCTGCGATTCCAGCGTGCGGGTGGCCATGATGGCGGGCACGTTGCAGCCGAACCCCACGATCAGCGGCACGAAACTTTTGCCCGGCAGGCCCACCATGCGCATGAAACGGTCCATCACGAAGGCGGCGCGGGCCATGTAACCCGAATCCTCCAGCACCGACAGAACAAGGAACAGGCAGGCGATCACCGGGATGAAGGTGCCCACCGTCTGCACCCCGCCGCCAAAGCCGTTGGCAAGGATGGTCACCAGCCAGTCGGGGCTGCCAAGGCGGGCCAGAAGCGCGCCGAAGCCGTCAACGAAGATCGCGCCGCCGGCGATGTCGAAGAAGTCGATGAAGGCGCCGCCGAAGTTGATGGTGATCAGGAACATGCCATACATCACCAGCAGGAACAGCGGGATGCCCAGCAGCCGGTTCAGCACCACCCGGTCAATCCGGTCCGAGATGGTCTGGCCCAGCTCCCCCCGCCGCCGCACCGACCCGCCCGTGATCTCGGCCACCCGGTCATAGCGGGCGCTGGCAATGGCGGTGTCGGCCTCATAGCCCAGCGCGGCCTCGGCCGCCTCGCGTGCGGCGCGGACGGGGGTGGCCAGCGCGGGAAGCCGGTCCAGCAGCACCGGGCTGCCTTCCAGCAGTTCCAGCGCAATCCAGCGCGGCGTGGCGGTTTCCCCGGCGGCGGCAATCTGCGGCACCAGCGCGGCCAGCGCCGCCTCGATCTCGGGGCCATAGGCAACGGCGGCGGTCGCCGGCGCGGGGGGCGCCAGCAGCGCATCCTTCAGCGCGGGCAGCCCCGTGCCCCGGGCGGCAACGATCGGAATCACCGGGCAGCCCAGCGCCGCCGAAAGCGCGGGAATGTCGATGTCGATTCCCTGCGACCGGGCAACGTCCATCATGTTCAGCGCCACGATGACGGGCACGCCCATCTCGATCAGTTGCAGCGTCAGATACAGGTTGCGCTCGATGTTCGAGGCATCGACGATATTGACGATCAGCCGCGCCGCGCCCGACAGGGCATAGTCGCGGGCGATCCGTTCGTCGATGGAAACGGCATGGCCGGACCCCAGCGAATAGGTGCCGGGCAGATCGACCAGTTCGATGGCCTGCCCCTTGTGCGACAGCGCGCCCAGCTTGCGTTCGACCGTCACGCCGGGCCAGTTGCCAACCGTCTGCCGCGCGCCGGTCAGCGCGTTGAACAAGGTGGTCTTGCCGCAATTAGGGTTGCCCACCAGGGCCACGGTGAAGGCTGTCATGCCGGGGTTCCTTCAACGATCAGGGCGGCCGCCTCGGCCTTGCGCAGCGAAAGCTGGTAGCCGCGCAGTTCGATCACCACCGGATCGCCCAGGGGCGCCACGCGCAGCACCCGCAGGGTCACGCCGGGGGTCAGACCCATCGACAGCAGTTTCTGCCGATAGGCCGCCCCGCCGGGGGCATAGCCGGTGACGCGCGCCGTGGCCCCGGGGGCCAGCGTTGCAAGGGCGGCGGTCATGGCCGGCCGTCCTGCACGGCGGTGACAAGGATCTTGCGCGCCATGTCCTGACACAGCGCCAGCCGCGCCGCCCCGATGCCCAGGACCAGCGGCCCCGCCCCGCTTCCCCGCACCAGCCGCAACCGCGCCCCGATCAGGATACCCTGATCGGCCAGCCGCCGCCGCATGTCGGGGCATCCGGCCAGCCCGGTCACCACCATTTCGGCCTCCGGCGTGGCAAGGGTCAGCGGTATCTGTCGGGCGTTCATCATCGGTCTGTCTCCGCTGCCACCTGTTCCGGGCATAGCCTTGCCCCGATGCTTAGTATTTTTATCGGGAATGTGGATTGGGACAGTTTGACGCAAGGCGCCGAACCGGCAGATCCGGGCCGGATCGCGGGTTTTCCGGGCAAACGGCCAACAGCCACCGCCGCAGCGCCGATTTCAAATGCGATATGAAAAACCCGCAAATGGCGGATCTCACCATTCGCGGGCTTGAGCTGAGTCGCCCAGACCTTGTGCGGCCAGGGCGCGCTGTCGGGGCGTTATTCGGCCGCGTTCGCGGGCTTGGCGTTCAGCTGACCATAGGCCACCTCGCCCAGCCGCTCGTAAAGGCCAAGCTGCGTTTCGAGAAAGTCGATATGGCCTTCCTCATCGGCAATCAGCGAATCGAACAGGCTGCGGGTCACATAGTCGCCCACACTGTCGCAATGGCGGCGGGCCTCGATGTACAGCGTGCGCGCCTCATGCTCGGCGGCAAGGTCACATTCCAGCGTTTCCTTGATGTTCTGGCCAATGCGCAGGCTGTCCAGCTTTTGCAGGTTGGGATGGCCTTCCAGAAAGATGATGCGGGCGATCAGCCGGTCGGCGTGCTGCATCTCCTCGATGGATTCCTCACGCGACTTGGCGGCCAGATGGCCATACCCCCAGTCGTCCTGAAGGCGATAGTGCAGCCAGTACTGGCTGACGGCGGTCAGTTCAGACCGCAGTGCCGCGTTGAGATACTCGATGACCTTGGCGTCGCCCTTCATGTGGCTTTCCTTTCACGCTGCGCAGGACAGGTATGGCTGGCTGGGCCGCATCGGCCGTGGCTACCCCGAAACTGTCACACGCGCGCATGGTGTCAAGGAACAAGGGCATACACCCCCCGCAATCCGCCCGCCGCCCAAGGGCGTGGTAGATCTTGCCGGGGGTGATGATGGTCTGCGGATCGGCTGCGCGCATCCAGTCAACTGCCGCGCGGATGTCGCGGTCGCTGATGTTCTGACAATGGCAGACGATCATGGCAGCCTCACTGGAAGACGGCGTTGGGGTTGTCGAGACTGTCGGACCCTTCGACGCTGATCTTCGACAGGCCCAGCACCGAAACCGCGCGTTCGATCGACTTGGTCTGCGTCACCAGCGCATCGACGGCGCCCAGGATCAGCGCCTCGCCTTCGGTGCTGCCGGGCGCCAGCATCTGGTCATAGGCAAATCCGCCTTCGGCCGCGGTCTTGATCGCCTGAAGGGCCGCGACCGACGCATCCAGCTCGCCCCGAAGCTGCGTATCGACCGCCGCATCCTTTTCGGCCACCAGTTCCCCCAGCGACGGGCCCGAGACGACCGAACCGTCCACACGGGTATAGCTGCCGGTATAGACGTTGCGGATGCCCACCCCGTCATAGAAATGGCTGTTGTGCGTGTTGTCCGAGAAGCAGTCGTGTTCTTCCTCGGGGTCGTGCAGCATCAGGCCCAGCTTCATGCGCTCGCCCGCCTGTTCGCCATAGGACAGGCTCCCCATGCCGGTCAGCATCGCCAGAAGGCCCGCCTGCGGATCGGTGGTCACGGCCGCGCGGGCCTCGCCGCCCTCGGCCCATTGCCCGGCCATATATTCCAGATCGGCGACCAGAAGGTCGGTCGCGGCCCGCAGATAGGCGGCGCGGCGGTCACAATTGCCGCCGGTGCAGCCCTCGCCCTGCACATAATCGGTATAGGGGCGGTTGCCGGCGCCCGGCCCGGTGCCGTTCAGATCCTGCCCCCACAGCAGGAACTCGATGGCATGGTAGCCGGTGGCCACATTCGCCTCGACCCCGTCCGCCTCATGCAGCGTGCCCGACAGGAAGTCGGGCGTGATCTCGGTCGCATCGACCTCCTGCCCCGCGATGGTGATCTTCGGCGTGGCGATCACGTTCAGCCCGGCCAGCGGGTTTTCCTCGTTCACCGCGGTATCGGCGGCCACATAGTCGATCAGGCCTTCGTCCAGCGGCCAGGCGTTCACCTTGCCCTCCCACTCGTCCACGATGGGGTTGCCGAAGCGGAACACCTCGGTCTGCTGATAGGGCACGCGGGCGGCCATCCAGGCGGCGCGCGCGGCCTGCAGCGTTTCGTCCGACGGGGTTGCGATCAGCGCCTCGACCGCCGCCTGCAACGCCTTGGCCGTGGACAGGCTGTCGCCATAGCCGGCTTCGGCAATCTTGGCATAGGTCTCCACCACCGCGGCCGGATCGGCGGCAAGGGCCGGGCCGGCAAGGGCGACGGTGGACAGCAGGACGGCAAGGCGCAAGCGCATGGCAACTCCGGTCATTTTGTCAGGATCAGCTTGCCCTGACGGGTAATCCTGAGGGTGTAGCATTGGTCGTTCAGCAGGATCTGCGCCGTCGCGCCGCCGCCGGTCAGCTCGATCGCATCGTGCCGGGGCGGGGTTTCCACGGCCCGCAGGAAAGATTCGTTCATGGCATTCATGGTCTTGTCGCCTTCTTGCTCGTCGGGGTGGATTCGTTCCGGCATGTCATCCGTCTTCCTCCGGATCGTTGGACAGGCTGGCTCACCCCACCGGGCTGGCTTGGGGAAATTAATCCGACAGTTTTAGTCGGGTGTAAAGGGTGAATCTTTTACTCAGACATTAACCCGGGCGTTTGGCCGCAGGGCGCCCACGCCTCTGCCGCCCTCTTCCGGCCAGACGCGGCAGAATCCGGCTTGAACATGCGGCGCGGTTCTTTTAGGAAACATGACTGTATTTGTCAGGTATCTGCCACTCCCTCGGGCAGCCCTGGCGACCCCGCGCCCCAGCCTGTGCCAGAGATGCGCGTCCGCCCCAGTCAAACGGAAGGATGCCCATGGCCAAGCCCGGCCCCGATCAGATTCGCGCCCTGCGCGCCGAAGCCCCGAAAACCCGCGCCCGCGACTTCGCCACCCAGCTTGGCATTTCCGAGGCCGACCTTGTGGCAGCCCATCTGGGCCATGGCATGACCGCCATCGAAGCCGATCCCGACCGGCTGATTCCCTGGGCCGGCCGCCTGTGCGACGTGATGGCGCTGACCCGCAACGAACATTGCGTGCATGAACGCCGCGGCCATTACTCGGACTATCGCACCGGCGCCTTTGCCGCGATGGTGCTGGACCCCGAGATCGACCTGCGGATCTTTGCCAAACACTGGGTCCATGCCTTCGCGGTGGAAGAACCCGGCGAAGACGGGCCGAAGCGCAGCCTTCAGGTGTTCGATGCGGCGGGCGATGCCGTCCACAAGATCTGGCTCAAGCCCGAATCCAGGGGCGAACTCTTTGCCGATCTGATCGCCAACATGCGCCTGCCGGTGCAGGAACCGTCCCTTGCCCTGGCGCCCCGTGCCGTGGTGGAACCGGCGCGCGAACTGGCCGCAGGCGCCCCGGCGCTGCGCGATGCCTGGGATGCGATGACCGACACCCATCAGTTCCTCGGGCTGGTGAAAGAGCACAAGATGAACCGGCTGGGCGCCTATCGCGTGGCGGGTGCGCCCTATGTCCGGCGGCTTGCGCCCGAGGCGGTGACGCAGGTTCTGCAAGGCGCGGCCGAGCAGAAGGTTCCGGTGATGATCTTCGTCGGCAACCCCGGCTGCATCCAGATTCACGGCGGCCTGATCGAACGTATCGTGCCGATGGGTCCCTGGATCAACGTGATGGACCCCCGCTTCAACCTGCACCTGCGGGCCGACCGCCTGGCCGAGGTCTATCTGGTCTGGAAACCCACCCGCACCGGCGATGTCTACAGCGTCGAAGGCTTCGCCCCGGATGGCGAGCTGATCCTGCAGATCTTCGGCTATCGCAAGAACACCCCGCCCGAGCCGTGGGTCGCGCTGACGGCCTCGCTGCCCCGGCTGGAAGAGGTGACGGCATGATCCGCCACTCCCTGCTGGGTCTGGCGCTGGCGCTTGCCGCAGGCCCTATCGCCGCCGAAGACGCCCCGCGGGTCATCTCGCTGGGCGGATCGGTGACGGAAATCGTGGTGGCGCTGGGGGCCGGCGACCGGCTGGTCGCCCGCGACACCACCTCAACCTATCCGGCCAGCGTGGAAGCCCTGCCCGATGTGGGATATGTCCGCGCGCTGTCGGCCGAAGGGGTGCTGGCCCTGTCACCCGACCTGATCCTGGCCGAAGACGGTGCCGGCCCGCCCGAGGCGGTGGACGTGTTGCAGGCCGCCGGCATCGGCTATGCGAATATCCCCGCCGCGACCACGCCCGAAGGGGTGATCGGCAAGATCACCGCCGTCGCCGCAGCACTTGAAATACCCGAGGCGGGCGCGAAACTGGCCGCGCAGGTCAGCGCCGACATGGACAGGGTAGCCGCCGCAGTGGCGGGCGTGACCCAGCCGAAGCGCGTGCTCTTCGTGCTGTCGCTGCAAGGCGGCCGGGTGATGGCCGGCGGCGAAGGCAGCACCGCCGAGGGCATCATCGAACTGGCCGGCGGCGTGAATGCCGCCAGCGGCTTCCAGGGCTACAAGCCGATGACCGATGAGGCGATCCTGACCGCCGCGCCGGATGTCATCCTGATGATGAACCGGCATGGCGATGATCCGGGCAGCAATGACGATGTGATGGCGCAACCCGCCCTGTCGCAGACCCCCGCCGCCAGGGCCGGCGCGGTGGTGCGGATGGACGGGCTGCTGCTTCTGGGCTTTGGCCCGCGCCTGCCCGAAGCGGCGATGACGCTGCACGACGCGCTTTATCCGGCCAAGGGGTAGGACCATGGTCGCCCTGTCGCCCGATCTGACCGGCCTGCGGACACCCGCGCTGCGCCGGTTCCTGACGCCGGGGCTGGTGGCGCTGCTGGTCCTCGCCTCGCTCTGGTCGCTCAGCAGCGGCGCGGCGGGTCTGGGGCCGGGGCAGTTGCTGGCGGCCCTGACCGGCGATGGTCTTTCAGCCCGCGACGAGGTGGTTCTGTATCAGATCCGCCTGCCCCGGCTGGCCATGGGCATTGCCGTGGGCGCGGCGCTGGCCGTCTCGGGCGCGCTGTTGCAGGGGCTGTTCCGCAACCCGCTGGCCGATCCGGGCATCGTGGGCGTGGGCGCAGGCGCTGGCCTTGGCGCGGTGCTGGCCATCGTGCTGGGCGGGCTGCTGCCGGCGGGCGTGCTGGCGGTGGCAGGCAGCCATCTGGTGCCGCTGGCCGCCGCCTTTGGCGGCTGGGTGACCACGCTGCTGCTCTACCGCATCGCCACCGCAGGCGGGCAGACCCGCGTGACAACGCTGCTTCTGGCCGGAATCGCGCTGGCCGCGCTGGCGGGCGCGGCAACGGGCGTGCTGGTCTATCTGGCCGATGACCGGCAGTTGCGCGACCTGACCTTCTGGGGAATGGGCTCGCTGGCGGGCGCGACCTGGGGCAAGCTGGCGGCGGCGCTGCCGCTGATCGCGCTGGTTCTGCTGATGATGCCCTTCCTGGCCCGCGCGCTGAACACGCTGGCGCTGGGGGAAGCCCAGGCCGCCCATATGGGCATCGACGTGCAGCGGATGAAACGGCGCGCGATCCTTTCGGCGGCGGCGGCCACCGGGGCGGCGGTGGCTGTGTCGGGCGGCATCGGCTTTGTCGGCATCGTGGTGCCGCATCTGCTGCGGCAGGCGGATGGGCCGGATCACCGGCGCCTCCTGCCCCGCGCGGCGCTTCTAGGCGCGGCCCTGCTGGTGCTGGCCGACCTTCTGTCGCGCAGCATCGTCGCGCCCGCGGAACTGCCCATCGGGATCATAACCGCCCTTCTGGGCGCGCCGGTCTTCCTGTGGATTCTTCTCAGCCAGCCATCGGCGGCCCGGGGGTAACATGCTGCAGATCGACGATCTGAAGGTCACGCTGGGCGGCCGCGACATCCTGCATGGCATCTCGCTTCAGGTGCGCCCCGGCGAGGTGGCGGCGATCTGCGGCCCGAACGGCGCGGGCAAAAGCACGCTTCTGCGCGCGGCCCTGGGCGAGGTTCCCGCGCAGGGCCGGGTCACGCTGAACGGGCAGGATCTGCGGCAGGGCAAGCCGCAGGCGCTGGCCCGGCTGCGGGCGGTGCTGCCGCAGGACACGCAGGCGGCCTTTCCGTTTACCGTGGCCGAAATCGTGGCCATGGGCCAGGACGCCGGCGATTTCGCGCCGGACCCGGGGCTTGTCCGGCGGGCGCTGGCCGAGGTGGGGCTGGACCATCTGGCCGATGCCAGCATCCAGACGCTCTCGGGCGGCGAACGGCAGCGGGCGCATCTGGCCCGCGCGCTGGCGCAGGTCTGGCAGCCGGTCGGGCCGCAGGGCGCGCGCTGGCTGTTTCTCGATGAACCCGTGGCCAGCCTTGACCTTGGCCACCAGTTGTTCGTGATGCGGCTGATGCGCCGCTATGCCGATGCCGGCGGCGGCGTGGTCGCGGTGATGCACGACCTGAACCTGACCGCCATGTTCGCCGACCGCATCGCCTTTGTCATCGGCGGCCGGATCGCCGCCTGCGGCCCGCCGGACGCGGTGCTGGAACCCGGCCTGCTGGAACGCGCCTATGGCTGCCGCATCGCCATGAACACCGCCCCGGCCTCGGGGCCCTGGTTCGTGCCGCAGGCCGCACAGGCGGGCTGACAGACCGGGTGCCGAATCGGGTGGCCTGTGTCAGGCTGGGCCGATGTGTGCCACGATCCTGCCCCGTTCCGTGAAACCCGGCGTGCCGCCCACCCCGCGCCCCGAACGCCGCACCCGCAGCGAGCTGCGCGATGGCATGGTGGTGCCGCCGACCGGGATGGAAGTGATCGTGACCGATCACTGCAACATCGCCTGCCGGCAGTGCAACCACGGTTCACCCGTCCTGCCGAAATGGAGCGCCGACCCGGACGAAACCGGGCGCACGCTGACCGCGCTGGCGCAAAGCTACCGGCCGGCCTTCCTGAAATACATCGGGGGTGAGCCGCTTCTGCACCCCGACCTGCCGGCAGTGATCCGGGCCGGGCGGGCCTCGGGCATCGCGCCGCATCACATGCTGGTCACCAATGGCCTGCTGCTGGACCGGATGCCGGCCAGCGTCTGGGGCCTGATCGACGAGATCGAGATTTCCCGCTATCCCGGCGCGGGGCTGGACACCGCCCTTCTGGACCGGGCCCGCCACGCGGCGGCGGCGCATGGCGTGCGCTTCACGCTGAACGATTACCCGATGTTCCGCCGCACCTTCACCCGCCGCGAAACCACCGATCCGGCGCTGGTGCAGGCGGTGTTCAAGGGCTGCAAGATCGCCAATGTCTGGGGCTGCCACGGCGTCTATCGCGGGGCCATCTACCGCTGCCCGCAGTCGATGTATGCGCTGACGCTGGCCGGGGCCCAAGGGTTCGACGGCCTGCCCATCGAACCCGGGCCAGCCTTCGCGGCGCGGCTTCTGGCCTTTCTGAACGGCGCCGAACCGCTGGCTTCCTGCCGCTATTGCATCGGCACGGCGGGGCGGAAGGAACCCCATGCGCTGCTGACCCGGCGCGACTGGCCGGCCGATCTGGACGAACCCGCCGAACAGATGATCGACCCGGCGGTGCTGGACCTGACGCTGCGCGAGGTGATCCCGGTGGATGACTGCAAGACCCCCGCCCGCCCCTCGCGCCCGGTGCGGCTGTGGCAACGGCTGACCGGGCGGTCTGCGGCGCGGTAACTCCGGCCTAGCCGAAGGCCGCCCGCAACAGCCGGAACGGCAGGGCGCGGTATTTTGCCTGCCGCGCCGGGCTGTCGCCACCATAGACCAGCCCGCCCGGACAGGATTGCAGGATCAGATCGTGATCCGCCTCGGTCAGGCTGACCTGCACCTTCAGACGGACCCGCATCTCCGTCTCGGTCCGCGCGCGGGAATAGATGCGGAAACGGGCAATGTGGCGGGTGGGGCTGTTCAGCTCCAGCTCAACCCGCCGCGGGGTGGCGGGGGCGGTGAAGGCCAGTTCCAGCGTCAGCCGGTGACGGCCCGGCCCGGGGAACGGGATCGGCGCGGTCAACCCGGCCCCCTGCCCCGCCAGCGCGCCCCGCGCTGGCCGGGCCAGCGCCAGCACCAGCGGCGGGGCATCGCCGCGCGGCGCGCGCTGGCGGCGTTGCGCAAGGCGCATCCAGACTTGCCGCGCCCCGCGTTGCAGCGGGGTCAGGTCATCCTCGGGCCGGGCCATCAAAAGCGCCCCCCGGGCCGCCAGCCACCCCGGATGCGGCAGCGCGGCCAGCCGGTCCGGCAGCCCGGCGGGCAGCGGCAGGCCGATTTCCTGCCCCAGATAGCCCAGCCCGATCCGGGCCTGAAATGCCATGGTGCGGTCCTGCACAATCGCCTCGACCAGCGGCCAGTCCAGCGCGGGATCGGCAATCAGTTCGGCCGCATCGACCAGCCAGTCGCTGTGCGCATGGGCAGACCACGCCCCATGCGCCAGCGTGATCGCCAGCCGTTCCTCGGGGCGCGGAACCAGCACCGGCTGGCCAAAGAAATCGGCCGGCTGCGCCTGATCCCAGAAGGCGGCATCGCGGGCGGGGTGGAAATTCGGCCCATGATAGATGCTGCGGTGCAGGTCGATGTCGCCATCCCGCGCATCGTGAAAGTTGATGGCGCGGGCGGTCGGCGCCCGGGCCACGGCGCAAAGCGCGGTTTCGCCACGGGCCGTCTGCCAGCCTTCCGCGATCAGGATCTGCGCGGCCGCCGCCATATGCTCGGGGCGAACCAGCACATCCACATCCTGATGCGCGCGCTGGCGTTGCGCGGCCGGGTTCACCGCCACCCGCGCCGCCCCCTTGAACAGCATCACCGGCACCCCGCCCTGCGCCAGCGCGCGCAGGATCGGCAGGTTCGCATGAACGCGCATCCGCGATTCCGTCCACAGCTTGCGCTGGATGCCTTTCAGGCGGGGATATTCCGCAAACCGCTCCAGCGCCGCGCCATGGCGTTCGGCGATGGCGGCCAGAAGGCGATGGTCGGCGAAAACGGCACTATCCAGGTCCTGCGCGGCCAGCCAGCGGGCAAAGTGGTCCAGCGCCGCCTCGGGTTGCGGCAGCAGGGCCGCCTTCAGCAGCAGGTCGCGCCCGCCCGAAGGCCAGGCCCAGCCGGGGTTGGGAAAGCGGCGGGCGGTCATGCAGCGCCCCCGTCCTGCCGGGCGCGCAGCATGGCGCGGCGGGCGGCCAGCAGATAGCCACGGTCCAGCGCGGGATCGCGGCCCGACGACAGGCTGCCCGGTCGCACCCGGCGCAGGGTCAGCGGTTCGGGCAGTTCCTCGATGGCAACGCCCTGCTCGCGCGCGCGGGCCAGCCAGTCCACCATGTCGCCCCGCCCGCCGGGCGGATCGAACAGCGGGCCAACGCGGGCAAAGACCGCAAGCGGAAACATCATGCTGGACCGCAGCAGCCCCGGCCTGACCGGCCCCAGCTCGCTCCCGCCCGCCGCATCGGCGCGGAACAGCCGCAGCGCGGTGCAAGAAATGGCCAGCTCCGGCAGCCGGGCCAGGTGGTCGCGTTGCCGCGCAGCCTTGTCGGGCAACCACAGATCATCGGAATCGACCAGCGCCACCAGCGGCTGGCCACAGGCCGCAAGGCCGGTGTTTGTGGCCACGCCCACCCCGCGATTGTCCTGCCGGATCACCCGGACCGCCGTGCCGAAGCCGGCGGCCACCTCGGCGGTGGCATCGGTCGATCCGTCATCAACCACAATCACCTCGGCCGGCGCCCAGCCCTGCGCCAGAACCGACCCGATCGTTTCGGCCAGCGTCGCGGCGGCGTTCCAGGCGGGGATCACCACGCTGTAGCCGGTCATGCGGTGCCCCCTTCCGCCGGTCGGGGTTGCAGGGCGAAATCGGGCATCGACCAGCCAAGCGAGGGGTCCGCGCGGCGGCGCTGCATACTGCGCATCAGCGCCCGGGCAAAGCCGCGCCGGTTCAGGTCGGTCTGGTTGGTGACATTGTCGGTATGACGTCGGTAATACAAAGATATGTCGTCATGCTGCACGAAAGCTGCACCCGTTTCGTACAGGCGAAACAGGTAATCCGTATCCTCGCCATGGGTCATGTCGGTCGCGAACGGGCCGATCCGGTCAATCAGCGCACGGCGGTAAAGCCCGCAGCCAAGCTGGATGCCATGCAGCGTGACCGTGCGCGCCCCGGCAGCAGGGCGCAGGGTTTCTGGCGATATTTCATCGACATAGCACATGCGCCCATAGGTATACCCCGCCTGCGGCGCAGCGGTCAGGCGCGCAAGGTCGGCGGCCAGACGCCCTGCCGGGAACACATCGTCGGAATCCAGAAAGGTCACGAACCCCACCTCCTCCGGCAAAGCCGCCAACCCCGTATTCCGTGCCGCAGAAACCCCTGAATTTCTTTGGAAAATCACCCGAACGCGCGGGTCTGCCCCAGCCGCCAGAACGGCAGCGGTTTCGTCGGTCGACCCGTCATCAACCACGATAACCACCACCCCTCCCGGCACAGGCTGCGACAGAACGGACCTCAGCGCCTGCACCAACAGCCCGGCGCGGTTGAAGGTGGGCACGATCACAGCAACCGTCATGCCCCACCCCGCCGGATGAAATCACGGATGGCCCCAGCAATCTCGGCCGGCTCGGTGCCCAGATCGACCGCATGGCAGGGCAACGCCCGAACCACGGCGGCGGCAAGGGCAAAGGCGGCGGCCCGGTCGCCGGGAATCTGGCTGACACCCGACGGCGCCAGCGCATGAAAGGCGGATTTTGCGTCGATCGGGCGAAAGGTGGTGCGCGGCGCATGGGCGACACGCGGGCACAACAGCGCCAGCGGGGTGATCTGCGCCACCATCGCGGCGGGCGCGATCTCATCCACCGTCAGTTGCAGCTTGCCCTGCCAGTTGGCTGCGCGCGGGGCCAGCGACAGCCCCAACCGGACAGCGCCGGTGGGGTCTTGCTTCAGGGTGCGGAAGACCGGGCGCAAGGCCAAGCCACCCTCCAGATCGGCCAGAACATAGTCATCCCCCACGGTGGACAGCCCGTGCAGAAGACCGGCCAGAACCGTGCCAGACTTGCCGCTGCCGCCGGGACCGGCCAGCAGCACCCCCGCCCCGCCAAAGGCCAGCGTGCCGGCATGGATCAGCCCCCGGCGCGGCCCAAGCACCTGCCAGTGCAGGAAATTTCGTAGCGGCGATCCGGGCTCCCATGGCGGATAGCCGGTCGGGCCGTGCATGAATTGCAGCCCCCGCCCGGTGGCGCGATCAAAGGCCTGCCAGAAGCCACGATCAGGATCATGCGCCAGCAGATAGGGCGTGCCGCGCAAGGCGGCCTCAACCTCGCGCTCCTGAAAATAGGGCGCGGCCCAGAGGGGACCGGGCGCGTCCAGCAGCAGGAGTTGCGCGTGACGGGTGGCTGTGGCGGCGGGCTGGCAGATGCCGTTCCGCACCAGATCGGCATAGGCAGGCGCGGTGCCGCGACAGTCGAAGATCGTCTCCTCGACCGTGAAGCGGGTGATCGGGGCAGCGGTCTGCCAAAGGCTGCCGAACTGCGCGAACAGCGCGACCAGCCCTTGCGGCAAGGCGGCGGGGTCCAGCGCGACAGCGGCCCCGGCAAGGGTCATCTGTCCACCTGATCCGGCGGCAGATGCGGCCATCCGGCCTGAAGATCGACATCATGGATCGGGTCGGCGGCGATCAGGTCGGACAGTTCGCTGTGGGCCTCAAGCCGGGGCGCGGCGTCGGTGGGCAGGCGGAACCCTGCGGGCAACGGGGCTTCGGGGGCATCAGGCGCTTCGACCAGCAACCCCGCCTGCACACATTCGGCGGCAAATCCGGCAATCCAGTCAGCCGGCGCACCCGCATCTGCAAGCGATGCCGTTTCCACCCCGGTGGACAGCGCCGCCCAAAGCGCCGAGGCACTGGCGTTCAGGCCGAAATAGCGGCCCGTGCCCAGATCCAGCACAACCATTTCGCCGTCGAAGTCTTCGAAAACCACATCGTCACTGGAAATACGGTACTTCACGGCAATACCCTCCGTCGGCCACCGGGCCTGGCGGCCCCGGGATCAGGGGCAGCCTAAGCTCAGGCTCAGATAGGCAATATGTTGCCGATCCTGACCGCGCCGGCAAGGGGCGCGTCAGGCAGGATCAGCTTCGGGCGTGGCCGCGGTTTCCGGGCTGTCGTCGGGGGGCGGGCTGACGCGGAACACCGCGCAGTAAAGGGCGGGCGCGAAGATCAGCGTGATCAGCGTCCCCGCGATGATGCCCCCCATCATGGCATAGGCCATCGGCCCCCAGAACACCTGCCGCGAGATCGGGATCAGCGCCAGACTGGCCGCCGCGGCGGTCAGCAGGATCGGCCGCGCCCGGCTGTCCGATGCCTCGAACACCGCCTCCCAGCGGCTGCGACCGGCGGCCAGCAGTTGCTCGACCTCATGGATCAGGATCACCGAGTTGCGGATCAGGATGCCGATCAGCGCCAGAACCCCCAGAATGGCGACAAACCCCAGCGGCGCGCCGGAAGGCAACAGCGCGGCGACAACGCCGATCAGCCCCAGCGGCGCGACGGCCAGCACGATGAACATCAGCCGGAAACTTTGCATCTGGAACATGACCAGCGTCAGCATGATCAGCACCATCAAGGGCACCACCGCCACGATGGGCGCCTGGCTTTCCGAACTGCTTTCGGCCACGCCTGCCGTGGTGATGCCATAGCCTGCCGGCAGAGCCGCAGCCAGTTCCGCGATGCGCGGGGCCATGTCCTTGACGATGGTGGTCGGCTGGTCGGCGGTGGCGACGGCGGCCTTGACCGTGATCACCGGCACGCGGTCGCGCTGGTGGATCACCGGGGATTCCGCCTCCCAGTCCAGCCGCGCGAAGGCGGTCAGCGGAACCGAAATCCCGCCCGCCCCGGTGATCTGCATCGAAGCCAGCGATTCCAGCGAACTGCGGTCCTCGATCTGGCCGCGCGCGATGACATCGACCAGCAGGTCGCCATCGCGCAGTTCGGTGATGGTGGCCCCTTCGTAAAGCGTGGCCAGCGACTGGGCCACGTCCTTTTGGGTCAGGCCGATCTGGCGCAGGCGTTCCTGATCCAGCACCACACGGGCCACGCGGACCGGGCCGCCCTCGTCCAGCGTGATGCCGGTCAGCCGGCCATCCTGCGCCAGCGCCGCCGCCACGTCACGGGCGCGGTCCAGCAACAGGCTGCGGTCGGGGCCGCTGATGCGGTATTGCACCGGCTTGCCGACCGGGGGGCCAAGCTCGATCAGCTTGGTATAGATGTCGATCCCCGGCAGGGTGGCGGCATGGGCGTTCAGCGCGGCACGCAGGGCGTTGCGTTCCTCGATGCCCTTGGTCATCACCACGATCTGGCCCATGGCCGGCGTCGGCGTCGGCGCATCCAGCGACAACAGGAACCGTGGGGCGCTGCGGCCGACATAGGTGCTGTAGAACGCCACCTCGTCGCGCGCCGAAAGCCAGCTTTCCAGATCGCGCATCCGGGCATCGGTGGCCGCAAGGGTGCTGTTCTGGCGCAGGTTCACGTCCACCAGCATTTCGGGCCGGTCCGAGGCCGGGAAGAACTGCTGTTCGACATGGCGCAGCCCGACAAGCGACAGGGCAAAGATCGCCACCGTCGCCCCGATGGTCAGCCATTTCGCCCGCATCGCCGCCCGCAACAGGCGGTGGAAGCCACGGCGCAGCCGGCCCGGTTCGGGGTCATGATGCGGCAGCGCGGCCGGCAGGAAGGTGGCGCCCAGAAGCGGCGCGAACAGCACCGCCACGATCCAGGACAGCACCAGCGAGATCGCGATCACATAGAACAGCGAGATGGTATATTCGCCCGCCTGCGAACTGTTCAGCCCGATGGGAATGAAGCCCGCCACCGTGACCAGTGTGCCCGACAGCATGGGAAAGGCGATCGAGGTCCAGGCATAGGAAGCCGCCTTGGCGCGGCTTTCTCCCATTTCCAGCCGGGAAATCATCGTCTCGATGGCGATCATCGCATCATCGACCAGAAGCCCCAGCGCGATGATCAGCGCCCCCAGCGAAATACGCTGCAAGGTGACGCCCATGAGATCGAGGATGACGAAGGTCAGCGCCAGAACCAGCGGAATGGTCATGGTCACCACCAGCCCGGCGCGCAGCCCCAGCGACACGAAGCTGACCACCAGCACGATCACCACCGCCTCGACCAGGGCCTTGATGAAGTGATTGACCGATTCCTCAACCACCTTGGGTTGGTCGGCAACCTTGTGAATCTCGATCCCGATCGGCTGCTCGGCTTCAACCCGCTCCATCAGCGCATCCAGCGCGTGGCCGAATTCCAGGATGTTCGCGCCCTGCCGCATTCCGACGATCAGCGCCACCGACTCCTGCCCGTTGTAGCGGAACAACGTGTCGGGCGGATCGGTATAGCCGTCGGTGACGGTGGCCACGTCCGAAAGCGTGAAGAAGGTCTGGTCCACCCGCAACGGTGCGCTGGCCAGATCGGCGGCACTGGCGAAGCGCCCGCTCAGCCGCACGGCGACGGTTTCATCGGTGGTGCGGATGGCGCCGGCCGGCACGATGGCATTCTGCGCCGCCAGCGTGTTCAGCACCGCAGTCCGGTCCAGCCCCAGCGCCGCCAGCTTGCGCACAGAAAACTCGACATGGATCACCGGCGCAGGCAGGCCGACGATTTCAACCTTGCCGGCGTTCGGCAGGGTCAGGATGGCACTGCGCACGGCTTCAACCCGGGTCTTCATCTCGCGCGGGGTGAAGCCGTCGGCAGTGAAGGCGTAAATGCTGCCGTAAACGTCGCCAAAGCCGTCGTTGAAGCTGAAACCGGCGAATTCGGCAGGGAATTCGGGGCGAATGTCCGCCATCATGTTGCGGATCTTGACCCAGGTCTGGGTGACCGCCGCGCCGCGCGTTTCGGGCAGCAGTTCCACATAGACCACCGCCCGGCCCGGATAGGTTTCAGACCGGGTGAACTTGAGATTGGGCAGTTCCTGCAGTTTCTTCTCGATCCGGTCGGTCACCTGCACACGGGTTTCTTCCGCGGTGGCGCCCGGCAGGGCCGCCGAAACGACCATGACCTTGATGGTGAAGGACGGGTCTTCCTCACGCCCGAGCTTCATGTAGGACAGCGCGCCCGCGATCACCGAGACGATGATCAGGAACCAGACCAGCGAGCGATGCTTGAGCGCCCAGTCGGACAGATTGAACTTGCTCATTCGCCGGCGATCCTTGCCCCGAGTTGCTGCCCGTCGCGGATGGAATTGACCCCGCGCACCACCACCTCTTCGCCGGCGGCAAGGCCGGTCTCCACGACCAGCCGCCCGGCGACAGTGGCGCCAAGGCTGACTTTGCGGCGTTCCGCCTTGCGGTCGGGCCCCACGACCCAGACATCGACCAGCACACCGTCGCCCATCAGCGCCTCGGGCGGCAGGGTCAGGATCGGGTCTTGCCCCGCATCGACCTGTGCGAAGACCAGCGCCCCGATCCGCAGCGCCTGCGCGCCTTCATCCAGCCGGATGCGCAGGCGGTGGGTCCGCGCGCCAGGGCTGGCGACCGGCTCGATCAGCCGCAGCGTGCCCCCCACCGGCTGCGCACCGGGCTGTCGGGTCGAGACGATGAACCGCGCGCCCGGGTCCAGCAGCGCCAGCACCTCGTCCGGCACGTCGATCAGCGCCTCGCGGCCGGTGCCAGTGGCCAGCGACAGGACCGGCGTGCCCGCGGCAACCTGACTGCCCGGATCGGCCAGCACGCGGGTGACGATCCCGGCATCCGGCGCGGTCAGCCGGCCGAACCCCTCGGCGTTGCGGGCGCGGTCGCGGTTGGCGCGGGCGGCCTCGACCTGCGCGGCGGTGGCATCGGCCTGCGCCTGCGCCGCCTCAAGCTGGGCCTGCGCGGCCACGCCACGGCGCGACAGTTCCCTGACCCGTTCAAGGCTTTGCCGGGCAAGCTCGGCCTCGGCCACGGCGGAATCCAGCGCGGCTTCGGCCAGCGCCAGATCCTCGGCCAGCGTCACCTCGTCCAGCGTGGCCAGCAGATCCCCCGCCGCCACCCGGTCGCCACGTTCGACCGGCCGGTTCGCCAGCCGCCCGGCGGTCTGGAAGGCCAGCGCGGTTTCGGTTTCGGCCCCGATCACGCCGGGAAAGCGGCGCAGGGGCGCGGTTTCGGTGGTGACGATTTCGGAAACCACCGGGCGCGGCGGCGCCTCGACCGGCGTTTCGGCCAGCGCCGGGGCGGCAAGCAGGGCAAGCAGCAGACACACACGCATTGGCGTCATTTCCCGCCCTCCACCACCACAACGGACCGGCCCGGATACAGCAGGTGAGAGCCCTCGGTGACCACAAGCGTGCCTTCGGCAAGGCCAGAGGAGACCTCGATGGTGCCCGTGGTGTAGCTTTGCACCTGCACCGGCGCGAGCGCGACCGTCTGCGTCTGCGGGTCAATCACCCAGACCGCAGGCACCCCCTGCGTTTCGGCCAGCGCCGAAGCAGGCAGGCTGATGGTCGATCCCAGCGGCACGGTGATTTCGCCCGAGACCGCCTCACCCAGACCGGGCAACGCGTCGGCGGGGGCGATCTCGGCCTTGACCTGCACGGTTCCGGTTGCCTCATTCGCCAGCGGCGCGATGTCGGTCACGCGCGCTTGCCAGGTGGCGGGCGGCGTGCCGATGCGGCGGATAGGCACCGTGGTGCCCTGCAAACCGTCAAGCTCGGGCACATCGGGCACGTCGAAAACCGCCTCGCGCCGGTCGTCGGTCGCCAGCACCAGAACCGCCTGCACCGCCCCGACCACCTGCCCGACCTCGGCATCGCGCTCGGTCACGATGCCGGCCGTCGGGGCGATCAGGTAGGTGTCGCGCACCGCCTGTTCGGCCTTCTTCACCTGCGCCTGCGCCTGATTGCGCGTCGATTCCGCGGTCAGCACCGCCTCTTCCGCGGCGTCGACATCGGCGCGGGTGGCGGCGCCACGGTCCAGCAGTTGAACAACGCGGTCGCGCGCCTGTGTGGCCTGGCGCAGGCCGGCCTCGGACGCGGCAAGCTGCGCGCGGGCGGCGCGTTCGGCATCGTCCGCCTGGGCGTGGTCCACCTCGGCCAGCACCGCGCCCGCCGCCACACGGTCCCCGACTGAAACCGACAGCGCGATGATGCGTCCGCCCGAGCGGAACCCGATCTGAAGGCTTTCGGCCGCCTCGACCGATCCGGACAGCGCGAAGGTCACCTGAAGGGGCGCGGTCCTTGCAACGGCCGCCTCGACCGGAAGCGGGGGTTCGGCCTGCGCCGCACCGGCCAGAATACAGACAAGAAGAAGGGTCAGCCGCTGCATCCGAATCGCATCCCCGGAGAACACTTTTACCGATCCGGGAAGATACCGGGTTTCGACGGCAGAAATCACCCCCCTTGCGCCGCATCGACGGGACGGAACTTTGGCCCTTCCGTCAGGGCCACCCGGTCACGTCACTGTCATCTTCCGCTGTTAAGGCGCTGAACAGAGGTAAGAAATGACCGGATCGACCTACGCCGCCCTTGCCGATGAGATGGATCGGTTGTTGCAGACCATCGAGGCTGGCGCCGCCTCTGTCGCGGGCCGTTGGGACGGCTGGATCGTGGCGCCCGATTTCGCGCCAAGCGCGGCCAATCTGGCCGCCTATCTGGCACTGCGCCACCATGATCTGCGCGATCTGCAACGGCGCTGCATGGCGGCGGGGCTGTCGTCGCTGGGTCGGGCCGAAAGCCGGGTGATGCCCACGCTGCGGGCCGTTCTTGGCCTGCTGCGGGCCGCGTCCGGCACGCCGTCTGCCGCCCCCCTGCCCGAAGACGCCTTCTTCGCCGGCGAGGCGCGGATCGCCGCGCGGGCCGAAGCGCTGCTGGGCCCCCTGTCCCCGGAAAGCCCGGTGCGCCTGATGGTCACTCTGCCCTCGGAAGCGGCGGATGATGCGGGGTTCCTGTCCCGTCTGGCCGGGCTTGGGGTCGAGGCGGTGCGGATCAACGCCGCGCATGACAACGAAGCGGCCTGGGGCCGGATGATCGACCATGTCGATGCGGCAGCGCAGGCAACCGGACGGCGGATGAAGGTGATGATCGACCTGCCGGGGCCGAAGATCCGGTCGGGCGCGATCCGGGGCGGCAAGGCGCCGGGGCGGGTGCAGCCCGGTGACACGCTGTCGCTGGCCCGTCCGGGCAAGCTGGACCGGGTGCCGCGCGGGCTGGCCGCGATGGAATGTACGCTGTCACAGGCCCTTGCCGCAGCGGCGCCGGGGCAGCGGGTTTTCATTGATGACGGCAAGCTGGGCTGCACCGTGCTGCGGGCCGAGGATTGGGGGCTGCTGCTGCGGATCGACTGCGGCCCCACTGAGAAGGGCTACAAGCTGAAGCCCGAGAAGGGCATCAACTTTCCCGATACCGAAATCCGCGTGCCCGCGCTGACCGATGACGACCGCGACATCCTGCGCTTTGCCGCGGCACGGGCGGACGGGATCGAGTTTTCCTTCGTGCAGGAGGCCGCCGATGTGGCCGCGCTGCAAGAGGCGCTGGCCGCCCTGCGCCCCGGCGACTGGCGCCGGCTGGGGCTGGTGCTGAAGGTGGAAACCGCGCGCGCCGTGCGCAACCTGCCCGACATGGTGGTCCGCGCGGCCGGCCGGCAGCCAACCGCGATCATGATCGCGCGCGGCGACCTGGCGGTCGAGATCGGCTTTGCCCGGCTGGCCGAGATGCAGGAGGAAATTCTCTGGATCGGCGAGGCGGCACAGGTGCCGGTGATCTGGGCAACGCAGGTGATGGAAAGCTATCTCAAGACCGGCGTGCCCTCGCGCGGCGAGATGACCGATGCCGCAATGGCGGCGCGGGCGGAATGCGTGATGCTGAACAAGGGGCCGTATCTGTTTGAAGGCATTGCCGAACTTGACCGGCTGGTGCGGCGGATGAACGGCCATATCGCGAAAAAGACGCATTGGATGCGCCCGCTGAACAGTTGGTAGGCGTCAGCCCATCAGATCGGTCTCGGTCCAGCCAAGCCGGGCCATGTCGTCTGCCCGCACGGCGGCATCGTCGCCCACGATGAATTCATCCAGTTGCGGGGGCGCGACCGGCATTGCCGACAGCATGTCATGCACCTGCCCGCGATGGTGGGTCTGGTGCTGGAACAGGTGGCTCAGCACATCGTCGCGGCGGTCGTGCTGGTCGCGGCTGTCGCGGTCGATCACCACGATGTCGGTCAGGCGGGCCGGGGTCAGGCTTTGCACATGGGCAATCAGCCGCGCATCCTCGGCCGCCTGCCAGCCGGCCAGCGTGGCCAGATCCGGGCAGGCGCGGGCCTCGTCCAGCATCGGGCGGTGCAGGCGGCCGCCAAGCAGGGCGTTGATGTAGAAGCGGTCCACCAGCAGGATGTGGTTCACCGTGGCCCGGATCGAGCCGAAGAACGACGGGCGCGCCGCGTCATAGGCGCCGGGCGGCAGGGTGGCCAGCGCCGCATGAAGCCGGGCATTGGCCAGCCGGTTGGCCTGCGCCAGCTTGCGGAAGATGCGGACCGGGTCGGAATCGGGCATCTGGCGGCGTCCTTTCAGAAACAGACCGGCAGAGTGCCGCGCCTTGGCGCATCGGATCAAGGGGCTGGCCTCAGATGCCCAGCCTGTCGCGCAGCCGGAACAGGGCGACGGCGGCCCGCACCGCGGGCTTGCGCAGGGCGTGGAACGGAATCGGACGCGGCGGCGTCACCGGGAACTCCAGCGCCGCCAAAGGGGTGCCGCTGGCCCAGTCGGCCAGAACCCGCCCCATGGCCACCCCCAGGGCCAGACCGCGCCCGTTGTAGCCGGTGGCAGACAGGATGCCATCGCCATGGGGCGACAGATGCGGATAATGGTCGGCCGTCATCGCCACAAGGCCGCCCCAGGCATGGTCGAAGGGCGTGTCGGCCAGTTGCGGGAACATGCCGCGCCCGATCCGGCGCAGGTTCTGCATCAGCCGGGCCGTCACCCGGTCGCTGTAATCGCCGCGGCCGCCCAGGATCAGCCGGCCTGCCGCATCCATGCGGTAATAGACCATCACCCGCCGACTGTCCGAAACCGCCTGTCGGCCGGGCAGGATGGCGGCGCGCAGCGCATCGGGCAGCGGTGCGGTGGCCACCTGCACAGACCGCACCGGCACCAGCGTCCGCGCCAGCGGCACGATCAGCCCGTCAGTCTGGGCATTGGTGCAGATCAGCACACGGCGGGCGCGCACCTGACCATCAGCCGTCCGCAGCAGATGGCCGGCCCCGTCGCGCCGGATCGACAGCACGGCCGAGGCGCCATGGATCGCCGCACCTTGCCGCGCCGCCGCCGCGGCAAGGCCCTGCGTCAAGGCCAGCGGATGCACATTCGCGCCGCGCGGGTCGAGAAGTCCGCCGATGTAGACCGGGGTGCCGATCAGGGTTGAAATCTCTTGCTGCGACAGCATCCGCAGGGGCACGCCGCGCGCCTGCCATTGCCGGGCGCGCGCGCCCAGTGTCGCCAGCGAGGCCGCGTCATGCGCAGGCTGAATCCAGCCCGAGGTGACAGCATCGCAGGCAATGCCATGCCGGCGGGCCATATCCACCGTCAGCGCCGGCGCATTGCCTGAAAGCGCCAGCATCCGGGCCGCCATGTCCGGGCCGAAGCGGCGCTCAACAGCGTCGGGGTCGTGCTTCAGGCCGGGGTTCAACTGGCCGCCGTTGCGCCCGGACGCGCCCCAGCCGGGCTGTTGCGCCTCAAGCACCACGGCGGCGATGCCGCGTTCGGCCAGATGCAGCGCGGCGGACAGGCCCGTCACCCCGCCGCCAACGATGGCCACTTCGGTCTCGACAGGGCCGGACAGGCGCGGAAAGGGCGGTTGCGGCGGGGCCGTCGCCGTCCACAGGGAATTGGCCAGAACCGGAGTTTCGTCGGCAATCACCTCAGCCCCTTCCCCTGCCCGGCTGCCCACACCCACCTGACCGGGAAATCCGCGCAAGGAAAAGGGAAAAACCGCCAGCCGGCGGCGAAGCGGAGCCTTTTGTACAGGGATCAGGCACCGTTTTTCCCGGCAATACCTTCCATATCCCCTGACAAAGCTGCGGCGGATCGATTTGGCGGGGTGGCAGAATTTGGCGCCACATCGTAGAACAACGCGGGGCATGGCTTGCGCTATCGCCCCGGTTGCTGGTTGCTGTGTCGCAGGAGGCTCATGTCAAAGGTTCGTCTGACCCCGGCCGAAAAGGCCCTTGCCGCGGCGACAACCGCCTTCAATGCCCGCGACTTCAAGACGGCAGTCACGGCTTATGCCGAAGCCCGGGCGCTTGGCGCCTCGGTCAAGCTCAGCGCACGCGGACATGCGCTGGCGCTGTCGGAACTGGGCCGTCAGGATGAGGCGGTCGAGGTCTTCAAGGCCTGGTTCGACCGGGCCCCGCGGGACACTGACGCAATCATCCTGATGGGGGTGCTGCTCAAGCGGGCGGGCCGGCTGGCAAAAGCGGCAGAGGTGCTTGAAGTCGGGCGCAAGCTGTTCCCGAAGAACCTGGCGGCGGCCCATAATCTTGGCAATGTCTATGATCAGATGGGCCAACACGCGCAAGCGGCGGCGTGCTATCGGGCCGCTTTGCAGATCGCCCCGCGAAACGCCGAACTTTGGCGGCTTCTGGCCCGGCAGCACATCTCGCTTGATCAATATGATGAGGCCATTGACTGCCTGAATCGCGGGCTGGCCATCGCGCCGGGCGACACGCAGCTTGTGGCCATGCTTGCCTCGTCGCTGCAACGCTCGGGCCGTATTGCCGAAGCCCGCGACATGGTTCGCAGCCTGCTGCTGTCTGACCCGGACAACCCGGAATATGCCGCTATGGAGGCGCGCCTTTCGGCCCGGATGGGCGAGGTCACGCAGGCCATCGACCTGCTGAAGGCCACGCTTGACCTGCACCCCGGTCATCCCAACGTCAGCCTCCAGGTCACGGCCATGATCGGGGATGGCGATCTTCCGACAGCCAGCGCCATTCTTGAAAAGGCGGTCGAGCTGAACCCCGACCGGCGCGACCTGCTGGCGCGCCTGATCGAGGTGCTGCAACGCTGCCGGTTTGGCAGCGAGGCGGCCCATATCGAACGCTCTTACACGCTGGCCAAGCGTTACATGGAAACCTTCCCGGGCCATGTGTTCGAGGCGGCGCGCGCCCTGCGCACCGTCATGACCCGGGTTCTGGACGAAGACCGCATGGCCCAGACCGGCAGCCATGACATCCTGTTGCCGATGTGGCAGCGCAATGCGCCGCTTTCCTCGGTGCATTACGAGATGGGGCAGGTCTCCACGCTGGAGGACCGGCTGCGGCTGGTGGACTGGCACCGCGCCTGGGGCAAGCGTGCCAGCGCCGGCATCGTGCCGGTCAGCCGCCCGCCCCTGCCCGCGCTGCACACCGGCCGCAAGCTGCGGATCGGCTTCATGTCGTCAGACCTGCGGCACCATCCGGTGACGATGTTCGCCCTGCCGCTGCTGGAAGGCTATGACCGCGATCAGGTCGAGGTGTTCTGCTATTCCTTCTACGAGAAGGCCGCAGACTCAATGCAGCAGCATATCGCAGGCCAGGTGACGGCCTTCCGCAACTGGCCGAAGCGACCCGACGATCAGGTTGCCGAAGGGATTGCCGCCGACGGTCTGGACATCCTGTTCGAACTGGGCGGCTCGACCGCGATGAACAAACTTGAGGTGATGGCCTACCGGCCGGCGCGTCTTGGGGCGAGTTGGCTGGGCTATCCCCATTCCGCCGGGCTGGAACAGATCGACCTGATCCTGACAGACCCCTACCTGCGCCCCGACGACCCGCGCCTTCTGATCGAGCGCGCCTTCGAGATGCCGGCAACCTGGGTGGCGCTGTCGCGCATGTTCGCCCGCCACGAGATCGCCGAAGGCACGCCGCAGGCGCGCAAGGGGCATCTGACCTTCGGCACCGCGAACAACCCCTACAAGTACACGCCCGCCTGCGTGGATGCCTGGGCCGCGGTGCTGCGGGCGGTGCCGGGGTCGCGCTTCGTCTTCCTGCGGCCCGAGGGCGGCGTCGAGAGCTTTGTGGCCAACGCGCGGGCAGCCTTTGCCCGCCGTGATGTCGATCCCGCCCGGCTGGAATTCATCGGCGTCCGCGGCGACCACATGCGCCATTACAACGAGATCGACATCGCGCTGGACAGCCTGCCGCATGTGGGCGGCACCACCACCTGTGAATCGCTCTGGATGGGGGTGCCCACGGTCAGCCTGGTCGGCCCAGGCTTCCCCGAACGGCTGAGCTATTCCAACCTGTCCAACGCGGGCCTCGGCGACCTCGCGGTGTTCTCGGTGGACGATTACGTTGCCAAGGCGGCCGAACTGGCCACCGATCCGGCGCGGCGGCTGGCCTTGCGGCACGGGCTGCGGGCGCAAATCGCGGCGCATCCGCTGGGCCAACCGGAACGGTTCACCGCCGATTTCTACGCGCTGGCAAGAAAGGTGGCCTCGGAATGAAGGCAGTCATCCTTGCCGGTGGTCGCGGCACGCGGCTGTCCGAGGAAACCGGGCTGCGGCCCAAGCCGATGGTGGAAATCGGCGGCCGCCCGATCCTGTGGCACATCATGAAGCTGTATCAGGCGCATGGGATCAACGAATTCATCATCTGCCTTGGCTATCGGGGCTGGCAGATCAAGGAATACTTCCTGAACTACGGCCAGTTGTCGTCGGACCTGACGGTCGATCTGGCCCAGGGCACGGTCGAGGTGCTGCGCCCGGTGGCCGAGCCCTGGCGGGTGACGCTGATCGACACCGGCGAGGACACGCAGACCGGCGGACGGCTGGCGCGGGTGGGGCATCTGCTGGCCGGGGAAGAAGCGTTCTGCCTGACCTATGGCGATGGTCTGGGCGATGTGGACATTGCGGCCAGCATCGCCTTTCACCGCCGCCATGGCCGCGCGGCGACGGTGACGGCGGTCACCCCCCCCGGCCGTTTCGGCGCGCTGCATCAGGAAGGCGATCAGGTGACCGCCTTCACCGAAAAGCCCGAAGGCGACGGCGGCACGATCAACGGCGGCTTCTTCGTGCTGTCGCCCTCGGTCCTTGGCCGGATCACTGGCGATGCGACCCTGTGGGAACAGGAACCGCTGCGCGGTCTGGCGCGGGATGGCGAGTTGATGGCCTATCGCCACAGCGGTTTCTGGCAGCCGATGGATACCTTGCGCGACCGCGATCATCTTCAGGCACTGTGGGACGGGGGCGCCGCGCCTTGGAAGCTGTGGTAAGGCGACCCGACCCCGCGTTCTGGTCCGGACGGCGGGTGCTGCTGACCGGGCATACCGGGTTCAAGGGGGCCTGGGCCGCGCGGATGCTGGCCCTGCTTGGCGCGCGGGTGACCGGCTTCGCGCTGGACCCCGAGCCCGGCCCTTCGGCCTTTGCCGCGCTGTCGGTTTCCGACGCGCTGGACCGTGACCTGCGGGGCGACCTGCGCGATGCGGCAGCGGTGGCGCAGGCGGTGGACGGGGCCGAAGTGGTGCTGCATCTGGCGGCGCAGGCCATCGTCTCGGAAGGGTATCGCGACCCGGCGGGAACCTGGGGCAGCAATGTAACCGGCACGCTGACCCTGTTGCAGGCGTTGCGCGGCAGCGGGGCACGGGCGGCGGTGCTGGTCACCTCGGACAAGGTGTATCGCAATGCGGGCGACCGCGCCTTTGTCGAATCTGATCCGCTGGGCGGCGATGATCCCTATTCCGCGTCGAAAGCTGCCTGCGAAATTCTGGCGGCCAGCCACCGCGCCGCCTTTGCCGACCTGCCGCCCCTGGCCACGGCGCGCGCGGGTAACGTGATCGGCGGCGGCGATTTCGGGCGCGACCGGCTGATCCCCGATCTGGTGCGCGCGCATGTGGCAGGGGTGCCCCTGCGCCTGCGCAACCCCGCCGCCACGCGGCCGTTCCAGCATGTGCTGGACGTGGTTTCAGGCTACCTTCTGCTGGCCGAGGCGCTGGCCGCCGGCACCGCCCCGCCAGCGGTGAACTTCGGCCCTGCCGAGGCCGAGCTTTCGGTGGCCGATCTGCTGGCGCATTGGCAGGCTGCAACCGGGCAGCCGGTAAACTGGCAGTGTGCCGAAGGGCCGCCGATGCCGGAAAAACCCCGCCTTGCGCTGGACAGCGGACTGGCCCGGCGCAGCCTGGGCTGGGAACCGCGTTTCGGCACCGCTGCGGCGGTGGCCGCGACGGCAGACTGGTATCACGCCTGGGCCGCAGGCCAGACCATGGCAGCGGCCAGCGACAGCGCGCTGCGCGCCTTTTTGAATGAGTGATGGAATGAGCGGAACGATCACCCACTGCCGGGCCTGTGGCGCCCCCTTCGGCCCGGTCTTCTGCGATCTGGGTGTGATGGCGGTGGCCAATTCCTACCTGCCGCCCGAGGCCGACCCCGCCGCCGAACCGCGCTTTCCCTTGCGCGCGGTGGTCTGTTCCGACTGCCGGATGGTGCAACTGGACCATGTGGTCGATGCGCATGGCATATTTCGGGATTATGCTTACTTTTCATCAGCATCTTCGTCGTGGCTGAAGCATTGCCTGAATTTTTGCACCGCCATGACAGACCGGCTGGACCTTGGGCCGCAGTCACTGGTGATCGAGGTGGCGTCGAATGATGGCTACCTTCTGAAGAACTTCGTGGCCGCCGGCGTGCCCTGTCTGGGGATCGAGCCGGCAGAAAACGTGGCTACCGTGGCGCGGGCGGCAGGCGTGCCGACCGAGGCGGTGTTCCTGACCCCCGACAGTGCGGCGGCCATCGTGCAGCGGCTGGGGCGGCAAGCCGATCTGGTGGTGGCCAACAACGTGCTGGCCCATGTGCCCGACATCAACGGCTTCACCCAAGGGCTGGCCGCGCTGCTGGCGCCCGAAGGAGTGCTGTCGGTCGAGGCGCCGCATCTGCTGGCGCAGGTTGATGGCGTGCAGTTCGACACGATCTATCACGAACATTACGCCTATTGGTCGCTTCTGGCGGTGGAACACCTGTTCACCCGCCACGGGCTGACGGTGTTCGATGTGGAAACCCTGCCCACCCATGGCGGCAGTTTGCGGATTCTGGCCTCACCCTCGCCACGCCCGGCCTCGGCCGCGCTGCGGGGGCTGCGCCAGCTTGAAGCCGCGCGCGGGCTGGCAAGCGATGCCTTCTATCAGGGCTTCGGCGCGCGGGTGGCAGGGGTTCTGTCCGGCTTCCGCGACTGGCTGGCGGTGCAGAAACGGCGCGGGCGGCGGGTCGCGGCCTATGGCGCGGCGGCCAAGGGCAACACCTTCCTGAATGCCGCTGGCGTGACGGCGGGTGATCTTTTGGCAGTGGCCGACCTGTCACCGGCCAAGCAGGGACGGCTGTTGCCCGGCAGCCATGTGCCCGTGGTCTCGCCCGAAGCGGTGCTGGCGCTGGCGCCGGACGAGATTCTGATCCTGCCCTGGAACATTGCGCCGGAAGTGGTGGCCCAGTTGCGCGCCGCAGGCTTCAGCGGCGGCCTCTGGACCGCCGTGCCCGAGATACGGCGCTGGTGATGCAGCTTCACCCCACGCCCCTGCCGCAGGTGTTCCGGGTGGAAAGCCCGGCGCACAGCGATATGCGGGGCAGTTTTCGCCGCAGTTGGTGCGCCGACAGTTTCGCGGCGGCGGGGCTGGATTTCGCGCCGCGTCAGGCCAGCCTGTCCACCAACCCGCACCGCCACACCCTGCGCGGGATGCACTGGCAGGCCGCCCCCGCGGCTGAGCAGAAACTGGTGCGCTGCGTGGCGGGCGCAGTCTGGGATGTGGCGCTGGACCTGCGCCCCGACAGCCCGACCTTCCGCCGCTGGTATGCCGAAGACCTGTCGGCCGAGAACGGCCGGGCGCTGTTCCTGCCGCACGGGGTGGCACATGGCTTCCTGTCGCTGACGACGGATGCGGTGGTGGAATACCTGATCGACGCGCCCTTCACGCCCGAAGCCGCGCGCGGTGCGCGCTGGAACGACCCGGCCTTCGGCATCGACTGGCCGGCGCCCCCTGCGCTGATCTCGGACCGCGATCGCGACTGGCCGGATTTCCCCAATGGCTGATCCGGTTCTGCTGACCGGCGCCACCGGCTTTGTCGGGCGGGCTGTTCTGGCCGAACTGGTGGCGCGCGGGGTGCCGGTGCAGGCGGTGTTCCGCCGCGCGCCCGGCCCGAACCTGCCCGGCGTGACCTGGTATCCGGCCGATCTGCTGACCGAGGCCGGGCGCAAGGCGGTGCTGGATGCGGGCCCTGCCCCGCGCCTGATCCATTGCGCCTGGGAGGTGGAGCACGGGGCCTTCTGGACCTCGCCCGCCAATGCCGTCTGGCGGGCGGCTTCTGTTGATCTGGTGCAAGGCTTCCTGACCCGGGGCGGGCAGCGGGTGGTGGCGCTTGGCACCTGCGCCGAATACGACGCCACCGCGACGGGCCCCTGGGACGAAAGCCGTCCGCTGGCCCCCGCCACCCCTTACGGGCAGGCGAAGGCGGCGCTGTTCCATGACCTTTCCGCCCTTTGTGGCCCCCGGCTGGTCTGGGCGCGGCTGTTCCACCTGTATGGCCCCGGCGAAGACAGCCGCCGCCTGATCCCCGCGCTGGCAGCGGCGCTGCGGCAGGGCCGACCGGCCGAGGTGCGCAAGGCAGAGCTGATCCGCGACTATGCCTCAACCGCGCATATGGCGCGCTGTCTGGCGGGGCTGCTGGACAGCCCGGCCTTCGGCGCACTGGACATCGGGTCGGCCGAGCCGCGGTCGCTGGGCGATCTGGCCGGCATCCTGGCCCGCCATCTTGGCCGCCCTGACCTGCTGCGCCTGTCGCACCGGATCGACCCGGACGAACCACAGGTCATGGCGCCCCGGCTGGCCCGGCTGCACGCCGCCCTTGGCCCGCTGCGCGAACGGCCCGAAACCGGGCTGCCCGCCCTGCTGGACACCTCTGCGCCAGACTGACGCCGCGCCGTCAATCCTTGCCGATCATCACGTCCGAGGCCTTGATCACCGCATAGGCCCGCTCACCCACCTTGAGCCCAAGCTCATCCACGGCTTCGTTGGTGATCGAGGCTGTCACCAGCGTGCCCCCGATATCCAGACGGACATGGCTGGTCACCGATCCGGTGGTGATCCAGACGATGGTTCCCGGCAAGACGTTTCTGGCGCTGAGCTGCATTTCGGCCTCAAGGATTCGATATGTCTTGCGATACATAGCGTCGCAGGCAAGACGGCGCCCGCCCTGCCTGCGACGCTGCCCTTCTCGAAAGGGCGCGCAAGCCGCCCCTGCCTTGCGCGCGGGCAGATCGACCGTTTTTCAGGCAGCAAAAGAAGGCAAAGGCGGCAGATTGCCCCGCAACCTGGCAAGCCCGATGACCGGCACCGAGAGGGGCTAAAACCCGAGTCCATGACGTATGTATTTGAAAACATGTATCTAACATATTCTCAAATGACAATATTTTTACGACGGAATCCTCGGACGTCTTCGTATAGGGAGGATCAGACCCATCTTGCATGACAGGAGAGACCCATGCGCAAGATCATTTACGGAACCGCCATTGCGGGGCTTTTGGCCGGCATCGCCTATGCCGCCGACCCGATGGCGACCATCACCGCCCGTCAGGATTATTACAAATCGCTGGGTGGCGTGATGAAGCCGATGGCTGGCCTTGCCAAGAGCTTTGACGCCGAAGCCGCCAAGGCCGAAGCCGTCAAACTGGAGGCGATCCTGGCCACCGATGTGGCGCCGCTGTACGCCCCCGGCACCTCGGACGCCGAATTCCCCGGCAAGACCCGCGCCATGGCGAAGATCTGGGAAAACGGGGAAGATGTCGGCGCCAAGGGCAAGGCAATGCATGAAGTCGGGGCCGAGGTGATTGCCGCCGCCAATGCCGGCGATGCCGCCGCCTTCGGTGCGGCCTTCGGCAAGCTGGGCGGCACCTGCAAATCCTGCCACGACGCCTATCGCGTGCCGGAATGATCCTGACGGCCGGGCCTTGCGCCCGGCCCCCCTCCCCTTGATGCGAGACGAAGAATGACCAAGCAGAACGAACAGATCTGGGATCCGGCCCTGCGAGCCTTTCACTGGGCGCTGGCGGTGGCCGTCATCGGCGGGTGGCTGCTGGGCCAGTTCGGCCCCCTGCAGATGACGCTGCATTTCTGGGCCGGCTATGCGGTGGCCGCGCTGATCGTGTTCCGGCTGCTCTGGGGCGTTGTCGGCCCGCGCAATGCCCGCTTCACCTCATTCCTGCGCGGCCCCGGCACGGTAATCGCCTATGTCCGCACCCTGCCCGCGCGCACATCGGTGCATCCCAAGGGGCATAACCCGCTGGGCGGCTGGTCCATCGTGGCGATGCTGGCGGTGCTGGCGGCACAGGTGGCCACGGGGCTGATCCTTGACCCCGAGGATTACATCAACACCGGGCCGCTGGCGGGCATGGTCTCTGCCGACTGGAACCGCTGGGCGCTGGGGATGCACCATACGCTGGCCGTCGTGCTGCTGGCGCTGGTGGTGCTGCATGTCGCCGCCATTCTGTTCTACCGTTTCTGGAAGCGCGAGGATCTGGTGACCCCGATGATCACCGGCCAGCGCCGGCAAGCGGGGCGCAGCCGGAAGGGCCGGTTCACCGCCCATGGCCGCACCGGCTGAGTCCCCCGTGCCACACCTGGCCCCCCAGATACGGGGCCGGGCGTTTCTGGCTGGCCCATATGCCGCGCCTGCCCCTATAGTCTGCGTCGGATACCGGGGGGAACACCCGGACCTTGAGGCAGGCCTATAAAAACAAGCAAGGAGGGAGCGGATGCGCTGCCCATTCTGCGGCAATATCGACACCCAGGTGAAAGACAGCCGCCCGGCGGAAGACCATGTGTCCATCCGCCGACGCCGTTTCTGCCCCGCCTGTGGCGGGCGCTTCACCACCTATGAACGCGTGCAGCTTCGCGATCTGGTGGTGATCAAATCCTCTGGCAAGCGCGAGGATTTCGACCGCGACAAGCTGGAACGCTCGATCCGCATCGCGATGCAGAAACGCCCGATCGACCCCGAACGCATTGACCAGATGATTTCCGGCATCGTGCGGCGGCTGGAGTCGCTGGGCGAGACCGACATCCCGTCCAAGCAGATCGGCGAGATCGTGATGGAAAGCCTGGCCCGGATCGACACCGTGGCCTATGTGCGCTTTGCCAGCGTTTACAAGAATTTCCAGGCTGCGGGCGATTTTGACCGCTTCGTCAGCGAGCTGCGCCCCAGCGACAAGCCGGAAGAGTGAGCGACGCCGACCACATGGCCCATGCCCTGCGCCTTGCGGCGCGGGGCATGGGCGCGACCTGGCCGAACCCCTCGGTCGGCTGCGTGATCGTGAAGGACGGTGCGATCATCGGGCGCGGCTGGACGCAACCCGGTGGTCGGCCCCATGCCGAGGTCCGCGCGCTGGCACAGGCCGGCCGGGGGGCCGCCGGGGCCACCGCCTATGTCACGCTGGAACCCTGCGCCCACCATGGCCACACCCCCCCCTGCGCGGAAGCCCTGATCGCGGCAGGCGTCGCCCGCGTGGTGACCGCCCTGACCGACCCTGACCCGCGCGTCTCGGGGCGCGGCCATGCCATGCTGCGCGCGGCCGGGATCGAGGTCACCGAGTGTGTCGGCACCGCCGGGGCCGCGCGGGTGACGGCGGGGTTTCTGAAGCGCGTCACCCGTGGCCTGCCCTTCGTGACCCTCAAACTGGCCACCACGCTGGATGGCCGCATCGCCACCGCCAGCGGGGAAAGCCGCTGGATCACCGGCCCCGAGGCCCGCGCACATGGCCACCTGCTGCGGCTGACCCATGACGCGGTTCTGGTCGGGTCGGGCACCGCCTGCGCCGATGACCCCGACCTGACGATCCGCGCCTTCGGCACGGCGCGCCAGCCGCTGCGGATCGTGCTGGACAGCCGCTTGCGCCACACCCCAGACAGCCGCCTTGGCCGAACCGCCCGCGACCTGCCGGTCTGGCTGCTGCATGGCCCCGATGCCCCCACCGCCGCGCGGCAGGCCTGGGCCACGACAGGGGCCCGGCTGCTTGAGGTGACGACCGGACCCGAAGGCCATATCGACCCCACTGCCGCGCTGTCCCGACTGGCCGGCGAAGGCCTGACCCGCATCCTGTGCGAAGGCGGCGGCACACTGGCGGCGGCGCTGATCGGTGCCGGTCTGGTGGATGACCTGGCCCTTTATCAGGCCGGCTGCCTGATCGGAGCCGACGGCACCCCGGCGCTGGCCCCGCTGGGCCTTTCCCATTTGGCCAAAGCCCCCCGCTTTCGCCTGCGCGAAACCCGGCGTCTTGGCCCTGACACGCTCAGCCTGTGGTCGATTTGAGACAAAAGCGGGGGCGCTGCCCCCGCACCCCCGGGATATTCAGGGACAGATGAAATCAGCAGGCCTTGCGCCCCTGACTTCATCCGTCCTCAAGTTTCCCCGCCGGGGGCAGAAAGCCCGAACCGGCTGGGCCGTGCCTGCGCGGCCGCTTGGCTTACCAATGGCCGGTGTTCGGCATCGAGATCCAGGGCTCAACCGGCGTCAGGGCACGGCCGCTTTGCAAAAGCTCGATCGAGATGTTGTCCGGGCTGCGGACAAAGGCCATGCGGCCATCGCGCGGCGGGCGGTTGATCGTCACACCGTTCGCCATCAGATGCGCGCACATCGCATGGATGTCCTCCACCTCATAGGCCAGGTGGCCGAAATGCCGGCTGTCGCTTGGCAGAGCCTTGTCGCCGTCCCAGTTCCAGGTCAGTTCCACGGGGCACTCGGATTGGCCGGGCGGGGCCATGAAGACCAGCGTGAATCGGCCGCTTTCGTTGTCATAACGGCGCGCTTCCTCAAGCCCGAGCAGCCGGTAGAAGGCGATGGACGCCTCAAGGTCCAGCACCCGGACCATGGTGTGTAGGTATCTGATCTGCATCTGCCCTCCTTGCGCAGGCCGGTCTGGCCGCGGTCATCGGACAGGATAGCACGCGATCCCCCGAGCGCCACCCTGTCGCGCCACGCCGCCGCGGCACCTTGGCCGCACCGCCCTACTGCGGTTTCCGTAGGATGGCACACCATATATAGTGGCTCGCGACTCGTTTCCGATTTTCCCCGAAAGGCCCCGCCCATGCCGCTGACCCCCGACCAACGCGCCGAGATCGAAGCCGCCAGGGCCCATCCGCAACCCACGCTGCGCGCCGTCTCTCCGGGGATGGAGGCGCATCTCTACCGCGCGCATGAGGTGCTGGATCACGGCTTCATCCGGGTGATCGACTATATGGGCGACGATGCCGCCATCGTGCAGGCGGCGCGCGTCAGCTATGGCGCCGGGACAAAGCATGTGTCGAACGACGAAGGGCTGATCCGCTATCTGATGCGGCACTGGCATTCGACGCCCTTCGAGATGTGCGAGATCAAGCTGCATGTCAAACTGCCGGTCTTCGTGGCCCGCCAGTGGATCCGGCACCGCACCGCCAACGTCAACGAATACTCGGCCCGCTATTCGATCCTTGACCGCGAGTTCTACATTCCGGCGCCCGAACACCTGGCCGCGCAATCGACCGTGAACAACCAGGGCCGGGGCGAGGTTCTGTCGGGCGCCGAAGCCGCTCGCGTCCTGGAAACGCTGAAGCGCGACGCCGCCATCTGCTTTGACCACTACGAGGAAATGCTGTCGCAGGACGGCCAGCAGGGCCTTGCCCGCGAACTGGCGCGGATGAACCTGCCGATGAACACCTATACGCAGTGGTATTGGAAGACTGACCTGCACAACCTGTTCCACTTCCTGCGACTGCGGGCCGATGCCCATGCGCAATACGAAATCCAGATCTATGCCAAGGCGATTGCCGAGTGCGTCAAGGATTGGGTGCCGCTCGCCTATGCCGCCTTTGAAGATTACCGCATGGGCGGCACCACGCTTTCGGCCAAGGCGACGGCACTTCTGAAGCGCCGCCTGGCCGGCGAGGTGGTGGGACAGGAGGAGTCTGGCATGTCGAAAGGCGAATGGCGCGAGTTTGTCGAGGTCTGGGGCTAAACGCGCCTTCCTTGCGCGCCAGTGCATTGCCGTCTCAAAGGGGGCCTGATGATCCGCACCACCATCACGCTGGATGACGAGCTGGCCGCCGAGCTGGAGGCTTATGTCGCACGGTCGCCGGTGCAGAACCGGTCCGAGGCGATCCGCGACCTGATCCGGCGCGGGCTGGCGGTTGAACCGGCGGCGCGGCCCGATCAGGGCTGTTTCGCGGTGGTGTCCTGCGCAGTGGACCAGACGATGCCAGAGCTGGCAAAGCGCATCCGCGAAGGCCGGCTGGCGCGACATTCAGAGATACTGTTCCACACCAGTATTCCGATCAACCACGGGGAAACCGTGGATATATCCGTGCTGCGCGGCGACTTCGCCCGCGTGTCGGATTATGCGGCGCAACTGTTTCTGGAACGCGGGGTGCGGCATGGCGCGGCCGGGCTGATCCCGGTTGAGGAACATGTCGAGACCCATGCGCATGAGGGCGAGGAGCCGCACAGCCACACCCATCTGCGGGTACAGCAAAGCTTCTGACCGGGCTACCTTGACAGCTTGCGGACAGTGGCCTTTGATACCCCCGTTCCGGTGCCCCGCAAGGGGCGAAGAGGGAAGCCGGTGAAACCCCGGCGCTGCCCCCGCAACTGTGAGCGGCGAGTCCCTGCCAAGATGCCACGGGCGCCCTGCGCGCCGGGAAGGCTGGCAGACCGACGATGACCCGCAAGCCAGGAGACCTGCCGGAACCACGAACCGATGCCGGGCGGCGGGCCCGGAGACAGGATCTGTGCAGGGCCACGGCCTGTGCGCTTGTGATCTGTCTCCTGTTCTCCGCGTGGCATCAGGGCTTTGCGCCGAATCCGGCGCCGGGGCCGGCAAGGAAACGTCAGGCGAAGGGGCCAGCGATGCAGCCGAAGGACACGACCACGAATGAGGCCTTCAAGGGCTACACCAACACGGCCTGCCCGTTCCTGCCCTGCCATAAGGGCGTGAAAGGCGATTTCAATTGCCTGTTCTGCTACTGTCCGCTGATCGCCTATGAATGTCCGGGTTCCTACGCGACCTACACGGACCGGAACGGTCTGACACGCAAGGACTGCTCTGCCTGCACCCTGCCGCATGACGATTACCGCAAGTCGTGGAACTTCATCCAGCGCTGGCTGGAATATCCTGTGGTCTGGTCGGGCCTTCCGCAGACCGACCCGCCCACCCGCCGCCCCCGCCCGCCCGGGCATGAGGCTGAGGGACAGGACGATTGACGGCTGTCCTGCAAACGCAGCGCGGGGGAGCTTGCAAACTGCATCCGTTCCATCGCCCGCCTTTGCCCGCCGCAATCAGGCGGTAAGCCCCCCGGACATCCGGCCGCCCCTGACACACTCCAATCTGATCGCTCATTCCCCCGGCGCGTCGGGCTTGTCAGCCTGGCCGGGTCTGGGGCGCCGGGCCGCGCGTTCGCCGGCATGTCGCAACAGGGCTGCGAAGCGCCAGCCGCCGTGCGACAGCTTGCCAAAGGGCAGAAGCAGCGCAAACCCCAGCACGCTGCCCAGATGCAATGCCAGCATCAGGCCCATGACGGGGGTCTCGCGCAGGGCAAGAAGCAGCAGCCCGGAACCGGCGACGGCGGCAAGCTGGGCCCGGGCGAAACGGTCCTCGGCCAGCATACGGGCACTGGCCGGGGCCTGATCGGCCGACCGGCTGCGTCGCTCCAGCAGCGTGAGGCCGGCCAGCATCGCCAGACCACCGATCGCGCCCAGCAGAACCGGCAGGCTGACCACCGGGTAAGGTGCCACCTGGCCGCGGCTGTGCAACCAGGCCCCCGCCAGCGTGGCCAGAAAGGTCAGAGCAAACCCGTAGGCAACCAGGTGATGCGCAAGGCGCCGGATCAGGCTGACGCGGCCCTGCCGGTCTTCGCAGCCGGGGGCGCCGTGGCCAAGGTTGCGCAGGGTGGCGGCATCGGTCAGCGCCCTGACAAGTGTCGCCGGGCTGTGCCGCGTGGCCGGCCCGCCCGAGCGGCGCCAATGGCGCCAGACCCTTGCCACCAGCAGCACGCCCGCCCCGGCAAAGGCCAGCGCCGCGCCCGCCGCCATCACCGGATGGGGGATCACCCGGTAAAAGGCCCCCGACCCGGCTTGCGGCGCGAACAGCACCTGCGACGGCACCAGAAGCAAGGTGCCAAGCACGGGTGCGAACAGGCAGAACAGGAACAGCCAGACCGCGAAACGGGGGCCGGCAGGCCGCCGGGGCAAAGGTCCGGCATAGTCTTGCGCCCGCACCTCGGCCAGCGCGGCGGGGACGTTGATCGCCAGTTCATGCGGCAGGGTATATTGGCAATCGGCGTGACAGGACCGGCAATCGTGGCACAGATGGGCAAGATGGCGCAGATCGCCGTCCCGCAAGCCCTGCCGCAACTGGGCCGCCGGGAAGACATCGCAAAGCCCGGTGCAGAACCCGCAGGTGTTGCACAGGTTCATCGTGCGCCGGGCATTGGCAAGCGGATCTTCCGGCGGCGGCGCAGACGGGGCGATCCGGTCTGCAAGGGCCGGCCCCTGCGCGGGCAGAACCGCAGACCCGGCCAGCGCTGCCGCCTCGCGCCCGGCGATGCGACCGAAGACGCCGGCAATGGTCAGCCCCATGCCCGAAAGGTAGCCCGGGCCCAGGATCTGGCCGCACATGGCGGTGCCCGCCGCGAAAAGCTGCGGCGCGGTGCCCCCTGCGGCAAGGCGGATTCGCGTACTGGCGTCGACGGCGGCTCCGTGGCGCGTAAAGGCCAGCCCAAGCCGCATGGGAATGGCCGCAAGGGGGCCGTCAAGCCGGCCCAGAGGGGCCGTGTCGCGCAGGGTGCGCGGTGGATCGGGCGGCGGACCGCCGGCCTGCCAATCCCTGATCTCTTGCAGCGTGACGGTCAGGCCATCGGGGTCGATGCCACAGGCAAGGGCCAGCGCCACGGGCGTGGCCGCGCGCAGCGGCGGATACATCAACGGCGGCAGACGGGCGGTGCCCTCGGGCCCCAGAATGATCCAGCCGCGCGGATCCGGCCGGTCTTGCAGAAGACGCGCCCAATGCGAGAACCTCTCGGGGCTGATCGTGGCGCCTTCATCGCCAAGGCGGCGGCCATCAGGGCCGACGACAAGGCCAAACTGCATACCGTCCAACCTGCTGACAATTCCGGCATCGTCTTGTGGCGCGCGGGCATCAACCGGGACAAGGTGGCCATCGCCCGGCAAACCGGCGGCGGCAGCCCCGTGCGACAACAGCCAAAGCAGCGGTTCGCCCTGCTGGAACGGCGTGCCCCGATTGGCGATCACCGCCGCGCGCGGGCCAAGGTGGCGGGCCAGCTCGCCCCTGTTTGCGCCCGTACCGCCGCAGGCCAGCACCACGGCAGCGGCGGCAATCTGCACCGGCCCCTCGGGCGTGTCGGCAAGAATGTGCAACGGGGCGGCCGTTTGCGGCGACAGCGCGGCCGGATCTAGGGCGCGGACCCGCCAGCCGGTGCGAATATCCACCCCCAGGGCGACAGCACGGCGGACCAGCGCATTGACCAAGGCCTGCCCGCCCCCGCGCAGAAAGACGGTTCGGCGGGAATAGGGCAGATTGCCGTCGGCCCAGGGTTCGAAAGCCACCCCCTGCGCCAGAAGCCAGGGCCCCAGGTCGCCCGCGCCTTCCGCCAGACGCTCTGCAAGGTCTGGATCAGGCGCAGCCTTGCGCCGAAGATCCGCCAGAAAGGCCGCGGCGGGGTAACTGTCGCGCTGGAAGGGCGTTTCGGTAGGGTTGACCAGACGCAGGTTGCGGCAATGGCGGGCGTTGCCGCCCAACAGCTCGCGCGGCGCGGCATCCACCAGCATCACGGCGGCCCCGGCCTCACGCGCATCGATGGCGGCGCAAAGCCCGGCGAACCCGCCACCGATGACCAGAACCCTGTTGCCGCCGTCCGCCACCACTCCCCCCCGTCTCTTCGCGGGCAAACGGTTTCACGGATGCGTCCGATCCTCAAGGGCACCCCTATTCGCAACCTGCGGCGGAAAGGCGGTTGACATGCCGCGGCGGTTATGGCCGGTAAAGGGCATCATCGGTCCCTTGCCGGGCATCATCGCGCGGCGAGGGGGAGAGAGGGAATACGGTGCGGCCCGCAGGGGCCAATTCCGTGGCTGCCCCCGCAACTGTAAGCGGAGAGCGACGCCGAACACGCCACTGGGCCAACCGCCCGGGAAGGCCGGCCGAGCCAAGACCCGCGAGCCAGGAGACCTGCCGGCGAGGCATGGTGAAGAGCGATCTTCGCCTGCAATCAACCGGACGCCGGGGTGTGCGTCTGGCTCGCAGAGCCGGAACAACGCCCTGCGTGCCTTTCATCCCGAACGTCCTTTCTGGATTCCGTCTTCTGACGGCACAAGAGAGGAACGACCATGACCCTTCGCCCTGCCGCGCTGATCGCCGCGGCCTGCCTGTTGCCCTTGCCCGCCGCAGCGCATTTCCAACTGATCCATGTTGAAAACCCCATCATCGAAGGCCCCGGCGATGTGCCGTTGCGGCTGATCTTTTGGCACCCTTTCGAGAACGGCCATGTGATGGACATGGGCCAACCGCTGGCCTTCTACAGCGTGAACAAGGGCAAGAAGACCGACCTGATGGATCGGCTGAAGCCGATCACCTTTACCGGCGTTGAAAATGCGGCGGCCGCCTATGAGGCCAGCGTGCCGGTAACAAAGGCCGGCGATTATGTGCTGGTGGTTGAACCCGCCCCCTATCTGGAACCCAGCGAGGATGTCTTCATCCAGCAACTGACCAAGGTCTATCTGAACCATGCCGAACTGCCGACCGACTGGATGGAACCGCAGGGTCTGGCGACCGAGATCCTGCCGCTGAACAAGCCCTACAACATCATTGCAGGCTCTACCTTCAGCGGGCAGGTGCTGGCCGAAGGCAAGCCGGTGCCCGGCGTCGAGATCGAGGTCGAGTTCATGGCCGCAGAGCCGGACCTTGCCACCAATACGGCGAAATCGGCCGTTGCCGGGCCAATGCCGGGCGGGTCGGTCGTGGTGGTTTCCGATGCCGACGGAACCTTCACCTTTGGCATTCCCAAGGCCGGCTGGTGGGGCTTTGCGGCGCTGGGGTCCGGCCCGGCCAAGGAACATGAAGGCAAGGAACTGAGTCAGGATGCCGTGATCTGGGTGCGCGCCTGGGATCTGGAGTAAGCCATGCACATCGTTGATGGCGCGCTGTCCAACCCCGTGGTGATCGGGGGCGCCGTGATCGCGGCCGGGGGCATTGCCCTTGGCCTGCGGGCGCTGACGGTTGAAAAGATACCCACCGCCGGCGTGTTGTCGGCGGCGTTCTTCGTGGCCTCGCTGGTGCATGTCCCGATCGGCCCCTCATCGGTGCACCTCATCCTGAACGGTCTGGCCGGGGTCATCCTGGGCTGGGCCGCGTTTCCGGCGCTGTTCGTGGGCTTGCTGTTGCAGGCGGTGTTCTTCGGCTTTGGCGGGGTCACGGTGCTGGGGGTCAACACCGTGAACATCGCCCTGCCGGCGGTGCTGGTCGGCATGGCCTGCGGCCCGTTCATCCGCCGCGGAACCGCCCTGACCGCCACGGTCTGGGCCGGCATCGGCGGCGCACTGGCGATTGCGCTGACAACGCTGTTCGTCGCGCTTTCGCTGATGCTGAGCGGCGAACAGTTCCTGCCCGCCGCCAGGCTGGTGTTCTTTGCCCACATCCCGGTGATGGCCATCGAAGGCGTGCTCACGGCTGCCGCGGTATCGCTGGCCCGCAAGGTGAAACCCGAACTCTTCCATGCTCTTGAGGTGGCACGATGAAACAGGCCGGATCTCTTGCAACGGCGGCCCTTTGCCTGATGCTGGCGCCCTGGCCCGCCCTGGCGCACAAGGTGATTGCCTCGGTCTATCCTGCAGGCCGCGCGATCGAGGGCGAAATCGGGTTTTCCAACGGCGATATGGCGGCGAACAGCAAGGTCACCGTAACCGACCCGGCCGGCCGCCCCTTGGGCGAAACCACAACGGACGAGGGCGGTGTTTTCCTGTTCACCCCGACCGAACCCGTGGACCATGTGTTCCGCGCCGATCTGGGGGCAGGCCATGTGGCCGAGGTGACCATGAGCGCAGCCGATGTGGGCGGCATCCTGGGCAAGGCCACCCCGGCGGCAGCCACCGCCGCCCCGGACGCCGTCCCTGCCCCGGCCGCCGCGTCCCCCGGTGGGGCCGCCGCCAACGGACCCGCGCTGGATGAAGCCGCCATGGCCCGGATCGTGCGAGACGAGATGCGCCCCCTGCGACAGGAGATCGCCGCCTACAAGGAGAAGAACGATCTGCAATCCATCCTGGGTGGCATCGGTTACATCGCCGGGCTGTTCGGGATCGGCTTCTATGTCGCGGCGCGCCGCCGCCCCATGGCGCGCTGACCGTGGCGCATCTGCTTGGCCTTGGCGAAACGGGCGCGGTGGGGCTATCGCCCCGCCCTTCGCCGCTTGTCCGGCGGCTGGACCCGCGCGGGCGTATTCTGGCGGCGCTGGCCTTCGCGGTGGTGGTCACGGGGCTGTCCAGCCTGACAGCACTGGTGGCGGCGCTGGCGGCGGCACTGGCCCTGCTGGCGGTATCCGGCCTGCCTGTGGCAACCACCCTGAAACGCATGATGCTGATGGACGGGTTCATTGTCTTCATGCTCGTGCTGCTTCCGTTCTCGACGCCGGGCACGGCGCTTCTGGTGGTGCCCGGCGGCTTTGTCGCCAGTGCGGAAGGGCTGCGGCTGGCGGTCGAAATTGCGCTGACCGCCAATGCGGTGATCCTGGCGCTGATGGTGCTGGTCGGCACGATGGAGCCGGTGGTGCTGGGACATGCGCTGGCGCGGCTGCGGGTGCCGGAACGGCTGGTGCATCTGCTGCTGTTCACGGTGCGCTACATCGAAGTGTTGCGCGACGAATACAGCCGGTCGCGACAGGCCATGCAGGCGCGCGCTTTCCGCCCCGGCAGCAACCGGCATTGCTGGCGCAGCCTTGGCCAACTGGTCGGAATGATGCTGGTGCGCGCGCTGGAACGGTCTGAGCGTATTCTGCAGGCGATGAAGTGCCGCGGCTTCACCGGGCGGTTGCCGCTGCTGTCAGACCTGCGGTTCGGCCGGATCGACGGGTTGGCGGCGGGGCTGTTCCTTGCCGGGCTTCTGGGGCTGGTTCTGCTGGAGATGTGCCTTGCCGACCTTGCTTGAACTGGAAGAGATCCACTTCGCCTATCCGGGCCAGGCACCCGTGCTGCGCGGCGCCAGCCTGTCCGTGGCGGCAGGAGAGCGGATTGCCCTGGTCGGACCGAACGGATCGGGGAAATCCACGCTGCTGCGCATCGCGCTGGGGCTGGTTCTGCCCCTGCGGGGCCGGGTGCGGGCCTTCGGACAGGAGCGCAGGCACGAGGCCGCGTTTCATGACGTGCGGCGGCGGATCGGGCTGGTGTTCCAGGACCCCGATGATCAGTTGTTCTGCCCGACGGTGGCCGAGGACATCGCCTTTGGCCCGCTGAACCTGGGGCGATCCCGGGCCGAGGCCTTGCGTCTGGTGGACGAAGTCCTTGACCGGCTGGCGCTGCGACACCTGCGGGACAGGGTGACACATCACCTGTCAGGCGGGGAAAAGCGGCTGATCACACTGGCCTCGGTGCTGGTGATGGACCCCGAGGTGCTGCTGCTGGACGAGCCGACCAATGCGCTGGACCCGGAAAACGAGGCAAGGCTTCTGGAAATCCTGCAGACCCTGCCCCAGGCCATTGTGCTGGTCAGCCACGATGCCGCGTTCCGCGCGCAAGTGACCTCTCGCGAGGTGCGGCTGGAAAAGGGCATTGTGGTCGACCAACCCTAGCCGCCGGACGGCAGGCTGCGACAGCCCCCGCCCCTGCCGTTCAGACCAACCTTGCCCCGCGCCCCGCATCGTGGCGCCTTCGTCCCCCTTCCCGCAAGCATCCGGAAAGCCCCGGCAGACACACCAGACAACGCCAAGCGGCCGCGGATTCAAGGCCCTAATCATGCCCGTGAGGCAGTGCGAGAATTGATCAAGCTGAAAATCAAGGATTATGGCGGACAGTGAGGGATTCGAACCCTCGAGACGGTTCCCCGCCTACACACTTTCCAGGCGTGCGCCTTCGACCACTCGGCCAACTGTCCGTGGCGGCGGTCTTAGCGGTTCGGGCGCGGGGCGGCAAGGGGGTGCGGCGGGGGCTTTCGCGGAGAACCCGCAGATCAATCTGCCAGGGTGATCGAGACGCGGCGGTTCATCCGGCCCTTCTTTTCCACCTTGTCGATGGTGACATGGCCGATTTCGCCGGTGCGGGCGACATGGGTGCCGCCACAGGGTTGCAGATCGACTTGCCCCACCCCTTGGCCGATGCGGACCAGCCGCACCCTGCCCTGCCCTGCCGGCGGCCGGACGGACATGGTTTTCACCAGGCCGGGGTTGGCCTCCAGTTCGGCATCGGTGATCCAGGTTTCGGTCACCTTCAGATCACGCTCGATCAGCGCGTTCAGGGCGGCCTCCAGCGCGGCCGTGTCCGCGGGCGGGTCTGGCATGTCGAAATCCAGCCGGCCCCGGTCGGCGCCGATCTGGCCGCCGGTCACCGGCAGCGGGATCACCACCGACAAGAGATGCAGCGCGGTATGCACCCGCATGTGGCGGTGGCGGCGGGACCAGTCCAGCACCTGACGGACCTCGGCCCCCACCGGGGGCATCTGCACCGGCGCGGCGGGCACCAGCACAATGGCCCCGCCCTCACCCTTGACCGTGGTGGCAACGGGCAGGCGACCGCCGTCCCAGACCAGCCAGCCACTGTCGCCGGGCTGGCCGCCGCCCGTCGGGTAAAAGACCGAAGCGTTCATCACGATTCCACCTTCGGCGGTATGGGCCAGGACGCGGGCGGTGGCTTCTTGCAGATACGGGTCGGCGCGGAACAGCGGTTCGGTCGTCATGCGGGGTCGGCAGCGCCTGCGCGCCCTCCTTTCGGTTCCTCGGCCACCACGGGCGCGACGGGCGGGATCGGCGTTTCCGGCGCAGGCATCCGCAACGCCGCCAGCGCGGCGACGATCTCGTCGGCATTGCGCAGGGTGACATCCGACTGGGCGAAGGGAATCTCGATCCCCTCTTCCTCGAACCGCTTGACGATCTGGTGATTGATCTCGTTCTTCACCGACAGGCTGAAGTTCACGTCGCGCAGGATCACCCGGATCTCGAACATCATCGCATCGGCGCCAAAGCCCTGTAGCACCACCACCGGCGGCGGGTTCAGCACCACAAGCGGCTGCGCCTCTGCAATCTCGCGCAACACCGTCTCGACCTTGCGGGTGTCAGACCCGAAGGCCACGCCCACCGGCACGATCAGCCGGCCTGCAAGGCCGAAGCGCGTCCAGTTCTTCACCTGCTGGCTGACCAGATCGGCGTTCGGCACGATCACCATGGTGCGGTCGAAGGTCTGCACCCGGGTTGATCGCACCGAGATCGACTTGACGATCCCCTGCACCCCACCAACCTCGATCCAGTCACCTTCTGACACCGGGCGCTCGATCAGCAGGATGATCCCCGAGACGAAGTTCGACACGATGTTCTGCAGGCCGAAACCGATGCCCACGGACAGCGCACCGGCCACGATGGCCAGACCGGACAGGTCAATTCCGGTGGCATTGATGGCCACCAGCGCCGAAAGGAAGATGCCAACGTACCCCGTGCCCGAGACCAGCGCCGTCTGCCCGCCGCGATCCATGCGTGTGCGGGGCAGGATCGAGGTCTTCAGCGCCCCCTGGAACATCCGCGTCAGCATGTAGCCGATGGCGAAGATCACCGCGAACAGCAGGAAGTCGGTGGGCGAGATCCGCGTCTCGCCCATCTGGAACCCTTCGCGGAACCGGGTCCAGATTTCGGTCAGGTCTGCCAGACGCGCGCCCCAGATCAGCACGAAGACCGGCACCGCCAGCAGGGTCAGGGCAAAGCCGATCAGCACCGGGACAAGACCGTCGCGATCCGAAGCGGCATCGTCGCTGGGCGAGACCATCGCCCAGATGTCCGCCAGCAGGCGCTGCAACACCAGAAGCAGCGTGATGAGCCCCAGCGTGACGATGGCCGGGAAGATCATCGCCCGCGCCGCCGCCACATAGCCGAAGGCAGCCAGCGCCGGGCCGACAAAGCCGATCACCGTCACCACCTTGGCCAGGATCGACAGCAGCCGCAGCACATAGCTTTGCGAGCCGGCCTCGCGCGCAAGGCGCAAGACCCGGCCGATGCGGATCAGCACCAGCCCGCCCGCAACCAGGATCGGGAACGAGGCCACGGCCGTCACCGCTTCGGAATAGGACTGCGGGTCCATGGTGATGCTGCGCAGGAACTCTGCCGCGATCACCAGGCCCATCATCTGTGCCATGAAGCGGCCTTCGATGCGGCTCTCGGGCGGCAGCGGCAAAGCCGCATCCTCGCCCTGCTGGCGCGGGAAGGCACGCCCGCCCAGCCAGGCCGCGACAAAGACCGTAAAGCCCAGGAACGGCAGCGACACCGCGATCCGGCGGGTGACCTCGCCCAGCAAACCGCTGTTCAGCAGCGCAACAGTCAGCGCAACGGTGCCGGCCGTCGGCACCACCACCTGCCCCAGCGAGGCCAGAACCGACAGCACACGCCGCCGCGCCTCGGACCCGCCGGCCTGCATCCGGTCGACAAAGTTCTCGATCCAGCGCCGGGCATAGAAGGTCAGCCCGGCCCACAGCACCAGAAGCCCAAGGATCAATGGCAGATTGCTGAGGAATACCCCCCGGGCATCCTTGTTCTGCCAGCCCTCGCGCGCCTCATCCACAATCCGCATCAGCGTGTCCGAGATGCCGACCGCCGCCTCGGGCCAGTTGGCCGGGTTCACCGGCGCCGGCCAAAGCTGCAACAGCTCATTGGCCTGGCGTTCCCGCTGGGTGCGGTCGATCTCGCGGATCAGCCCGTCGGCCCGGCGATAGGCCTCTTCCGCCGTGATCCCCGGCGCCTGCAATTTGCCCAGCAGATCCGCCAGATCCGACCGGCGGCTGGCGATCTCGGGCGCCTCGGTCTTGCCTTCCTCGGGGGCGGGCCCCAGCGCCGCGATCTGTTCCTTGACCGTGGCGATCCGGGTCGAGTTCACGTTCTGCGCATTCAGCAGCGTTGCGCGCCACTTGGCCAACTGGTCGCGCAGTTCATCCAGCCGCTCGTCGCTGATGTTGCGGTTCTCAAGCTGGTCTTCAGCGGCACTCGCCGCCTTTTCCCACTCGGCATAGTCTACGGTCGGTTCGGCGGGGGCGGCCGCTTCGTCCGCCCATGCGGGCGCTGCGACCGGCCCGGCCACAAGACCCAGCCCGACAACCAGCGCCAGAACGGCCGGGATCAGCGCGCGCAGACCGCGCAGGCGGTCACACGTCTTCATAGACCGACGGCAGCGGACGCGCCCCGCGGGCCAGCCATTCGGGAACCGGCAGACCCTTTTCCCGCAGGAAAACAGGATTGTAGATCTTGGATTGGTAGCGGCTGCCATAGTCGCAAAGAATAGTCACGATGGTATGGCCCGGCCCCATCTCGCGCGCCATGCGGATGGCGCCGGCGATGTTGATCCCGGTCGATCCGCCCATGCACAGACCTTCGTCCGTGAGCAGATCGAAGATCAGCGGCAGTGCCTCGGCATCGGGGATGCGCCAACTGAAATCGGGGGTGAACCCTTCCAGGTTCGCGGTGATGCGCCCCTGCCCGATCCCTTCGGTGATCGAGCTTCCGGGCGATTCCAGCTTGCCGGTCGAATAGAAGGCGTGCAGCGCCGCCCCTTCCGGGTCTGCCAGACCGATCTTCACCCCCTTGGGCTGCAAGGCCAGACCAACGCCGGCGAGCGTGCCGCCCGACCCCACCGCCGCCACGAAGCCATCCACCTTGCCGCCGGTCTGTTCCCAGATTTCCGGCCCGGTGGTCTCGATATGCGCCTGACGGTTGGCCACGTTGTCAAACTGGTTGGCCCAGATGGCGCCGTTCGGCTCGGTCCGGGCCAGCGCCTCGGCCAGACGGCCGGAGTAGCGGACATAGTTGTTGGGGTTCTTGTAGGGGGCCGCCGGCACCTGCACCAGCTCGGCCCCTGCAAGCCGCAGCATGTCCTTCTTTTCCTGGCTCTGCGTCTCGGGGATCACGATCACGGTGCGGAAGCCCATGCTGGCCCCGACCAGCGCCAGCCCGATCCCGGTATTGCCCGCCGTGCCCTCGACAATCGTGCCGCCGGGCCTGAGCTGCCCCTTCGCGATGGCATCGCGGATGATGTAAAGCGCGGCGCGGTCCTTGACCGATTGCCCGGGGTTCATGAACTCGCACTTGCCCAGGATCGTGCAGCCGGTCATCTCGCTGGCGCGCCGCAGTTTCAGAAGCGGCGTGTTGCCGATGGTGTCGGCCAGATCGCTGTGAATACGCATACGGGCGGTGTCCTTCCTGCTTTCCTAAACGTGTAGGCAAGCCTCGCGGCAAACTCAAGTCACGCGGACCCACCCGGACCAGCAACGCCCTTCCCTTTTTGCCCCCGGCAAGAGAAGGCCTGACTGTCGCGGCGGGTCTTCATCGCCGGGCCCGCCCGGAGACATCGCCCGGGTGCAGGTTCTTCCCGCCTGTCTTGCGCACTTCAACCGGGCGGGATCGGCCGCCACGACGACCGCCATCATGGCCAAGGGATGCGCCTGCGCGGAAGGCAGGTCCGGGAAACCTCATGGCGCGGGGGCGGCTGTTTTCAGACAGGCCACGCCGTCGCCCCCTTCCAGCCCCCACGCGAAACGTCGCAGCGTCATTTCAGAAGGTTGACATTGCCAATCCTCGCACTTCTTTTGACCGTGCCCAGTGAAAGCCGATCATGCCCAGTCACTATATTTATGTGTACAGTCCGTCTGACTTCACCACCGCGATCCCGGCCGAGAACGGAAGCGGAAATTTCGGCGGAACCCTTCCCTACACGCTGACGCTCAAGCCCGGGGCAAAACCGACACGGGTTCTGGTCAACGACAGCAACGACCAGTTTCAGGAAGTGGACCCCAGTCAGAAACTGGCTGAAACCGTCACGATAAACGGCATCACCCGCCCGGCCGGAACCACCATCAACTCGGCTTATGATCTTTACAGCACCAGCAGTTCCCTGCGGGTGATCACGGTGCATTTCGGCGGCGACGGTTATTTTTCCGGCCCCGTTCACGGGCTTGTTTCCACCGAACCGCTTGTGCCGGGCCAACCCTATACCTTCAACAGATCGGTCACGTCGAACTCGGCGCCGATCAACTACGCTAACCTTGCCTGTTTTGCCGAAGGCACCCGCATCCTGACCGATCAGGGCGAAGTTGCCGTGGAAACGCTGAAGGCGGGGCAGATGCTGGTCACGCTGGACAACGGCCTGCAACCGTTGCGGCGCCTGTTGCAGACGACGGTTGCCGCAGACGGGCATCACGCCCCGGTGAAGGTGCCCGCCGGCAGGTTCGGCAACCGCCGCGACCTGTGGCTGTCGCCGCAGCACCGCGTGCTGATCCGTGGTCCACGGGCTGAACTGCTGTTCGGCGAAGCTGAGGTTCTTGTGTCGGCCATTCACCTTGTCAGGTCGGGCCTGGCCGTGCAGACCCCGCAACCGGAAGTGACCTATTTCCATCTGTTGCTGGACCGGCACGAAATCCTGTTCTCGGAAGGGGCGCCGACCGAAAGCTACCTGCCCGGCATCGAGGACGAGCTGATCCAGGTCGATGGGGCCACAGCCATGCCGCGCCCTGGCCCCTATCGCGCGGCCAACAGCCCCCGCACAGCACGGCTGTGCCTGCGCGGCTATCAGGCCGCAGCGCTTCTGGCCGCCTGAGAACCACGCCTCCATCCGGCACAAGGGGGCCGCTGCCGCCTTTTGCACAATAGCCCCGGGCCCTTTCGGGCACCGGAGCAATGGCGGTGGCGCGTTCCGATGTCAGACGATGCGCGCCCCAACCCCGGGGCGCGCGCGTCCGGTCAGCCTTCCCGGGCGACCAGCAGCCCATCTTTCTTCAGCCCGGCATAGCATTCGTCCAGGCTCTTCTTCGCCCGGTCAACCAGGATGTCGATTTCGGACGGGGTGATGACCAGCGGCGGCGCGATGATCATCCGGTCGCCCACGGCGCGCATGATCAGGTCATTGGCAAAGCAGCGCTCGCGGCAGCGATAGCCCACCGTCCCCTCTTCCCCAGCGAACTTGGCGCGCTTGGCCTTGTCCGGCGTCAGCGCGATGGACCCCATCAGCCCCACCAGCTTGGCCTCACCCACCAGCGGATGCTCGGCCAGTGCGTCCCAGCGTTCCTTGAGGTAGGGGTGCGCCACGTCACGGACATGCTCGACCACCTTCTCGTCCTGCATGATGCGCAGGTTTTCCAGCGCCACCGCGGCCGCCACCGGATGGCCGCTGTAGGTGTAGCCATGGAAGAACTCGCCCGCGCCGCCCACAACCTCGGCCACCTCATCACACACGATGCTGCCGCCGATCGGCTGGTAGCCCGAGGACAGGCCCTTGGCGATGGTCATGATGTGGGGCTTGATGCCGAAGGTCTGGCTGCCGAACCATTGCCCGGTGCGGCCGAACCCGGTGATCACCTCGTCCGCGATCAGCAGGATGCCGTACTTGTCGCAGATGCGCTGGATTTCCGGCCAATAGGTCCGGGGCGGAATGATCACGCCGCCCGCGCCCTGCACCGGCTCGCCGATGAAGGCCGCCACATTGTCCGGCCCGACCTGCAGGATCTTCTCTTCAAGCTGACGTGCCCGGGCCAGGCCGAACTCGTCCTCGCTCATGTCGCCGCCCTCGGCCCACCAGTAGGGTTGGTCGATGTGCTCGATGCCGTCGATCTTGCCGCCATGGGCGTGGATCGGCTTCATCCCGCCAAGGCTGCCCCCGCCCATGGTGGAGCCGTGATAGCCGTTCCAGCGCGCGATGATGGTCTTGCGCCAGGGCATCCCCTTCACGTCCCAGTAGCGGCGGACAAGGCGGATGTTGGTATCATTCGCTTCCGACCCGGAAGACGCAAAGAAGACGTGATTAAGATCGCCCGGCGCCAGTTCGGCGATCTTGGCAGCCAGTGCGATGGCGGGCACATGGGTGGTCTGGAAGAAGGTGTTGTAATAGGGCAGCTCATCCATCTGACGCGCGGCGACCTGCGCCAGTTCCTTGCGGCCATAGCCGATGTTCACGCACCACAGGCCGGCCATGCCGTCGATAATGCGATGGCCTTCGCTGTCGGTCAGCCAGACGCCCTCGCCCCGCAAGATCACCCTTGCCCCCTTCGCGGCCAGCCCGGCCTTGTCGGTGAAGGGATGGAAATGGTGCGCCGCGTCCAGCTTCTGCAGCTCGGCCGTGGGCAGGTGGTTGGTGATCATGTTCATCGGGGCCTCCTGACGGAATCGTCCGGGGCCGAATGCCCCGCTTTGCCCCAGCTTAGGAGCAAAGCCGAAGAGCTTCAAGGAATTTGATCAAATTATGAAAGGGCAAACGCCCGAGTGTTTCATCTGTCCTGAAATATCCCCGCCGGAGGCAATCCCCGAGCCGGTTGGGCCGCGCCACGCGCGGACCAGAGGCGAGACAAAGGGTAGGCGGCCGCGGTTCGCGGCCGCTCCGCCTCGGTCGCGGTCGCGGTCGCGGTCAGAGCCCGCCTTCGGTCAGCGCCTGCCGGACATGGTCGATGCCCTGCTGGATGTCGCGGGAAATGGCCGCCGCCAGCGCCTCCGCATCGCCTGCCCGCATCGCGGCCAGCGCCTCGTGGTGGCGGTCGGGCAGCGCCGAGCGGCCATAGCGGCCAATCACCGCCCGCAGGCTGGGGCCGGCCCGCAACCAAAGCGAGCGGGCAAGATCCAGCAGGACAGGCGCATTGGCGGCCTGGTAAAGCGTGAAATGGAAGGCGTGGTTCGCGGCCAGGTAATCGGGCAACTGGCCGGCCTCGACGGCATCGGTCACCCGGTCGTCGATGGCAGCCAGCCTGGCGATCAGCGCCGGGGTCACATGGGCAGCGGCGCGGCGGGCAAGTTCCGGTTCAACGGCAAGGCGGACGAAGGCCACCTGATCCAGCATGTCCGCCGTCATCGGCGGCACCGCGACGCGGCGGTTGCCCTGCGGCAAGAGCGCCCCTTCCGCCGTCAGCCGGCGAATCGCCTCGCGCACCGGGGTCATCCCGGCGCCCAGACCGGCAATCAGCCCTTGAATGGTCACGGGCTGGCCGGGCGCAAGATGGCCATAAAGGATCATGTCGCGCAGCCGGGCGTAGGTGATTTCATGGGTCGGGATCTTGCGGTCGGCGTCGTCCATGCAGTCTCCTCGCGCTTCGTGCCCTTTATGGCGCGGCGGGCGGCACAATCAAGATGTGATCAAATCAGGGCGGCGCGCAGCGTGTCGCGCTGCCCCGCCAGCCAGAACAGCGTCAGGATCAGCGGGGCATTGGCGATCTCGCCGCTGGCCACCAGTTCCAGCGCCTTGTCAAAGGGCAGCAGATGGCCGCGGATGTCCTCGGCTTCCTCGGCCAGACCATGAATTCCGGCGCGGCCATCCGGCAGGTCAACCGGCGCAACATAGGACCAGAGGAATTCCGACACCGCGCCGGGCGAGGGATAATAGGCTGCCACCTGAACCAGTCGGCCCAGCGTCAGCCCCGCCTCTTCCCGCGACTCGCGGCGGGCGGCCTGTTCGGGCGTTTCGCCGGCATCGACACGGCCTGCCACCGCCTCAAGCTGCCAAGGATTGGCCGCACCGCGCGCCAGCGGCCCGACGCGCATCTGTTCAACCAGCAGCACCCGGTCGCGGACCGGATCCCAAGGCAGCACGGTGACCGCATCGCAGGCGACAAACACCTCGCGGCGGACCGGGCCCAAGGTGGCACCGTCAAAGCGGCGGTGGTCAAGTGTCAGACTTTCGACGGCGAAGAAGCCGTTGAAATCATGGGACAGATGGCTGATCGCCACATCGCCGGGGGCTGCCGCATGGCGCAGACTGGCCGGAGACGAGGCCGCCGATGCCCGCAGGGTCGAGGCCGCCCGCGCCAGCATCGGCCCGCGCCGCGCGCGCAGCCGTTCCGCCGGAACCTGTTCCATCGCGGCCAGAATATCCGCGGCAAGCTGCCGTTCCAGCGCGGCATCCGGCGCGGCCAGCCCACCTGTCGCGGCCTGCCAGAACGCCAACCGCGCGGCCCCCTGACCATCCCTGCCCAAAATCAGCGCCCGAAGCTGCGCGTCCGACAGGCGCGCGTCGTCCTCTTCGCCCGGTTCGGATGTCACCGCCAGCGCCTCGCTGCGGCCTCGGCGACAAGGCCACCGATGATGCCGCCCAGGATCAGCACCCCCAGAACGCCGATGGTCAGCATCTTGCGCCCCTGTTCCAGCATGATCTCGAACGCGCCCAACACGGCATCCATCGGGCCGTCGTAGCCGTTCACCACGAAAGAGCTTTTGATCATCAGGTAGATGCTGAACAGCAACAGCGCAAAGAACGCCAGCGTGACCGAGGTGCGCAAGCCCGACCCCATGGCCTGGGCATAGCCCTGCCCGACCAGCCGCCCCATCACCCGCCAGCCGATCACCAGCCCCAGAAGCGCGGTCAGTTCCCGAAACAGCCCGACCGAAGCGCCTTGGCCAAGCGTGGGCACATGCGCATTTGCTGCCAGCCAGCCCACAAGGGCAAACCACAAGGCGGCGACAAGCTTGGCAGCGGTTGGCATGGTCAGGGGGTATCCGGTCGCCTGAGCGTGATCTGCGTCACATCGCAGTTTCCACCGCGGAAAGCGCCAGCGCAAGAGGTGAGGTAGAAGTCCCACATCCGCTTGAACCGCTCGTCAAAGCCCAGCTTCCGAACCTCGGACCAGCGGGCGTCAAAGGTCTCGTGCCAGCGCCGCAGCGTCTGGTCATAGCTGGAGCCGAACTCCATCGACCCGGCCACCGTCAGACCCGCGCGTCCGGCTTCGGCCCGCAAGGCCGAGGGGCAGGGCAACATGCCGCCGGGGAAGATGTATTTCTGGATAAAGTCCACCCCCCGGCGGTAGCTGTGCCAGCGGGCATCGGGCACGGTGATGATCTGCAGCGTGGCGTTGCGCCCGGGTTTCAGCCGGTCATAAAGCGTGCGGAAATAGACCGGCCAGTATTTCTCGCCCACGGCCTCGAACATCTCGATCGAGGCGATGCCGTCATAGGCGCCGCGCTCGTCGCGATAGTCCTGCAACTTGATCTCGACCCGGTCGGAAAGGCCCGCCTTGCGGATGCGGTCCACCGCATAGTCATGCTGGGCCTGGCTGATGGTCAGCCCGGTCACCCGCAGGCCGCGGCGGGCGGCGGCATATTCGGCAAAACCGCCCCAGCCGCAGCCGATTTCCAGTACATGATCGCCGGGCTTCGCCCCGATCAGATCGACCATGCTTTCGTATTTCGCCTCTTGCGCGCGCTCCAGGCTTTCCTGCCCGGTACGGAACAGCGCGCTGGAATAGGTCATGCTGTCATCCAGCCACAGCCGGTAGAAATCATTGCCCAGATCGTAATGCGCCGCGATGTTGCGCTTCGCCTGCCGGCGGCTGTTCGATTGCAGCCAGAAGCGCAGCTTTTCAAAGGCACGCACCAGACCCATGCCGGGAAAGGCATCGTTCACCACATTGTTGGCCGGCGACTGGATCAGGTCCAGAAAGGCCTGAAGGTCGGGCGTCGTCCAGTCGCCATCCAGATAGGCATCGCAAAAGCCCAACTCGCCCTCACGGATCAGCCGGGCGAACAGGTCGGGCGACTGGATGTCGATCTCGGCCACCGGGCCGGGCTTTGCCCCTTCGATGCGAAAGCGCCGCCCGTCCGGCAGAGCAAAATCCAGCCGCCCCTCGCCCAGACGGCTGGCAAGGCGGAACACCTGTTTGAAATAGCGCGGCAGTCCGGGCTGGCCCTCGGCCGAAGTCAGGATCTCCATGTCGCTCCCTGCGGATCTTGCTGTTGATATCATGGTTTCAGGATTGTCGCACCAGGTCAGGCCCTTGCATCGGCATAGGCCGCAAGGGCAAGCGCCCGGCCCCGGGCCAGATCGACCAGCGGCGGCGGTGCGGGCTGATCGGGCCGCAAGCCCCAGGATCGCGGCACCGCATCAAAGAACGACCGCGCCTCGGGCGATACCTTGTCAAGATAGCGGCGGCGATAGCGTCCCTCGGGGTCAAACTTCTGGGCCTGCGTGGCGGGGTTGAAGATGCGGAAATAGGGGGCGGCATCCGGGCCGGAACCAGCCACCCATTGCCAGCCCATGGCATTGGCGGCGGGGTCCCAGTCGGTGAGGCAGTCGGCGAACCAGTCCTGCCCCAGGCGCCAATGCGTCAGCAGGTGCTTGGTCAGGTAGCTGGCCACGATCATGCGGGCGCGGTTGTGCATGGTGCCAGTCACATACATCTCGCGCATGGCGGCATCGACGAAAGGCTCGCCAGTCTGGCCGCGCCGCCAACGGTCAACCTCGGGGCTGTCGCCGGCCCAAGGGAAGCGGTCCCACTCGGGCCGCCAGTTGGCCGAGGTGATCTGGGGCGTGTGGTGCAGCAGGTGATAGCTGAACTCGCGCCAGGCCAGTTCGCGGAGGAAGGCCCCCGCGCCCCGCGCGCCCATCTCCATGGCCCGAAACCCGGCGTGCCAGACCTCGCGGATGCCGATCTCGCCATAGGTCAGGGGTTCGGACAGGCGCGATGTGCCGTCGATGGCCGGGAAATCGCGCGTCTCGGCATAATCCGGGGCGATCCGGTCCAGGAAATCGCCCAGCCGGGCGCGGGCGCGGTCTTCGCCCACCCGAACATGGGCGCCAACGACTGCCGCGCCCCGGTTCATCGCCGCGCCCAGCCGCCAATCCGCCAGCCGGTCGGATGCAGGCCAGGCCGAAGGGCCGCGCAGCGCCGCCGGAGCAGGCTGCGGTGCCGGCACCGACCGACCGCGCAGCGCCGTCCAGAAGGGGGTAAACACGCGGTAGAAACCGCCCTGCCCGGTTTCAATCTCCCACGGCTCATGCAGCAGATGCCCGGCAAAGGATCGCGCCTCAAGCCCCTCGGCCTTGAGCGCCGCCTTCACGGCGCTGTCCCGCGCCACCGACACGGGATCGTAAAGCCGCGACCACCACACGCCGCCCGCGCCGGTTTCCGCCACCAGCGCCCGCAAGACCGCCAGCGCCGGGCCGCGCCGCAGGGTCAACCGCGACCCGACCCCGGCCAGCCGGTCCGCGAAATGGTCAATGCCCAGACCCAGCCGCCATTTCGGGGCCGCGCCCAGGGCTTCGGTCTCGGGGTCCAGCACGAAAACCGGCAACAGGGGGCGGCCGGTTGCCACCGCCGCCGCCAACATCGGCTGGTCGCCCAGCCGCAGGTCGCGGCGGAACCAAAGGATCAACGGTGTTTCGGTCATGCCCTGCCCGCAGTGTCACGCCTTATCCTACGCCGCAGCGCCGCGGGCGGATCACCGCCACGGGACCTGCGGACGCAGAAATATCGCGCGAACAGATGCGTTTGGCTACAGCACCGCGTCCAGCGCCGTGATCAGCCGCGCCACATCATCGGGGCTGGTGTAATGCACCGCCGACATCCGCAGCACGCCCTTGTCCAGATCAATGCCCAGGGCCTGCAACGGGCGCACGGCGTAAAAGTCGCCGGCCCAGCAGGCAATGCCCCGACGGCCCAGTTCTTCCGACACCGGCTCGGCCGCGGCGGCCAGTTCCACCGCCACCGTCGGCGCGCGCAGCGCCGCATCGCGCGGCCCGATCAGGCGCAGGTCATTGCGCGCTGACAGATAGTCCAGCAGCGGCTGGATCACCGCCGCTTCTTGCGCGCGCATCAGATCATGCACGCCGCGATTCCGCGCCGCCGGATCGCCCGACACGCCATGATGCGCCGCCAGCGCGTCGATGTAATCGGCCATGCCGGCACAGGCTGCCACCTGCGCATGGTCCGGCCCGGCGGGCGTGTGCCGTTTGTACAGCGTGCCATGGTTGAAGAAATGCGCCTGCCCCGGCAGTTCGAAACCAAAGGCTTCGCGCAGCACCATGATGCCCTGATGCGGGCCGAAGGTCTTGTAGGCCGAAAACAGATAGACATCGCAGCCCAGCGCCGGAATGTCGGGAAAGCCGTGCGGCGCATAGCTGACGCCATCCACCACCGTGCGCGCGCCAGCCGCCGCCGCAAGTGCGGAAATCGCTGCCACATCATTTACTTCCGCGACGACATTCGAGCAATGCGGGAAGCACACCAGCCGCACCTTGCCATCGGCCAGCAGCTTCGACAGCGCGGCCGGGTCAAGCGACCCGGTGGCCGGGTCCAGCGCCCATTCGCGGACCTCGATCCCATCGTCGGCCAGCCGCCGCCACACGCCGGAATTCGCCTCATGGTCCTGATTGGTGACAACGATGGCGCCATCCGTGCCGCGCAGCCATTGCCGCACTGCCTGCGCCAGCACATAGGTATTGGCACTGGTCGAGGGGCCGAAGGACACTTCCTCGCGCTTCACGCCCATCATGGCCGCCAGCCGGGTCCGTGCCTCGTCCATCTCGGCGCCACCGGCCTGCGCGCCGGGATAGGGCGCATAGGGCTGCACCTTGCGGTCGGTGTAGAACCGGGTCAGCCGGTTCACCACCTGCGCGCAGGGATAGCTTCCCCCGGCATTTTCAAAGAACGCATGGCTGGACAGCACGGGCGAGGAAAACGCCGGGAACTGCGAACGAACGAAATCAAGATCAAGCGCCACGAGGCGGCTCCTTTTGCATCTGGGCCGCGGGGCCGGGCCGCCCGCAGAGGCGGGAAATCCCGGTCCGCGGCAGGTCTTCCAGCCAGACCCGAAGGATGTCTCTCCCTCAGGCCAGACGCCGGAAAATCCCCGGCGTCGGCAAAAACAGTAATGCCCCCGCAAACCCCGGGCAACCCCGCCGGCCACTCATCTGTCCGAAAATATCCCGGGGGTGCGGGGGCTGGCCCCCGCTACCTGCCGGATCACCGCAAGCCTGCGCCCGTCAGGCGTTCACATCCACCACCACACGCCCCTGCACCGCGCCTTTCAGGATTGCGGCACCCAGCGCCGGCACCTCGTCCAGCCGCGCGGGCCGGATCATGCCTTCCAACAGCCCAAGGTCCAGATCACGGGCGATGCGATCCCAGATCGCCACTCGCCGCGCCTGCGGCACTGTCACCGAATTGATGCCCAGCAGGTTCACCCCCCGCAGCAGGAAGGGAATGATGTTGGCCGGCACCGTCAGCCCGCCCGCATTGCCCACCGCCGCGACGCTGGCGCCAGATTTCATCTGCCCCAGAAGCCGCGCCAGCATGGTGCCGCCCACGGCGTCGATGCAGCCGGCCCAGGTCTCGGCCTCGAGCGGTTTCTTCACCGTCTCGGCCAGATCATCGCGCGGCACGATCCGCGCCGCGCCCAGATGACGCAGATAGTCGGCGGTCTCGGGCCGCCCGGTCACAGCCGCCACTTGGTAACCCAGCCGCGCCATCAGCGCGACCGCGACCGAACCGACACCACCCGCAGCACCGGTCACCAGCACCTCGCCCTGATCGGGCGTCAGGCCGTGGTCTTCCAGCGCCATCAGCGCCTGCATCGCCGTGAAGCCCGCCGTGCCCACTGCCATCGCCGTGCGCGTGGTCAGCCCCTGCGGCACGGCCACCAGCCAGTCGGCGCGGACGCGCGCCTTCTGGGCGTATCCGCCCCACTGCGCCTCGCCCACGCGCCAGCCGGTCAGGATCACCCGGTCGCCGGGGCGCCAGCGCGAATCCTCCGAAGCCTCGACCACGCCGGCGAAATCAATGCCGGGCACATGCGGCCAGGTGCGCACCAGGCCACCACCGCTGGCCGACAGGCACAGCCCGTCCTTGTAGTTCACGGTCGAATATTCGACCGCCACCGTCACCTCGCCGGGCGGCAGCGCCGTCTCGTCCAGATCGGCCAGACGTGCGACCGCGGCCCCGTCTTCGCCCTTCTCCACCAGCACTGCCCGAAACATCCGCCTCTCCCTACCGAATCCATGAAGGCACAGACTGCCCTCTGCCCGCACGGCAGGCAATCGTCTGCTATCCTGTCGTCCTGACGTGATTTCCGGCGCTTTCCCCCTTGCGTGACAGCCAACCGATGTCGACTTCATATTCACGCTTGTGATGCCATGGGTGCTGTCATAGCGTCCAAAAGCCACCCGGAATGGCCGCAAGGGGAAGACGGCCGCCAACGACAGAGGAGCACCATGAAACAATCCATCCGCCTTTTGGCCACCGCTGCCACGGCCCTTGCGCTTTCCACCGCAGCCCAGGCCGCCGACCCCGATCTGACCATTCTTGACTGGGCCGGTTGGGAAATTGACGGCGCGCTTGCGCCCTATGTTGCAAAGCACGGCGACAAGCCGACCTATGCCTTCTTCGCCGACGATGACGAAGCGTTCCAGAAGGTCTCGTCGGGCTTCAAGGCCGATGTGGTGCACCCCTGCCCCGGCGCCGTGCCGCGCTACCGCGATGCCGGTCTGATCGAACCCTGGGATACATCCAAGGTCGAAGCCTTCTCGAAGATCGACCCCAAGCTCTTCGACTCGCATTTCATCAAGGATGACGGCGGCGTCTGGTTCCTGCCCTTCGACTTTGCCTACACCGCCATCGCCTACAACACCAAGGAAGTGCCCGAGGCCGACGTTCAGTCGCTCGAAGTGTTCGCCGATCCGAAATACGCTGGCCGCATCTCGATCTCGGACAACTCGGACGATGTCTGGGCACTGGCATTTCTGGCGACCGGCGTTACCTCGTGGGAAAACGTGACGGATGAACAGGTCGCTGCTGCCGCCGCCTGGCTGCGCAAGGTCCATCCGAACGTCCGCTCTTACTGGTCCGACCCGTCGGAACTGGCGCAGATGATGGCCTCGGGCGAAATCCTGGTCGCCTGGTCGTGGAACGATCCGGTCGCCATCCTGATGTCGGAAGGCTTCCCGGTCGGCTTCAACCGCGCGCCGAAGGAAGGCTCGACCTCGTTCTTCTGTGGCTTCGTCAACATGAAGGACGGCCCCGGCAAGGAAGACAAGGTCTATGACTGGGTGAATTCGATGTATGCGCCGTCCAGCGCGGCCCCCATCGTTGAGGCGATCGGTTACGCCAACGTCAACCCCGATGCCATGGCAACGATCCCGGCAGAGCAGCAGAAGGCGTCCTTCGTCGACAAGATCGACACGACGCTGTTCCTGCAAACCCCGATGGACCCGGCCCTGCGCGACAAGCTGGTGGAAGAGTTCGAACTGATCAAGTCGGGCTTCTGATCGCCCGATCCTGACCACTGACCAAGCGGCGCCCAGTTCCTCCGGGCGCCGTTTTCGTTTCAGCCATTGCGAAACCAGCGGAGGCGTTACAGCCAGCCCAGCAAGCGCCACCACAGCCAGTCCAGCGGCAGAAGCAGAACAAGCGTCACCGCCGTAAGCGGCAGGGTCACGCGGACCAGGTGCCCCAGCCGTTCGCCGGACAGTTGCATTGCCAGGATCAGCGGGCCAACCTGATAGGGGAAGACCACCGTCGAGAACCCGACCACCTGCGTCATCAGCACAGCCTGCAACGACAGGCCCGTGGTTTGCACCATATCCTGCGCCATGGGCGTCAGCACGGCCGGCACACCCGGAATGGTGGTCACCAACCCGGTCACCGCCGACAGCAGCGAAAGCGACAGGAAGTTGACGAAGCTCTGCCCGGCCTCAAGCGGCAGCACCGCCAGCACCGCGCCGCCCACAGCCGCCCCGATGCCCGAGGCATTGACCAGCGCCCCAAGTCCAAGCGCGGCCGCGACGAAGACGATCATGCCGAAATCGACGGCGGCGTTGAACTCCTTGGCCGGAACCGCGCCGATGCCGGGCAGCAGCAACAGAACGGCAGAGGCGATGCCGATCCAGGCCGGGTTCACCCCATGCCAGGCGTCTGTCATCCACAGAAGCAGCGTCAGGCCCAGGATGACGGCGACCCGGGCTTCTGCCCCCGTACCGGCCACTGCGTCCGGCGAACTGGCTGGCGCCCCGGCCGTTTCACGGGCACGGTCAGGGAACAGCCAGATCACCAGCAGCACGGCCACCGCCGATTTTGCAACGCCCAGTAAGGGGTAGTGCAGCACCAGATAGGACATGTAGGAAAACCCGACGCCATACTGCGTCTCGGCAGCGCCGGCGAGGATCATGTTCGGGATGTTCGACGGCAGGATCGCAAAACTTGGCATGTTGCAGGCCAGCGCCAGAGCAACGGCCAGCCCCGCCCGCCCCTTCGTGCCGGCAACCAGCCCCAGACGGTCTGCCAAGGCCATGCCCACCGGCACCAGCACCACCGCCCGCCCGACCGATGACGGCATCACGAAACCAAGCGCCATGGCGGTGATCGTCATCACCGTTACAAGGCGTGCGTAACTGCCCGCAGCCAACGGCGCCAGCGCCGCCGCAAGACGCGCGCCCAAGCCCGTTCGACGGATCGCCGCCCCGATCACGAACCCCGAGACAATCAGCCAGACCGCCGCCGAACCGAAACCCGCAAAGATTAGGTCCGGCCTCGCAAGACCGGGGATCAGCACCGCGGCAAAGAAGATCAACCCGGTCACAAAGGGCGGCAATGCCCCGGTGGCCCAAAGGACAAGTGTCAGCAGAACCACACCGGCGCTGGCGCCCATCGGTTGCGGGAGTGGCCCAACGGCCAGCCACAGCGCCAGCAGCGCGGCAGCGGATAGAACGGTTGTGCGAAGGATGTTGGCGAGCATCGGGGGACTCATGTCTGGTAAACGAAGCGCTGTTGCAGGGCGCACCGCATCTTGCGGCCAGCGCAAGCCGACATTAGGTGCCGGATGGCAGATGCGGAAGATCGACAGAATGACAACATATATCGCTGATCCGCCAAAGCCGTTGCCAGAGCCCGGCCCCGATGCGCTGCGCCTGTCGCCGGCCGGGCCGGCCTATGTTCTTGATCCGTCGCGCCCCGTTCTGGTTCACTCCCGCGCCCTTGCCGCCGGATCGGTCATCACCCGCCACGCCCATCCGCGCGCGCAGCTATTGCAGGCGGTGCAGGGGTTGCTGCGGATCGAGACAGGCGGCGCGATCTGGCTGGTGCCGCCGGGGTTCGGTGTCTGGATTCCGGGCGGGGCAGTGCATGAGGTCACCATCGAGACCGCCGCGCGCACCGCGAATGTCTATGTCGATCCCAGCGTCACCGTCCGGCCCGGGCAGACCTGCGAAGTGGTGCCGGTGTCCCCGCTTCTGCGCCTGCTGATCCAGCGGATGCTGGACGAAACCCACCCTGACCGGCTGAACCGGCTGGGGGCAGTGGCCTGCGATGAAATCTCGGCGGCTGAACCCGCGCCGCTGAACCTGCCTGTCGGGCAGGACGCGCGGCTGCGGCGCGTCACGACCAGTCTTGCGCGAAACCCCGGTGACCCGCGTCCCCTGCCCGCGCTTGCCGCCGAAGCGGCGACCAGCCCCCGCACATTGGAACGGCTGTTTCGCGCCGAAACCGGCCTTGGCTTTCGCGACTGGCGGTCCCGGGCACGGCTGCTTCAGGCCGTTGCGCACCTGGAACGCGGCGAAACCTCGACCCGGATCGCCTATGGCCTTGGCTACCGCAGCGTAAGCGCCTTCGTCGCGGCTTTCCGCCAGCAGTTCGGCTGCGCCCCGCAGGCCTATCTTGACCGCCCGAACGGAACTGATCCGAACACCGACGCGGGAAAGGGTGCACAGGCAGATCTGGCGGAAGCGGTGGGATTCGAACCCACGGTGGAGTTCCCCCCACGCTAGTTTTCAAGACTAGAGCCTTAAACCACTCGGCCACACTTCCGTGCCGCCGACTTACGGGGTGGCGGGCGATTCTGAAAGACCGCCGCAGCGGCGATTTCCGCAGATCGTGAAACGGCATCCGGCCTCTGCCCTTTCCATGCCGGCTTGCGCCCGGTATGCTTGTGCCAAGATGCAGGAAAGCCGGATCACGGCACACAGAAACAGTGCGGCATTTCAACGACCGCGCGGATGAGGGCAAGATGGCAGCAGCGGCAGTGTCACGGGTTCTGGTTCTATCCGCAGCGGTGTTCGCGCTGCAGGCCTGCGAACCGGGCACCGGCCCCTTTGCCGCCAAGCCCCCCGCGGGCACCGAGGCGACCGCAGCTTCCACCGCACGGGCCACGAAGGGCGCCGGAGGCGATGTTGAGGCACCCGAGGTGTTCCAGATCACCGATACCGCGCTTTGGGACGGTCGGCCGTCGCTGGGCGGTGTCTGGGTGGCCTCGCCCGATACGAAAGACCCCGAGCGGGTGATCATGCGCAACCCGGCGAACGGCAAGTTCGTGGTGGGCGCCCTGTTCAAGCGTGAGGTCGAGAACCCGGGGCCGAAGTTGCAGATTTCGTCCGATGCCGCCGATGCGCTGGGGCTTCTGGCGGGACAACCGGCCAAGATTTCGGTCACTGCCCTGCGCCGCAAGGAAGTGGCCGAGGCCCCGACAGCAGCGGCAGCCCCCGCCGCGGCCGGAGCGATCGACGCTGGCGGGGTCGAGACGAAACCGCTGGATGGCGGGGCAGAACCTGCCACGAAGGGCAAGACAAAGGCCTCGAAGAAGGCGGCGGAAACCGCCGCCGTGGCGACCGCCGCGCTGGCCGCAGCCGCCAAACCCGCTGCGGCCAAGCCTGCCGCGCCCGCGCCGGCGTCCTCCTCAGGCGGGCGGCCGATCCAGATCGGCTTCTTCTCGGTTGAAACCAATGCCCAACGGGCGGCGGACAAGCTGGCCAAGGCCGGGATTGCCGCCGAAGTGCGGTCCGAAAGCACCAAGGGAAAACCCTATTGGTCGGTGGTGGCCCGCGGCGACGCGGCGCTTCTGGCAAAGATCAAGGCCGCCGGCTTCGCCGACGCCTACCTGCTCAAATAGAAAGGAAGCACATGCTACGGATGCTTCGCTTCGCCGTTCTCGCCCTGGTTTTCGGCCATGCGCCGGCCCACGCCTTCGACACGCAGGCCACTGCGGCCTGGGTTTATGACGTGACCACCCATACCGTGCTGATGGACAAGAATGCCAGCCAGCCGGTTCCCCCGGCCTCGATGTCGAAGCTGATGACGATCAACATGCTGTTCGAAGCCCTGCGCGACGGGCGGGTGCAGATGGACACCACCTTCGGCGTCTCGGACAAGGCCGTGCAGATGACCAAGGCCGGCGGTTCGACCATGATGCTTCAGCATGATGACCGCCCGACGGTCGAGGATCTGATCCACGGCATGATCATCAACTCGGGCAATGATGCCTGCGTGGTTGTGGCCGAGGGTCTGGCCGGCACGGAAGAGGCCTTCTCACAGCAGATGACGCAACGCGCGCAGGCGCTTGGCATGACCGCCTCGACCTTTGCCAATGCCAGTGGCTGGCCGTCGCCGGATCACCGCATGTCGATGCGTGATCTGGGCATCCTTGCCCAGCGGCTGATCGAGGAATTCCCCGAGTATTACCCGATCTTTGCCGAGACCGAATACAGCTACAAGGGCCGCTCGCCCGACAACCGCTTCAATCGCAACCCGCTGCTGAAACTGGGCATCGGCGCCGATGGGCTGAAGACCGGCCATACGTCCGAGGCAGGCTATGGCCTGGTCGGCAGTGCCAAGCAGGGCGACCGCCGGGTGATCTTCGCCATCACCGGCCTGCCCTCGGACAGCGCCCGCGCGCAAGAGGCCGAGCGGATCGTGTCCTGGGCCTTCCGCCAGTTCGCCGAAAAGACCGTGGCCAAGGCCGGCGTCCGCGTCGCGGAAGCCGAGGTCCACATGGGCGAGGCCACGACCGTCGGTCTGGTTCCGGCAGAAGACCTGCGCCTTCTGGTGCCTGCCCTGGTGCAGGACAAGGTCGAGGCAGAGGTCGTCTACAAGGGCCCGCTCAGCGCCCCGATAGCCGCCGGAAGCCCGGTGGCCGAGCTTATCGTCCATGTTCCCGACCTGCCCGACCATCGCGTGCAACTGGTGGCCGAAACCGATGTAGGCCGCGCCGGCTTTGTCCGCCGGCTGACCACCGCCGCCGGCTTCCTGTGGAAGACCTATGTGGAGGGCGGGGCGCCAGCCTCGTAACCGATGCCGGGTCTGTTCCTCTCGCTGGAAGGTATCGACGGGTCGGGCAAAAGCACGCAAGGCCGACTGCTGGCCGAGGCGTTGCGCGCCCTTGGCCATGCGGTCACGCTGACGCGCGAACCCGGCGGCAGCCCGGGGGCCGAGGAAATCCGCCGGCTGGTGCTGGAGGGCGACCCCGACCGCTGGTCGGCCGAAACCGAGATCCTGCTGTTCACCGCCGCGCGGCGCGATCATCTGGAGAAGACCATCCGCCCGGCCCTGGCCCGGGGCGAGGTGGTGATCTGCGACCGCTTTGCCGACAGCACCCGCATCTTTCAGGGCGTCACCCGCGGCGACCTGCGCGAGACGGTGAACCGCCTTCATGCGCTGATGATCGGTGTCGAGCCGGACCTGACGCTGCTGTTCGATCTTGACCCTGAACAGGGCCTGTCGCGGGCCACCGCCCGGAGGGGCCACGAGATGCGGTTTGAGGACATGGGCCTGGAGTTCCAGACCCGCGCCCGGGCCGGATTTCTGGATCTGGCCCGCGCGCACCCGGACCGCTTCCGCATCATCGACGCCGCCCCGGATGCCGAAACGGTCGCACGGGCCGTGCGGGCCGCCGTGCTTGACGCCTTGACCTGAGCGGAGCGGCCGCGAAACGCGGCCGCAAGCCCTGCATCTCGCCTCTGCGCGCAAGCGCGCAACCGGCTCGGGGTGCCTCCGGCGGTGATATTGCGGACGGAAAATCCGTCGGACCTCCTCCATTTTCTGTCCTCAAATATCCCGGGGGCACGGGGGCAGCGCCCCCGTCTTTGAGGAGGAGCCGGAACGGCGACGACGAGGCAAGGACCACGCGCCCGCGTTTCGCGGGCGCGCCGCAAGGTCAGGCCCCCTTCCCCTTGCCGCGCGCGCCGTGCAATCTGGCACCCATGGCCGAAGACCTTCCCGAACCCGACCGCATCCCCGGTGCCCCCCACCCGCGCGAGACCACCCGCCTGTTCGGACAGGCGACGGCCGAGGCGGAATTCCTGAACGCCCATGCAACGGGGCGGCTACACCATGCCTGGATGCTGACCGGGCCACGCGGCGTGGGCAAGGCCACGCTGGCCTGGCGGATCGCGCGTTTCGTGCTGGCCACGCCCGAGGCCGGTGATGGCGGCCTGTTCGGCGCCCCGCCCCCGCCCGAAACGCTGGACATTCCCGACGACCACCCGGTCGCCCGCCGCCTGCGCGCCCTGGCCGAACCGCGAGCCTGGCTTTTGCGCCGCGGCCCGAACGACAAGGAAACCGCCCTGTCGCAGTTCATCACGGTTGATGAGGTGCGGAAGATGAAATCCTTCTTCGCCCTGTCAGCCGCCGATGGCGGGGCGCGTGTCGCGATCATCGACTCGGTGGACGAAATGAACACGGCCGCCGCCAATGCCCTGCTGAAACTGCTGGAAGAACCGCCCGCCGGGGCCATCTTCCTGCTGATCTCGCACCAGCCGGCGCGTCTGCTGCCCACCATCCGCTCGCGCTGCCGCGAATTGCGGCTGGCCCCGCTGGCGCCAGACGCGCTGTCGCAAGCCCTGGCACAGGCGGGCGGCGCGGTGGACCCGCAAGCGCAGGCCGCGCTGGCGGAACTGGGCGGCGGCTCGGTGGGCGAGGCGTTCCGGCTGACCAATCTGGACGGGCTGGACACCTATGCCGGGCTTGTGGCCCTGCTGGGTACCCTGCCCCGGCTGGACCGCGCGCGCGCGCTGGCGCTGGCCGAAACCGCCGCCGCCCGGGGCGCCGGCGAGACCTTCGATCTGATCCTGTTCCTGATCGACCTGTTCCTTGCCCGGCTGGCCCGCGCCGCCGCCACCCGCGAAACGCCGCCCGAGGCCGCGCCCGGCGAAGCTGCGCTGTTCGCACGCCTTGCCCCGCAGCCCGCCGCGGCCCGCCCCTGGGCTGAACTGGCGCAAACTCTGTCCTTGCGCGCCCGCCGGGGCAAGGCGGTGAACCTTGACCCTGCCGCGCTTCTCATGGATACCCTCCTGAAGATCGACGAAACGGCGGGGCTGCTCGCCGCAAGGTAAGGCGATGCAACCTCCAGACATCGTGGACAGCCACTGCCACCTCGACTTCCCCGATTTCGAGGGCGAGCTTGACGACATCATCGCCCGTGCCCGCGCGGCCGGGGTGCGCCGCATGGTGACCATCTGCACCCGCCGCGCCGGCCTGCCCCGCGTGCAGGAGATCGTGGCGCAATATGACGGCCTGTCCTACGCCTTCGGCATCCACCCGATGAGCGTGGAAAAGGAAGCGCCGATCACGGTGGAGGAACTGGTTGAGGCCGCCCGTCACCCGAAGATGGTGGCGATCGGCGAAACAGGGCTGGATTACCACTATACCCCCGACAGCGCAGCCCTGCAGCAGGCCAGCCTGCGCCTGCACATCCGGGCCGCACAGGAAACTGGCCTGCCGCTGGTGATTCACGCCCGTGCGGCAGATGAGGATATGGAGGCGATCCTGGCCGAAGGGCTGGCCCGTGCGCCCTATGCTTGCGTGATGCACTGTTTTTCCTCGGGGCCAAGGCTGGCCGAGGCGGCGCTGGAGATGGGGTTCTACCTGTCGATGTCGGGCATCGCCGCCTTTCCGAAAAGCCAGGACATTCGCGACATCTTTGCCCGCGCACCGCTGGACCGTATCCTTGTGGAAACCGACAGCCCCTATCTGGCCCCGCCGCCACATCGCGGGCGGCGCAACGAACCGGCCTATACCGTGCATACGGCCCGTGTCGGCGCCGCAGTCTTCGGCCTGACCGAGGCCGAGTTTGCCGCCGCCACCACGGCGAATTTCGACCGTCTCTTTGCCAAGGCCCCGCGCCTGGCCGATGTGGCCTGACATGGGCGAGTTGCGCTTCACCATCCTGGGCTGCGGCTCGTCCGGCGGGGTGCCGCGGCTGGGGGGCGACTGGGGCACCTGCGACCCGGCGAACCCGAAGAACCGCCGCCGCCGCTGCTCGATGCTGGTCGAACGGATCACCGCCCAGGGCGTGACACGGGTGTTGATCGACACCTCGCCCGACATGCGTGAGCAGTTGCTGGATGCCGGTGTAGGCGAGCTGGATGCGGTGGTGTTCACCCATTCCCATGCCGACCACACCCATGGCATCGACGACCTGCGCCAGATCGTCTTCAACATCCGTCGTCGCCTGCCGGTCTGGGCCGATGGCCCCACCCAGGATGCGCTGTTGTCGCGCTTTGGCTATGCCTTCGTGCAACCGGCAAACAGCCCCTACCCGCCGATCCTTGAACTGAACACGATTGACGGGCCAATCACCATCGAAGGGGCCGGTGGTGCGCTGACGCTGCATCCGTTCCGCGCCGAACATGGGGCCATGGATGCGCTTGGCTTCCGCATCGGGCCGCTGGCCTATCTGCCCGATGCGGTGGCGATCCCTGACGAAAGCTGGCTGCTGCTGGAAGGGCTGGAGTGCTGGGTGGTTGATGCGCTGCGCCGCAAGCCCCACCCGACCCATGCCCATCTGGAGATGACGCTGGACTGGATCGCGCGCGCCCGCCCTGCCCGCGCCGTGCTGACCAACATGCACCTCGACATGGACTACGCCGTACTGCTGGACGAACTGCCGCCGCATATCCGGCCCGCGCATGACGGCATGACCGTCACCTACGAGTTGCCGGGGTGAGCGCCCTTCTCGACGTCATCCTGCCGGTCTTTCTGGTCATCGGGTTCGGATATGCCGCCGCGCGCTGGCTGGGATTTGCCCCGGCCGCCGTTGACGGGCTGATGCGCTTTGCGCAAAATTTTGCCGTGCCCTGCATGTTGTTCCGCGCGGTCAGCCAGATCGACCTGGGAACCGAGGCCGCGCCGGGGCTGTTCCTGTCGTTCTACATCGGCGCCTTCACCTGCTTTTTCCTAGGCTTCGCCGGCGCACGGCTGATCTTTGGCCGCGACGCGCAGGACGCGGTGGCCATCGGCTTTGCCTGCCTGTTCTCGAACTCGCTTCTGCTGGGCGTGCCCATCACCGAGCGCGCCTATGGCGCCGGGGCGCTGGCCGGCAACTTCACCATCATCGCGCTTCATTCGCCGCTGTTCTACACCTTCGGCGTGATCGCGATGGAGCTGGCCCGGTCGCGCGGGCATCCGCCGGCGCATTTCGGCGTGCTGCTGCTGAACATCGCCAAGGGGGTGCTGCGCCAGCCGCTGGTGATCGGCGTGCTTTCGGGGTTGGTGGTCAATGTGACCGGGTTGCCGATGCCCGGCGTTCTGGCCGATGCGCTGGACATGCTGGTGCGCGCGGCGGTGCCGGCGGCGCTGTTCGGGCTGGGGGGCGTTCTGCTGCGCTATCGCCCCGAGGGTGACATGAAGACCATCGCCATGGTCTGCGCCCTTTCGGTGCTGGTGCATCCGGGCATCGTCTGGCTGCTGGGGACGCAGGTTTTCGACCTTACGGTGAACCAGCTTCGGTCAGCCGTGATGACGGCGGCCATGGCGCCCGGCATCAACGCCTATCTCTTTGCCGATCTTTACGGCCGGGCGCGGCGCGTGAACGCCTCGGCGGTGCTGATCGGCACGGCCACCTCGATCGTGACGATCTGGGTCTGGCTGCACATCCTGCCCTAGGGTGGAAGATCAGCGCCCCGTCACCCCGCGCAGCCGGTCGGACCGGCGCCGCAGCAGTTCCACCACCGTCAGGAGCGCCACCGAAAAGATCACAAGGATGGTTGCCACCGCCAGAATTGCCGGGCTGATCGCCTCGCGGATGCCGTTGAACATCTGGCGCGGAATCGTCTGCTGTTCGGGGCCGGCGATGAACAGCACCGCCACCACTTCGTCGAACGAGGTGCCGAAGGCGAACAGCGCCCCCGAAATCACGCCAGGCAGGATCAGCGGCGCCACCACCTTGAAGAAGGTCACGCGCGGGTTGGCCCCCAGCGAATGGGCGGCGCGGATCAGCGACTGGTCGAAGCCTGACAGCGTGGCCGTCACGGTGATGATGACGAAGGGAATCCCCAGCACCGCATGGGCAACGATCACGCCCAGATAGGAATTGGCCAGACAGCCCTTGGTTGACAGGAAGGTGCCGGTGATCATGCCAACCGCGCTGTCGGGGGCGACGCAGGCCTTGGCGTAGAAGAAGCTCATGCCCACGGCAATGATGATGATCGGCACGATCATCGGGCTGATCAGGATCGCCATGATCAGGCGGCGATAGGGCATTTCCGGGCGTGACAGGCCAAGGGCCGCGATGGTGCCCAGCGTGGTGGCCAGCACGGTGGCCCACAACCCGACCCAGAGCGAGTTCTTCGCGGCCTTGACCCAGGTCGCGTTTTCCCAGGCCGACCACCACCAGGCATTGTCGCGCGGCGCATCGGCCGTGGGGTGGCCCAGCGTCAGCAGCGTGTCATACCAGCGCAGCGAATAGCCGTCCGGATCCAGCGCCAGCATCTTTTCGGTGAAGCTGAAATAGGGCTCCACGTTGAACGACAGCGGAATGACGATCAGCACCGGCAGGATCAGGAACAGGAACACCAGCACGCAGATCGTCAGGTAGGTGTAGTACCAGACGCGCTCCAGCGGCGAGGCATAGGTTGGCAGGGCCATGGCGTGTGTTCCTTTCCTCAGCCGAACTTCAGCCGGTCGATGCCGACCAGCCGGTCATAGACCCAGTAAAGGACCAGGATCGCCACCAGCAGCAGCGCCGCCAGCGCGGCCGCCAGCGACCAGTTCGATTTCGTCATGTGGAAGCTGACCAGATTGGAAATCAGTTGCCCATCGGCGCCACCAACCAGCGCGGGGGTGATGTAGTAACCCACCGCCAGAATGAAGACGAGCAGCGACCCCGCCGCGATTCCGGGCAGCGTCTGCGGCAGGTAGACCCGGCGGAAGGTGGTCCAGCTTGTGGCGCCCAGCGACCGGGCGGCACGGGCATAGCTGGGCGGGATCACCCGCATCACCGAATAAAGCGGCAGGATCATGAACGGCAGCAGCACATGCGTCATGGCGACGATGGTGCCGGTCATGTTGTACATCATGCTCAGACGGTTGCCGTCGCTGACCAGCCCCATCGCCACCAGCATGTTGTTGACCACCCCCTGCTCTTGCAGAAGCGCGATCCACGCCGTTGTCCGCACCAGAAGCGATGTCCAGAAAGGCAGCAGCACCAATATCATCAGCAGTGAGGATTTCGCCATCGGCAGCGTGGCCAGCAGATGCGATACCGGGAAGGCCAGCAGCAGGCAGATCACCGTAATCAGCGCCGAGACCAGGAAGGTCTTGACGAAAAGATAGACGTAGATCCGTTCCTTGTCGCCGCCGCGCGCCCAGCCGTCATCGGTCAGCTTGCGGTCCACCGCGACCTGATAGAAGTCGCCGGTATAGGTGCTGGAGGCGTCATACATCCCGCGCCACAGCGCCGGCTGCCCCCATTTCGCATCCTCGGCCAGCAGCGCCTCCTTGTAGGGGGGCGCCAGATCCTTGGCCGCCCGCGCGCCAGATTTGAACAGGCTGATGGTGCCGGGCACGGTATAGTTGATGCGGGTTCCCACCATGCCGGTGGTCTTGTCCGCCTGCATCTTCGCCAGATCCTGCACCAGGGCAGCAAAGGCCGCCTCCGGCGGATTGGCGGGGTCGAAATCGGGGTTTTCGGCAAACCACTGCACCAGCGCCGGCGCATTGGCGGAAAAGCCGTCATGTTCGAATGACCGTTTCAGCATGTAGCCGATCGGGATCAGGAAGGTGAGCAGCACGAAGACCAGCAGCGGCAGCACCAGCAGGAAGGCGCGGCGGCGCGACCTGGCCTGCGCGGTTGCCAGCGCGGCCTTGAGCGGACGCCCGTCGGCAGTTTTCAGCAGCGTCGTGGCGTCTTCGGCCATGCGATCCTCGGGGTCGTCCGGTGGGCAGGAAAGCCGGGCGCGGGAAACTCCGCGCCCGGCCGCTGATTATTGCGACAGCCAGGCCTGGAAGCGCTCGTTCAGTTCGGCGTCATGGTCGACCCAGAACTCGGACGAGGTTTCCAGCGCGTTGGTCATGTTTTCCGGCGCGGTCGGCAGGTGCGGCGCCATCACCGTCTTGCCGTCCTTGAAGATGATCTCGGTCGCCATCGACGATTTGCGCGCAGGACCATAGGAGATCTGCTGAGCCGAAGCGCGCAGGCCTTCGGTCGAGGTGGAGAAGGCGATGAACTTCATCGCGTCTTCCTTGTTCGGCGCGCCCTTCGGAACGACGAACATTTCGTTTTCATAGATCTGGCCATCCCAGACGATCTGGAACGGTTTGCCTTCGTTCATCGCCGCGGCGAAGATACGCCCGTTATAGGCGGTGGTCATCGCCACTTCGCCATCGGCCAGAAGCTGCGGCGCCTGCGACCCGGCTTCCCACCAGACGACATCCTTCTTGATGGTGTCGAGCTTGGCGAAAGCGCGATCCACGCCTTCCGGTGTCGAGAGCACGGCATAGACTTCCGAAGCCGGAACGCCGTCACCCATCAGGGCCAGTTCCAGAACCGCCTTGGCACCTTTTTTCAGGCCACGCTTGCCGGGGAACTTCTCAAGATCGAAGAAATCGGCAACCTTGGTCGGCCCTTCCGCGAACTTGGTGGTGTCATAGGCAAAGACGTTCGACCAGATGTCGGTCGAGACGGCACATTCGGTCACGGCGCCGGGCAGGAAGTCATCGGCGGCCGGGGTGCCATCGGCACCGGCGGGCAGCGTGGCGATGTCGATCGGCTCAAGCACGCCTTCGTCACACAGGCGGATGCCGTCGGCGTATTCGACCGAAGCCACATCAACGGTGACGTTGCCGGCCTCGACCATGGCCTTGATCGCCGGGGCGGGGTTGTCGCTGTCGGTCATCGTGGTCTTGATGCCGGTCGCGGCCATGAACGGCTTGACGAAGGCTTCGGTCTGGGCCTCGCCATAGGCGCCGCCCCAGGACATCACGATGACATCGGCGCTGGCCGCAAAGGCCATGCCGGTCAGCGCGGTCGAAAGGATCAGGATCTTCTTCATGCGTCAGCTCCCTGTGTGATCGCTTCTTGTTCTGGTCGTCTTGGCCGCCGCACCCGGCGGCGGGTATCAAGGGTCCAGCGCGCGGGCATCCTGCGGATGCCAGCCCACCTTGATCTTCTGGCCGGGGCTCAGTCTGGTCTGCCCCAGCGTGTTGCGCATCTTCATCACGAAATCCTCGGTCCCGGCGACCTTGAGGACAGCCCGAAGGATGTCGCCCATATAGATGACCTCAACCACCTCGGCGTCCAGCGTATGGGCACCGGGAGGCATCATCTCGGGCTTGAACTCCACCCGCTCGGGCCGGATCGAGACCAGCGTCTTCTGGCCCTTTTCCTTGATGTTGACGGGGGTTGCGTCGATCAGCTCGCCCGTGGCCAGACGCACCAGCGCCTTGTCACCGGACAGCTCCTCGATCATGCCCGGCAGCTTGTTGTTCTCGCCGATGAACTGGGCGACGAAGCTGTTTTCCGGGCGTTCGTACAGATCGGCCGGCGGGGCAAGCTGCTGGATGCGGCCATCGTTGAACACCGCCACCCGGTCCGACATGGTCAGGGCCTCGCCCTGGTCGTGGGTGACATAGACTACGGTGATGCCAAGGCTTTCGTGCAGATGCTTGATCTCGAACTGCATGTGTTCGCGCAACTGCTTGTCCAGCGCGCCCAGCGGTTCGTCCATCAGTACCAGCGCCGGGTCGAAGACCAGCGCGCGCGCCAGTGCGATCCGCTGCTGCTGGCCGCCCGAAAGCTGCGCCGGACGGCGGTTGGCAAAGGCGCCCATCTGCACCATGTCCAGCGCCCGCTTAATCTTGGCCTCGCGCTCGGACTTGCCCAGCCCGCGCACCTCAAGCGGGAAGGCAAGGTTTTCCCCCACCGTCATATGCGGGAACAGCGCATAGTTCTGGAACACCATGCCGATCCCGCGCTTGTGCGGCGGAACCGAGTTGATCGGCGCCCCGTCCAGCCGGATCTCGCCATGCGTTGCGGTCTCGAACCCGGCCAGCATCATCAGACAGGTGGTTTTCCCACTGCCCGACGGCCCCAGCATTGTCAGGAACTCGCCCTTGGCGATATTCAGGTTCAGGTCTTTGACGACCAGCGTCACGCCGTCATAGCTTTTCTGGACGTGTTCGAATGCGACATAGGCGTCGCTCCGGGTTTCTACCGCCACCCATGTCTCCCTGATGCATCGGCAGGCGACCCTGCGCTCTTGTTGCTTTGAACGTAAGCAAATGGCCCGGCCATATGCAACGCCGAAGTAACGCTTAGGCTGACCCTGCCCTGATCGTTGATCAAATGGTCAGCAACGACGCCGAATTCGCAGGCAGAACAGTCGTATTCTGAACAAGGCCGGCAATGGCGACCGCCGCCCGAAACAACCATTTCAAACACAACTTTACGCTGCACGAACCAAGACATGCCGCAACGCAGCAAGTCGCGCCGGCGAAATGGCGTTCACGCCGAATCGGCGCGGCCTGCAGGTTGTCATCAATTGGGGAGGGTGTTGCCCGTCCTGGCCGGTTGCCTGTCGTCAGGTCTTTTGGGGGTTCACCTGGCCGGGGCGTGGTGCGGATGAAAAGACTCGAACTTTCACTCCGGTTAAGGAACAGCGACCTCAACGCTGCGCGTCTACCAATTCCGCCACATCCGCACTGCGCCCTGGCACAGGTGGCGCGTATTTAGCGGCAGTTGCCCGGGAAGGAAAGGGGCATTTTCATGCCCCTTCCGGGCAAGCACACGCCGGTCAGAAGCCCACCGCGAAGATCATCATCGGCGCGCGGGCAAGGCCCATCACCACATCCGATCCAACCTTCATCACCTGCGGATTCGGATTCACCGCCGCCGCCGGATCGGCGGGCGCGGGGGCGGCTTCCGCGACCATCGGCGCCGCCACGGGCGCGGGCACCGCAGCCGGGGCCGGGTCGGCCACCGGGACCACCGCAACTTCGGTCGCCACCGGCACCGCAGGCGGAACCTCGGCCGCCACATCGGTTGCCGCCGGTTCCGCCGCATCCGGCGTTACCGAAAATGCCGGAAGCGCGGCCTCTTCCACCTTGGGCTGCGGGGCCAGATCCCAGGCGCGCCCCGCCAGCGTGTAAGAGGCCTTGCGGATCAGATCCTCGCGCCCGGCCATGCCGGGGGCAAAGACATCCGTCCCGCCATCCATCGCGCCCAGTGCCACCTCATACCAGCCCATCGCCAGATCGGGGCGCTGCGTGGCACCGAACCCCTGCGCCAGATGGTGGCCCAGCAATTCGGCATAGCCGGTCTCGCCCATCGCGGTCAGCATCAGCGCCGAGCCGATGGCCACATCCATCTGGTCGGTCTTGTAGCCCACACCAAGGCAGACCTTGGCCGTGCCCGACAGTTGCGCGGGCGACATGCCGGAATTCAGGATGAACGCCTCGACCCCGGCCAAAACCTCATCCGCCGGGCGCAACGACAGGGCGGCGACCTGATCCTTCAGCACCGGGCCGAAACCGGCGCATTGCTGGGAAATCTGGTCGGGCGTGAAGCCCGCCACCTTGGAGGCCAGCGCATCGCCGCTGGCGATGGCCGCCGCGCGCGTCAGGCAGAACTGTTCGGCCAGCGCGCCATGGGCATCGGTCATGGTGGCGGCGGTGACATAGCCGCCGTTCTGCCCGGTGCTGAGGCTGACCGCATTGCAGACAGCCGACAAGGCGCCCTTGCCGCCATTCGGGTCCATGAACAACGGCAGCGCCGGCGCGGTCGGGGCTGCCTCGACCGGCGCGGCGGGAATCGGCGCGGTGGCGGCCTGGATCGGCGCGGCGGGCGCGGGTGCCGCCACGGCCGGCGCATCGGGGACGATTGCCCCGGCCGCCGCCGCGCCAACCGCAGCCCCTGCACCGGGCATGGCGGCAACAACCGGGCCAGAGGCCTTCATGTCGTCGCGCTGCGCCAGAATCACCCCGCGCACGCCATAGACGCTGCCCGACACGATCTCGGTGATCGCCGCGCCGCCGGCATTGGCCCGCACATGCGCGGTCACCAGAATCGTGCGCTCCTCTTGTGTCAGCTCACCCGTGCCGGGGTGGCCCAGAAACGCCTGATATTCAGAGATGGCCGAGCGGCTTTTCTTGCCCAGCGCCCCATCGGCGGTGCCGACCGGCCAGCCAAAGAAGTTCAGCGCCTGCTGCACCTCGATATTGGCGGCCTTCTGTTCCGGCGAAATGGCCGACTTGGTGGATTTTGCCTTTACCTTTGTCTTGCTGCCGGGTGCGGCCTTCTTCTTAGACCCTTCGTTGATGGCGGCGCCGATGATCCCGCCGACGATCAGCCCGGCGACAACGTCGCCGGTATCGGCGCGCGCCGGCGTCACCAGCGGCGAGACGGGCGCAAAGGACAATGAGGCGACAAGAAAACTGGTTGCGGCACTGGTTGCAAAAGCCCTGGTCTTCATTGCATCACTCCAACAAATGCGGTCTGGGAAATTGCCTGTGATGCTAGCATGACGCGGGCATCTGAAAAGGCCGGATTCCTGGATGCCACAGCAAAAGGACCGCTGACTTTGGTCGAATGGACGCATCTTCCGGGTCTGGCGCCCTATGAACCCACCCTTGCCGCCATGGAGGCCCGTGCCGAAGCCATCGCGCGCGGCGAGGCGGATGAGGCGATCTGGCTGCTGGAGCACCCGCCGCTCTACACCGCCGGCACCTCGGCGCGCGACGCCGATCTGGTCGATCCGGGCCGTTTTCCCGTGATCCGCACCGGACGCGGCGGCCAGTACACCTATCACGGGCCGGGCCAGCGCATTGTCTATACCATGCTGGATGTGCGCGCCCGTGGCGGCGATGTGCGCTGCTTTGTGCGGGCGCTGGAACGCTGGGTGATCGCCGCCCTGGCCGAGTTCAACGTGACAGGCGAGATTCGCCCCGGCCGTGTCGGCGTCTGGGTGGTGCGGCCCGACCGGCCGGCCAACCCCGACGGAAGCCCGGCGGAAGACAAGATCGCGGCCATCGGCATCAAGATCCGCCGCTGGGTCAGCTTCCACGGCATTTCGATCAACGTCGAACCCGATCTGACACATTTCTCGGGCATCGTACCCTGCGGAATCCGCGACCATGGCGTTACCAGCCTGGTTGATCTGGGCCTTCCCGTGACACTGGCCGATCTGGATGCCGCCTTGCTGAAAACCTTCCCCGTCGCGTTCGATTCCGGCCCCGCCTGCGGGATGTGACGCCAGATAACAGATCAAAGCTATGGGCTTGCTATTGCATAACAGCCGCCCCCTGCCCCATGTTGCAGCCAAGGTGCCGAGCGTTCTGCACCGCACACGATGAGGACGACATGACCAAGTTCACCTTCCTGGCCGCCACCTTCGCCGCTCTTGCCGCGGCCCCCGCCTTGGCGGGCGACCCGGCCGCCGGCGAGGCCGAATTCAAGAAGTGCAAGGCCTGCCATTCGATCATCGCGCCCGACGGAACCGAGATCCAGAAGGGCGGCAAGACCGGCCCCAACCTTTATGGCGTGGTCGGACGCCGGGTCGCCTCGGACCCCGATTTCCGCTATGGCGACGGCATCCTTGCTGCGGGCGCAACTGGCGCCTCTTGGGACGAAGCCTCGATCGCGGCCTATGTCGCGGACCCGGCTGCCTGGCTGAAGCAGGTTTCGGGCGATGAAAGCGCCAAGTCCAAGATGTCGTTCAAGCTGACCTCGGGCGGCGCCGATGTTGCGGCCTACCTCGCCTCGGTCGGCGGCTGACCTGCCCCCTTTTCCTGCGCATTTCCCGACGCGGCCGGTCACACCGGCCGCGTTTTTCGTTGCCCGAACCGCCCGTCGAAAATCAAGAATTTGATCTATATCAATTTCATTGCCTGTCGCCCGCACCGCAGCTAGAACAGGGCCAAGGGAACCGGGCCGTGGAACCAACCAACGGCCGGAACGGGATTACGCAACGGAGGACCCGATGGCCGACGCCGCCATGCATGGGCATGATCATCACAAGCGCAGCTTCTTTGTGCGCTGGTTCATGTCGACGAACCACAAGGACATTGGTGTCCTCTATCTTTTCACCGCCGGTCTGGTGGGGCTGATCTCGGTCGCCTTCACCGTCTACATGCGTATGGAACTGATGCACCCCGGCGTGCAGTACATGTGCATGGAAGGTACGCGCCTTCTTCCTACCACCGTGGACCAGTGCACGCCCAACGGCCACCTGTGGAACGTGATCGTCACGGCCCACGGCATCCTGATGATGTTCTTCGTGGTGATCCCAGCCCTGTTCGGCGGCTTCGGCAACTACTTCATGCCGCTGATGATCGGGGCGCCGGACATGGCGTTCCCGCGGATGAACAACCTGTCCTACTGGCTGTATGTCGCGGGCACCGCGCTGGCGATCGCTTCGGTGCTGGCGCCGGGCGGCAATGGCCAGGCCGGGTCTGGGGTTGGCTGGGTGCTGTATCCGCCGCTGTCGAATCGCGAAGACGGCTTCTCGCTTGATCTGGCGCTGTTCGCGGTTCACCTGTCGGGCGCGTCGTCGATCCTGGGTGCGATCAACATCATCACCACCTTCCTGAACATGCGTGCCCCCGGCATGACCATGCACAAGGTGCCGCTGTTCCCCTGGTCGATCTTCGTCACCGCCTGGCTGATCCTGCTGTCGCTGCCCGTGCTGGCCGGCGCGATCACCATGCTGATCACCGACCGCAACTTCGACACAGCCTTCTTCAAGCCCGAGTTCGGCGGCGACCCGATCCTGTACCAGCACATCCTGTGGTTCTTCGGCCACCCGGAAGTGTACATCATCGTCATCCCCGCCTTCGGCATCATCAGCCATGTCATCGCGACCTTCGCGAAGAAGCCGATCTTCGGCTATCTGCCGATGGTCTATGCCATGGTCGGGATCGGTGTTCTGGGCTTCGTGGTCTGGGCGCACCACATGTACACCGTGGGCATGTCGCTGACCCAGCAGTCCTACTTCATGCTGGCGACCATGGTCATCGCGGTGCCCACCGGCATCAAGGTCTTCTCGTGGATCGCAACGATGTGGGGCGGTTCGGTCGAGTTCAAGACGCCGATGCTGTTCGCCTTCGGCTTCCTGTTCCTGTTCACCGTGGGCGGCGTGACCGGCATCGTGCTGAGCCAGGCCCCCGTGGACCGGGTGTATCACGACACCTATTACGTCGTGGCCCACTTCCACTATGTGATGAGCCTTGGCGCGGTCTATGGCATCTTTGCGGGCATCTACTACTGGATCGGCAAGATGTCGGGCCGCCAGTACCCGGAATGGGCGGGCAAGCTGCACTTCTTCCTGATGTTCATCGGGTCGAACCTGACGTTCTTCCCGCAGCACTTCCTGGGCCGTCAGGGGATGCCGCGCCGCTACATCGACTATCCCGAGGCCTTTGCCTACTGGAACTATGTGTCGTCGATCGGCGCGATGATCTCGTTCGCTTCGTTCCTGCTGTTCCTGGGCATCGTGTTCTACACGCTGTTCGCCGGCAAGCGCGTGACCCAGAACAACTACTGGAACGAATACGCCGACAGCCTGGAATGGACCCTGCCCTCTCCGCCGCCGGAGCATACCTTCGAGCAACTGCCGAAGCGTGAGGACTGGGACCGTTCCCCCGCGCACTGAGCGCCCTCAGACACGCGGGCAAGGCCCCGGGGGAAACCCCGGGGCCTTTTGCTTTGGGTAAGCCCGCCCTGAACCAACGGTGCCGCCTGACCATGCCCTATGAATGGCATCCGCCCGCCGAGGAAACCCAGCGCCTGCACCTGTGGCCGCATCGGTCACTTGGGCAGCGCGGATTCGTCTGGTTCATCGGGCTGACCGCGATACTGATCGCCGTGCCGCTGGCGGCGGTGATCGGCAGCCCGGTCCTTTGGGCGCTGCTGCCGTTTCTGGGGGGTGCGCTTTGGGCGATCTGGGCCGCGCTGCGCAAGAACGGCCGCGACCGTGACATTCTTGAAGTGCTGACGCTGGCCCCCGAACAGATCAGCCTGTCGCGCCACGGGCCGCATGGCCGCCGCCAGGACTGGCAGGCGAACCCGCATTGGGTGCGGGTTGACCTGCACCCGACCGGCGGCCCGGTGCCGCAGTATCTGACGCTGCGGGGCGCGAATCGCGACGTGGAGCTGGGCGCCTTCCTGACCGAAGGCGAGCGCGCCGCGCTGGCGGGCGAGTTGCGGGCCCGGCTGGCGGCCCTGCGTTAGCCCGCCGCGCCGCGCGGGCCGAACAGGATGATCGCCGCCCCCAGCAGGCAAACCGCGCCGCCGATCAGATCCCAGCGGTCAGGCAAGCGCCCTTCGACCAGCCAGAGCCACAGGATCGAGGCCGCGACATAGACGCCGCCATAGGCGGCATAGGCGCGCCCGGCGGCATCGGCCGGCGCCTGTGTCAGAACCAGAGCGAAGGCAAGCAGAAGCAACACGCCCGGCACGGCCCAAAGCAGCGATGCGCCCAGCCGCACCACGGCCCAGAGCGCGAAACAGCCGCCGATCTCGGCCAGCGCGGCAAGGGGAAAAAGGACCCAGGTCATGGGCCTGCCCCCGCCCTGACGGCGGCGATACGCGCCTTAGCCAAACCGCGCCTTGACCAGCGCGCCGACGGCGCCGAAATCCATCTGGCCGGAGTGTTTTGCCTTGAGCAGCGCCATCACCTTGCCGACATCGCGGATGCTGGCGGCGCCGGTCTCGGCCATGGCGGCCTCGATCGCGACGGACACTTCCTCGGGCGACATCTGGCGCGGCAGGTATTCCTGGATGACGACGATTTCCGCCAGTTCCTTCTCGGCCAGTTCCAGCCGCCCGCCCTCTTCATAGGCGCGGGCCGATTCCTGGCGCTGCTTCACCATCTTGCCCATCAGGGCGACGATCTCGGCATCGGAGACCATGCCCTCGCCGCCTTCGCCGCGGCTGGCGATGTCACGGTCCTTGATCGCCGCATTGATCAGCCGCAGCGTGGACAGGCGGTCGGCCTCTCGCTGCTTCATCGCGTCCTTCAACGCCGTCTGAAGACGGTCCCGCAAAGACATCTGGCTGCATCCCTTTTGTTGACTGGCCGACAGATTACCGGATGCGCGCGTCCGGCGCAACACGGCGACCCAGAACCAAGCTGTTGTTCTGAAAAGGAAATCCTTTTCCGGCAAAGGGTTGACCCCGCCCCGCCCCCCCTTTAGGTTCGCGCCAATTCGCCACATTCCGGAGACTCAGCCCATGCCTGCGCCGCAGAATGCCACCGCCTGCCTTGCGCTTGCCGACGGCACGCTTTTCTACGGGCAGGGTTTCGGCGCCGTGGGCGAGACGGTGGCCGAGCTGGTCTTCAACACGGCGATGACCGGATATCAGGAAATCATGACGGACCCGTCCTATGCGGGGCAGGTCGTGACCTTCACCTTCCCGCATATCGGCAATACCGGCGTGACGCCCGAAGATGACGAGACCGCCGCCCCTGCCGCGGCCGGGCTGGTGGTGAAATGGGACCCGACCGAACCGTCGAACTGGCGTTCCACGGGCGAGCTGACCGCCTGGCTGACGAAGGTTGGCCGCATCGGCATTGGTGGCGTGGACACCCGCCGCCTGACCCGCGCCATCCGGCAGCAGGGCGCCCCGCATGTGGCGCTGGCACATGATCCGGCGGGCAAGTTCGACATCGAGAAGCTGGTAGCCAAGGCGCGGGCCTGGAAAGGGCTGGTTGGCCTGGATCTGGCCAAGGATGTAACCTGCGCCCAGTCCTACACCTGGGATGAACAACGCTGGGCATGGCCCGAAGGCTATACCCGCCGCAGCGGGCCGGGGTTCAAGGTGGTTGCCGTGGATTACGGTGCCAAGCGCAACATCCTGCGCTGCCTGGCCAGCGCGGGCTGCGATGTGACCGTGCTGCCCGCCACCGCCACCGCTGACGAGGTGCTGGCGCACAAGCCGGACGGCGTGTTCCTGTCGAACGGCCCCGGCGACCCGGCGGCGACGGGTGAATATGCGGTGCCGATGATCCAGGGCGTGCTGAAGGCCGACCTGCCGCTGTTCGGCATCTGCCTGGGCCACCAGATGCTGGCGCTGGCGCTTGGCGCCAAGACCCGCAAGATGAACCACGGCCACCATGGCGCGAACCATCCGGTGAAGGATCTGACCACGGGCAAGGTGGAAATCACCTCGATGAACCACGGCTTCACCGTGGATGCCGACACCCTGCCCAAGGGCGTGATGGAAACCCATGTCAGCCTGTTCGACGGCACCAATTGCGGCATTGCCATGACCGACCGCCCGGTGTTCAGCGTGCAGTATCACCCCGAGGCCAGCCCCGGCCCGCAGGACAGCTATTACCTGTTCGAACGCTTTGCCGCCGCCATGCAGGCCCGCCGCGCCGCCTGAGCGCGGCAACAGGCGGCCGGGCGGCTGTTAATCTGTTGTTAACCAAGCGTTAACGATGCCTCGCGATGCTGCGCCGTCCGGTCAAGACGGTGCGTTGCGGTGCATGTTCCCGATCCCTTGCAACAGGCCCCTCCGTCCGCCGAAAACAAGGCGGCGGCCCTGCCCCTGCGGCTGGTGCGCCGGGGCCTGCTGGCGCCAGCGGACCTTGCCTCCGGGGCCGATGTCCGCGTGGCGGAAGACCGGCTGCTGGACGCCGCCGCCCGGCATTTCGGCACGACGCGGGTCAATCCCTGCGCCCCGCTGCCCGACCCGGCCCTGATCGACCGGCTGGGGGTGCAGCTTTGCCTGCGCCACGGCCTGCTGCCCTGGCGGCGCGCGGGGGCGGCGATCGTGGTCGTCACCTCGCGCCCCGACGCATTCACCCGGCTGCGCCCGCTGCTGGAGCGGCGGCTTGGCCCGGTGCTGATGGCGCTGGCGCCCGTTGCGCAGATCGAGGCGGCGCTGCACGCCCGCCGCGGCGCGAGGCTGGCGCAGATTGCCGAAACCCGCGTTGACGCCGCCGAAAGCTGCCGCACCTGGGGCAACGGTCTGGCGATGCCCTGGCTGGCGGCCGGCCTGGGCCTGATGCTGGCGGTTCTGTGGGCCGCGCCGCTGGTGCTGCTGCAAGGGCTGCTTGCGGTGGCGGTGGGGGCGCTGATCCTGTCCACCGCGCTGAAACTGGCCGCCGCCGTGGCCGCGCTGCGCGCCCCGCCGCCCGAACCCGCCGCCGCCACGCCGCTGCGTCTGCCCACCGTCTCGATCATCGTGGCGCTGTATCGCGAGGCGGACATTGCCCCGCGCCTTGTCCGCCGCCTGTCGCGGCTGGAGTATCCGCGCGACAGGCTGGATGTGCTGCTGGCGGTCGAGGCAGACGATACCCTGACCCGCGACGCGCTGGCCGCGGCCGACCTGCCACCGTGGATGCGCGTCATCGTGATGCCCGACGGGCAGGTCCGTACCAAGCCGCGCGCACTGAACATCGCGCTGGATCATTGCCGGGGCAGCCTGATCGGCATCTATGACGCCGAAGATGCCCCCGACCCCGACCAGATCCGCAAGGTGGTGGAGCGGTTCCACAGCCGTGGCCCCGAGGTGGCCTGCCTGCAGGGGATGCTGGATTACTACAACCCGCACACCAACTGGATGTCGCGCTGCTTTACCATCGAATATGCAGGCTGGTTCCGGCTGATGCTGCCCGGCATCGCCCGCATGGGCCTTGTGGTGCCGCTGGGGGGAACGACGCTGTTCTTCCGCCGGCAGGTTCTGGAAGACCTTGGCGGCTGGGACGCCCATAACGTGACCGAGGACGCCGATCTGGGCATCCGTCTGGCCCGGCACGGCTATCGGACCGAGGTGATCGAGACCGTCACCGGGGAAGAGGCGAATTGCCGGGTTCTGCCCTGGGTCCGGCAGCGGTCGCGCTGGATCAAGGGCTATATGGTGACTTGGGCCGTGCATATGCGGGCGCCGCGTCTGTTGTGGCGGCAGATCGGGCCGCGCCGGTTCTTCGGATTCCAGGTGATGTTCCTGGGCAGTATCCTGCAATCGCTGCTGGCGCCGCTGCTGTGGTCGTTCTGGATCATGGCGCTTGGGCTGCCGCATCCGCTGGCGGCGGCGCTGTCGCCCGCCACGCTGGGCGCGCTGGTCACGCTGTTTCTGCTGGCCGAGGCGGTGAACATCAGCCTTGGCATCATCGCGCTGCGCCGCAGCGGGCACCGGCTTTCTCCGCTTTGGGCCTTCACGCTGCAGGCCTATTTTCCGCTGGCGGCCTTTGCCGCCTACAAGGGGCTTTGGGAAACCCTGCGCCGCCCCTTCTACTGGGACAAGACGCATCACGGCCTTTACGACAGCGGCGCCGATCCGGCGGAATAAGCCGCGGTCAGCGCAGCCGCAGTTCGCCCGCCTCGACCCGAAGGCGGGTTTCGAAGGCGCGGCTGATATGGGTCTTCAGCGCCTGATAGGCCGCTTCACCATCCCCCGCCGCGATGGCCGCAACGATTTCCTCATGCTCATGCAGCGCCACCTCATCGCGCCCTTCGGCCGCGAAGGAGGTGGTCGCCATCAGCGCCATCGACCGATGCACAAGATCCAGTTGCTGCACCAGAAACCTATTGTGGCTGGCCAGATGAATGAGCTTGTGGAACCGCTTGTTCGCGCGGCTGAGTTCGCGCGGATCGCCACCCACCAGCGCGCGGTCATCGGCGGCCATGCTTTGCAGCACGCGGATCTCTTCCTCGGTCGCGTGGCGGGCCGCAAGCCGCGCGGCAAGCCCCTCAAGCTCGGTCCGCACGGCATAGAGTTCGGCCAACTGGTTGTGGTCCAGCGTGGCCACGATCAGGCTGCGGCCGTCGCGCGTCAGCATCGCCTGCGTTTCCAGCCGTTGCAGCGCCTCGCGCACGGGGGTGCGGCTGACGCCCAGCCGTTCGGCCAGTTCGCTTTCGACCAGCCGGTCGCCCGGCTTGTAAGTTCCGGCCTCGATCGCCTCAAGGATCAGCGTATAGGCGTCTTTCTGCACGGCTTTCCGGCCCTCTGCTGCATTGCATCCCGCACCCTAGACCCCGGGCCGGGGCCAATCAACCCTTCCCAAAGCCGCAGCACCGGCCTAGAACGCCGCCATGCCCCAAACAGATTTTTCCCATGTCGACACCTGGGTGTTCGACCTCGACAACACCCTGTATCCGCCGCAGATGCGGCTGTTCGACCAGATCGAGCAGCGGATGACGGATTGGGTGATGACCCGCCTGAATGTCAGCCGGGACCGGGCCGACCATCTGCGCCAGCATTACTGGGCGCTTTACGGCACCACGCTGGCGGGGCTGATGCATGAACATGCCATCGAACCGGGCGAGTATCTGGCCGATGTGCATGACATCGACTTTTCGCCGCTGACGCCCGACCCGGTCCTTGCCGCCGCGATTGCCGCCCTGCCCGGCCGGCGCATCGTCTTTACCAATGCCGATACGCCCTATGCCCACAAGGTTCTGGCAGCGCGCGGGCTGGATGGCGGGCTGTTCCACGCTGTCTATGGCGTTGAACATGCGGGCTATCACCCCAAGCCCCGGCGCGAGGCGTTCGAGACGGTGTTTGCCCGCGACGCGCTGGCGCCGACCCGGACCGCCATGTTCGAGGACGACCCGCGCAATCTGGCCGTGCCGCATGACATGGGCCTGCGCACGGTGCATGTGGCCCCGGAGGCCGCACCCGCGCCGCATATCCAGCACCATACCGCCGACCTGACCGCCTTCCTGCGCCGCCTGACCCGCTGAAACGGCAGGCAGATGCAGGACGGGCCATGCGGCGACGCGACGTTGCCGCAGGATTCTGCCGCACTGCGGCAAAACGTCACTTTTCGTGGCGGCCAAATTGGATATCTGGGATTCATCAAAGAGAGGATTCCCGATGACCCTTGCCGCCGACCTTGACCTGCCCCGCGCCGCCCTGTCCGCCCCCGCCCTGTCCGCCCATGGGGCCTCGAAGCACAGCGAGACCGATGCGGCGGCGGAAACCGTGCTTTGGGCGGTTCCGATCGTGCTGCTTGCGCTGGTGCTGGCGGTGCAGACCTGGGGCCTTGTCGCGCTGACGCTGACGGCGGTGACGCTGGTTCCGGTGATCTTCGTCCTGCTGATCTGGATCACCCTGCCCTGACGGCGCCGGGCGCGCCGCCTGCCGCCGAACTGCGCACTGGCGCCTGCGCCCCCCAGCCCCTAGTTTGGATGCGGAGGCCCACATGACCCGCGAATCCACCGACATCCTGATTTCCGGCGGCGGCCCCGCCGGACTTGCCGCCGCCGCCGCCTTCGGATCGGCCGGTTTCTCGGTCATCTGTGTTGACCCGACCCCGCCGGTGACCGATGGCGATGCCGAAGGCGCCGATCTGCGGACCACGGCCTTCCTGCACCCGTCCCGCGCCGTGTTGCAGGCCGCCGGCCTGTGGGACCGGCTGGAACCCCATGCGGCCGCGTTGCAGGTGATGCGGATCGTCGATGCGGGCGGGCCGGTGGCGGAACCGCGCATCGTCAAGGATTTTGACGCCGCCGACATTTCCGACGAACCCTTCGGCTGGAACTTTCCCAACTGGCTGCTGCGCCGCGAGATGGTGGCCCGGCTGGCGGACCTGCCGACCGTCTCGTTCCGGCCCGGCATCGCCACCACCGCGCTGTTCACCCGCGAGGCCGAGGCGCGCGTCACCCTGTCGGACGGCGCCATTGTCACCGCCCGGCTGGTGGTGGCCGCCGATGGCCGCAATTCCACCATCCGGCAGGTGCTGGACATCGGGGTTCATACCCTGCGCTATGGCCAGAAGGCGCTGGCCTTCGCGGTGACGCATCCGATTCCGCATCACAACATCTCGACCGAGATCCACCGTTCGGGCGGGCCGTTCACGCTGGTCCCGCTGCCGGACCGCAATGGCCAGCCGGCCTCGGCCATTGTCTGGATGGAGACCGGGCCGGAAGTGGCCCGTCTGGCCGCCCTGCCCGAGCGCGACTTCGAGGCCGAGATGAATATGCGGTCTTGCCAGATCCTTGGGCCGCTGAAGCTGGCGACCCGGCGGTCGGTCTGGCCGATCATCAGCCAGGTCGCCGACCGCATGACCGGCGAGCGCACGGCGCTGATGGCCGAGGCGGCGCATGTGGTGCCGCCGATCGGGGCGCAGGGGCTGAACATGTCGCTGGCCGATCTGCGGGTGCTGCTGGAGCTGGCCGAAGCCGACCGCGCCGGTCTGGGCGGGGCGAAGATGCTGGAGACCTACCAGCGGCGGCGGCATCTTGAGGTGAAGGCGCGGGTTGCCGGGATTGACGCGCTGAACCGCGCCTCGATGATGGGGGGCCAGACCTTCCGCGACCTGCGGGCGGCGGCGCTGGACACGCTGTATTCGGTGGCCCCGCTGCGCCGGACCATGATGCGCGCCGGGCTGGGCGTGCGCTGAAACCGGCATCACGAGACCGCGTCTTTTCCCCGGCCCGCCCGCGGGGTAATGTGGGGACTTGCCCGTCCATGACCCTTGCAGGTTCTTCATGCCATATCGCCTTGCCCCGCTGTTCGCCCTTGTCCTTGCCGATCCGGCGCTGGCGCAGAACGCCGACCAGATCCTGACCGTGAACGGCCACAGCATCACGGTCAGCGATGATGGCGAAGGCACCGACACGCTGACCGTGGATGACAAGGTCGTGCATACCGATGGCGACATCTTTCTGGATTCCCCCGAAAAGGTGGGCGGCGAGACGGTGATCTCGGGCGTGTCCGGCCCCGGCGGCAATGCCTGCAACGCCGCGCCCTTCGTGCTGGTCCTGCCGCAGGGCGGCCCTGCCCGGCTGGACGGCCCGGTGGAAACCTGCAACGGGCTGACGCTTGAGGTGCGGCCCGAGGCGCTGATCTGGACCGGCGAAGCCACGCCGTCCCTGCCCGGCGAAGTGTGGAGCTGGACGCCCGAACACGGCTTCGTTGCCGGCAAGCCCGAAAGTTTCGCCAGCACCGCGACGCTGGACTGGGACGCCCTGCCGACACTGGCCGAGAAGCACCCGGTCGAGGCGCTGAAGATCAGGCCGGTCGAGCAGGAGCTGAAATCCGCCCTGGGGGCAAGCTGGCCGCAGTTCGCCGAGCGGATCAGCGAGCTGGGGTCGGGCGGGCTGGTCGATGGCAACTATCTGGGCGAGGCCTGCCTGAAGTTCACCTGCGACGAAGACTATGCCGGGCTTTACCTTGACGCGGCCAAGCGCAAGGTGTTCGCCTTCTGGCATGTGGGGGATGCCAAGGCGCCGATGGTCTATCCCGATGACCTGTCGCTGTGGCCCGAACCCGCGCTTGCGGCGCTGAAGGCCCATACCGGCGGCTGACGCCCCGAGACGGGGCGCGGTCCGTCGTCGCGGACCCTAGGTCATGCTTGCGCGAGGCCGCGCCCCGGTTCAGCCTGTGGCCCATGGACAGCGAACATCACGCCCCCACCATTGCCGCCCTGCGCGCCGCCCTGGCGCTGCAACCCGCCGGGCTGACCCGCTCGGACCGGCTGGCCGCGCTGGAGCGGCTGCGCCGCGAAATCCGCGCCCGCGAGGCAGCGGTGAAATCCGCCCTGCTGGCCGATTTCGGCAAGGGCCCGGTCGAGGTGCAACTGACCGAACTGCTGCCGGTCTATCAGGAACTGCGCAGCGCCCGCCGTCGGCTTGGCCGCTGGATGCGCGGCCGCCGTCTGGGCGCGGGGCTGACCATGGCCGGCACCTTTACCCGCGTCATCCCCGAACCCAAGGGGCTGTGCCTGATCTTCGGCCCGTCGAACTATCCCTTCATGCTGACGCTGGGGCCCCTGGTTTCGGCCATTGCGGCGGGCAACCGGGTGGTGGTGAAACCCTCGGAACTGATGCCCCGCACCGCCGCCCTGCTGGCCGAGATCATCGCGGCGACCTTCCCCGAAGATCATGTCGCCGTGGCGCAAGGCGGGCCCGAAGTGGCCGAGGCGCTGCTGGCGCAACCCTTCGACCATATCTTCTTTACCGGATCGACCGCCGTCGGGCGCAAGGTCATGGCGGCTGCCGCGCCGCATCTGGCCAGCGTGACGCTGGAACTGGGCGGCAAGAGCCCGGTCATCGTCGGCCCCGGCGCCGACATTGCGCGCGCCGCGCGGATGCTGGCCTGGGGCAAGCTGTCGAATGGCGGGCAGGCCTGCGTGTCGCCCGACCATCTGTATCTGCACCGCAGCATCGCCCAACCCTTCCTGGCCGCGCTGGAGGGTGAGCTGGCGCGCATGGCGCCCGACATGACCGGCCCGATCACGCCCCGCCACGGGCCGCGGATGCAGGCCTTGCTGGACGATGCCGCCGCCAAGGGGGCCACCCTGCGCCCGGTGGGCCAGCCGCCCGCCGGCTGCACGGTGCCGACGCTGATCCTGAACGCGACGCCCGAAATGGCCGCGATGCGCGAAGAGATCTTCGGCCCGCTCTTGCCGGTGATCGAGTATGACGACCTTGGCCCGGTGCTGGCGGCGATCAATGCCGGGGAAAAGCCGCTGACGCTGTATGTCTTCGACAGCGACGCCGCCCGGATCGAGCGTATCCGCGCGGAAACCCGCTCCGGCTCGGTCGCGGTGAACCTGACGATGGCGCATTTCGCCCACCCGACCATGCCCTTTGGCGGCATCGGGGCCAGCGGTCAGGGCGCGGCGCATGGGGAAGCGGGGTTCCTGGCCTTCAGCCATGAAAAGCCGGTGGTGGTGAACCGCTTCTCGGTGCTGCCGCTGCTGTTCCCGCCGGTGACCGGCCGGGTGCGGCGGCTGGTGTCGCTGCTGCTGGCGCTGCTGCGCTGAGTGGCGCTGCCGGGGGTTTCACACCCCCGGACCCCCGTGGGGTATTTGACCCAAGAGGAAGCGGCAAAGGGAAAGGCCGGAAGGTTTCCCCTCCGGCCCTTTGTTTGCGGATCTGGCCGCGCTTAGTTGCGCGAGCGGTCCACCATCTTGCCCTTGGAAATCCAGGGCATCATGGCGCGCAGCTTTTCACCGACCTTCTCGATCTGGTGTTCGTCATTGATGCGGCGGGTCGCCTTGAAGAAGGGCTGGCCGACGGCGTTTTCCTGCATGAAGTCACGGACGAACTTGCCGGTCTGGATGTCGGTCAGAACCGCCTTCATCCGGGCCTTGGTTTCGTCATAGGGCAGGATGCGCGGGCCGCTGACGTACTCGCCATATTCGGCGGTGTTCGAGATCGAGTAGTTCATGTTCGCGATGCCGCCTTCGTAGATCAGGTCCACGATCAGCTTCACTTCATGGAGGCACTCGAAATAGGCCATTTCGGGTTCGTAGCCGGCTTCCACCAGGGTTTCGAAGCCCATGCGGATGAGTTCCACGAGACCGCCGCAGAGAACCGCCTGTTCGCCGAACAGGTCGGTTTCACATTCCTGGCGGAAGTTGGTCTCGATGATGCCCGACCGGCCGCCGCCGATGCCCGAGCAGTAGGACAGCGCCAGTTCCATCGCCTTGCCGCTGGCATCCTGATGGACGGCCACCAGGCAGGGCACGCCGCCGCCCTTGACGTATTCGCCGCGCACGGTGTGGCCGGGGCCCTTCGGCGCCATCATGATGACATCGACGCCCTTCTTCGGCTCGATCAGGCCGAAGTGCACGTTCAGGCCGTGGGCGAAGGCAATCGCCGCACCTTCGCGCAGGTTGTCATGGACGTATTTCTTGTAGGTCTCGGCCTGAAGTTCGTCGGGCATGGTGAACATGATCAGGTCGGCCCATTTGGCGGCCTCGGCGATGCCCATGACCTTGAGGCCTTCGGCTTCGGCCTTCTTGGCCGACGGGCTGCCTTCGCGCAGCGCGATGACCAGGTTCTTGGCGCCGCTGTCGCGCAGGTTCAGCGCATGGGCATGGCCCTGGCTGCCGTAGCCAAGGATGGCGACCTTCTTGTCCTTGATGAGGTTGATGTCGCAATCGCGATCATAATAGACGCGCATCGGGCGCTCCTGCTTGTTGGTTGACTGTCTGGGCGCAGCATAGAGCCGCGGGCGCGGAAATGCCTGCAAATTTCAAAGAAATTCCGCAGTCTTCGCTGTTTTCATGCGTGCCTGGCGTGATTATCCGCGAATTCATGCACGACAGCGGGCACCGCACCCAGCATCCGCGCTTCCTGCCGGGTCAGGTCAGCCCGGGCAAGCTGGTGACCGATGGTGTCGATCTGGGGGAAGATCGCCAGCAGTTCGGCGCGGGCGGCTTCGGGCAGCGCCTGCAGCGCCATCGGGCCGGCGAACAGCGTTTCGGTCGGTGCGCCTTCGGAAAAGACCAGCTCATGATGGTCAAGCATCAGATGCAGATAATCGGCCACGGGCCGCGGGGCGCGCGTGACCTTCACGCCATCCATCAGGAACTTGGCCGCGACCAGCACTTCGGAGCTGCCAAACATCAGTTCGGCCCGGGACGAGCGGACGAGGATGCGGTGATTGGGCGACACATGAAGATCGCGCGTGTTGCCGATGGTGCCGGCGCGGATGCACAGCGGGGCAAGATCGCCGGCGCCATCCACCTGGCTGCGGCCGATCCAGCGCACGGGCTGCGGCCCGTTGTCCAGCGTCAGCACCAGATCGCCCACCCGCAGATCCTCAACCGCGCGCGGACCTTCGGGGGTGTCGATCAGCGTGCCGGCCAGGAAGCAGGGCACGGCTGTCTGTGTGCCGTCCTGCTGGAAGGTCGACTGGCCCTGCCGGTAATAGAGCGTGGCGCCCGCCGGGGGCTGCGGGCCTTCGAAGAACACGCCGACAACCGACGGGGTGTTGTAGCCGGCTGTCACCGTGACCGAAACCATCCGGTATTCCGTGCCGTCGGCCGCGTAGAGCGTGACCTCGGAATGGTTGGAAACGAAGGTCGTGCCCTGCCAGCGGAATTCGGAGCCGTTCGGCACATAGTTTGTGCCGCCGACGGTGATCGGGGCGGCCAGAAGCTGATCACTGACCTGGGTCGCCGAAGGGTTGACGCCATCCAGCGAGGCATTGCTGTCCTGATAGGTCAGCGACACCGTTGTCGTGGGCAGCGTGATCGCCAGATCGGAGGGCGTGTTCCAGGAATAGGCGTTGCCGTTGGTGTAGGGGTTCTGGGCCGGGTTGACGCCGCTGCTGAACCCCTGGCCGTCGGTGCGGACCACCGACAAGGCCGAAGCCGAGAAAAGATGAACGGTTACAACGGCCATTTGCAACTCTTTCTTGCGACAAAGTCCCCATTTTCGCCTGTAACAGCGGGTCTGCCCCCCGTCCAGAGTTTTCACGATCAGACGTGATGACGCAGCATTCACATTGATGTTGAGGAGAATTGTAGTCTATCATTCACTCAACCCAGGGTTTATGAGATACCTATGCTTGACGATACTGACCGCCGATTGATGCGCCATCTGCTGGCCGATCCGGGGCTGGCCACCGCCGCCCTTGCCGAACGCGCCGGCATCACCACCGCGACCTGCTGGCGCCGGCTGGAACGGCTGACCGCGGCCGGCGTCATTCGCGGCCAGCACGCGGTAATCGACTGGCGCGCGCTTGGCTATGCCGTCGAGGTCAGCCTGCGCTTCACGCTGGACAAGACCGATCCGCGCGCCTTTGACGAATTCATCGCCGCGGCCCGGCTGGTGCCCGAAGTGATTGCCATCGAAACCTTCCTTGGCCGGGTGGATGTGCGGCTGAGCGTCATCGCCCGCGACATGGGCCACTGGACCGAGGTCTATCGCCAGCAGATCCTGGCCCTGCCCCATATCGCCGAGGTCGAGGCGCTGATGCTGGTCTCGACCATCAAGAACACCGAAGGGTTGCCGCTGTGATCGACCTTGACGATACCGACCGCACGCTTCTGCGCGCGCTGGCACAGGATGCCACGCTGTCGGCCGGCGAACTGGGCCGTCGCATCGGCCTGTCGCAGCCCGCCGCCTGGCGCCGCATCCGCCGGATGGAGGAGGCCGGCATCCTGACCGGGCGCCGGATCGAGGTGGACCGGCAGGCGCTTGGCTTTGGCGTGACGGTGTTCCTGGGCGTCAGGCTGGCCACCAAGGGCCGCGTCAGCCTGGAGGATTTCGAACGCGCCGCCACCGCCATTCCCGAGGTGCAGGTGGTGCAGCATGTGCTGGGCCTGTTCGATTACCGCCTGCGCGTCGTCGCCCGCGACCTGGCCGATTTCGAACGTGTCCTACGACGCCGCATCATGACGCTGCCCGGTGTCGGCAATGTCGAGGCCAATGTGCTGCTGACCGAAGAACGACGCCCCGGCCCGCTGGGCATGGCGGAAACGGTCGTGAAACCGTGATCGCGGCCCGATACCATGGCCCGCAGACAGGCATCCCGGCAGCAGGACCAAACGAATGAAGATTGCGAAACTTGAAACCTTCGGGAATGAATTTGTCTGTTTCGTGAAGGTCACCGCCGAGACCGGCGATATTGGCTGGGGCCAGACCTCAACCTATATGGCAGACATCACGGCGCAGGTGTTTCACCGCCAGATCGCGCCCCATGCCCTGGGCACCGATGCGCTGGACTTCGAGGATACGCTGCGCCTGATCCAGGAACGGGAACACAAGTTCCCCGGCAGCTATCTGCGCCGCGCCATGACCGGCCTTGATACCGCGCTGTGGGATCTGCGGGGCCGGCTGGAGGGCAAGCCGGTGGTGGAACTGCTGGGCGGCACGCCGGGGCCCCTGCGCGCCTATGCCAGCAGCATGAAGCGCGACATCACCCCCGAGGAGGAGGCCGCCCGCTTCCTACGGCTGCGCGACGATCACGGCTTTACCGCCTTCAAGTGGCGGGTCGGCGCCGAATGCGGCCGCGACCGCGACGAATGGCCGGGGCGGACCGAGGCGGTCATTCCGGTGGTGTCAAAGGCGCTTGGCGACGGCATCGACAAGCTAGTTGACGGCAATTCCTGCTATTCCCCCGCCCGCGCCATTGAAGTGGGCCGGATGCTGGAAGACCACGGCATCGGCCATTTCGAGGAGCCCTGCCCCTATTGGGAGGTGGACCAGACCGCCGAGGTCCGCCGCGCGCTGCGCATCGACGTGGCCGGGGGCGAACAGGATTGCGAGTTCACCGCCTGGCAATTGATGATCGAACACAAGGCCGTGGACATCCTGCAACCCGATGTCATGTACATGGGCGGCATCCACCGCACACTGCAGGTTGCCCGCATGGGCCATGCCGCAGGCCTGCCGATCACCCCCCATGCCGCCAACCTGTCGCTGGTGACGATGTGCACCATGCACCTGCTGAAGGCGCTGCCGAATGCCGGCAAGTACCTGGAACTGTCGATCGAGGGGCTGGATTACTACCCCTGGCAGGACGAGCTGTTCCTGGGCACCCCCTACCGGGTGGACGGCGGCCACGTCACCGTGCCCGACGCCCCCGGCTGGGGGGTGGAGATCAACCCCGCCTGGCTGGACCGCAGCACGCATCGGGTCAGCGAACGGGGGTGAAGGGGGGATGGGGCGTGGCGGACGCCAAGCTGCGGCATCACCGCTGTCTCGACTGGCCGCCCCGGGCCGGGAGCGCGGGTCGGAGGCTGACCAACGCCGTTCCCGCCACCAAAGGTGGCAGGTCGACATGAAGAGATGTCTTTACTGAATTTCAGAATGGTAGCTAATGTCTTGTTGCACCTATGAGACAAGAGCTTTCAGCAGCCGCTTGGGAATTGAACAGGCTTGCGGCACAATTATTCAAGGGTATTAGCGAAAGTGTCAAGAAGAGCGGCATGGGAACGCTATCTATTTTTGAAAATTTGATATGGACTGCAGCCAAGACTGACATCGAAAGGGATGGGTTGAAATGAAATTTCAGATAATTTCCGTCCGAGATCCAGTTTGGTCTAACGCTGAAAATACACAGATAGATTGCGTTATCCGCACTTCAGCATACCCGGATGAGCTTCCCTTTACGGCAAGCCCAAATGATCCTGAGACACATGGTCGGGAGATTTTCAGTAGATGCGTGAGCGGCGAATTTGGTGAAATTCGCCCCTACAGCAGACCTTTGCACAAAGAAAACAGCAACACTTCTAATATGCTTCCTCAATGGACACTTGCTTTGCCACAAGTCTATGGTTTTATAAGAGAGGCAAACATCGAGAATGCCCGCAATTCACCCAGGGCGATCGGACTTGTCTGGGGGGCAATGATCGAAAGCATGTTAAATAGCTTTATTGACAACCAATTAAGCCTGAAGGGACGTAAGACTACAAGTTTAAGATATAGAAATGGCAATAAGTGCGGGTTTACCTTTGAAGGCAGGATAGACGGTGCTCACTCTGAAGGCATGATAGAATCCGATCTCAGAGATCACTTTCATGCAATACGACGCATCAGAAATGCCTGCGCTCATGAATGGCAACTTAGCTATGAAAACCCAAATGTTAAAGAGTTGGCGGCCGACTTCAACATCCTTAAGTCTGCGTATGATCCAAAATTCCAGCTAGACGACTTCGAATCTTTGATAAAAATCATATTTAGTCAGTCATGCTGCCAAATAATGATTTACCTTGCGGAACGCACAGCTTCGCAAAAGGATTCATAAAATACTTCGCAAGCTGAATGGCGTTAGCATTGCAAAAGCTACCTTTGAGACACGACCGAAAGCGCCCGCCCGGGGGGCGGTCGGGCGCTGGCCGGGGCCGCTGCGCGGCTGTTAACCCGGCCGGGGCTTCCGGTCGGGCGTGGGATGGCCTCAGAGCCCTACGAAGCGGGGGCGCCTCAGGCAACATCCATTCGCGACACTCTCCCCCTTGCGTCTGCGGCCGCAGGGCCTAGCTTCACCCCGAACAGGGAGACCCGCCATGCCCGGACTACACGCCCATATCGACCCCGACGGCCTTGAGGAATTCTCGGTCGTATTCACCGACCGCTCGCTGAACCACATGTCCGCCCGCTTCCAGCAGGCCATGCGCGACATCTCGGGGATGCTGCGCGAGGTTTACAACGGCAGCGCCGTGGCGCTGGTGCCGGGGGGCGGCTCTTATGCGATGGAATCGGTCGCCCGCCAGTTCGGGCAGGGTCGCGCGCTGATCGTGCGCAACGGCTGGTTCAGCTATCGCTGGACCCAGATCTTCGAGGCCGGCGGCTTTGCCACCGAAACCCATGTCGCCATGGCCCGCCAGACCGGCAACGAGGCCCGCGCCCCCTATGCGCCGCCGCCCATTGACGAGGTGGTCGCCAAGATCCGCGAAACACGCCCCGATGCGGTGTTCGCCCCGCATGTGGAAACCAGCGCCGGCATCATCCTGCCCGACGACTACATCCGCAAGCTTGCCGCCGCCGCGCATGAGGTGGGGGCGCTGATGGTGCTGGACTGCATCGCCAGCGGCTGCATCTGGGTGGACATGCAGGACACCGGCGTCGATGTGCTGATCAGCGCCCCGCAAAAGGGCTGGAGCGCCTCGCCTTCTGCCGGGATCGTGGTGATGGGGCCGCGGGCCGAGGCGCGGCTGGCCGAGACGACCAGCAACAGCTTCGCGCTGGACCTGAAGAAATGGCGCGCGATCATGGAGGCCTATGAAAAGGGCGGCCATGCCTATCATGCCACCATGCCCACCGATGCGCTGATCGGCTTCCGCGATGCCATGCTGGAAACCCGCGCCATGGGCTTTGCCGAAGCCAAGACGGCGCAATGGGCGCTTGGCCAGGCGGTGCGGGCGATGCTGGCGGAAAAGGGCGTGGCCTCGGTCGCGGCGCCGGGGTTCCAGGCGCCGGGCGTGGTGGTCAGCTATACCGACGACCCCGAGGTGCAGTCGGGCGCGAAGTTCCGCGCGCTTGGCGTGCAGATCGCGGCGGGCGTGCCGCTGCAAGTGGGCGAAGGGGCGGCCTTCCGCACCTTCCGGCTGGGGCTGTTCGGGCTGGACAAGATTGCCGACGTTCCGGCGACCGTGGCCCGGCTGCGCCGCGCGGTGGACGCGGTTCTCTGACGCCGGGGCACAAAAGGAAACGCCCGGCCCGGCCGGGCGTCTAACATTTCGATGTCGTGCGGGCGTTCTCGCGCCCCATCGTCGGGCCGCGTCAGACGGCGGCTTCGACCGCGCCGACGATCTCATCCACCACGGATTCCAGCAGCCGGGGGTCTTCACATTCCGCCATGACGCGGATCAGCGGTTCGGTGCCCGATTTGCGGATCAGGATGCGGCCCTTGCCGGCAATCCGCGCCTCGCCCGCCGCGATCACCGCCTTGACCGAGGCCACCTCAAGCGGTTTCGCCCCGGCGGCAAAGCGGACGTTCTTCAGCATCTGCGGCACGGTGTCGAACTGGCGCACCAATTCGCTGGCCGGCCGGCCGGTGCGGACCATCTCGGCCAGGAACTGCAGGCCGGCCAGCAGGCCATCGCCGGTGGTGGCATAGTCGGTCATCACGATATGGCCCGACTGTTCGCCGCCCAGGTTCCAGCCGCCCTTGCGCATCGCCTCGACGACATAGCGGTCGCCCACGGCGGTGCGTTCCAGCCGCAGGCCGCGCGCATCCAGGAACCGTTCCAGCCCAAGGTTCGACATGACCGTCGCCACCAGCGTGCCGCCCTGCAACCGACCCTCTTCCGCCCAGCGGGCGGCGAAAAGGGCCATGATCTGGTCGCCGTCGGCCACCCGGCCCTGTTCATCCAGGATCATCACCCGGTCGGCATCGCCATCCAGCGAAATGCCCACATGCGCGCCATGGGCCACCACCGCCTCGGCGGCGGTTTCGGGGTGGGTGCTGCCGCAGCGGTCGTTGATATTGGTGCCGTTCGGGCTGACGCCCAGGGCAATGACCTCGGCCCCCAGTTCCCACAGCACCTCGGGGGCAGCCTTGTAGGCCGCGCCATTGGCGCAATCGACCACCACCTTCAGCCCGTCCAGCCGCAGCCCGGCGGGGAAGCTGGTCTTGACGAATTCCTGATACCGCCCGCGCCCGTCCTCGATCCGCTTGGCGCGGCCGATGTTCTCGGCCTGGGCAAGACGCACCTCGCCTTCAAGGATCGCCTCGATCTCGGCCTCGGCCTCATCCGAGAGCTTGAATCCGTCCGGACCAAAGAACTTGATGCCGTTGTCCTGATGCGGGTTGTGGCTGGCCGAAATCATCACGCCCAGATCGGCGCGCATACTGCGGGTCAGGAAGCCCACCGCCGGCGTTGGCACCGGGCCGACCAGAAGAACGTTCATGCCGGTTGAGGTAAGCCCCGCCGTGAGCGCGTTTTCCAGCATGTAGCCCGACAGCCGGGTGTCCTTGCCGATCAGCACCCGATGCGCCGCCGATCCGTCGCGCCGGAAGTAGCGGCCCGCCGCAGCACCCAGCCGCAGCGCCACTTCGGCGGTCATCGGGTGTGTGTTCGCCCGGCCCCGCACCCCGTCGGTTCCGAAAAGCTTGCGTGTCATGTCCTGCTCCCATTGATCGCCTGCCACAGCCGCAGCGCCTGCCGCGTCTCGGCCACGTCATGAACCCTTAGAATCTGTGCGCCCTGCGCCGCGCCCGCCAGCGCCACGGCAACCGAGCCGGGCATCCGTGCCTCGGCCACCTCGGCCCCGCCCAGCGTACCGATGAACCGCTTGCGGCTGGCGCCCAGCAGCACCGGGCAGCCCAGCCCGTGAAACAGCGACAGGCCGCGGATCAGCGCCAGATTATGCGCCAGCGTCTTGCCAAAGCCGATGCCGGGATCGACCGCGATCCGATTGCGCGGGATGCCCTGCCGTTCGGCACGGGCCACGCTTTCGGCAAGCCAGTCATAGACATCCAGAAGCACATCGTCATAGCGCGGGTCGGCCTGCATGGTTTCGGGCGTGCCCAGATGGTGCATCAGCACCACCGGCGCCTGTGTTTCGGCCACCAGCGGGCCAAGCGCCGGATCAAAGGTCAGCGCGGCCACATCGTTCACGATGTCGGCGCCCGCGTGCAACGCCGCCTTGGCCACCGGGGCCTTGCGCGTGTCGATCGAGATTTTCGCCGTTACCCCGCCCGCGCGCAGCGCCGCGATCACCGGCGCGGTGCGGGCGATTTCATCCGGCACGGCCACCGTCTGCGCGCCGGGGCGGGTGCTTTCGCCGCCGATGTCCAGAATCTCGGCCCCCTCGGCCATGGCGCGGGCCTGCGCCAGCGCGGCCTGAGGCGCCAGAAAGCGGCCGCCGTCGGAAAAGCTGTCGGGCGTCACGTTCAGGATGCCCATGATCCGGGGCCGGTCCATCGCCAGACCGGCAAAATCGGCGCGAGGTGCGGCCAGCGCGTCAAGTGCTGTGCCGGCTTCGGCGGCGGGCACCACTTCGGGCGCGCGGCCACGCTCCAGCCGTTCGACCTGCGAAAACCACAGGGGGCCGCCCGCCAGCGGAACAGCGCCCGAGGGGCGGGACAGATCGGTTTGAACCAGGGGGCGCCAATAGATCATGCGGTGGGGTTAAGCCGTTCCCGCCAAGGCTGGCAAGGGGAGAGGTCAGGCCCGCAGCACCGGAACGCGGCTTCCCGCCGGCAATGCAACATCCCCGTGAACCACAAGTTCCGTGGCCGCCATCTGTTCGGCCAGCCACAGCGCAAGGGCGACGGGATCGGTAGCCTTGGGCCCGTCGACCGTATCCAGCACGATCTTGGACGGCGCCCAGACCACGCTGCGGCCGCGTTTTACCGCCCAGTCGATTTCGGTCCGGCTGGCGACAACCACGCAGCGCGGATCGCGGGCGGCCAGCGCCCAGGCGTTCTGTTCGATGGCCAGCAGGTCGATGCGCCGCTGGGTCGGCTTGTGGCCGGTGCGGGGGCGCGGCAGATCGGGCAGGCCGACGCAGAAGATCATGGGCAGGCCGCGCGCGGCCAGCGCGTCGATCCGGGCCGAAAGATCGGGGGCGCCGATCGCGGCATTGTCCAGATAGACCACCAGCGGATGCACCGCCCCCTCTTCGGCGCGCAAGGGCACCTCGGCGCGCGAACGGACGATTTCCACGCCCAGGGCATAGGGGCCGACATCCAGCTTCTCGATCCGCACGAAGGCGCGCATGGCCTGCGGTTCGGACAGGATGCGTTCTGCCACACGTTCTGCCAGCGTTTCCAGCAGGTTAAGCCGTTCCGCCGCCAGTTCGTCGGCAATCACCTCGGTGATGCGATCATAGGACAGGATGCGATCAACATCATCATCCAGCGGCTGCGGCGCGGGCCGCACCTCGACCACGACATTGAAGCGCAGGCGCTGTTTGGTGCCGCGCTCCTTCTGGAAGGCGCCGATCTCGGCCTCGACCACATGGTCGCGCAGGGAAATCCGGTCGCGCGGATCGGCCGGGGCAGTCGCCTCGGCCCGTTCTTCAGGATGGGCAAAGGCAAGGCGCGTGTCGGTGGTCATCGGGCCCCCCAAGGCCGCAGTGGTTGCCCCGCAGCCTAAGGCTGCCGGGCCTTCACGCCTTGCCTCAAGACGGCACACGGCGCAAGGGCCGCGACATCAGCCCCGGGTGCCAGGCTGGCGATAGAACATATGCGCGCCAATGGCGGCGGTCTGCGGGAAGCGGCGTGCCCAGCCGGGACGAACCCCGCGGGTGTGGAAATGGGTGGCGCCGTCGGTCAGCGCCCGGGGCGCGCCGTCCAGCATCAGCCGGGCAATGCGGCCGGCAATGGCGCGCGGCCCCGACTCGCCCATCCGGTTCGAGTGGCTGTCGCAGACATAGCTGAACTGGCAAGCCCCGCCGCCGCGCTGTTTGACCACACCGCAGATCGAGCGCGGATAAAGCCCGCTGTCGGCGCGGTTCAGGATCACCTCGGCCACGGCGAACTGGCCCTTGATGGTTTCGCCGCGCGCCTCGAAATAAATGGCCTCGGTCAGGCACTGCCAGTTTTCATCGCCCTTGGGTTCGGGCAGGGTCATCAGCCAGGCGGCCGAATATTGGACCAGGGGGTCAAACTTGGGCTCCATCGCCTTCAGCTTGACCTTGGGCACCGCCTGAACTTCGGGTCCGGCCGCGATGGCCGCCAGGGTTTCCCCCGACAGGCCGCCAAGGCGGCTTTTCTCTGCACCAAGCAGGGCCCCCATCTGGGAGGCGATCACCGCATCGGCGGGGGTATTCTTGTCGCTGCGCGACACATCGGCATCGGCCGCCTGAGCGAGGGCCCAAATCGCCACAAGGGCAAGGCCCGTCAACTTCCGCAAGCTCGTCATAAGGTTTCCAGACCGTTACTACGCAGAAGACGGGCCACGCATGGCCCGCCTTGGTGTTGTGGCGGCGAGGTAGGCGGAAGCGGCGGGCCGGTCCAGCGGCGTTGCAAATTTAGCACATATTTTGGGCTCTGATCGGCGCTTTCCTGCCGAAACAGTTAATGTATCACTTGAGGATATTCAGTCAGTGACCTGATTTACATCACGAATTGGATCGGCCTTCCGTTTCGGAAAGCGCCAGGTGCGCCGCAGCAAGCCGCGCCATCGGCACCCGATACGGGCTGCAGGAAACGTAATCGAATCCCGCCTTGCGGCAGAAGGCGATTGATTCCGGGTTGCCGCCATGTTCCCCGCAGATCGACAGCGTAAGGTCTGGCCGGGTTTCGCGGCCACGCTCTGCGCCCATCAGAAGCAGCTCTCCGACCCCGTCCACATCCAGAATGTGGAACGGGTCTTCGGGGAAGACCCCCTGCTGGACATAGGTGTTCATGAAGCGCCCGGCATCGTCGCGCGACAGGCCATAGGTCATCTGCGTGAGGTCATTGGTGCCGAAGGACAGAAAGGCGGCGTGCTGGGCAATCTCGCCCGCGCGCAGGGCCGCGCGCGGCGTTTCCACCATGACGCCCAGCTTGTAGTCGAATTCGGCCTTGGCGCGGCTGCGCACCATGGCCGCCACGGCGTCGATGCGCGCCTTCACCAGTTCCACCTCGCGGCGGGCGCTGACCAGCGGGATCATCACCTCGGGCACGACGGGCGCACCACGGCGGGCGCTTTCCAGCGTGGCCTCGAAAATCGCCTGGGCCTGCATGTCATAGATTTCCGGCAGGACAATGCCCAGCCGCACCCCGCGCATCCCCAGCATCGGATTCACTTCCGACAGCGCCTCGGCGCGGCGGGTCACTTCGGACAGCGGGCGGTCCAGTGCTTCGGCCAGATCACGCAGACCTTCGCGGCCCGAGGGCAGGAATTCGTGCAAGGGCGGGTCGAACAGGCGGATGCAGACCGGCTTGCCCTCCATGATTTCGAAAAGTTGAACGAAATCAGCCCGTTGCATGGGCAAAAGCCGCGCCAGCGCCGCTGCCCGGTCGCCGGGCGTATCGGCGAAGATCATCTCGCGCATGACGACAAGGCGATCTTCTTCAAAGAACATGTGCTCGGTCCGGCACAGGCCGATGCCCTCGGCCTCGAACTTGCGGGCGGTGGCGGCGTCGGCGGGCGTGTCGGCATTGGCGCGCACGCCGATGTCACGGAAGGTATCGGCCCAGTTCAGCAACAGGCGGAAACTTTCGTCCAGCGCGGGCGGCAGCATCTCGGCCGCGCCGGCCATCGCCTCGCCCTTCGAACCGTCGATGGTGAGCACGTCGCCTTCGGCGAAGACCCGGCCATCGGGCGCGGTCAGCCGGCGTTCGCGCAGGTCAAGCCGCATGTCCGAGGCCCCCACCACGCAGGGCAGGCCAAGCCCGCGGGCGATGACCGCCGCGTGGCTGGTCATGCCACCGCGTTCGGTCAGAACGGCGACCGAAGAGTGCATACCGCGAATATCCTCGGGCGCGGTTTCCTTGCGCACCAGGATGCAGGGTTCGCCGCGCGCCGCACTGGCCTGCGCGGCGTCAGAGGTAAAGACCAGCCGGCCTGTCGCCGCGCCGGGGCTGGCGGCAATGCCGCGGGCGATCACGTCGCGCGGACCGCGCGGATCAACCTGATGGTGCAGCAGTTCCGACAGCGCGCGCGGCTCCACCCGCAGCACCGCCTGTTCCTTGGGGATGACGCCATCCTCGGCCAGCGCCACGGCGATGCGCAGGCCGGCGCGGGCGCTGCGGGCGACCTTGACCGCATCCAGCACGAACAGATGACCGTCCTCGATGGTAAATTCGATCTGCATCTCTTCGCGCAGGCCCACGCGGCAGATGGCGCCAAAGCGTTGCAGGTCGGCAAAGATGTCCGGCGCCACGTCCTCCAGCGACGGGCCGCGGGCGTCTTTCGTCAGATAAAGCGACTCGCGCGCCGACAGGGCGGCGCGGCCCTGGCTTTGGTTCAGGTAGCGGCCGGTCACCCGGGCCTGCCCGGTGACGCTGTCGACGAACTGGATCACGCCCGAGCCGGAGAGCCCCTGCCCGAAGCCCTGCGCCATGTCCTGCACCACCAGCCCCAGCGCAGCATCGGCGGGCGCGCCCTTGGCGGCGCGCAACAGCCGGGCCGAGGTGCCTTCCCAGGCGCGGGACATGCTGCGCAAGACTTCCGACAGTTGGCGGGCGGAATCTTGCGGGAAGGCTTCGTCGGTCTCAACCTCGTAAAGCCGCAGGACTTCGGCCAGCGCCCCCGGTCCGGGCTTTACATCTTCGAACAAATCCGGGTCAAGGCGGGCGACGTGGATCGCGTATGCTTGCACAAATCGAACATAAAGCGCATCAGCGGCGGTTTCGCCATGCGTCTCGGCCAGACGGGCGTGGCGGGCGGCGTTCAGGCCGATGTTCAGCACGCTGGCGGGGCCACCCCAATCCAGATTGGCCGGCGATCCGCGCACCGACACCAGCGGGCTTGGGCCGAAACAGGCCAGGATACCCGCTGCATCGGCCGTATGGCCAGCGGCGATGGAGCGCACGGTGAAGGACGGCAACGCCACGGATTTCGGCACCGGCAGGTCAAGCCGCACCAGCCGCTGCAGGCATTTCGCCTTCCAGCCGTGAACCGCCTCGGAGATCCGAGCGGTGGGAGTCACTTCGATGAACTCGGGTATCGGGTCGTGTTTCTGCACTGCGGCATCCTTTGGGCACATGCAGCATACGCCGTTTACCCTTTCGCGCAAGCAAGACGAATGGGCAGTCTGCCGCGAAATGCCCGAAAGTCAGGCATTCCGTGGCTTTGGCCGCGCCTTTGGCGGATCAGCCGTCCAGCCGGGTCAGGTCGGCCACGCCGGAACAGACGCTGCGGATGCGGTGCAGCAGGTTCAGGCGGTTGCGCCGGATGATCGGATTGTCGCTGTTGATCTGGACGGCGGTGAAGAAGGCGTCGATGGGGCCGCGCAGCGCGGCCATGGCGGCCATGGCGGCGGGGAAATCCTCGGCCGCCATCGCCGGGCCAATCTTCGCTTCTGTGGCGTCGAGGGCTGCGAACAGCGCCTGTTCCTCGGGGCCTTCGGCAAACTTGGGATCGGCGCCGAAGGAATATTCCACCCCGTCCTTCTGTTCGGCCTGCGTCAGGATGTTGTTCGCGCGCTTGAACCCCTGGATCAGGTTCGCCCCGTCCTCGGTCTTCAACGTGTCGGCCAGCGCGGTGGCGCGCTTGACCAGCAGCGTCAGGTCATCATTGCCGGGCATGGCAAGGCAGGCGTCGATGATGTCATGACGGATGCCTTGGTCGCGGAGATAGACCTTGAGACGGTCGTGGAAGAAGGCGAGGAGGTCGGCGGTAAGATCGGAATCGCGCTTGGACGGTTCCCAAGTTGAAAGCCTGCCCGCAACAATAATGGGCTCAATGGCCGGCTTTACGCCCTGCGCGGCAAGCGACATGCGCACCCCATTCCCCAGCACCAGCCGGATCACCCCCAGCGCGGCGCGGCGGAGGGCGAAGGGGTCTTTGCTGCCGGTGGGCTTTTCGTCGATGGCCCAGAAGCCGGTCAGCGTGTCGATCTTGTCGGCCAGCGCCACGGCCACCGAAACGGGTTCGGTCGGGACGGTGTCCCCCTCTCCCTTGGGCCGCCAGTGATCGCGCGCGGCGTTGGCCACGGCGTCGCCAAGGCCCGCTTCAAGCGCGTAATACCGGCCCATGATGCCTTGCAGTTCGGGGAATTCGCCCACCATGGCAGAGCGCAGGTCCAGCTTGGCCACGCGGGCGGCTTTTTCGGCGGTGTCGGCATCGGCGCCGACCAGCGGCGCGATTTCGCGCGCCAGCGCGGCGATGCGGTCAATCCGGTCGGCCTGAGAGCCCAGCTTGTTGTGGAAGGTCACGGCTTTCAGCCCTTCGGACCATTCCGCCATGCCGGCGCGGGCGATGCGCAGGTCGTTTTCCCAGAAGAAGCGCGCGTCGGACAGGCGGGCAGCCAGCACCTTCTGGTTGCCCTTCAGGATGGTGGCGCCGTGGTCGGGCGTTTCGATGTTCGCCACGGTGACAAAACCCTCGATCCGGCCGGTGCGGGGGTTCTTCACCGAGAAGAACTTCTGGTGTTCCTTCATGCTGGTTTGCAGCACTTCGGGCGGCAGGTGCAGGAAATCATCGGCAATGCGGCCCATCAGCGGCACCGGCCATTCGACAAGGCCGGCCACTTCGGTCAGCAGGCCGCGATCCTCGACCAGTTCCATCCCGGCGGCGAAGGCCAGGTTCTGCGCGCCCGACCACAGGACGGCCTCCCGCTCGGCACTGTCCAGCAGGACATGCGCCTTGCGCAGCTTGGCGGCGTAATCGTCAAAGCCGGTGACGGTGAAGCGGCCGATGCCCATGAAGCGGTGGCCTTCGGTGCTGTCGCCGGCGGTGATGCCGTCCACGGTCAGCGGCACGACCTCATGCCCGGTTTCGTCAGACAGGATGCAGAGGATGGAATGCAGCGGCCGCACCCAGCGCAAGCTGCCCGCGCCCCAACGCATGGATTTGGGCCAGGGGAAATTGCGGATCGTGGCTTCCAGCACCTCGGCCACGATGTCGGGCGCGCGGCGGCCGGGCTTTTCGATCACGGCGAAGAACACCTCGCCCTTCTTGTCGGCGCGGCGTTCCAACTGGTCCAGCGTCAGGCCGGTGGAGCGGAGGAACCCCTCAAGCGCGGCGGCGGGCGCGGTGGTGTTGGGGCCCTTGCGTTCCTCGCGCACGGGACGCGATTCGGCCGTCAGGCCTTCGACCATCAGCGTCAGGCGACGCGGGGTCGAGAAGGCCCCGGCAGAGGCATAGGTCAGCCCTGCCTCGACCAGCCCGTCGGTGACCAGCTTTTTCAGCGTGTCGCGGGCCATGCCCTGCATCCGCGCCGGGATTTCCTCGGAAAACAGTTCGATCAGCAGGTCGGGCATCAGTTCTTCCCTTTGGCGGGGGGCGGCGGGCAGCCGTCAGGCAGGGCGCGTTCTTCGTAATGCGCGCTGCCACATTCATTCATCTGGTGCCAGGCAAAGGCCCGGCCATCGGGCAGCACGGCGACCACGCGGTCGATGCCGTATTCCGGCAGGTGTTCCGACAGGAAGGCCAGCGCCGTGCCGCTTTCCAGCGCGCGGGTGATTTCGCCCGCGTCATAGCAGGAAAACCACGATGGCCCGACCAGCGGGGTGGGCTTGTCATAAAGGCGGTAGGTTTCGGTCAGCATCGCCTGGCTGAGCGGCGTGGTGAAACAGGCACGGAACCGCAGCGGGCTGCTATCGGCATCAATGCCGGTCACGTTTTCGGCCACGATCACCTCGGGCGTGTCGCCCGCGATGGGCATCAGCCGGATTTCCTGCCCCGGAACAAATGCCACAGGTTCATAATAGGCATGTTCCTGCTGCCACCAGACCGCCACCCCGGCCACCAGCGCCAGCATCACAAGGGCCCCTGCCGCAACCTTGCCCCCATTCACGCCACGGCCTCCACCGCATCGGCACCGGCTTCGGTCTGGCGGAAGGCATCGGCGCATTTCTTGGCCAGCGCGCGCACACGGCCGATATAGGCCTGCCGTTCGGTGACAGAGATCACGCCGCGCGCATCCAGAAGGTTGAACAGGTGGCTGGCCTTGATGCACTGGTCATAGGCGGGATGCGCCATGATGATGCGCTTGCCGGTCTTGGGATCGTCGGGCGGAAAGTCCAGCAGGCGCTGACATTCGGCCTCGGCATCCTCGAAATGGCGGAACAGCATCTCGGTCGTGGCGCCGTCGAAGTTGTGGCGGCTGTATTCTTCCTCGGTCTGGCGGAAGATGTCGCCATAGGTCAGCGCGATGGGCGTCTGCGGGTCGTTGAACGGCATGTCCATCACATGGTCGATGCCTATGACATACATCGCCAGCCGTTCCAGCCCATAGGTCAGCTCGCCACTGACCGGCTTGCAGTCATGCCCGCCGACCTGCTGGAAATAGGTGAACTGGCTGACTTCCATCCCGTCGCACCAGACTTCCCAGCCCAGGCCCCAGGCGCCCAGGGTGGGGCTTTCCCAGTCATCCTCGACAAAGCGGATGTCGTGCAGGCCAAGGTCGATGCCGATGGCGGCCAGGCTGCCCAGATACAGTTCCTGCAGGTCGGGCGGCGAGGGTTTGATGATGACCTGATACTGGTAGTAATGCTGCAGCCGGTTGGGGTTTTCGCCATACCGGCCATCGGTCGGCCGGCGCGAGGGCTGCACATAGGCCGCCGCCCAGGGCTTTGACCCCAGTGACCGCAGCGTGGTGGCCGGGTGGAAGGTGCCGGCGCCCACTTCCATGTCATAGGGTTGCAGGATGGCGCAGCCTTTGGACGCCCAGTAGGATTGCAGCCGCAGGATGATTTCCTGAAAGCTTTTAGGCGTATCGGTTCCCGTGGCCATGGCGCACCCTTCGTCAGACGCTGACCTCCTAGTCCCTCGGCCCCCGAGGGTCAATTCCCCGGCACCGGGGGCAAAGCCGTCTTTGCGGGCCTTGCCCTTGCGGGGACCATGGCTAATGTGACCCGTCAGTGACCATGCCGGGCGCCCTGCCCGACAGGAGAGGATTGTGCCCGAATGATGCCTGCCCTGCGTGCCGCCGCCCTTCGCCCTCTTGCCGCGCTGGCGGTTCTGGCGGTTGGCCTTGTGATGATGGCCGCCCTGCCCGCCCGTGCGCAGGACAAGGTGTGGCTTCAGATCGAGGCGCAGCCGACCGAGGAAAAGGCGCTTGCGCGCGCCGAAGCCTATGCCGGCGCCTTCCCCGAAACCCAGGGCTACCGGCTGCGGTCGGGCTGGTTCGGCATCGTGCTGGGCCCCTATGGCGTGGCCGAAGGCGCGGCGCAACTGAACGCGCTGAAGCGGGAAAACCTGATCCCGTCGGACAGCTATATCACCGACGGGGCTGAATTCCGCGAGCCGTTCTGGCCGGCGGCAGGCACCGCGCCGGCGGCAGAACCGGCGGCCGAGCCGGACACGGCGGCCGAAGCGCCCGCCCCCGCCGATCCGGTCGCCGCCGCGCCGGACCCGGAACCCACGGCCCCCGTGGCGGTTGACGTGCCCGAGGAAACGCTGGCCGAAGCCCGCGCTTCCGAGGCGGCGCTGCCGGAAGCAGACCGCAAGCTGCTGCAATCGGCGCTGGAATGGTTCGGCTTCTATCAGGGCGGCATCGACGGCGCCTTCGGGTCGGGCACCCGCAAGTCGATGGCCGCCTGGCAGGACAGCCTTGGGCTGGAGCCGACGGGGGTGCTGACCACCCGCCAGCGCGCCACGCTGGTGGCCAATTACCAAAGCGAGATGGATGAATTCGGCTTTGCCACGGTGAACGAAACCGAATCCGGGATCGAGGTTACGCTGCCGCTGGCGCTGGTCGAGTTTGACCACTACGAGCCGCCCTTCGTGCATTTCCGCGAAAAGAACGGCTCGGGCCTGTCGATCGTGCTGATCTCGCAGCCGGGCGACCTGGGGTCGTTCTACGGGCTTTATGATCTGTTGCAGACGCTGGACGCGATGCCGGTGACGGGGGAACGCAGCCGCACGGAAAAGGAATTCCGCATCCATGGCGTTTCGGCCACCCATGACAGCACGGCCTATGCCCGGTTCGAACGTGGCTTCATCAAGGGCTGGATGGTGATTTCCACCCCCGCCACCGCGGAAAGCGACGCGCGGGTGCTGTCGGTGCTGGAATCCAGCTTCCGCGGCGTGGGCGATACGGCGCTGGACCCCGGCCTTGTGCCGCTGGACGAGGCAGCGCGGCGCGGGCTGCTGGCCGGGCTGGACGTGCGCAAGCCGAAGTTCAGCCGGTCAGGGTTTTACATCGGGGCCGATGGCACGGTGCTGACCACGATCGAGGCGGTGGAAAGCTGCGGCCAGGTCACCATCGAACGCGATCAGGATGTGACGGTGAAACTGACCGATGCCGCCAGCGGCCTTGCCGTGCTGACCCCGGCCCGCCCGCTGTCGCCGCCCGGCTTTGCGGCGTTCCAGCTTGCGCCTGACAGGCTGGGAACCGAGGTGGCGGTGGCCGGCTATTCCTACGAAGACCGCCTGCCCGCCCCGGTGCTGACCTATGGCACGCTGGAAGAGGCCAAGGGTCTGGACGGCGCGGCCGGCGTCAAGCGGCTGGCGCTGCTGGCGCTGGATGGCGATGCCGGCGGGCCGGTGGTCGATCCGACCGGCGCGGTGCTGGGGATGCTGCAGCCCGCGCCGAAAGACACGGGCCGGGTGCTGCCGGCGGGCGTGTCCTTTGCCACCGACGCGGCAAGCATTGCCAGCGTTCTGAAGGCGGCGGGGGTGAGCGTTACCGAATCCACCGCGACCGGCGCGCTGCCGCCCGAAGACCTGTCGAAACGCGCCATCGACATGACGGTGCTGGTGTCCTGCTGGGACTGACGCGCGCGCCGGCCCCCGGAAGCGGGGGCCGGGTTGGGTGGACGCGGCCTTAGCCGGCGCTGACGCCCGCTTCGGCAAAGGTCGCCATGCCGGAATGGGTGGCAACCGCCCCCTTGATGACGCCCAGCGCCAGCGCGGCGCCCGACGCCTCGCCCAGACGGAGGCCCAGCGACAGAAGCGGTGCCTTGTCCAGCGCGGCCAGAAGGCGGGCGTGGGCACCTTCGGCGCTTTGGTGGCCGGCGATGCAATGGTCCAGCGCGCCGGGCCGCGCCCTGTGCAGCACCGCCGCCGCCGCGCAGGAAATGAAGCCGTCCAGCACCACCGGCACCCGATGCGCGCGCGCTGCCAGATAGGCGCCGGTCATCGCCGCCACCTCGCGCCCGCCCAGGCGGCGCAGCACTTCGAACGGATCGTCCAGATGGCCCGCGTGGCGTTCCAGCCCCGCCTCGACCGTGGCGGCCTTGCGCGACAGGCCGGCATCATCGACGCCCGTCCCGCGCCCGGCCCAGCCAAGGCCGCCGAACAGCGCCGCCGCCAGTGCGGCCGCCGTGCAGGTATTGGCAATGCCCATCTCGCCCGCGATGAAGATGTCCGCCTCGGGATCGACGGCGTTCCAGCCGGCGGCCAGCGCCTCGACCAGCTCATCCTCGGTCATGGCGGGGCCTTCGGTGAAATCGGCGGTCGGCCGGTCCAGCGACAGTTCATGCACAGCCATGCTGGCCCCGAACGCCTTGCACAACTGGTTGATCGCCGCCCCGCCGGCGCGGAAATTCGCCACCATCTGCACCGTCACCTCGGGCGGGAAGGCCGAGACGCCGCGTGCGGCGATGCCGTGATTGCCGGCAAAGATGGCCACCTGCACCCGGTCGGCCTGCGGAATGGCGCGGCCCTGCCAGCCGGCCAGCCAGAGCACCAGCGATTCGAGCCGCCCCAGCGCCCCCGGCGGTTTGGTCAGCACCGCATCGCGCGCCTGCGCGGCCGCCTGAGCCCCGGCATCCGGCGCGGGAAGGCTGTCCAGAACGCGGCGGAAGGCGGCAAGGCTGGCGGGGGTGTTCATGGATCTCTCCCTGGTTGAACTGCTGAGGCGAAGGGGCTACCCCAAGCGCGCCGCAAGGACCAGCCGGGAAAGGACCGCCCCCATGAACCGCGACACCCTGTCCCCCCTGACCGATGCGCTGCTGTCGGCGCTGGGGCTGATGACCCGGCTGCCCCTGCCCGACCACCGCGCCAAGGGCGCAGAGGCGGCCTGGGCCTGGCCGCTGGCCGGGGCGGTGATCGGCGGGCTGGCGGCGCTGGCGCTGTGGGCCTGCCACCTGCTGGGCCTGCCGCCCGGCCCTTCGGCAGCGGCGGCGCTGGTGGTGCAGGCGCTGGTGACGGGCGCGCTGCACGAGGACGGGCTGGCCGACACCGCCGATGGCCTGCTGGGCGGGCGAACCCGCGAGCGGCGGCTGGACATCATGAAGGACAGCCGGATCGGCAGTTTCGGGGCGGTGGCGCTGATCCTGATCCTGCTGGCGCAATGGTCGGCCCTGTCGGGGCTGGTTGCCGGCGGCGGGGCGGCGGCGGCGCTGATCGCGGCGGCCGTGCTGTCGCGGGCGCCGATGGCGGTGCTGATGTCGGCCCTGCCGCCCGCCCGCAGCAACGGCGTTTCCGTGGCGGTCGGCCGGCCTTCGGGCAGCGTCACCCTGTCGGGCGCGGCGCTGGCGCTGGCTGTTGCGCTGCTGCTGGCCGGCCCTGCGGCGCTGCTAGCCGCGCTGCTGGCGGCGGCGCTGACCGCGGGCCTTGGCCGTGCGGCGCAAACCCGGATCGGCGGGCAGACCGGCGACATTCTTGGCGCGGCACAGCAACTGTCCTTCACCGTGGCGCTTGCGGTCTTTGCCTGAGCGCAGATCCGCACAGCCACCCTGCACCACAGCCCTCTGGCCTTCTGCGGCCCTCCGCGCTATTTCCGGCACCACTCCCCAAGGACAAGGCCCATGTCTGATCTTCGCACCGACTATTCCGATGCCATCTCTTCGGTGGAAGAGATCATCGAGGACGCCCGCAACGGGCGCATGTTCATCCTCGTCGATCACGAGGACCGCGAGAACGAGGGCGACCTTGTGATCCCGGCGCAGATGTGTACCCCGGCCGCCATCAACTTCATGGCCACCCATGGCCGCGGGCTGATCTGCCTTGCCCTGCCGGGCCGCCGGATTGACGCGCTTGGCCTGCAGTTGATGAGCACGAAGAATTCGTCGCGCCATGAAACCGCGTTCACCGTCTCGATCGAGGCGCGCGAAGGCGTGTCCACCGGCATCAGCGCCGCCGACCGCGCCCGCACCGTAAGCGTTGCCATCGACCCGACCAAGGGCGCGTCGGACATTGCCACGCCGGGCCACATCTTCCCGCTGCGCGCCCGTGACGGCGGCGTTCTGGTGCGCGCCGGCCATACCGAGGCCGCGGTCGATGTCAGCCGGCTGGCCGGGCTGAACCCTTCGGGCGTGATCTGCGAGATCATGAACGATGACGGCAGCATGGCCCGGCTGCCCGACCTGATTGCCTTTGCCCAGAAGCACGGGCTGAAGATCGGCACGATTTCCGACCTGATCGCCTATCGCCGCCGGCATGACAATCTGGTCAAGGAAACCGCCGTGCGCGCCGTTACCTCGGTGCATGGCGGCGACTGGCTGATGCGCGTCTATACCGATGAAACCCAGGGGGCTGACCATGTGGTCCTCAGCAAGGGCGACCTCAGCACCGATGCGCCGGTTCTGGTGCGTGTCCATGCGCTGAACCCGCTGGAAGACGTGCTGGGCATCGGCGCCACCTCGGGTGCGCTGCCCGCCGCGATGCGGCTGATCGCGGCCGAGGGCCGCGGCGTCGTGGTCCTGCTGCGCGACACCACGATGAAGATGGTGGGCGAAGGCGAACATTCGCCGCAAACCCTGCGCCAGTACGGGCTTGGGGCCGAGATCCTGTCGGCGCTTGGGCTGAAGACCATCACCCTGGTGACGAATTCCAAGGCACCGCGCGTTGTCGGGCTGGAAGGCTATGGCCTTTCCATCGCCGGCACCCACCCGATAACCGAGTGATCCAGATGGCCACGGCCGAAACCCATTACACCCTGCCGCTGCCCCGCTTCGACCAGCCGGTGAAACTGCTGATCGTGGTCGCGCCCTATTACCGCGATATTGCCGACAACCTGATCGCGGGCGCCCGCGCCACCGCCGAAAAGGCCGGGGCGACGGTGGACCTGATTGAGGTTCCCGGCGCGCTGGAAGTGCCCACCGCGATTGGCATGGCCGAGCGGATGGCCGAATATGACGGCTATGTTGCGCTTGGCTGCGTGATCCGGGGCGAGACCACGCATTACGACACAGTCTGCAACGATTCGAGCCGCGGCATCACCCTGCTGGGATTGCAGGGCGCCTGCATCGGCAACGGCATCCTGACGGTGGAAAACCGCGCGCAGGCCGAAGTGCGCGCCGATCCGGCGGGGCAGGACAAGGGTGGTGGTGCCGCTGCGGCAGCCTTGCACCTGATCGCGCTTTCCCGCACCTGGGCGACCGCCAAGAAGGGGATCGGGTTCCGCGCATGACCACTGCAACCGAAAGACGCCAGATGAAATCGGCCGCCCGGCTTTATGCCGTGCAGGCGCTGTTCCAGATGGAAGCCTCGGGCCAGGCCGTCAAGGCCGTGTGCCGCGAGTTCGAGACCCACCGTTTCGGCGCCACCTATGACGAGGGCGAGTTTGCCGAAGGTGACGTGGACCATTTCCGCAAGCTGGTGGAAGAAGCGGTGAACTGGCAGGCGATGATCGACCAGTTGACCGACCGCGCTCTGGTCGCCAAATGGCCGATTGACCGCATCGACCCGGTGCTGCGGGCGCTGTTCCGCGCCGCCGGGGCCGAGATCACCCAGATGGACACGCCTCCCAAGGTGACGATCACGGAATATGTCGATGTGGCCAAGGCCTTCTTCCCCGAGGGCAAGGAAGCCAAGTTCGTGAACGCCGTGCTGGACCACATGGCCCGCGAAGCCAAGCCGGCCGCCTTCTGATGCGTCACCGGGGCGGGCTGCGCCCCGCAAGGAAAGGAACCCGGACATGAAGCGCCTGTTTCCCGCCGTTTTACCCGCCCTGATGATTGCCGCCGCCATGACAACCGCCTGCACCCCCGCCGAAACCGCCGAGATCGGCGGCGAATGGCACCTGATCGGGCTGGACGGGCAACCGGCCAAGGCCCCGGCCTCGATCGACTTTGCCGCTGACGGCAAGGTCACCGGCAAGGCGCCCTGCAACCGCTATTTCGGCAGCTACAGCGGCACGCTGCCGCAGATTGCCTTCGCGGCCATGGGGGCCACGCGGATGGCCTGCCCCGACCTTGACGCCGAGACCGCCTATTTCAACGCGCTTCAGACCGTGACCGCCGCAGAGGTGACCACGGACCGCCTGCTGCTGACCGGCCCAGAGGGCCGCGTTCTGGAGTTTGTGCGCGACCTGTCCAAGGGTCTGCCCTGCCAATCCTGCACCAAGGACTGATCGCGCCGGAGCGCCGCAGTTTGCAGGATTGCTAGACGGGCGCCGCGCTGCGCTGCGCATCGAACAGCGCGCAGGCGCTGTCAAAGAACCGCTGGCGCACCGCCGGTCCTTCCATCAGCACCTCATGCCGGACGCCGGCATAGACATCCAGCGTCGCGCCCGGCCATTGGGCCATGTGCCGGCGGATCGGGCCGACGGTCACGATGCGTTCCTTGCTGCCGACAACCGTCAGTGCGGGCACGTCTGGCGGCGGCAGGCGCATCAAGGCCCCACATTCCGCAAGGGCGGCGCGCGCCCAGCCCAGGGTCGGTCCGCCCAGGGCGAAATCGGGCTGCGCCTCGACATGATGGCGCATGTAGTTCCACATCGCGCGGTCGCCGGTCAGCAGGTTGCCTTCGAAGCGGGCGGTGGTGACATAGGTTTCAGGGCCGCGGTCGGGCGCCAGCTTGCGCGTCAGGTGCAGGGGGCCGGCCACCGCCGTCAGCAGACGCGCCACCGGCCGTTCCCACACCGGCAGGGCAATGCCCCACATCGGCGCCGAGAAGGCCGCCGCCCGGATGCCAAGGCCGCGATGCAGCGCCCGCAGGCCGATGCAGCCGCCCATCGAATGGCCCAGCATCACCAGCGGTTGCGGCAGGCCTTCGGCGGCGACCAGCGCCAGCACCGCATCCAGATCGCGCTGGTATTCGTCGAAATCCTCGACATGGCCATAGCGGCGGTCGGGCAGCGCATGGTCGGCCAGCCCCTGCCCGCGCCAGTCAATGGAAACGGTAGACCAGCCGCGCCGCTGCAGGTCAGCCGCAGCCTGACCGTATTTCTCGATATACTCGGTGCGCCCGGGCAGCAGAACCACGGTGCCCCTGTGGCCACCGGCCCAGATGCCGGCGCGGATGCGCACCCCGTCTGCGGTGCGCAGCCAGACGGCACGCCCCCCTTCCGGCCCTTCGGCCAGATCCGCGAAGAAGGGCGCTGCCTCGGTCAAGACAGGGCCGAGCCCAGCTTCATCGCCAGCCCCATCGAGCCGTCGATCTTCAGCTTGCCGGACATGAAGGCCATGGTGGGGTTCACGTCGCCATCCAGAATCCCGCGGAAGGTTTCGGTGCTGGCGGTCAGGGTCACGTCCGCCTCTTCATCGCCGGCGCGCACGCCGTCAGAATCCATCATGATCGCCCCTTCGTCCTTGATGACGAACTTTGCCACGCCGTCGAATCCGCCCGGCAGCTTTTTCGCCAGAGCTTCAACCGCAGCATCAATCACTTTGCTCATCGTCCCAAGTCTCCCTTTCGTGACCCCCGCGCCTCTGGATTTCTTCGGGGGATCGGCTACGCTTCCTGTTATGAAAGCCGCCCCTCGGTTTCTCAATCGTGTCGTTGCGGCAATTCTGTCGCTTCTCCTGACGCTGGTGCCCGCGATGGCCGGTGATCAGGCGAAACTGGATGACCTGTTCCAGCGCCTGCTGACCGCCGATGCCGCCGAGGCGGGCCGAATCGAATCGGAGATCTGGATCGAATGGGGGAAATCCGGCTCTCCGACGCTGGATCTTCTGCTCCAGCGCGGTAACGATGCCATGGCAATGGGCGACGCGCCGGCCGCAATCGAGCATTACACCGCCATCATCGACCATGACCCCGAGTTTACCGAAGCCTGGAACGGCCGCGCCATCGCCTATTATTCCGCCGGCGAAATCGGGCCGGCGCTGGCCGACATCGGCCATGTGCTGACCGCCAACCCGCGACATTTCGGCGCCCTGACGGGGCTGGGAATCATCCTGGAAGAGACCGGGGACGAGACCCGCGCGCTGGCGGCCTACCGCGCGGCGCAGGCTATACATCCCCACCTCGACGCCGTAAACGAGGCCATTGGCCGGCTTGAAGCCAAGCTCGAGGGGCAGGATCTGTAACGCATGGACGCGACCCGTCGGGTAACGGCGGTCCTTGGACCGACGAATACCGGCAAGACCCATCATGCCATCGAACGGATGCTGATGCACCGCACCGGCGTGATTGGCCTGCCGCTGCGCCTGCTTGCGCGTGAGGTCTATGACCGGGTGGTTGCCCGCGTGGGCCCTTCGGTCGTGGCGCTGGTGACGGGTGAGGAACGCATCGTCCCCGACCGCACGCAATACTGGATCGCCACCACGGAAGCGATGCCGCTGGACATCGGGGCCGATTTCGTTTGCGTCGATGAAATCCAGCTTTGCGCCGACCCCGATCGCGGCCATGTCTTCACCGACCGCCTGCTGCGGGCGCGCGGGCTGGTGGAAACGCTGTTCCTGGGCAGCGATTCGATGCGCGGCGCCATCGCCGGGCTGGTGCAGCAGCACACCTATGTGAAGCGCGACCGTTTCTCGACGCTGACCTATGCCGGGTCGAAGAAGATTTCGCGGATGCCGCCGCGCAGCGCCATCGTCGGGTTTTCGGTCGAAAACGTCTATGCCATCGCGGAACTGATCCGCCGGCAAAAGGGCGGCTGCGCCGTGGTCATGGGCGCGCTGTCGCCCCGCACCCGCAATGCGCAGGTGGCGCTCTACCAGAATGGCGATGTCGATTATCTGGTCGCCACCGACGCCATCGGCATGGGCCTGAACCTTGACATCAAGCATGTCGCCTTTTCGTCCACGTCGAAGTTCGACGGCCGCCGGATGCGCCCGCTGACGCCGCAGGAGATTGGCCAGATCGCCGGACGTGCCGGGCGGCACACCGAAAACGGCACCTTCGGTGTCACCGGCGAGGCCCGGCCCTTTGACGAGGATCTGGTCGAGGCGATCGAGGCGCATCGCTTTGCCCCGGTCAAGAAACTGATGTGGCGCAATGCCGATCTGGATTTCGGCAGCCCCGAGCGGCTGATCCGCAGCCTTGAGGCCCCCACCTCGAACGACTGGCTGAGCCGCGCCCGCGATGCCGACGATGTGCTTGCGCTGAAGGCGCTGACCGCCATGCCCGAGGTGCTGGACAAGGTGACAGGCCCGAAGCGGGTGCAACTGCTGTGGGATGTCTGCCGCATTCCCGATTTCCGGGGCAGCAGCGACAGCGATCACGCGGGCCTGCTGGCGCGGCTTTTCGACTTTCTCTGCGGTCGCGGTCTGGGCGGCGGGCGCATCCCTTCCGACTGGCTGGCCAAGGCTATTGGCCGCATTGACCAGACCGGCGGGGACATCGACACCTTGTCGCGCCGGTTGGCCCATATCCGCACCTGGACCTATGTCACGCAGCGCAAGGGGTGGGTGGACGACGAAGCCCATTGGCGAGACGAGACGCGCGCTGTAGAAGACCGCCTGTCAGATGCGCTGCACGCAGCCCTGACTCAACGCTTTGTCGACCGGCGCACCAGCGTTCTGCTGCGGCGGTTGAAACAGAAGGAGGACCTCGTGGCCGAGGTAAACGACAAGGGCGAAGTGACCGTCGAGGGGCAATTCGTCGGCAAGCTGGAAGGGTTCCGGTTCCAGCAGGACGCCACGGGGTCGGCCGATGAGGCCAAGACGCTGCGCACGGCTGCCATTGCCGCGCTGCGCCCCGAGTTCAGCCTGCGCGCCGACAGGTTCTACAACGCCCCCGATACCGAGATGGACTTCACCGAACAGGGGGGCCTGATGTGGGGCGCCTCGGCGGTGGGCAAGCTGGTCAAGGGGGCCGATCCGCTGAAACCCTCGGTCGAGCCCTTCGTGGACGACGAGGCCGGGCCGGACGTGATCGAAAAGGTCCGCCGCCGCCTGCAGCATTTCATCGACCGCAAGGTGGCCGCGCTTTACGAACCGCTGCTTGCCATGGGCCGCGACGAAGCGCTGGCAGGCCTTGCCCGCGGCTTTGCCTTCCGCATGTCCGAGGCGCTTGGCGTTCTGCCGCGGGACAGCGTGGCGGCCGAGGTCAAGGAACTGGATCAGGATACCCGTGGCGCCCTGCGCAAGCATGGCGTTCGTTTTGGCCAGTACACGGTGTTCCTGCCGGTGCTGCTGAAGCCCGCCGCCACCCGGCTGCGTCTGGTGCTTTGGTCACTGTGGAACGGGCTGTCGGAATTCCCCGAAAGCCCGCCCCCCGGCCTCGTGACCATTCCGAACATTACCGAGGTGCCGAAGCAGCATTACACGCTGTCGGGCTATCACCCAGCCGGCACGCGGGCGATCCGCATCGACATGCTGGAACGTCTGGCCGACATCCTGCGCACCAAGGATTCCAAGGCCGGGTTCGAGGCAACGCCCGACATGCTGTCGATCACCGGCATGACGCTGGACCAGTTCGCCGACCTGATGACCGGCCTTGGCTACAAGGCCGACAAGGGCGAACGTCCCAAGACCAAGCCCGCCGTGGCCGAAGTGGCCGCGCCCGAGGTTGATGCCCTGATCGAGGCAGCCGCCGCGGCAGGCCAGCCGATTCCCGAAGAGGTGTCGCTGCTTGCGCCGGTGCCGGACGCCCCGGTCGAAGCGGAAGCCGAGGGCGGCGAAGCGGCGCCGGTCGAGATGGAAACCTTCTACACCTTCGCCTGGGCGCCGAAGCCCCGCTTCCAGCGCCCCGAACGCAGCGCCCGGCCGGAAGGCCAGCCCCGCCGCGAACGGCCGCAGGGCGAAAAGCGCGACCGTCCGCAAGGGGACCGTCCCCAGGGCGACCGTCCGCAGGGTGAAAAGCGCGAGCGCAAGGAAGGCGACGGCGGCCGCAAGGATTTCCACGGCAGCAAGCCCAAGGGCAAGCGCGACGACCGTCGCGATGGCGACAAGGGCAACAAGGGCGCCAAGACCTTCGAGGCCCGTCCGCCCCGCAAGGACAAACCCATCGACCCCGACAACCCCTTCGCCGCGCTGCTGGCGCTGAAGGGCAAGGTCTGAGGTTTGGCCGGGCCGGGCGCGAAGGACACCTCCTTTGCGGCCGACCGGCTGCGCCTTGACAAATGGCTGTGGCAGGCCCGGTTCTTCAAGAGCCGGACCCTGGCCGCAGAAGCCATTTCCGCCGGTCATGTGCGGGTGAACGGCAGCCGCATCACCCGCCCCGGCCGCGATGTGACCCCCGGGGACACCCTGACCTTCGCCGCCGGTGGCCGCATCCGCGTGGTGTGCATCCTTGCGTTGGGGGCGCGGCGCGGCCCTGCGTCGGAAGCCCAGGCGCTGTTCCTTGATCTGGAGGCCGGCGCGCGCCCTGCGACGCCCATTCCGCTTGATTGATCCTGCAGGCTGATCTAGTCAGCAGCCAAAGATCCGCTTTCGGGGCCCAATCCCATGACCTATGTCGTCATCGACAACTGCATCGCCTGCAAATACACCGACTGTGTTGAAGTCTGTCCGGTGGACTGCTTCTACGAGGGCGAGAACATGCTGGTCATCCACCCGGATGAGTGCATCGACTGCGGCGTCTGCGAACCGGAATGCCCCGCCGACGCGATCCGCCCGGACACCGAGCCGAACCTTGAGGAATGGGTGTCCTTCAACCGCAAGTATGCCGAAGTCTGGCCGGTGATCACCACCAAAAAAGACCCCCTGCCCGGCTATGAGGCGCGCGACGGCGAAACCGGCAAGCGGGCCAAGTATTTCTCGGAAAAACCCGGCAAGGGCGGCTGACCGCGGGGCCCGTTCGGCCCCCTTGGCCGATCACGATTCGCTGACGGCAAGGCCCGGAATCACCACTGGCAGGAAAATGCCAGTCGTTTCAATGTGAAAGCACAGCCCTTTCAAGCTGCGCGGCAGTTGGAATCACGGTGATTCTGTGTTATAGAATGTTCACAACAATCTTGGACACCTGACAACCTTTCCCAAGGCGAATGGCTTGGGACGGTGATTTCTGCGGTATGGCATCCGGTTTGCCGAAGCTTCCCTGGCTTCGGGCGGTTTTCATGTTGCAGGCGGGAGCCCGACCCGAGGAAAGACCTGAATGACCAAGTCTAAGAAGCCCGAGTTTCGTCCGAACGAGTTTGTCGTTTATCCCGCCCATGGCGTTGGCAAGATCATGTCCATCGAGGAGCAAGAGATCGCGGGCTTCAAGCTCGAACTCTTCGTCATCCATTTCGAGAAGGACAAGATGACGCTGCGCGTTCCCACCAACAAGGCGGTGGATGTCGGGATGCGCGCCCTGTCGGCCCCCGATGTGGTGTCGAAGGCGCTGGAAACGCTGAAAGGCAAGGCCAAGGTCAAGCGGGCCATGTGGTCGCGCCGGGCGCAGGAATATGAACAGAAGATCAATTCGGGCGACCTGATGGCGATTGCCGAAGTGGTTCGCGACCTGCACCGCACGGACGACCAGCGCGAACAGTCCTATTCCGAGCGTCAGCTTTACGAAGCCGCGCTGGAGCGCCTGACCCGCGAAGTTGCCGCCGTGTCGGGCGTCGATGAAGCCGGCGCCGCCAAGAAGGTGGACGAAGTCCTGCTGTCGCGCGCCGCCTGATCGGCCCCTGGATTTACAAAAGCGGCGGCCCCCCGGGGCCGCCGTTTTGCATTGGGCCGACCGGGCCGCCCTAAGCGCCGAAGTAGCGTTCCGCCGGCAGATAGCCCGCCAGACGGCCTGCGGCACACCATTCAGCCTCAAGCCCGTGGGCGCCGACCAGAATCACCCCGTCGCGCGGCAAGCGCCCCAGCGCCGCGCGGATGCGGTCGCGCGCTTCGGACCAGCGGGCCAGCGCAAAGGGGGCGGGGTGGCAATCGTCCAGCGCCGGATTGGCCAGCGCAAGGGCCGGCACCGACAGCGGCGCCACGGCAAGGCCCAGCCGTTCAGCCCGCACCCCGGCCAGTTTGGCCGCCACATCGGCCGGGGCTGCGGGCTGCACCACAGTGGCCCGCAAGGCATTGGACGAAAACAGGAAGGCCACCACATCATGCCCGGTCTGCGCCCGGACCGAGGCATAGGTGCGATAATCCAGCCCCAGTTCCGCCGCCCGCCGCACCCGACCGCGCACCACCTCGATTGGCAGCGTGGGCAGCAGCGCCTGACGCGCGGCGCGCCAGCAATGCGTGCGCCAGCTTCGCCCGCCGTCCAGCGACGGGCCCCCGTTGTGGCCGATCAGTCCCATTCCCGCAGCCGCGCCACATAGCGCGCCATCGTATCCACCTCGAGGTTGACCGCATCGCCCACCGCCACGCCGCCCCAGGTGGTGACGGTGCGGGTATGCGGGATCAGGTTCACGCCGAAGTCGCGCCCCTCCACCTCATTCACCGTCAGCGAGGTGCCGTTCAGCGCCACGCTGCCCTTGGGAGCAATGAAACGGGCCAGGGCTTCGGGGGCTCGGAAGGTCAGCCGCAGCGATTCCCCTTCGTCCCGTGCGGCGATCACTTCGGCCACGCCATCGACATGGCCTGAAACGATGTGGCCGCCCAGCTCATCACCCACCTTGAGCGCGCGTTCAAGGTTCACCCGCCGGCCGGGCACCCAGCCGTTGGGGCCGATGTTGGTCTTGGATACGGTTTCCGCGCTGATCTGCACCTGAAACCACGGGCGCGGGTCGGTTCCCTTGGCCACCACCGTCAGGCAGACGCCATCACAGGCGATCGAGGCCCCGATGTCGATTCCCGCCACATCATAGGCCGTGCCGATTCGCACCGTCAGCTCGCCCTGCCGATCCAGCGTCAGGATCTCGCCCATATCCGTCACGATTCCGGTGAACATCGCCCGCTCCTGACCGTGGATTTCCTTCATTTTGCACCTAGCCGCCGCCCAGCCCGCGCGCAAGGCCGCTTGCGGTTGCAAGCCCGCCGCTGTTGCGCGGATTCCCTCTTCCATCACAGGCCATCTTGCTGCTTATGGTCCCGGTATTGTGATGGAACGAGTATGCGACTGACCGGCCAAAACAGACGGTTCCTGCTGCTGCAAGGCCCGCATGGGCCCTTTTTCCACCGTCTTGGCCGCATGTTGCGGGCCACGGGGGCCGAAGTCTGGCGCGTCGGTTTCAATGGCGGCGACCGGGCCTTCTGGCCGGATCGTGACAGTTTCATCCCCTATGACGACACCCCCGAGAACTGGCCCGCGGCCTGTTCGGCGCTGATCGCCGAAAAACGCATCACCGACCTGGTGATCTATGGCGATACCCGCCCAGTCCACGCGCGCGCGGTTGAAATTGCCCGCGCCGCCGGCCTGACCGTGCATGTGTTCGAGGAAGGCTATCTTCGGCCCTACTGGGTGACCTATGAACGCGACGGGTCGAACGGAAATTCCCGGCTGATGACGCTGTCGCTGGACACGATGCGGACCGCCCTTGCCCGCGCCGACACCGATCTGCCCGACGTGCCCACCACCTGGGGCGACATGCGCCAGCACATCTTCTGGGGCGCGATCTACCACGGCTTCGTGCTGGCCGGTGGCCGCCGCTTCCGCAACTTCCGCCCCCATCGCGCCATTTCCGTCTGGCAGGAATTCCAGCTTTACCTGCGCCGGCTGATGCTGCTGCCCGTCCATGCCATGGAACGGCGGCTGGCCACCTGGCGCATCCGCAATGGCGGCTTTCCCTATCACCTTGTGCTGCTGCAACTGGCCCATGACGCCAGCTTCCGCGACCATTCCCCCTTCGCCTCGATGGAGGATTTTCTGGCGCTGGTGATCGAGGGTTTTGCCCAGGGGGCGCCGCAGCATCACCACCTGGTGTTCAAGGCGCATCCGCTGGAAGACGGGCGCGTGGCGCTGAAAGAGGCCATCCAGCAGCTTGCCGCCAAGCATGGCCTGACCGAGCGAATCCATTTCGTCCGCGGCGGCAAGCTGGCCGGGCTGCTGGATCTGGCCCGCAGCGCGGTGACGGTGAATTCCACGGCCGGCCAGCAGGCGCTTTGGCGCGGGCTGCCGCTGCGCGCCTTTGGCAGCGCGGTCTATTCCAAGCCTGAATTCGTTTCGACCCAGCCCGTCGACCAGTTCTTTTCGGGGCCGACGCGCCCCGATTCCCGCGCCTATCGTGACTTCCGCCGCTTCCTGCTGGAAACCAGCCAGTTGCCCGGAGGATTCTACTCCTCGCGTGGCCGACGTTCGCTCTTACCACAGGTTGTGGATATGATGTTGTTGCCCTATGACCCCTACGACGCCCTGATCACGGGGCGCGCGGCCTTGCGGCAACAGTTGCGTGTTGTGCGATGAGTGAGAGGGTAGCTGGTGCTTCTGTTTTCTTTTTCGATTCCGTATGTTCATCCGCAAAACACGATGCATTCGATGCAGTCCCAGAACGGAGCCCGAGCCTTGACCCGGAATTTTGATCGGGGCGCACGCGCCCTTGCGCTCCTTGCTGCCGTTTCCATGGTTGCCAGTTGCGGCCTGCCCCGGTCTGGCCCGAACAAGCGCGAGATTTACGCCAGTTCGGTCATCAAGGGTGGCGACGCGTTCATCGTGGATGTGACCCCGCAGATCGCGCGCATTGCTTCGCAGCAGACCACCTTCGGTTTCTCGAAGGCGTTTCAAAGTGCGGGCCTGATCGGCCCCGATACGATTTCGCCCGGCGACCGGCTGGCTGTGACCGTTTACGAAAACGTCAAGGATGACCCGCTGCTCGGGGCAACCGGGCAGCGCGCCTCGCCCCTGCCGGAAATGCTGGTCGATGGCCAAGGCTATATCTTCATTCCCTATGCCGGCCGGATCAAGGCCGCTGGCCAGACGCCGGAAGGGCTGCGCCAGGCCATTACCCGCAAGCTGGAAGACCAGACGCCGGACCCGCAGGTCGCGGTTATCCGGCTGGCCGGCGAAGGGTCGTCGGTGTCAATCGCCGGCTCGGTGGCGGCGTCGGGCGTCTATCCGATCGAACCGAACACCCGCACGCTGGGCGGGATGCTGGCCCGCGCGGGTGGCGTGTCGATTGACCCGGCAACCGCGCTGGTGCGGGTGACGCGCAATGGCGTGACCGGCAAGATCTGGCTGAACGACCTGTGGCAGAACCCCAACCTGGACATCGCGCTGCGCCCCGGCGACAAGATCGTGATCGAAGAGGACAAGCGCAAGTTCACCTCGCTGGGGGCGACGGGCCAGTCCATCGTTCCGTTCAAATCGTCGAACCTGTCAGCGGTCGAGGCGATTGCCACCGTCGGCGGCCTGCAGACCAATTCCGCCGATCCGACCGGCGTTTTCGTGTTCCGCAACGAATCGGCCAAGATCGCCAATGCCGTGCTGGGCCGCAACGATCTGACCGGCGAGCAACGCATGGTCTATGTGCTGAACCTGACCGAGCCGAGCGGCATCTTCGAAGCGCGTGACTTCCTGATCCGCGACGGCGACACGCTTTATGTGACCGAAGCGCCTTACGTTCAGTGGACCAAGACGCTGGCCGCCCTGACCGGCGCCACCGGCACGGCCTCGAATATTGCCAATACGGCTGACAGCCTGAATGGCAACTGAGGACCATCAAGCGCTTGGCCGTCGAGCGTGACCCCATTCCCCAGGCCGCCGCGGAGATTCCGCGGCGGCTTTCGCATCTGAACCTCAGTTTCCTGACCAACCGCCGCCTGCAGCGCATCCTGTCGCTTGCCGGACATGATCTGGTGCCGGGCTTGCCCCGGCCCGGCGATGGCGTTGTCGTCTGGGGCGCCAGCCCCACCGCTTGGCGGGGGGAGCGGGTGGCCGCCCGCAAGGGCGTGCCGCTGGTACGGCTGGAAGATGCCTTCCTGCGCTCGATCCGGCCAGGGCGGACGGGGGAACCGCCGCTGGGGCTGTTCATCGACCCGCTTGGCGTTCACTTCGACCCGGCGGCGCCGTCGCTGATCGAACATGTCCTGACGACCGATCCCTTGGATAATTCAAACATCCTTGCCCGGTCAAAGGCCGCAATTGCGCGCATCCGTGCCTTTGAGCTGTCAAAATACAACAACCACGATCCTGACCTTCCACCACCGCCCCCCGGTTATGTGCTGATCGTTGACCAGGTGGCCGGCGATGCCTCGGTCCGGGCCAGCGGTGCGACGCAAGCCACCTTTGATGACATGCTGGCCGCCGCCGCCGAGGCGCATCCGCAGGCCCCGATCCTGATCAAGACCCATCCCGAAACCGCCCGCGGGCTGCGGCCGGGTTATTATGGCCCGCAGCACGCGCAGGGCCGTATCCGGCTGATCACCGAAGCGCACAGCCCTTGGGCGCTGCTGGAAGGGGCGATTGCAGTCTATACCGTTTCATCTCAACTGGGATTCGAAGCGATCCTCGCCGGCCATCGCCCGCAGGTCTGGGGCCAGCCGTTCTATGCCGGCTGGGGCCTGACCGCCGACCGCACCCCGCCGCCCCGCCGGGGCCGCAAGCTGACGCCGGCGCAGCTTTTCGCCGGGGCGATGATCCTGGCCCCGATCTGGTATGACCCCTGCCGCGACCGGCTGTGTAGCCTTGAGGAAGTGCTGGACCAGTTGGAGGCCGAGGTTCGCGCCTTCCGGCAGGACCGGCGCGGCCATGTCGCCGCCGGGATGCGCGCATGGAAACGCGGGCGGCTCAATGCGTTTTTCGGACAGGTCAAGCCGCTGGTGTTCCGCGATGATCCCGCGCAGGCTGCTGCGCTTGCCGCCGGCACAGGGCGCGGCCTGCTGGTCTGGGCTGGCAAGGAGCCACCGGGCCTGGCCGCCCCGGCACTGCGGGTGGAGGACGGCTTCCTGCGGTCGCGCGGGCTGGGGGCCGATCTGATTCCGCCGCTGTCGCTGGTGACGGACGATCTGGGCATCTACTACGATCCGACCCGCCCCTCGCGGCTGGAACGCCTGTTGCTGGCCCCGTTGCCGCCCGGCGGCCGCGACCGGGCCGAACGGCTGCTGACCCGGCTGACCGCGCTGAACCTGACCAAGTACAACCTTGGCGGCGCCGTGCCCGACCTGCCGGACGGCCACCGCATCCTTGTGCCGGGTCAGGTGGAAGACGATGCCTCGATCCGGCTGGGCGCGGATCAGGTGCGCACCAACCTGGCCCTGCTTGAAGCCGCGCGCGCCGCCCATCCGCAGGCGGTGATCCTCTACAAGCCGCATCCCGACGTGGAAGCCGGCCTTCGCCCCGGCGCCATCCCCGAGGCGGCAGCCCGCGCCCATGCCGATGCGGTGCTGTCGCGCGCCGACATGGCGGCCCTTCTGCCGCTGGTCGATGAGGTCTGGACGATGACCTCGCTCACCGGGTTCGAGGCGCTGTTGCGGGGCAAGCCGGTCACCACGCTGGGCACGCCGTTCTATGCCGGTTGGGGGCTGACGCGCGATCTGGGCGCGATTCCCGCCCGCCGCCTGCGGCGCGAGGATGGCAGCCTGCAACCGCGACCGGACCTGATCCACCTGGTCCATGCGGCGCTGATCGCCTATCCGCGCTACTGGGACCCGGTCAGCCGCCGCCCCTGCCCGCCCGAGGTGGCGCTGGACCGGCTGGCCGACAGCGCCCTGCCCGGCCCCGGACCGGGCAACCGGCTTTTGGCCAAGCTACAGGGCCGGTTCGCCCGCCACGCCCGGCTTTGGCGCGAGTAGCCAGAAGCGCAGCATCAGGCTGACCCCGGCGGCGGCCAGCCCGATGACAAGACCCAGCCACAGGCCAACGCCGCCATAGCCCAGCTTGAACGCCAGAAGATAGCTGCAGGGAACCCCGATCACCCAGTAGCTGACGGCGGCCAGCACCATGGGCACCCGCGTATCCTGCACCCCGCGCAGCAGCCCCAGCGCCATCACCTGCATGGCGTCGGCCAGTTGGAACAACGCCGCCACCGCCAGCAGCACCATGCCGAAGGCCAGGATCTCGGCACTGCCGGGCTTCGCCTCATCAAGGAAGACCCCGATGATGGCCTGCGGAAAGCTGAGGAAGGCCGCGATCACCACGATACCCACCACGAAGGACAGCCCCAGCGCCACCACGGCGGCATCGCGCAGCCCCCGCGCATCGCCCATACCCGCGAAGGAGGCGACGCGGATCGTCGCCGCGCTGGACAGGCCGACGTGAACCATGAAGGCCACCGCCGCTGCTTCAAGCGCAATGCCATGCGCGGCCAGTTGCGCGGTGCCGACCCAGCCCATCATGATGGCGCTGGCCTCGAACAGCCCGCCTTCGGCAATGCCGGTCAGCCCGATGGGCCAGCCCAGCCGGAACACGCTGCGCATCGCGGGCCAGTCCACCCGCCAGAACCGCCGCAGCAGGCGATAGTCGCGCAGCCCCCGCGCCAGCGCTGCATAGGCGCCCAGCAGCAGGACCGAGGCAACCTGCACCGTCACCGTGGCAATCGCCGCCCCCTGCCCGCCCAGTTCCGGCGCGCCCCAGTTGCCGAAGATCAGCGCCCAGTTCAGCACAAGGTTCAGCCCCAGCGCCGCCAGCGTGACCCAAAGCACCACCTGCGTGCGCCCCAAGGCCGCCAGCCAGCTTTGCAGCACCGCCACCCACAGCGCCGGGATCATTCCCAGCCCTGCGATCCTCAGATAGCCCTCGGCCAGCCGGGCCACCTCATCGGTCTGGTGCAGCGCGATCAGGATCGGGTGGGAAAACCAGAACACCGGATAGATCAGCAGGCCATAGCCGGCCGAAAGCCACAGCCCCATGCGGGCATCGCGGCGCACCTGCGCCTCGTCCCCGGTGGCGCGGGCCTGCGCCACCAGCGGCAGAACCGCCTTGGCAAAGCCCGACCCCATGACGAACAGGATGAAGAACGACGACGAGCCCAACACGACAGCCGCCAGCGGCGCCACGCCATACCAGCCCATCATGACGGTATCGGCCACATGCAGGGCCATCTGCGCAAGGCTTGAGCCGACCAGCGGCAACCCCAGCACCAGCGTTGCACGGGCGTGGGCGGAATAGGACATGCGGGACATCATGATTTGCCCCTACGACGCGCCGCGCCGAAGGGCAAGCCACGACATCCGCCGCATTGCGGCGTCAAATCTGCCGCAAAAGCAGCATGATGGCGGCGGTTGCGATGATCAGGCCCGCCGTCAGTTCCACCGCCGGCAGCGCCCAGCGCAGCCGCCCTTCGGGCAGCACGGCCAGCCCGCCTTCACGCGCCCAGACCGCCACGCCAGCCACCGCCACCGTCACCACCGCCACGCCCAGACCCATGGCAAAGGCCCCGGCAATGCCCGCCGCGCCGATGCCCAGTTGCCAGGTCAGCACCAAGAGCAGCAGCGCCCCCGAGCAGGGCCGCAGGGCAATGCCGGCGATCAGAAGCCCCGCATCGCGGAACGAGGTGACCGCCGCCGCCTGATCCAGCGTCGGACCATGCGCATGGCCGCAGCCGCAATCGGGGCCGTGGTCGTGGTCATGCGCATGGGTGTGGGGATCATGGTCGTGCGAACCGGCCTGCGCCGTGCTGCGCAGCCGCCCCAACCCGCGCAGGCCACGGATCACCAGCCACAGGCCCAGGCCCGCCACCATCAGGTTGCCGGTTGCGGTGACCCAGCCCCCGCCGGCCGCCGTGACCGCATCGCGCGTCAGCCCCAGCACGGCCACCGCCGCATAGACCAGCACCACCGCCACCGCCGCCTGCGCCAGAGACGAGGCCAGCGCCAGCACCGACAGCCGGGCCAGCGGTACCCGCCGCGCCAGCCCGTAGCCGCCGATCAGCGCCTTGCCATGCCCCGGCCCCGCCGCATGAAGGACGCCATAGCCGAAGCAGACCGCCAGCAGCCCGGCAACGGCGCCGGGCTCGCCCGCCCGCAGCGCCCGCACGGCAGCGGCCAGCCGGTCCTGCGTCGCGCGCTGCGCGGCACCGATCCAGCCCGACAGCGCGTCGAACGCACCTGACAGCCACAGCGCCGCCAGCACCAGCGCCAGACCCAGCCCGGCCAGCGTCAGGGTGCGGCGCATGTCACGCGCACCTCTTCGGCATAGGCGCGGCCAATGGCGGGGAAATCGGCCTCCACGTCCTGATTGGCGGAATATTCCTTCAACGCCTCTTTCAGCGCCTCGTCGGCTGCATCCAGATCGGGTTCCCAGGCCTGCGCCTTGCAGGCCCCGGTGCCGCCGGTCAGCAGCGGATGCCCGACAATCGTATAGGCGGTGTAGAAGCCGGTATCATAGACCTGCACGAAGAATGTGCCGGTGCCGATCTCCACCGGCTTGGGCAAGCGGCGCAGATGGGTGGTGGTGATCCGCTCGCCGTCATAGGCGGCGGTCCAGTCTTCCGGCGGTCCCAGCACCAGATCGCGGGTTTCGGTCAGCGCATAGGTATCGCCGGACACCCCCGGCGGCCAGTGCATGTCAAACCCCGCAAGCGCGGCCACCTCGGCGGCGGACAACTGGCCATCGCCATCGGTGTCAAATGCGCGATCGGCGATTACCGACAGCGAAAAGAAGGAATCGTAGGTCCAGCCGATGCGCACCGCGACAGCGCGGTCCGCGTCATCCAGCACCACCTCGACCGTGGTGTCGATCCAGACATGCGGATGCGCCGCCGCCCCCTGGGGCAGCAGCGCGGCAGCAATCGTCAGGGCAAGGGCGCGTGTCGTCATGGCGGCAGCATAATCGCAGCCCCCGCGCGCTGCCACCTGCCGAATGACCATGGTCACGCGCTTGCGAGGGGCCTCAGCCCTTGCGCGCGACCGGCGGCCTGGCCGCATCAAGAATACGGCCCGACCCCGCGATGACCTGCGCCGCCCGCCCCACGATCAGCGGATCGACGGTGCCGATCACGTCCCAGTCCTTGCCCGGATAGTCGATGGTGGACAGGAAGTGCCGCATACAGTTCAGCCGCGCCCGCTTCTTGTCGTTCGACTTGACGATGGCCCAGGGCGCATCGGCGGTGTCGGTGTAGAAGAACATCGCCTCCTTCGCCTCGGTATAGTCATCCCACTTGTCCAGCGATGCCTTGTCGATGGGCGACAGCTTCCACATTTTCAGGGGATCGGTCTCGCGCGCCTTGAACCGGCGCAACTGTTCATCCCGGGTCACGCTGAACCAGTATTTGTAAAGCCGGATGCCCGAGCGGACCAGCATCCGCTCCAGTTCCGGCACTTCGCGCATGAACTCCAGATATTCGGACGGGGTGCAGAAGCCCATCACCCGCTCGACGCCCGCGCGGTTGTACCAGGAACGGTCGAAGAACACGATCTCGCCCGTGGTCGGAAGGTGCTGGATATAGCGCTGGAAGAACCATTCCCCCTTTTCCTTGTCACTGGGCTTGGTCAGCGCCACGACGCGGGCATAGCGCGGGTTCAGATGCTCCATGAACCGCTTGATCGTGCCGCCCTTGCCGGCGGCATCGCGGCCTTCCATCAGGATCACGAACTTCTGCCCGGTTTCCTGCGCCCAGATCTGCACCTTCAGCAATTCGGCCTGAAGTCTGGCCTTCTCGGCCTCATAGGCGGCGCGGCCCATCAGGCGGGCATAGGGGTAGCGCCCCGATTCAAACGCGTCGCGGATCGCATCCGAGCTGATCGAAGGGTAATGCTGCGGGCCGGTGATGCCCTCACCATGGCCTTCGGGGCGCGGTGCAGCCGGTGCCGCAGCCGCCGCGCCAACCGTGGTTTCAACGCCGGAAGCCGGCGGTTCAGGCAAGGCAGCCGCTTCGGCAGCCACGACCGGCGTTTCAGCCGGACCACGGGCCTGCCTGTTGCGCACATCCGTCACCGGCGCCTGATCTTCCATGCGGCATCTCCCTGCAAAAACTGACGCCGCAATCCTACATCGCGGGCAGGCCATTTTCCTTGATTCAGGTCACACCACGGCAACGCGCGACAGGAAGAACCGGCGCCGGGACCGGCACGGAAAAGGAACAGGGCGACAGACCTTCCGGTTTGCCGCCCTGCCCACAAGGGGAAGAAATTTCTTGATAAAATCGCCTGCCGTCAATGCCACCACGACAAGGACAAGGCATAGAGAGAGAAGATAGGTCGCGCATACTCCATTTGCGGTAGAGCCGCCGATTTTAACCTTTGGGTGGGGAATTCCCGACCATCGCGCAGACCGCCTCAAGCACCTGCGGCCATTCGGCAAAGAACAGCAACTGCCCGGTCTGCGGCAGGAACCGCACCTCCAGATGCGGATAGTCCTCCATCAGTTCGCGCAGGGTCAGGACCGGGGTCTGCGGGTCCTGATCGCCCTGCAACAGCAGAACCGGCACCCGACAGGCCCGCACGATGGACGACCAGTCCTTTTCAGAGCTGATACATTCGCGGGTAAACGCCTCATGCGCCGACCATTTCCGCGTCAGGCAGGTATCCGATCCTTCCAGAACCGCGGCCCGCACCTCTGCGCGGGCGAAGGTCTCCATGTCGGCCGGGCTTCCGCCGTTCACCTGCTGGAAGAAACTTTCCTTGCCCAGCCGCCGCGCCAGGCTGAACCCGGCCTGCACCAGAAACGGCAACACGCGGGGGGCATAGCGCGCATTGGCCAGGATGAACCGTTGCCACTTGTCCATCCGCTCATATTGCGCGGCGGTGCGCACGGGCAACTGGCAGGCACAGCCGACAATGCCGCGCACCAGATCGGGCCGCGTATTGGCCAGGTTCATCGCAAAGCGCAGGTCCGCCCCCAGCGGCAGGGCCACAGCCCAGGCAAGGCCCAGATGATCCAGAACCGCGGCATAATCGGCGGTGACTTCGGCCACATGATCGCTGCCCCGGGCGTGCAGGTCCGTCCGGCCATAGCCCGCGCGCACCGGCACCACGACCCGCAACCCGCGCGCCCGCGCCGCCCGTTCGGCCGTGGCGGGCCACCGGATCAGGCCATAGTCGAGGTGCATATACAGCACCGGCCGCCCGGCCGGATCGCCGAATTCGATCCATGTCAGCCGCCGCCCGTCGGGCCGCCGCAATTCGTGCAGGGGCCGCGGCTCCAGCCCGCCTGCGCCCGGCCGCACCTCGGCCAGCGCGCCGGCCGGGATCAGCGCCACATCCATCAGGCCCAGCACCACCCGCACCAGCTCGCTCTGGCTGTGGGTCTCGGTCTTCGCCAGGATCGACCGCAACTGTGTCCGCACCGTTTCGGCCGACCGGCCCCGCGCCTCGGCAATGTCTTTCACCGGCTGGCCCAGCGCGATGCCGCGCACGATCTCGACCTCGGCGCCGGTCAGGCCGAAGGCGTCCTGCACCGTCTGTTCGAACCCCTCGGGCCACACAAGTTCGGTCGAGATCACCAGCGCCAGCGGTGACGCCGCCTCAACCCGGCTGACGCGCAGGATGACCGGGCTGCCGGTGCGCTGCGACCGGATGCGCAGCGTAACCACCTTTTCGGCCCGCCCCCCGGCCACCTTGCGGATTTCGCCGCGCAGCAGGTCCAGATCCTCGGGGTCGAACGGGAGCCGGTCGAAGCGACAGTCCGGTTCCAGACCGAAGGCCACCGAAGCCGGGCGGTTGCAATCGGCGATGCGAGCCCCCCCGTCCGACAGGAAGGCTGCCGAGCGCGGGATGTCTTCCAGCACGCTGCGATAGCCGCCATCGTCGCGCGTGGCGTCCAGCCGGTCCAGAAACACCGTGGCGCGTTGCAGATGCGCCTCGATTTCCGCATCGTCCGGCACGATGGCCCCATCGTCCGCGGCCCCGCGCAAGGGCGCGGCGCGGCCTTCCCAGACCTCCAGCAAATCCTCCAGACGGATCGGGTCCAATGCGACATCGTAAAGCCGATCAACAATCTCGGCCTTATGGTCACGCCGGGCAAATTCGGCCACGTCTGGGCGGGGGTTGCGGTCCGTCATGGCTCTTGCTTGACCCATGCCTGACGTTACGGCAAGCAGAATAAGGCGGCACCCCATGGACCTTGCCCGCGCCTTGGGCAAGAAAGACACGAACCGCACAAGACGCATCCCTGCAGGAGCCAGCATCATGATCACCCTTTACGGCGCTTACCGCAGCCGCGCCTCGCGCCCGCTCTGGCTGCTGGCCGAGACCGGAACGCCGTTCACCCATCTGCCGGTGATCCAGGCCTACCGCCTGGCAGATCCGGCCGCCCCCGACGCGCCGCTGAACACGACCTCGGCCAGCTTTCTGCGGGTGAACCCGCAGGGCCAGATTCCGGCGATGGAGGAAGACGGGCTGGTGCTGACCGAATCGCTGGCGATCACCCTGCATATCGCCCGGCGCCATGGCGGCCCGCTTGGCCCGGCGAATGACGCCGAACTGGCGCTGATGGAGCAGTGGGCGCTGTTTGCCGCCACATCCCTGGAAACCCCGGCGCTGGAAATCCTGTTCGCCCAGACCAATGGCACCGCCGACCTGCCCGAAGGCGCCGCCGTGATCGCTGTCGCCGCCGAAAAGCTGCGCCGCCCGCTTGCCCGGCTGCAGGGCCATCTGGCCGCGCACAGCCATATGGTGGGCGACCGCTTCACCGTGGCCGACATCAACACCGCCGAATGTCTGCGCTATGCGCAGGGCCACCCCAGCCTGCTGGCAGAATTCCCTGCGGTGAAGGCATGGCTGGAAGCCTGCCAGTCGCGCCCTGCCTTCCAGTCGATGTGGGCCGCGCGCCAGGCAGAACCCGCATAAGCCCGGCGGCAGGCGGGCCCAACATCTTGCGCCCGCCCCCGCTTGGGTGGTCTAATGGCTGCGCCCAATGACAAGAGCAGCACAAATGGCGAACGACCTCCTCTCCCAGGCCGCGACGGCCTATGACGCCTCCTCGATCGAGGTTCTCGAACCGCTTGAGGCCGTCCGCCTGCGCCCCGGCATGTATATCGGCGGCATCGACGAACGCGCCTACCACCACCTTGCCGCCGAAATCCTTGACAACTCGATGGATGAGGCCGTTGCCGGCCACGCCACAAGGATCGAGGTGGAGCTGCACGAGAACGGCGCGCTGACGATCCGCGACAACGGTCGCGGCATCCCGGTCGATCCGCACCCGAAATTCCCCGACAAGTCCGCGCTTGAGGTGATCCTTTGCACGCTTCATTCGGGCGGCAAGTTCAACGGCAAGGCCTATGAAACCAGCGGCGGGTTGCACGGCGTTGGTTCCTCTGTGGTCAATGCCCTGTCCGACCTGATGCGCGTCGAGGTGGCCCGCAACAAGGAACTCCATGTTCAGGAGTTTTCGCGCGGCAAACCCCTTGCCCCGATCCGCATGGTCGGCCCGGCACCGAACCGCCGCGGCACCTCGGTCACCTTCCACCCCGATGCCGAAATCTTCGGCACCCAGACCTTCAAGCCGCACCGCCTGATGAAGATGGTGCGGTCGAAGGCCTATCTGTTCTCGGGCGTGGAAATCCGCTGGAAATCCGCCATCCCCGATGGCGACATGCCGCTGGAAGCGGTGTTCCACTTCCCCGGCGGGCTGGCCGACTATCTGTCCGACCAGCTTGACCGTGTGACGACCTATGCCGAACGCCCTTTCGCCGGAAAGGTTGGCTTTCAGGAAAAGTTCGGCGTTCCGGGTTCGGTGGAATGGGCGATCAACTGGACACCCGCCCGCGACGGGTTCCTGTCGTCCTACTGCAACACGGTGCCCACGCCCGAAGGCGGCACCCATGAAGCCGGGTTCTGGGCCGCGGTTCTCAAGGGGCTCAAGGCCTATGGCGAGCGGATCAAGAACCGCAAGGCCGAACAGATCACCCGCGAAGACCTGGTTTCAGGCGGCTGTGCGCTGATCTCGGTCTTCATCCGCGAACCGCAATTCGTGGGCCAGACCAAGGACCGCCTTGCCACCGAGGAAGCCGCGAAATGGGTGGAAAACGCGGTGCGTGACCGCTTTGACACCTGGCTGGCTGCCGATCCGAAATCGGCCGGTTCCATCCTTGATTTCGTGGTGCTGCGGTCCGAGGAACGCCTGCGCCGCCGCGCCGAAAAGGAAACCCAGCGCAAGACGGCCACCAAGAAGCTGCGCCTGCCCGGCAAGCTGGTGGACTGTTCGGCCACCGACCGCTCGGGGACCGAGATCTTCATCGTCGAAGGTGACAGCGCCGGCGGTTCCGCCAAGGGGGCGCGCGACCGCACCTATCAGGCGTTGCTGCCGCTGAAGGGCAAGATCCTGAACGTGCTGGGGGCCGCCTCGGCCAAGCTGAACGACAACTCGGAAATCCGCGACATCTGCGAGGCGCTTGGCGTCGGCATGGGCACCCGCTTCCGGCTGGACGACCTGCGGTATGACAAGATCATCATCATGACTGATGCCGATGTGGACGGGGCCCATATCGCCAGCCTACTGATGACCTTCTTCTTCACCCAGATGCCCGAGCTGATCCGCAAGGGCCATCTCTACCTGGCCTGCCCGCCGCTTTACCGGCTGACGCAGGGCGCCAAGCGCCTTTATGTGGCAGACGATGCCGAAAAGGCGCTTTGGCTGGAAAAGGGTCTGGGCGGCAAGGGCAAGATCGACGTGCAGCGGTTCAAGGGCCTTGGCGAAATGGATGCCAAGGATCTGAAGGACACCACGATGAACCCCGACACGCGCAAGCTGATCCGCGTCTCGATCGACGAAGAGGAAGACCCCGCCAACCTGGTTGAGCGGCTGATGGGCAAGAAACCCGAACTGCGCTTCCAGTACATCCAGGAAAACGCCCGCTTCGTGGAAGAACTGGACGTGTAGGGGAGGCCAACGGCCCCCCTACCGTCCCGCCTTGATCTGCCGGTGCTCGAACACGGCGACGGTCACAAGGCCCAGGATCAGCGGGAAGATCAGGTAGAACAGCCGGAACACGATCAGCGCCGCCAGCACGCTTTCGTTGGAAAACTCGGGCAGGCCGGTCAGCATGGCCAGTTCGAACACCCCCAGCCCCCCCGGCGCGTGGGACAGCAGCGCCAGCGAGAAGGACACCACGAAGACGCCGGCAACCACCACGAAGCCCGGGTTGCCGACCTCGGGCAGAGCAAAATAGACGATCCCGGCGGCGAAAAGCGTCTCGATCGGGGCGACGGTGATCTGGCGCAACGCGATGGACAGCCGCGGATAGGCCACCGAGAAGCCGCGAATCCGCAGCGGCGGCAGGCCCAGCGCGCTGAAGACCAGATAGAGCACAATCACCCCCAGCACCCCGACCGCCAGCCAGCGCACCACAGACGGCGACAGCGCCCCGGCAAAGCGCGCCTCAAGCCCCGGATCAATCAGGAAGGCCAGCGCCAGAAGGATCATCACGCCCAGGCTGAAGGTCAGCGAGCAGAAGGTGACCAGAATCCCCACCTCGGCCCCCGTCAGGCCCTTTGAGGTATAGGCGCGATAACGCACCACCGCCCCGGTAAAGGCCGAGGCCCCGATGGTATGCGACAGCGAATAGGTGGTCAGCGCGCACAGCCCGACGAAGACCACATTCACCCGCTTGCCCAGATGCGCCAGCGCGACCTGGTCATACATGGTCAGCGTGACATAGCAGCCGGCCGTGCACAGCACGATCATCGACCAGTGCCAGAGGTTCAGCGCCTCGATCCCGGCCCAGAGGGCGGGCCAGGACAGGCCCCGCAATTCCTTGCTCAAAAGCCAGAACGAGACACCGATGGCCACCGCGCCGATCATCGGCCAGACGAACATCTTCCACGACTTCGGTTTCATTTCAGCGCCTGCCAAGGTGCCTCCTTCTGGGGTGCCTGCCTGCGGGCGGATAGGACGGGCAAACCCGCCGACAGGCAACCATGTGACGGGAAAAATCCGCCTTGTCGCGCGAATGTGCGCCCTATGCCGCAGACGGGCTGCGGGGGGCGCGCGGGCGGGAACGTCACCGCCCCCCGCCCCGAAATCTTACAAAAAGTCCAATCTGGCACGCAACCCCTTGAAATCGTTGTGGCGGTGCCGTCCCCCATCATGGGACATCATTTCTTCTGCAAGGTTTCCACATATTCGGCCAGTTGCACCAGCCGTTCGGGCGTCGGGCTTTGGATGCCGTCACCGGAATCATAGGGCACCAGCGGGCTGTCCAGCAGCGGGCCGAAGTTCGGCATGATCGCCGCCCCGTTCTTGCCGCCGGTATAGCCCCAGATCTTGGCCATCACCCGCAGCTTGGGGAAGGTGCCGCCATTGCGGCGGCTGAGGCCGGTCAGGTCGGCGGGCTTGTGTTCCAGATCGGCGGCCATCGGGCCATCGCCCTTGCCCCCTGCGCCATGGCACGACGAACAGAAGGCCGCGAAATCCTCGGCCCCGGTGGGTTTCTCCTGCGGCACGCAGGCCGCAAGCCACAGCGCCGCCATTGCCAGTATCATGCGTTTCATCGTCTCATCCCCCGACCACGCGGCCCTGATCCAGCCGCACGACGCGATCCATCCGCGCCGCAAGCTCCAGGTTGTGGGTCGCGATCAGCGCGGCCATCCCTGTCGCCCGCACCAACTCCATCAGCGCCGCGAAAACCTGCTCGCTGGTGCCCGGGTCCAGATTGCCCGTCGGTTCATCCGCAAGCAACAGTTTCGGCGCATTGGCCAGCGCACGGCAGAAGGCCACCCGCTGCTGTTCGCCCCCCGACAGCGCCGCAGGCCGGTGCCCGGAGCGGGCCGCCACGCCGACGCGGCCCAGCAAATCCATCCCGCGCGCCTCGGCCTCGGCCTTGGGCACACCATTGGCCAGTTGCGGGATCACCACATTTTCCAGCGCGGAAAACTCGGGCAGCAGGTGGTGGAACTGGTAGATGAACCCCACCTCGGCCCGCCGCGCCTCGGTCCGGGCTTTGTCGCCAAGGCCGGTCATTTCACGGCCCCCATGCAGCACCCGGCCGGAATCCGGCGTGTCCAGCAGCCCCGCGATGTGCAGCAGCGTGGATTTCCCCGCCCCTGAAGGCGCCACCAGCGCCACCACCTCGCCCGCGGCCACCTGCAATGAGGCCCCGCGCAGCACCAGCACCTCGGAGGGCTTGCCGCGGTTGTAGCCCTTTTCCAGACCTTCCAGAACCAGCGCGTCACTCATAGCGCAGCGCCTCCACCGGGTTCATCCGGGCCGCGCGGCGGGCCGGGAACAGGGTCACCACGAAAGACAGGCCCAGCGACAGCGCCACGGCCGAAGCAACATCGTTCAGTTGTAGTTTGGCCGGAAGCGCATAGATGCCGCGGATGGACGGGTCCCAGACCTCGGCCCCGCTCAGGCTGTTCAGCGCTGCCATGATCGTGTCGATGTTCAGCGCGAACAGGCAGCCCAGCACCACGCCGCAGACCGTGCCGATCACCCCGGTAAAGGCGCCGCAGATGAAGAACACCCGCAGGATGCTGCCTTCGGTCAGGCCCATGGTGCGCAGGATGCCGATGTCGCGCCCCTTGTTCTTGACCAGCATGATCAGGCCGGAAACGATGTTCATCGCCGCGATCAGCACGAGGATCGACAGGATCACGAACATCACGTTGTCCTCGATGTCCAGCGCGCGCAGGAAAGAGCCGGCGCTGTCCTTCCAGGTCCAGATCAGGGCGGCCGGACCGGCGGCGTTCAGGATGGGCAGGGACATGGCCTCGATATGGTCGGGGTCAGCCACCATCACCTCGATCTCGTCGGCAAAGCCTTCGCGGTTGAAGAAGGACTGCGCCTCGGTGAAGGGCATGTAGATGCGGGTCTTGTCGATGTCGTAGCGGCCGGCGGTGAAGACATAGACCACCTCATAGGCGTTCACGCGCGGGCTTGATCCGAAGGCGGTCTTCACGCCCGAGGGCGAGATGATCCGGACCCGGTCGCCGACGGTCACGCCCAGTTCGCGCGCCAGAACCGACCCCATGGCGATGCCTTCGGAAAACCGCGCCAGATCGCCAACCGCGTTCGCGCCCTTGCCAACGCGCGGGATCGCTTCCAGATCGGCGGGGGCGATGCCGAACACTTCGGCGCCATTCGTCCGCTCGCCATCGGTCACCATGACCTGCCCCTTGATCAGCGGGGCGGCGCGGGTCACGCCGGGCACGTCCGCCAGCGTCTTCGACAGCGCGTCATAATCGGAAAAGCCTTTCAGCCACTGTCCCTGATCGTCCATCCGGTCGGTCGTATAGACGGTGACATGCGCGTTTGCGCCCAGGATCGTGTCCACGAATTCGGCCCGGAAGCCGGCGCGCACGGCCAGTGTCACGATCAGCGCAAAGACCGCCAGCGTGATGCCGATCAGCGAAATCCAGGTCATCACGCTGACCCCGCCCTCGGCCCGCCGGGCGCGCAGATAGCGCCAGGCGATCATCCATTCGAATCTGCTGAAAGGTGCCGTCCTGCCCGCCATCATGCCCGCTTTCTTTTGGCCGCGAAGGTGACGGCTTCGGACCCAAAGGTCAAGGAAGCCCGAGGCGGGGTCACATTCCCGCGAATTCTCCCATGGCGCAGAATCACGGCTTGGGACATAAGCACAGCCGCAAGCGTGACCTTGCGGGGCCGCGTGCATGTATTTTAACCATTCAGGAGACGCGAATGCGTATTCTTCCCCTTCTCGCCGCTCTTACCGCCGCGGCCTTCCTGTCGGCTTGTGACGACAAGGAATCCTGCACCCAGGAAGTGGCGCAGAAGAAGGCCGCCGACCTGTCGGCCAAGATCACCGAAGTCGGCACCCAGGACCCGACCAAGCTGGCCGCCCTTGCGCCGAAGATGCAGGAACTGGTCACCAAGGTTCAGGCCGGCGGCGATGATCTGAGCGGCACCTGCAAGGCCATTGACGACATGATGGCCGAACTGACCAAGTAAGGTCATACAGACTACGGCGGGCGGCCATATTTCGGCCGCCCGTTTGCAACCTCAGGCCACCGTCACCGCAATCGCCGCGAAATGCAGACCCGCGGCAATGGCCACGAACAGATGCCACAGCGCCTGCTGGAAGCGCAGGCTGGACCAGGCGTAGAAGAAGATACCGGCGATATAGGTCATGCCCCCGGCCAGCAGCAGCCACAGCGACGCCGCCGGCAAGGCAGCCACCAGCGGCCCGATCGCGATCACCCCCAGCCAGCCCAGCGCGACATAGGCCACCACGGCGGCGCGGTCATAGCGGCCCGGCAGCACCAGCTTGATCACCACCCCCACCGCGGCCAACCCCCAGATGGCGGTTCCCAGGCCGATGGACCAGCCCATATGATCAAGCTGCGCGATCACGGCGGTATAGGTGCCTGCGATCATCACATAGATCGCGGAATGGTCGAACCGGCGCAGCAGCCATTTCAGCGCGCTTGGCGGGGTCATGTTGTAGGCCATGGAAAAGCCCCACATCAGGAAGAACCCGGCCGCATAGACCGTCAGCGCCGCAAAGACCCCCGTCCCGACCGAACCCAGCGCATGACCCAGAAGCAGCGGAAAGGCGATCAGCCCGGCCAGAATCGCCAGCGCATGAACGATTCCGTCCGCCAGGATCTCGGCGGTCGAGACCTTGCGCGACAACAGGCTGGGGTTGGGCGGGGTATGCGGCATGTCGGTCCGGCTGGCGGGGGGGTTCCGCCAAACATGGCATTCCTTCCGTCCGGGTCAATCCGGCCAAAGGCCGCATGACGCGGGGTCAAGCCGCTGAGGCCGAGCTTTTCTCAGGGTGCGGACTGCAAAAGCGGCTCGTACCGCGCGTCGGTCAGTGTGTTCAGAAACGCGACCAGCGCGTCGATCCGCTGGTCATCCAGCGCGGGGCCGGATTCCAGTTCGGTCAGCGACAGGGTCTCGGGCACCTCGGGGGCGGCGAAGAGCTGGCCGGTTTCGGGGTTGATCTTCCGAGCCGGCACGGTGGTGTTGTAAGTGTTGTAGAACAGGATCACCGTGCGCAGGTCGGCAAACACCCCGTTGTGCATATAGGGGCCGGTCACGGCCACGTTGCGCAGGGTTGGCACCTTGAACTTGCCGCGCTCTGTCGCGGCCCCGGCCACGGCGGGGTTTGCGGCAAGCCCGGCATCCACGGTGCCAGGCGCCGTGCCATTGCCTGCGCGAACCGCCGTGTTCTCGGGCACGCCGATGTTGTGATAGGCGTAGTTGGTGAAGGTCTCGCCCTCGGCCCCGCCTTGCGGTTTCAACTGGTGGCACTGGTTGCAGTTGGTGAACTGGTTGGAAAAGAACAGCACCCGGCCCAGTTCTTCCTGATCGGTCAGCTTGGCTTCCCCGCGCAGGAAACGATCATACTTGCTGTCGAAGGGCGCGAATTCCGGGGTGGCCTCATAGGCGGCAATCGCCTGCGCCATGGCATCGAAGAATGCCTCGTCACTGGCGGGGGCCTGCGGGAACAGCGCCGCCAGCGTGGCCACATATTGCGGGTTCTCGCGCAGGCGGGCGGCGGCCGTGGCCACATCGGGCAGGCCCATTTCCAGCGGGTTCAGCGGCGGCCCCTTGGCCTGATCGGCCAGGGTCGCGGCGCGGCCATCCAGAAACTGCCCGCCGACCCAGGCGCCCTTGGCATCGCGCCCGAAGGGGGGCGAGAAGCCCGCGTAAGATGCCGTCGGCGCGTTGCGGTCGCCCAGGCTGGCGCCATCGTCGCCCAGAGAAATGGCATGGCCCAGCACGGTTTCGCGCGGGTCGGCAAATCCCGTGGCCGGGTCGTGGCAGGTGGCGCAAGCCTGCGTGCGGTTCTGCGACAGGTTCACGTCGAAGAACAGCGCCTCGCCCCAGCTTGCCAGATCAGGATAAGGGGCGGCCTCTTCCGCCGCCGCCCCCTGCGCCATCAGGGCCAGGGCCAGACACCAAACGCTGCGCGCCATCGCGAAATCTCCGTCGCTTTCTGACATCCGTCATAGTTGACAGATTTAGTCAGGTCCAGCGGGCAAGCCGCGACATTGCGCCCGGGTCAGGCGGTGCGGCGGCGGAACTGCGCGGACAGCAGCGCCAGCAGGGCTACAAGACCGCCCCAGCCAAGACCGAAGCCGATGCCGGCACAGACCGCGCCTTCGGTTGTCAGCGGCAGGGCCGGGGCGAAATCGGCCCAGGTCGCCTGCACCAGCGCCGGATCGGCCAGACGGTGCGGCATCATCAGCCGTTCATAGGGGCCAGCCAACCGCAGGATGGCCAGATCGTTGCGCAAGCCTTCGGCCCGGGCAAAGGTGGCGCGCAGATCGCGGGCATGTTGGCCGGAAAAGCCGGTGGTTCCCAGCGCCTCAAGCGCGGCATCACGGCTGAGGCCGGATTTCGCCGCCGAACGGTCGAAGTCGGCCTCGATCCGGTCAAGCGTATCGACCTGCCCCGCCAGACGTTGCAGGTATTGCTGCGAAAACTCGGGGAATTGCGACAGCGTTCCCGCCCCCGCAATTCCGCCGGCCAGCACAAGCGCACGTCCGATCATCCGCTTCTCCCCGTTGTCGGGGCCGCGCGCCCGTCAGGGGTGCGCGGCGTAGATCTGCACCAGACGCTCTACCGCCGCTTCGGGCGACATCTCTTCGCTTTCGCCGGTGCGGCGGCTGGTCAGTTCGACCACGCCATTGGCCAGCCCGCGCGGGCCGACGGTGATGCGCCAGGGCAGACCGATCAGGTCCATCGTGGCGAACTTGGCCCCGGCGCGTTCGTCGCGGTCATCGTAAAGCGGTTCCAGCCCGCGGGCCAGCAGCGCCTTTTCCAGCCCCTCGCAAGCCGCATCCGCCGCCGCATCGCCCTGCTTGAGGTTGACGATCCCCACCGGGAAGGGCGTCACGCCTTCGGGCCAGATGATGCCCTTGTCGTCATGGCTGGCTTCGATGATGGCGCCCAGCAGGCGGCTGACGCCAATGCCGTGGCTGCCCATCTCGACCGGCACCCGCTCGCCCTTGTCGTTCACGACCAAGGCGCCCATCGCGGCGGAATATTTGGTGCCGAAGTAGAAGATCTGCCCCACCTCGATGCCCCGGCCCACCTTGCGATGCGCTTCGGGCACGGCGTCGAAGACGGCGGCATCATGGGTTTCGTCGGTGCGGGCGTAAAGGGTGGTAAACTCCTCGCAGACCTTTGCCACCGCCTCGCGGTCGTCATAGTCGATCTCGCGGGCGCCCAGCTTCAGCCCGGTCACACGGTCATCGTAGAACACTTCGGATTCGCCGGTGCTGGCCAGCACCAGGAATTCATGGGTGTTGTCGCCGCCGATCGGGCCGCTGGCGGCGCGCATCGGAATGGCGGTCAGACCCATGCGTTCATAGGTGCGCAGGTAGCTGACCATGTGGCGGTTATAGGCGTGCAGCGCGGCATCGCGGTCGATGTCGAAGTTGTAGCCGTCCTTCATCAGGAACTCGCGCCCGCGCATCACGCCGAAACGGGGGCGCATCTCGTCGCGGAACTTCCACTGGATGTGGTACAGCGTCAGCGGCAGATCCTTGTAGCTGTTCACATGGGCCCGGAAGATGTCGGTGATCATCTCCTCGTTGGTGGGGCCATAAAGCATCTCGCGCTTCTGCCGGTCGGTGATGCGCAGCATTTCCTGACCGTAATCATCATAGCGGCCGCTTTCGCGCCACAGGTCTGCCGGTTGCAGCGTGGGCATCAGCAGCGGAATGTGGCCGGCGCGGATCTGTTCCTGGTTCACGATCTCTTCGATCCGGCGCAGCACGCGCAGGCCCAGCGGCAGCCAGGAATAGATGCCTGCCGCCTGCTGCTTGATCATGCCCGCGCGCAGCATGTAGCGGTGCGAGACAATCTGCGCCTCGGCGGGGTTTTCCTTGAGAACGGGCAGGAAGTATCGGGTCAGACGCATCTTGAGGCGACCTTGTAAGGATGGGTTGCCCGTTTCCTAGCCGGAAGCGGCCCTTCGGGCAAGGCGGCGAAGCGGTGCAGGCCGGGCTCAGGCCCGGGTCTGGGCCTTCAGCCCCTGCCCCATCAGGTCTTCCACGAAATAGGCGGCGAACTGTGCGCGACCTGACACGCCGGCCTTGGAATAGATCCGGGTCAACTGCGCGCGCACCGTGCCCTGGGCGGCGCCGCGAACCTCGGCGATCTCGGCCACGTCCAGCCCTTTCAGGGCCAGAAGGCCCACATCGCGTTCGGCGGGTGTCAGGCCCCAGGCGGCGAACTGCGCCTCGATCACCTCGGACAGCGCACCGCGGGCCACGTCCAGCGCGGCCTCCTGCGCCCGCAGAAGATCAATGGTGCGGCGCAGGGCCAGCGCACCGAAGACCACCCCCAGCGTCAGCGCGCCGGTCACCAGCGCCTCGAAGATGAAGTGGATCGACTGCGGGTCTTCGCGCAGGTCGCCGATCACATCGCCGATGAAGAAGACGACGGCCAGCGTCTGGACCAGCAGGAAGGCAACCAGCGCGGCGGTCTGACGCCGCCGCGCCTCTTGCGGGGTGCGTCCCGTCATTTGCGCCGATCTTTGTCGCTTCCGGTCAGCATCGGCCGCACCAGATTGCGGCCCATGGCGCGCGATTCAAGGGCCACGCCTGCAACATGCAGCAGCACAAGGAACAGGATCAGGTTCGCAGCCACTTCATGCACCTCTTCCGCGGCATCTTTCCAGCCTTCGTTCTCGCCCTCATCATCGCCGGTTTCGCCCGGCTTGACCAGTGCCGACCAGTCGCCCGATGCAACCGCCGCCTGATCGGCGGCCACCTGCATGGGCGTGCGGCCGCCAGTCATCACAAGGCCGGTGGCGATCACCACCGCCAGAAGGGCCCAAAGGACATAGGCCATCATCGCCCCTGCGGGGTTGTGCGAACCGTATTCATCGGGCCGGCCCTGCGCCAACTGCCGCAGATGGCGCAGCGCGGCCATCGGGTTGGGGGGAAAGGCCGAAAACCGCGCCTCCTGCGGGCCGATAATGCCCCACAGAAGACGCAAGGCGAGCAGGCCGATGCCGATCCAGCCGGCCAGAACGTGCAGGGTGCTGCCCCCCTCGGTCAGGATCGCATTGCACAGAACCACAAGGGCAAGGCCCCAATGGGAAATGCGGATCACCGGGTCCCACAGGCTGGGTGCAATGCGGGCGCGAGAGAACGGAGACTCAAGGGGGGCAACCATCCGATCAGCCCTCTTCGCCGCCGATCTTGGTAATCGCGCCGGAAGCGGGGTCGATATAGACTTCGCTCACCTTGCCTTCGGCATCGGCGCATTTGGCCTCGATCTTGCCGTCTTCGGCTTCAAAGGACTTCACCTCGCAGCCCTTTTCCTTGAGCGCGGCCGTCGCGGCCTCGGGGGTGGTGCCGACAATGTCGCCCACGGCGGGGGCGGCCAGCGCAGCCAGCGGCGAAGCGGCAAGCGCAAGCGCGATCAGAAGTGTACGGGTCATGTGGAGAACCTTTCGATCAGGTCAGTTCGGGTTTCAGTGAACCGGCGATGCAGGGGGTTTTGGCACCCCGGTTGCCGCCTGTCTGCGGCCCGTTTGGGGCGGCGTCGATCTGCAGGGCGTTTATCCCTGCCCGCCTAAGCGCCGGCTGACGGCGAAAAACCGCCTTTTCGGCGCTGCCCTTGCGAAGTGGCCCCTGCTCTGCCATCTGAATCGAAAGGGTTGATCAGGGGTATGGGCAGAACATGGCGCTTCCGATGCGGGATCAGGCCCGATACTGGGGCATCGCTGCGGTGGTGTTCCTTCTGCTGCTGTGGTTCCTGGGTGATGTGATCCTGCCCTTCCTGGTGGGCGGAGCCATCGCCTATTTCCTGGACCCGGTGGCCGACCGGCTGGAACGCCTGGGCCTGAGCCGCACCGCGGCCACGGCCGTGATCTCGCTGATCGGCGTGCTGGCGGTGATCCTGCTGGTGCTGGCGATCATCCCGACACTGGTAAACCAGTTGACCGCGCTGGTGAATTCCGCCCCCGAAATGACCCGCCGGATGCAGGCCTTCCTGCTGGAACACTTCCCCGAACTGGCCGATTCCACATCGACCGTGCGGCAGACGCTGGCCAATATCGGCGCGGCGATCCAGTCTAAGGGGCTGGAGATGGTGGACGGCGTGATTTCCTCTGCGATGGGGGTGATCTCGATCGTGGTGTTCATCGTGGTCGTGCCGGTGGTGGCCTTCTACCTGCTGCTTGACTGGGACCACATGATCGCGCGGATCGACGCCATGCTGCCGCGCGACCACGCGCCCGTGGTGCGCCAGCTTGCGCGCGAGATCGACGCGGTGCTGGCCGGCTTCGTGCGCGGGCAGGTATCTGTCTGCATGTTGCTGGGCACCTTCTATGCCGTGGCGCTGATGCTGGCGGGGCTGCAATTCGGGCTGGTGGTGGGCGCCATTGCCGGCGCGATCACCTTCATCCCCTATATCGGCAGCCTCATCGGCGGCGCGCTGGCCATCGGGCTGGCGCTGTATCAGTTCTGGGGCGAATGGCTGCACATCGCCGCCGTCGCCGGGATCTTCGCCGCCGGCCAGTTCATCGAGGGCAATATCCTGACGCCCAAACTGGTGGGCCGTTCGGTCGGGCTGCACCCCGTCTGGCTGATCTTCGCGCTGTCGGCCTTCGGCACTGTGTTCGGCTTTGTCGGGATGCTGGTCGCGGTGCCGGTCGCCGCCGCCATCGGGGTGCTGACCCGCTTTGCCATCGGGCAGTATCAGTCCAGCCTGCTGTATCAGGGCCATGCCGGGCTGACCGTGACGGACACGGACGACACGAAAGAGGTTGGCCAGGGGTGACACGGCAACTGACCTTTGACCTGCCGCCGCAACAGAACCTGCGGCGCGAGGATTTCGTGCCATCGCCCGCGAATGTGCTGGCGCTGGCACAGATCGACCGCTGGCGGGACTGGCCCGGCGGGCGGTTGCTGCTGGTCGGGCCGCAGGGCGCGGGCAAGTCACATCTGACCGCGATCTGGGCGGCCGGGGCACAGGCGGCCGTGATCGCCGCGCCCGCGCTGGCCGGGGCCGACCTGCCAACGCTGGCCGCCAGCGGCGCCGTTGCGGTTGAGGATGCCGACCGGCTGGCCGGCGATGCGGCGGCGGAAACCGCCCTCTTCCACCTGCACAACCTGCTGGCGGGCAGCGGCGCGCTGCTGGTGACGGCCGCCGCCCCGCCGCGCGACTGGGGGCTGGGCCTGCCCGACCTGCTGTCGCGGTTGCAGGCGATGCCGCTGGTGCGGCTTGATCCGCCCGATGACGCGCTTTTGTCCGCCGTGCTGGTCAAGCTGTTCGCCGACCGTCAGCTTGCGGTGAACCCGGTACTGATCCCCTGGCTGGTGGCGCGGATGCCGCGCTCCATCGGCGCCGCCCGCGCGCTGGTCGCGGAACTGGATGCGCGGGCCCTGGCCGAAGGCCGCGCCATAACCCCCCGGCTTGCCGCCGAAATTCTGGACAGCGACCCGCCTGAGTGAAACAGTGTCATCATACTGTCACTTCGGCCTTTCAGAAGAAGATCATGACAAACGCCGATTTCCTCAAAGCCCCGTTCCCCGCCCCCGTCGAAATCTCTGCCGATGAGATTGCCGGCCCGCGCCGTTTCTTCAACCGCGAGCTTTCGTGGCTGGCCTTCAACTGGCGCGTTCTGGAAGAGGCGGCGAATCCCGCGGTGCCGCTTCTGGAACGGCTGCGCTTCCTGTCGATCAGTGCCACCAACCTGGATGAATTCTACACCGTCCGGGTGGCCGGCCTGCGTGCGCTGGTGCGCAACGGCAACGTCATGCATTCGGAAGATGGCCGCAGCCCGGCCGAGCAGTTGGCCCTGATCAATGCCGATGCGCGCGGCCTGATGCAGACGCAGCAGACCACCTACAACGCGCTGAAGAAGGAAATGGATGCCGCCGGCATTGCCATCCTGTCGCGGTCGAAGCTGACCGCGCGCGACCTGAAATTCCTGGAACAGCACTTCCTGACCAATGTCTTTCCGGTGCTGTCTCCGCTGGCCATCGACCCGGCGCACCCCTTCCCCTTCATCCCCAACACCGGCTTTTCACTGGCGCTGGAACTGGAACGGGAAAGCGACCGCCGCCCGCTGAAGGCGCTGCTGCCGATTCCGCAACAGATTGCCCGCTTCGTCCGCCTGCCCGACCGCGACGGCGAAATCCGCTTCCTGCCGCTGGAAGAACTGCTGCTGCTGCATCTGGACATGCTGTTCCCCGGCTACACCGACCGGGGCCATTGCCTGTTCCGCGTGTTGCGCGACAGCGATCTGGAAGTCGAGGACGAGGCCGAGGATCTGGTCCGCGAGTTTGAAACCGCCCTGAAGCGCCGCCGCCGGGGCGAGGTGATCCGGCTGAAGATGTCGGCCGGGGCGCCGGAATCGCTGCGCGCCCTGATCATGGACGAGTTGAACGCCGCCCATGACGAGGTGGTCGAGGTCAAGGGCCTGCTGGGCATCGCCGATCTGAAGGAGCTGGTGCTGTCCTCGCGCCCGGATCTGCTGTGGCCGACGTTCATTCCCCGCGTGCCGGAACGGGTGCAGGATCATGACGGCGACCTGTTCGCCGCGATCCGGCAGAAGGACATTCTGCTGCATCACCCCTATGAAACCTTCGATCTGGTGATCCGCTTTCTGGAACAGGCGGCGCGCGATCCGAACGTGCTGGCGATCAAGCAGACGCTGTATCGCACAAGCTGGGACAGCCCGATCGTCAGCGCGCTGTGCGAGGCGGCCGAAAGCGGCAAGTCGATCACCGCGCTGGTGGAACTGAAGGCGCGTTTCGACGAGGCGGCGAACATCCGGCAGTCACGCCGGCTGGAACGCGCGGGCGCGCATGTGGTCTATGGCTTCATGCACCTCAAGACCCATGCCAAGATTTCCACCGTGGTTCGCCGCGAGGGCGACCAGTTGGTGACCTATACCCATTACGGCACCGGCAACTATCACCCGATCACCGCGCGCATCTACACCGACCTGTCGTTCTTTACCTGCGATCCGGCGCTGGGGCGCGATGCGACCAAGGTGTTCAACTATCTGTCGGGCTATGTGCAGCCGCAGGGACTGGAAAACCTGGCGATTTCGCCGATCACGCTGAAGCCGCGCCTGCTGGAGCTGATCGCGGCCGAAGCCGACCATGCCCGCGCCGGGCGGCCGGCGGAAATCTGGGCCAAGATGAACAGCCTGATCGACCCCGAGGTGATTGACGCGCTTTACGCCGCCAGTCAGGCCGGTGTGAAGATCAGCCTGATCGTGCGCGGCATCTGCGGCGTGCGGCCCGGCATCAAGGGGCTGTCGGAAAACATCCGGGTCAAGTCCATCGTCGGGCGGTTTCTGGAACACAGCCGCATCGTCTGTTTCGGCAACGGCTTTGGCCTGCCGGCCAAGAAGGCGCGGGTCTTCCTGTCTTCGGCCGACTGGATGGGTCGCAACCTGACCCGCCGGGTGGAAACCCTGGTCGAGGCGCTGAACCCCACGGTGAAAAGCCAGATCCTCAGCCAGATCATGGCGGCGAACCTGGCGGACGAGGCGCAAAGCTGGGTGCTGTCGCCCGATGGCGCCTATGCCCGCGAACTGGCGCCGGGGGATGGCAAGCTGTTTTCCTGCCACCAGTTCTTCATGGAAAACCCGTCGCTTTCGGGGCGCGGCACCGCCGGGGCCAAGGACGCCCCCAAACTGGTGCCTGTCCGCGACGAGGACACCACCGCCACGGCCGCGCAATAGACTGGCCGATCCGGCGCCCTGCCGGATGGCCGCTTTGCGGCGGCTGCGGGTTGACCCTGCCCCGCCACAGCGCCAAGGTTTGTCCGCAAGACCGGGGAATCGACCATGAACGCCGAAGGACCGCAACCCACGCCCGAAGAAGAGGACTGGGAACCGTTCGGGCGCCCGCTGTTCGAGGATGCCTCGGTGCGGGCCCTGTCGCGCGTGGGCGTGGTGGATGTCGGGTCAAACTCGGTGCGGATGGTGGTGTTTGACGGTGCGGCGCGCAGCCCGGCCTATTTCTACAACGAAAAGGTCATGTGCGGGCTGGGCAAGGGGCTGGCCGAAACCGGCCTGCTGAACCCCGAAGGCCGCAAGCGCGCGCTGGTTGCGCTGAAACGTTTTGCGCTGCTGGCGCGCGGCATGGGGATCGGCCCGCTGACCGTGGTCGCCACCGCCGCCACGCGCGAGGCGAAGGACGGACCCGAGTTTCAGGAAGAGGTGTTCCGCGAAACCGGCCTGCGGCTGCATGTGATCGACGGTGACGAAGAGGCGCGGCTGTCGGCGCAGGGGGTGCTGCTGGGCTGGCCCGACGCCAAGGGGATCGCCTGCGACATGGGCGGCAACTCGATGGAACTGGCGCGGATAGGCGGCGGCAAGGTGGGCAAGCGGGTGTCCACCCCGCTGGGGCCGTTCCGGTTGCAGCAGCTTGATGGCGGGCCGAAAAAGCGGCTGGCCCATATCGACCGCGTGCTGAAGGAGGCGCAGGCCGAGGTGAAATCCAGCGGCGAACGCATCTATCTGGTGGGCGGAAGCTGGCGCGTCATCGCCCGGCTGGACATGGAGCGGCGGAACTATCCGCTGACCGTGCTGCACGAATACCGCATGACACCGCAGGGCCTGCTGGACACGATCGACTGGATCGCGGCCTCGGATCTGGCCATGCTGCGCGCCCGCACAGGCACCTCGGCCGAACGGATGGAGCTGGTCCCCATCGCCTGCGAAGTGCTGCGCGAACTGATCAAGGTGCTGAAACCTTCAGAAATCGACGTGTCGGCCTATGGCATCCGCGAGGGGCTGCTGTACGAACAGATGCCCGAACGCCTGCGCGCCCGCGACCCGCTGATCGAGGCGGCGCGGATGGCCGAAATCATCCAGGCCCGGATGCCCGGCTTCGGCAAGAAGCTGTATGGGTTCCTGGAACCGCTGTTCAAGGACTGGCCGAAGGAACGGCTGCGGCTGGCCAAGGCGGCCTGCCTTCTGCATGACACCACCTGGCGCGCCCATCCCGACTATCGCGCCGAGGCCTGTTTCGACAACGCCACCCGCGCCAACCTGGGCGGGCTGGACCATCCCGGCCGGGTGTTCCTGGGCCTTGCCCTGCTGCACCGCTACAAGAACAGCCGCGCCGGAAGCCGGCTGGAACCGCTGTTCCGGCTGCTGACAGAAGAAGAAATCGCCCAGGCCGAGGTTCTGGGCAAGGCGATGCGCTTCGGCGCGATGTTCTCGGTTGGCGATCCGGCGCGGGCGGGGCGGCTGACCTGGGCGGCAGGCAAGAAGCGCACGCTGGGGCTGGAGCTGACCGAAGAAGGCCAGGGCCTGTTCGGCGAGGTGTCGCAGGCCCGCTTCGCGGCGCTGGCGCTGGCGCTGAAGGCCCAGGCAAAGATCGGCCGCGCCGCATGACGCTGACCTTCGATCACCTGGCCCTTGCGGCCGAAACGCTTGAGGCCGGCGTCGCCCATGTCGAGGCGGCGCTTGGCCTGCCGATGGCCGGCGGGGGTGAACATCCGCTGATGGGCACCCACAACCGGCTGATGGGTCTGGGCGACCTTTATTTCGAGGTGATCGCGATCAACCCCGCGGCACCGCCACCCGGCCGCCCGCGCTGGTTCGACCTTGACCGTTTCACGGGCCGGCCCCGGCTGACGAACTGGATCTGCCGCTGTGATGACATTGCCGCCGAACTGGCGCTGTCGCCCCCCGGCACCGGCCGCGTGCTGGATTTGCAGCGTGGCGATTTCCGCTGGCAGATGGCGGTGCCGGACGATGGCCGCCTGCCCTTCGACAACGCCTTTCCCGCGCTGATCCACTGGCAGGGCAACCTGCACCCGGCCCCCCGCCTGCCGGACACCGGCGCCCGGCTGACCCGGCTTGAGATTGCCCATCCGCAGGCCGAAGCCCTGCGTGCGGCGCTGGCCGGGCGGCTGGCCGATCCGCGCCTTGTCGTGCTGGCCGGCCCGTCCCCGGCGATGCGCGCCAGCTTCTCCACCCCGCACGGGGGGCGTGTGCTGGAATGATCCGCCCCGCCACGGCCGATGACGCCGGCGCCATTGCCGCGCTGTGGAACCCGTGGATCACCGGCACCGCCGTGACCTTCAACCCCACCGCCAAGACACCGGACGAGGTTGCGGCGATGATCGCCACCCGCCGCGCCGCCGGGCAGGAATTCCTGCTGGCCGAGGACGGCGAAACCTTGCTTGGATTCGCCACCTACGCGCAGTTTCGCGGCGGCGCGGGCTATGCCCGCACCATGGAACACAGCGTCATACTGTCGCCCGCGGCGCGTGGGCATGGCACCGGCCGGGCGCTGATGGCGGCACTGGAATCGCACGCCCGTGCCGCCGGCGTGCATCAGATGATGGCCGGTGTTTCCGCGGAAAACCCCGCAGGCCGCGCCTTTCACGAAAAGATCGGGTACCGGCTGATCGCGACCCTGCCGCAGGTCGGCCACAAGTTCGGCCGCTACATGGATCTGTGGCTGATGCAGAAATTCCTCTGACAACGCCGCGGCGCGGCGCTAATCTGCCCGCATGTCGATCTGGACCCGTATCGCCGATGCCCTTTCCGCCCTTGCGGCGGGTGAACCGCTGTCGGTGGTGTTCGACCGGCTGCGCGGGGCCCCCGACCCCGAAAAAAGCGTCGGCTTCACCATCGCGGTTCTGGCCCTTGGCGCCAAGATGGCCAAGGCCGACGGCGAGGTGTCCCGCGCCGAGGTGACCGCGTTCCGCCGCATCTTCACCCTGCCCCGGACCGAGGAAAAGCACGCCGCCCGCGTGTTCGACCTTGCCCGTCAGGATGTGGCCGGCTTTGACGCCTATGCCGCCAAGATTGCCCGGCTGTTCAACCCGACTGGCGCCCGCCTTTGCGCCGACGACCATCACATCCTGATCGACCTGCTGGAGGCGCTGTTCAACATCGCGCTGGCCGACGGCAGCTATCACCCCGGCGAAGATGCCTTCCTGGCCCATGTGGCCGAGGTGTTCGGTCTGGACGAAGGCTGTTTCCGCGCTGTCCGCGCCCGGCTGGTGGAGGGCGCCCCGCGCGACCCCTATGATGTGCTTGGCCTGCCGCGCGACGCCACGCTGGCCGAGGCCCGCGCCGCCTGGAAGGCGCTGGTGCGCGATTGCCACCCCGATGTGATGCAGGCCCGTGGCCTGCCGCCCGAAGCGGTGCGTCTGGCCGAGCGCCGCCTGATCGCCATCAACGCCGCCTGGGCCGAGATTTCGGGCAAGGTCGCTGCCTGATGGCCCGCGACTTCCTGCGTCTGGCGACCTATAACGTCGAATGGTTCAACGCGCTGTTCAACGACCGGGGCCGGATGCTGGAAGACAGCGCCCCCTCGGCCCGCCACAAGATCAGCCGCGCCACGCAACTGGGGGCGCTTGGCATCGTCTTTACCGCGCTGGACGCCGATGGCGTCATGGTAATCGAGGCGCCCGATACCAGTTCGAAACGCTCGACCGTGCAGGCGCTGGAAACCTTTGCCCGCCATTTCGGCCTGCGGGCGCGGCGCTGCCTGCACGGCTTCAATTCGGAGACCGAGCAGGAGATCGCCTTCCTGTACGATCCCGACCGGATCAGGTCAACGCATGACCCGCGCGGCAACCATCAAGGGCCGGGCGGCCCACCCAGCCCCGACAGCCCGCGTTTCGACGGCAGCTTCCGCTATGATCTGGACACCGACACCGCGCCAGAGACCATCGCCTTTTCCAAGCCACCGCTGGAAGTGGCGCTGACCGGCCCCGACGGGCAACCGCTGCGGCTGATCGGGGTTCATGCCAAGTCGAAAGCCCCGCATGGCGCGACCGACCCGGTGCAACTGCTGCGCCTGTCGATCGAGAACCGTCGCAAGCAACTGGCGCAATGTATCTGGCTGCGCGCCCGGGTCGAGGAACATCTGGCCCGCAAGGAAAGCCTGGTCGTCATGGGCGATTTCAACGATGGTCCCGGACTGGACGAGTTCGAGCGCCTGTTCGGCAAATCGGGGATCGAGATCGTCCTTGGTTCGGACGGCGATCCGGCGTTGCGGCTGACAGATCCCCATGCCGCCATGGCGCTGCAAAGCCGCGTCGCCATGGCGCCCACCTCGGCCCGGTTCTGGCACGGGCCAAAGCAGCATTACTTCGAGGCGCTGCTGGATTTCATCATGGTCTCACCCGATCTGGCGCTGCGCAGCCCGGACTGGCGGATCTGGCACCCGTTCAATGATCCGGCCATCGCCGCCGTGCCCGAGTTGCGCGAGGCGTTGTTGCAGGCGTCGGATCATTTCCCCGTCACGCTGGACCTGCCGCTTTCCGCCAAGGCGCCCCGCCGTCGCCAAACGTGATTTGCGCGGGCGCGGGGGTCTTCCCATATTAAGCCAGAGTTACTGATGGGAGTGCTGTCCATGCGCCGCACCGCTGCCTGCATGATGATCTGCCTTGCGCTGGCCCCGCTGCCACTTGCCGCCGAAGACCCGGCCCCCAAGGGCGAAAGCGAGGGGTTCTCGCTGATGGAGGAAGGCGCGAAGCTGGTGCTGCGCGGGCTGATGTCGGAAATGGAACCGACGTTCAAGGAAATGGACAAGGCGCTGTCCGACATGAAACCGATGGTCGAAGAGATCGGACCGCGGTTTCAGGAACTGATCGCCCTGATGGGCGACGTGCATAACTATCAGGCGCCCGAAGTGCTGCCGAACGGCGACATCCTGATCCGCCGCAAGGTTCCGCTTGTGCCGAAGATCGGCCCCCGGCTGCCCGGCCCGAATGGCGAGACCGAGCTTTAAGACCATCCCATGATGCCGCCCGCCACCAAACGGCGGGGGCGGCGGACAGGATCAGATCTGCTTTTCGGGCATGTGGACGATCAGCCCGTTCAGGGCCGGCGTCACCTTGAGCTGGCAGGTCAGGCGCGACCGCACCGGATCGGGCTCATAGGCGAAGTCGAGCATGTCCTGCTCCATCGCGTCCTTCTTCGGCAGCTTGTCCACCCAGGCCGGATCAACATAGACATGGCAGGTCGAACAGGCGCAGGCGCCGCCGCAATCGGCCTCGATGCCCGGAATCCCGTTGTCGCGCGCGCCTTCCATCACGGTCAGCCCGTCGCGGACCTCGATCTCATGCGCCTTGCCGCCGTATTCCACATAGGTGATCTTCGCCATCGCCGTCCCCGGATCTTGCTGTCCTCGCGGACATAGGACGATTCCGCCGCCTTTGCCAGAGGGGCAGGACGCTTTCCCCCGGCCGCGCGGGCGGTTAGGCTGGCCACCCGCCAACAGGAGCCTACCATGAACGCCCTGCCCCTTGCCGCCCTGCAATCTGCCTGCGAGGCCGAACTGAACCGGCTTTGGGCCGGGCAAGACGACGGGGCGCATGATCTGGGCCATGTCCGCCGGGTGCTGGCCAATGCCCGCCGGATTGCCCTGGGCGAAGGCGGCGCGGATGAAGAGGTGCTGGTTCCGGCCGCGATTCTGCATGATGCGGTGAACCTGCCCAAATCCGACCCGGACCGCGCCCGCGCCTCAACGCTGTCGGCCGAAGCGGCGGCGCGGTTTCTGGCCGGCCTGCCGGGGTATCCGGCGGCAAAGATCCCCGCCGTCGCCCATGCCATTGCCGCGCACAGCTTTTCCGCCGGCATTGCCCCCGAAACGCCCGAGGCGGAAATCCTGCAGGATGCAGACCGGCTTGAGGCCCTGGGGGCCATCGGCATTGCGCGGATGTTCCATGTGGCGGGGCAGATGGGGGGCGGTCTTTTCGACCCCGATGATCCCATGGCGCTGCATCGCCCGCGCGACGACCGCCGCTTCGCGCTGGACCATCTGGAAACCAAGCTGTTCCCGGTGGCCGAAGCCATGCGCACCGCCACCGGGCGGACCATGGCGGCCGAACGGGCCGACTGGATGGCCAGCTTCCGCACCCGCCTGCTGCATGAGGTAGAATAACGAAAAGGGGCGGCCGGGTTGCCCCGCCGCCCCTGCCCCGCGCGGTGCTGGCCCGCGCCGGATCAGTCTTCGATGTTCAGCGCCACGAAGCGCGGGTTGCCATCGCGGCGCACCAGCAAGAGCAGCGACTTGCGTCCCGCCTCGCGCGCCTCGGCCACGCGGTCTTCCATATCCTTCAGCCGCGTCAGCCGTTGCTGGCCGGCCTCGGTGATCAGGTCGCCGTCGCGCAGGCCCTTGGTATAGGCCTCGGATTCGGGGTTGACCTTCAGCACCACCAGACCGGCGGTATCGGCATCAAGGCCCATCTGGCTGCGCATGTCCTCGCCCAGCGGCGCCAGCGTCAGGCCCAGCATCTCTTGCTGCTGCGGCTCACCGGGGCCGGTGGCCTTGACCGGGGTCGCCTGTGCCTCGGCTTCCTCGCGGCGGCCCAGCGTCACCTCAAGCGTCATGGTCTTGCCTTCGCGCAACACCACCAGCGCCACCTTTTCCCCCACGGCGGCATCGGCCACCTGGCGGGTCAGGTCTCCGGCATGTCCGATGGGCTTGCCGGCGAACTGGGTGATGACATCGCCCACCTCAAGCCCGGCTTCCTTGGACGGGCCGTCCATCACCGTGGTGACCAGCGCACCCTTGGCATCGGCAAGGCCCATCGATTCCGCGATGTCGGGCGTTACGTCCTGAATCGACACGCCCAGCCAGCCGCGGCGGGTTTCGCCGAATTCCTTCAACTGGTCGACAACCTTCGACACCACGTTCGACGCCATCGAGAAGCCGATCCCGATCGAGCCGCCGTTGGGCGACAGGATGGCGGTGTTCACGCCGATCACTTGCCCGTCCATGTTGAACAAGGGGCCGCCCGAGTTGCCCCGGTTGATGGCGGCATCGGTCTGAAGGTAATCGTCATAGGTGCCCGAGAGTTCGCGGTTGCGGGCCGAGACAATGCCCGCGCTGACCGAGAAGCCCTGCCCCAGCGGGTTGCCCATGGCGACCACCCAGTCGCCCACGCGCATCAGGTCGGAATTGCCAAAGCTGACATAGGGCAAGGGTTTCTTGGCATCGACCTTCAGAACCGCAATGTCGGTCTTGGGGTCGGTGCCCACCAGCTTGGCCGGCAGCTTCTCGCCGCCGAAGAACTCGATCTCGATCTCGTCCGCGCCTTCGATGACGTGGTTGTTGGTGACGATATAGCCGTCCTCGCTGATCACGAAGCCAGATCCCAGCGCCTCGGACCGCTGTGGCCCCTTCGGGCCAAGATCGGGGAACAGATCCTGGAACGGGCTGCCCTCGGGTACCATCGGGCCGCCTTCCATCGGGGCCGAGACGGTGGCGCGGGTGGTGATGTTCACCACCGAAGGGCTGATCTTGTCAGCCAGCTCGGCAAAACTTTCGGGCGCGCCGAAGGCCAGCACCGGGGCAGGCAGCGAAACCGCAAGGCCGGCGCCCAGCGCCATGGCCAGAACGGAAGCAGAGGTCAGGGAGCGGAAAGTGGACATCTTTGCGCGGGACACGGGCGTGGTCTCCTCTTGCGTGTCAAGCAGCGGGCGGGGGCTGTCCCCGGGGGCCGCTTCGAACCTGACAGAACAGTTAGGCAAGGCGAGGCGCAATGCAAACCCCGTCGCGCCGTTTCAACCCCATGTGAACGGACTGTCACGAAAGGGGCCATGATCGGCAAGGCCGCCGCGTCAGGGTCAGGCGCCCAGACTGCGGGCCAGCCAGACCAGCGCCACCCCTGCCGCCAGCGCGACCAGCCCCAGCATCCGCCGGGTGTCGCGCGGCATTTCGGCAAACAGCCGCAGCGCGTCTTCCATGCGCGAAGGGGCCAGCGCAAGCGCCAGCCCCTCCACCGCAAGCACCAGCCCGATGGCCAGCACCACCAGACTCATGGCGTGGGCGCCGGAGCCGCGGGTGCCGGGGCGGCAGGCACCGCTCCGGCGCCGTCATCCCCCCGCAGATAGTGGAAGAATTCACTGTCGGGCCGCATCACGATGCTGGAATTGCTGCCCTTGAGCGAGGTTTCATACGCCCGCAGCGACCGGGTGAAGGCAAAGAACTCCGGGTCGCGGCCATAGGCTTCGGCCAGCAGCCGGTTGCGTTCGGCATCGGCCTCACCGTGGATCACATCCGCCTGCCGCTTCGCGTCCGATGTCAGCTCCACCACCTCGCGGTCCGCCGCCGCCCGCACCCGCTGCGCGGCTTCGCCGCCGCGGGCGATCTCGTCCGCCGCCTCGCGCTGACGTTCGGCCCGCATCCGGGCAAAGGTCGCGGCAAGGTTCTGCTCGGGCAGGTCGGTGCGGGTCAGCCGCACGTCGATCACATCGACGCCCAGCGCATCACCCTCGCGTTTGGCGATGGCAAGGATCTGGTTCATCAGCGCCGTCCGGTCCAGGCTCAGCACCCGGTCCTGGGTGGTGTTGCCCAGCACTTCGGGAATGGCCTGCGTCAGGATGTTGTTCAGCAGCGCCTGCGCCCGGTCTTCGCCCGCACTGCCCACCGCGCGGCGGAAGGCCACCACATCGGTGATGCGCCAGCGCGCGAAGGCATCGACCACCAGCCGGCGGTCAGACAGCAGCGTCACTTCGATCGGGGCGGTCTGCAGCCCCAGGATACGGTCTTCGTAATAGACCACGTCCTGAATGAACGGCAGCTTGAAGCCCAGACCCGGGTCTTCCTTGACCTGGGTCACGTCGCCGAATTGCAGAACAAGCGCCTTCTTGCGTTCATCCACGATGAAGACCGATGACAGCGCGGTCACCAGGATCACGACGATCACCGGAACAATATACATCGCCCGCATCAGTTGGTTCCTCCCGTGGTCGCGCCAGCCGTGCCGCCCGACCGCATCAGTTCGTTCAGGGGCAGGTAGGGCACCACGCCGCCCGTCCCGCCAGCGCCATCGACACCGTCAAGGATCACCTTGTTGATGCCGCCGAACACCTTTTCCATGGTCTCCAGATACAGCCGTTGGCGCGTCACTTCGGGCGCCTTCACATATTCGGCATAGACCGACAGGAAGCGCGCCGCCTCACCCTGGGCCGAGTTGATGGCCGCCGCCCGGTAGGCTTCAGCGTTTTCCAGCACCGAGGCCACTTCACCCCGGGCGCCTGCCGTCACCTTGTTGGCATAGGCATCCGCCTCCTTCTCAAGCCGGTCGCGTTCCTGTTGCGCCGCCTGCACCTCGCGGAAGGCGTCGATCACGTCTGCCGGGGGCTGGGCGCGCTGAAGGTTGACCCGGATCACGCTGATGCCGGAATTGTAGGTGTCCAGCGTCGCCTGCACCGCGGTGCGCAGGTCGGCCGCGATCACGCCACGGTCACGGTTGAGAATGGGCGACAGTTCGCTGCGGGCGATGATGTCGCGCATGGCGCTTTCCGAAACGGCGCGGATGGTGCCTTCGGGATCGGCCAGGTTGAACAGGTATTTCTCGGGGTCCGAGATGTTCCAGACCACCTGGAACCCGATGTCCACGATGTTCTGGTCGCGCGTCAGCATCAGCCCGCCATCGGCGGTCTGGCCGGTGCCGATCTCGGTGGTGCGTTCGCCGGTGACCTGCACCTTTTCATAGGTGACAACCGGCCAGGGGGCAAAATTCAGACCCGGCTGGCCGATGCCCGAGCTTTCGCCCAGGAACAGTTCGACCGCACGTTCTTCCTGATTGACCTGGTAGAACGACATGAAGGCCCAGCCCGCCACCAGCGCCAGCGCGCCCAGCGCCAGCCCCTGCCGGGTGAACAACGGCGAGCCGCCGCCAAGGCCCGGTCCGCGCGGACCGCCGCCCCCGCCGTTGGCGCGGCTGCGGCCGCCCATCAGGACGCGAAGCTGCTCTTGTCCCTTGCGGACGATTTCGTCGATTTCGGGGATCTGCGGGCCGCCTTCGCCGGGCCGCCGGGGGCCGCCACGCTTGTCGTCATCGTTCCGGCCGCCGCGGTTGCCGCTGCCGTTACCCTCGTCATCGCCGCCTCCGCCGCCCCAGGGGCCGCCGCTTCCTGCCATGAACCTTGTTCCCTTTTGCTCGTGTCGCTGCCTAACCTGTGCATCCGCGACGGAATTTCAAGCCTTGTCAGCCCGTTCGCACAGGCTTCCGCATCGTTACCAATTCCTCGGCCATGGTCGGGTGCACCGCCACCGTGCGGTCGAAGTCTTCCTTGGTCGCGCCCATGCCGATGGGAATCGCCGCCAACTGGATCATTTCGCCCGCGCCGGGGCCAACGATATGGCAGCCCAGAACCTTGCGGCTGGCCGCATCGACGACCAGCTTCATCAGCACCCGGTCCTGCCGCCCGGCAAACAGCGTCTGCATCGGGCGGAAGGTCGCGGCATAAACCTCGATCGGCCCCAGTGCGCGGGCCGCCTCTTCGCTCAGGCCCACCGTGCCCAGTTCCGGCCGGGTGAAAACCGCGCTGGCGATCAGGCCGTGATCGAATTTCGTCGGCACCCCGCGAAACACCGTATCGGCAAAGGCATGGCCTTCACGGATGGCGACCGGCGTCAGGTTCACGCGGTTGGTCACATCGCCCACCGCATGGATCGAGGGCACGGCGGTCTGGCTCCAGTCATCCACCACCACCTCGCCATGGCGGCCAAGTTCCACACCCAGCGCCTCCAGCCCAAGACCCGCGGAATTGGGCCGCCGCCCGGTGGCGTACAGCACCAGATCGAACTCGCGCTCGGTGCCATCGGTCGCCACGGCGCGGATACCGCCCGGCGTGCGTTCCAGCCGCAGCACATCGGTGCCGCAATGAATGGCAATGCCCGCCGCCTGCATCGCGTTCGACACATGGCCGCGCGCCTCATCGTCAAAGCCGCGCAGAATCTGGGCGCCGCGATAGTATTGCGTCGTGTGTACCCCCAGCCCGTGCAGGATGCCGGCGAATTCGCTGGCGATATAGCCACCGCCCACCACCAGCGCCCGCCGGGGAAGCGCCGGCAGATGGAACATCTCGTTCGAGGTGACGGCCAGGTCGGCGCCCGGAATGTCGGGGACGAAGGGCCGCCCGCCGGTGGCGATCAGGATGTGCTTGGCCGTGATCCGTTCGCCGGTGGCCAGCCGCACGGAATGGGCATCCTCGACCGTGGCGCGGGTGTCGTGCACCTGCACGCCCGCCCCGGCCAGCGTGCCGCGATAGGCGGTCTCAAGCCGGGACAGCTCGGCCTCAAGCGCGGTGCGGAACCGGGTCCAGTCGAAGGCGCCCGGCTGCACGTCCCAGCCATAGGCGCGGGCATCGGCAATCTGGGTGGGGAAGTCGCTGGCAAAGACCATCAGCTTCTTCGGCACGCAGCCACGGATCACACAGGTGCCGCCCATGCGGCTTTCCTCGGCCAGCGCGACGCGCGCGCCCCCCTCGGCCGCCGCGATCCGCGCGGCGCGCACCCCGCCCGAACCGCCGCCAATGACAAAAAGATCAACGTCGAAGGCCATGTGCCCCCCTTCCTGTTCCCGGCCACAAGACCAAAGCCGCCCGATGGGCGACGATACGCGTCTAGTCCTGCCCGGCGAAGATGTTTTCGACCGGCGGCAGCGCCACCCGGTCCTCATCGAACCGGCCCGAGTTGATGTCGCGCACCTGCACCCGTCCATCGGGGTGCCCCACAACAACGGTATCGCAGATGTCGATGAAAAGCCCGTTCTCCACCACACCTGGAATCTGGTTCAGCACCAGCGACAGTTGCCGCGGATTGCCGATCCGGTTCAGGTGCAGGTCAAGGATATGGTTCTGCCCGTCGGTGCGCAGCGGCTGGTCGCCTGTCATCCGCAAGGTGACTTCGCGGCCGATCACATCCATGCTGACCAGCGTCTCCTCGACCAGCGCCTTCGTGGTGCGCCAGCCGAAGGGGATCACCTCGACCGGCAGCGGAAAGGCGCCAAGCTGGGCCACTTCCTTGGCCGCGTCCGCGATCACGATCATCTGGTCCGAGGCGGTGGCGACAATCTTTTCCTGCAGCAGCGCCGCCCCGCCGCCCTTGATCAGGTTCAGATGCGTGTCGAACTCGTCTGCCCCGTCGATGGTCAGGTCCAGCCACTTCACCTCATCCAGCGTGCGCACATCCAGCCCCAGGCCAACGGCAAGCTCGGCCGTGCGGCGGCTGGTGGCCACGCAGGTGACCCGCAACCCCTCGTCGCGAACCCGCTCGGCCAGGCTGCGCACCATCCAGGCGGCGGTCGATCCGGTGCCAAGGCCCAGCTTCATGCCATCCTCGACAAAATCGACCGCGCGCCGCGCCGCCACGAACTTGGCGTTGTCGATGGGATTCAGATCGGCGGGCATGTCACACGCTCCCTGCGGTCGGGTCATCTGGCGGATCGAAGAATACAGCGCGGCTTAACGCAAAGCCGGCACAAGGGCAAAAGGCTTTTCCCGCTTTCACCGCCCCTTGGCGACACCCCGCTTTGGCTTGCGGTTGGTACTGGAAAATCACGCCAATGTCGCGGATAGAAGATACATGGCGCAGTCTGCCGACTCGCAAACCGCGCATCTGTGTCATGCTATGCAAGATCCCCCCGCTCCCGATGAGAACTGGCCATGCTTGCGCTTTACACCGCTCCGGACACGGCCTCGACAATCATCCGGCTTGCCCTGGCCGGCCGCGGAATTCCGCTTGAGCTGCGCCCGGTTCCGCGCTCGCCGCTGGCCTTGCAGGGCCATGACTGGCGGGCGGTGAACCCGACCGGCAGCTTTCCCCTGCTGCAAACGCCGCAAGGCCCGGTGTCGGAAACCGGCGCCATCCTGCTGTGGCTGTCCGATTTCCACCGCCTTGGCCCCGGTGCTGCCGATGCGGCGCGCCCCGCCTTTCTGAAATGGCTGTTCTTCCTGTCGAACATGGCCAATGCCGAACTGCGCCCGCTGGTCTGGCCGCAGAACTATGCCCCCGCGGAATCCGGCGCCGGGCAGGTCACGCTGACCGCGGGGCGGTTCCTGACGGCGCTTGCCCATGTGGATGAGGCTCTGCGCACCACGCCCGAGATGTTTCCCCTGCTGGGGCCGCTGTCGGCCTATGTGCTGATGCTGGGCCGCTGGGCGGCGCAATATCCGCTGAATCACCCGCGCTGGTTCCACCTGACCGCCTTCCCCGACCTTCTGGCCCACGCCCTTGCCGCCGAGACCCTGCCCGAGGCCCGGGCCATCGCCGCCGAGGAAGGGCTGGGCGAAACCCCGTTCAGCGCGCCGCCACCCGCACCGCCGCTGTCCTGAACAAAGCTGCGGCATCCTGACGCGGACCGCGCGCGGAATGTCGGATTCCGCCCTTGCGGATTACGCCGCGCCCTTCATCCTCCGCCAAAGCCCGGAGGACCGCATGTTTCTGTCCGTTTTCGACATGTTCAAGGTGGGGATCGGCCCCTCGTCCAGCCACACCATGGGCCCCATGGTGGCGGCGGCCCGTTTCCTTGACATGCTGCGCGCCTCGCCCTTCCACTTTCGCGGGCTGCAGGCCAGCCTGCACGGCTCGCTTGCCTTCACCGGGGTCGGCCACGCCACCGACCGCGCCACCATCCTTGGCCTTGCCGGGTTTCACCCCGAAACCTATGACGCCGACAGGGCCGAGGCCGCCATGGCCGAAATCCGCGCGACAAAGACCATCTCGCCGCCCGGCCTGCCGCCGATGCACTTCGACCCGGCCACCGACCTGCATTTCGACTATGGCCCCGCCCTGCCCGGCCATGCCAACGGCATGATCCTGAAGGCGACCGATGCCGAAGGCGACGTGATCCTTCAGGAAACCTTCTACTCGATCGGCGGTGGCTTCGTGCTGACCGCCACCGAACTGGCCGAAGCCGGCGGCACCCGCTCGCAAGCCCGCGCCGATGTGCCCTGGCCCTTTGAAACCGGCGCCGAAATGCTGGAAATGGCCCGCCGCTCCGGCCTCTCCATCGCCGGGATGAAGCGCCAGAACGAGTTGAAGTTCCGCTCCTCCGCCGATCTGGACCGTGGCCTTGCCCGGATCTGGGAGGTGATGAACGGCTGCATCTCGCGCGGGATGCAGGGCGAAGGCATCCTGCCCGGCGGGCTGAAGGTCCGCCGCCGCGCCAAGGGCATCCATGACGCGCTGATGGCCGAACGCGGTCTGAACCTTGTCGCCCCGCATACGATCAACGACTGGATGAGCATGTATGCCATGGCGGTGAACGAGGAAAACGCCGCCGGCGGGCAGGTCGTCACCGCGCCCACCAATGGCGCGGCCGGCGTGGTGCCGGCCGTAATCCGCTACTGGCTGGACCATGTGCCCGGCGCCACACCCGGCCGGGTCGGGGAATTCCTGCTGACCGCCGCCGCCATCGGCGGGCTGTGCAAGCACAACGCCTCGATCTCGGGGGCGGAATGTGGCTGTCAGGCCGAAGTGGGCAGCGCCTCGGCCATGGCGGCGGCGGGGCTTTGCGCCGTGCTGGGCGGCACGCCGGAACAGGTGGAAAACGCCGCCGAAATCGCGCTGGAACACCACCTTGGCATGACCTGCGACCCGGTGAAGGGGCTGGTGCAGGTGCCCTGCATCGAACGCAACGGGCTGGGCGCCATCAAGGCGGTCTCGGCTGCCTCGCTGTCGATGCGCGGCGACGGCATCCATCTGGTCAGCCTTGACGCCGCCATCGAGACGATGCGCCAGACCGGCCACGACATGCACGAGAAATACAAGGAAACCTCGCTGGGCGGCCTTGCGGTGAACGTGCCCAACTGCTGACCGGCCGTCAGGTCTGGTCGCTCCGCCTCGAAACCGCCCCTTCCCCCGGCGCGCCGCATCCGTTATGGGATCGGCGCAATTCCGATCAGGGGAAGGACCGCTGCCAATGGCCAACGTGGTTGTCGTGGGCGCCCAGTGGGGCGACGAAGGCAAGGGCAAGATCGTCGACTGGCTTTCCGAGCGCGCCGACATCGTCGCCCGCTTCCAGGGTGGCCACAATGCCGGCCATACGCTGGTGATCGACGGCGTGGTCTACAAGCTGTCGCTGCTGCCCTCGGGCATCGTGCGCGGCGGCAAGCTGTCGGTCATCGGCAACGGTGTCGTGCTTGACCCTTGGGCGCTGCTGACCGAAATCGACAAGCTGGCCGGCCAAGGCGTGACCATCACCCCCGACAACCTGCTGATCGCCGAGAACACCCCGCTGATCCTGCCGGTGCATGGCGAACTGGACCGGGCGCGCGAATCGCAGAATTCGGTGGCCAAGATCGGCACCACCGGCCGCGGCATCGGCCCGGCCTATGAAGACAAGGTTGGCCGCCGTACCATTCGCGTCGCCGATCTGGCCGATGAGGCCACGCTGGACACCCGCATCGGCCGGCTGCTGACGCACCACAACGCGCTGCGCGCCGGGCTGGGCCTTGCCCCGATCGACGCCGCCGCGCTGAAGGCGCAACTGCTGGAAGTTGCGCCGAAGATCCTGCCCTTCGCCAAACCCGTCTGGAAGGTGCTGACCGAGGCCCGCCGCGCCGGCAAGCGCATCCTGTTCGAAGGCGCGCAAGGCAGCCTGCTGGACGTGGATTTCGGCACCTATCCCTATGTCACCTCGTCGAACACGCTGGCCGGCATGGCCGCCACCGGCACCGGCCTTGGGCCGACCTCGATCGACTTCGTGCTTGGCATCGTCAAGGCCTATACCACCCGCGTCGGCGAAGGCCCCTTCCCGACCGAGCTTTTCGATGCCGATGGCGACCGCCTTGGCACCCGTGGCCATGAATTCGGCACCGTCACCGGGCGCAAGCGCCGTTGCGGCTGGTTCGATGCCGTGCTGGTGCGCCAGACCTGTGCCACCAGTGGCGTGTCGGGCATCGCCCTGACCAAGCTGGACGTGCTGGACGGGTTCGAGACGCTGAAGATCTGCACCGGCTACATGCTGGATGGCGAAAAGCTGGACTACCTGCCCACCGCCGCCAACCTTCAGGCCCGCGTCACCCCGGTCTATGAGGAACTGGAAGGCTGGAGCGAGTCGACCGCCGGCGCCCGAAGCTGGGCTGACCTGCCGGGCGCCGCGATCAAATACGTCCGCCGCATCGAGGAACTGATCCAGTGCCCGGTGGCGCTGCTCTCGACCAGCCCCGAACGTGACGACACCATTCTGGTGACCGATCCCTTCGCCGACTGACCATCCTTCCGGGAGCACGCCCCTTGGCCCTCAGCCACGCCGCCCGCAAACGCCTGTCGCTGCTGATCCTGGTGATCGGGATGCCGCTTTATGTGGTGGTGGCGGTCAGCGTGGTGAACTGGGCTGATGCCCGCTGGGGCCGCCTGCCGTTTCTGGCGGAAATGGCGGTCTATATCGTGCTCGGGCTGCTTTGGGCCCTGCCCTTCCGCAGCCTGTTCCGCGGCGTGGGCCAGGCCGATCCGAATGTAGAAACGGATCAGGCGGAAGGGCCCGGCCCCTCCGCCTGATCAAGGTTCCACGCGGGCTCCCCGGATCAGGGGGAGATGTCCCGCGCCCTTGCCAGAACCGCTGATCCCTCGGGCAGCGCAAAGCGGCCGCGCCGCGCCCGGGTGATCCGCCCGTCCCGCAACAGCCCGCCAAAGGCGCGCAGGCAATCCTCGCGGCTGCCAGCGTCCGCACCGACATAGCGCAGCAGATGCGGCCGGGTGAAATCCTCCTGCCGCTCGACACAGGTCACATAGGCCGCGGCAGCCTCCAGCCGCTGCGACAGATCCCCGGCCTCCAGACGGCTGGCAAAGGTCTCGAAGGCCCCGCGATCCTGTGGCGCGAAGGCGGTCTCGTCCTCATCCTCGGCCTCTTCCGCCGGGGCGGGCGCAAGGATAGGGTCGCGCAGCGACAGGACCGGCGGCGTCTCCTCCTCATCCTCGACATAGGCCGCGGCGGCAACGGCGGCGCTGCCGGCCATACGGCGCGGACGCAGGGGCGTGGCGGGCCGGTCGATCCGCAGCTCCGACACCAGCACCAGCGGCGCCGGACGGTCGGTTTCGGGGCGGTCGGATGCGGGCCGCTCGGCAACCGGGCGGTCCTCCGGCGGCAGGTCGGGCACGGCCACCGGGGTGGGGCGCGCGGCGGCGGGGCGGGCCGGGCGCACCACGCGGGCCAGATCGGCGCGGTAGGGATCGGCGCGCAGGGTTTCCGAGGGCTTCTTCACCCCGGCCAGCCGGTCGGCAACCGTCGCCGCCACCGCCGCCTTGAGATGCTGGATCGCCGACAGCCGGCGCTGGTTTTCCTCGACCGCCATCTCGTCATCGGCCTGGCGCAACAGCCGCGCCACATCCGGTTCGGCCCCTGCCTCTGCCGGGGGTTCAGTCGGTTCGGACGCAACGGCCCCGGCGGCGGGCAGCTCAGGCAGGTCGGCATCGGCGCGGCGGATCTTGATCACCCGCGCCCGCGCCCGCTGCGCCTTTTCCATCACCTCGGCCGCATGGCGGGCCGCAGCGACCAGCGCCAGCGTATCCTCGGGGGCTTCCTCGGGCGCCGTGGCCGCTTCGGGCTTCGCCGCGGAGGCCGGCAAGTCATCGGCCCCTTCGGTCTCGGCCTCAAGCTCTGCCGCAAGATCCTCGGGTAGCGCGTCGATCAGGTCGTCGGGCGAGACCAGCGGCAAAGCCTCGACCGCGGGCGGTTCGGACAGGTCATACAGCGACTCGTCCAGTGCAAGGCCGGTCTCTTCGGCAAAAGGATCTGTCGCGGTCTGCGCCGCATCCTCGGCCATCTCCGGCACGGCCAGAACGGGCGCGGCTCCGGCTTCCTCGGCCACGACACCGGCCGAGGCCGTTACCTCGCCACCGGCCAGCGTGGCGATCAGGCTTTCCAGAACCACATCCGTCGCATCGCCGGCCACCGCTTCCGCCTGCACCGGCGGCTCTGCGGCCCCGGTCGGAACGGGCGCAAAAGCCTCGGCCGGCAGCGGCGCCACGTCCATGGTCTCGGTATTCTCATCGTCAAACGCATCCGGGGCCGCAGCCGCCGGGGCCAGGGGCACCATCGGCACCACCACACCGCCCGATGCCGCGGCAACCGCCTGACGCAAGCGGGCCAGCTTGGCCGCCACCCCTTCGGGCATGGCCGGGCGCAGCGTGGGGGCGGCGGGCTGCGGTGCGGCCGTCGCGTCCGATGGCATCGTCACCACAGGGTTCGCAACATGAGTCGGCGGGACAGCCTGCACCGCCACCGGCACCGCAGCCACAGGGGCAGCAGCCGCAACCGGCATCGGCGCAGGTTCGGCCGCAACAGGCGGCGGCGCGGCGGGCGCGACTTCGGCAACGGCAGCCTCGGCCGCCGGCTCGGTCAGCGCCTCTCCGGCGCGCAGCAGAACACCATTGTCCTGAACCCGCGTCTCGACCCGGCGCTGCACCTCACGTTCGGCGATACGGTGCAGCATGGCGGCATCGGGCTGCGGCGGCTCGGCCCCGAAATAACGATCCTCGGCCGCAAGATCGCGGAAATACTCGGCAATGGACCGCATCGTGTTGAACGGATCGTCGAACCCTTCCAGCGTGCAGCTGAAGGTGCCATACGAAACCGTAAGTATCTTGCTCGCACCATTCATGGATGCAGACCTCTCACTTCCACGTCGTCAGACCCTGCCTTGCCGGCTGATCAATTCGATGGACAGACATGGGTAATTTGAAGGATTGATTGTGACCCGCAAACAGCCAGCCTGCCTTATTTCGTCAGTATCGCCATGAACCAGCCGATTCTCCAATCCTCTTATGGGGTTACGCTTGTCGGGGGTGGGCCCGTCACCGGGCGCGACCTGAAGACCGCCCTGAAAATGGCACCTGTTGTGGTTGGCGCCGATGGCGGGGCCAACAGGTTGATGCAGGCCGGCATCGCACCGCAGGCGGTGATCGGCGATCTGGATTCGATTTCCAGCCAGACCCGCGCCGCCCTGCCGCCCGACGTGCTGCATCACCTGACCGATCAGGCCACCACAGATTTTGACAAGGCGCTGCGTTCGATTGTGGCGCCCTTCGTTCTGGCCCTGGGATTCGCCGGCGCGCGAATCGACCACGGTCTGGCCGTGATGAACGTGCTGGTGCGCCATGCCGACCGCCGCTGTCTGGTCGTCGGGCCGCAGGACGTGGCCTTCGCGGCCCCGCCCGATCTGGCGCTGCGCCTGCGGCCCGGCGATCCGCTGTCGCTGTTCCCCATGGCCCCCGTCACCGGCCACAGCACCGGGCTGGAATGGCCGATCACGGGGCTGCATTTCGCGCCCGACGGATTCATCGGCACCTCGAACCGGGTTTCCGCCCCGGATGTTCGGCTGACCTTCGAAAGCCCCGGCATGATCGTGATCCTGCCGCGCGCGCGCCTGAAGGCGGCGGTCACGGCCCTGCGGGCACTTCCGGCTCGGCCGAGGGCGCCCGGTCACGATGCGCCGCCCGCTCACGCGAAATGATATACAGGCCCGAGGCCACGATCACCGCGATGCCCGCAGCCGTCATCAGGTTCGGCAGGTCATCGAAGATCAGATAGCCCAGCAGCACCGCCACCACGATCTCGAAGTAGTGCAGCGGCGCCAGCGTGGCGGAAGGCGCGAATTTCAGCGCATAGGTCATGCACATGTGGCTGACCGCCGCCCAGAACCCCACGCCGAACAGCCACAGCCAGACCACCCCCTGCGGCCAGATCGAGCCCAGTTCGGGCACGCTGCCGCCATGGAAGGCCCACATCACCGGCAGGCACAGGACAAGCCCGGTCCAGCTTGTGTGGAACTGCATGGCCACCGGGTGCATGTAGGCCGAGATGGCCCGCGTCACCAGCATGTAGAAGGCAAAGAAGAACGCGGTTCCCAGGGGCCACAGCGCCACCATCCCGAACACTGCCAGCGACGGCTGGATCACCAGCAGCGCCCCGCCGAAGCCCACCAAGCAGGCCGCAATGCGCCGCGGCCCCACCGCATCGCCAAAGATCAGCGGCCCCAGCAAGAGCAGGATGAACGGTTCGACAAAGGCAATGGCCAGCGCATCGGCCAGCGGCATCACCGCAATGCCCGACACGAAGGAAAAGGTGGACAGGATCAGGAACGCCGCCCGCAGCGTGACAAATCCCAGCGCCCGCCGGTCCAGCCGCAGCGGCACGCCCATGAACAACACAACCGGCAGCATCAGCGCGCCCTGCACCAGAAAGCGCGCGGTGGTGATCTGGCCGACCGGCACCCCGGCCTCGGCCGCCAGCTTGGACGACACATCCAGAAGCGGGGCCAACATGCAGAAGGCCAGCATCAGCAGGATGCCGGGAAGGATACGGTCACTGTTCATTCCCAACCGCTAACCGCCCCGCCGCCGCCCCGCCATCCCGAAAACGACACCGGCCTGCAGTTCGTTCCTCGGGGCAGACGGCCGCCCGATGTCGCGGCCGCCCTTGCGCGACCCGTCGCTTCCGCCTAGATAGCCGCATCGGCCGCGAAGGACCAAGCCCCATGGAAACCGTCATCCTCACCGTCCACCTGATCCTTGCCCTTCTGCTGATCGGCGTGGTTCTGCTGCAGCGCAACGAAGGCGGCGCGCTGCTGTCGGGCGGGGGCAACATGCAGGCCCGCGGTCAGGCCACCGCGCTGACCAAGCTGACCTGGGTCTTTGCGGCGGCCTTCATCGCCACCTCGATCACGCTGACCGTTCTGGGCACGCGCGGCACCGGCACCGGATCGGTCGTCGATACCATCGCACCGACCGCACCCGCGCAGGACACACCCGCCGCGCCGGTTCCCGGCGCCGACCTGCTGCCACCCGGCCCGGCCGACGCGCCCGCCGCACCGCCGGTTCCGGCTGCACCCGCAGCACCGGCCGCGCCTGCGAACAGCACCCCGACCACCCCCTGACCACAATCCTTTGACGGGAACGGGCCGCCGCAGACATGATCTTGCGGCAACGGTTGCGCGCAGCCGCGCGCAGCGTTATAACCCAAATCCCGTGGTGCCGCGATTCCACCCCCCCGAATCGCGCTTTTGACAACACGGGAGTCCCGCCTTGGCGCGTTACATCTTCATTACCGGCGGCGTGGTTTCCTCTCTGGGCAAGGGCCTTGCCTCCGCCGCCCTTGGCGCGCTGTTGCAGGCCCGCGGCTATACCGTCCGCCTGCGCAAGCTGGACCCCTACCTGAACGTCGATCCGGGCACGATGTCGCCGTTTGAGCATGGCGAGGTCTTCGTGACCGATGACGGCGCCGAGACCGACCTGGACCTTGGTCATTACGAACGCTTCACCGGCGTCCATGCCCGCCAGACCGACTCCATCTCCTCGGGCCGCATCTATTCCAACGTGCTGGAAAAGGAACGTCGCGGCGACTACCTTGGCAAGACCATCCAGGTCATCCCCCACGTTACCAATGAAATCAAAGACTTCCTCCATATCGGGGATGATGAGGTCGATTTCATGCTGTGCGAGATCGGCGGCACCGTCGGGGACATCGAGGGGCTGCCGTTCTTTGAAGCCATCCGCCAGTTCATCCACGAACGCCCGCGCGGCCAGTCGATCCTGATGCACCTGACGCTGCTGCCCTACCTTGCGGCCAGTGGAGAGCTGAAGACCAAACCCACCCAGCACAGCGTCAAGGAACTGCAATCCATCGGCCTTGCCCCCGACGTGCTGGTCTGCCGCAGCGAACACCCGATCCCGGATCGTGAGCGGGAAAAGATCGCCCTCTTCTGCAACGTCCGCAAAGAGGCCGTCATTCCCGCCTATGACCTGAAGACCATCTACCAGGCACCCCTTGCCTATCACGCGGCCGGGCTGGACCAGGCGGTGCTGGATGCCTTCGGCATTACCCCCGCGCCGAAGCCCAACCTTGCCCGCTGGGAAGACGTGATGGACCGCCTCAGCCACCCCGAGGGCGAGGTGCGCATTGCCATTGTCGGCAAATACACCCAGCTTGAAGATGCCTACAAATCCATTGCCGAGGCGCTGACCCATGGCGGCATGGCGAACCGCACCAAGGTTCGGGCCGAATGGATCGACGCCGAGATCTTCGAACGCGAAGACCCCGCTCCTTACCTGGAAAACTTCCACGCCATCCTTGTTCCCGGCGGCTTTGGCGAACGCGGCACCGAGGGCAAGATCAAGGCCGCCCGCTATGCGCGCGAAAAGAAGATCCCCTACCTTGGCATCTGCCTTGGAATGCAGATGGCCGTGATCGAGGCCGCCCGAAATCTGGTGGGCCTCAAGAACGCCGGGTCCGAGGAATTCGACCACGAGGCAGGCGAAAAGCGCTTCACCCCGGTGGTTTACCACCTCAAGGAATGGGTGCAGGGCAACCACACCGTCCGGCGCAAGGCCGATGACGCCAAGGGCGGCACCATGCGGCTGGGCGCCTATACCGCCAACCTGAAAGAAGGGTCGAAGGTGGCGCAGGTCTATGGCACCACCGTGATCGAAGAACGCCATCGTCACCGCTACGAGGTGGACATCCGCTACCGCGACCAGCTTGAAAAATGCGGCCTCAGCTTCTCGGGCATGTCCCCCGACGGCCGCCTGCCCGAAATCGTCGAGGTGCAGGATCACCCCTGGTTCATCGGCGTGCAGTTCCACCCCGAACTGAAATCCAAACCCTTCGCCCCCCACCCGCTGTTCGCGGATTTCGTCCGTGCCGCGGTCGAGGTCAGCCGGCTGGTTTAGGCGGCCCTCCACGCCGTTTGCCCTGGCCCATCGGGGTGTCTGAGGATCGCGCGGATCACGCCCGCGCGGCTTGGACCAAGCTCATCTGGCGCCGGGCTCGGCCATTTGGCCCCGTGGCGACAGGGCGTTTGGAAGTCCTGCGATGACTTTAGCCCGATGCCGCCCCTGCCCCGATCTGTCGGCGGGTGGACCCCGGGCCGTCTTGCGCGCCCCCGAACCGCGCCCTATATTGGCTTTGTCCGGGGCAACCCGGACTATGGCGATAAACGCACCTGTAATAATCGGCTCGGACCCGGGGGCGGTACCCGGCGGCTCCACCAGACTTTCCCGTTCATTGCGGGCGTGTGGGGCCGAAATAGGATCGACGAACGACCAAAGAGGCCAGCTTTCGCTCGGTGAGGTACCACCGTGATCGGTCCAAGATCACAGTTGCCAATGACAACCGTGCTCCGGTGGCGCTGGCTGCGTAAGCAGCTCGCAATACCAAACCTAAGCCCTTCCGCTTAGCCGCGTAAGGCGGGGTCCGCAGGTACCTGGCAACAGAAACCTGCACCTTCCCCCTTCTTTCGCGGTTGCCCTGTGACAATCCGGCGCTACGGTGCCCGGCCATGACAACACCCGGCCTGCCTGAACTGACCCGCACCTTCGCCCGCATCGGCTGCCTGTCCTTTGGCGGCCCAGCGGCGCAGATCGCGCTGATGCACCGCGTGGTGCTGGACGAGAAGAAGTGGGTGTCCGAACAGGAATACTTGCGGGCGCTGTCCTTCTGTATGCTGCTGCCCGGCCCCGAGGCGATGCAGCTTGCCACCTGGATCGGCTGGCGGCTGCATGGTGGCCTGGGCGGGCTGATCGCGGGCGGGCTGTTCGTGCTGCCCGGTGCGCTGGTGGTGCTGGCGCTGTCGGCGCTTTACGCGGGTTTCGGAACGGTGCCGGCGGTTGCCGCGCTGTTTGCCGGGGTGCAGGCGGCCGTCATCGCCATCGTGATCGAAGCGTTGATCCGGCTGTCACGCCGGGCCTTGCGCGGGCGGGCGGACCTGCTGCTTGCGCTGGCTGCCTTCCTTGGCCTGTTCGTGCTGGCCCTGCCCTTTCCGGTGATCCTGATCGCCGCGGGGCTTTGGGGTTTTTTGCGTTCCGCCCCGACCACAGCCGCCCCGCCCGTTGACACCGCGCCCCCCCGCCACCCGACCACCGCCGCCGGGCTGGCGCTGGCGCTGTGGCTGGTGCCGCTGGCGCTGGTGTGGGCCTTTGCCCCGGACCGGCTGGCCGAAATCGCGCTCTATTTCTCGAAGCTGGCCTTGCTGACCTTTGGCGGCGCCTATGCCGTTCTGGCCTGGATGGCGCAAGAGGTGGTCGAGGTGCGCGGCTGGCTGACGCTGCCGCAGATGATGGACGGCTTGGGTCTGGCCGAAACCACACCCGGACCGCTGATTCTGGTCACCGAATTCGTCGGCTACATGGCAGGCCACGGCGCCGGGGGCTGGGCGATGGGGCTGGCCGGGGCGGCCATCGCGGTCTGGATGACCTTCGCCCCGTCCTTCCTGTTCATCTTCGCCGGGGCGCCCTTCATCGAACGGCTGACCCGGATGCCCCGGCTTTCGGGCGCGCTGGCCGCCATCACCGCCGCCGTGGTGGGGGTGATCGCCAGCCTGTCGCTGTGGTTCGCGCTGCATGTGCTGTTCGGCAGCGTGCAGCGCCTGACACTTGGCCCGGTCAACATGCCCTGGCCCGATCTGGCCACGCTGCAACCGCTGTCGCTGGGGCTGGCGTTGCTGGCGGGCTGGCTCCTGCTGCGCCAGCACTGGCCTCTGCTGGCGGTGCTGGGTCTTTCCGCCCTGCTTTCCATCATCCTGCGCGCGATCTGACGGCGGCGGTGCATCCGCAGGCCGTCGCCCCCTTTCCTTGGCCCGCGAATCCCCTATGCTGGGCCGCAGCGAAGGGGGACACCGGATGGTCCGCAGCATCGACTATGGCAATCTCATGCATCAGGCCATGCGCGGCCTGATCCAGACCGTTCTGCGCGATGTTGCAGAGCATGGCCTGCCGGGCGCGCACCACTTCTTCATCACCTTCGACACCACCCACCCGGATGTCGCCATCGCCGATTGGCTGAAGGCACGCTATCCCTCCGAAATGACGGTGGTGATCCAGAACTGGTATGAGAATCTGGAAGTCACCGACGACGGCTTCTCGATCACGCTGAACTTCGGCAACAACCCCGAGCCGCTGGTCATTCCCTTCGATGCGGTCCGCACCTTCGTAGACCCCTCGGTCGAATTCGGCCTGCGCTTCGAAAGCCACGAAGAAGAAGGGGACGAAGACGAGGGCGAAGAAGGGGATGACGCCGAAGAAACCCCGGTCCCCGTGCACGACGCCGAAATCGTGCGCCTCGACCAGTTCCGCAAGCCCTAGGCCTTTGGCCAACGATCTGGACCTGTTCCGCCGCCGGCTGCTGCAAAATCCGCGGCAGGTGTCCGCCATTGCCCCCTCGTCGCGGACGCTGGCACGCGCGATGACGCTGGGGCTTGGCCCGCAATCGGGCCGCGTGGTCGAATTCGGGCCCGGCACCGGCCGGCTGACCGAGGCGATCCTGGCCCGTGGCGTGCCGCCGCAGAATCTGACGCTGTTCGAACTGGACGAGGAATTCGTCGCCCATCTGAAAAGCCGCTTTCCGGGCGTGACGGTCATCCAGGCCGGGGCACAGACCGCCGCCGATCATGTGGCGCCGGGCGTGCAGACGGTGATCTCCGGCCTGCCGCTGCTGTCGATGCCCGAAGCGGTGCGCGAAGGCATCGTCGCGGCGGCGTTCCGCGTTCTGGGCCCGCGCGGCACCTATGTGCAATTCACCTATGGCAACCGCCCGCCGCTGCCGCCCGAGGTGATTGCAGCCCTTGGCCTGCGGGTGAACAAGGGCCACAAGATCTGGGCCAACCTGCCCCCGGCCCGCGTCTTCCGCTTTCGCCGGAGCTGACCGCGAAACCAACGGTATGCGACGGTATGCCGATTGATTTCACCCCGGCGCGGGTCTATTCGGGCGGCGAGAGTTTGCTGGAGGCACCCGATGACCGCGACCCGCACCGAAACTGACAGCTTTGGCCCGCTGGAGGTTCCCAGCCACAAGTATTGGGGCGCGCAGACGCAGCGCTCGATCATCAATTTCCCGATCGGCTGGGAAAAGCAGCCGGTGCCGATCATCCGTGCCCTTGGCGTGATCAAGAAAGCCGCCGCCATCGTGAACGAGGCACAGGGCGACCTGCCGGCCGACCTGTCCCGGGCCATCCAGCAGGCGGCGCAGGAAGTGATCGACGGCAAGTTCGACGACAACTTCCCGCTGGTGGTCTGGCAGACCGGCTCGGGCACCCAGTCGAACATGAACGCCAACGAGGTGATCTCGAACCGCGCGATCGAGATCATGGGCGGGGTGATGGGCTCGAAGAAGCCGGTCCATCCGAATGACCATGTGAACATGGGCCAGTCGTCGAACGATACCTTCCCCACCGCCATGCACGTTGCCATCGGCACCCATACGCGTGACGTGCTGATCCCCGGCCTTGAAAAGCTGTCCCGCGCGCTGTGGGCCAAGGTCGAGGAGTTCAAGGACATCATCAAGATCGGTCGCACCCATACGCAGGATGCCACGCCGCTGACGCTGGGCCAGGAATTCAGCGGCTATGCCACCCAGGTTGACCGCGGCATCGAACGGGTCAAGCTGGCCCTGCCGCATATCTACGAACTGGCGCAGGGCGGCACCGCCGTGGGCACCGGGCTGAACACCCGCAAGGGCTATGATGCGCGCGTGGCGGCGGAAATCGCCGCGATCACCGGCCTGCCCTTCGTCACCGCCCCCAACAAGTTCGAGGCACTGGCCGCCCATGACGCGATGGTGTTCTACTCGGGCGCGCTGAAGACGGTGGCGGCGGCGCTGTTCAAGATCGCCAACGACCTGCGGCTGCTGGGTTCGGGTCCGCGCTCGGGCCTGGGCGAACTGATCCTGCCGGAAAACGAACCCGGCTCCAGCATCATGCCGGGCAAGGTGAACCCGACCCAGGCCGAGGCGCTGACCATGGTCTGCGCCCATGTCATGGGCAACGATGCCGCCGTGGGCTTTGCCGGCAGCCAGGGCCATTTCGAACTGAACGTCTACAACCCGATGATGAGCTACAACGTGCTGCAATCGATCCAGCTTCTGGGGGATGCGGCCAGTTCGTTCACCGACAACATGGTTGTGGGCACCAAGGCCAATGTGGCCCGGATCGAGAAGCTGATGAAGGAAAGCCTGATGCTGGTGACGGCGCTGGCGCCGACCATCGGCTATGATGCCGCGACCAAGGTCGCCAAGACCGCGCACAAGAACGGCACCACCCTGCGCGAAGAGGCGATTGCCCTTGGCTATGTCGATGGCGAAACCTTCGACCGCATCGTCCGGCCGGAAGACATGATCGGCCCCAAGGACTGACCATGGCCGAGATCGTCAACCTTCGCAGCGCGAAAAAGCAGGCGGCCCGCAAGGCCGCCCGCGCGAAGGGCGACGAGAACGCCGCGAAGTTCGGCCGCAGCAAGGCCGAGCGCGAGCTGGAGAAGGCGCGGGCGGAAAAGGCCGCCCGCGACCACGACGGCCACCGGCGCGATCCGGATTAACCGAGGGTTAACCTTGATCGGCAAGGCTTCCGCCAGTTTCAGGAGGAGAGCCATGACGCCGCTTCCCGCACCGATCACGCCAGACCGCTGGCTCTGTCAGTTGTTCTCCGCACAGACTGCCGCATCAGGCGGCATTGTCCGCCGGCAGGTGCGGGATGTCGAACGGCTGGTCGGGCGTGACCGCTTTCTGCATGAAATCCGTCGCAGGGGTTTTCGCGCTGTTGAAAATGCCGGGCATTTCGTGATCTTCTGCAATACGGAGCCGGTCCATGTGCTGACATGACCGGCAGGAAAGGCAAATTTCTTCGAAGAAATTTGCAAATTCCTTCGAAGGAATTTGCCCAGTGACCACCCGCCCCGCGAAACACTCCCTCACCCTGCACGGCCATCGCACCAGCGTCTCGCTGGAGCCCGAGTTCTGGGAGGCGTTCCGCGACATTGCCACCCTGCGGGGCCTGTCGGTGAACCAGCTTGCGTCCGAAATCGACGCCGCGCGTCGCGGAGAGGAGGGCCTTGCCTCGGCGATCCGGGTCTTCTGCCTGAAACATCATCAGGGCACCTGACAGCCGGAAGGGAACACCCATGCGCGCCGCCGTCCTTCGCGCCTATCGCGAACCCCTGTCGCTGGAAACCGTCGCAGACCCGGTCTGCGAGGCTGATGGCGTGGTGCTGAAGGTGCTGGCCTGCGGCATCTGCCGGTCAGACTGGCACGGCTGGGTGGGCGAACACCCCAAGGTGCGCCCGGGCGACATTCCGGGCCATGAATATTGCGGCGAGGTGGTCGAGGCCGGGCCGCTGGCGAAATGGTGCCCCGGCGACCGGGTGATCGCCCCCTTCATCCTGGCCTGCGGCGACTGCCCCGACTGCCGCTCGGGCCAGACCACAACCTGTCGCAGCCAGCGCGTGCCGGGCTTTGGCGACCGGGGGGCCTGGGCCGAATATGTCTCGGTGCCCCATGCCCACAACCTGACCCGCCTGCCCGACAGCCTGTCGCCCGCGCTGGCCGCGGGCTTGGGCTGCCGTGTCACCACCGCCTATCACGGCCTGACCGGCCGCGCCGCCTTGCAGGCGGGCGAATGGCTGGCGGTGCATGGCACGGGCGGAATCGGCCTGTCCTGCCTGCTGCTGGGGCAGGCACTTGGCGCGCGGGTCATCGTTGTTGACGTGGTGCCGGAAAAGCTGGCCCATGCGCGGGCACTGGGGGCCGAACATGCACTGGATGCGCGTCAGGGCGATGTGGCGGCGCAGATCGTGGAACTGACCGGCGGCGGCGCCCATGTCAGCGTCGAGGCGCTGGGGATCGAGGCCACCGCCAATGCCTCGCTGCGCTGTCTGCGTCCGCTGGGCCGGCATGTGCAGGTCGGCCTGCCGGTCGGCCATACCGCCACCATGCAGATCGACATGAACGCCCTTTACATGCGGCAGTTGTCTGTGTTCGGCACCCGTGGCATGCCGGCCTGGCGCTACCCCTCGCTGTTGTCGCTGATCGAGACCGGGCGGGTGGACGTATCCCCCATCGTAGCCCGCACCGTAGCCCTGTCGCAGGCCACCGGCGAGTTGCGCGCCTTCGACGGTCCCACCGCCCCCGGCGTTGCCGTCATCACCGATTTCGCCGCCTAGCCGGCCACCCGCGCCAGCACCGGCACCAGGTCACCATAGCCGGTGAAGCGCCGCTCATAGGCCAGCCCCAGCCGGGCGGCGCAGTCCTGCGCCCTGGCATCCAACGCCGGGTCATTGGTCTGGGCCTGATAGACCAGCTTGGTGTAATTGCCGAACATCATGTCCCGCAGTTCCGGGTGCCGGTCCAGACCCATCGGCCGCCAGACGAAGGCATCGAACTGGCGCACCAGAAAATCGGTCAGGTAGAAGGCGGTGATTTCGCTTTCGGAGTGGCGGGCGAAGACCTCATTCCCTTCAAAAAACGAATAACAATGCGGGCCTTCGACCATTTCGACGCCCAGTTCCTTGCACTTTTCGAACAATTGACCGCCAGTACCGCAATCTGCGTAGACCACGAAGATCTGTTCGTAATCCGCGCGCCGGTCCCGCACCACCGCCTCAACCGCCGTCACAATCCGGTCCGGCCAGAGGTGCAGGTTGGCGGGCAGGCATTGCAGATCAAGGTGCGTCCAGCCGTTCGCCGCGCGGACGTCCAGAATCTCACGCGCCAACGCGCCACAGGCCACCAGCAGGATGCGCCCCTGCCGCGCTTCGGCCAGCCCGTCCTGCGTCAGCGTCTCGTCGGGTGGCGTCAGCGCCACTGACGCGCCCCGACGATCAGGCTGCCGACCAGCGTTGCGAAGGCAACGGCCGCAAGCGGGGCCTTGACCCAGACCAGCAACAAAATGGTCAGACCAGCGGCCAGAATGACCAGCGCCAGAAGACCAAGGAAATGTGTGAGTGGCATGATCTCGCCCTCCGTTCCTTCAATCTGGTCCTTCTTCGGACCGATTCCAAGTCACGAATGAAAGAGGCCCCGGAAATACCGGGGCCGCCTTGGAAATTTCGCCTGGCTCAACCGTTGAGCTGGTTGTGCTTGCGGCTAACCAGTTGCTTGGCGGTCTCGACCGCGACGGCCGCATCGCGGCAATAGGCATCGGCCCCGATGGCACGGCTGAACTCTTCGTTCAGGGGCGCACCGCCGACCAGCACGATATAGTCCTCGCGCATCCCCTTTTCCTTCAGCGTGTCGATCACGACCTTCATGTAGGGCATGGTCGTGGTCAGCAGCGCCGACATGCCAAGGATGTCGGGCTTTTCGCTGTCCAGCGCGTCCAGGTATTTCTCGACGGCATTGTTGATGCCCAGGTCCACCACTTCGAACCCGGCGCCTTCCATCATCATCGCGACAAGGTTCTTGCCGATGTCGTGGATGTCGCCCTTGACGGTGCCGATCACCATCTTGCCCATCCGCGGCGCGCCGGTTTCGGCCAGCAGCGGCTTCAGGATGGTCATCCCCGCCTTCATGGCATTGGCCGACAGCAGCACTTCCGGCACGAACAGGATGCCGTCGCGGAAGTCGTCGCCGACGATCTTCATGCCGGCAACCAGCGCCTTGGTCAGCACGTCATAGGGCGTCCAGCCGCGTTCCAGCAGGATGTTGGTACCGTCCTCGATTTCTTCCTTCAGGCCGTCGTAAAGATCGTCATGCATCTGCAGGACAAGCTCGTCGTCCGAGAGTTCGGAGAGGATGATTTCTTCGTCGTCGGCCATGGGGCACTCCGGGGTGTCGGTCTCTGCCATTGTGCATGCGGCGAAAGCGCCTCTTGCACTTCTCAGTAAGCGACATGCGCCGGATGAAAGCCGACAGCAAGCGGAAAAGCGGGGCCAGGATGCAAAGCAGGACCTTGGCAAATGTTCACTTTTCGTTCTATCATGCCGCCATGCTAGCGCCCCACCCTTCCCTTCTGCCCGGACAGCGCAAACGCGGCCGTGGTGCCGCGTCCAACATCACGGGCCGGTTCGAAGGCCACAGCCGCGAAAGCGCCGATGACGGCTGGGACATCCCCGAGGAAGAGCGGCTGATCGCGACCGAGGTGCGCGAGGAACAGCCGCGGTCCGCCCTGAGCTGGAACCGCTCGCCCGACCTGCCCTTCGACCGAAGCATCAACCCCTATCGCGGCTGCGAACATGGCTGCATCTACTGCTTTGCCCGGCCGACCCATGCTTACCTGAACCTCTCGCCGGGGCTGGATTTCGAAACCCGGCTGATCGCCCGCCCCGGCATCGCCGCCGTGCTGGAGCGTGAGCTGCGGGCGCGGTCCTACAAGGTCGCGCCGGTGGCGCTTGGCACCAACACTGACCCCTATCAGCCGGTCGAGGCGAAATGGCAGATCATGCGCGATGTGCTGAAGGTTCTGGCCGAGTTCCGCCACCCGCTGGCGATCACCACCAAGGGCACGCTGATCGAGCGCGACCTTGACCTGCTGGCACCGATGGCGGCGCAGGGGCTGTTACGGGTGGGTGTCTCGGTCACCACGCTGGACGCGGGGCTGTCGCGCCGGCTGGAACCGCGCGCCCCTGCCCCGGCGCGGCGGCTGGAAACCATCCGCCGGCTGACCACTGCCGGCATCCCGGTGCGGGCGATGGTGGCGCCGGTGATCCCCGGCCTGACCGATGCCGAACTGGACGCCATCCTGGAAGCCACGCGCGATGCCGGCGCCAGCGCGGCAAGCTGGATCATGTTGCGCCTGCCGCTTGAGGTGGCCCCACTGTTCCGCGACTGGCTGGCCGAACATGCCCCCGGACGCGCCGCCAAGGTGATGGACCGGGTCCGGCAGTCGCATGGAGGCAAGGATTATGACGCCGCCTGGGGCAAACGGATGCGCGGCGAAGGGCTGTGGTCGCGGCTGATCGCGCAAAGGTTCGACAAGGCCATTGCCCGGCTGGGGCTGGACAAGGCCCTGCCGCCCCTGCGTTGCGACCTGTTCGCCGTCCCGTTCCGGCGCGGCGATCAACTGGGTCTGTTCTGACCGGAGGCCATCTGTCGGCAAATTCCTTCGAAGAAAATTGCCCGGACCCTTCGCAGGGTCCGGTGTCCGGCCTCAGCCGCGCCGCCCGCGCCGTTCGCGGCGGGCGGGGCCTTCGCCATCGGTCCCGTCCGAGGCAGACGAGAACGCGCCCAGCTTGGCCTGAATATCCTCGACCGTCGGGCGCGGGCCCTTGGGCCGGCTTTCCAGCGCGGCGCGCATCGCCTTCAGGTGCTCGGGCATGGTGCCGCAGCAGCCGCCAATGATCCGCACCCCGGCATCGCGCGCCAGCACGGCATATTCCGCCATCAGTTCGGGCGTGCCGTCATAATGGATATGGCCGTCGTGGAACTTGGGAATCCCGGCATTGCCCTTGGCGATGACCGGCCGCTGCGATCCGGTGGCCATGAAGCCCAGAACCGTGCGCATCAGATCGCTGGCGCCCACGCCGCAATTCGCACCGAAGGCAATCGGCGGATTGGGCAGCTTTTCCACCATCTCGGCCATGGCGGCCGAGGTGACGCCCATCATCGTGCGCCCGGCGGTGTCAAAGCTCATGGTGCCGCACCAGGGCATCCCCGCCAGCGCCGCAGCTTCGGCTGCCGCCCGGTATTCCTCTGGCGCGCTGATGGTTTCCACCCACAGCACGTCTGCCCCGCCTTCCTTCAGCCCCTCGGCCTGCTCATGGAATATCTCGACTGCGGCCGCATGGGTCAGGCTGCCGATGGGTTCGAAAATCTCGCCCGTCGGGCCCACCGATCCGGCCACCACCACCGTGCGGCCCGACTTGTCGGCGATCTCGCGCCCCAGCGCGGCGCCAACGCGGTTCAGCTCGCGCACACGGCCCTGGGCATTGTGCAGCTTCAGCCGCGCCGCATTGCCCCCGAAGGTATTGGTCAGAAAGATGTCCGACCCCGCCTCTACCGCCGAGGCATAGAGCTTGCGGATGTTGTCGGGCTTGTCGATGTTCCACAGCTCGGGCGGTTCGCCCGAAGACAGGCCCATGTTGAACAGGTTGGTCCCGGTGGCCCCGTCGGCCATCAGCCAGTCACGGGTAGACAGCAGTTTCGTCAGCGCATCGGTCGCCATCACGGGGCCCTTCCTGAAAACACCTGTTTCAACGGGGCCAAGCTGTGCCATGGCCCCGCAAGGGATGCAATCCAAACCGAAGGCCGGCGTCACCGGCCAGGGCGCAGCGGGCAAGGGGCGGTGTCAGACTTCCGTCATCAGCTGCGCCTTGGCAACCGGCAGCAGCTCGGCCAGCTTGGCGCGGACGGTTTCTGCGGTGGCCTTGCCGGCCAGATCGGCCACGACCTTGCGAACCACATCCTCGTGCCCGGCTTCGGCCAGATCGGCGCCGACCACTTCCATCGCATAGGCATCTGCCTGATCGCCTGTCTTGCCCATCAGATCTGCCGCCCAAAGGCCAAGCAGCCTGTTGCGGCGCGCCTCGGCCTTGAACTGCATCTCGCTGTCATGGGCGAACTTGGCTTCGAAGGCCTGTTCGCGATCGTCGAAGGTGGTCATGGTATCCCCCGGGCGCGTTGGAACTGTTCCTCGTCATATGCCCACCTCGGGCGTTGCCTGCAAGCCCCAAGCCGCCCGCCTTGCGACGCGCGGCCCCTTGGCTTATAGGCCAAAGGCAAGCATGGGGTGGCTGGGCCGCCCCTTTCGTCATTTCTCCCCGGAGCAAGCATGGCACGGCGCAAGAAGGTTTACGAAGGCAAGGCCAAGATCCTGTTCGAGGGGCCCGAACCGGGCACGCTGGTCCAGTATTTCAAGGATGACGAACAGACCACCACCGTTTCGCCGATCAGCGCCGCGGTTGAAGGCAAGGGCGTGCTGAACAACCGCCTGTCGGAATTCTTCATGTCCGGCCTGAATGCCATCGGTGTGCCCACGCATTTCATCCGCCGTCTGAACATGCGCGAACAACTGGTCCGCATGGCCGAGATCATTCCGCTGGAAGTGGTGGTCCGCAACTTTGCCGCCGGCGACATCAGCCAGCGGCTTGGCATCCCGGAAGGCACGCCGCTGCCGCGGCCGATCGTCGAATACTACTTCAAGGATGACAAGCTGGGCACCCCCCTTGTGGCCGAGGAGCACATCATCGCCTTCGGCTGGGCCAACCAGCAGGATCTGGACGACATGATCGCGCTGGCGCTGCGGGTCAATGACTTCCTGTCGGGCGTGATGCTGGGCGTAGGCGTGCGCCTGGCCGACTTCCGCATCGAGGTGGGCCGCGTCTGGGAAGGCGATTTCATGCGCCTGATCGTGGCCGACGAGATCAGCCCCGATTCGATGCGCCTGTGGGACATGCGTCTGACCGAGCGCGCCGATGGCACGCAGGCCGACCCCGGCCCGCTGACCGATGTCCATACCGAACTGGCCCGCCGCCTGGGCGTGCTGCCGTCGAACGTGACGCACCCGGCCAAGCCGTCGCTGATCAACTGACGCCGGCCCGCGCCGGGGCTACAGCGCCTCGGCCAGGGCGGCCAGCTTGGCCATCGTGGTCTGGCCCAATTCGACCGCCCCGAAGGACTCGGCCCCCTTCTTCATGGCCTCGGTCGGGAAGGTCATCACATAATCCTGCCGCGTGCCCTGCCCTTCGGGGGCCAGCATCACCACGATTTCCGCCGGATCACCCGACCCTTCGCCATCATCCATCATGAATTCGATCCGATCCATCGGTCGCATCAGCCTGTAAAGGTGGTGGTTGGGCCAGACCGTCCCATCCGGGCCGGTCATGTCGAATACCCACTGCCCGCCCTGCCGCAGGTCGATGCTTTTCGTGGTGCAGGAATAGCCCGCCGGGCCGAACCAGCGCGGCAGAAGCGCGGGGTCGGTCCAGCAGCGCCAGACCTTGGCCGGCGGCGCGGCAATCACGCGCGTCAGCGTCAAGGTGCGGTTGGCCCGGTCATCCATGATCAAGCCCCCCCCTCTCACAGCCCCTGCGCCAGCGCATCAAGCTGATCGGCGGCGGTGCCCCAGCCGTCATGGAAGCCCATCTTCTCATGCTCGTCCCGCTGGGTCGGGGTGCGGTGCAGCGCGACCGCTCGGTAAAGCGTGCCGCTGCCTTCGGGTTCCAGCAGGATGAAGGCGGTGAAGCCGAAACTCTCGCCGTTCGGGCGCCAGCCGCCTTGCAAGAGGTCGGTCCAGACCAGCCGGCGCTCGGGCACCACCTCAAGAAAGCAGCCGTGACCCGGCATTTCGCCATAGCCCGGCACATCCATCACGGTCTTGAAGCTGCCGCCGGGGCGCAGGTCGATTTCCACATCGCGGGTGACCACCGGCTTCGGGGCAAACCATTGTTCCAGAAGCCGCGGCTCGGTCCAGCAGCGCCAGATCTTGGCCGGCGAAGCCTTGAGGTGGCGGACCAGTTCCAGGTCGGTTGCGGGGTCAATCTTCATCACTCGTCCTCCATCGTTGACAACAGGGCCTCCAGCCGGTCGGTGCGCGCTTCCCAGTCGGCGCGGACCCGGGCCAGCCAGTCTTCGGCCTGTGCCATGGCGCCGGGCACCGGGCGGCAGATCCGGCTGCGGCCGGATTTGCGGGTTTCGATCAGGCCCGCCGCTTCCAGCACCGACAGATGGCGCAGGATGGTGGGCAGGCGCAGGCCGCTGGGTTCCGCCAGTTCGCTCACCGCCGCAGGCCCCGCCGACAGCCGCAGCACCATGGCCCGGCGGGTGGGGTCGGACAGTGCCTGAAAGATTAGCGACAGATCAGGATCATGCTTAGCCATGAAGCTAAGTATCATTGAACAGGCGCGGCGGGCAAGGCTTGCTTTTCGTGCAGCCGTCTTGCTGCGATGAGGGTGGCGCCCGACCGCGGGTGGGCGCCCGACAGTGCGATGCCGGCGCTTTATGGCGCAATCCCGCCGGAGTGCAGAGCAGGTAGCTGCCGCACAAAAGCGCCCGCCCGGGGGGCGGGCGGGCGCTGCCCGGGCCGCTGGCGCGGCTGTTCCGGGCAAAAGCCCCCTTCGCCACAACTTTCAGCCTTTCGCGAAAGGTGCTGCGCGCCCGGCCCCGGCAATCGGGCCGCCCTGCGGCCTTGCCGGGGGGACAGGCCGCGCCCTATCCTGCGCCGCAGACCCAGCAAGGACCACAGCCCATGACCACGCGCATCAACAAGGCGGGCCTTCAGGTCGCCACCGAACTGGCCGACTTCCTTGAAACGCAGGCCCTGCCCGGCACCGGCATCGACGCGGCGCGGTTCTGGGACGGGCTGGCCGGCCTGCTGCGCGACTTTGCCCCGCAGAACCGGGTGCTGCTGGCCCGGCGCCAGGATCTTCAGGCGCAGATCGACGCCTGGCATATCGCGCGACGCAGCCAGCCGCATGACCATGCCGCCTACAAGGCCTTCCTGACCGACATCGGCTATCTGCGCCCCGAAGGCCCCGATTTCACCATCGAGACTACCGGCGTCGATCCCGAGGTCGCCTCGGTGGCCGGGCCGCAGCTTGTGGTGCCGGTCACCAATGCCCGCTACGCCCTGAACGCCGCCAATGCCCGCTGGGGCAGCCTGTACGACTGCCTCTATGGCACCGATGCCATGGGCTCGGCCCCGCCGAAGGGCGGCTATGACCGGGGTCGCGGCGCGCGGGTGGTGGCCCGGGCGCGGGTGTTCCTGGACGAGGCCTTTCCGATTGTCGGCACCAGCCATGCCGATGTGCGGCGCTATCACGTCAAGGACGGCGCGCTTCTGGTGGATGACCTGCCGCTGGTGCAGCCGGAAAAATTCGTCGGCTATCGCGGCAACCCCAGGGCGCCCGAGGCGGTGCTTCTGCGCAACAACGGCCTGCATGTCGAACTGGTCTTCGACCGGGCGCATTTCATCGGCGCCCGCGATCAGGCCGGTCTGGCCGATGTGCAGATGGAAAGCGCGCTGACCGCAATCATGGATTGCGAGGATTCGGTCGCCTGCGTCGACGCGGTCGACAAGGTGCAGGCCTATGCCAACTGGCTGGGCCTGATGACCGGCACCCTGAGCGAACGGTTCGAAAAGGCCGGCCGTCCGGTGGACCGGCGGCTTGCCCCCGACCGCGCCTATCTGGACCCGGCCGGAACACCCTTCACCCTCAAGGGTCGCGCGCTGATGTGGGTGCGCAACGTGGGCCATCTGATGACCAACCCCGCGATCCTGCTGCCCGACGGCAGCGAGGTGCCCGAGGGGCTGATGGATGCCATGGTCACGGTGACCATCGCCCTGCACGACCTGCGCAAGACCGGGGGGCTGCGCAACTCGGCCAAAGGGTCGGTCTATGTGGTCAAGCCCAAGATGCACGGCCCCGACGAGGTGGCCTTTGCCGATGCGGTGATGGGCCGGGTGGAACAGCTGCTTGGCCTGCCCGCCAACACCGTCAAGCTGGGCATCATGGACGAGGAACGCCGCACCACGGTGAACCTCAAGGAATGTATCCGCGCGGCCAGGGCACGGGTTGCTTTCATCAACACCGGCTTCCTTGACCGCACGGGGGACGAGATCCACACCAGCATGGAAGCCGGGCCGTTCAGCCGCAAGGATTTCATCAAGCGGAAATCCTGGATCACAGCCTATGAAAACCTGAACGTCGACATCGGCCTGGAATGTGGGCTGGCCGGGCGCGCGCAGATCGGCAAGGGCATGTGGGCCATGCCCGACCTGATGGCGGCCATGCTGGATGAAAAGATCGCCCATCCCCGCGCGGGGGCGAACACGGCCTGGGTGCCCTCGCCCACCGCCGCCACACTTCATGCGCTGCATTACCACAAGGTCGACGTGGCCGCCGTTCAGGCGCGGCTGGCGCGCGGCGGTCGGCGGGCGCATGTCGATGGGGTGCTGGATATTCCGCTGGCCAGCTTCCGCACCTGGACCCCGGCCCAGATCGCGCGTGAGGTCGAGAACAACGCGCAAGGCATCCTGGGTTATGTGGTGCGCTGGATCGACCAGGGCGTCGGCTGTTCCAAGGTGCCCGACATCAACGATGTGGGTCTGATGGAAGACCGCGCCACCTGCCGCATCTCGGCGCAGCATGTGGCCAACTGGCTGCATCATGGCGTGGTCAGCGCCGATCAGGTCATGGCGGCGCTGCAGAAGATGGCGGCGGTGGTGGATCGCCAGAATGCCGGAGACCCGGCCTATCGGCCCATGGCGCCGGGATTTCAGGGCATCGCCTTCCAGGCTGCCTGCGATCTGGTGTTCAAGGGGCGCGAACAGCCTTCGGGCTATACAGAACCGCTGCTGCACGCCTGGCGGCTGAAGGCCAAGGCGGCAGGCTGATACAGCCCCCGCAGCGGCCGCAGGGAAAGCCTGCCACCTTTCATCTGTCCTCAAATATCCCGGGGGTGCGGGGGCAGCGCCCCCGCGGCGGGACGGTCAGCCGATGTCCAGCGCGATGGCATGGATGCGCGTCGTCAGGTCGCCAAGCGCGCGGTTGACGGCCCGGTGCCGATCGACACGCCCCATCGCGGCCAGGCTGGCGGCCCGGATGCGGATGCGGTAATGGCTGTCGCCGCTGCCGTCATCGCCCGCATGTCCGGCGTGGCGATGGCTTTCGTTCTCGATCTCCAGCTCCTGCGGTGCAAAGGCGGCGGTCAGCCGCGCCGCAATCTCGTCCCTCACGTTCATTTTTTTCCACGCCCCTTCAATCTGCTGCCGAAACACCTAAACTTGGCCGCCCGAGTCGGAAAGGCATGCAAAGGCCCCCTGCCCCATGGTTACCAAACCTCCCTTTGAATTCGACATCCGTGTCAGCGCCGAGAAGAAGCGCAAGTCCGCCGGCCGCCGGGGCGGTGCCGCCGCACCTGCCGAAGCGGCGGGCCGCGCCTGCGACTATCCCGGCTGCAAGGGTGTCGGTGCCTTCCGCGCCCCGAAATCCCCCGACCTGCTGGATGAGTTCTTCTGGTTCTGCAAGGACCACATCCGCGAATACAATCTGAAATGGAACTTCTTCAACGGCACCACCGATGAAGAGTTCCAGAAATTCCTCGACAAGGACCGCGTCTGGGGCCGCGAGACCAAGCCCTTCTCGCGTCAGGGCGACGGCAATGCCTGGGCCCGGATGGGCGTGAACGACCCGATGGAAATTCTGGGCGAGAAGGCCACGCTGAATCGCGGCCCGTCCCCCGCCTCGGGCGCGACGCGCAAGCTGCCGCCGACCGAACGCAAGGCGATCGAGATCCTCGACGCGCGCGATAGCTGGACGAAGACGGAAATCCGCAAGCAGTACAAAAGCCTGGTCAAGGATCTGCACCCCGACATGAACGGCGGCGACCGGCGCGACGAGGAACGCCTGCAAGAGGTGGTCTGGGCCTGGGACCAGATCAAGGACAGCCGCCACTTCCGCGAATAGGCGGCGCGCGTGGCCCGCTGCGGGGCGCAGGCCGCGCCCCGCGGGCTGATCAGCCCTTGCGGACCAGCAGGTTCTTCGGACGTGCCGCCTCAGAGGCGCGGAACAGGCTGAAGGTCTGGTTCATCAGCGAAGCCACCCCCGTCATCGACGCAATCCAGCGCTCCATATCCGGGGTCCGCTCCACCTCGACCACCTGCACCGGGCGGTCCGGGCCATCGGCCTCGAACTGGCAATAGAACAGCGGATCGCCGCGCTTCAGGATCAGATCCTTGGTGGTGTCATGCCATTCAAAGGCCCACATCAGCGGCCGCACCCAGGCATGAATCGGGAAACGCCCGCCGAAAATCGTGCCGGGCAGCGGCACCGGCCGGTAATGGGCGAAGGAATCGATCTGGCTGATGTAGCAGACCTCTTCCGACACGAAGCAATAGCCCAGGCCAAGCTGCACCGTCGGCTTGTCGGGGTAGCGCCACTCGGCTTCGTTCACCAGATGCAGGATGCTGCCCAGCTTGCCCGACCGCACGCCGCCACGGTCGCCCGCCCGGTTCACAAGCCGTGCCTGCCCCTTGTCATCGCGGGCAAAGCCGATGTGCAGGTCGTACGGGCAGCGTACCAGAAAATAGCGGCTTTCCAGTTGCACAACACCCGGACAGCGCGACGCGGATTTGGAATGTCCCTTGTTGGCCCCCCGGAAACTGACCCGCTCCGGCGGGAACATCATGATCGAGGATTTGTCGTCATGATAGAACCAGCCCACGGTGACAGGGCCAGACTGGGGGCTGCCCTCGGGCCGCTCCAGCGTGATGTTGATGTCCATGGTCAGACCACTTCGTTAAGGCCACTCGTTCTGCACAAAGGCGGGAAGAGGGCGATTGCTCTCTTCCCGCCTCTGTCAGCAACAGGGGTTTACCGTTACCCGAAGACCTCAGGCAACCTTCGAATTGCCCTTGCGGGCCACCCGTTCGGCAAACCGGCGGGCCGGACGGCCCGGCACCAGCAGGCGAACCGGCGCACGGCTGTTGTCAGGATCGGCGGCAAGACCCGGGAAGATCGTCAGGATTTCCTCCAGCGCCTCGGGGCTGACCGACTTCAGCGCCTCGGGGCCGGTGTGCAGGCTTTCCGTCGCCGCCCCGTTCGAGAACACCACCTCATGCGCATCGAACAGGAAGTGCCAGTAGGTCACTTCGGCCATGTCCTCGGCAACCTCGATGCCCGGAAGCGCCAGCAGATGCTTGACCGCCATCAGCACCTCGGCCTCGCCGAACATGCGCTCTGCCACTTTCGACCGCACCAGCACGCGGTGCTGCGGCGAAACCACAAGGTCGGTTTCCGGCTGGTTGACCCCCAGCGCCCCCGCACGGATGCGGATCGGGCGCAGGTTCGGCTGTGCGGCCAGATCCTCGGCCGTCAGATGACGCGACCCGATCCAGCGCACCGGCTGATAGCCGTTGTCCAGCGTCAGCACGTCCATGCCGGCTGCCAGCGACTCGATCGCAACCTCGCCGTCTTCGGTCTTGATCAGGGTGCCCGTCGTGAAACAGGTGACGCCCGTGGTGTCAAAGTTCAGCGGGGCCGAACCGTTGACGGTCAGGCTGCCAGTGATGCCAAGTGCAGTCCGGTAGTCAACGCCGTTGATGATGCCGTCAACGACACCGTCTGCGGCGTCCTGGTTCAGCATGTCCAGCGCGTGCACGAAGGGCCCGCCGGAATCTCCAACGGTCGTGTCGTTGTACCAGCTCGTCAGATCAACAAAGTCGTTGTTGCCCTGATTGGCGTCATCGTAAGGCCCGCCGCTGTCCACGCCGAAGTCGGTGATGATGTCGTTGCTGGCACCGTCCCAGACAAAGATGTCATCGCCGGTGCCGCCGGTCAGCGTGTCATCGCCGGCATCGCCTTCCAGGTAGTCGTTGCCCGTGCCGCCCGACAGAGAGTCATTGTCGGCACCGCCCCAAAGCACGTCATTTCCGACGTCGCCAGCCAGCGTGTCGCTGCCGGCATCGCCTTCAAGGTAGTCATCGCCAATACCACCCGAAAGCGTGTCGCTCCCGTCGCCGCCCCAGAGATTGTCATTCCCGGCGTCACCGCTGATGGTATCGTTCCCGACTTCGCCCTGAATAGCATCGTCATTGTCGCCGCCATACAGCGCATCGGCCCCGTCCCCGCCAAACAGCGTGTCGTTGCCTGCGTCGCCATAAACGATGTCGTCATTGTCGCCGCTGACAAGGTTGTCAGCGCCATCGCCGCCGGAAAGCGTGTCGTTGCCGGTTCCGCCGAAAAGCGTGTCATTTCCGGTATCGCCAGACAGGCTGTCGTCCCCGGCATCGCCCAGAACCTGGTCATTGTCGGCACCACCGAACAGCGTATCGTTTCCGTTGCCGCCAAAAACCGAGTCATTCCCGGCATCGCCGTACAGCGAATCCGACCCATCTTCACCCCAAATTCGGTCGTTTTCGGCCCCACCATAGGCAAGATCATTGCCGCCGCCTGCCCAGATCCGGTCATTCCCCTCGTCACCGTAAAGGGAATCGTTCTGGCCGACGCTGGCGCTGGCGCCATCGCCAACTATGTCGTCATTGCCTACACCACCATAAACCAGATCGGCGCCGGCCTGCCCCTGGATATAGTCGTTGCCGCCATCGCCATAGATCGAATCGGCGCCATCAGCCAGGGTGTCAAGGCGCGCACCGACAATGTAGTCATTGTCGTCACCTCCATAAAGCAGGTCAGCCCCGATCCCGCCAATCTCGGTGTCAGTACCCGCGCCTCCGTACATGGTGTTCGCGCCGGTGTCGGTATCGCCTGCTGAAATGTTGTCGTTGCCGATGCCGCCCTCGGCGTAATTGTCGCCAGCCCCGACCGAGATCGAGTCATTGCCGTCGCCGCCGAACATGGAATCGTTGCCATCTTGGCCATAAACGGAGTCGTCACCCGAGCCGCCGTAAAGCGAGTCATTGCCGATGCCGCCGTAAAGCGAGTCAGCCCCGGTCTCGCCAAACATGGTATCGTTGCCATCACCGCCGTCGAGCAGGTCATTGCCGTCTGCGCCACTGCCCCCGTTGGCCTGCACATAGTCGTCGCCCGTGCCGCCGTACAGGGTATCAGAGCCTTCGTTGCCGTAGATACTGTCGTTGCCCGCATCACCATAGATCAGGTCGTTGTCCGTTCCGGCATCCCCCCCGGCACCGTTGTTGCCCAGCAGGTTATCATTGCCAGCTCCGCCATAGACGCTGTCATTACCTCCACCGGCCGCGATGGTATCATTGCCGCCCACGCCCGCCCCGTCCGCACGGTCGCCGTAGATTGAATCATTGCCGATGCCACCGAAGACCAGGTCAGACCCTAGCTGCGCAAAGATCGTGTCATTGCCGTCGCCACCATAGATCTGGTCATTGCCCGTATCGGCCAGCGCGACGCTGTCCCCTTCGATGTAGTCGTCGCCGCCATCACCGAAGATCGAGTCAATCCCGTTGCCGCCGAACAGGGAATCGGTACCGGTTCCGCCCTGCATCTCATCACGGCCGTCGCCCCCGAAAAGGCGGTCGGCGCCAGAGCCGGAAGCCATGGTGTCGTTGCCGTCGCCGCCAAACATGGAATCGTTACCGGATGACGCCCCTTCATCCAAGACATCGTTAGACCCGTTGCCGTAATACAGGTCGTTGCCGTTGCCACCGTAGATCCAGTCACCGTTGGCCGCCGCGTTCGACCCCGGGAACAGCACCCCGGTGCCGTTGCCTCCGGTCATGGTGTCGTTGCCATCCCGACCGAAGTAGCGGTTGTTGGTGTTGTCGTTGTTCCAGGTGTCGTTGCCGTTGGTTCCGGTAATGTCAGTCATGGGCGGGTCAACCTCTTAATTTTCGTGCCGTTCGCGGGCGATTTCAGACCTTGCCATGAAGGCTGAAAGTCCTGTTGCTGCGCCTGTGGCCGTTCAAGGGCGGGTGGGTTTCAGGAGGGGCGGGAGGAGGGGTATCTTCTCGATAACTCGCCAGAAACGGGGGCTATGCCGCCCGACAAGGCCCGGATGTCGAACAGACAAACCAGCTAAAAAATCCAGAACCATCACGATCACAATCCCGATTCGCACATGTGGATACAATCCACTAAGTTACTTTACCTATGCACCATACCACTGGCGAAACGTCAAGCGTTTCACGTCACGCAAAACACCCCATGACACGCAAAACATTTCACGACACATCAAGGCGTTAGAAGTTCCGCGCCACAACACCGGCGCCCGGCCAGGCATCGTGCACGATATGGCGAAATTTCTTCCCAATCGGCCCCATGATCGCCGTTCATCTTTCCAAAACGGAAGAAGAAATGCCAAATCTTGATCATATCGGAACCACAGGCCAAGGCAGGCACGGCGCACCCGCTGCGCAGCCGATCGTGCTTCAAAATGCGACAACTGACGAAACATCCGGCGTCACGCGAAAGGACGCCCGCCCCCCCTGTCAGGCCAGCCGATACAGGCCATGAAACAGTTCATGCCCGTCGCACTTAGGTGAATTTCGCCATACCCGGCCCGCAAACGCGGGCTCTGCCCGGCGCCGGGCGGGCAAGAGCCTGCGCCGCAACGGGCCGCGAAGACATATGATGTGGGGGAAGAGTGGTACCGACTCCCCGGCTCGAACGGGGGACCCCCAGATCCACAATCTGGTGCTCTAACCAACTGAGCTAAGCCGGCACTCGGGCGGCATTTACGCGCCCCCGCCCGCGATTGCAAGAGCCGGATTTCAGCAGCAGGATTGCAGAATGGCCGCGCCCGCGCTAGGCGCTGGGGTCACAGGCCGGAGGACCGCCATGAGCATCAACAAGCAAAGCGACATCGCCGCCAACATCCAGATCGGTCCCACCGATCAGGGCATGGTGCGCATCTATATCGAGGCCGATGGCGGCATCGAACTGCCGCTCGACTTCGACCCGGAAGAAGCCGAGGACATCGCCGAAGAACTGCGCGCCGCCGCCGAGGCCGCCCGCGCCGTGGCCGAAGGCAAGGGCCGCCGCCGGTAACCGCCCCTTGCCGCCGCCGCGCCGCTGCCTAGACTGCCCGCATCAGCAGGAGGCACGGCCATGACGTGGCAAGACTACCTGGATCGCGAACAGCCGCGATTCGTGGACGAGTTGCTTGAGTTCATCCGCATCCCCTCGGTCTCGGCCAAGCCCGAGAACATGGCCGATGTGCGCCGCGCGGCCGACTGGGTTGCCGCGCGCCTGACCGCCGCCGGGGCCGAGAACGCCGAGGTTCTGCCAACCGCCGGCCACCCGGTTGTCTGCGCCGACTGGCTACATGCCGGGGCCGACAGGCCCACGATCCTGATCTACGGCCATTTCGATGTGCAGCCCGCCGAACCCTTCGATCTGTGGACCACGCCACCCTTCGACCCGCAGGTCCGCGACGGGCGCGTCTGGGGCCGGGGCGCCTCGGATGACAAGGGCGGGATGCTGATCCCGATCCTTGCCTTCGAAGCAATGCTGCGCAGCCGGGGCAGCCTGCCGGTGAACGTGAAATTCTTCTTCGAGGGGCAAGAGGAAATCGGTTCGCCCGATCTGCCGCCCTTTGTGGCTGCCCAGGCCAACCGGCTGAAGGCCGACATGATCTTTTCCGCCGACGGCCTGCAATGGGCACCCGACCAGCCGCTGGTGCTGGAAGGGCTGAAGGGGCTGGTCTCGCTGGAAATCACCCTGCGCGGCCCGCGGTCGGACCAGCATTCCGGTCTGCATGGCGGCGGCATCGCCAATCCGGCGCTGGCGCTGGCGCAGGTGCTGGCCGGGCTCAAGGCGCCGGACGGCACGGTTCTGGTCAGCGGCTTTTATGACGATGTGCTGCCGCTGACCGAGGCGGACCGGGCCGCCATCGCCCGTATTCCCTATGACGAAGCCGCCTATCTGGCCGAAACCGGCGCGCCTGCGGCGGTTGGCGAGCCGGGCTATTCCACCCGCGAACGGCTTTGGGCGCGGCCCACGCTGGATGTGAACGGCCTCACCTCGGGCTGGCAGGGCGCCGGCACCAAGACCGTGCTGCCGGCCGAGGCGCGGGCCAAGATCACCTGCCGTCTGGTCGCCGCGCAATCGCCCGAACGGGTGTTCGCGGCGATCCGCGATCATGTTCTGGCCCATCTGCCCCCCGGCGTGACGGCAGAGGTGACGCAGAACCCCGGCCGGGCCGATCCGTTCCTGCTGCCCCCCGGCCACAACGCCACTGCAATTGCCGGCAACGTGCTGCGGCAGGTCTATGGGCGCGAACCCTATCGCACGCGGATGGGCGGCTCGATCCCGGTGATGACCACCCTGCTGGAACATCTGGGCGTGCATGGCGTCATGTTCGGCTTCAGCCATGACGATGAAAACCTGCACGCCCCGGACGAATTCTTCCGTCTCGATGCCTTTCGCCGCGGCCAGACCGCCTATGGCAAGCTGTTCGAGGCGCTTGGCGGCGCGGGCTGACCGCCCCCCGCCGGCCAGCGGTTTTCAACCCGCCGCAACTTGCGGCCGGGGTCAAATCCAAGCGGCGCGCGGCGCAAGCTGACGGCTACCGCAAGGCCCCGCCGGTTTATCTGCGCCTGCAGCGCCGCCTGCGCGGCCTGTGCCGAAGGCGCGGGCACCTCGGGCGACAGGATCAGCACCAGCCCCTCCCGCGCCTCGCGCCAGATGCGGAAATCGGTGATGTCGCGGGCGGCATCCAGCACCGCGTTGCGCAGCACATCGGGCGTGACCAGAATCGCCGTGCCATCGGCCCGGTCAAAGGTGAAACTGTCGTCCATCCGCCCCACCACCTCCTCCACCACGCGCAGGGGCGATCCGCAGGGGCAGGCGTGGGGCGACAGGCGCAACAGGTCGTTCATGCGGTAGCGCGCCATGATCTGGAAACGGCGGCGAAAGCCGGAGATCAGCGGCGTCACCAGCCCGTCACCCACCGGCAGGAATTCGAAATGAACCGAATCCTCGGCCAGATGCAGCCGCCCCTGCGGACAGGTCACGGCAAACAGCCCCTCGGTCGCCATGTAGATCTGGCCCAGCGGCAGGCCGAACCGCGCCTCGATCACCGCGCGGTCGATCGGGTCCAGAGTCTCGGCCCCCGAATACAGGCGGCGCGGCGACAGGGGCAGCGGCAGTTCGGCCAGCCGGCGCAGCACGCGCGGCGGCGCGATCACGCAGGTCGGCGCAAAGGCCGTCAGCCGGTCGGCCCAGCTTTCGACCCCCTGCCCCAGATCGAAGAACTGCAGCTTCAGGCGCCGGGTGCGCCCGGCGCTGTCATACAGGGCCGAGGCTTGCGGCAGGATCACCGCCACCCGTTCGGTCTGCCACAGAAAGCCGGGCACGGTCTTGGCCAGCATGGTGCCCACCCAGCGGGCCTGTTCTTCCGGCGTCACGGCATATAGCATCCGGTTGCCGCTGGTGCCGGTGCTGGCCCCGATGCTGACGGTGCCGATCCGGCCCGCCCCGGCAAAGGCCAGCCAGCCCTGATCGGCCGTGATGCCACCACGGTTGAAATCCTGAAACCGGGCCATGACCACGGCCTTGTCGATCACCGGCAGGTCGTGCAGGCGCGGCGGCGCATCGGCGTAAAACGCCACGCGGGGCAGGTCACGGGCAAGCCAGCGGTCAAGCTGCCGCTTCTGCCACGCCTCGAACCGCGTCCGGCCCTGCCCCGCCCGGCTGGCCCAAAGCGTGCCGGCGAACCCGGCAACGGCGGGCCAGATCGCGGTCATCGGGCGGCCGCCGGCAGATCGAAGGGCGTGTCTTCCGGCTGGTGGCACAGCACCACCTGCCCGCCCGCCCGCGCAAAGGCCGCCACCTGCGCGGTCGTGGCCGCCCAGGCGGCCCGATCCTCGGCCACGGCGCGGGCCGGATAGCCGGGGGCACGGCCCGGCTCCAGCGCCTGCACCCGCCATTGCACATCGCAGGCATAAAGCAGCGGCGGCGACAGATGCGGGAAACACAGGCCGAAATGCCCCTCGGCATGGCCGGGCAGGTCAATCGCCAGCACCGACCCGTCACCGAACAGATCGTGCCCGTCGGGCAGGCCGGGCGGGGCCGCAACGCGCGGCAGGCTGTCAATGTCGGTGCAGCGGTCCATCAGGCCGGGGGGCAGCAGTTCGGGAAAGATGCCCCGATGCAGGTTCGCAAAGCGCGACCGGCCCAGCGTGGCGGCCAGCACCGCACGGCGGGTCAGGAGGCGGGCCTGCGGAAACTCGTCCAGCCGGGCCACATGATCGGCATGAAGATGCGTCAGGATCACCCGCCGAACATCCGCCGGCGCGAACCCCATTCGCGCCAGCACCGCCTGCGGCGCCTGATCCGCCACAAGCGCCGGCCGCAGGACACTGGAATACAGCCGCAGCGTCAGGCTGCGCCCCGGCGCTGCCGTCACCTGCGGGCCATAGCCGGTGTCAGTCAGCACCGGCCCGTGAACCGGGTGGACAAACAGGCCATAACGCACCTTCAACGCCACCCGCCCCGGCGGCGCCTTGCGCAGCACCAGCCGGCCGTTCACGGTGACAGTCGCGCTGTTGGGGAAAACCGGCTTCATCCCGCAACGCCCCGTGCCGCCGCCAAGGCGTCGTCCAGCCCGGCCGACAAGGGCATGACCGGCCGCCAGCCCAGCAGGGACCGAGCCTTGGTCAGGTCAAGGCTTTGCCGGAACGCGAACAGCCCCAGCGCATAGGGTGTCACCACAGGCTCGCGCCCGCCGGGCAGGGCCAGCGTCATCGCCTCGGCCAGCCGCGCCAACGCCATCAGCGGGCGTAGCGGCATCGGGCGCCAGCGGACCGGCAGGTCCAGCGCCGCGCCGACCCGGGCGACGATCTCGCGCACCGGCGCCATCTCGCCGCCCGAGATGTGGAAGGTCTGCCCCGCCACCGCAGGGCCGGCCAGAACCGCCGCCTGAATGGCACCGACCACATCGCTGACATGCGTCAGGTCGATGGCCGCCACCCCGCCGCGCAACAACGGCATCGGCCCCCGCCGCAGCGCCGCCGCCAGCCGTGGCAGAAGCGTCTGTTCCCCCGGCCCATAGATGCCGCGCGGGCGCAGCGTCACCGGCCCCAGCGCCCCCCGCGCCAGCACCAGCCGCTCGGCCAGGGCCTTGCTGCGGGCATAGGCGTTGATCGGCGGCGGCAGCGGCGCCTCTTCCCGCAGCCCGATCTGGTCGCGCAGCGCAAATCCCACCGCGGGGGACGAGATATTGACGAAGCGCCGCGCGCCCAGCGCCCCGGCCAGATCCAGCGCCGTTCGGGTGCCGGTGACATTGGCCGCCTCAAACGCCACCCACCGCCCCCAGGGGGCCGACAGCGCCGCGCAATGCACCACCGCATCAACCGCGCCGATCCGCGCCGCCAGCGCCGGATCGAAGCCCCCGGCCAGGTCAAGCCGGTGCACCGCATGGCCCTGCCCCGCCAGCCGGGCATAGGCCGCCGCATCGCGCCCGGTCAGCACCAGCGGCCAGCCCTGCGCCTGCAACGCCCGCGCCAGGTGCCCGCCCAGATAGCCGGTCGCCCCGGTGATCAGCACCCGTGGTCCGCTCATGCCACCAGCGCCATGCCGCCGAAACTGACCCCGGCCGAGGTTCCCAGCAGCAAGACCCGCGCCCCCGGCCCGATGCGGCCATCGCGGGCCGCACTGTCCAGCGCGGTGGGGATCGAGGCGGCGATCTGGTTACCCAGCCGCGCCGCCATGTTCACCACCCGCTCCGGCGCAAAGCCGGTTTCGCGCACCATATGCTCCAACGCCAGCGGGCTGGCCTGATGCGGCACCACCAGATCGACATCCGCCGCCGTCCAGCCAGCCGCCGCCAGCAAGCGCCCGACAAAGCCGGGGAAATGCCGATGCGTCACCCGGAACAGCGCCTTGCCGTCCATCTGGAACCGCGCCTCGGCGGCAAAGCCATGAGGATCGCGGTGAAAGTCGATCCGCGTGCCGCCCGCGCCAAGACGGCAGGCGTCATAGGCGGCGGGATAGGTTTCCATCAGGCTGGCCCGGATGCCCTGCCCCGGCAGCGCCGCCCGCGTGACAACCGCCGCCGCCGCCCCGTCCCCGAACAGCGCCGCAACCTCGGGCTGTGTGTCCCAGGGCAACGCGCGTGAGGCGACTTCGGACGAGAACACCAGCACGTTGCGCGCCATTCCCGCCGCAATGCGCAGCGCGGCAAGGTCCAACGCGGCCAGAAAGCTGAGACAGGTCGCGTTCACGTCAAAGGCGGCGGCGCGGCCTTCGGGCAGGCCCAGCCGCTGCATGACCAGCGGCGCAGTGGCGGGCAGCGTCTGATAGGGAATCCCGCAGGCCCCCAGCACAAGGTCAATGTCCCCCGGCCCCATCCCCGCCCGGTCCAGCGCGGCCTGCGCGGCGGCGACGGCCAGGTCGATCTGGTCCTCGGCCCCGCAGACCCGCCGCGCCACCACCCCGGTCGCGGCGGCCAGCGTGCCGGGCCGCAGCCCAAGCCGCGCATCCATCTCGGCCGACGTCACCTCGGCCACGGGCAGCGCGTGTCCGGTGCCGGCAATCCGCACCGGCAGCAGCGCAGGCGCGGCCTTCGGCGTTTCCGTCTGGCGGGGAACGGGGCGATCATGTTTCACGGCGACACACCTTTTTGCCAGAGTAAGACCCCGCAGCGCCGCAAGGGCAAGGCAGGGTTTCCATCCCCCGGCGGGCTTCGCCGCATGGGCGCGACTGGCCCTTCCCCGCCACAGCCGCAACGCGACTCCAAGCTGGACCGGCCCCGGTGTTGCCGCTAACAATTGTCAGGGGCGGCCCGGCACACCGGGCGAATCCTGGGGAGGGTTTCCATGGCAATCACAGGCGCGCATGTGGCGCGGGCGCCGCGCATCCGGCTGGGCATGGTCGGCGGCGGGCGCGATGCCTTCATCGGCGCGGTGCATCGCATCGCGGCCCGGCTGGATGACCAGTATGACCTGGTCGCGGGCTGCTTCTCATCCTCGGCGGAAAAGGCGCTGGCCTCGGCGGCCGATCTGGGCGTGCCCCGCGCCTATGCCAGCTTTGCCGACATGGCCGCGCGCGAAGCCCGACGCAAGGACGGGATCGAGGCGGTGGCCATCGTCACCCCGAACCATATGCACGCCCCTGTGGCGATGCAGTTCCTGAAACGCGGCATCCATGTGATCTGCGACAAGCCGCTGACCGCCACCCTGCCCGAGGCCAAGAGGCTGGCCCGCGCGGCGGAAGCCAGCGGCGTGATCTTCGCGCTGACCCACAATTACACCGGCTACCCGATGATCCGCCACGCCCGCGCGCTGGCGCAATCGGGTGCCCTGGGTGAAATCCGGGTGGTGCAGGTGGAATATGCGCAGGACTGGCTGGCAGAACCGATCGAACAGTCGGGCCAGAAACAGGCCGACTGGCGCACCGACCCCGCCCGTACCGGCGCAGGCGGCAGCACCGGCGACATCGGCACCCATGCCTTCAACCTGGCCGGTTTCGTCACCGGACTGGAACTTGAGGAACTGGCCGCCGACCTGCAACGCTTCGTGCCGGGCCGGCGGGTGGATGACAACGGCCATGTGATGCTGCGCTACAAGGGTGGCGCGCGGGGCATGTTGTGGTGCAGCCAGGTGGCGACCGGCAACGAAAACGCGCTGCGACTGCGGGTCTATGGCACGAAGGCCGGCATCGAATGGGCGCAGGAAGACCCGAACTATCTGTGGTTCACGCCGCTTGGCCAGCCGCGCCAGCGCATCACCCGCAACGGCCCCGGCGCCGGCCCCGAAGCGGCGCGCGTCTCGCGCATCCCCTCGGGCCACCCGGAGGGGTATCTGGAAGGCTTCGCCAATATCTATGCCGAGGCCGCCCGTGCGATCATCGCGCGGCGCGACGGCGCAACGGCGGACCCGGCGGTCACCTTCCCCGGCCTGCGCGAAGGGGTTGAGGGCGTGGCCTTTGTCGATGCCTGCGTGCGGTCAAGCGCGCGCAACGGGGCCTGGGTCAAGCCCGCGCTTTAGCGGCACACCGCACCGAAACGGGGGGAGAAGGGAGAGCACGATGCAGACCATCAAGGGACCGGCGCTGTTTCTGGCGCAATTCGCCGGCGACGCCGCGCCGTTCAACACCTGGCCCGACATCACCCGTTGGGCCGCCGATTGCGGCTATGTGGGCGTGCAGGTGCCCAGTTGGGACGCGCGTCTGTTCGATCTGGACAAGGCCGCCGCGTCAAAGGGCTATTGCGACGATTTCAAGGGACAGGCCGCCGCGAACGGCATCGCCGTGACCGAACTTTCCACCCACCTGCAAGGCCAGCTTGTGGCCGTGCATCCGGCCTATGACACCGCCTTCGACGGCTTTGCCGCGCCGCAAGTCCGGGGCAACCCCAAGGCCCGCGCCGAATGGGCGGTGGATCAGGTGAAGAAGGCGCTGACCGCCAGCCGCAACCTGGGCCTGACCGCCCATGCCACCTTCAGCGGCGCGCTGGCCTGGCCCTATGTCTACCCTTGGCCGCAACGCCCCGCAGGGCTGGTGGAAGAAGCATTCGACGAACTAGCCCGGCGCTGGCGGCCGATCCTGGACCATGCCGAGGATTGCGGCGTCGATGTCTGTTACGAGATCCACCCCGGCGAAGACCTGCATGACGGCATCAGCTACGAGATGTTTCTGGAGCGGACCGGCAGTCATACCCGCGCCTGCATGTTGTATGACCCTTCGCACTACGTCCTGCAGCACATGGATTACCTGGAAAACATCGACATCTACCACGACCGGATTCGCATGTTCCATGTGAAGGATGCCGAGTTGAACCCCACCGGACGGCAGGGCGTCTATGGCGGCTACCAGTCCTGGGTGAACCGCGCCGGCCGCTTCCGCAGCCTTGGCGACGGGCAGGTCGATTTCGGCGGCGTGTTTTCAAAGCTGACGCAATACGGCTTTGACGGCTGGGCCGTGGTGGAATGGGAATGTTGCCTCAAGCACCCCGAGGACGGGGCGCGCGAAGGGGCCGATTTCGTGAAGGCCCATCTCATTCGCGTCACCGAAAAGGCGTTCGACGATTTCGCCGGGTCGGGTGCCGATCGGGCCGCGAACCGCCGGATGCTGGGGCTGGACTGATCCGGGCTCCGGGGGCAACCCCCGGATTCCCATGGGATATGTGCAGAGCAAGCCGCAGGTCAGGCCTTGGCCAGATCCTCGAACAGACGCGCCACGCCTTCTGCGCCGGGGTCGTTGAACCCTTTCAGCTTGTCGGCGGACAGATAAGTTGCCCGCCCGGCCCGGGCGCGGGTCATGGCGGCGGTGCTGTCGGCCCCGGCACGGGCGGCGGCGGCGGCGGCCCCCACACCCTGCGGCAAGGCGGCAAGCGCCGGGGCCAGCGCGTCGATCATGGTGCGGTGGCCGGGCGCCGCGCCGCCCACCTGCATCACCCGGTCCAGCCCTGCCGAAAGCGCACCGATCCAGTCCTTCCCGCCCGCCGAGGCGTCGCCCGCAGCGGCGAAGAAGATCGCCAGCAGCACCCCGGACGATCCCCCCATGGTCTGCGCCAGTTCCATGCCGATGGCGCGGTAAAGCTGGGTCGGGTCCGCCAGCGGCAGCCGGTCCAGCGCCGCCTGCAAGGCCCGCGCCGCCCCGGCCAGCGTGCTGCCGGTGTCGCCGTCGCCGGATTTGGCATCCAGCGCGTTCAGATCCTTTTCCACCGCGATCAGCGCCGCGCAGCAACGCGCGATCAGCGCCCGCCGCGCCGGATGGGCCGAAGGCACCGGCTGGATCGGCGCCAGCCCGTCGGGCAAGGGCCGCACCGCCACCGGCCCCAAGGGCAGGCAGCCGGGCCAGGCATGGGGGGCCACCGGGGCCGCCAGCAGCCGCGCGCGGTCTTCGTCCAGCGGCAAGAGCGACAGCGAGAATCCGTGCATGTCGAGCGAGGTCATCAGCGGGGCCGGCCCGATCAGCGCCTTGATCTGCCCCGCAATGGGCGACCGCGCCAGTTCTTCGGCCAGCAGGCTCATTTCCAGCGGCGTGGTGGAGCCAAGGTTGTTCAGCAAGGCCACATGGTCGCCCTTGCCCATATGCGGCGACAGCCGTGCCGCGACCATCTGGATCGCCGCCCGCGCGCCCGAGAAATCAACCTGTTCGACCCCGGCTTCGCCATGGATGCCAAGGCCCAGTTCCGCCTTGCCCTGACCGATGCGGTCTTCCTTGGGGCTGCCGGGCACGGTGCAGGTGTCAAGGCTCATCCCGATGGAGATGGCGCCCTTGATCACGCCTTGGGCTGCGGCGGCGATGGTGTCGAGATCGGCGCCCGCCTCGGCCAGCGCGCCGGCGATCTTGTGCACGAAAAGCGTACCCGCAACGCCGCGCGCCTGCGGCAGATCGGGCAGCGCCACATCGTCATCAACGATCACCATGGCGACCTTCAGCCCGAAGGCGCGGGCGCGTTCGGCGGCAAGGCCGAAATTCAGCCGGTCGCCCGTGTAATTCTTGACGATCAGCAGACAGCCGGCCTTGCCCGTGACTGCCAGGATACCGGCCAGAACGGCATCGACCGAAGGGCTGGCAAAGACATCGCCGCAGACCGCCGCCGTCAGCATCCCCTGCCCGACAAAGCCCGCGTGCGAAGGTTCGTGCCCCGAACCGCCGCCCGAAACCAGCGCGACCTTTCCCCGGTCCCAGTCGGTGCGGACCACCACCTTGATATGCGGGTATCCGTCCAGCCGCGCCAGCCGCCCGCCCGCCGTGCGCAGCAGCCCGTCGATGGCCTCGGTCACCAGGGTTTCCCTGTCATTCATGAACTGTTTCATGCGGGGCCTCCTTGCAGGCGGTTTCCGGCGGCGTCGAACCAAAGCGGCGTTTGCGGCCGGATCTGCACGGTATCGCCCGGCGCCAGCCGGGTATGCGGATCGGCCAAGGTGACAATCTGGTGCGGGCCAAGGCTCAGGTGCAGCCGGGTCTGGTCGCCCAGATGTTCCACCCGGCCCACTGTGGCGGGCTGGCCTTCGCCAAGGGCAATGTGTTCGGGCCGCAAGCCCATCTGAACCGCGCCCGGCGGCGCACCGGGACCAAAGGCATCGGCCGGCAGCAGGGTGATGCGCGGCTGGCCCAGCCGGCTGGCAACATAGGTGGACACCGGGGCTTCGTAGATCTCGCGCGGGGTGCCGAACTGCACCAGACGGCCTTGGTCCAGCACGCCGACATGGGTGGCCATGGTCATCGCCTCGATCTGGTCATGCGTCACATAAAGGAAGGTCGCACCCAGATCGGCGTGGATGCGCTTCAGCTCGATCCGCAGGTCGGCGCGCAGCTTGGCATCCAGCGACGACAGCGGTTCATCCATCAGGTAAATGCGCGGATTGCGCACCAGCGCGCGGCCGATGGACACGCGCTGCATCTCGCCGCCCGACAGCGCGGTCGCCTTGTTGTCCAGCTTGTGCGGGATGCGCAGCACCTCGGCCACCTCGGCCACGCGGGCGGCGATCTGGTCTTCCGGCATGGCGATCATCGGTGACCGCAGCGGGAAGGCCAGATTGTCCCGCACGGTCATGTGCGGGTAGAGCGAATATTGCTGGAACACCATCGCCACGTCGCGCATCGCCGGTGTGTCCGACAGGACCGAGGCGCCACCGATGCGGATGTCGCCGGCATCGGGCCGGTCCAGCCCGGCGATCAGCCGCAGGGTGGTGGTCTTGCCCGCCCCGGTGGGGCCAAGCAGCACCACGAAAGACCCGTCGGGAATGGTCATCGACACATCCTTCAACGCCTGCACCGCGCCGTAGGACCGGCTCAGCCCGGACAGCACCACCTCAGCCATGGAACACCCCCGCATTGGCCGCCGTGCGGAAGGCGCGGCCGGTGCCCTGATCGAACAGCGACAGCTTTGACGGGGCGAAGCTGAGGCCCACCGTCTCGCCCGCGCTGGCGCGCTGGCCGGAGGGCGCACGGGCCTTGATCTGGCCCTGCGCGGTGTCCAGCGTGATGATCTGGGTGGTGCCCAGATATTCGGTGGCCACCACCCGGCCGCGATAGGGGCCGTCTGCGGTCAGCGTCACATGTTCGGGGCGCACGCCCAGCACCAGCTTGCGACCCTCGGCCTCTTCCTCAAGCTGCGGCACCTCGATCTGGGTGCCCGCCAGCGTGACGGTGGTGCTGCCGGGGCGGAAGCCGCCTTCGAAATGCAGGAAGTTCATCGACGGGCTGCCGATGAAATCGGCCACGAACAGGGTGGCGGGGTGGTCGTAAATCTCTTGCGGGGTGCCGAATTGTTCGACGACGCCGTGGTTCATCACCACGATCTTGTCGCCCATCTGCATCGCCTCCAACTGGTCATGGGTCACATAGACCGTGGTCGCGCCCATCCGGTCATGCAGGGCGCGCAGCTCCTCGGCCATGATCTCGCGGAATTCGGCATCCAGCGCGCCAAGGGGTTCGTCCATCATGAAGGCCGCAGGGTTGCGGACGATGGCACGGCCCAGCGCGACGCGCTGCCGGTCGCCGCCCGACAGGCCGCCCACGCCCTTGTCCAGCAGGTGTTCGATCCGCAGGATTCGCGCCACCTCGGCCACGCGGGCCTGCACCTGCGCGCGCGGCATCCCTTGGCTAACCAACGGATATGAAATGTTTTTCCGAACACTCATATGCGGGTAAAGCGCGAACATCTGGAACACCATGGCGATGTCGCGCTGGCTGGCGGGGCGTTGCGACACGTCTTCGCCGTCGATCAGGATTTCGCCGGAGGTGGGCAGTTCCAGCCCCGCGATCATGCGCAGCGTGGTGGTCTTGCCGCAGCCCGAGGGGCCAAGAAGCATGAAGAATTCGCCATCGCCGATGGTGAAGCTGGACCCCTTCACCGCCGTGAAGGCGCCGAATTCCTTGCGGAGATTGCGAATGACGATCTCGGCCAAGGGCTTACTCCGGGAAATGGCTGGTGATGATGAACATCACCGTGCCGGTCAGCGTCACAAGGAAGGACCAGGTGAAGGCCCAAAGCGCGAAGGGCTGCATCAGCATGAAGACGCCAAGCGCGATCAGGATGGTGGCCAGAGTTTCCCACGGGCCGCGGCGCAGGCGGAGAAGGCCGGTCAGGAAGCGGGACAGGATGCCGGTCATCGGACAGTCTTCCTTGCGTCTTCCTTTTGTCTTGCTGGCGTCTTGCTCATTTGCGGACCGCTCCGAAGGTGATGCCGCGCAACAGATGCTTGCGCAGGAGGATGGTGAACACCATGACCGGCAGCAGGAACACGGTCGCGCCGGCGGCCACCGCAGGCCAGTCCTGCCCGCCGACGCCGATGATGGTGGGAATGAAGGGCGGCGCGGTCTGGGCGTTGCCCGAGGTCAGCAGGACCGCGAAGGCGTATTCGTTCCAGGCGAAGATCAGGCAGAAGATCGCGGTCGAGGCGATGCCCGTGGCCGCCTGCGGCAGCACCACCTTGCGGAACGCCTGAAACCGCGTGTAGCCGTCAATCAGCGCGGCCTCTTCGTATTCGCGGGGGATTTCGTCGATGAAGCCTTTGAGCAGCCAGACCGCCAGCGAGATGTTCACCGCCGTATACAGCAGGATCATCCCCAGATGCGTGTCCGAGAGGCCCAGTTCGCGATACATCAGATAGATCGGGATGGCGACGGCGATGGGCGGCATCATCCGGGTGGACAGGATGAAGAACAGCAGATCGTCCTTCAGCGGCACCTTGAAGCGGCTGAAGGCATAGGCCGCCAGCGTGCCCAGAAAGATGGACAGCGCGGTTGAGCCGAAGCCGATGATGACCGAATTCAGGAACCGTTCGCCAAAGCGCGACGGGCCGGCGATCACCATGCCGCTGCCGCGCACGATCCGGTCATACCAGGTTTCGGGCGGCGGCAGGGCGGCGAATTCCTCGGCCCCCAGCCGGGTGCGGGTGGTGAACAGGTTGACGTAGCCTTCGAGGCTGGGTTCGAACAGCACCTTGGGCGGGTAGCTGATGCTGTCGGGCCCGGACTTGAAGCCGGTCGAGATGATCCAGACCAGCGGCAACAGCGTGACGATGGTGTAGAAGGTGACCAGCAGCCCGGCCGCCCATTTCGACAGTTTCGACGGTTCGGTGACGGACCAGGCGCTCATCTTTCCTTCACCTTGTTCAGGGCTTTGACATAGATCGACGCAAGGCCGAAGACGGTGACGAACAGGATGATGGCATAGGCCGAGGAATAGCCGGTCCGCCATTTTTCAAACGCCTCGCGTTTGAGGTCGATGCTGGTCAGCAGCGTCTCGTTGCCGGGGCCACCGCCGGTGAGCAGGGCCACCATGTCGAACATCTTGAAATTCTCGATGCCGCGGAACAGCACCGCCAGCATCAGGAAGGGCAGCACCATGGGCACGGTGATCGTCCAGAATTGCCGCCATTTCGAGGCGCGGTCCACTTCGGCCGCCTCGTAGATGTAATCGGGGATCGACCGCAGACCCGCCAGACAGATCAGCATGACGAAGGGTGTCCACATCCAGGTGTCGACGATGATGATCGACCAGGGCGCCAGCCCGCCCGGCCCCAGCATGGAAAACGAACTGGCCGGCGTGCCGGTCAGCAGTTCGGCCACATAGTTCACCAGGCCGATCTGCGGCTGGTAGAGGAAGGTCCAGAAATTGCCCACCACGGCGGGCGACAGCATCATCGGGATCACGATCAGCGTGGTCAGCAGATCGTTGCCGCGGAATTTCCGGTTGATCAGCCAGGCCAGGGTGAAGCCGATCACCACCTGCAGAAGCAGCGTCCAGAACAGGAAATGCGCCGTGGTCTGCATGGTGGCCCAGATGCCGTCATCGGTCAGGATGCGCTGATAGTTGCGCAGGCCCACCCATTTCACCTCGGCGTTCGGCTTGTTGGCGGCGTAATTGGTGAAGGACAGCCGGACCGTCCAGATCAGCGGAAAGATGTTGATCGCCAGCAGAAGAAAGATCGTCGGGGCGACGAAGATCCAGGCGATGGCCCGGTCCGACAGGCCGCGGATGCGGCGCGAGACGGGGGCGGGCGTGGCCCTTGCGGCAAGGTCGATGGGGTTGGTCATGGCATGGTCCCGCTGCGGCGCAAGACGGGACGGCCGTCTCGCCGGGCCCTCCCTCCCCCGCGCGAACGGGGGAAGGAGGGGTCTTCTGCCCCGCCCCCGCGTTGGGGGGACGGGGATCAAGGGTCAGAGCTTGCCTTCGTCCTGGAAGACTTCGGTCCAGTCCGCGATCAGGCCATCCAGCGCCTCTTGCGCGGTGCCCTGATCGGCCACGATGTAGTTGTGCAGCCGGTCCTGCATTGCCAGCAGGAGCGAGGCATAGGCCGGTTCCTGCCAGAAATCCTGCACGCCGTTCATCGCTTCAAGGAAATCGCCGGCGAAGGGGGCGCTGTCCTTGAAGCCCGGATCTTCCAGCACGGCCTTGTGGCAGGAATAGCCGCCCATCGACCACCATTTCTTCTGCACCTCGGGCTGGGCGAACCATTTGATATAGGCCAGCGCCCCATCCATGTTGTCGGTGTAGCTGACAACCGAGATGCCCTGCCCGCCCAGCGTGCTGGCGGCCACGTTCTGCGCCGGGTTCACGAAGAAGTCGATCTTGTCGCCGCCGACATTGGGGTCGGCGTAAAGGCCGGGGAAGAAGGCGAACCAGTTCATCGCCATGGCCACCTGCCCCGATTTGAAGGCATCCAGCGACTGTTCCATATAGGCGTTGTCATAGCCGGGGGGCGTGGCAGTCTTGTAAAGTTCCTTGTAGAATTCAAGGCCTTCCACCGCCGCCGGGCTGTTCACCGCCCCTTCCATGTCATACTTGCCGGGGGTGTTTTCATATTTGAACCCCCAGGCATAAAGCGCGCCGGTCGCGCCCATGGTGATGCCTTCGGACCCGCGCTCGGTGAAGATCGAGGCGCCATAGACGGTCTGGCCGTCGATCTCGCGGCCCTGGAAGAACTGCGCGATTTCCAGCAGTTCCTTCTGCGTCTTCGGTTCGGCCAGGTCGCGGCCGTATTTTTCCTTGAAGGCGGCCTGGATCTCGGGGCGGGCGAACCAGTCCTTGCGGTAGAACCAGCCGTTCGCATCGCCCATGGCGGGCAGTGCGTAATAGTTCGGTTCACCCTTCGGCCAGGTCGAATAGGCATAGACGGTCGCCGGGGCGAAATCGTCCATGCTGATGGCTTCCTTGTCGAAGAAATCGTTCAGCTTGACGTAATGGCCATTCTCGGCGCTGCCGCCGATCCACTGGCTGTCACCGATCAGCAGGTCGCACAACTGACCGCCCGAGTTCAGCTCGTTCAGCATCCGGTCGGCGAAATTGGGCCAGGGCACGAATTCGAACTTCATCTTGATGCCCGACTGGGCTTCAAAGTCCTTTGACAGTTCGACCAGCGCGTTGGCCGGATCCCAGGCGGCCCAGCACAGGGTCAGTTCCTTCGACTGCGCCGAGGCGGCCGAGGCCGCGACAAGCGCAAGGGCCGCGGATGCGGCCAGATGTCCAGCTTTCATGTAATCCTCCCGGTTGTCGATGCAGTCCGTGACGTGCCTGTACCGGGAAACCTCCGGCCGGGCCTTCTCCCTGCGGAAAGCATAGGAACAGCCGGCGTCTGCTGTCCACAGATTTATGAGGTACGCACCTCATTTCGCGGTGCAGCATGGAACGGGCCGAATGACGCCGTCTGGCGGGCGCAAAGCAACCTATTGATCGGGCGGCAGGTTTTCGCGCAGGACGATTTCGACGCGCAACTGTTCCTGCGCCTCGTCAATCGGGGCGTGATCGGCCTTGGCGCGCAGCACGCGCAGGGTGGACCGCGCAAGGTGGCCCAGATTCTGCGTGATGATCGCATCAATATGGCCCGCCAGCAGGGCGCGGCGGGTGTGCGGCGTCAGTTCGTGACCGATCACGACGAATCGCCCGGTCATCCCCAGATCGGCCAGCGTGGCGGCCAGCGCGCGGTGCCCTGCCCCCAGAAGATAGATGCCGCGCACATTGCGGGCATGACGCAGCGCCTCGGTCACCACGGCGCGGAGGGTGGTGTCGGAGCCGTGGGTTTCCAAGGTGGGCAAGACCTCGAGTCCCGGAAAATCGGCCAGCATCACCTCGTCAAAGCCGCGGCGGCGTTCGATGGCATCGCGCAACTGCATCGACTGCGCCACCGCCAGAATCTGCCCCGGCGCCGCCCCGGCAAACCGGCCCATCAGCACCGCCGCCGTGCGCCCCGCCGCGCGGCTGTCGATGCCGACGAAATGGTCGCGTTCCGTGCTGGGCAGGTCAGAGGCCAGCGCAATGACCGGAATCCCCTTTGATTTCAGCCCCCTGATCGCATCGCGCAGGACCGGGGTTTCCGGCGCCATGACCGCGACGCCCGCCACGTCCTGCGGCGACATCCGGCCCAGCAGGGCCGCCAGCGCATGGGCGTCTTCCGCCGGGTAGCGCGTGATCTCCAGCTCCATCCGGGCGGTGACGGCCGAATGCGCCGCCTCGGTCAGCGCCTCGGCCAGCGTTTCGACGAACTGGCTGTCGCCATCGGGCAACGCCGCCACCATGCGATAGCGCCTTTGCCGCGCCAGATTGGCCGCCGCCATGTCGCGCACATAGCCCAGACGGGCCACCGCATCCTGCACCGCCGACACGGTTTTCGCCCGCACCCCGGGCCGCGCGTTCAGCACGCGGTCCACCGTGGCCAGGCTGACGCCGGCTTCGCGGGCAATGTCATTGACGGTGGGGCGGCTCATGTCTCCTCGCTATGCGGAAAAGCGTGGCCCAGTCCTTGAGGTACGTCAATCATTCTCATCCCCACTTGCCGCACCCTGCCCAGGCGGCGCGGCAAAAGGCAAGCGTCGGCCCGCTCTGGCAAAGACGGCGCAAGGGTGCAATCCTCAGCCCGACCCAACCGCCCCCGCGAGGCACCTTGGCCTTCACCCTGCGCCAGCTTCAGTTCTTTGTTGCCGCGGCCGATTCCGGCAGCATCTCGGCCGCCGCGCGAATGCTGTCGATCTCGCAAAGCTCTGTCACAGAGGCGATCCGCGCGCTGGAGGTGGATCTGGGCGTCCTGCTGTTCGAACGCCGCGCCCGCGGGCTGGAGCTGACGCACAAGGGCGGGCTGTTCCTGCGCCATGCCAGCCAGATTCTTGGCGACGTGTCGCAGGCCCGCCAGTCATTCCAGCAGGAAACCGGCAATGTGCCGGGGCGGCTGTCGCTGGGCGTGTCGTCGCTGGTGGCGGGCTATGTGCTGTCGGACGTGCTGTCGCGGTTTCGCCGGGGCTGGCCGGCGATCGAGATTTCGGCGCTGGAGGAAACCGGCGACTATCTTCAACACCTGCTGATCGGGGGCGAACTGGACGTGGCCGTCCTGTTCACCTCGTCGATCCGCGACCGCGCGGCGCTGAATGTGGAAACGCTGCTGGTGTCGCCCTATCGGCTGTGGCTGCCGCAGGGGCACAGGCTGGCCTCGGCCGAAGTCATCGCGCCCGAGGATCTGGTCGAGGAACCCTTCATCAGCCTGATGGTGGACGAGATCGAGGAAAGCACCCGCCGCCTGATGGCCGGCTTGTCGGTGCGGCCCCGCATCGCCTTTCGCACCCGCAGCGTCGAGGCGGTGCGGTCGCTGGTCGCCACCGGCGCCGGGCTGGCGATCCTGCCCGGCCTGGTTTACCGGCCCTGGTCGCTGGAAGGCGACCGGATCGAGATCCGCGATGTGTCGGGCGACCTGCCGTCGGTGCAGGTCGGGCTGGCCTGGCGCAAGGGGGCGCCGCTTTCGGCCCCGGCGCATAACTTCGTGCGGTCGGCTCAGCTTGGCTTTGCCGCGCGCCCCGCCGTTCCGTGAAGATCCTGCTGCACATGGGGCCGGGCAAGACCGGCACCACCGCCTTGCAGCAATCGCTGCATGACGGGGCAGAGGTGCTGCGGGCCAGATCGGTGCTTTACCCCCGCTTCGGCGGGTCTGCCATTGCACACCATCTGCTGCTGGCGCTGTGCGAACACCCCGACCGGCTGACCGGCTGGACGCTGCAGGAACATGGCGGCCCCGAGGCGACGGCGGACAGGGCCTGGCAAGTGTGGAACGAGCTTTGCCTTGCGGTTGCGGCCAGCCCGCCCCGGGTGCTGGTGCTGTCCAGCGAGGTGCTGTTCCAGCAGGCGCGCGGCAAGGCCAAGGCCCTGCTGGCAGAAACCCTGTCGGAACTGACCACCGACATCACGCCCATCTTCTATATCCGCGATCCGGTTTCGCATTACCGGGCGCGGCTTCAGGAATGGCTCAAGACCGAAAACGCCCCGCTGCCGCCCAGCCGGCTGCCGCTGCGCGAGGCGATCCTGGATACCGGGGCCGCCTTCGGACGCCCGCCCGAACTGGTGGCGTTTGACCGCACCACCCTGCAGGGGGGCGACATCACCACCGATTTCGTCACCCGGTTCCTTGGCCCCGAGGTGACGCCGGCCGACCTGCCACGGCATCAGGCGAATGTCGGCCTGTCGGCCGAGGCGCTGGTGCTGCTGGCGCGGCTGCGGCGTGACGGCGGGCTGACGGCGGCGGCCCGGCGGCGGGGCGAACGGCTGATCCTGCCGCTGGCCGCGCTGGACCGCAGCGATCCGCCCGATGCGCCGCTGGCTCTGCACCCCGAAGTGGCCGAGGCCGCCCTGCGCGCCGCCACCTGCCACCGCTGGCTGGCCGAGACCGGGCGCCTTGCCCTGCCGGGGCTGGACACGGGCCGCATCGACGGCGCCCCGCCGCCCGGCTGGATGCGCGCCGCGCCGCCGGAAACGCTGTTCGCGCATGATCCGGCCCGTCTGGCGCGGCTGACCACGGCGCTTTGGCAAAGCCATCCGCATCTGATGGCCGGCTGAAACCGCCAGCCATCGGAAACGCCGATACCTCGCATCCATCTTTTGCATTTGCGATTCCTGCCCGCTTCCGTAGCGTGATTGCATGACCGGAATACCGGCGTGCCGCCCGGAGCGGCCTATCCACAGGGAGTTTGCGATGAACACCATGAAGCTGATGGCCAGCACGGCCCTTGTTCTGTTGACCGGCCTTGGGCCGACCTTCGCGCAGATGACCGCGCTTGGCACGCCGGAAGGCCAGGTCGATATCGTGGCCTGGCCCGGCTATATCGAGCGGGGCGAAACCGACAAGGCCTATGACTGGGTGACCAAGTTCGAGGCGGCCTCGGGCTGCAAGGTCAACGTGAAGACCGCCAACACCAGCGACGAGATGGTTGCCCTGATGAACGAGGGCGGCTTCGATCTGGTCACGGCCAGCGGCGATGCCTCGCTGCGGCTGGTTGCGGGCAAGCGTATCCAGCCCATCAACACCGATCTGATCCCGTCCTGGTCCAAGGTTGATGACCGGCTGAAGGACGCGCCCTGGCATACGGTGGGCGGCGTGCATTACGGCGTGCCCTACCAGTGGGGTCCGAACGTGCTGATGTACAACACCGAGGTGTTCAAGGACGGTCCGCCGAAATCCTGGTCGGTGGTGTTCGAGGAAACCACCCTGCCCGACGGCAAGTCGAACAAGGGGCGCGTGCAGGCCTATGACGGCCCGATCCACATTGCCGATGCCGCGCAATACCTGATGGCGCACAAGCCGGAACTGGGCATCACCAACCCCTATGAGCTGAACGAGGACCAATACGCGGCCGCGCTGGACCTGCTGCGCGCCCAGCGCGAACTGGTCGGGCGCTACTGGCACGACGCGATGATCCAGGTGGACGACTTCAAGAACGAGGGCGTGGTTGCCTCGGGGTCGTGGCCGTTCCAGGTGAACCTGCTGAAATCGGAAGGCCAGCCGGTTGCCAGCACCATTCCCGAGGAAGGCGCCACCGGCTGGGCCGATACGCTGATGCTGCATTCCGAGGCGCCGCACCCGACCTGCGCCTATCTGTTCATGGAACATTCGCTGAATTCGAACCTGCAATCCGACCTGTCGGTCTGGTTCGGGTCGAACCCCGTTGTTCCCGCCGCCTGCACCGATGGCAGCGGGATGCAGACCAAGGAAGGCTGCACCGCCAACGGCTTTGACGATTTCGATCGCATCCGGTTCTGGACCACCCCGGTCGCAAGCTGCCCGGCGGGCAACTGCGTGCCCTACTATCGCTGGGTGTCCGACTATATCGGCGTGATCGGCGGCCGCTGACACACAGACCCACGCCCCCTTTCCCCATGCCGGGGAAAGGGGTCTTCCCCACCCCGCGCCTGCCGTGCCTGCGCTGCGGAAGCCTGCGCTGCGGACGGGCGGGCCATGTCCGGTGACCAGATGACCGCTGCCGTCGAATTCCTGAACGTCTCGCGCCATTACGGGGCCGGGCCTGTGGCCGTGAAGGCCGTGGACGGGGTGGACCTGACCATCCCCGAGGGCGAGTTCTTCGCCATGCTTGGCCCTTCGGGGTCTGGCAAGACCACCTGCCTGCGGCTGATCTCGGGGTTTGAAACGCCCACGGCCGGCGCGATCCGCATCTTTGGCGAAGATGTCAGCCGGGTGCCGCCGAACCTGCGCAACGTGAACACCGTCTTTCAGGATTACGCGCTGTTCCCGCATATGAGCGTGCGCGACAACGTGGCCTATGGGCTGATGGTCAAGGGCGTGGACCGCCGCAGCCGTCTGGCCAAGGCCGACGAGATGCTGTCGCTGGTGCATCTGCCCGATTACGGCAGCCGCAAGCCGGGGCAGTTGTCGGGCGGCCAGCGCCAGCGGGTGGCGCTGGCCCGCGCACTGGTCAACGAACCAAAGGTGCTGCTGCTGGACGAACCGCTGGGCGCGCTGGACCTGAAGCTGCGCGAGGCGATGCAGGACGAGCTGAAGAACCTGCAACGCCGGCTGGGCATCACCTTCGTCTTCGTCACCCATGACCAGGGCGAGGCGCTGTCGATGGCAGATCGCGTGGCCGTCTTTTCGCGCGGCCGCATCGTGCAGGTGGGCACGCCGGAAGAGATTTACGACCGCCCGGCCACCCGTTTCGTGGCCGATTTCGTGGGGTCATCCAACGTGCTGCCGCCCGACCTTTCAGCCCGGCTGGGCGGCCCCGCCACCTGGGCCAGCCTGCGCCCCGAGGCGATCCGGCTGACCGACACCGCGCCGCGCGCGCGGGGCCGGGTGACCGGGCTGCGCTATCTGGGGCTGGGCACGCGGCTGGCCGTGGATGTGGGCGGCACCGAACTGGTGGCGCTGGTTCCCGCCGGCACCGCCCTGCCCGCCGAGGGCGCCGAGGTTGGCCTGACCTGGGCGGCAGACGCCGCGCATCAGATGGCGGGCGAGGCATGAGCGGCGCGTTCCACCCCGCCCGCGGCCCCGGCGACCGGCTGACCGGCCTGTTCTGGCGCCGCCCCGGCGTGCTGCTGGCGCTGCTGATCGCGCCGCCGCTGATCTGGCTGGGCGTGGTCTATCTGGGGTCGCTGGTCGCCCTGCTGTGGCAGAGCTTCTGGTCGATTGATGAATTCTCGGGCCTGATCGTGCCGGAATTCACGCTGAAGACCTATGCCGAACTGCTGCGCCCGGCGAATTTCGACGTGATCGTGCGCACCGTCACCATGGCCTCGGTCGTGACCGCCGCCTCGGTCGTGCTGGCCTTTCCCATTGCCTATTACGCCGCCCGCTATGCGCGGGGCCGGATGAAGGCGGTGTTCTATCTGGGCGTCATGCTGCCCTTGTGGTCCAGCTATCTGGTCAAGGTCTATGCCTGGAAGCTGATCCTTGCGCGCGAGGGCATCGTGACCTGGGCCGCCGAAGGCATTGGCGCGGGCAATGTGCTGAACGCGGTGCTGTCGCTGCCGGTGATCGGGGGAAATTCGCTGTCCACCAGCTATATCGGCACCTTCATCGTCTTCGTCTATGTCTGGCTGCCCTTCATGATTCTGCCGATGCAGGCCTCGCTTGAGCGGGTGCCGAACGCCATGCTGGAAGCCTCGTCCGATCTGGGGGCGACCTCGTGGCAGACCTTCGTCCATGTGATCCTGCCGCTGGCGCTGCCCGGCATCATTGCCGGCACGATCTTCACCTTTTCGCTGACGCTGGGCGATTACATCATTCCGCAGATCGTCGGCTCATCCCGGCTGTTCATCGGGCAGGCGGTCTACATGTTGCAGGGCACCGCCGGGAACCTGCCGCTGGCGGCCGCCTTCGCGGTGATCCCCATCGTGGTGATGCTGGCCTATCTGGTCTTTGCCCGCCGGATCGGAGCTTTCGATGCCCTCTGAACGCCGCGCCCCCCTTGCCCTGAAACTGGCGGCCCTTGGCGGGCTTCTGTTCCTGCACGGGCCGATCCTGCTGATCTTTCTGTATGCCTTCACGACCGAGGAACGCAGCTACCAGTTCCCGCCACCCGGGCTGACGCTGAAATGGTTTGCCGTGGCGTGGAACCGCCCCGACATCTGGCCGCCGCTGATCCTGTCGCTGAAGGTGGCCGCGATTTCCACCGCGCTGGCGCTGGTGCTGGGCACGCTTTGCGCCGCCGCCATGTCGCGGGCGCGGTTCTTCGGGCGCGATTCAATCTCGCTTCTGGTGATCCTGCCCATCGCCCTGCCCGGCATCATCACCGGCATGTCGCTGCGGTCGGCCTTCGCGATGATGGAGATTCCCTTCTCGACCTGGACCATCGTGCTGGGTCACGCCACCTTCTGCATCGTCATCGTCTACAACAATGCCGTCGCCCGGTTCCGCCGGCTGTCGGGGTCGATCCTGGAAGCCTCGGCCGATCTGGGCGCCAACGGGTTCCAGACCTTCCGGCATGTGATCCTGCCGAACCTTGGTTCGGCGTTGCTGGCGGGGGGAATGCTGGCCTTTGCCCTGTCGTTCGACGAGGTGATCGTCACCACCTTCACCGCCGGGCAGCAATCGACCCTGCCGATCTGGATGCTGAACGAACTGGTCCGCCCGCGGCAGCGCCCTGTCACCAATGTCGTCGCCATCGTGGTCTTTGCCGCAACCGTGGTGCCGATCCTGATCGCCTATGTCCTGACCCGCGGCGGTTCCGAAACCGCCGGTGCGGGCAAATGATCCCGAAGGAAGCCCCCATGTCCCAGCCGATGCCCCTGCCCCGGATTGCCGATACCGATTTCCTGATCGACGGCCGTTTCGAACCCGGACAGGAGCCGGGCGAGCCGGTGCTGAACCCGCGCAGCGGCGCGCTGATCCTGGAACTGGCCGAGGCGTCTTCGGCCCAGATCGGCCGCGCCGTTGCCGCCGCCCGCCGCGCCTTTGGCGGCTGGTCGCGCACGACGCCGGCCGAACGGTCGGCCGCGCTGCACCGCATTGCCAACCGGATCGAGGCCGAGGCCGCCGGTTTTGCCGCGCTTGAGGCGCTGAACTGCGGCAAGCCGATCAATGCCGTCACCAATGACGAACTGCCCGGCGTGGTGGATTGCTTCCGCTTTTTCGCGGGCGCCGTGCGCTGCCAGCAGGGCGCGGTGGCGGGGGAATATCTGGCCGGCCATACAAGCATGATCCGCCGCGATCCGATCGGCGTCGTCGCCTCGATCGCGCCGTGGAACTATCCGCTGATGATGATGGCGTGGAAACTGGCCCCGGCCATTGGCGGCGGCAATGCGGTGGTGTTCAAACCGTCGGAACAGACGCCGCTGACCGCGCTGAAACTGGCCCGCATCCTGGCCGAGGAACTGCCGCCCGGCGTGGTCAACATCCTGCCGGGGCGGGGCCAGACCGTGGGCAACGAGCTGATCCACCACCCCGGCGTGGACATGATCAGCCTGACCGGCGACGTGGCCACCGGGCGCAAGATGCTGGATGCCGCCGCCAAGACGGTGAAGCGCACCCATCTGGAACTGGGCGGCAAGGCGCCGGTCATCGTCTATGACGATGCCGATCTGGAGGCCGTGGTGGAAGGGCTGCGCGCCTTTGGCTATTACAACGCAGGTCAGGACTGCACCGCCGCCTGCCGCATCTATGCGGGGAAGAATATCTACGACAGGCTGGTCGCAGACCTCAGTTCCGCCGTTTCCTCCATCGTGCTGGGGGCCGAGGATGACACCACCAACGAGATCGGCCCGCTGATCAGCCTGCGGCAGCGCGACCGGGTGGCGTCGTTCGTGGAGCGCGCCCGCGAATTGCCGCATGTCGAGGTGACCGCCGGGGGCGAAACCATGGGCACTGCCGGGTTCTACTACCGCCCGACCGTGGTGGCCGGGGCGCGGCAAAGCGATGAAATCGTCCGGCGCGAGGTTTTTGGCCCGGTCGTGTCGATCACCCCCTTCTCGGACCCCGAAGAAGCCGTCACCTGGGCCAATGACAGCGACTATGGCCTCGCCTCCTCGGTCTGGACGCGCGATGTGGGGCGCGGCATGGAAACCGCCGCCCGGCTGCGCTACGGCTGCACCTGGGTGAACACGCATTTCATGCTGGTCAGCGAAATGCCGCATGGCGGGCTGAAACAATCCGGCTATGGCAAGGATCTGTCGGCCTATGCGCTGGAGGATTACAGCGTGGTGCGGCACGTCATGGTGAAGCACGGCTAGACGGGGACGGCTAGACCGGGGCGGCGCGCCCCGCCAGCCCGGCCTGACGGACGATCTCGGCCACCTGCGCCAGTTGTCCGGCCAGCGGGCTGGTCTTGCGCCAGACCATGCCGATGGTGCGCAGCGGGCGCGGCTGCGGCAGCCGCGCCACCGACACCTGCGCCGAGCGGGTTTCAACCGCCACCGCCATTTCCGGGATCAGCGTCACGCCGATGCCCGCCCCCACCATCTGCACCAGCGTGGACAGCGAACTGCCTTCCATCAGGTCGCGCGGGGCCGAGGGCGACAACATGCAGAAGGACAGCGCCTGATCGCGGAAACAGTGACCCTCTTCCAGCAGCAGAAGCCGCATCTCGCGCAGGGTTTCGGGGTTGGGCACCGGCTTGCCCGCATCTTCGGGCGGGCGCACCAGGATGAATTCCTCGTCAAACAGCGGCTGTTCGGTCAGCGCGGGTTCGGACACCGGCAGCGCCACGATGGCGGTATCCAGCCGCCCGTTCAGCAGATCGTCGATCAGCACCTGTGTCACCGTCTCGCGCGGGCGCAGGTCCAGATCGGGATAGCGCGCGGCCAGCGCCTTGATCACCCGGGGCAGCAGATAGGGCGCCACGGTCGGGATGACACCGATCCGCAGCCGCCCCGCCAGCGGCCCGACAGAGGCCCGGGCCAGATCGGCCAGTTCATCGACCGACCGCAGGATTTCGCGCACCCTTTGGGCGAAGTCCTCGCCCAGCGGCGTCAGCCGGATCTGCCGCGCGCCGCGTTCCACCAGGGTCGCCCCCAGCAGATCCTCCAGTTCCTTGATCTGCAAGGACAGCGCCGGTTGCGAGATGGCGCAATCCTCGGCCGCGCGCCCGAAATGGCCGTGCCGGGCCAGCGCGTCGAAATAGCGGAGGTGGCGCATGGAAAGGCTGATCATAAGCCCAGCTTATTGCACACCTTAGAAAATGCAATTTGGAATTATGATACACAAATGTTAGAACGATTCCATATTCAGGGTCGGGAAAGCTGGCGTCACCGCGCCGGGCCGGGCCTGGAACGCCATGAAAACCACAGCCGCATCGGAGACACGGATGGACGGGAACGACACCAGGGGTTCGGGCAAATGCCCGGTCATGCACGGCGCGATGACCAGCGTCGGGACCAATGTCATGGAGTGGTGGCCGAATGCCCTGAACCTTGACATCCTGCACCAGCATGACAGCAAGACCAACCCGCTGCCCGGCTTCAACTACCGCGAGGCGCTGAAGACGCTGGATGTCGAAGCCCTTAAGCGTGACGTGAAGGCGCTGATGACCGACAGTCAGGACTGGTGGCCCGCCGACTGGGGCCATTACGGCGGCCTGATGATCCGCATGGCCTGGCACGCGGCGGGGTCTTACCGTCTGGCCGATGGCCGGGGCGGCGCCGGCACCGGCAACCAGCGGTTTGCGCCGCTGAATTCCTGGCCCGACAATGCCAACCTGGACAAGGCCCGCCGCCTGCTGTGGCCGATCAAGAAGAAATACGGCAACAAGATAAGCTGGGCCGACCTGATCGTTCTGGCCGGGACGATGGCCTATGAATCGATGGGCCTGAAGACCTTTGGCTTCGGCTTCGGCCGCGAAGACATCTGGCACCCGGAGAAAGACGTGTACTGGGGCAGCGAAAAGGAATGGCTGGCCCCCAGCGACAGCCGCTATGGCGATCTGTCCGATCCTTCGACGATGGAAAACCCGCTGGCCGCGGTGCAGATGGGCCTGATCTACGTCAACCCCGAAGGGGTGAACGGCCAGCCCGACCCGATGAGGACCGCCGCCCAGGTGCGCGAGACCTTCGCCCGCATGGCGATGGACGATGAGGAAACCGCCGCGCTGACCGCGGGCGGCCACACCGTCGGCAAGACCCATGGCAACGGCAGCGCCGCCAACCTTGGCCCCAGCCCGGAAGGCGCCGATGTGACCGAACAGGGCCTTGGCTGGATGAACCACACCAGCCGCGGCATCGGCCGCAACACGGTGACCAGCGGCATCGAAGGCGCCTGGACCACCCATCCGACCCAATGGGACAACGGCTATTTCGACCTGCTGTTCGGCTATGAGTGGGAGTTGAGGAAATCGCCCGCCGGTGCGTGGCAATGGATGCCGATCAACATCCGCGAAGAAGATATGCCGGTCGATGTGGAAGATCCCTCGATCCGCGTCATGCCGATCATGACCGATGCCGACATGGCGATGAAGGTTGACCCGGCCTATCGCGCGATCTGCGAACGCTTCCGCGCCGACCACGCCTATTTCAGCGACACCTTCGCCCGCGCCTGGTTCAAGCTGACCCACCGCGACATGGGCCCCAAGGTCCGCTACATCGGGCCGGACGTGCCCGCCGAAGACCTGATCTGGCAAGATCCGGTGCCCGCCGGCCGCAGCGATTATGACGTGGCCGCCGTCAAGGCCCGGATCGCGGCCTCGGGCCTGTCGGTGGCGGATGCCGTTGCCACCGCCTGGGACAGCGCGCGCACCTATCGCGGGTCGGACATGCGCGGCGGCGCGAACGGCGCCCGCATCCGGCTGGCCCCGCAGAACGGCTGGGAAGGCAACGAACCGGCGCGACTGGCGCGTGTGCTTTCGGTGCTGGAGCCCATCGCCGCCGCGACCGGCGCTTCGCTGGCCGATGTCATCGTGCTGGCCGGCAGCCTTGGCGTGGAAATGGCCGCCCGTGCCGCCGGCTTCCCGGTCGCGGTGCCCTTCGCCCCCGGCCGTGGCGATGCCAGTGCCGAACAGACCGACGCGGCCTCGTTCGACGTGCTGGAACCGCTGGCCGATGGCTTCCGCAACTGGCTGAAGAAAGACTACGTTGTCAGCGCCGAAGAACTGATGCTCGACCGGGCGCAGCTCATGGGCCTGACCGCGCAGGAGATGACCGTACTGGTCGGCGGGATGCGGGCGATGGGCACCAACCACGGCGGCACGGCGCATGGCGTCTTTACCAACCGTGTCGGCGCCCTGACGACCGATTTCTTCACCACGCTGACCGACATGGCCTGGAAATGGGTGCCGGCGGGCAACAACCTGTATCACCTGACCGACCGCAAGACCGGCGCGGTGAAATGGACCGCGACCCGTGTCGATCTGGTGTTCGGCTCGAACTCGGTCCTGCGGGCCTATGCCGAGGTCTATGCCCAGGATGACGCCGCCGAGAAATTCGTGCGCGACTTCGTGGCCGCCTGGACCAAGGTGATGAACGCCGACCGTTTCGATCTGCGCTGATCGCGGCACGGTCTGCCGGAACTTCGGGCGCCCTCCGGTCTTCGGGGGGCGCCTTTTTCGTGACGGCCCCGGCTCAGGCCAGACGGTCGGGCAAGACCTCGGCCCCGATCAGCGCATCGGGCCGGGCGGCGGTGATCGCCGCCGCCGCAAGGCCCGGACCCGGCCCGGTTTCCCCGGTGCCAAGGTCGCCGCGCACCCAGGTGGCCCTGGCCCCGGCCTGCCAGCCCAGCCGGCAGGCGCGGATGCAGCCCACGGCCTCCAGCGTTCCCGAGATTTCGAAATCGGGCGTCAGCCCGCCCGCGCCGGTGGCCATGGCCGCCACCAGCCGCCGCGTCAGGTCCAGCCCCACCGGGCAGACCCGGCCCAGATGCGGGCAGACCGTCGCGCAGGTCACCTGCCAGCGCGGCGACATTCGGCCGGGGATCGCGTCACCCGGCCCCTCGGGCGCAGGGGCACGTTCGGGGAAAAATCCGTCTTCCATCACGTCTCCTGTCGGGCGCCCCGCCCGCTTCGGGTTTCGGTGTGATGGCAGGTCTCCTGACTTGCGGGTCTTCGCCTTTCCGCGCCTTCCCGGTGCCGGGGCACCAGTGGACCATTGCAGATCAGCTCGCCGCTTACAGTTGCGGGGGCAGTCGCGGCCTTGGCCCCCGAAGGCGCCGCACCGCGTTCCCATTTTCATCCGAAGGCTTGCGCCCGCCGGAACCATCGCCCGCAGAAAGCCGCGTTTCGGCGGGCAGAGTCAAGCCGTGCCGCTGGGGGCGGACGGGAGCGACCATTCCCCCTTGCGCGACGGCCCCTGTTGCGGCACCCCTGCCCCATGTCCAGCCCTGCCGCCTTTCTCAATGTCCAGGCCTCGCTGACCGGCCGCCGCTGGGTCGGGCCCGATGCCGGGGCCGACCGTCTGGCCGAGGCGATGGCGCAAGCCACCCGCCTGCCGCTGCCGCTGTGCCGCATCCTTGTCAGCCGCGGCGTGCCGCCCGATCAGGCCGCGGGCTTTCTGGCCCCCACGCTGAAAGACCTGCTGCCCGACCCGCGGTCGCTGCGCGACATGGAAAAGGCCGCCGCGCGGCTGGTGCGCGCCCTGACCTCGGGCGAGCGGATCGCCATCTTCGCCGATTACGATGTGGACGGCGGGGCTTCGGCGGCGCTGCTGCTGGCCTGGCTGCGCGCGCTGGGGCGCGATGCCACGCTGTATATCCCCGACCGCATCGACGAAGGCTATGGCCCCAATGTCCCGGCCATGCAGGCGCTGGCGCGCGACCACGGGCTGATCCTTTGCGTCGATTGCGGCACGCTGAGCCATGAGCCGGTTGCCGCCGCCGCGCCGGCCGATATGGTGATCCTTGACCACCACCTTGCCACCGAAACCCTGCCCGCCGCCCATGCGGTGGTGAACCCCAACCGGCAGGACGAAGACGGCAGCCTGGCGCATCTCTGCGCGGCCTCGGTCGTGTTCCTGGCGCTGGTCGAGGCCAACCGGCAATTGCGCGGCCAAGGCAGCACCGGCCCCGACCTGATGGCGCTGCTGGATCTGGTCGCGCTGGCCACTGTGGCGGATGTGGCCCCGCTGATCGGCGTCAACCGCGCTTTCGTGCGGCAGGGGCTGCGCGTCATGGCCCGGCGGGAGCGGCCCGGCCTGCGCGCGCTGGCCGACATTGCGCGCATGGACAGCGCCCCCACCGCCTATGCCCTGGGCTTTCTGCTGGGGCCGCGCGTCAATGCCGGGGGCCGCATCGGCCAGGCCGATCTTGGCGCCCGCCTGCTGGCCGCCACCGATGACGCGCAGGCCCTGGCCCTGGCCCGCCGGCTGGACGAGCTGAACACCGAACGCCGCGTGCTGACCGAAGCCGTCCGCGAAGAGGCGCTGGCCCAGGCCGAGGCGCGCGGGCTTGATGGCCCGCTGGTCTGGGCCGCCGCCGAAGGCTGGCATCCCGGCGTGGTGGGTATCGTTGCCGCGCGGCTGAAGGAAGCCACCAACCGCCCCGCCATCGTGATCGGCTTCGACGGCGGCATCGGCAAGGGATCGGGCCGGTCGGTCGCCGGGGTTGATCTGGGCGCCGCCGTGCAGCGCGTGGCGGCCGAGGGGCTGCTGGTCAAGGGCGGCGGGCACAAGATGGCCGCCGGCCTGACGGTGGACCGCGACCGGCTTGAGGCCGCCATGGCCCGCCTGTCCGAACTGCTGGCCCGCCAGGGCGCCGGCGCCGCCGGCCCGCAAGATTTGCGCATCGACGGGTTGCTGATGCCCGAAGCGGCCAACCTGGCGCTGGCCGAACAGATCGAAAGCGCCGGCCCTTTCGGCGCCTCGGCCCCGGCACCGCGATTCGTGCTGCCCTCGGTCAGCGTCGCCGCCCGCCGCATGGGCGAATCGCACCTGCGGCTGACCATCGGCGGGCGCAGCGGTGGCGGGCCGGAAGCGGTGCTGTTCGGCGCCTTCGACAGCCCCCTTGGCCCCGCGCTGGAACAGGGCGGACACCGGCTTTTCCACCTTGCCGGCAAGCTGGAGGTGAACACCTGGGGCGGCCGCTCGCGCGTGCAGTTCCGTCTGGACGATGCTGCGGAAGCCTGATCGGAAAACCTTCGTTTTTCCTCTTGCAGAACCCGCGCAGCCCCGTTAGACACCCGCCACACCGACAGCGTGGCCCGTTCGTCTATCGGTTAGGACACCAGGTTTTCAACCTGGGAAGAGGGGTTCGACTCCCCTACGGGCTGCCACTTCTCCGTATAAGATATTGGAACACATGGGGTTTCCCCCGTGCCCGCCAATGGCGAGACGAACCCGTATGCGGAGCTGCGCCGCATCTGCGCATTGTGCCAGCATCATGACGGCCCTGAAGATGCCTCGCGGCAGTTCCATCAGCACAGTCGGGCGCAACTCGTCTCTCGCACGCCACGGCGAAGCAGAAAGCCCCTGCCGAGTATGAAAACTCGATCGCGCCGTCTGAAACGGAGGGAAGCGTCTGACGTTCAGATCGCGGCGATGCAGGCCGAAGGCCAGAAACGGCCCCGAACCCGGTGACGGCGACCTGATTTCATGATGCCGTCGATCCTTGAGTCGACAACCCGACTGGACTTACGCTTTTCAAACACCTGTGCTGTCTTCCGCCGGCGCAGGCCGGTTCACGGAGCGCATGGACGACAATTCAATGTTTGCCTGGCCTGGAAAAAGCGCGGCCGAGGGGCAGGTGCCGCACCCGGCGGTCCTGCACATGCTGGATGTCGGCGCCGTCGCCGAACGGCTGATCGCCCCCTTTGGCTTCGAGCCTGCGCTGCGCGACGCGCTGGTGCTTCTGGTCGCGCTGCATGATCTGGGAAAGATCAGCGACTCGTTCCGCGCGATGATCGAGAGCGGTTCTCGGCAGACATACCGCCACTGGGAATTGTCTGAGGCGTTGTTCTTCGCCCATGATGCGCTGCTGGGCGCAAAACTGGGTGGCGATGATCTTCAGCGCGCCGCGCTTTACGCGGCCGTCGCGGGGCACCACGGCCAGCCCTCTGACCTTGTGCTGGGCGATCTTGGCCGATCAAGCCGGGATCTGCGGAAAGTCCTGCGGCAGGTTGGATCGGGGCTGGAACCGGCGGGCGAGGTCATTGCGGCTTTCAGCGCCCTCTGGCCCCGGGCATCGCTGCAGAGCCTTGCCCCGGGCGCCGCCACGACCGCGCTGAGCTGGTGGGTGCCGGGCCTTTGTGCCGCGGCTGACTGGATCGGGTCGAACACCACCTGGTTTCCGCCAAGGGCCGGTCAGCCCCGGCTGGCCGACTATCTGGCCGAGGCGCGCGCAGCGGCGGAGCGGGCCGTGGCCGAGGCCGGGCTGGCGGGTAGCCCGGTGCAACCGGGCGCGACCTTCGACTTTGCCCTGCGCCCGATGCAGGCGGCCTGCGCCTTGGTCGCCCTGCCCGATGGCCCCGTGCTGGCGGTGATCGAAGATGAAACCGGCGCGGGCAAGACCGAGGCGGCGCTGATCCTTGCGCATCGCATGGCGCAGGCGGGCAAGGGGCGCGGCCTTTACTTCGCCCTGCCGACGATGGCGACGGCGGATGCGATGTTCGGCCGTGCCAGCGAGGCCGTGGGCCGGATCTTCGCCGCCCCGAGATTGACCCTGGCGCATGGACGCGCCGCGCTGTCGGTTCCGTTCCGCGATCTGCCGACAGGGGGTGCGCCGGGCGAGGATGCGCCATCCTGCACCGACTGGCTGAAACAAAGCCGCCGCCGTGCGCTTTTGGCGGATGTCGGCGTGGGCACGGTGGATCAGGCGTTGCTGTCGGTGCTGCCGGTCAAGCACCAGACGCTTCGGCATTTCGGGCTGTCCTCGAAGATCCTGATCGTCGATGAGGTTCATGAAATGGGCGAGCCCTATATCGGCAAGGAGCTGGAGCGTCTGTTGCAGATGCACCGCGCGGCGGGCGGCTCGGCCATCCTTCTGACGGCCACGCTGCCGCTGGACCTGCGGGCGCGGTTGCTGGCGACCTATGGCGGGGCCAATCCCGGCCCGGCCTATCCGGCGCTGACGGTGGCGGGCGGGGCTTCGGTCACGGGTCTTGCCGCCGATACGCGGGCCGTGAAGGGGCCGGTGAAGGTGGACAGGATCGACAGCGCCGAGGCGGCCGCCGATCTGATGGTGGCGCAGGCGGCGCGGGGCGCGGCCTGCGTCTGGGTGCGCAACGGGGTGGATGATGCGATCGCCGCCGTCGGGATGCTGCGGGAACGGGGGGTGGCGGCGCGGCTGCTACATGCGCGCTTCGCGCTGAACGACCGCAAGCGGATCGAGGCCGAGGTGCTGGCGCGCGTCGGCAAGGATGGAACGGATCGGGCGGGCTTCATGCTGGTGGCGACGCAGGTGCTGGAGGCTTCGCTGGACCTCGATTTCGATGTCATGGTCTCGGACATTGCCCCGATTGCGGCGTTGATCCAGCGGGCCGGGCGGCTGTGGCGGCATATGGACCGCCGCCCCGCCGCATCGCGCCCGGTCCCCGCCCCCGTGCTGCATGTGCTGTCGCCCGATCCGGCGAAGGTGACCGATGACCGCTGGCTGCAGGGCACGCTGGGCAGCGGGGCCTGGGTCTATTCGGTTGCCGATGTCTGGCGCAGCGCCCGCGTCCTGTTCGCGGCAGGGCGGATCGTGGCCCCGCAGGGACTGCGCGCGCTGATCGAGGCGGTGCATGGCGAGGGCGCCGAGGATGTGCCCGAAGCGCTGGCGCGGGCCGAGATGGAGGCGCTTGGCAAGGCAGCGGGCGCCCGCACCCTTGCGTTGCACAATCTGGTGGACCTGTCCGCGGGTTACCGGGATGCGGGCCGGGGCGCGGACGATGTGGCCTACCCCACCCGCCTGGGCGAAGAGACGCGCGTTCTGGTTCTGGCCCGCCGGGTGGGCGCGGCGCTGCACCCCTGGGCGCCACCCGATCCGGCAAACGACCCTGGCTGGTCAGACGCCTGGGCCTTCTCGGAAGTCGCGGCCAGCCGCAGGAAGCTGGACCGCCTGCCCCTGCCCGACCAATCCTCGCCCGAGATCGCGGCCATCACCCGCCTCTGGCCGGAGTGGAAGAGTGCCGGGACAATCCTCTGCCCGGTGGGCGATGATGGCAGTCTCTGCGAGGGCTTGCGGTATGATCCCGATTGCGGTCTGGTGTTCCTTGCCCCGGACTGATCGGGGATGAACCGTGTTCGGACGACCGATGGACCGGGACTAGATTCTGTTCCCCGCACTCGCGGGGATTAAGTGTTCAGACGAACGATGCTTTCTACTTGACTTGAGCTGTTCGATCTGCCAATAAGAAAGCCTCGGGAGGGTATTCCCCGCCCGAGGCTCCTGAAGACCACATTCCCCGCCGCGCCAACGGCAAGAAGTCGCGAGGTGTGAAAGATGCAGAAATTACCTTTCTGAACCCGCTCGTGGCGCTTTTCTTTTAGCATCACCTGCGGGCGCGGGCAATGACATGATGTCCTTGCCCTTTGCGGGCCGGCCCGGCTTTACGCCATTGCGTCACCTTGCCGCTTTACTGCGAGCCGGGACCGGCTTTCTATCGCCATGATTGCAAGCAGGGATCACCATGTCTCTCAATCTGATTTCCGATCCATGGATTCCGGTAATCTGTTCCGATGGTTCGCGCCGGATCATCGCACCGTGGCAAATGGCCGAACCGGGGCCCCGTTCGCCGGATTGGCCGCGGCCCGATCTCAACATCGCCTGCCATGAATTCCTGATCGGGCTGGTCTATCTGGCCGATCCGCCCGCCGACCTTCATGACTGGCGCAACCGCCGCGCGCCCGATCCGGCCCGGCTGCGCGAGAAGCTGGCACCCTTTGCACCCGCCTTCGACCTGCTTGGTGATGGCCCGCGGTTCCTGCAGGATCAGGAGCCGCTGGAGGGCGAGACCAATTCGCCCGACATGCTGTTCATCGACAGCGCCGGTGCCAATACCGCCCGCAACAACGCCGATGTGATGGTGCATCGCTGCCGCTATCCGGTGCTGGACCCGGCCCTTGCGGCGATGGCCCTTTATACCTTTCAGGCCTTCGCCCCGTCGGGCGGAGCGGGCAATCGCACCTCGATGCGCGGGGGCGGGCCGCTGGTCACGCTTGCCGATCCCGGGGACGGGCTTTGGCCGCGCATCTGGGCCAATGTGCCCTATGGCCAGCCCGGAACCACACAAAGCCTGCCCTGGATGCGCGCCACCCGCGTTTCGGACAAGGGGCTGGAAACCTTTCCACCCGAGGATGCCCTGTTCGAACCCGAGGCGTTTTTCGGCCTGCCACGCCGGTTGCGGCTGGTGGCCAGCGAAGGCGGCGTGACCGGGGTGATCCAGAAACCCTATGGAACGAACTATGCGCGCTGGAAGCACCCGCTGTCGCCCTATTACCGGCTGAAACCCGGCACCGAATGGCTGCCGAAACACCCGCGTGCCGGGCGGTTCGGGTATCGCAACTGGCTGGGGATCGTCGCTCAGGAAGCGAAAAGCGAGGTGACCGAGCTTTCGCTGTCGCTGCGCAATTGGGAGAGCCGCGGCGGGGGCGGTTCGGTCATCGTTGCGGGCTGGGCGATGGACAACATGAAACCCCGCGACTTCACCCTGTCGGTGCAGCCCCTGCCCGACCTGCCGGTCGCGGCGCAGGATCTGCTGGCCTTCCTGATCCTTGGCGCCGAGGCGGCGGGTGTCGCCCTGCGCGGCGCGCTGGAGCCGGTGCTGGCCGGGGGCGAAGCGCGCGAGGCCGAGCGGGAGGCGTTTTTCATGGCCACCGAGACGCGGTTTGCCAGGCATCTGGACGCGATCCGGGCCGGGGCGGACCCCCGCGCCGACTGGCTGGCCGATCTGCGGGCGCAGGCGTTGCGGCAATTCGATGCGCTGGCGGTTCCCGGGATCGACCAGCGCGAGACCGATCAGATCAACCGCATCGTCACGGCGCGCAAGTTCCTTGGCCTTGCCTTCGGGGGATATGGCAAGCAGGGCAAGGCGATCTTCGAGGCGCTTGACCTGCCCCTGCCGGAAAAGAAGGGGAAAGCGGCATGAGTGTGCGTTCCGAAGAACAAGGTGCCATCGCCTACGCCTGGTGGAAGCAGCATATTTCGAGAAGGGACGAGGCGGGTCAACGCGGTCTGTCTGCCCGTTTGCGCCGAGCGGATATCATCAAGATCCTGTGCGAGCCGGCGGTACATGAACTGTACCGTGACCTGCGTATGAAGCCCAGCCAAAGCTATGATCTTGCACGTCTTGCTACGCTGCTGGCCGAGTTGCGGAGTAACGACAGACAAACCTTGGCCCAAGTCCTTGGGGGCGAAAAGCCCACCCTGTCCAGGTCGCGCTTCGAACATCTGATCCGGGCAAAGGGCGATGATCTTACGGACGGCCTTCGCAATGCAATTCACATGCTCAAACCGGAACGACGAGTTTGCAACGTGGCAGTTTTCGCCGCCGATCTGATGAACTGGGAGGCGGCGAGGCGACGGTGGTGCTTCGAGTATTTTGATCCCGACACTCCTGCCCCGACAAACGATGACCGACGCCTTCAGGATTCCGAGGAGACCTCCGAATGACCACCTTCGTGCAATTCCATCTGCTGACCAGCTATGGCCCCTCGAACCCCAACCGTGACGATCAGGGCCGCCCGAAACAGGCGATGGTCGGCGGGGTGCCGCGGCTGCGGATGTCGTCGCAATCGGTGAAGCGCGCGCTGCGGGAGAGCAGCTTTTTCGCGCTGGATCTGGCCGGGCATACCGGCACGCGCACCAAGAAACTGCATGATCGGCTGCGCGAACATCTGGGAAAGAAGGGCATCGCCGACAAGGCGGCCTCCGATGCCGCAACGCAGGTGGCGGCCATCTTCGGCAAACTGGAGACGGTGAAGGAAAAGGACGGTTCCGAGACGGTCAAGGCCACGACGCTGGCCTTCATCTCGCCCGCCGAATGGGCGCTGGCCGAGGAGCTTGCCGAAAAGGCGGCCGCGGGTGAGGCCTTGCCCAAGGACAAGGACCTGAAAAAGCTGGTGCTGCGCCGGGCCGATGGCGCAGTGGATATCGCCATGTTCGGGCGGATGCTGGCCGATGACGCCGATTTCAACCGTGATGCAGCGGTGCAGGTTGCCCATGCCATCACCACCCACAGCGCACAGGCCGAGGAGGACTGGTATTCGGCGGTCGACGACCTGAACAAGGCCGAAGACACGGGCGCGGGGCACCTGGGCGAAACCGCCTTCGGCTCGGGCATCTATTATCAGTATGTCTGTGTGAACTGCGACTTGCTGATCGAAAACCTTGGCGGCGAAAGGGACCTGGCGGCGCGCGGGATCGAGGCGCTGGCGAAGGCCCTGCCCCAGACCAGCCCCGCCGGCAAGCAGAACAGTTTCGCGCATCGCCCGATCGCCTTTTTCATGCGGGCCGAAGCCGGGCCCCGCGCGCCGCGCGATCTGTCGGGGGCCTTCTTCACCCCGGTGGACCGCAAGCTGCGCGATCTGGGCGCGAATGATCTGCAAACCGGCTCGATCAAGGCGCTGGAGCAAACCTTGGCACAGATCGACGCCTGCTATTACGATGGTCAGGCCGAAAACACCTGCACGCCGCTGAACACGCTGGACGGCACCGGTACCCTGTCGGAAATCGTGCGCTTTGCCGGCCAAGCGGTTCGGGGGGCCTGATGCAGCCCTTCCTGATCTTTGGCCTGACCGCCAACCTGGGCGCCATGGGCGAACTTGCCGGGCATGAGCGGCGCGGCGGGCTGACCTTTCCCGGCCGGTCGGCGGTGATCGGGGTGATGGGGGCGGCGCTTGGCATCCGCCGCGACGGCGATTTTTCGGCGCTTGAGGTGCTGGAGATCACCATCGGCCTGCATGACAGCGGCGCCCCCTTGCGCGATTACCACACCATCGAAACGGTGCCCTCGGCGGCGGTGAAATCACCCAATTCGCGCCCCGAGGCGCTTCGGGCCGCGCGGGGCCGCACCAACACCACCATCACCCTGCGCGACTACCGCGCCGGGCCGCTGTTCAGCGTCGCCGTGGCGGGTCAGGGGCTTGCGGCGCTGGCAACCGCGCTGAACGCCCCGGTCTTCACACTGTATCTTGGCCGCAAATCCTGCCCGCTGGCCGCCCCGCCCGGGGCGCGGCTGGTGCAGGCCGAACGGGCGGAGGACGCCCTGGCGCAACTGATCCTGCCCCCCTGGCGGCAAAAGGACCAGTTGCAGGCCGTCGTGGTTGAAGACCCCGCAGGCGAGGTGCTGCACGATCGGGCCCTTGACCGTGCCCGCTGGCATTTCGCAGCGCGCCGGGTGGCGGTGCGGCCGGTGGCGGGGGCTGCGACATGACGCTTTATCTCAGCCATCTGCGCCTGTCGCGGCGGCCTTCGGCGCAGGCTCTGGCCCCCCTGCTTGCCCCCGCCGACCCGGCGGCGCGCAAGGCCGCGCAGCACAACCTGCTGTGGTCTGTCTTCACCGATGGCCCCGACCGCAACCGCGATTTCCTGTGGCGCGAAGAGCGGGAGAACAGTTTCCTCACCCTCTCGGCCCGCCCCCCCGCGCAGACCGACCTGTTCGAGCCGCATCAGGTGAAGGAATTCGCCCCGGCCCTTTCCATCGGGGACCGGCTGGACTTCCAGTTGCGCTGCAATGCCACCCGCACCGAAAAGACCGGCGGCTTGTCGGAACGGGGCAACGAGAAGAAGCGCCACATTGATCTGGTCATGGATGCCCTGCAGGCGGTTCCCGGCCGCAAGGATTTGCCCGAAGGGGCCCAAAGCCTCCGGGCACCGGCGCGGCTGTCCCTGGCACAGGATGTGGGCCGCGCCTGGCTGGCACGCCAGGGGCAAAAGGCCGGGTTTCACCTGCTGGCGGCCGAGGTGGCGGATTACAGCACCGAGGTGCTGCCCGGCCATCGCGGCCCGCGCAAGGGCCAACCGCAATTCGGCATCCTTGATCTGACGGGCAGGATCGAGATCACCGACCCGGCGGCATTCCTGCCGATGCTTGCGGCGGGGTTCGGTCGCGCCAAGGCCTTCGGCTGCGGCCTGATGCTGATCCGGCGCGCGGCATGACCGGCGCGGGGCAGGATCTGCCGGGACTTGCCCCGCCCTCTCCGATCCCGCTCAAAGACCGGGCCTCGATGGTCTTTGTCGAACATGCCCGGCTGGATGTGCTGGATGGCGCCTTCGTCGCGGTGAATGCCGATGGCACGCGCACCCAGATTCCGGTGGGCGGCATCGCCTGCATCCTGCTGGAGCCCGGCGCCCGCATCAGCCATTCCGCCGTGGCCCTGGCAGCCCGTGTCGGCACCCTGATCACCTGGGTCGGCGAAGGCGGCGTGCGGCTTTACTCTGCCGGGCAGCCGGGCGGCGCGCGGGCGGACCGGCTGCTGTGGCAGGCGCGGATCGCGCTGGACGATGCCGCCCGCCTGCGGGTCGTTCGCCAGATGTATGCGATGCGCTTTGGCGAAGAGGCACCGTCGCGCCGGTCCATCGACCAGTTGCGCGGGATCGAAGGGGTGCGGGTGCGCGAAACCTATGCCTTGCTGGCAGACCGTCACGGCGTCAACTGGCAGCGCCGCCGCTACGACACCCGCGACTGGGAGGCCGGAGATGTGCCCAACCGCTGCCTGTCTGCCGCCACGGCCTGCCTGCACGGCCTGTCCGAAGCTGCCGTGCTGGCCGCCGGTTACGCCCCCGCCATCGGCTTTCTGCATTCCGGCAAGCCCCTGTCCTTCGTCTATGACATCGCGGATCTCTTCAAGATTGATACCGTGGTGCCCGAGGCCTTTCGCATCGCAGGGCTGGCGGCAAAGGGCCGGCTGGACATGGCCCCCGACCGCGCCGTCCGGCTTGCCTGCCGCGATGCCTTCCGCAAGACCGGCCTTCTGTCCCGCATCATCCCCGCGATCGACCAAGTGCTTTCGGCCGGCAACCTGCCCCGCCCCGATCCCCCGCCCGAGGCGATGCCGGTGGCGATTCCCGAAGACCCCAGCGGCGACGGGGGCCATCGCGGATGATGGTCGTGGTGGTCACGAACGCCCCGCCCCGCCTGCGCGGCCGCCTTGCCGCATGGCTGGTGGAACTGCGGGCCGGAGTCTATGTCGGCGACTATTCCGCCCGCACGCGCGAGATGATCTGGGATCAGGTGCTGGCCGGTCTGGACGAAGGCGACGCCGTGATGGTCTGGAAGGCCCCGACCGACCAGGGCTATGACTTCCTGACCCATGGCCGCAACCGCCGGATGCCGGTGGATTTCGACGGACTCAAGCTGGTGAGTTTCCTTCCCGAGAAGCCCGCCTGACCTCGACCAGCCAAGGCCGAAACCTCGGTGCGCTCTTTGACATCGTGAATTCCGTGGAGGATCAATCGCCTGCAGAAAGACTCTTCCCCGCACCCGCGGGGATGAGCCGTTGGACAAATCTGGTCAACGCGACATTCATCCCTCTTCCCCGCACCCGCGGGGATGAGCCGTCGCCCAGCGCGTCTTCCAGCGCCCAGACCTCCTCTTCCCCGCACCCGCGGGGATGAGCCGATCGTCAGCCGAACGGCAAACAAAATGGATGCCTGTTCCCCGCACCCGCGGGGATGAGCCGCCGACTTCCTGGTTCTGCCCGCCGCCGTTGCCCTGTTCCCCGCACCCGCGGGGATGAGCCGGACCGGGACGGCACGGAACGGCCCTGGGCGGCCTGTTCCCCGCACCCGCGGGGATGAGCCGAACTACCCGTTCGAAAACGCGGCCAACATCAACTGTTCCCCGCACCCGCGGGGATGAGCCGGCTTCGCGCTCCCATGCGGTCCCGATGGTGTACTGTTCCCCGCACCCGCGGGGATGAGCCGATGCTGCCATGCCGGAATACCTGCCACGGCATCTGTTCCCCGCACCCGCGGGGATGAGCCGGGCTCGCGCTGGTAGGGCGCATTTTCAAAACTCTGTTCCCCGCACCCGCGGGGATGAGCCGCCATTTTTGATCTGGCCCACGCCGAATGCCTCCTGTTCCCCGCACCCGCGGGGATGAGCCGGCCACCACCCGCAGACCGCCGCTCTTGGACAGCTGTTCCCCGCACCCGCGGGGATGAGCCGCTCCAGCGCCGCCGGATCGTCATCCACATCGACTGTTCCCCGCACCCGCGGGGATGAGCCGTAGTATGGCCACCACATCGCGCGCCAGACCGGCTGTTCCCCGCACCCGCGGGGATGAGCCGATTCGCTTGACCTTCAGCGGCGGCACGATTCCCTGTTCCCCGCACCCGCGGGGATGAGCCGCCCGGGGCTTCGTGAGGACGGCATTCCAGGTCCTGTTCCCCGCACCCGCGGGGATGAGCCGGTCGCGATCCTGATGGAGGATGTGTGATGGCCCTGTTCCCCGCACCCGCGGGGATGAGCCGAACCTGGACAACGCTGGCCACCATTTCCGCGACTGTTCCCCGCACCCGCGGGGATGAGCCGAACACGCTGCGGCGGTGCTTGCGGTCTGGTCCCTGTTCCCCGCACCCGCGGGGATGAGCCGTTTGGTGCTGACACCCTGCACGATCTGACCCGCCTGTTCCCCGCACCCGCGGGGATGAGCCGCCAGTGGCTTTTGGCTGTCTTCCCGTAGCGGTCTGTTCCCCGCACCCGCGGGGATGAGCCGCGGCCGATGCCGACCGACAGGCCGGCGGCGGTCTGTTCCCCGCACCCGCGGGGATGAGCCGCCATGCGTTCGGCAGGGGCCATTGCGTGATGTCTGTTCCCCGCACCCGCGGGGATGAGCCGCCGTCGCCAATGCGACGGCGTTCCAGGAACAGCTGTTCCCCGCACCCGCGGGGATGAGCCGGAGTTGCGGGATGAAATCCTTGGCCCCGATGTCTGTTCCCCGCACCCGCGGGGATGAGCCGGGCCTCATGCAGCTCTGCGCCACCGGGCCGACTTGTTCCCCGCACCCGCGGGGATGAGCCGGATGTTGAGAACCGTGACTGGCCGACGCGCTTCTGTTCCCCGCACCCGCGGGGATGAGCCGGTCCGCAACTTCGAACAGCCGCCCGGCCTGCCCTGTTCCCCGCACCCGCGGGGATGAACCGGGGTTGCCCGTGGCAGAAATCGCCCGCATGTTCTGTTCCCCGCACACGCGGGGATGAACCGGACCGAGCCATGCCGGAAGACGGAATGCTACGCTGTTCCCCGCACCCGCGGGGATGAGCCGTCCGGAATCACCCTGCCGACCTACTCGACAACCTGTTCCCCGCACCCGCGGGGATGAACCGAAACCTGGGTGCGGAATGTTTGTGCCATAGGTCTGTTCCCCGCAAAGGGCGGTCGTGCTGTGCCAGTACCGGCCGGACCAGTCTGGCCGCCCATGCGCAGATGCTCTGCCATCGCCGCTTCTGAAGCGAAACAAGCGTCCCTTCGCATCGGGTTCAAAATGGCAGCGTTGTCCCGCATATCTGTTGCGGCTGACCTGCCGCCGGCTGTCCCTTGTTCATATCGAAAGTGGGTTTGGTGCGAGGATGAGCGGCCCATCTTGTGCCCGATGCCCCCCAACCGCCGCGCCCCGATGGTCTTGCACGGGCGGGGGCATCGTGATGGCCCGCCGGCACCAGCCATTTGACAACGGGCCGGGGCCCTTGCGGGCGGCCCCGGCCTTTTGGATGTTTGTGTCGAAATGCCCGAACTGCAGGTGACGCCTGACCAGATCATGGCACGACCCTTTGTCATATCCCGGCGATGCACCGCACAGCGGTCGGCGCAGCAATGATCGCAAGGCGGAGACGGGCGCTAATCATCAAGCGACTTTACCGAAGCATCGGCCTGCCCCTGGACCCAGTAGCCCGAGGCCTTGATCCAGTTCGGCGCCATCCCGCGCGCGATCAGTGCCGCACGCAAAGCCTTGGCCACCCCCGCCTCGGCTGCGATCCAGGCGAAAATGCCCGGACGCAGTTCAATACCGGAAAGCGCCGCCAGCAGGGAGCCCGGGTCTGCGGCCTTGGCCAGCGGGCGCGCGATCCAGTGCGCCTTGTGTCGGGCGACGGTCTCGAAACCTTGCCGGTCCGCCTCTGACGGCACGGCGACAAGGCTTGTAACCGGCGTTCCCGCCGGCAATTCCTCGATCCAGCGGCCGATGGCAGGCAGGGCCGTCTCGTCGCCGATCAGAAGCCAGTGCGTGACCGGGCCGGTGATCACCGTCGAGCCGCGCGGCCCGCCGATGCTTGCCACATCGCCCGGTTGCGCGGCGCGTGCCCAGTCAGCGGCAGGTCCGCCGGGGTGATCAACAAAATCCAGCGTGAGTTCGCGACGAACAGGATCGAAGCGACGGGGCGTGTAATCGCGCATCTGCGGTCGCGCCTCGGCGGTGTCGGGACCAAGGAAGAGCTTGACGTGATCATCAGGGGCAAGGCTCTGAAAATCGGCCAGATCGTCCCCAGCCAGCACCACCCGGATCATCGCGGGGGTAAGTTGGGTAACGCTGCGCACAGTCAGGTTGCGCCGCTTCGGGTCTTGCCGGAAACGCTGCAGGTGCGGGGCGGGTGTGTCGGTCATCTTCGGCCTTTCTGTCCGGCCCGGCCTCGGATGCGCTGATCCAAACGCACCGAAACACGGGCCCGTGGGGTGCCAGTGTCGGTGCGTTGATTCACGTTAACGCTTACGATGGATCGGGCTTATGATCTTTCAGCGACCGGAAGACGGCAAGGGCTGCATCGCCAGATCACGGCAATGTCAGCCCTGCAGCGCCCCGAAATGCGCACGTTTTCGCGCCGAATGCCTGAACCCGCGCGGGTTCATGGCCCTTGCGGGGGGCGCTGAAACGCGAACGGATCGGCGGGGAGACACCAACACGGACCGGCCATGCGGCGCGATTGGCAAGATGGTCCCGATCTGCCGAAACGGGAGGAGAGGCGCGGCGTTTTGCGCGACACGTCGCGCGCAAGCTGACGGACCCCGCGGTCAAGGACTGGCGTGCCCTGTTTCAACGGGCGGGGCCGGGAAGAAACCCATCGGCGCGGGGGCGGCGCAGAGAAGTTTCATGATGTCTTGCCGCAAAATAGACGATTGATATTGACGTGATTTATCCCGAAGGTTGCCGGCATGACAGGCCCCCAAGGCGGGGCGCGAGAACGCCCCGCCTTGGGGGCCTGAATGCAGCACGCAAACGGAGCTTGGAATGACCACAAATCTGGCCCGTCGTCCCGGCGGGCCCCGGATCGCAATCCAGATCACCGGCGTGGCGAAGTGGTTGGGGTTACGTCGGGTCTTGCGCGACAACGGGCTGATCCGCCTTCCATCCCTGTCTGCTGTCTTTGCCCCGTTCACAGCCCCGGTGCCGGCCTTGGCTTGCCAGCCCGGGCCCCTTGCCCCACACTCCCCCTCATCCAACCATCAGGTGCCAGAATGACCCTTGTCCTGTCCCGTCGTGGCCTGTTCCTGTCGACTGCGGCGCTTGCTGCCCTGCAATTCCTGCCCCGTTCGGCCAGCGCCCAGTCCGGCGGCCGGATCACGGTTGCGGCCGACAGCGAACCCGCACAATTGAACCCGGCGATCGCGGCGTCGAACGGCGTGTTCTACATTTCGTCCAAGGTGATCGAACCGCTGGCCGAGGCTTCCTATGATGACGCGGGGCTGCGGCCGCTGCTGGCAACGGGGTGGGAAGGGGCGGAGGACGGCCTCTCGATCACCTTCAAGCTGCGCGAAGGGGTGACGTGGCATGACGGCACGCCCTTCACCTCGGCCGATGTCGCATTTTCGGCGCTACAGGTGTGGAAACCGTTGCAGAACATCGGCCGCACGCTGTTTGCCAACCTTACCGCCGTCGATACGCCGGACGCGCATACGGCGGTCTTCCGCTTTTCGGCCCCGACACCGCTGCAACTGATCGCCAAGGCGCTGCCCGTGGTGTCATCTGTGCTGCCGAAGCACATCTATGATGGCAGCGAAATTGCGGAGAACCCGGCCAACCGGGCCCTGATCGGAACGGGGCCGTTCGTCTGGGGCGACTACAAGCCCGGCGAATACTATCTGCTGAAGCGCAACCCGGCCTACTGGCAACCCGATCTGCCGCTGGCCGAGGAACTTGTGTTCCGCGTTCTGCCTGACCGTGCCGCAGCGGCGGGGTCGCTGGAGGCGGGCGAAGTCCAGCTTGCGGCCTTCTCATCGGTGCCGCTGGTCGAGCTTGACCGGATCGGCAAGGTGCCGGGCCTGACCGTCATCACCAAGGGCTATGAGGCGCTGACGTATCAACTGGTGGTCGAGATCAACCACCGCAACGCGCATCTGGCCAACCTGAAGGTCCGGCAGGCAATTGCCCACGCGATCGACAGGCAATTCGTGCTGGACACCATCTTCCTTGGCTATGCGGCCAAGGCAACCGGGCCGGTGCCCGCCAACGATCCGACCTTCTACACGCCGGATGTGACCACCTACGCCTTCGATCCCGAAAAGGCCAAGGCCCTGCTGGATGAAGCCGGCTTCCCGGCGGATGCCAGCGGCAAACGCTTTGCGCTGCGATTGCTGCCCGCGCCCTATTTCAACGAAACCCGCCAGTTCGGCGATTACCTGCGTCAGGCGCTGGCTGCCGTGGGAATTGAGGCGACCATCGTGGCGAATGACAGCGCGGCGCATCAGAAGGCGGTCTATACCGACCATGATTTCGACCTTGCCGTCGCGCCGCCCGTGTTCCGGGCCGACCCGGCAATCTCGACCACCAATCTGGTGCGGTCGGGCATCCCTGCGGGGGTGAACTTCTCGAACCAGGGGGGCTATGTGAACCCCGAACTGGACAGCCTGATCGACACCGCGCTGACGACACTGGACCCGGCCGCGCGCGTGGCCCTTTATCACCGCTTCCAGCAACTGGTCACGGCGGACCTGCCGCTGATCAACGTCGTCGACTGGTCCTTCACCTCGGTTGCCTCGGACAAGCTGGGGAACATCGCGAACAATCCCCGCTGGGCGGTTTCCAACTGGGCGGACCTGACACTTGGCACCTGAGCCTTTCCCTTCGCGCCGCCCGAGATGACCCCTGCCCTGCGCCGTATTCTGGGTCGCCTGATCGGCAGCATTCCGGTGCTGCTGATCGTGGTGATCGGGGTTTTCCTGCTGCTGAATTCGGCTGGCGGCGATGCCGTCGATGCCTATCTGGCCAGCATCGGGGGCGGCGATGCCGGCCTGGCCGCAAAACTGCGGGCAGAGCATGGGCTGGACCAGTCCATCTGGCGGCGGCTGATCTTCACCCTTGGGCGGCTGGCGCAGGGCGACCTGGGCTGGTCTGTCGCGCTGAACCGCCCCATCGCCGCCGTCATTGCCGAACGGCTGCCCAACACGCTTTGGCTGATGGGCAGCGCCACCGCCCTGTCATTCCTTGCCGGATCGGCGCTTGGCATCCTGGCCGGACGCAGGCCGGGTTCGGCGGTGGACCGGCTGCTGTCGGGCGGGTCGCTGCTGCTTTACTCGATTCCCGGTTTCTGGCTGGGTCTGGTGCTTTCGGTGATCTTCGCCGTGCAACTGCGCTGGTTGCCGGTGTCGGGGATCGAGACCATCGCCTCCGGCAAGACCGGCATGGACCGGGCGCTGGACATCGCGTGGCATCTGGTGCTGCCGGTATCGACCTTGGGGATGATCTATCTGGCGCTGTTCCTGCGGGTGATGCGCAGCGGCATGGCCGAGGCCTGGAGCCAGGATTACATCCTTGCCGCCCGCGCCCGTGGCCTGTCGGAAAGCCGCATCGTGCTGAACCACGCCGCGCGAAATGCGCTTTTGCCGCTGATCACCTTGCTGGGGTTGCAGGCGGCCTCGATGCTGGGCGGGTCTGTGGTGGTGGAAAGCGTCTTTGGCGTGCCGGGTTTCGGGCGGCTGGCGCAAGAAGCCGTGGCCGGGCGGGATACGCCGCTGCTGCTGGGGGTGATCCTGGTCTCGGCGGTGCTGGTGATCCTGACCAACCTGCTGGTCGATCTGGCCTATGGCGTGATCGACCCGCGCGTCGGACGGGGCGGCACCTGATGGCCGGCCTGCTGAAGCGCCCCGAAGCGTTGGCCGGCGGGGCCGTCCTGCTGACGCTTGCCCTGATCGCGCTGGCCGCGCCGCTTCTGTCGCCGGGCGATCCGCTGGCAATCGCGGGCAAGCCGCTGATCCTGCCGCTGACCGATGCCGCCCATCCGCTGGGCACCGACCGGCTGGGGCGGGATCTGCTGGCGGGTCTGATCCATGGCGCCCGCACCTCGATGACGGTGGGCTTGCTGGTGGCCGTGGTGGCGCTGTCGGCCGGGATGATCGTCGGCACGGTCGCCGGCCTGGCTGGCGGCTGGACCGAGGCGGTGCTGATGCGCCTTGTCGAGGCGTTCCAGATCGTGCCGGGCTTCCTGTTGGCACTGGCCCTTGTCTCTGTCGCGGGGCCGTCACTGGCGGGAGTGGTTCTGGCCATCGCGCTTGGCGCATGGACCGGCCCTGCCCGGCTGGCGCGATCAAGGGTTCTTGCGCTGCGGGAAAGCGAATTCGTGGCCGCCGCGCGGGTGCTTGGCCTGCACCCCGCCGAGATTGCGTTTCGCCAGATCATGCCGCTGGCCCTGCCCCCCGTGCTGTCGCTGACCGCGATCATCGTCGCGGGCGCAATCCTGACCGAGGCAGCCCTGTCCTTTCTTGGGCTGGGCAACCCCAATGTGGTGACATGGGGCGGCATGATCGCCGAAGGGCGCAACCAGTTGCGCTCGGCCGCGTGGCTGTCGATCATTCCGGGGCTGGCGCTGGTGATCACCGTCGTCTCGACCTACCTTGTGGGCGAGGCCCTGACCGACAGCCTGACCGAGCGGAGGCCGCGATGACCGACCGTCCGCTGCTGTCCCTGCAACAGCTCGCCGTCACCTATCCGGGCGCCCCGCAGCCCGCCCTGCAGGGCATCGACCTTCGGCTGGCCCCGCGCGAAAAGCTGGCGGTGATCGGGGAATCCGGGTCGGGAAAATCCACACTGGCGCGGGCAATCGCCGGGCTGCTGCCCGCCGGAAGCCATGTCGGGGGCGATCTGATCTGGTCGGGCGATGCCCCTGTTCCGGGGCGGGACATCGGCTTTGTCTTTCAGGACCCGGGGGGCAGTCTGGACCCGCTGCTTTCGATTGGCGCGCATCTGGTCGAAGTCTTGCGAACCCATCTGCCGCTTTCGCCCCGGGCGGCGCGGGACCGGGCGGGCGATCTGCTGGCACAGGTCAGGCTGCCCGATCCGCGCGCCGCTCTGGAGGGTTATCCGCACCAGTTTTCCGGCGGGCAGCGCCAGCGCATCGCCATTGCTCTGGCAATCGCGGCCGGGCCGGCGCTGCTGATCGCGGATGAGGCGACATCGGCGCTGGATGTTCTGGTGCAGGCCGAGATCGTGGCCCTTCTGCGGGATCTGGCCGTGGCCCGGACCATGGCCCTGATCTTCGTGACGCATGACATCGGGCTGGCGGCCCAACTGGCCGACCGGATTGCCGTGTTGCGCAATGGGCGGCTGCAAGAGATCGGGCCCACGGCCCGCGTGCTGGCCGCGCCGCAGGCAGAGTACACGCGGCAGTTGCTGGCGGCCCATCTTGACCTGTCCAGCCCGCCCCTGGTGGAGGCGCGCGGATGAGCCTGCTGACCGTCACCAACCTGAGCAAGACCCACCACGGTGCCCGGCAGGTGCGCGCGCTGGAAAACGTCTCGTTGTCGGTGGATGCGGGCGAAACGCTGGGGCTTGTCGGGCCTTCGGGCTGTGGCAAGTCCACGCTGGCCCGCATGATCCTGCGGCTGGACCGCCCGGATGCCGGGGCCATCCGCTTTGACGGGCAGGACTGGCTGGCGCTGCGCGGACGCGATCTGCGACGGGCACGCGGCGGCCTGCAGATGGTGTTTCAAGATCCGGCCGCGGCCTTTCATCCCCGCGCCACCGTGCAAGGCGCGCTGGCCGAGGCGCTGCGGCTTCATTCCGGGATGCCGCGCGCCGCCTGGGCGACACGGATTGCCGATCTGCTGACACAGGTCGACCTTGCCCCCGACCTGGCGCCGCGGCCGCTGTCCACGCTTTCGGGGGGGCAGCAACAGCGGGTTGCGATCGCCCGCGCCATTGCCACGGGCCCGCGGCTGGTGGTGCTGGACGAGGCGCTGTCGGCGCTGGACACCTCGATCCGGGGCCGCATCCTGGCCTTGCTGGTCCGGCTTCAGCGTGACCTTGGGCTGGCCTACCTGTTCATCGGCCATGACCTTGCGGTGGTGCGCGCCATTTCCCACCGGATCGCGGTGATGGACGCGGGCCGGATTGTCGAGACGGGTCCGGCAACCAAGGTGCTTGCCCATCCGCAGGCCGATCTGACCCGCCGCCTGATTGCCGCCATTCCCACGCTTTCCCCGCCCGGAGACCTGCCATGACACCCCCCGCGCCCTGGACCCCGCTGCCCGATGCCCCGGCATTTCCCGCCACAGGCTACGCGCCCCTGGCAGATGCGATCGGGCGCCTGCTTGGCACCAGCAACGATGTGCTGCTGCTTCAGGGCGAGGCGGTGGTGGCGCTGGAAGCCGTGGCCCAATCCCTGGGCCGGCCCGGGCTCAGGGCGCTGAACATCGTCACCTCGATGTATGGGCGGTGGTTTGGCGGCTGGCTGCGGCGCGCAGGCGCCGAGGTGCAGGATCTGGTCGCCCGACCGGGACAGCCGATCAGCCTTAACGCGGTGTCCGAGGCGCTGGACGCGGCGCCGTTCGATCTTGTCGCCGTTGTACATGCCGAAAGCGCCTATGGCATCCTGAACCCGCTTGAGGAAATTGCCGCGCTTGCCCGCGCAAGGGGGGCATTGATCGTGGTCGATGCGGTGGCGTCGGTCGGCGGGCACCGGCTGGAGGTCGACGGGCTGGGGCTGGATGTCGCGGTGATCGGGCCGCAAAAATCGCTGGGCGGGCAGGCCGGCGTTTCGGCGCTGTCCATTTCGCCCGCCGCATGGGAACGGGTGGCCCCGGCGGACGAAGCGCCGTCGATCCTGTCGCTGGCCGATCTGCGCGACGGCTGGCTGGCAACGGGGCGCCTGGCCCTGCCCGGCACCCCTTCGGCGCTGGAATTCCACGCGCTTGCCGCAACGCTGGCGCGCGTTGAACAGGAAGGGCTGGCCGCCTTGCAGGCCCGCCATGCCGATGCCGCGCGGGCGGCGCGGGCGGGGGCGCTGGCCCTGACCGGCCGCGCCTGGGTTTCGCCTGACCGCGCCTCGAACCTTGTCACGGCCGCGGCCCTGCCCCCCGGGATCACGGCGGCGGCGGTGCTTGCCCATGCGCCCGCCGGGCATACGCTGAGTGCCGGCGTCGGGCCCGGAGGGGACGGGCTGATCCGGCTGAACCATACCGGCCCGCGCGCCCGGAAGGACGTGGTTCTGGGCGACCTTGTGGCCCTTGCCCGGGCCTTGGGCGCGCTTGGCCATGCGGTTGATCTGGCCGCCGCGCTTGCGGCGGCAGCGGACGCATGACAGGCGGCGCCAGTTACGGCGTTCTGCGCCGGCCCGTGGCGGTTGTGTTCGATCTGGACGACACCTTGCTGACGGCCTACCGGACCCCGGAACGGACCTGGGCCGCAATCATCGCCGAACACGCCGATGCGCTTGGCGAACATGACAGCCGCTGGGTCACTGCCAATGTGCTGAACCGCGTTCTGGAATTCCTGTCCCGGGACGAGGGGCGCAAGATGTGGCGGCTGGAAGGTGACGCCACCCGGCGGCAGGTCGTGCGGTCAGCCTTCCACCGGCTGAACCTTGCCCGACCGCCCGGGTCAGAGCCGCTGCACGGCGTTGATGCCGACCGGATCGCCGACAGGTTCGAGACCTTTCTTGAAGAGACCATCCGCCTGAAACCCGGCGCGCGGGACATGCTGGATCAATTGACCGGGCAAGGGCTGCGGCTTGCGTTGCTGACCAACGGTTCAGGCCCACGGCAAAGAGACAAGATCACGCGGTTTGATCTGGAGAAATACTTCCAGATCATCCGCATCGAGGAAGAAGTTGGCGTCGGAAAGCCGGAAGCCGCCGCCTATTCCGGTCTTCTGGCCGATCTCGGCTTGCCGCCAGCCCGGGCCTGGATGGTGGGCGACGATCCCGTCTGGGATGTCACCGCGGCGGCAGAGGCCGGGATGACCGCCATCTTCTATTCCGAAGACCCGCTGGCGCCCACACCGGCCAAGGCCGCGGCGCGCATTTCAACGCTGGAAGACCTGCCGCCGCTGGTTGTCGGGGCAGATCAATCCGCCGGGCAGGGTTCCGCCCGTTAAGCGGGACAGGCCGCGCGCTGCCGGGCAACAGGATTGTCGCCCGCCCTTCCCCGGACGCCGAAGGGGCGGTTCGGCCATGGCCTGGCCGGTTCACCTGTCGCGCGGCGCCCAAGGTGCCTCCTGCCCGCGCTTCCCGGCGCGATTCACCATCAGGCGGCTTGTCTTGGCTGCCAAGGCGGCCCATGTTGAAGGGACGAAGGCCGGTCCGGCGTCGAGAGACCTCCGCCAGACCCGGTTTGCCTGATACCCCGAAAACATCGCCCCCCATTCCGTGGGAAGGTTTCCATTTTCGGTTTCTGCGAACAGCCCATCCGCCCTGCAAGCCCGCAGGGAACGCAATTCCATATCCGTGCCCAATGGCCGGAAAATCAAAGGATATTCTCGTGGCAAAGGAAAACAAGCGCGGCAATCGCGAGACGAAGAAACCCAAGCAGGTGAAGGTTGCCCCCGTTGCGACCCCGCTGTTCGAAAAGGGCTCGCTGACCGCCGTGACCACACCGAAGAAGAAAAAGTAATGAGCCCCCGCCCCCGGCCCGCCCCCGCGTCAATGCTGCGGATGCTGGCCGGTCTTGGCCGGGGAACGGCAGCCCCCCTTGATCCCTGGGCCGATACCGCCCCCGTCCGGGCCGAACTTTTCAGCGTTGAACGGCTTGAGCAACATGCGCTCACGCTGGCCGCCGCGCAGTCCATCGCGCCGCGGCCGCGCAACATGCCGCCCTTGCGCCGCCGTCTTGACGATAACGCCAGGGTGCTGCTGGCCGCCTGGAGGGCCAGCGCGCGCGAGGTGGCGGCCGGGCGTGACGTGGTTCCGGCGGCGGATTGGCTGCTGGACAACTACCATCTGGTCGAAGCGCAGATCCGTGAAATCCGCACCGATCTGCCTGCCGGATACTACCGGCGTCTTCCCAAGCTGGCGACGGGGCCCTTCGCGGGCTATCCGCGCGTCTTCGGCATTGCCTGGGCTTTTGTGGCGCATACCGACAGCCATTTCGACATACGGACGCTGCACCGCTTTCTGGTGGCCTATCAGACCATCCAGCCGCTGACGATCGGAGAGCTTTGGGCGGTTGCGATCACCCTGCGCATCGTCCTGATCGAAAACCTGCGGCGGCTGGCCGATCAGATGACGCAAGGCCGCGCCCGCCGGTCCGAGGCCGATGCCCTTGCGGACAGGGTCTGCGCGCCGGGTCAGGCCCATGCGGCCCTGCTGCCCGAAATCGCGCGCCAGGCCCGGCGCCCGTTGTCCGAGGTCTTTGCCGCCCAGTTGGCCAAGCGCCTGCGCGACCGCGACCCGCGCACCAACCCCGCGCTTGGCTGGCTGGAAGAGCGTCTGGCCTCGCAGGGCAGTTCGATTGATACCGTGGTGCGCCACGCGCAAGAGCGGCAGGGGGCATCGAACGTGACCCTGCGCAATGTCGTGACCGCGATGCGCAGCATTTCCGCCACCGACTGGGCCGAGTTCTTCGAAGGGGTCAGCCTTGTCGAAGCCGGGCTGCGCGACCACCCCGGTTATGCGCAGATGGATTTCGCCAGCCGCAACCTGTACCGCAGCGCGGTGGAAGATCTGGCGCGGGGCAGCACCCTGAGCGAGACCGGCGTGGTGGCGCTGGCCCGCGCAGGGGCCGAGGTGCAGCCCCCGCATGACCCCCGATCTGACGTGGGATGGTCGCTGATTGCCGGCGGCAGGGCGGATTTCGAACGCAGGATCGGAGTTCGCCCGCCCGCCCGCCTGCGTCTTCGCAGATGGGGCATCGCGGCGGGTCTTCGCGGCTATCTTGGTGCGATTGCCGGTGTGACGCTGGGGCTGCTGGGTCTTTGCGCCTGGTGGGTGGCGGGCAGCGGCAGCGTCATTGGCGCGCTGTGGCTGCTGGCGATGCTGCTGCCGCTGAGTGCCGTCGCGGTCATGCTGGTGGACCGGCTGGCCGGGGCCGCCGTCGGGGCCACGCTGCTGCCCGGGCTGGATCTGCGGGCGGGTGTGCCGTCAGAGCTGCGGACGGTCATTGCGGTGCCGGTGCTGGTCTCGGGCGCCGAAGATCTGGGCGCGCAGATTGACGCGCTTGAGGTGCATCACCTGTCGGGGGCCGGCGGCGACCTGACCTTCGTGCTGCTGACCGATGATGTGGATGCCCCCGAACAGGTCATGCCCGGCGACGCGGCGCTGTTCGCCCAGGCGACCGAGGGCATTGCCGCGCTGAACCGGCGCCATCCGCCCGGCCCGGCGGGGCCGCGGTTCCTGCACCTGCACCGCCCGCGCCGGTTCAATGCCGCCGAGGGCGTCTGGATGGGGTGGGAACGCAAGCGCGGAAAGCTGCACGAGTTGAACCGCCTGCTGCGCGGCGCGCAGGACACCGGCTTTCGCGATGCGGATGGACAGGTGCCCGCCGTTCCCGCCGGGGTGCGGTATGTCATCACGCTGGATGCCGACACGCGGATGCCGCGCGATACGGCGGCGCGGCTGATCGGCAAGATCGCACACCCGCTGAACCGCCCGCGGTTCGATGCGGCCAGCGGCCGTGTAACCGGCGGTTACGGCATCCTGCAACCCCGCGTCACCCCGGCGCTGGAACCGGGCGCTCCGGCCACGCTTTACCAGAAGGCAACCGCCGGGCCCGGCGGGATGGACCCCTATGCCGCGGCCGCGTCGGACATCTGGCAAGACCTGTTCGGCGAAGGGTCGTTCACCGGCAAGGGCATCTACGACATTGATGCCTTCGAGGCGGCGATGCAGGGCCGCGTGCCCGACAACACGCTGCTCAGCCATGACCTGCTGGAAGGCGTGTTCGCCCGTGCGGGGCTGGCTTCGGATGTTGAACTGGTCGAGGCGTTTCCCGGCCGTGTCGACATTGCCGCCCGCCGCCAGCATCGCTGGACACGGGGCGACTGGCAGTTGCTGCGCTGGCTGTTCGCGCCGGGTCTGCCGGTGCTGGGCCGGGTCAAGATGGCCGATACGCTGCGCCGGTCGCTGATCGCGCCGGCCACATTGGCGGCGCTGGTGCTGGGATGGTTCCTGCCCGCCCCGGCGGCGCTGACCGCGACGGGGCTGCTGCTTCTGGTGCTGGCGGTGCCGGTGCTGTTGCCGGCGATCCTTGGGCTGATTCCGCGCCGGTCCGGGCTGGACCTGACCAGCCACCTGCGGCAGACGGCAGGCGATCTGGACATGGCCGGGCTGCGGTTCGGGCTGAGCCTGGCCTTCCTGGCGGATACGGCCTGGCGGATGATGGATGCGGTGCTGCGCAGCCTGTGGCGGATGGCGGTTTCGCACCGCCACCTGCTGGAATGGACCACGGCGGCGCAGGCCCTGGACGGCGCGCGGCCGGGGCTGTGGGCGCAGGTCCGGTTCATGGCCGGGGGCATGGGGCTGGGCACCGTTCTGGCCGGGGCTGCCATGGGGCCGGGACAGGCGTCGCTGCCGCTGGTTCTGCCCTTTGTGATGCTGTGGCTGGCCGCGCCGGTCATCGCGCTGCGGATCAGCCAGCCGCCGGGTGCGGCGGACGCGGCCGGCCTGCCGTCTGACGTTGCGCAAGACCTGCGCCGCATCGCCCGTGCGACATGGCGCTATTTCGAGGTGTTCGTGACAGAGGCGCACAGCCATCTGCCGCCCGACAACCATCAGGAAGTTCCGGCGCCGCTGACGGCGGCGCGGACATCGCCCACCAACATGGGGCTTTACCTGCTGTCCTGCGTGGCCGCGCGTGATTTCGGCTGGATCGGCACGCCCGAGGCTGCCGCCCGGCTGGAGGCAACGCTGGCCAGCATGCAGGCGCTGCCCAGGCACAACGGCCATTTCTACAACTGGTATGCCACGGATGACGGGCGGGTGCTGGACCCGGCCTATGTGTCGTCGGTGGACAGCGGCAATCTGGCCGGCCATCTGATTGCGCTGGCCAATGCCTGCGAGGGCTGGTCGTGTGAGGGCGATGCCAAGGGCCCGGACATTGCCCCCCTGCGCGATGGCCTGCTGGACACGCTGCACCTGGCGCGCCAGGCCCCCGGTGCCGCCGCACCGCGCATGGACAGCCTGCTGGACGAGGTGGAGGCCGCGATCCTTGCCCCCGGTGCGGATGCGGCCACCTGGCCCGCCGTGCTGCGCCTGACCGCCAAGGCGCGGGCGATCCTGCCGGTCGATCCGGGCACCGAAGACCTGCGCGCCTGGCTTGGTGCCCTGCACGACCAATGCGCCAGAAATGCGCAACCCTGCCCCGATGATCTGCGGCCCCGGCTGGCGGCGCTTGGGGCGCAGGCGCGGGCGCTGGCGCTGGCCATGGATTTCGCCTTTCTGTTCGACCCTGACCGCAAGCTGCTGTCGATCGGCTGGTCGCGGAATGACAACGCGCTTGACGAGGGCTGTTATGACCTTCTGGCGTCCGAGGCGCGGCTGGCCAGCCTGTTCGCCATTGCCAAGGGCGATCTGCCGGTGCGGCACTGGTTCCGGCTGGGCCGCGCGGCCACCCCGTCACGCGGCGGTTCGGTGCTGGTGTCCTGGTCGGGTTCGATGTTCGAATATCTGATGCCGGCCCTGGTGATGCAGGAACCGCCGGGCAGCCTGCTGGACCAGACCAACCGGCAGGTGGTGGCGGGGCAGCAGGCCTATGGCCGAAGGCGGGGCATCCCCTGGGGCGTCTCGGAATCGGGCTTCAATGCGCGCGATCTTCAGATGAACTACCAGTATTCCACCTTCGGCATCCCCGGCATGGGGCTGAAGCGCGGGCTGGCGACCGATCTGGTGGTGGCACCCTATGCCACCGGGCTGGCCGCCATGTTCGCGCCGGTTGAGGCCCGGCGCAATTACGCCGCTCTGGCCGGGCTGGGCGGGCGCGGGCGATACGGCTTTTACGAGGCGCTGGATTTCACCCCCGCCCGCCTGCCCGAAGGCGCAGCGGTGGCCGTGGTGCGCAGCTACATGGCCCACCATCAGGGCATGACCATCGTCGCCATCGCCAATGTGCTGCAAGCCGGCCGGATGCGTGCGCGCTTCCACGCCGAACCAATGATCCGCGCTGCCGAGCTGCTGTTGCAGGAACGCATTCCGCGCGATGTTTCCGCCGTGACGCCGCGCCCCGAAGCGGTGGCCCTGCCTGACAGTTCCACCGCGCTGGAGATGCAGCGCATGGCGCTGATCGAGGGGGCACCGCAGGGGCCGCCGGTCAGCCATATCCTGTCGAACGGCCGCTATTCGGTGATGCTGACCGCCGCCGGCGGCGGCTACAGCCACTGGGGCGACATTGCCCTGACCCGCTGGCAGGCAGACCCCACGCGCGAAAACGCCACCTCGGGCATCTGGCTGCGCGATCTGCGCAACGGCCGGCTTCACCCCGTTGCCGCGGCCAGCGGCGCAGACCAGCGCGACGTGCAGTTCTTCGAGGACCGCGCCGCGATCTGGCGTCAGGATGACACCCTGTCGACGGTGATGGATGTTCTGGTCTCGGGCGAGGACGATGCCGAGGTGCGCCGCGTTTCGGTCAGTTCCAGTTCGCACCGCCCGCGCGAGGTGGAGCTGACCTCTTACGCCGAGCTGGTGCTGACAACGCCCGCGGCGGATGCGGCCCACCCCGCCTTTGCCCGGATGTTCGTGCAAACGGAATACCTGCCCGAATTCGGCGCCATCATCGCCACCCGCCGGCCGCGTTCGCCTGATGAACCGCCGGTCTGGGCTGCACAGTTCCTGGTGATCGAGGGCGAACCCTCAGCCCCGCCGGAACATGAAACCGACCGGGCGGCCTTTGTCGGGCGCGACAATGATCTGGCCTCGGCCCGGGCCATGGAACCGGGCGCAAGGCTGGCGGGCGGCGTCGGCACGGTGCTGGACCCGGTGTTCGCCCTGCGCCAGCGGGTCCGCATCCCCGCGGGCGGCACCGTGCGGCTAGCGTTCTGGATGGTGGCCGCGCCAACGCGGGCGGCGCTGCTGGATCTGATCGACCGCCACCATGACCGCAACGCCTTTGACCGGGCCAAGACGCTGGCCTGGACCCAGGCGCAGGTGCAACTGCGCCATCTGGGGGCCAATACCCAGCAGGCGGCAGGCTTCCAGCGGCTGACCGCGCCGATCCTGTATTCCGATCCGCGGTTCCGCGCCCGCCCTGACCTGATCGCCGGCGGTCTGGGCAAGCAATCGGCCCTGTGGCCCCTGGGCGTTTCGGGCGATCTTCCGATCGTGGTTCTGCGCATCGACGACCCGGCTGACATGGCGCATGTGCATGAGATGCTGCTGGCGCAGGAATACTGGCGCGGCAAGCGTCTGGCGGTGGATCTGGTGATCCTGAACGAACACCCCGCCTCCTATGTTCAGAGCCTGCAGGCCGGGATCGAGGCCGCCCTGCGTGCCAGCCGCGCCCCCGACGCAGGCGCCTTGCCAGGGCAGGTGTTTGCCCTGCGCGCCGATCTGATGTCGCCCGAGGCGCGGGCGCTGCTGATCGGCGTGGCGCGCGTGGTGCTGGTGGCCCGGCGCGGCACGCTGGCCGAACAGATCGCGGCGATGCTGACCGAAGCAGCCGATGCGGCGAACCCGGTCCCGCTGGTGGACCCTGCGCCGCCCGCGCGGCCCATGGCACCGCTGCCGGCCCCCGAGCTTGAGTTCTTCAACGGTCTCGGCGGCTTTGCCCGCGACGGGCGCGAATATGTGACCGTCCTTGACCAGGGCGCCGCGACGCCGGCGCCCTGGGTGAACGTCATCGCCAATGACGGGTTCGGGTTCCACGTCTCGGCCACCGGCAGCGGCAGCACATGGGCCGAAAACAGCCGCGAGAACCGGCTGACCCCATGGTCGAACGACCCCGTGTCCGACCCCACCGGCGAGGCGTTCTATATCCGCGATGAAGCGACGGGCGCGCTGTTTTCCCCCACCGCCCGGCCGCTGCGCCAGGCGGGGCGGCATATCGCGCGGCATGGCTTCGGCTACAGCCGGTTCCAGCATCAGGCTGGTGGCATCGGTTTCGATCTGGTGCAGTTCGTGCCGCTGGATGACCCGGTCAAGATCTCGCGGCTGACGCTGCGCAACCTGTCGGGGCGGCCGCGGCGGCTGACCGTGGTCAGCTATGCCGAACTGGTTCTGGGCGTCACGCGCGCCTCGGCCGCGCCCTTCGTCACCACCGGACAGGATGCGGAAACCGGCGCGATCCTGGCGCGCAATCCCTGGAACATTGCCTTTCCCGACCGCATCACCTTTGCCGATATGGGCGGCGCGCAGACCGGGTTCACCACCGACCGCGCCGCCTTTCTGGGCCGGGGCGGCGATCTGGCGGCACCTTTGGCGCTGACCGGGGGGCTGCCGTTGTCCGGAGCAACCGGGGCCGGGCTTGACCCCTGCCTTGCGCTGGCGCGGACGGTGGATCTGGCCCCGGGCGCCAGCATCACCATCGACCATTTCCTTGGCCAGACGCCTTCGCCCGAAGCGGCGCGCGCGCTGATCCGCAGCCTGCGCGCGGCCGATCTTGACGCCAGCCTTGCCGCCGTCGAGGCGCATTGGGACAGCGTGCTGGGCACCGTGCAGATCACGACGCCCGACCGCGCGATGGACATCATGGTCAATGGCTGGCTGCAATATCAGACGCTTGCCTGCCGGGTGCAGGCGCGGGCGGGCTTCTATCAGGCCAGCGGCGCCTATGGCTTCCGCGATCAGTTGCAGGATGGCATGGCGCTGACCCTGACCCAGCCCGACCGCGTGCGCGCGCATCTGCTGCGCGCCGCCGGCCGCCAGTTCCCCGAAGGCGACGTGCAGCACTGGTGGCTGCCACATTCCGGGCAGGGTGTCCGCACCCGGATTTCGGATGATTGCGTCTGGCTGGCCTTCTGCGCCGCCGATTATGTGGCGGTGACGGCGGATATGGCCGTGCTTGATACCCCGCTGCCCTTCCTTGACGGACCGTCGCTGGCGCCCGGCCAGCATGACGCCTTCTTCCTGCCCGGATCATCGGGCGCCGAGGTCACGCTTTACGAACATTGCGCCCTTGGGCTGGACCGGGCGATTGCGCTGACCGGCACGCTTGGCCTGCCGCTGATCGGAACCGGCGACTGGAACGACGGCATGAACCGGGTCGGGGAAGGCGGACAGGGCGAAAGCGTCTGGCTGGGCTGGCTGCTGCTGGCCACGCTGCACCGCTTTGCCCCGCTGGCCGCATCGCGCGACCCGGCCCGCGCCGCCCGGTGGCAGGCCCATGCCGTGCAGTTGCGCGCCGCGCTGGAGCGGGAGGCCTGGGATGGCGACTGGTATCGCCGCGCGACCTTTGATGATGGCACCTGGCTGGGCTCGGCGGCGGGCAGGTCGTGCCGGATCGATTCCATCGCCCAAAGCTGGGCGGTGCTGTCCGGCCAGGCCGACCCGGCGCGCGCCAGCCGGGCCATGGCCGCCGTTTCGCGGCACCTGATCGACCCCGACGCCGGAATTGCCCTGCTGTTCACCCCGCCCTTCGACAATGCCGCCGCCGATTTCGGGCCCGATCCGGGCTATATCGCCGGCTACCCGCCGGGCCTGCGGGAAAACGGCGGGCAATACAGCCATGCCGCGATGTGGGCGATCCTTGCCCGGGCGAAGCTGGGCGATGGTGACGGGGCCGCCGCCTTGTTCGCCCTGCTGAACCCGATCAACCACGCCCTGACACCCGATGCGGCGCGGCGCTACAAGGTTGAACCCTATGTCGTGGCGGCCGATGTCTATTCGGTTGCCCCCCACAAGGGGCGGGGCGGCTGGACCTGGTACACCGGATCGGCCGCCTGGATGTACCGCGCTGCCGTCGAGGGAATTCTGGGCCTGCGGCGCGAGGGGGGGCATCTGTCGATCACCCCCTGCCTGCCTGCGCATTGGCCGGCGATCTCGGTGCAAATCCGCATTGCGGGGACGGTGATCGACCTCACGATCACGCAGGGGCCAGATACGGCGCAGGAAGGCGCAGAGCCGGATGCCACCAGCACGATCCGCATCGCGCTTGATGGCGCCGCCCACAGGCTGCGCCTTCGCATGATGGCGGGAAACACCTGACCCGGGGCTGCTTCCGGGCAAAGGGCACGCCGGGTTGACCGCAAGCCGGCGCACGCCCCTGCGACGCAGATCGCCGTGCTGGCACCACTGGCCCTGCCCCACCAGCGGCAGAAACGGCCCTTGGGCAACGGGGTTGCGGCATCGTCGATGTGATTGCCTTTGATATTCGGAGGCCGTGCAACAAGACACTGAAGAACGGGCCTGTCGCCCAAGCGTCGTGAAGACCGCCGTTCGCCCCGAGCAATCCGGTGTCTTTTCGAAGGAGAAGTCACCGCTTGGGGCAGAGGTTTCTTGATCAAATTATCTTGTCAGGCGATCTTGCGATCAGGCGACAGACTGCTTGGGGAATGTCCGTCAAAACCTGGAAAGGAATAACGAGTGCGGGTTGCCTTGTGTTTTGTGATGGCTTTGGCACTTTCAGCTTGCGTCAGACCCGATGGAAGCCCCGCCCTTGGCGCCAGTGATGCCCAGCAGGTGTTCACCTTTGTCCTGAACGGCAAGGGAAGCAGCGGCGGTCATTGCACGGCGGAAGGCGCAAGGGGAGAGGTCAGAAGCGGCAAGGATCTGTTCGGATCCCCTACCGTCAAGATTCGCGGCCATATCCGATACGGCAAGATCATCTGCACCGACGGTCAGGGCGTGAAGTATGTCACGACAATCAACCAACTGGTCCCTCAGGGACTGCGCACGCCGAGGGCCTGGAGCAATCTGAGACCCGGAAAGACCGCCCATGACGTGAAGCTGGAGCTTCCAAGCGGGGTAACGAGGATCTTTTACAAGGCACTCATCCGGGTCGAATAGCGTGAGCCGCGCACCCGGGCAAAAGACCTGCCCCGCAAGCAGGGGCTTCCGGGGCAGGTTGATCACCACAGGGCAGTAACACGGTTACAACGGGTCATGGGGTGCCGGATTTTGGCACCCCGGATTGCCGGCGTCAGATCCGGCCGGTCAGAACCAGAACAAGCAGGATCACCAGAATGATCCCCAGGCCACCGCTGGGCAGATACCCCCACGAGGCGCTGTAACGCCAGTTTGGCAGAGCCCCGACAAGCATCAGGACAAGGATAATGATAAGGATGTTGGTCAGCATTGGTGCGGGCTTTCTTCTGAAGGAATGGAACGGCGCTTCGGCCCTGGCATCGCGACCTCTGGCTTTGCCTGTGGCAATCCGTGCGACAGGCAGCTTCAGCGGCATGATGCAGCTTGCGCGCCTTTCGCCTGCCGCGCGCTAACTTGCGGCAGTCTTGCAGGCGGCCACGCCCGGGCAATGCCGGAAAACGCCCGCAACCATCAGCGGTCACGGACAAAGGGCGCGGGCTGGGTCATGGTGGAGGTGACGGGTTCTTCCTGCACGACGGTCACCTTCACCGAGAGTTCGACAAGATCTGCGGAAAAGCCCTGAAAGCTGCCGGATACCGGCGTGACCTGCTGGATGTTGCGCGCAACGGCAACCGGGATCAGGTTGGCCGAACCCACCGCGCGATTTGTGGGGTCGATGGCAATCCAGCCGGCGCCGGGCAGAAAGACCTCAACCCAGGCATGGGTCGATCCGGCGCCGGCAGAACCAAGCCTGTTCTCTGTCGGGTCGAACAGATAACCCGAGACGATCCGCGCGCCGAAACCCAGCGTCCGAACCGCCTCGGCAAACAGCACGGCAAAATCGCGACACGATCCCCAACCGCGGTCGAGGGTTTCAAGCGGCCCTTGCGTGCCCTCAAGATCCCGCGCCTGATAGGCGATCTGGTTGGAAACGCCCAGGCTGACATCCTTCAGCAAGGACAGCGTGTCGGTGGCCGGTCCCATCACGAAGCCCCTGGCCCAGGCTGACAGGCGCCCTGCCGGGTCTGCGTATTGCGCGGCCACCAGCGCCCCCAGATCCGTGCGTTCATCGGCGGAATACAGGAAGGGATATTCGATGGCCGATGTCGCGATGGCGAACACCGGCCAGGCGGGGGCACTCAGATCAATCGAGGCGCGGGACTCGATCCTGAGCGTATCGGTCATCCCGGGAAAGATGGCTGTCGCGACGGCGTTTCCCGCCACATCATGCGCCCAGGTCACGGGTGCTTCGGGCGAAAGCTGCAGATCGAAAGAGATGAGCTTCAGATCCCGCGTTTCGCGCGGGCGCAACATCATCCGGTGCGCCCCCAGTTGAACCGGGGTTCGGTAGCGATAAAGCGTCTCATGCAGAATGGAGATTTGGGGCAAAGGTCAGGCCGATCTTTCGGTTGGGTCACGGTTGCAGGTCTGGGTCAGCCGGTCCTTGGGTATCCTTCGGCAAGGGGGACGGTGTTCCGCCACGAAGAAGATGCCTTGCAGCGTGGGCAGACCCTTTGACCGAACCCGTCACTTCTGAAAATGGTGCGGCAGCGCAGGCAGGTTCGGTCTGCCGGCACATCGCCCTGCGCGGGAACCAGCGCGTCCGGCGGCATCTGGCCGGCGTAAGCGGTCTCGCCCGGTTTCGGCGCACAAACCGCCGGCCTTGCCGGTTTTCGGAATCCATCGGTCATTCCTACCTGCTTTCTGTCAGCAATGCGATGCCATCCACGTCCGGCGCCTGATCCCGCGTCAGCATCCCCTGAAGGTCATGCTCGGACACCGGATACATCTCGGTCCGGCCCGTCTTCGCGGAACCGGCCACAAGAAAGCTGGCCGTGCGGCGATAGGCTTCAAAGGTCAGACCTTGCAGAAGCTCTTCCTCGACAAGGATTTCATAGTCGCCTGCCGGCAGGCGGGCCGCGTCTCCGGGCAGGGAAAAGGGATGCCGGAAGGTCACCATGAAACGGGTGGAACGTAACGCCATCTGATTGCCTCCGCTTTGCAAGGGGACGGTCAAGGGATGTGCCCCGATCCTGCGCGGCCACCTGTTCGCGGCGCCGCGCCGATCGGGGTTCGTGCGGCCTTCAGGGCAGCCGCCGGCGCAGCAGGGTTCGGGCCAGAAGAAAGCCAAGAACGAACCCTGCCTGCCCCAGCGCATAACCCGCCGTCACCGGCGGCCTTGCCGGCAGAAACGGCACTGCGGGCCTGACCCGCCGCCGCCAAAGGGCCAGAGCCGCGGCGGCCACGATCAGCCCAAGCCCGACCGCCGTCATGGCAAGGCCCGGCCCGATGAGGCGCGACAGTCCCATGACCGCGGCAGTCAGCAGCAGGGCCGAACCGGCGGACAGCAGCGCTGCCAGCAGCACCGCCCAGACAAGGGCAGAACGGCCCCTGTCCAGCGTGCCGCGAAACCGTTCGGCCAAGAGGGTGCGCAAGACCATCAGCGCCGGGTCATGGCCCCGAGAAGAATACCCATTCCGACCGCCAGCCCCAGCGCCATGTAAGGGTTTGCCGCCACGGCGCCTTCGATCCGCACATCGGCATCATGGCCTTTGCGCCCAAGATAGCTGACGGCATCGCTCATGCCATTGGTGACATCCTTGGCCAGCGCCTGGCTGCGCGTGCCGGCGGCAGTCTGCACGTTCCTCGCAAGCTCCATCATGTCTTGCCGCAGGGTGGCCATCTGCTCGACCACGGCATCGTAGTCGGCGCTTGCGGTCCGGTGGTTCGCGTTTTCTTGTGCCATGAGATGGCTCCTGTCCGTGTGAATAAGGGGCACCCTGCCGGTACCTGCCAGAAGCGGCAGGCAGGTCCGAAGGTCTGCGGGAAAGCCGGAGATTGTTGCGAAACCGGCATGGGGCAGTCTGGGTCAAACAACCGGGGCGCGCACTAACACCCGTCAGCAGGAGGGGGCTTTCCGGGGAACTGCGGGACGGACGGCCCGGATACGATCGCTTCGGCGCCGCCCACAGCACGCCGCCCGCCTTGAGGGAATCAAAGGCGGGCGACGCCGTCCGCACCGGCTGTCGGGACAAGGATCGGTGCGGAATGGAGCCGGGCGCGTGGGCAGGACACGCGGTCAGGCTGTGGCCGCGGCCACAGGCCCTCCCTCATCAATCATGTCCTTGCGCCCCTGTTCGGCCGAGGCGGCAAGCGCGCGCGCCTTTTCATGCGCGTCGGCAATGGCCCGTGTCGCTTCGACAAGCTGGTCAACGTGGTTGGGCGGCGCGTAGATCGTATAAAGCCGCAGGCGGCGCTTTCCTGTATTGGTCAGGTTGTGGCGCACCCCGGCCGGCACAAGGATCGCGTCGCCGGCGGCGACCCTGATCTTCACACCGTCAATCCTGATCCGGCCCTTGCCCTTTTCGATCCTGAAGAACTGGTCATGGGTCATATGCACTTCGGACCCGATTTCCTCGCCGGGCCGCAGGGCCATCAGCACCAGTTGCAGATGGCCTGCGGTGAACAGCACGCGGCGAAAATCGCGGTTGTCTCTTGTCAGGCGTTCAAGTGCTCCGACGTAGCCCTGTTTCATCACATTCCGCCTTTGCAAAGCACAAGCCTAGCACCCCGTCACGCGGCCAGACTGATCAAGGTTAGGGGTCCGGGCAGAACATCCGGGTCCGGGCTGATGCAGATTAGGGCGCCCCGATCGCGCGGGGGGCACCATGGGGCATGGCCCGACCCGGCCAAGGCGGCAGCCCGCCGTTCCGCCGGGGCGGCCGCGAAAAGGATCACCCCATGTTGTCCAGCATCCGCCTTCTTACGGTTGCGGCCGTACTTTCCATGACCAGTTGCACCTATATCGCCACCACCCCCAGCCGCCCCTATACGGGGACGATGACCGGGGGCACCCTGTCGGAAGCCGCCGCCCGGCAGGAACGCGAACTGACTGTCCAGCTTGCCGGCAGCGGTGCCAGCATCACCAACACGGGCAACCAGTTGCGCGTGATCCTGCCCGAAGCGGTAAGCTTTGCGCCCGGTTCGGTCACGCTGACCCCAGGCTTCATGCCCGCGCTGCGCGAAGTGGCGCGTTCGCTGAACAGCCATCCCAGCTCGACCATCCGGGTGGTGGGCCATACCGACTCGGTCGGGTCCGAAATGTACAACAAGCAACTCAGCCAGGAACGCGCCCTGGCCGTGGCCCGCGCACTGATCCGCTATGGCGTGCCGTCCAGCCGGATCAGCTATTCCGGGCGCGGATCGGGTGAACCGATCACCTCGAACGCCACCGCGGCGGGGCGCGCAATGAACCAAAGGGTTGAAGTCGTGATCACGCCGACCAACTGACCCGGCCTGACCGACCGACTGCCTTGCCGCCCGCCACACTTGGCGGGCGGTTTTCGTCCGCGTCTGGCGTCGCCTTGCCCCCCTCGGCGGTTCCTTGCCGCTTTCCCGCGCAGCCGGGCTGAACCGACGCAAAGCAAACCTGCATCAGCGCTGGCGCCTGTTCCTGGCCTAGATTGGGCCATGGTCCGCGAATACCCGCGGCCGTCATCGGCGACAGACCCCGATCCCGCCCTGAACGATAAAGCCGGTCCGGTCCCGCAGGGGAGGTCCGGTCGGGGCGCCCTCGGCGACTGGTCGCTGAAAAGGATACGAACATGTCCATGACCATTCCCACCTCGACGATCGACAAGATGAAATCCGTCAAATCCGCCTGGGACAAGGCGCCGGCCGGTCCCAAGAAGGATGCGGCACTGACCCATTACAAGGCGGCCGAAAAGGCCCAGACGGCGAAGAATGACGCCGAATGCCTGAAGTCGCTGAACGCGGCCACCCACGCGCTGGCATAAGCCCGCCTGCCCTTCCGGGAACACCTGTCCCGGAAGGGCAACTTCGTCCTCAGGTCAGCAAAGGGCCTTCGTGGTCAAGATAGGCCCGGTCGAAACCGGCGAATTCGACCAGCGCCTCGTAATCATCGAAGGTGACGTGGCCCTTCTGAAACGTCACCAGACCCTCCTCGCGCAGCTCGCGCAGCACCCGGTTGACGTGCACCGCACTTAGCCCCAGCGTGTCTGCAAGCAGGTATTGCGACAGCGGGCAGGAAAAGCCGGTCTTGTCGGCCAAGCCCACCAGCCGCAGCCGCGCGCCCAGTTCCAGCAGGAAATGCGCCATCCGCTCGGTTGCGTTGCGGCGCCCCAGATCGACCAGATGCTCGACCACCATCGCCTCATCCCGCGACGCGGCCCACAGCACCGCCGTGGCCAGCCGGGGCGTCTCGGAAAAGGCTGACAGCAGATCGCGCTGCGTCACCTCCGAGGCATGAACAACGGTGATCGGTTCGACATTGTGGTCGGACGTGCGGAACAGAACCGACCGCAGCCCAAGGAAATCGCCGGGGATCTGGATGTCCACGATCTGCCGGTTACCGCTTGGCAGGATCTTGTAGGAACAGGCCCAACCCGAGGCAAGAACATAGGCCGCATGGTCGGTCTGCCCCTGGTGGATCATGTCCACGCCCACGGCAAAGCGGCGCCGGCGGCGATACAGATCGGACATCACCGACAGATCGCCCGGCGCAAGCCGCACGAATGCCGAGAGCTTGCGCGCAAACGGGCTGTCCTGAATCAGCAGCGCGGTGTCCCGCTCGATCATTGCCCACCCTCTTCTGCGCAGGCAGCGCCCTGCCCTCCGCTCAAGGTGCATTCTCCGCAAACAACGCGGCTCAATCCTGATGCAAATCAGTCCACCCGTCCGATTTACTGCAACGATGGTTGCCGGATGAACCTGACCCGGCGCGTCAGGGCGCCTCAAGGCGCGGATGCCGGCAGGATGTCACAATTCTTGTGGAAAGTCGAAGTCATATGCCCGTGCCCCCCGAAGCTGCCGGAGCCGCCGCCCTTGCCATTTGCGAGTCGCTCCTTCTTGCCCTGAATGATCACAATATCCTGCCAGAGCGTGAGATCGTCGGGGTTCTCAGGGATGCGGCCGAAGCCCACGCAAACGCGCCCGCGGGCGATGGCTCGGCAGAAATGCACAGGGCCGTCGCCGCCCTGATCAACCGCATCATTGACGGCGGAAACTCGGTCCGCCGCCGATAGAGCCGGACTGACGCCATTGCCGGGTCAGAACCTGTCCTGCCACGGCAGAAGCGGGGGCAAGGCCGCCTGCCGGCGTCAATTTCCCAGGCGGGTCCGCAGGCCCTGCATGATTTTCTTAGTGACCCCGGCATAGTCGCCGTCGAAATGGTGATCGCCGTCGAACCCGACCAGTTCATAGCCCATGCCCGTTTGTGACTGGCAGGCATCGTCATCGTCGGTCTTGCCATAGATGCACTGGATCAGATCCGGCGCGATCTTCTTCATGTCGTCGGTGGGGTCTTGCGTGCTGCCGCTGCCAACGCCCAGCCATCCCGCGACATGGATCACATAGTCGCGCTGGTGCGACAGGCCCAGCAGGCTGATCTGCGCGATGCCGGCCTGATCTTCCGGGGGCAGCAGGCTGTAGCTTTGCGGCAGGATGTCAGCGCCGACGTGTCATGCAGCGGCCTGCCCGATTTCGGCGCCCGCTATCCGTTCCAGCTTTCGGGCGGCCAGCAGCAGCGTGTCGCGCTGGCCCGCGCGCTGGCCCCGCGCCCGCGCGTCCTGCTGCTGGACGAACCCTTGTCCGCGCTGGACGCCAAGGTTCGGGTCTCGCTGCGCAACGAGATCCGCATGATCCAGCGGGAACTTGGAATCACCACGATCTTCGTGACCCACGACCAGGAAGAGGCCATGAGCATCTCGGACCGGATCGTGGTGATGAACGGCGGCGTGGCCGATCAGGTCGGCACCCCGTTCGACATCTACAACCGCCCGACCACCCGCTTCGTGGCCCAGTTCGTCGGCACGCTGAACACCTTCGATGTGACCGTGCGCGACGCCGCCGCAGGCCAGGTTGACCTGGCGGGTCAGACGCTGACCCTGCCCGAAGCGCTGCAGGTCAGCACGCCGGTCATCGCCCTGCGTCCCGAAGCGCTGCACCTCGGCCGCGTTCCGGGGGCCGAGGCGCTTCTGCCCGCCCGCATTGACGAAGTGCATTTCATGGGCTCGGTCATCCGCCTGCGCGCCACCATGGCCGGCACCCGGGTCTCGCTCGACACCTTCAACCGCCCGGACCAGCCGCCCCCCAGCCCCGGCACCGACGTCGAGATCAGCTTCTCGGGCCGGGACGCCATCGTTCTGCGTCAATAGCTGGGGAGTGAGGATCGCGTCGGCGGTCAAACTCCGTGCCGATGCCATGTGTGCTTGGCGTCGCGTCTGCGGCTTTACCGCGTTTATAGCCTGACTGTTTATCTGCGTTTGGAACGCAGAAAGCGCCCCGTAGGGCGCTGCGCAGGTATCTGATGTTATGGTATTTTGGTTGCGGGGGCAGGATTTGAACCTGCGGCCTTCAGGTTATGAGCCAAACCTACTGATTTTTGAGACTCTTTTGATTTCAGCAACTTGGCGGACAAGCCTTTGAAATGGCGGACTCTCTCGCGGACTCTCGACGTCCTTCGTCGGATTCGGGCGGATCAATGTGCTTTTGCGAACGCATTCGCGGGTTGACCAGACGTTGACAAGCGAGGTTCATCAAAAGCGATAGAGCATCTCCATTCCCAATCATAGAATGAGGCATGGTCAGAAGCCGGACACGAAGTAGATCAAATCGCCGATCTGTCTCAGCTTGGGCATTGTTGTCCCGTATCAATTTATAGATTAGGTTCAAGCCCATACGGACCGCGCGTGAAGTCCAATCGGTCGCAAGTCAGGAGATGCCGTGAGCGTTTTGCATCATGATCAAGAGGCATCCAGCCCCCTGTTGACCGACGAGAACATCGAGCTTGTCGCGGCCAAGCTACAGGAACTCCGGCTCCGACTTCTCGACTCGACTCGCCGCAACCCGCTGATCAACATCCGCTTCACCCCTGCGTCGACTTCGTTCATCCGCGTCGTGGACGAGCTGCCGGACATCTTGCGCCACAACCTTTCCCAGGGGCGCCAGATGCGGCTGGCGGCTTTGCCCGCGCTTGAGGACGAGCTTCCGGATGAGCAGACGGACGAATTCCGGGATGCACTCTTCGTCGCCCGGCAGGAGGACGAGGGCTACCTCGCCGACATCGCGAAAATCGATCCCGACGCGGCCAAGGCCGAAGAGAAGTTGATGAAAGCCGAGCGATCCCTGAAGGACCGGTTACGCGAAGACCTCGGATTGCCACCGCGCCAGACCAAGGACGCGCCATCGCTGGCCGACCACGCTCGTCTCCACGGTGTCGAGCCGAGCTATATCCTGCCGCTCCCCGGAGATGAACACGACGACGGGCGGCACAGCGACGACGACATTCAGACGCTGCTTCTGCCAGACCGCCTGCAACGCTCAGCAAAGTCCATCCTCGAGAAAGGCCGGTCCTTCGAGCGCGAGACCGGCGTCAACGTGCTCCATGTCGCCTTCGGCCTCCTCGAGTGGAAGAGCCCCGACGAGAATGATCGCTTCGTCTCTCCGCTCCTGCTTCTCGAGATCCGGATCGAGCGGAAGCAGTCCCCTCAGAGCGCCGAATTCTACCTTCACGGCGTCGACCAGGTCATGGTCAACACCAACCTCGCACTGAAGCTCCAGAACGAGAAGAAGCTTGCCCTGCCGGACTACGAGGGCGGGAGCGTCGAGGACTATTTTAAGACGATCGAAGAAACGGCGCCCTCGGGCTGGCACTGGAAGATCCGCCGCGAGGTCTGCGTCGGGATCTTTCCGTCTTCGAAGATCGCGATGTACCACGACCTCGACCCGGAAAAACGCCCGCTGGCCGAGGAAGAGACGGTGGTACGCCTCCTCGCCACGACCGGCGTCGGGGATGGTGCGTATGCCGAGACCTACGGTACCGACGATCCCGAGGTCGCCAGCAAGGTGCCATACGTGGTGATGGATGCGGATGCGTCGCAGTACTCCGCCCTCGTCGATGTCGCCGACCAGAAGAACCTGGCGATCGAAGGCCCGCCGGGCTCTGGCAAGTCGCAGACCATCGTCAACCTTATCGCCTCGGCGCTCGCAGACGGAAAGAAGGTGCTCTTCGTCGCCGAGAAGCTGACCGCCCTCGACGTAGTGAAGAATCGCCTCGATGCCGCTGGCCTCGGCAACTTCATCCTACCGCTTCAGGCTGGCCGTGGCACTGCCGAGACTGTCTACGAGAGCATCGAAGCCCGCCTCGAGATGAGCCGGTCCCCGGGGCCCGGTCGGCACAGCTTCGATTCGCGCCAGCGCGCCCTCGAGCGCGACCGCGCCATTCTCCAGGGCTACCTTGATGCGCTGGGCGCGATGCTTGGCTCTACAGGATTGACGGTGCACCAGGTCATTGGCCATGCCATCGCCACGGCCGAGACCCGCGAGGCCTTGCCGCGGGAGATCCGCCGGCTGGCGATTCCGAACGCCGGGGTAATGGGCGCGATCGAGGTCGAAGCATTAGTTTCGGAAGCCGATGCCTTCGGCACCCGGCTCGGGCGGATCGCCCGCATGCCAGTCCTCTGGCGCGCCTCGACCGCACCGATCACGTCGCATGACCTAGCCGAGGATCACGCTGAGACTGCCGCCAGCTTGGCAGAGTCTCTGGAGATCTTCGAGAGGAACGTCGCGGCCTCCTCCATCGCCGTCTTCATGACGGCGAACCCCTTCGTGATCGACATGAAGGCGATTTGCGATCTGTTCTCGGCCGCCGCACGCGAAGGTGGACGGGTCGACCCGGAGCTACTCGAAAGGCTCACCGATCCAGTCGCCCGCCGGGCATCCCGGGATCTCTGCGGCCAGCTCAGCGAAAGACAGACACTCGTGGCTCAGCTCGGCCACAGCCTACGCGATGCCGAGGGCTGGAATGTCGGGAAGCGCCTCGCAGCGGCCGCAGACTTCGCCCGGGCACGGGGCGGGCGGCTCGATCCCGAGCAACATCTCGTCAGGCTCGCCGAAATCGAAGCAGCGGTCGCCGATGCTCACGAGGTAATTGGCGCCGCGTCCCGGCTTCCCCGAAGCTGGACATCTTCCGGCCGGACCCTGACGGAAATCCGCGATGGGGCAAAGCGCATCGGCGAGCAGTCCCCGGATGTCCTCGCCCTCCGCCGTGGCGACCCGATGGCCTCGATCGAGTCCGTGGCAATCGAGATCGATAACACGATCTCGCGTCTCTCGACCGAGATTGGTCGCATCCGGCAAGCGCTGCCGTCAGCCGGCGGTTCCCACAACCCAGGCGAACTCAGGAATGCCGCGGCCGCCATCGAAGGCGCCGGCTTCTTCGGCAGGATGAGTTCTGCGTACAAGGCGGCACGCAACACCTACGCGAATGTTCTCGGAGGTCGGCGAGAGGACACGCAGGCCGACATGGCGCGGCGCCTGAAGGAATATGCCGACTGGCTCGACAGCCGCCGCGACTTCGACAATGGCACCCGCTACAAGGAGTGCTTCGGGCCTCACTTCCAGGGCTTCAACACCGACAGAACGGCGATCGGCCGTGTGGTGACCTTCCACGGGATCTGCAAGGACATCGCCGGCTCCAGCGTGGACCTCAAGACCTACCTGGAAACCGGTGAGCTCGATCCTGTACTCGCTTTCGCAGAACTGGAGGAGGTGCCTCCTCTGACCCTCTCCGAGACCGAGGCGAAGCTGCGCGAACTTGAGGATCTCGCCGACAGGGAACGGCGCTACATCGCAGAGGCCGAGAGCCACCTCGAGCTCTTCCGCGACAGGAAAAGCCTGCACCTCCCGGAGATCGAGGAGATCCTGGCCAGGAAGACGGCGGAAACAGACCTCGCCCGCAAGATCGAGGAGAGTCCGGCGCGCGAGGTGCTCGGGGCGCGCTTCTCCGGCCTCACGACACGAACCGACCTGCTCAATATCGAGTGCGACCTTGCCGAAGCGATCGCCAACACCGAGGACGCGGATCTTGCGCTCGACGCGATCCGGTCGGACCGGGCGGACGCGATGGCGAAGGAATTTGAGATTTTTGCTGCCCGCCGCGCAAAGCTCGAGTCGCAAGTTGGCACCTTCGCGGCCGATCTCGGTCTTCCCGAGGATCTCTCGACGCCGATGGCGCTGGCCAGGCGGACGGCCGACCTGCGGGAGGCCGCCGCCGATCCGCAATCGCTGCTCGACCGGGCGCAGTTGAGGCGCGCCGAGGACAGCCTGCGCGGGCAGGGGCTGGGCGAACTGATCGACTGGGCGGTGGCCGAAGGCGAGGCTTTCGATCCGGCACGGCTCGCACCGATCGTCCGCGCTCTGATCGCGCGCTCGATGGCAGATCTCGCCTACAAGGAATGGGGCCCCGCGCTGCAAGGCTACGACGGCCAGGACTTCGACCGCATCCGCGCCGAAATCCGCTCTAAGGACCGCGAGATGATCGAGCTCTCCCGCGTTGCGGTGGTTCAAAAGCTGCTCGAGTCGGCGCGGCCGCCGGCTGGAAACAATGTCGGGCGGAAGTCGACCTTCTCCGACATGAGCCTGATCTACAACGAGCTCCACAAGAAGAAGCGCCGCATCAGCATCCGCGAGCTGACGAGCCGCGCCGGCCGCGCCCTTGTCGAGCTGAAGCCTTGCTGGATGATGTCGCCGCTCGCTGTGGCTCAGTATCTCCGGCTTGGCATGCGGTTCGACTTGGTGGTGATCGATGAGGCATCGCAGATGACGCCCGAGAACGCCATCGGCGCGATCAGCCGGGCCGACCAGTCGGTGATCGTCGGTGACACCAAGCAGCTGCCGCCAACGAGCTTCTTCCAAAAGGTGCTCGACGATAGCGACACCGACGAGGACCTGCGCGAGGACAGCGAGAGCATCCTCGACATGGCCAATGTCGCTTTCATGCCGGTGCGCCAGCTACGCTGGCACTACCGCTCGCGGCATTCGGCGCTGATCCAGTTCTCCAACCAGTGGATGTACAAGGGCGAGCTGACGATCTTTCCGTCGGCGCAGGAAAACCACCCCGATCTCGGCGTCGAGCTGATCGAGGTGCCCGGCATCTACAAGGGGCGCCGCAACGAGATAGAGGCCCGCGCCATCGTTGCCGCCGCGGTCCATCACATGACGCACCGGCCGGAACTGTCGCTCGGCATCTGCACGATGAACTCGGACCAGAAGGAACTGATCCTCGAGGAGTTCGAGCGCGAGCGCGATCGCAACCCAAAGGTCCAGGCCTTCGTCGAGAAGTGGGAGGAGGAGAACGACGCGCTCGAGGAGTTCTTCGTCAAGAACATCGAGACGATCCAGGGTGACGAGCGTGACGTGATGATGATCTCGACGCTCTACGGGCCGGAGGCGGCCGGTGCCAAAGTGCTCCAGCGGTTCGGACCGATCAACTCGGCCCATGGCCATCGCCGCTTGAACGTGCTCTTCACCCGAGCCAAGCGAAAGATCATAACCTTTACCTCGATGAAGCCAACCGACATCCTCGTCGACGGCAACAAGGCACTCGGCGTGCGGATGTTCCGTGCCTGGCTCGAATACTCGAAGACCGGGCATATCCCAGACGCGGCCGGCCCGCATGGGGGCACCGAGAGCCCGTTCGAGGACTATGTCGCGTCGCAAATCGAACGCCTCGGTTGCGAGGTCGTGCCGCAAGTGGGCGTCGCCGGCTTCCGCATCGACCTCGGCGTCCGGCACCCCGACTGGCCGTACGGCTATATTCTTGGTGTCGAATGTGACGGCGCCGCATACCACAGCTCTAAGTCGAGCCGTGACCGCGACCGGCTGCGCCAGGAGGTGCTTGAGGGTCTCGGCTGGCGACTGCACCGGATCTGGTCGACCGACTGGTTCCGCAATCCGCGCGCCGAGATCGAAATCCTCAAGGAGGCAATCGACGCCGCGCTCGCCGAAGCCAAGACGCGCGGCGTGAAGCATTCCGAGCGTCTCGACGCAATGGCGTCGCTAACTCGCGTCGCCGAGAAAACCACCTCGGTCGTCGAAGATCCGCCCGCGAACGCCGGCAGTGATGCCCGACCTGCGTCCTCTACGACCGCGGTGCCGACACCGCCAAGGCCCAGACAAACGAATTTGCCATTCGAACCGCCCGCGGGCAATGACCTCTTCTCGACGGCCAGCAGGGGCGCAGCCGAGCCGACCGTGGTACTGGGCTCGAAGGTCAAGATCGAAAACATCACCGATGGCAAGAAGCTCGCATTCACCCTGGTCGAGGGCGTGAACGCCCCAGACGAGGGCAAAATCGGGGTTCACACTCCGCTTGGGCAGGCCCTCCTCGACGCGCAGGTGGGCGACGAGGTCGAATACCAGGTCGGCTCGCACATCAAGGAAGTTCGGGTGCTCGAAATCCGTTGAGTTCCTCGATCGCACAAATCTCATGAGGCATTCATCTCGTGAATCCCGTTTGGTACCCCTGACGGAGCGCCAACAATCTCAGGCGGTCATTCCCAGAGCCATGCCCCCGAGGAACCTGACGCTGGTGATGTGCGGCGACTACGTTCATCTCGCGGTCGGACCAGATCGTCAGCGCCCCAATGCGTTTGCGCATTTCGTTTAGGCCGGCCAGATCGTGGTCGTTTGGGGCGGTAGTGTGGGTCGGCTCATGCACTCCAGATAACCCATGCGCGGACCCCGATCAAACCATGGGCGCAGATGGATTCGTGCATCCGTCTGTTTGCCACCTTCTGCGCCGGGCCGGTTCACCCGATCCTTCGTTCTTCCAGCCCGGAACGCTCCACCCCGCCCCAGTTCCACCTTCCGCCTGTATTCCGGTCCCGCCCTCGTGGTCCGACTTGATAGTGGCGCGGGTCTACGCCTGTGTCGTCGGGCAAGGAGGCGGGATGTATGGTCAAAAGACTGAAACTCAATGAGAAAACCCTGCGCGAGGCGGAACCCAAGCCCGGCGTCAGCTATCAGATATTCGACACGGATGTGATCGGTTTCGCCGCCCGGGTGCAGGCCTCGGGCGCGCGGACCTTCACCATCGACTACCGGCATGCCGGGCGGCAGCGGCGGATGACCATCGGGCGCTGGCCGGAGTGGAGCGTCACCGCCGCCCGCGAACGCGCTAAGGAACTCCGCCGCGCCATCGACGAGGGACAGGATCCTCTGGCGATGCGCGACGAGTGGCGCGGGGCCCCGCGTGTCACGGACATGATCGACCGCTACATCGCTGAACACCTGCCCAAACTGGCCAAGACCAATGCGGGCGACCAGGTCTCGATGCTGAAGAAGATGGTGGAACCGGCCTGGGGCAACCGGCTGGTGACGGAGATCACCAAGTCCGACGTCGCGAAGTTCCTCGATTTCGTGGCCGAGGGTCGTCCCCGCCCCTGCAAGGCGAAGCCCAACAACCGAGCCCGCAAGCTGCAGGGTCACAAGCCCACCCCGATCCGCGCCAACCGCATGGGCGAGGTGCTGCGCAAGATGTTCACGCTGGCGGTGGAATGGGAATGGCGGACGGACAACCCCGCGCAGGGGTTCCATCGTCGCATCGAACACGCGCGCGAACGGTTCCTGTCGCCCGAGGAACTGACCCGGCTGGCGGCCGTGCTGGATGCCGCCGAGGATCAGCGCGCCGCGGCCATCATCCGCATGTGCATGTTGACCGGAGCCCGGGTGGGCGAGGTTCGGACGGCACGGTTCGAACAATTCAACCTCGACTATGCGATATGGTCGAAGCCCGCCTCGACCACAAAGCAGCGCAAGATCCACCGCGTCCCGATTTCGCAGGACGTCGCGGCCATCGTGCGGCTGCGCCATCAGGCGGTGCCACGCAGCAACCCGTGGCTCTTCCCCGGCGACACGGTCGGCCAACCGGTGCGGGAAATCCGCCGCTTCTGGGCCAAGGTGCAGAAGGATGCCGGGTTGGCCGACGTCCGCATCCACGACCTGCGCCACACCTTTGCCTCGCTGCTGGTCAGCGGTGGCGCGTCGCTGGAAATGATCGGCAAGTTGCTGGGCCACAGCCAGATGCAGACCACCCAGCGCTATGCACACCTGATGGATTCCCCCCTGCGCGCGGGCGTCGACACGGTTGCCAGCCTCCTGCGCCCACGGCCGCGCCTTGTGCATGACGCGGCGCAGGACGGGGCTGACCTGCCGAAATCGGCCTGACCCTCACGCGGCATCCTCACCGCGCAGCCTGCGCCAGAGCGAGGAGAGCCGCTTGCGGATGGTGCTTTCATCCGGCACCTCCCCCGACTTCGAGTTCTGGACGAACCAGTCCTGCACCAGCGTGACCAGCGCGGTCTGGGTGTCCGGCACCCCCTTTTCGAACAGGAACCACGTCAGCCACGCGTACATCGCATCCCAATCGTATCGCGGGCTGGCACCGATGGTGGAGGCCGGGCGCCGCAGCAGATCGCGCTCCTCCTCGAAGGCCTGCAGCGTTCCGGAATCGAGCAGCAGGTCGGAGGACCGGACCAGCACCCCCTCGGCCGGATCGGGGATCGTGAGCCAGGTCTTGCTGCCGAGCGGCATGACCCGCCTGAGACGCGCCTGCTCGTCGCTCGGCCCCATCCGCCGGAACATCCCCATCAATTCCGCCATCGGCACCTGAACCATCCCCGCCACCGTCTCGTCACCGCAGAGGACGGGAGGAATGCCCGCCACGACATGCAGATACCCTGCCGCTGCCCAGCCCGCCACATCTGCCGGAGGGCAACCCCAGCGCACGGCGATTTCGTAGATCGAGAAGAATGCGACAGGCGGCAGAGGCATCAGGAAACTCCTTTCAGACATGCGGCATCCTTCGGCCAGGGCCGTCGGCATGCAGGTTACAAATGACCCGCCGTGCCGAGCACGTGGGCGTACCGGGGTTCAGAGCACGTCGTCGAGGAAACCCGCCTGTAAGCCAGAGGCACACCGTCACCGGTGTGCGCATCCGACTGCGTTCGTCTTTTCGATTCTTATGGACTGCTCAACGGCGAATCTACTCAGCCGATGGGCGAGTCTGCAACAGGTATCCGGTGCGATTCGACGCATGTCGGCAGAGTTTCGGTGGATATCGTCGAACGCCCCCGGAACCCGACCGGAACAACTCATTCCGGCAATTCCGCACATCGCAGAACAGGCGAATCCGTCTGAATACCGGCCAGAAGGCCTGCCCCGGAGAGAGTGGTGACACTGGCGCACGGATCGCCGTCCGGAACCGACACGAGCGGTGGTGGCGGAGGCGCATTCCTGCGGTGATCGAAGCTGGCCGAGGCCGAAAAGCCCAATGAAACAAGGGGTGGAACGGGGTGGCGGCCTGCAATTCCACCTTCCGCCTGTCTTCCGGTCCTCGCGCTCTGCTTCGCTGAACCGACCCCCACCAGAGGGGTGCCGCGCGAATGGAGCAGCCGATGAAGGACATTCAGACCGATCCCGACGAGGACATCCCCGACCTGCTGGCCGACTGGATCAGCCGAGAGCAGTTGGCCCGGGCGCTGGGCCTGACGGCCGACACGCTGTCCCGGTGGGAAGCCCGCCGCCAGGGGCCGCCCTGCACACGCATAGGTCGAAAGACCTTCTATCGCCGCGCCGCCATTCAGGAGTGGATCCGTTCGCAGGAACAGGCCCATCCGGTGCGCAAGTCGCGGGGGCGGCCATGACCATCCGGCACCGCAATTCCGCTTGGCCAGCCGACCGCGTGGCCGAGGCCCGCGCTGTCATCGCCGATGTCGCGCATCACAGCGATCTCCTGATCCGGCTCGCCTGCAATGTGCTGGTGCAGCATGGCGAGACCCCGGGCGAGCGCGCCGATGCCCAGCGCCTGCTCGTCGTCGTCGATGCGCGGCGGCCGGTCAGCCGCGCCCAGCGCGAGGATCAGGGGAGGGCCGCGCGATGATGCGCCGTGGCACACCAGAGGCCGATCTGCAGCGTGCCGTGGTGCAGGCGCTGCGCATCGCCCTGCCCCGCTCGGCCATCATCCATCACTGCGCCAACGAGGTGACCGAGGCCGGGCCCCGCGGGGCCAAGCGCCAGGCGATCCTTGTCGGCATGGGCGTCCATGCCGGGTTCGCCGATCTGATGGTGCTCTGCGAGGGGCGCGTCCTGTTTCTCGAGCTGAAGGCGCCGAAGGGGCGGCTGCGGCCGGAGCAGGAAGCGTTCCGCGATGCGGTTCAGGCCCAAGAGTTCGGCTGGGCGCTCGTCCGCAGTCTCGACGATGCGCTGGGCGCGCTGGCCGATCACGGCTTCACCACGCGCATCGCCCCAGCCCCGCGGAGGCCCGCGCCATGAGCCACGAGGCCACCAACTGGGCCATCAAGCAGCGCGGGTTGAAGCCCACGACCAAGATCGTGCTCTGGCACCTCTGCGACCGGTTCAACCCTGATTACGGCTGCTTTCCCTCGCAGGGCCGGCTGGCGCATGACTGCGAGATCAGCCGGTCGACGCTGAACGATCACCTTGGCCAGCTGGAGGCCGTGGGCCTGCTGCGGCGTGTGCCGCGGCTCGATCCCGTGACCAAGCGCCAGCTGCCGACCCGCTACATCCTGGGGTTTGAGCCAGGCTTCATACCTGTGGCTGTAGTGCCGTGTCCGGAAATCGGACACGGGGACGGCGACGGTGTGGAAATCGCTGACATGGCAGAGGGTTCGCCCTGTGATGCCATAGCCGATGCCCTGCCGTGTCCGGATTTCGGACACGGGATCGACGCGGGAGCCGTGTCCGAATATCCGGCCGAGCCGTGTCCGGAAAATGCCGAAAGCCGTGTCCGAAATTCGGACACTAACCCTGTAAGGGAACCTCTAAGTAAACCAGTAAAGGAGGAGGAGGGCGCGCAGGCGCGCGAGACGATTTCCGATCAGGTTTTCGGGGACCTGCTCGCTGCGCTGGGCCTCGATCCCGCCACCCTGCCCGGCTGGTGGCAAGGCTGGCCACCCCGGCTGCACGTCCAGCGCTGGCGCGACGAACTGGGGCTGACCGAGGCGGAGATCATCGCCGCGGCCGCGGCCTCCCGTCAGGAACATCCCGAACCGCCCGATGGGCCGATGGCGCTGGACCGGGCGATGCAGCGTGCAGCAGGGCGCAAGGTCGAGGATGCAGGACGGAAGCGCCGGAAGCCCAAAGCGCCCCCCGCCCCGGCCGCGAAGCCGATTACCGACCTGCCCGCCTTCTATGCCGATCTGGTCAATTCCGGCCGCTACCTGCCAGTCAGCGCGATCAGCAACACGATGCGCGACGCCATGCTCGCCCGGGGGCTTGTTACGCCCGAACGCCTGCGCGAGCGCGGAGTGCGGTGAATGGCATGGTGTCACGTCCCCGGCACGGATTATCCCTCTGCGCAGGCGGCGGAGGCCTTGATCTGGGCCTCATGCTCGCCGAACCCGGATATCACACCCGCGCCTTCGTCGAGTGGGAGGACTGGCCAAGGGCGGTGCTCATGGCCGCCCAGCGCGCGGGATACTTTGCCCCGGCCCCGATCTGGACCGACCTGCGCAGCTTCGACGCACGCCCGTTCCGCGGCGCCTTCGATGCCGTCCTGGCAGGATATCCCTGCCAACCCTTCAGCGCTGCCGGAAAACGCGGCGGCGCTGACGATCCTCGGCACCTCTGGCCCGACGTCGCGAGGGTCATTGGCGAATGCCGTCCCGAATGGGTCTTCCTCGAAAACGTCGCCGGTCATGTCACCCTCGGCCTCGAGACCGTCCTCAGAGAGCTTTGGGGATTGGGCTACACGCCTGCGGCGGGCCTGTTCTCGGCGGCAGAGGTCGGCGCGCCGCACGAGCGGCTGCGGATCTTCATCCTGGCCCACGCCGATGAGCCTGCATCCGGGCACCGGCAGCTACAACCCGGCCGGGAACAGCGACTTTACCCGGAAAGCCGAGGCGCTGGCGCTGGGCATCGCGAAGGCCCTGCCGAACCACTGGCCGACCCCGGCCGCCCAGAACTGGAAGGGATCCAGCGAGGCCAGCATCACCCGCGCCGACGGCAAATCCCGGATGGACCTGCTGCACTACCGGGCGGAACAGGGCTTCACCCGCCCGGGCCCGGCGAACTCGCCCGATGGGCCGCGGTCCTTGCCACACGCCCCGATCTCGCGCCCGCTCTGGGCTTCGATGATTGCCTCGCATGGGCGCGTCGTCTCGCGGCGGATCCTGAAGGGCCGGTCGCGGCGGCGGCTGAACCCGCTCTTCGTCGGATGGCTGATGGGCTGGCCCATCGGGCACGCGCTCTGCGCCTGCTCGGCAACGGAGTTCACCCACTGGCAGCAGCACATGCGTGGTGCACTCTCGCAGCTGCCCATGGCCTCGGGCCCGTGGATCTGGCGGCCGACCGATGCGGCCCAACGCCCGGCGCAGATGGATTTCCTTGAAGGATTGCAGACATGAGTTTCCACGGCCGCGTCAGCGGCACCAAGGTCAAACGCGCGCTGGGCGTGCAGGCCGCGCTGGAATGGGCGTTCCGGATCGAGCAGGCGCAGCTGGAACTGCCCCTGCCCCCGGACGTCACCGAGGAAAGTTTCGGTTTCGGCCTGGAATACGTCCTGCTCCAGCGCGCCGTGCTGGGCTGCAAGATCGACGGCGGCCGGCACAAGATCGGCGGCTACACCCACGAGGACGCTGAGGTGATCGCCGCCACCGTCGCCGGGGTCCCTGACAGCCTCGGCGGCAAGCGCATGGCGATCCGCGTCGCCGAACTGGCCCGCGCCGGGCTGACCCCGGACTGGATGCCCTGCGCCGTCCCGCGCTGCGTGCCGTCCATCGTGAAACAGAACCAGCATGGCACGCATGCAGGCGCCATCGTCGTGGGCACCGAACGCATCCGCGTGCGCGGCCCGGGCGCGCGTAAGCGTTTCCAGCCTCCCACCTTCCGGCTCTCATCCTGATCGGTTCTTTGGACTTTGGTGATTGTTGGAATGGATTTTCTCCATGGAGACTACATTGGAGGTTTTCCCGGTTGGCGGTCGCGGCCGTCGGAACCGGAAGTGGCCTGATGAGGTGAAGGCCCGGATCGTGGCGGAGACGCTGACGCCGGGTATCACGGTGAATTCTGTCGCGCGGCGTCATGGTGTTCCGGCGAACCACGTTTCGGCGTGGCGGACGCTGGCGCGCAAAGGGCGGCTGGTGCTGCCGGCGCCGGAGGATCCGGTGGAATTTGCATCGTTGATGATTGGCCCGGTTGGTGATGGACCGCGTTGTGCCGTGGGCGCCGCGGACCGGCCTGAGATCATCGCGGGCGCGGTGGCTATCCGTCTGGAAACCGGAGCCTCGGCGGAGCGGATTGCGTCGGTCGTGCGCGCCTTGGCTGCCAGCCCATGATGTTCCCGTCGAACCGGGTTCGGATCATGGTCGCGACAAAGCCCATCGACTTCAGAAAGGGTCATGATGGCCTGGCAGCGCTGGTGTCGTCTGTGCTGCGCAAGGATCCGTTCACCGGGGCGGTCTTTGTCTTCCGCTCGCGTAAGGCGGACAGGCTGAAGCTCTTATACTGGGACGGCACCGGCCTCGTGATGGCCTACAAAAGGCTGGAGGATGCGACGTTCACCTGGCCCGCGATCAAGGACGGGGTGATGGCGCTGAACCATGCCCAGTTCGAGGCGCTGTTTGCCGGGCTGGACTGGCGCAAGGTAAAGGCGCTGGAGGGGCGTCCACCGGCTGCGGCAGAGTGAACCAACCATTTGGTTTTGCGTGTTTTTGCGGGGATATTATGGTAGCTCCAGCCCATGCAAACCGCACCCGTCATCGACCTTTCCACCATCCCTGCCGCGCAACGTGCGGCTGTTCTGGCGTTGATGGAAACCGTGGCGGCGCTGACGGAAATCACCCGTCGGCAAGAGCATCTGATCGCTGAGTTGAATCATGCCCTGCATGGCAAGCGGTCGGAAAAGCTGTCTGAAGATGAACGGCAGTTGGCATTCGAGGATCTGTCCATCGCGCTGGCCGAGGTTGAAGCGGAAAAGGAAACCCGCGCCGCCAAAGCAGATGACAAGGCGAGCAAACCCGCCCCCAAGCGCACTATCGGCAATCTGCCGGCCGCGTTGCCGCGCATCGAAGAGATCATCGAACCCGCCAGCCTGATCTGCCCCTGTGGCTGCGGTGTCATGCACAAGATCGGCGAAGACCGCAGCGAACGGCTGGACATCGTGCCGGCCCAGCTGCGCGTCATCGTCACCGTGCGTCCGAAGTATGCCTGCCGGTCCTGCACCGACGGGGTGACCCAAGCCCCTGCGCCGTCTCACCTGATCATGGGGGGCCTACCGACCGAAGCGACGCTGGCCCATGTGCTGGTCAGCAAGTATGCGGACCATCTGCCGTTATATCGGCAGAGCCAGATCCTGGCGCGCGCGGGCCTTTATCTGCACCGCGCAGTCTTGGCCGACTGGGTCGGCAAGGCTGCGTTCCACCTGAAACCCATTGTCGACCGGCTGGCTGAACATCTGAAGCGGTCATCCAAGCTGTTCATGGATGAAACCACTGCCCCGGTGCTGGATCCGGGGCGCGGTGTGACAAAGACCGGATACCTTTGGGCGCTGGCCCGCGATGACCGACCGTGGGGCGGCGAGGACCCGCCCGGCGTGGTCTACTTCTATGCCCCCGGCCGCGCGGGAGAGAATGCCGAGACCTTCCTCACCGGCTTCGACGGCATCCTGCAGATTGACGGTTACACCGGCTACAACCGCCTGACCAAACCATCCCGCAAGGGCGGCGCGCCCATTCGGGTGGCCCACTGTTGGGCGCATGCACGGCGCAAACTCAAGGAAGTCTTTGACCGCGACGGATCGGAGATCGCCGCCGAGGGTCTGCGCCGCATCGCCGAACTCTATGCCGTCGAGGCCGACATCCGCGGCATCTCGCCCGGCCAGCGCCTCTCCGCCCGTCAGGCCCGCACCGCGCCGCTGGTGGCCGCCTTCGGCGACTGGCTGCAGGCACAACGCCGCAAGATCTCCGCCAAATCCCGGCTCGGCGAAAAGCTCGCCTACATCCACAATCACTGGGACGGGCTGCAAACCTTCCTGACCGACGGCCGCGTCGAAATCGACTCCAACAGGGTCGAAAACCTGATCCGCCCGATAGCCCTCAATCGCAAAAATACGCTCTTCGCCGGCCATGACGAAGGCGGCATCGCCTGGGGCCGCATCGCCTCGCTGATCGAAACTTGCAAGATCAACGGCATAGAGCCCTTCGCCTATCTCAAGGCCACCTTGACAGCTATCGCCAACGGCCACCCGCAAAGCCGCCTCGACGACCTGCTGCCGTGGAACTTCACGCCGTCAAGATAAGCCGTCCGTGGTCCCCCGCGAACGCTTACGGGCGCGCGCGCCACATGGAAGACCATCGACATCCTGGCCTGTCCGGTGACCTTCTCTCCGCATCCGCAGCAGATCGAATCCGCCCGGCGTGGCTATGACGACTGGTGGCAGGCGCTGGGCTGGGTGCGGGAGGGGCTGATCGCGGGCGAGATGCTGCGGGAGATCGAGGTGACGGCGGCGATGCCGAAGGTGCGGCCATGGAAATCGCGTGACGATCCATGACCGTCACGCGTCACTTCACTTGATCACCTTGTCGATGAAGCCCAGCGTGTTCGCATTCTCTAGCAGCGTGCGCACCTTGCTTCGGTCAAGGCCATTCGGCACTTCAGCATCGATCTCGAGCTTCAGCGTCACTTCGCTGCCGGGCAGCACTGTGAGCTGCTCGATGATCGCCTCAACGATCTGACGCATTTCGTGTGCTGGCCGATCTGCCGAGATCATGACCGTCCCGATAAACCGGGTCGGATCACGTTCGGGCTGCACAATAGCTGCCGTAGCTGACGTTGGCTTCAAGCCGGTCTGTTCTGCTGCAGCTTTCGTCGGGACATGCGTTGGTTCGGTAGTCGCTGCTGCGGCCGCGGTGGCTTCGACAGTCTGCTTCTCCGCCACATCGGGCTTCACGATGACGCTGTCGGCGTCAATCACCACCGGCGCGTTCGCCCCATTCTGCGAAACCAAGCCAACATAGCGACCCGTCTTTTCGTCCCACCGCTCCGCATAGGCAAAGGGTCCGGGCACCATCGCACTGACCGCCGACCGCACCGTCTTGATCAGCACGTTCCGATCCTTGACCCGCGGCAGATAGATGTAGCGGTTCAGATATTCCCAGAGATCCCTGAGCGAGAGGTGGCCCTTGCCGTTCCAGATGTACTTCTGCAATTCGCGGTCGAGGCGCGCAGGACCAAGCTCCGGCAGAAGGCCTTCGTCGCTGGCCAGCTTCTTGCTGGCGCGCGACAACAGCCCATCCTGCGCTGGAACCTTGGAAGTGATCCACTCAAGGTCCGCCTGCGCCCCATCCTGCATGGGATAGATCAGGTAGCACCAGGTCTCCTTCAGCCTGGTCTTCACGGTTTCGGCCGCCTCGGTCACCTTGGCCTTGGCCAGAGCGCTGTCGCGCTGCGTCAGGTTCAGGCGATCCGTATCCTTGACGATCCCCGACCAGGCCAGCGACGCACGCATCGCCTCTTTCAGTCCGTCAAGCTGTCGGGCCTCAGCCGCGAGGAAGATGAGCATGTTGCGATAGACCCGAGGCGTGGATCCGCGCTGAAGAAGGATATCCTTGGCCTCTGCCATGGCATCGGAATTCTCGCGCCCGGTGTGCGGATGGGCGACACCAAGCACAACGGCACGAACGCCACCGGCTTCGTCGGGAACGTCGGCGGAACTGCTGGGCGCGACCTGCACGGTGTCGAAATGCCCACGGTCGCCTAGGCCGTTGATGTAGGTCGCGAGCGCCTTGTCGATCTCCAGCAGGACGAGCGGTTCCTCGATCTGCCCTGCCCGATCCGCGGCAAGACGATTGAGGCTGGCCGACATCGAGTACCAGTAACGGCCGAGGTCGCCATGCATGAACCTGGCGTTGTTCGCCAAGCGCCGAAGGGCATCGCCAAAGATGGCTGGGCGTTCGCCGGGTTGCACGACACCCAGATTGATCTGACGATCATCGAGGCCCTTGTTGTCTTGCCCGTGAGTCGGCGCGGTTCCCATGAAGATCGCCCGGGCCACACGGCGGGTGGCCGAATAGCGGTTGAGGTTCGGGGCGGACTGGTCGATCCGGTAGGGCGTCGAGTTCGGACCATCGACATCGCCCGCGATGATCGACTGCCACGATACGTCGAGGTAATGCAGCAACTCCGGCTCAACGCGCGCCGAACTGATTGACACGCTTCCCGGCATGATCATCACCGAGGGGTCATTGTTCATCCACAACTCGTGGATCACCTGCGCCATCAGACGCAGAACGCCACGCGTCCGCTGGAATTTCTCCAGCGAGCCCCAGCTGGTGTAGAGCTGATCGAACAGCTCCGGATGGATCGGATAAGCCTTCTCCAGCTTCCGGCGATAATCCTCGCCCTCGCAGTTCTGCGGGAACTCGTTCGGGCTGTCGCGATACATCTTCGCAAACTGCTTCAACGTGTTGTCCCGGTGGTGGAACTTGTCGCCCGGGATTTCCTTGAACAGCCGTCGACGGACGATCTCGTAGCTTTCTTCCTGGTCAGCCGGGCGCCAGCCGGTCTCGACCCGGCTGAAGGTTTGCTTCAGGCGCGACAGCGCCTCCTGGCCGCCTTCCCCGCCGACCTCGATCTGCGACGCGGGCAGCGATGCCACCAGCAGCGTGCCCGGGCTGGCCTTCACGGCCTCGGTCAACGACTGGACAAAGGACAGGTTCGAGTCGAAGGACCCCGAGGGTAGCCCCTCAACCTTGTAGATCTGGCGCAGGTACGCGACCCATTCGTCGATCAGGATCAGCGACGGCGCGCACTGCCGGAACAGTTCCTCCAGCAGATTCGACCCCGGCGCGATCCCGTTGGCGTCGTTCTCGGCCACCAGCGCATAGCCCGCCTCTCCGCCAAGCTGAAACGCCAGTTCGCCCCAGGTTGTGCGGATCGGCCGCCCGTAATCCTTCTGCCGCTTGGCCGCATCCGAGGGCCCGTAGGACGTGCCCACCAGCACCGCCCGGTTCACCTTGCCCGGCACGGTCAGCCCTTCGCGCGACAGAAGCTGGTCGAGCCCCGGCAAATCCTCGACCGGCGTGCCCCCCGCCATGTGGTAGAGCGCCAGCATCGAGTGGGTCTTGCCGCCGCCGAAGTTGGTCTGCAGCTCCACCACCGGATCGCCACCGGTGCCCGACAGCCGCTTGGCCGCGCCGATCAGCAGGGTCGACAGGCCCGAGGTCAGATAGGTGCGCGAGAAGAACTCGGTCGGGTTGCGATACTCCGACGGCGCGCTGCCGTTGTGGACCTTGGCAAGGTCGGCCGCGAACTCGGCCTGCTGGAACTCCCCCGTCGCCACGTCCCGATGCGGCTCCACCACCTCGCGCCAGGGCAACAGCCCCGCCACCGTCTCGACCGAGATGTCGGACCGCTGGCTCTTCTTCCGCTCTTCGTTGCGCTGCAATTCGGTGAACTTGGTGCGCAGGATCGTGTCGCGCATCTTGCCCAGCTGGTCGGCCACGTCCGAGGCGCTGATCGCCTCCATCAGCCGCCGCATGCTGTCCAGCGCGCGTTCGGCATCGTCATAGGTGAAGGTTTCGTTGTGCGACAGCTTGTTGCGCACATCGACCAGCTCGTTGACGATCGACCGCTCAGCCCGCCCCAACACGGTCTTGAACGCCTCCATCCAGAAGCGGTCCATCGCGTTCAACAGCGCCGCCTGGTCCCAACCGACCTTGCCCTGACTGTTCGGCCGCAGGCCAGGAATCTTCTCCAGAACCTGAACCTGCCAATGCCCCTGCAACGAGGCTTCGAGCCGCCGTTCGACAAAGGGGATCAGCGCTTCGGGCAGCAGTTCCATGCCCTCGAACACATACTGGCGCGTGCTTTTTGCCATGGCTCTACCCCTTAAACCTCAAATCTCATCTGACCGCTGCGGTTCGTCAGCGGCGCGGTGGCGGCTTCGCGGGTCAGGTCTGTCCAATCCGCGATCAGCGCGTTGTAGGCGGTCGCCTCCTTCGCGTCGCCCCGCTTTTCGCAGATGTTGTAAAGCACATAGGCGAGGTCGCGCACATCATCCGCCTTGGACCCGAACTTCTTCAGCATCACCGCCGCCTCATAGCCGATCCCGTATTTCTCGTGCAGCCGCACCAGATGCTGGCAGCATTCCCAGACCGTCAGGTGGCCATCGGCGTCCGGCTCCCATTCCGCATCCATCTCGTCGCGCTTCAGGATGCGCACCTTTCCAGCTGCGCTTTCCACGATCCCGGCGTGTTTCACGCTTTCGACCGAGATGCCGCGCGCCGTGGCGATGTTGTTCGCCGTGCCATAGTCGCCCGCCTTCAGCCCGTTCTGTTCGAACCAGGTGATGGCAAAGCGGGTGTCGGCGTCGAACTCGCCCTGGATGCCGCCAAGGTATTCGTCGAGCTCGCGGTTGATCAGTTGCAGCGCGGCCTTCACCGTCATCGGGCTGTCATCGGATTCCAGCACCGCCTTGTAGCGCGAGAAGACGCCCATGCCGGGGCCGATGGCCGATTGCGGCATGTCGGCCGGGGCGATGTTGGCGGCCTGAAGCTCGGCGATGGCCGGGGGCAGTTCGCGTTTCAGGGCACGGATGAACTCGGCCCGGGTGATGACTTCGGCCGAGGCTTCCTTCTTGCGGCAGACGAGGACGACGGAGTTTGCGAGGGCGTTACTCTCCTGCCCCCTCATTCGGTTCGCAAGTTCTGTTCGCATCGGCCAAGTACTTACGACTGAATACCCGGCATCTAGAATCCCCTGCAGGAACGTCGCCCAACCAGTTGAACTAATCCCTTCATTCGCGACCTCACTTTGTTTGAAAGCATAGTAGATCGCCGCAGGAAAATCATTGGCGGACTGGTGAGCCATGTTCGCGATTGCTCTGCGCATCCCGTCCAGAAAGAAAACCTCGGCTGCGTCCCTCCCGCCTTGCCGGTGGGGCGCAGCAATCAATTCCTCTGCCTTTGGAGTAGCCAATACACTGAATATATCAGGATATACTGATCGGAGGGCTGGCTTTAGCCAACAAAAGAAGAAGTCTGACAGATCAGCGTAGCCTATATTGTCATAGTAAGGTGGATCAGTAGAAATTACCGCTCCCTCGGGGTAGACAACGGTTTGAGCGTCGTGGTTGATCTCAATACCTTCGCCACTGGGGTGAAATCGCTCAATCACCTTGACGATGCTTCCAAGACTAGTCCGGTAGTCTCCCGCAGCATCGCAAAAAACGTTGTTTTCGCCAAAGTCCCACATCATGGGAATAGCCTGACGACCGAAAAGGTTTCGGACCTGTGTTTTCGACGATTCCCATCTGCAAAGTGAGTTTTGAATGTCAGTCAATCTGCTGACGCCAAACGCCAAATACACACTAACTGCCTCGGCATAGGCTTTGGCGCCTTTGCCAAAGTCGCGCAGCAAGGTGGGATCGGCGGAAAGGGTGGCGGATGCGTCGGCCTCAATCTGTGCCCGCGCCTCATGCACAAGATCGCTGAAGGTGTTCAGCGCCACTAGCTGCCGATCGGTGAAAAGATCACCGAAGGTCTCCATTCCATAATCTGGAGGAGTGAACGCGCGGCGATCGGGCGAAATCGTCATCTCGGGCCGCCATGAGGGCTTCGCAGCGCGGGCGGCTTCGACTTGTTCGGCGATTGGAGCAACAAAAACCCGCTCTCGTGGACCCTCTGCAACAATTGCGATGAGCTGCTCTCCCAAGCCATCCTTTGCAGCACGCCGAACGTGTTCCATTGTGATCGCGGTATCCGAGATCAGGCAGCGGAAGTTTGCCCCGCGCCCGGCCTTTGTTCCTTCTTTCGCCGCCTCCAACTCGGCCTTCGTCCCACCTTGCCGGATTCGATAGGTGATGGTCTTGGCCTGCCGGTCCACGATGGGCTCGATCCACGCCTCTTTCCCGGTCTTGGAGGACAGCAGAAAGCTTGACGCAATCGGCACCTGCACATCCGCAAAGGCCGGGTCCGGGCTCGGCACTGTCCGCGCCCAGATCCATGCGATCACTGTCGCCTTGCCGCCCCCATACTCCTTCGGCAGGTCCACCTGCGGGTAAAGATGACCGATGCGCTCCCACGCCTTCTCGCGCATCCATTCGCCGTAGTATTTCACGTCCTCGGCCAGCCCCTCGGCGTTGCGGTAGAACGACCGCTCCTTGATGCCGGGGTGGATGGGGGGCATGTCCTTGAACTTCGGCGGGATCTCGATCATCGCCTTGCCGATCATCACCGCCACCGGGTTCAGGTCGGACCCATAGGCAGGCAGGCCCAGCCGCTGCGCCTCGAGCGGGATCGACCCGCCGCCCGAGAACGGGTCATAGACCGGCGGCAGCACCCCACCGCAAGACCGCCGGATTTCCGCCCGCGCCCGTTCCAGCACCTCTTCGTTGGTCGAGTTCTCCCACTGCACCAGGTCTTCGATGATGGCAAACAGCCGCTGCCGCTCGCGCTCCTGATCCTCATGGGTGGGGAACTGGTCGGGATGGCTGGAGGGATCGTCCACCAGCTGCGCAAACAGCACCGCCCGACACGCCGCCAACGGCCGCCGCGCCCACCACAGATGCAGGGTGCTGGGGTGCCCATGCCGGATCGACTTCTCCCGCGCCGAGGCGGCGTTGATGGCCTCGAGCGGGATGGCGACTTCGATCAGTTTCTTCTTGTAGGGTTGGGTCATCGTCTTGCTTTCAATAGGGCGCGGCAGCTTCGATCCGTGCCGACATCGCCTTTAGGCTCGTGCAGAGCGCCGCGAAGCGCCCTTGGCGCTTCAACCAAGCACCGCTCGATGACATGCCCTTCCCGCCGATGGCATCTAGAGCGCGCTTCTTCGATACCGCACTATCGTGCGCAGCAAAGTTTCGCAACGCGCTGAGTTTCTTGAGTGCGTCAGTGTAGGCTGCATCTGAAACGATGGCCGGAAGCCAATGGGCGGCAGGAACAACTTTCTTGATCGTCTTGATTAGGCCGTCACGCCCTGCAAAATCGAAGTAGCCATCACCGCAAATGAGGTATTCGCAAACCTCGACGTTCATATGGGCTGGGAAGTTCCTTCCCTTAACCTGTGAAAACGTCGTCGCATCGCTGTTAATCAAGGCGACCAAACAACTGAGGATCAAGTCTTCGAACTCACGATAGACCCTGATGATCGCCAGATCAAAGCACCACGACTGATCCTGATCTGTCAGTGGACCCCCAGCACCGGTGGCGCGGTTGGTGAATGAAATGATTTCGTCGATGTTCGCATTGAACGTCTGCGCAGCAAGCTTAATGCTCTTCTTTCTCAATTTGGCACCTCTGCCCGCTCCAGCAGGCGCTTCAAGTTAAACTGGATGGCCGTGTGTTCGAACGAAGGTTCGTGGTCCGATAGCGCACCCCGGACATACCGAGGCTCCTGGGCGTAGCCGCTTTCGATCTGAACGATGGCCAGGATGTATTTTCCGGGCTCGTGCAGCGAGGTGATGATCTCCTGCCGGGTCAGCATCACGGTGTCAGCCCCATCGATCCGGCCCTTGACCTCGATGAAGCGCAAATGGCCGGATCGAGGATCGTAGGACGCGATGTCGTAGCCGACCTTCTGCGCCGAGACGTCGCGCGGCTCGTTGCCCAGCGCGCGCTCGGCGTTGATGACCGCTTCCATGGCCTTCAATTCGCTGATCCGCCGGGCCTCCGGGTCTTCGGCAAAGGCGCTGGCCTTGACCCCGCTTGCGACGGCCGTCTTCGCCAAGAGCAGCCCCTTCGGCACAACGACCATGCCACCCCGCACCCGCGGCGGCTGAGCGGAGATGAAGCGTTCCTTCTCCAGTAACTCCATCCGGCGTTTCAGTCGGTCGGCAAGGTCCTCGGCCCGGCGTTCGGCGTTCTGCCAATTCAGGCGGGTCTTTTTCCCGGCCTTCTCATCCTCGCGCAGCTCGGCCGCGCGATTGTCCCAGAAGTTGATCTCCTTCTTGAGGCGGGCCTTTACCTCCCGCTCGACCTTGGCGATCTCCGGCAGACGCCGTGCCTTGACCTCGGCCACGTGGCTTTGGGCTAGGTCGACCGTGGCAAAGCGGATCGCCGCCTTTTCCAGATCGTTCCGCAGCCAGTCCTCGTGCAGCTTGTCGGAAACCAGCGCGATTTCCCCGGCCGTGGCAGGGCGCAGGTTCAGGTGCGGGGCGATCCCCGCATTTGCAGCTTTCCCGCTCTTGTCGATCGAGGCGAACTGCAGCTTCTCCGAGATGATGTGGGGTTTGCCAGTGCTGGTCGGGCGGCCATCCTGGACGCTATGTTCCAGCAAGAAGATGGCCGACAATTCCTGGCCAAGGTCGGTTTCATCGACCATGACCGCGCCCTGTTTCATCAGGTGATCGTACTGCTCTCGTACGATGCTGATGACGGCTTCGAGCAGAGGGTGACCGGGACAGACGAACGTTGCCACGGGCTGCTGGTTCACCTTGCCCTTCTCGAAGCAAATGCGTTCGTACTTCTTCTGAACTTGAGAGCCGGTGCCGATCTGCCGATCACGCTCGCGGATGCTGACCGGGACATGGGTGATCTCCCAACGCCCCTCTTCTCGCGGCTTGATCTGACCACCGAGGCGCTTGAACGCCTCGACGAAGAAACTCTGGATATGGTGCGGCTGCAAGCGCTGGGCCTCGGCCCGTTCCATGTCGATGCGGATTTCCTGCACCCTAGCGGCTGGCATCGTGTCGTTAGTCAGGGCCCGGCGCGCCAGAAGATCAAGCATGTGCTGTTGATCGACGGCACCATCGACGGCCTGGAACAGCCGAGCCTTCACATCGGGTTGCTCGCCATATTGGATCGCCTCGAACAACAGATCCTTCAGCGCCGTGCCATCGAACAGCTCGCCAAGGACGTCGTAGACGCGCCCGCCCAGCGCCTCGCGTGCCGCCTCCAACTTTTCCAGAAGCCGGGCGTAGACCTCGCCCTCGCGTGTGTCGGCCGCGACAAGGTTCCAGAGGTGGCAGACCTCGGTCTGGCCGATCCGGTGGATACGGCCGAACCGCTGCTCGATCTTGTTCGGGTTCCATGGGAGGTCGTAGTTCACCATCAGGTGGCCACGCTGGAGGTTCACACCTTCACCAGCCGCGTCGTTCGCGATCAGCACCAGCATGTCGCGGTCCTGCATGAACCGCTCGACGATCTTCCGCCGATCCTCGCGGGACACGCCGCCATGGATCACCTCGACCACATCGGCGCGGCCAAGACGCGACCTTACGCGATCATGCAGGTAGTAGAGGGTGTCCTTCGGCTCGGTGAAGATGATCAGCTTGCGGCGGTTGCCCTGCGAGTCGACCATCAGCTCATCATCGAGGATACGGTTCAGCTGCGACCACTTGGTGTCCTGGCCGGAGCTGAGAACGCCCAGCGCCATTCGTTCGAGGCCTTGCAGCGTTTCGACCTCAAGGGCGAGCTGATCGACGGTTTCGGCCGTGGTCGCGGTCGTGGAAATCCGATCCTCGATATCGTCGATCTCGTCCTGGCCGAGTTCCTCGAGGTTCTGCAGGGCGTCATCTGGCACGTCGGGGGTATCGAAACCGGACCTCTTGCCGCGCACCATCAGTCGCGCCTCGGCTAGTTCCGCCTCAAGCCTTTCGCGCCGCCTTTTCAGGGACTGGTAGATCGCGGCCGGTGAGGACGCGAGGCGGCGCTGTAGGATCTGAAGGGCAAAGCCGACGTTGTTCCGTTTCTTGCCGTCTTCGGCCGCAAAGCGCTGGACCCGATTCATCTCGTTGCGGACGTACTCGGTCACTGCAGCGTAAAGCGCGGCCTCTTCGGGCGACAACTCGTATTTGACCGTGTAGGCGCGACGCTCGGGGAAGAGCGGGCGGCCATCGAAGCGCAGCAGTTCCTCTTTCGTCAGACGCCGCATCATGTCAGCGGTATCCGCATAGTGCACGCCGTCACGGAACCGGCCCTCGAACCGGTCACCATCCAGCAGCGCCATGAACAGCTGGAAGTCCTGCTCATGCCCATTGTGAGGGGTTGCCGACATCAGGAGCAGGTGACGGCAGGCTTCGCCGAGTTTCTGACCGACGCGATACCGCTTGGTGTATTTCGCCTCACCGCCGAAATAGGTCGCAGACATGCGGTGGGCTTCGTCACAGATGATCAGATCCCACTCGGCGGCCTGTGCCAGCTTGTCCTGCAATTCCTCGTTCCGGGCCAGAACATCCAGCCGCGCAATCAGGCGGTTTCGGTCACTGAACGGATTTCCTGACCGGGAGTTCTCGATCATGTCACGGGTGAGGATGTCGAATTCCAGCCCAAACTTCTCTCCAAGCTCATCCTGCCACTGCTCAACCAGGCTGCCGGGGGCAACAACAAGGCAGCGCTCCAGATCGCTGCGGGCGATCAATTCCTTGATCAGCAATCCTGCCATGATGGTTTTTCCGGCACCCGGATCGTCGGCGAGAAGAAAACGCAAAGGCTGGCGCGGCAGCATTTCGCCATAGACGGCAGAAATCTGGTGCGGAAGCGGGTCAACGAGGCTGGTGTGAATGGCGAGATAGGGGTCGAAGTAATGCGCCAGTTTTATCCGATTGGCCTCGGTAACAAGGCGCAGAAGATCGCCATCCGCATCGAAAGACCAAGCCCGGCCGCGGGCATCCAGTTCAATTCGTGCCTGGTCGTCGCGATAGAGGGTTGTTTCAGCAACACCACCGCCGGGCACGCGATAGACTAGATTTATGGCCTGATCCCCAATCCACTCGACAGAAACAACATCGACGGGCTGGCCTGGAACGACGCCGCGCAATTGGGCGCCATTCTTGATGTCTTCCAGAACCGTCATGTTTCCTCCGCCCACTTGCGCCGGGATCGAATCGGCGCAGCACTCCAGTCTACTCGAAACGCATGGTCAAACAGCCTGAAAGCCCAGCAATTTCTATCAGATGGACGTTAGACGCCGATGCATCCGGGAACAAGCGGCGACCGCCGCCGAAAGCCGACGATCTGAGGGCTGACCACCCCTCTGAACCCACCGCTGGTCTGACCTCCCCCCTCGTCTGGTTCCTCCCTGGCTCCGAACGTATGCGGGGGGGCGCAGCGCGGCGGTTCGCTAGCGTGAGGCATTTTCACCGGGGAAGCCAGGCGGAAGCCACCTTGCGACCCGGAGCCGAAAATCTTGAGTCAGATCAGCGGCTTGCGGAATCACGATCTGGCCGGGGTGGATTCCCGGTGGGAAGCCAGGGAAGCCACCTCCGGGGAAGCCAGGTGGGCGGAAGCCACCACGGGAAGCCAATTCATTAGAAGCCGTTGAATCCGCTTCACTTTTCGGGTTGACAGACCTGCCCCCATTGACCTACCCCTTGATCACCGAAGAATTGCGCCCGGAGGACCCCCTCGCGGGCGTTTTTCATTTCCCCTCCCCGACATCCCGAGCCCCGCCCCATGGACCTCGTCTTCGCGCCGAGCTAGGTAGAGTCCTAGCCGATTGCCCGGCTGCGCCCCTATACCCGCAATGCCAAGATGCATGGCGACGATCAGGTGGCGAAGATCGCCGCCAGCATGGCCAAGTTCGGCTGGACCGTCCCCTGCATGGTGGCCGACGACGGCGAACTGATCGCAGGCCATGGCCGGGTGCTGGCGGCCACGATGCTCGGGTTGACCGAAGTGCCGGTCATCCGGCTGAGCCACCTCGACGAGGCGGAACGCCGGGCCTACCGGATCGCGGACAACAAGCTGACCGAGCTGGGCGAATGGGACGAGGCCCTGTTGCGCGACGAGATCGCGGTACTGTTGGCCGAGGATTTCGACCTGACGCTGCTAGGGATCAGCGACGATGATCTGGATGCCTTACTAAGGGATCCCGAGGCACTGGGCGGGGAAGGTCCGGTCGAGGGTGAGGACGATGTTCCCGATCTGCCGGTCACGCCGGTGTCGGTGCCGGGCGACCTATGGCAGCTGGGTGCGCACCGGCTGATCTGTGGCGACAGCACCTTAGCCGATGTCGTTGGGCGCCTGCTCGGAGATGTGCGGCCCCTGCTGATGGTCACCGACCCACCTTATGGCGTGGAGTATGACCCCTCCTGGCGCAATCAGGCTGGCGCGGCCAAGACCAAACGCACCGGCAAGGTGCTGAACGACGACCGGGCCGACTGGCGCGAGGCTTGGGCGCTGTTCCCGGGCGACGTCGCCTATGTCTGGCACGGCGCACTGCACGCGGCGACCGTAGCCGACAGCCTGACCGCCGCGGGTTTCGCCATACGGTCTCAGATCATCTGGGCCAAGGACCGGCTTGTCCTCAGCCGCGGCGATTACCACTGGCAGCACGAACCCTGCTGGTATGCGGTGCGCGCCAAGGGCAAGGGCCATTGGGCCGGGGACCGCAAGCAGACGACGCTGTGGCAGATCGCCAACCGGGATCAGGACGCCGACACCGTGCATGGCACGCAGAAGCCGGTCGAGTGCATGCGCCGCCCGATCCTGAACAACTCCAACCCCGGTCAGGTGGTCTATGAACCCTTCATGGGTTCCGGCACCACGCTGATCGCAACCGAGACCACGGGCCGGGTCTGCTTCGGGGTCGAATTGAACCCCGCCTATGTCGATGTCGCCATCGAACGCTGGCAATCTTTCACCGGCCAGGAAGCGCTGCTGGCGGAAACCGGCGAAAGTTTCGCCGCCCTCAAGGCCAAGCGGCTCGCCGCATGAACGCGCCCCTTCTGCCCGGACAGATCGAGCATTGGCCGCTGGCCCGCCTCCGGCCCTATGCCCGGAATGCCAAGTCCCACGACACCGATCAGGTAGCGAAGATCGCCGCCAGCATGGCCGAGTTCGGGTGGACCGTCCCCTGCCTGGTTGCCGCCGATGGCGAGCTGATCGCTGGCCATGGCCGCATCCTGGCCGCAGCCCAGCTCGGGCTGCCGGAGGCCCCAGTGATCGTGCTGGGCCACCTGACCGAGGCGCAACGTCGTGCCTATCGCATCGCCGACAACAAGCTGACCGAACTGGGCGGGTGGGACGAGGCGCTGCTGCTCGAGGAACTGCGCGGGCTGATGGCCGAGGATTTCGACCTTGGGCTGATCGGCATCCCCGAGGACGAACTGGACGCGCTGCTGCACGATGCCGACGACCGCGCGCCCATCGACGATGATACGGCCGACACCATCCCCGAGGCCCCGACCGATCCGATTACCCGCCCCGGCGACATCTAGGCGCTGGGCGATCACCGGCTGATCTGCGGCGATGCCACCGACCCGGCCGTGGTCGCGCGGCTGATGGACGGCGCGCAATCGTCGCTCATCTTCACCTCCCCGCCCTACGCGCAGCAGCGCGACTATGGCGCGGCGAAGGAGAAAATCGGCGATTGGGATGCGCTGATGCAGGGGGTGTTCGGCGCGGCGCCCGTCACCACCGATGCCCAGCTGCTGGTCAACCTCGGCCTCGTTCACCGCGATGGCGAGTGGATCCCCTATTGGGAAGGCTGGGTCGACTGGATGCGCGCGCAGGGTTGGCGGCGGTTCGGCTGGTATGTCTGGGACCAGGGGCCCGGCCTGCCCGGCGACTGGAACGGCCGCCTCGCGCCCTCGCACGAGTTCATCTTCCACTTCAACCGCCAGCCTCGGAAGCCGAACAAGACGGTCGGGAGCAAGCACGCAGGCGAAACCCTCGGCGGCGGTGGCCTCCGCGGGGCCGACGGCACGGTCCATCGCAAGACCGGTTCCGGCAACGCGATCCAGAGCCACCGCATCCCGGACAGCGTGTTCCGCATCATGCGCCACAAGGGCGGGCTAGGTGCCGCTGGATCGCACCCGGCCGTGTTCCCGGTGGCGCTGGTCGAGGCGGTTCTGGAAGCCTTCACCGCCCCCGGCGACCTGGTGTTCGAACCCTTCTGCGGCTCCGGCACCCAGCTGATCGCCGCCGAACGCACCGGGCGGCGCTGCTGCGCGGTGGAACTGGACCCGGTCTACTGCGACGTCGCGGTGCGACGGTGGGAGATGGCAACGGGGCGGACAGCCAGCCGCGATTGACCAGTTGGCCCGAACTTGCGAATGTTCGCCCAGAAGGAGAACGGGAAATCGGCCTACCACCTTCGGCACTTGAATGGTCGAATCTCGCCGGAGCAGTTGATGCGTAGCCCTTCCCTTTCGTCCCCCGGCAAAGCCGACCAACTCATTGATATCTTTGAACGCGAGGTGGAGGTCGAATATCGGGGCGAGCGGTATCGGGTTCGCGACAATGGTTCCGCGCATCGTCTGCCCCAGAAACGGCAGAAGACCAGACCGCTTGATGACCAATGGACCTTTGGGCGGCAGGGGTTGTCCACTGGCTACATGTATCTGAGCGGCGTGCCCGTTCATCGGATCGTCTGCTGGGCTTTTCATGGCGAGCCGCCCACCGACCGCCATGTCGTTGATCACATCGACACGAACAGGGCGAACAATCGACCGGAAAACCTGCGGTGGGTCACGCGGCTGGAAAACGTCCTGCTCAACGAAATCTCTGCTCGGCGCATCGAACTGGTCTACGGCTCGATTGAAGCCTTCTTCGCTGACCCCAACCGAGTCCAGACCGATAAGGTGTTTCCCGACATATCCTGGATGCGCACCTTGTCGAAGGACGAGGCGGCAGCCGCAAAAGCACGTTTGCAGGAATGGGCAAAGAGCGGTTCTGTCCCAAGCGGTGGCGCGCTGGGCGAGTGGCTGTATGGGACAAGAGAGCGGGCAAGCTATGAACCACCGCCGGAAGAATATGAGTCGCTGACGCCGTCTGTTGTGCAGGTCAAATGGAAGGTGCCGACAGAGTTCCCACTTTGTCCGGAGGCCGTGACCGAGGACGCGCTCGAACGCTACGCGGAAAACCTAAAGTTTGGCCGAGTTTTCGCACGAAACCATCTCTACCAGAGTTTGGTCGTGCAACATGGCATGACCGAGGACAGCCTCGTGGTTCTTACTCACGATCCTAGCGACAATGCGATCAAGGACTGGGCGGTCGCGCATGTCGGTGTCCGCGGCGAATTCTTCTACCACCGCAGCGAACACCAGTATTTTACCCTGCAGGGGGCCCTCAAAACCTTCTGTGAACTGACTGGCGATAGCTACGACGACTGCATGGACGACTACTGCTGATCGATCAGCTACCTTCGGGGAGCCGGTACACCATCCCCCGGCCCTCGACCTTCTCGGCGGCGATGGGCAGACCCAGCTTCTTCTTCAGGGCGCCAGAGATGCAGCCGCGGACGGTATGCGCCAGCCATCCGGTGGCTTCGACCATCTCGGCGACCGTCGCCCCCTCGGGGCGCTGGAGCATGGCGATGATCTGGGCCTGCTTGGTGCCAGCGCGGATGGCGACCGGTTTCGCGGTGTCGGTGTCGTAGGGCGCAGGTTCCGCCTTTGCCTTCGCCTTCCGCGCGCTGGCGACAGCGCTGGCCGCCAGCGGCTCGATCCCGATGGCCTCCAGCCCGGCTTCTGTCGCGATCAGCGTGGTGCCGTGGCCGTCACCGGTCTCGCGCCACATCGGCTCATGGCGGCGCAAGTTGGCCTCGACCTCCTCGAGCCAGCCGCGGGCGATCATCTTGCCGACCACCATCTTGGCGGCGGCTCCGACCAGCCCCTCAGGCAGCGGCAGGGCGAGGTTGCCGGGCCGGGTCGCAGCGCGGGACAGGATCAGGGACTGGGTATCGGACGGGGTGGTCATCGGGGCCTCCGGGCGCTGTGGCGCGCGGTGTGCGCGCCTTCTACGAAGGCAAGCCCCGTCATCGGACGGGGCGGCCGTCGCGCCGTGTGGGCGCGTCAGGCGGCGTGTTCGCCTTCCTTGAAGGCGCTGTCGGTGATCTGGCGCAGCAGGCCTGCGTAGTGCTTCAGCGTCCCGACATGGCCCCAATGGATCTCTTCGGGGTGGGTCTCGAAATGGTCGTCGCTGAGGGCCTTCAGGCGTTCCAGCATCGTGTCGATCTCGGCCTTGGCGGTGATGAAGGCGTCGAGGGCCTTGTAGTTCGGGGCAGCGCGGCGGGTGGTCATGGCGGGGCGTCCTTCGGTGAGTTGCATCGTTCCGGTGCGAACACCATCGCTCTGTCGGGCGGATGATCGTAGGCAAATCGGAGCAATATCAGTGCTTTCTGATCGCTCCGGTCAGATCAGCCGCATCTCGGCCAGCGTGCGGCTGGCGGCACCCAACTGAGCGGTGGGCAGTTCGATCTTCAGGTGCGACAGGACGTCGGAGGCGTCCGCCGGGATCCCGATCTCGCGCAGCGCCTGCTCGATGACCTCGGCGATGGCGTCCGGGCGGCTCAGGTCGAAGCCCTCGGGAAAGGTGGCATAGTCAATGCGGATGGTGGTGATGGCCATGGTCATGTCGTTGCCCCCTTCAGCGCTTGGCCGCGGCGAGGCCCGCGGCATAGGCCTCAATCAGGGCGGCGCGGATCGACCAGACCGCGACGTCGTGGAAATCCAGCCCGTCGCTGTTCCGGGTATCCAGCGTCTCGACGAAGAAGTGGCGCTTCGCGATGTCGAGCATCAGCGCCTCGGGCGCGGTGGGGGCGGGTTTCGTGGTTGCGGTCATGGTGTGGCCTCCGATCCAGGGTGAGTTCCTGATCGCAGAATCGCTCTGACGGCGGAGACAATCAACGGAAATTATTGTCTTTTCCTGTTTATTTTCAATATCTTGATAGGCTTCACGGCGCCATGAAAGGCATGAGCGAACGCGAGTATGCAGCCCATTCCGGGCTGTCGCGCGGCGGGGTGCAGAAGGCCCGGAAGAATGGGCGGCTGGTGGTCCATGACGACGGGTCGATCAATGCCGCGGCCTCGGATGTGCGGCGGGCCGAGATGACGGACCCCGACCAGCAGCGGCGCAGCTTAAGTGGGGATGGGCTGGCCAGCGGCCCCGGCGACACGACATCGTATATCAAGGCGCGCACGGCGCTGACGGTCTATGCGGCGCAGGAACGTCAGCTGGCCGTCCAGAAGAAGAAGGGCACGCTGGTCGACCGAGCGCGGGCGGAAACGCTGGTGTTTCGCCTGGCGCGGCAGGAACGGGATGTCTGGGTGACCTGGCCCGGACGGGTGGCAGCACTTATGGCGGCGCAGATCATGGCGGAGGTGGAACGGCAATCCGGGGCATCGGTGACGATCGAGACCGCGATCATGCAGAGGGTGCTGGAAGCCCATGTCCGCGAACAGCTCGACGCCCTCGCCGACCTCCGGGTCTCGCTTGCATGATGAGGATGACGACAACGACCTGACCACGGGTCTCGACCTCGGCTTTGACGGCGCCGAGGACCTGCTCCGGGTCTGGCGGCAGGGGATGCGCCCCGATCCGAACCTGACGGTGTCGGAATGGGCGGATCAGCATCGCTGGCTGTCGTCGCGCGGCGCGGCCGAACCGGGGCGGTATCGCACCGCCCGCGCTCCCTATCTGCGCGAGATCATGGATGCGCTTTCGCCCGGCCATCCGGCGCAGCGCATCACCTTCATGAAGGCGGCGCAGGTCGGGGCCACGGAAGCGGGCAACAACTGGATCGGCTTCGTTATCCACCACGCCCCGGGGCCGATGCTGGCGGTCCTGCCGAGCCTGGAACTGGCGAAACGCACCTCGCGGGGTCGTCTTGACCCGCTGATCGCAGATAGCCCGGCGCTGCGCGAGCGGGTCAGTCCGGCCCGATCCCGCGATGCCGGGAATTCGATGCTGTCGAAGGAGTTTCCCGGCGGCATCCTGGTGCTGACCGGCGCGAACTCGGCCACCGGCCTACGGTCGATGCCCGCGCGCTATGTGTTTCTGGACGAGGTCGACGCCTATCCGGCCTCGGCCGACGAGGAAGGCGATCCGGTCACGCTGGCCGAAGCCCGCACCACCACCTTCTCGCATCGGCGCAAAGTGTTCATGGTGTCGACGCCCACGATCCGGGGGCTGTCCCGGATCGAGCGCGAGTTCGAGGCGTCCGACCAGAGGCGCTACTTCGTGCCCTGCCCGCATTGCGGAGCGATGCAGTGGCTGCAGTTCGACCGGCTGCGCTGGGCAAAGGGGAAGCCGGAAACGGCGGCCTATCACTGCGAGGGCTGCGAACGCCCCATCGCCGAGCACCACAAGACCGAGATGCTGGCCAAGGGCGAATGGCGGGCGACGGCGGTTTCCAGGGATCCGAAGGCCATCGGCTTCCACCTCTCGGCGCTCTATTCACCGCTCGGGTGGAAAAGCTGGTCCGACGTCGCGCGGGAATGGCTGGCGGCCCAAGGCTCGGACGAGACGTTGCGCGCTGCGCGCAACACGCTGCTGGGCGAGACATGGGTCGAGACCGGCGACGCGCCGGAATGGCAGCAGCTGGCAGATCGGCGGGAAGCCTGGAAGCCGGGCACCGTGCCGATGGCGGGGTTGTTCCTGACGGCCGGTGCCGACATCCAGAGGGACCGCATCGAGGTCGACATCTAGGCCTGGGGCCGGGGTTTGGAAAGCTGGCTTGTTGATCACATCGTCATTCCCGGCGGGCCTGACGATCCGGCCGCCTGGGACAAGCTGACGGCCCTCCTCGGCCGGTCGTGGCAGCATGCCAACGGCGCCTTCATGACGGTGGCGCGGCTTGGCGTCGATACCGGCTACGAGGCCGCGGCGGTCTATGCCTGGTCGCGCAAGGTCGGGTTCGAACAGGTGGCGCCGCTGAAGGGGCTTGAGGGCTTCAACCGCGCCGCCCCAGTTTCTGGCCCGACCTATGTCGATGCGACCGTGGCTGGCCGCCGCCTGCGCCGCGGGGCCCGGCTCTGGTCGGTGGCCACGGCGACATTCAAGGCCGAGACCTATCGGTTCCTGCGGATCGAGCGGCCCTCGGACGAGGACCGCGAGGCTGGAATGCTCGACGCCCCCGGCACGATCCACCTGCCCGGCTGGGCGGACACCGAATGGCTGAAGCAGCTGGTAGCAGAGCAGCTGGTCACGATCCGCAACAAGCGCGGCTATGCCCATCAGGAGTGGCAGAAGATGCGCGAACGGAACGAGGCGCTGGACTGCCGGGTCTACGCCCGTGCCGCGGCGTGGATCCTTGGCGCCGACCGCTGGGACGAAGCGACCTGGCGGCGGCTTGAGGCACAGGCTGGCGTGGAAACGCGCATGCCAGCAGCCGTCGCAGCGGAAAGCGCACCACCCGATCCGGCCCAACCCAAGGCCGGAACCCTGACCACGCCGCGCCGGAGACGGCGGGCCTACACCCCGAACTTCATGAGGGACTGATGGACCTTGAACGCATGCAGGCCCTGCTCACGGCTCTGCAGGAAGCCCGTTTCACCGGGCTACGCAGCGTCAGCTACGACGGCAAGACCGTGACCTATGGCTCGGACGCGGAACTTGCCGCCGCGATCCGGGATCTGGAGGGGCGCATCGCCACCGCATCGGCCACACCGCGCCGCCGCCGCTGGGGCACGGTCGCGACGAAGGGTCTGTGACCATGGTCTTCGACGCCTTCCGCGCGCGGCTCGGGTCCATCATCGGCGGGTTTGACGCCGCGCAGTCCCACCGTCGCATGCGCGGATTCCGCGCCACGCGGGCGCATGTGAACACTCTGATCGCCGCCTCGGGCGGGACCATCACCGCCCGGGCGCGCTGGCTGGTCCGGAACAATGGCTATGCCGCGAATGCGGTCGACGCCTTTGCGAACCATGTCGTCGGCGACGGGATCAAGCCTTCTTCGAAAATCGCCGATGCGGCGAAGAAGGAGGAGCTGCAGAAACTCTGGCTCGCCTGGACCGACGAGGCTGATGCTGAGGGGCTGACGGACTTCTTCGGGCTGCAGCGCCGGGCCGCGCGCGAGGTGTTTCTGGCAGGCGAGGTCTTCCTGCGCATCCGCACCCGGCGTCCCGAAGATCGTCTGACGGTCCCCATGCAGCTGCAGATGCTGCCCTCGGAAATGCTGGCCCATGACATGACCCGCGTGCTGCCCGGCGCGGGGTCGATCCGGCAGGGCATCGAGTTCGACGGCATTGGCCGCCGCGTCGCCTATCACTTCCTGCGCCGCCACCCCGGCGACCTGACCGATCCGGGGCTGGCGGGAGAGACAGTGCGCGTGCCCGCGTCAGAGGTCATCCACATCCTCGACCCCGTCGAGGCGGGGCAGCTGCGCGGCGTGTCGCGCTTCGCGGCGGCCGTGGTGAAACTCTTCACCCTCGATCTCTACGACGACGCTGAACTCGAGCGGAAGAAGACCGCGGCGATGTTCGCCATGTTCATCACCTCCCCCGCCCCGGAAACCGCCCTCGATCCCGCCGAGGACGATCTCGAGGTCGAACCGGGTCAGGTGGTGCGCCTTGATCCGGGCGAAGATGTCACCACGCCTTCGACACCGGATTCCGGATCGACATATGAACCGTTCCAGTATCGCCCGCTGTTGCAGATCGGCGCGGCGTTGGGCGTGCCCTATGGCTATCTGACCGGTGACACCGCCAAGGGGAACTTCTCGAACACTCGGATCGCGCTGGTCGACTTCCGCCGCCGCATCTCGGCCTTCCAGCATTCGGTGATGGTCTATCAGCTCTGCCGTGCCGTCTGGACGCGCTGGATGGATATGGCCGTGCTGGCGGGCGCCATCGACCTGCCGAGCTATGCCAGCGATCGGCGGCAATACCTCGCCTGCGACTGGCTTCCGACGAAATGGGACTGGATCGACCCGGCCAAGGATGCCGCGGCGGAGATCCTGCAGATCGAGGCGGGCCTGAAATCCCGCACACAGGCCATCGCCGAGCGGGGCTATGACGCCGAACAGGTCGACCGCGAAATCGCGACCGAACGCAAACGTGAGGCCGAACTGGGTCTCGACTTCCGGCGACCGGGGTCGCCCGCGCAGGCGGCGGGTGGCGGCGCCGCGCCGGGCGATGCCGAGGGCCAGCGGCAGGATCAGCAGGATAGCGGCAATCAGGAAGATGATGGCGAGGACCGGGAAGCCCGGCCCGCAGAGGACGCATGATGCACCACACTCAGATCGCCCAGCGCGCCTTCAACACGCCCCTGATGGTCGATCCCGCCAAGGCACTGGCTTTCCTGACCGGCCTTGGGCCGCGGATCACCGGCAGGGAAATCACTGTCGAAGGAATGGCGGTGGATCCCGCGGATCAGGCTACCGCCACCCTGCCCGCCCGCGCCTCGCTGTTCGGCGATGACCTGACCAACCGCCAGGCAAGGAATGGCGGCCAGCCCTTCGCTGTCGTCGAGGGGATCGCCGTGATCGAAATCGCGGGCACTCTGGTGCATCGCGGGGCGTGGATCGGGCAATCCTCCGGGCTGACCTCCTATGAGGGGATCGCGGCGCAGTTGGAGGCCGCCCTTTCCGATCCGGCGATCCGCGGCATCGCCCTCGACATCGACAGCTTCGGTGGCGAAGTGGCCGGGGCTTTCGATCTCGCCGACCGCATCCGCGCGGCACGTCAGGTCAAACCCGTGCAGGCCTTCGTCGCCGACCACGCCCTCTCGGCCGCCTATGCCCTCGCCTACCAGGCCGACCGGATCATCCTGCCCCGCACCGGCGCTGTCGGCAGCATCGGGGTTGTCGCCATGCACAGCGACATGAGCGGGGCGCTCGATCAGAAGGGCATCGCGGTGACGCTGATCCATGCTGGTGCTCGCAAGGTCGATGCGAACCCTTATCAGTCTCTGCCCGAGTCCGTCCGCGCCCGGATCGCGGGCGAGCTGGAAGACCTCCGCCTGCTCTTCGCCGAAACCGTCGCCGAAGGGCGCGGCCGCCGCCTCGACACCCTACGGGCGCTGGGCACCGAGGCCGCTGTATTCCGCGGAGAGGCGGCCGTCTTCGCCGGTTTAGCCGACGAGGTGGCCGATCCGGTCACCGCCTTCCGCGCTTTCGCCGCCGAACCTCGCGGCACAACCACCCTCAAATCCAACCCCAAGGGAAAGGGCCCGATAATGACCACTGCCCCCGAAGATCATGTGCAGCCTGCGACTGCGCCTGCCGCCAGCACCCCGCCGGAACCGGCCCCGCCCGCGGCAATCGCACCGCCGCAGACGGCGGCGGCCGCGATGTCGCCCGAAGCGATCCGCGCCGAGGCGGCCGAGGTCGCTCAGGTCTGCGCGCAGGCCGCGCGCCTTGTCATCCAGATCGATGCCGCCGATGCGGTCGCCAAGGGTGTGAAACCCGACGCGCTTCGCGCCAAGGTCCTGGCCGATCTTGCCGCCCGCAGCGATGCCGCAGGCATCATCGCCACTGCCCCAGCGGCTGGCACCAAGGAAAGCCCCATCGTCGCGGCCGCGAAAAAGTCGGCCGCCGCCTCGCGCTGATCCCGGCGCATCCCGTCCCCCAACATCCTGGAGACTGAACCATGCCCGTCCTGACGGAACCGCCCAGCATGGGCGACGTCCTCAAATACGAGGTCAACCCGAACTACACCCGTGAGGTGGTGACACTGCTCGCGGGCATGCCCTATCCCGTCGGCGCCGTCCTTGGCCGCATCACCGCAAGCGGCAAATACAAGCTCGCCACCAGCGGCGGCACCGACGGCGCGCAGACCGCCTCGGCCGTCCTGCTCTATGCCGTCGATGCGACGCTGGCCGACGCCACCGGCATCGTCGTTGCCCGCGGCCCGGCAATCGTCTCACGCGCGGGTCTCGCCTACGACGCCACCGTCGATGACGGGGCCAAGATCACCACCAAGATCGGCCAGCTGGCCGCCGCAGGCATCGTCGCCCGCGACGGCGTCTGACGCAGCCCACCAAGCCGCGCCCATCCCTTCATCCCCCGGAGCACCCCATGACCCTCGTCCGCAATCCCTTCGACGCTGGCGGCTATTCGCTGGCCGAGATGACGCAGGCCATCAACATCCTGCCCAACCTCTACACCCGCCTCGCCCAGATCGGCCTCTTCCGCTTCGAAGGGGTCAGCCAGCGCTCGGTCATCATCGAGCAATACGAAGGCGTCCTGAGCCTCCTGCCATCCGTCCCTCTCGGCGGGCCTGCCACGGTCGGCACCCGCGAGGGACGGTCCATGCGGTCCTTCGCCCTGCCGTGGATCCCGCATGACGACGTGGTTCTTCCTGCTGATATCCAGGGGCAGCCCGCGCTGGGCGGCGCCTTCGATGCCGCCGATCCCCTCGTCGAGGTGATGAACCGCAAGCTGCTGCTGATGCGCCGCAAGCACGCCCAGACGCGGGAGTATATGGAGATGAACGCGCTCCGCGGCATCGTGAAGGATGGCGCGGGCACTACCCTCTACAACTACTTCACCGAATTCGGCCTGGCGCAGATCTCGGTCGACTTCGTCCTCGGCACCGCGGGCACCAACGTGCAGGGCAAGGTCCGCGAGGTACTGCGCGCCATCGAGGACAATCTGCTGGGCGAGGCCATGACCAGCGTGCATGCCCTCGTCAGCCGGGAGTTCTTCGACAAGCTGATCGCGCACCCGAAGACCGAGGAAGCCTACAAGTTCTATGCCTCGACCGGCGCGCAGCCCCTGCGCGAGGATGTCCGCCGCAACTTCCCCTTCGGCGGCATCCTGTTCGAGGAGTATTCCGGCACGGTGACCCTTTCGACCAAGGCGACCGAACGGCTTGTCCCGGCAAACGAAGGGATCGCCTTCCCGCTCGGCACGATGGACACCTTCACCACCTATGGCGGCCCGGCGAACCTCTTGGAAACCGCCAACACCATCGGCCTGCCGCTCTACGCCCGCCAGCATCTCGACGAGAAGGGCCGCTGGATCGACGTGATGACCGAGGCCTCGATCCTGCCGGTGAACAAGCGGCCCCGGCTGGCCGTCCGGATCCACAGCTCGAACTGACGGACCCACCCATGTCCGTCTTCGCCGCCGCCATGGACCGCATCTTCACCCATGCCTCCATGGCGGCCCCGGCCCTCTGGATCTCGGCCACCACGTCCGAGGAACGCCCGATCCGCATCATCCGCCGCGCGCCCGACCGCGTCACCGACTTCGGCGCTGGCCGGATCGTCAGCGACACGACGGTGGTGGATGTGCGTGTGGCAGACCTGCCCGCCCCGCGTCCGGGCGATGTGATCGTCATCGGCGCCGACAGCCATGTCATCCAGGGGGAACCGCTGCGGGGTAAGCGTTCGCGGGGGACCACGGACGGCTTATCTTGACGGCGTGAAGTTCCACGGCAGCAGGTCGTCGAGGCGGCTTTGCGGGTGGCCGTTGGCGATAGCTGTCAAGGTGGCCTTGAGATAGGCGAAGGGCTCTATGCCGTTGATCTTGCAAGTTTCGATCAGCGAGGCGATGCGGCCCCAGGCGATGCCGCCTTCGTCATGGCCGGCGAAGAGCGTATTTTTGCGATTGAGGGCTATCGGGCGGATCAGGTTTTCGACCCTGTTGGAGTCGATTTCGACGCGGCCGTCGGTCAGGAAGGTTTGCAGCCCGTCCCAGTGATTGTGGATGTAGGCGAGCTTTTCGCCGAGCCGGGATTTGGCGGAGATCTTGCGGCGTTGTGCCTGCAGCCAGTCGCCGAAGGCGGCCACCAGCGGCGCGGTGCGGGCCTGACGGGCGGAGAGGCGCTGGCCGGGCGAGATGCCGCGGATGTCGGCCTCGACGGCATAGAGTTCGGCGATGCGGCGCAGACCCTCGGCGGCGATCTCCGATCCGTCGCGGTCAAAGACTTCCTTGAGTTTGCGCCGTGCATGCGCCCAACAGTGGGCCACCCGAATGGGCGCGCCGCCCTTGCGGGATGGTTTGGTCAGGCGGTTGTAGCCGGTGTAACCGTCAATCTGCAGGATGCCGTCGAAGCCGGTGAGGAAGGTCTCGGCATTCTCTCCCGCGCGGCCGGGGGCATAGAAGTAGACCACGCCGGGCGGGTCCTCGCCGCCCCACGGTCGGTCATCGCGGGCCAGCGCCCAAAGGTATCCGGTCTTTGTCACACCGCGCCCCGGATCCAGCACCGGGGCAGTGGTTTCATCCATGAACAGCTTGGATGACCGCTTCAGATGTTCAGCCAGCCGGTCGACAATGGGTTTCAGGTGGAACGCAGCCTTGCCGACCCAGTCGGCCAAGACTGCGCGGTGCAGATAAAGGCCCGCGCGCGCCAGGATCTGGCTCTGCCGATATAACGGCAGATGGTCCGCATACTTGCTGACCAGCACATGGGCCAGCGTCGCTTCGGTCGGTAGGCCCCCCATGATCAGGTGAGACGGCGCAGGGGCTTGGGTCACCCCGTCGGTGCAGGACCGGCAGGCATACTTCGGACGCACGGTGACGATGACGCGCAGCTGGGCCGGCACGATGTCCAGCCGTTCGCTGCGGTCTTCGCCGATCTTGTGCATGACACCGCAGCCACAGGGGCAGATCAGGCTGGCGGGTTCGATGATCTCTTCGATGCGCGGCAACGCGGCCGGCAGATTGCCGATAGTGCGCTTGGGGGCGGGTTTGCTCGCCTTGTCATCTGCTTTGGCGGCGCGGGTTTCCTTTTCCGCTTCAACCTCGGCCAGCGCGATGGACAGATCCTCGAATGCCAACTGCCGTTCATCTTCAGACAGCTTTTCCGACCGCTTGCCATGCAGGGCATGATTCAACTCAGCGATCAGATGCTCTTGCCGACGGGTGATTTCCGTCAGCGCCGCCACGGTTTCCATCAACGCCAGAACAGCCGCACGTTGCGCGGCAGGGATGGTGGAAAGGTCGATGACGGGTGCGGTTTGCATGGGCTGGAGCTACCATAATATCCCCGCAAAAACACGCAAAACCAAATGGTTGGTTCACTCTGCCGCAGCCGGTGGACGCCCCTCCAGCGCCTTTACCTTGCGCCAGTCCAGCCCGGCAAACAGCGCCTCGAACTGGGCATGGTTCAGCGCCATCACCCCGTCCTTGATCGCGGGCCAGGTGAACGTCGCATCCTCCAGCCTTTTGTAGGCCATCACGAGGCCGGTGCCGTCCCAGTATAAGAGCTTCAGCCTGTCCGCCTTACGCGAGCGGAAGACAAAGACCGCCCCGGTGAACGGATCCTTGCGCAGCACAGACGACACCAGCGCTGCCAGGCCATCATGACCCTTTCTGAAGTCGATGGGCTTTGTCGCGACCATGATCCGAACCCGGTTCGACGGGAACATCATGGGCTGGCAGCCAAGGCGCGCACGACCGACGCAATCCGCTCCGCCGAGGCTCCGGTTTCCAGACGGATAGCCACCGCGCCCGCGATGATCTCGGGCCGGTCCGCGGCGCCCACGGCACAACGCGGTCCATCACCAACCGGGCCAATCATCAACGATGCAAATTCCACCGGATCCTCCGGCGCCGGCAGCACCAGCCGCCCTTTGCGCGCCAGCGTCCGCCACGCCGAAACGTGGTTCGCCGGAACACCATGACGCCGCGCGACAGAATTCACCGTGATACCCGGCGTCAGCGTCTCCGCCACGATCCGGGCCTTCACCTCATCAGGCCACTTCCGGTTCCGACGGCCGCGACCGCCAACCGGGAAAACCTCCAATGTAGTCTCCATGGAGAAAATCCATTCCAACAATCACCAAAGTCCAAAGAACCGATCAGGATGAGAGCCGGAAGGTGGGAGGCTGGAAACGCTTACGCTGCGGGATCGCGAGCGGCTGATCTGGACGCTCGATCTGAAGCCAGCATGAAACTGAAGCTGGAAATCAGCCCAGATCTCGCTGCCTTGATGCAGGCCGAAATCGCCGCAGGCGAAAGGGCCGTCACCACCGCCATGCGCGAGGCGGGCGCGGGCCTGAAATCCGCCTGGCGCAGCCAGATCACCAGCGCGGGGCTAGGCACCCGTCTCGGCAACTCGATCCGCCTCGCGACATATCCCAAGGGCGGCGAGAGCCTGAACGCCGCGGCGCTGGTCTGGTCCAACGCCCCGGTGATCGTCGGCGCGCATGACACCGGGCCGCTGATCCGGTCGCGCAACGGCTTCTGGCTTGCGATCCCCACCGCCGCCGCAGGCAAATCCACCCGTGGCGGTCGCATCACCCCCGGCGAATGGGAACGCCGCACCGGCCTGCGGTTGCGGTTCGTCTACCGGCGCAGGGGGCCTAGCCTGCTGGTGGCCGAGGGGAGGCTGAATTCGAAAGGCCGGGCTGTGGCGTCGCGCGCGAAGACCGGCCGTGGGCTGACCACCGTACCGATCTTCCTGCTGGTGCCGCAGGTCAAGCTGCGCAAGCGGCTGGACCTCGCGCGGGATGCGGAGCGGGCCATCGACCGCGTGCCGGGGCGGATCGTGGCGGGGTGGGTAGAGGAGAAAGGAAGCGGACTTCTGCGATAGGGACGGATACAACATCGATATTGCGGCGGCAGCACGAGCCAGACAACCAAGTTACAGCGGTAGTTCGGGGGCGTATCAATCCCAACGATCTACCCAACTGTATTGCGGAGGGATAGTTGCGTTCTGGATCAGATCAGGATTGACGATCTCCTGCCCGTCGCAGATCAGCACGGCTGGGCCAACGCAACGATGCTGATACCTTGAGGCTATTTGGTCGGAGAAACTCATCACCTTCTTAGACATTTGCATCGGCGACGTGCTGTACGGATGTGGCAGCTTTGGAGACGGGAACACAACCAGATGATCATAGATCAGCGCAATAGGAAAATAATCGGTCCTAAAGCGCATTAACCCAATGCAAGGATTGGCAATCTCTCTTGTCGGCACCTCAATAAGATAATTCCAATACATGAGCTCAGTATCTGGATTCAGAATTTGCTGCCGGACGATGTCCAAGGACGATTGAAGCACGAACGAGTAGCCAAAGTTCTTGAACCAAAGCCCATAGGCTGCAGTCAGAAAACCTACTTTGACTGAGTTTTCGTTGCTGAAAACTGGCAGCCCTGTTGTGATAGAAATCTTCGCTGGCTTTGGACCATTCCAATGAGCTTCGAAGTCGACCGGATTTGATCTTCTTCGATCAGTTGTAAATTCAAGCGCTCCATCGTCTGCGATAGAAAGTGATCCGTTTAAGGTCCGACCATCAGCTTTCAACTGTGCGCGCTGCTTCTTGGGATCGGAATGGAAAAGTCCATTTCCTTCGTTTAACTCAATCCAGTCTGACAACCACCGTGTCTGTTTGTGCCCAAACGAGCTATTGCACGTCTTGCAAAGGAATGTCGTTATCTTCCCGCCGCATGAGTCTGGAACTATGTGCTCTTCGGTGATCTCTTTGCTAGATATTGGGTAGTCGCGAAGACATGTTGGACAACGGAAAAGCCCGCGCAGTTCATACTTGAAGCGGGTTAGCTCCTGCGAAATTTCCAACAAGGATGCTGACCTAAGATCAGTTGCCATGAAACACCTACAAAGCGGTGCATCATGCTAAGTCTTGCATCCCTTCCTTGCAACGTGGCCTTCACGCGGCGAGCGTAAACGGACTTCTTGTCCGCAAAGACCTCAATCCACCAAACGCCCCTTGGACATCAAATGCCCACCACCCGCGAGACCGTCCTCGCCGCGCTGCACGCGCGGTTGCAGCCGCTTGTCGCCCGCACTCTGCGTGACGAGGTGTTGCCCGAGCGGATCCCGGCGGCCGGGCTGATCATCCTGCGCGACGGCCAGCCGGGCGAGCCGGAAGTGACGCTGTCACCGCTGCGCTATCACTACCAGCACCGGGCCGAGCTGGAGATCGTCGTCCAGGCGGGCACCGGCCGGGCCAGCGCCTTCGATGACCTGATCGCGACCATCGCCGCGGCGCTGGAAGCCGACCGGACGCTGGGCGGCCTCTGTGACTGGGTCGAACTCGAGGCCCCGGCCTCGGTCGATCTGCCCATCGAGGGCACGGCGGCCCTGAAGGCGGCGGTGATCACCGTCGTCCTGCATTACTCGACGACCGGCCCTCTGGCCTGACACACACACATAGGAGACCCCCATGGCACGCGCACACGGCGCGCGGGCGCAGATGGCGCTTGCGTTCGAAACCGTCTACGGCACCCCGCCCGCCAGCGGCTATCGGCTGATGCCCTTCGCCCGGACCACGCTGGGCGCGGAACAGCCTTTGCTGAACAGCGAACTTCTGGGCTACGGCCGCGATCCCCTGGCCCCGATCAAGGACGCCGTCACCGCCGATGGCGAGGTGGTGGTGCCGATCGATGTGGAGGCCTTCGGCTTCTGGCTGAAAGCGGCCTTCGGCGCCCCGACCACGACGGGGACAACGCCCAAGACCCACAGCTTCCAGTCGGGGAACTGGACGCTGCCCTCCATGGCCATCGAAGTGGCAATGCCCGAGGTGCCGCGGTTCGCGATGTATGCGGGCTGCGTGATGGACCAGCTTAGCTGGCAGATGAGCCGTTCGGGGCTTCTGACCGCTACCGGACGCCTGATTGCGCAGGGCGAAGCCATCGCTGCCACCACAGCCGCAGGGACGCCCACCACGCTGGGCCTGCAACGCTTCGGCCACTTCAACGGGGTGGTGAAGCGCAATGGCACCACCTTGGGCAACGTCGTCTCGGCCGAGATCACCTATGCCAACGGCCTCGACCGGATCGAGACCATCCGCAACGACGGCAAGATCGAGGGCGCCGATCCCGGCATGGCCGCCCTGAACGGCCGGATCGAGGTCCGCTTTGCCGACTCTGCACTGGTGACCCAAGCCATCGACGGCACGCCCTGCGAACTCGAGTTCGCCTACAGCCTCGGGGCGAACGCCAGCTTCACCTTCACGGCCCACGCCGTCTACCTGCCGGTCCCGCGGATCGAAATCCCCGGGCCGCAGGGCGTCCAGGCGACCTTCGACTGGCAGGCCGCCAAGGCCACCAGCCCCGCCCGCATGTGCACCGCCGTCCTCGTTAACACCGTCACGGGATACTGACCATGATCCGCCTGAACTTGTCGAACCAGGCCGAATGGCTGGACCTGCTGCCTGGCCTGCGCGTCCTGGTGGCGCCCCTCACCACCGCGCTGATGGTCTCGGCCCGCGCCGATCCGGCCATCGAGGGCCTGTCGGAAGCCTCCAGTCAGGAGGACATGGCCCTCGCAATGGCCAAGGCCGTCGCGCGCCGCGCGGTGCTGGAATGGGAAGGCGTCGGCGACGAGGCTGGCAACATCGTGCCCGTCAGCCCGGCCGGGATCGATGCCCTGCTGGAAATCTGGCCCGTGTTCGAAGCCTTCCAGGCGCAATACGTCGCCCGCGGTCTGATGCTGGACGCGAAAAAAACGTCTCCGCGCCCTCGCCGACTGGTCCTTCGGCGGGGGCGACGGCTATTGCGCGGCCTGCTCGGGCCCCTGCCCTGACTGCCCAGCAAGACTGAACCGGCCGCAGACGGTCGAGGGCTGGCAGGTCTGGGACCTGACCCAGCGCCTTGGCGGTCAGTTGCGCATCGCGCCGGGGGCCGTCATCGGATGGGACATGGGCGCCGCCCTCGCGCTGGCGCAAGCGCTGGGCATCAACCCCCTGATCACCGCCGAACTGCTGCCCGAGATCGAGGCGGTGATGGTGCGCAAACTGAACGAGCAGATGGAAGGACGCCGCCATGGCTGAGAAGAAAGTCTCCGTCCGCCTCGTGGCGGAGGGCGGGCGCCGCGTGCGCGCCGAACTGGAAGGGGTCGGCGAGGCCGGGGCGCGCAGCTTTGGCCGCCTGTCGCGTGAGATGGAACTGGCCAACACCCGGCTTGCAGCCTTCGCACGTCGGGCAGGCATCGCCCTCGGGGCGGCCGCGGCGGCCGCCACCGCCTCTCTCGGGCTGATCGTCCGGTCCACGGCCGAGAGCGCCGCGCAGATCCGTCAGTTTGCGCAGGTCGCCAATGCGACGCCAGAGGCCCTGCAGCGCTGGTCGGCTGGGGCGCGGACGGTTGGCATCGAGCAAGAGAAGCTGGCTGATATCCTGAAGGACGTGAACGACCGGGTCGGGGATTTCCTGCAGACCGGCGGCGGGCCGATGGCCGACTTCTTCGAGAATGTCGCTCCGCGCGTGGGCGTCACGGCCGACCAGTTCGCGCGCCTCTCCGGCCCGGAGGCGCTGCAGCTTTACGTCGACACGCTTGAACGCGCCGGTCTCAGCCAGCAGGAGATGACCTTCTATCTGGAGGCGATGGCCTCGGATGCCACGCGGTTGATCCCTCTCCTGCGGAACGGCGGGTCGGAGATGACGCGACTTGGGGATCAGGCCTCGGACCTTGGCGCGGTTCTGGACAGTGATGCGCTGGAAGCCCTGCGCCGCACGCAGCTGGCGCTGGGCACCGTATCGATGGTCTTCGACGGGTTGCGCAACCGCATCGCGGTCGCAGTGGCCCCTACCATCGAGGCGCTGGCCAATGCCTTCGTGGCGCTGGCCTCCGATGGCGGGATCCTGCGCTCGGCCATCGATGGGCTGATCAGCAACCTTGGTAGGCTGGCATCCTATGCCGCCACCTTCGCTGCTGTCATGGCCGCGCGTTGGGTAGCAGGACTTGCTGCTGCGGCAGTGTCGGTGCGCGGCCTCGCCACAGCCTTGGTCTTCCTGCGCGGCGCGCTGATCCGCATCGGCATCGGGGCGCTGATCGTCGGTGCGGGAGAACTGGTCTACCAGTTCTCGCAGCTGGTGGCCCGGGTCGGTGGGGTGGGCGAGGCCTTCCGGCTCCTCGGCGATCTGGCCCGCGAAGTCTGGTCCCGCATCGGCCTGTCGCTGGATGCGGCGCTCGCGCGGATGGCGGCCGGATGGGAGGGGCTGAAGGCGGCTGGTCTCTCGGCCCTCGAGGGCACCATCACGGGTGTCGTCAGCTTCGGTGACCGAACGGCCGCGATCTTCCAGGGGGCCTACGACGCGGCAGTCGCAATCTGGGGCAGTCTGCCCGGTGCCATCGGCGACTTCGCCTTCTAGGCCGCGAATGGGCTGATCTCGGGCGTCGAGGCGATGCTGAACGGCGTCGTCACGCGCATCAACAGCTTCATCGAGACGCTGAACGCGGCCCTTGCGCTGCTGCCGGAATGGGCCACCGGCGAAGGTGGCGTGCGGATCAGCATCCTCGACCCGGTGGAACTCGGCCGCATCAGCAATCCGTTTGAGGGAGCCGCTACTGCCGCAGGTGCTGCCGCCGCGGATGCTTTCTCGGCCGCGCTGTCGCGGACTTACCTCGAGCCGCCTGACCTCGGGCTCGGTGCCATGGCCGAGGACGCCCGCGCCCGGGCCGACGGCTATCGCGAGGCCGCAGGCATGCTGGCTGACGCTGCTGGTCGGCCGCTCGGCAGCTGGCAGGCGCTGAAGGATGCCGTGACCGGCACGGGGACGGAAGCCGAGGCTGCGTTGGCGGATGCGGCTGGTGCGGCTGATGCTCTTACGTCCGGCCTGAATTACACCGCTACGGCCGCCGATGGTGCAGGTGGGGCCGCGCGCGATGCGGGCGCTGCGGCGGCCGAGGTCGCGGAGACCGCCCTTACCGGCTGGCAAGCTGTCACGGCCGCGCTCGCCGACTACGCCGCCAAGGCGCGCGACATTGGCGGCGATATCGGCAGCGCGCTGGTCGGGGCCTTCCAGAGCGCCGAGAACGCCATCGGTGACTTCGTGAAGACCGGCAAGCTCGATTTCCGCGATCTGGTCACCTCGATGATCGCTGATCTGGCGAAGCTCGCCGCCCGGCGTTTCATCCTCGGCCCGATTGCGAACGCGCTTTCCGGCGCGCTGGGCGGCGCGGGCGGAATTTTCGCGAACATCCTGCATGCGGGCGGCATGGTTGGCGCCCCTGGTCCTGCCCGGATGGTCCCGGCCTTGGCCTTCGCCAATGCCCCGCGCATGCACAACGGCGGTTGGGCCGGTCTGCGGCCGGACGAGGTGCCCGCAATCCTGCAACGCGGCGAACGGGTTCTCTCCCGGCGCGAGGCGGCAGGGTACGGCCAGGCGGGCGCGTCCACCGTCAATGTCACGATCAACGCCCGCGACGCCGAGAGCTTCCGCCAGTCCCGCACGCAGGTCGCCAGCGACATCGCACGCGCTGTGTCGCTAGGTCGGAGGGGGATGTGATGGCCTTTCACGAGGTCCGGTTTCCGGACAACATCAGCCGCGGGGCGCGGGGCGGCCCCGAGCGGCGTACACAGATCGTCGAACTGGCAAGCGGGGCCGAAGAGCGCAATGCCAGCTGGGCCAATTCGCGCCACCGCTATGATGTCGCCTATGGCATCCGCCGCGCCGATGATCTGGCGGCGGTCGTCGCCTTCTTCGAGGCCCGCAACGGCCGCCTGCACGGCTTCCGTTTCAAGGACTGGGCCGATTTCAAGTCCTGCCTGCCATCGCATACACCGGGGCCAGCCGATCAGCCGCTCGGCACCGGCAACGGGTCAGCCACCCTGTTTCAGCTGACCAAGCGCTACACCTCTGGCGCGCAGTCCTGGACGCGGACCATCACCAAGCCCGTCGCCGGGACGGTGACCATCGCGCTGAATGGCACGCCCCAAGCTTCCGGCTGGTTGGTTTCCACGACCACCGGCCTCGTCACCTTCACCACTGCCCCCGCTGCATGCGTCGCGATCACCGCAGGCTTCGAATTCGACGTTCCCGTCCGCTTCGACACCGACGCTCTCGACGTAACCCTCGACATCGAACGCCTCGGCTCGATCACCTCGATCCCCCTCGTGGAAATCCGCACATGAAGTCCCTGAACGCCGCTGTGCAGGCCCATCTCGACGAGGGCACGACGACGCTCGCCTGGTGCTGGCGCATCACCCGCGCCGATGGCGTGACCTTCGGCTTCACCGACCACGACCGAACCCTGTCGTTCGACGGCACCGAATTCGAACCGGAAAGCGGGCTCACGGCGTCAGAGGTGCGATCCGGCTCCGACCTTTCCGTCGATGCGCAGGATGCGCAAGGTGTGCTGTCGTCGGACCGGATCACCGAGACCGACATCCTCGACGGCCGGTGGGACAATGCGTCGGTCGAGGTCTGGCGGGTGAATTGGTCGGCTCCGGCGCAGCGCGTACTCCTTCGGCGAGGGGCCATCGGCCAGATCCGGCGCGGGCGGCTCGCCTTCGTCGCCGAGGTCCGGTCGCTAGCCCATATCCTCGGCCAGACCGTCGGGCGAGCGTTTCAGGCGAGTTGCGACGCCGCGCTGGGAGATGCGCGCTGCGGCGTGAACCTCGAGGCCGCGGCCTTCAAAGGGGTCCGGCGCGGTGATCGATGTGCTGCGCGACCGGACCTTCACGGCTTCGGGCCTCGCCAGTTTCGCGGCGGGCTGGTTCGCCTCCGGGCTGGTCGAATGGCCGACAGGTGCGAATGCCGGGCGGCGGGTCGAGGTGCTGTCGCATGACCTCGTCGACAGCGTCGCGATCCTGACCCTGCTCGAGGCGCCGGTGCGCCCGATCGCGGTGACGGATGCTTTCTTGGTCCGGGCGGGCTGCGACAAGCGGATCGCGACCTGCGGGACGAAGTTCGCCAATGTCGCAAACTTCCGGGGCTTCCCGCACATCCCGGGCCAGGACGCCGTATTGCGCTACGCCACCAAGGACGGCGGCCATGAGGGTGCGGTGCTGTGACCGCGACAGTCCCAACGCCGATCCCGCGCGCGTCATCGCCGTCGCGCGGTCATGGCTCGGCACACCCTATCACGACCAGGCCAGCCTGCGTGGAGTCGGCTGCGATTGCCTGGGCCTGGCACGGGGCGTCTGGCGCGAGATCGTCGGGCCGGAGCCGTTCCCGATCCCGCCCTACAGCCGGGACTGGGGCGAGACCGGCCCGCGCGAGGTGCTGGCCGAGGGGGCGCGGGCGATGATGCCGGGGATCGCACCGGCCGATGCGCCACCCGGCGCGCTGATCCTGTTCCGCATGATGCCCCGCGCCATCGCCAAGCATGTCGGGATCCTCACCGGCCCGGACACCTTCCTGCACGCCTATGAGCGCCTCGGCGTGATCGAAGAACCCCTGACACCAACATGGCGGCGGCGCATCGCCTTCGCCTTTCTGTTCCCTGCTCGCTGAGATTTTCGTAATGGCCACGCTCGTCCTCGGTGCCGTCAGCTCCGCCATCGGCGGGGCCTTTGGCGGTGCGATCCTCGGCTTCTCTGGCGCTGCCATCGGTGGCTTCATCGGCTCGACCATCGGTTCGGTGGTCGACAGCTGGATCGTGTCCTCGTTGGCCCCTGCGCAGAAGATCGAGGGCCAGCGCCTCGACAGCTTGCGGATCACCTCGGCCACCGAAGGGGCGATCATCCCGCGCCTCTACGGCCGCATGCGCATTGGCGGCAACATCATCTGGGCCACGGATTTCCGGGAGGAGACGAAGACCACCACGCAAGGCGGCGGCAAGGGCGGCGGCGGTGGCCGGGTCCAGACGACCGAGTATCTGTACTATGCCAGCTTCGCTGTGGCCCTGTGCGAGGGTCCGATCACCGGCATCGGCCGCATCTGGGCCGATGGCAAGCCGCTCGACATGACGGGGATCACCTGGCGCTGGTATCCTGGGAACGAGGCGCAAGCGGCCGATCCCTTCATTTCGGCAAAGATGGGAGCGGCCAACACCCCGGCCTTTCGCGGGACAGCCTATGTCGTCTTGGAGGAACTGGCGCTTGCCACCTACGGCAATCGCCTGCCGCAACTGTCCTTCGAGGTCTTCCGGCCACTTGCGGATCCCGACACGGCCGAGGGGCTCGTGAAGGCGGTGACGATGATCCCCGCTTCGGGCGAGTTCACCTATGCGACCGAGGCTGTCCGCAAGACGGTGGGCGCCACGACCACGGTCTTCGGCCAGACCACCGGCGGCACCACCTCGGCCGAGAACCTGAACGCGCGGCCCGACGAGGCTGATATCGTCGTGGCCCTTGATCGGCTGCAGGCCATGGCTCCGGCCGTCGAGAGTGTCAGCCTCGTCGTCGCCTGGTTCGGCAATGACCTGCGGGCGGGCAACTGCACGATCAAGCCCGGCGTGGAGGTGGCGACCAAGGTCACCAGCCCCAAGGTCTGGACGGTCAATGGCCTGGCGCGGGCGAGTGCGCATCTGGTGAGCCGCGACGTCGAGGACCGTCCGGTCTATGGCGGGACACCTGCAGATTTCGCAGTGCTGCAAGCGATCCGCGAGATGAAGGCGCGCGGGCTGCGGGTCACCTTCTATCCCTTCCTGCTGATGGACGTGCCGCCCGGCAACACGCTGCCGAACCCCTATAGCGCGAATGCCGCGACGCCCGGCCAGCCGAGTTTCCCGTGGCGGGGCCGGATCACCTGTTCCCCGGCCGCAGGCTATACCGGGACGGCCGACAAGACCGCCGCCGCTGCCACGCAGGTCTCCAGCTTCTTCGGCGTGGCCACCCCGGTGCAGTTCGCGATCTCTGGCGACACGGTCAGCTGGACCGGCCCATCGGGCGATTGGGGCCTGCGCCGGATGATCCTGCACTACGCCCATCTCTGTGCGGTGGCAGGCGGGGTCGATGCCTTCCTGATCGGGACCGAGATGCGGGGGCTGACGACGATCCGGTCGGGGGCCAGCGCCTATCCTGCCGTGACCGCCTTCAAGGCGCTGGCGGCGGATGTGAAGTCGGTCCTCGGGCCGGGCACCAAGGTGGGCTACGCCTCGGACTGGTCGGAGTATTTCGGTCACCAGCCCGGGGACGGCAGCGGCGACGTCTATTTCCACCTCGACCCGCTCTGGTCGGACGCCAACATCGATTTCATCGGCATCGACAACTACATGCCGCTCTCCGACTGGCGCGACGGCTTCGACCACGCCGATGCCCTGCAAGGCTGGCCCGCGATCCATGACCGGGGCTACCTGCAGGCCAACATCGCGGGTGGCGAGGGCTTTGACTGGTTCTACGCCAGCGCCATTGATCGGTCGGCCCAGATCCGGACCCCCATCACCGACGGGGCTGCGGGCAAACCTTGGGTGTTCCGCTACAAGGATCTCCGCGCCTGGTGGTCGAACCCGCATTTCAACCGACCTGGCGGGGTGGAAAGCGGCACGCCGACCGCATGGGTGCCGCAGTCGAAGCCCGTCTGGTTCACGGAACTGGGTTGCCCCGCCACCGACCGGGGCACGAACCAGCCTAACGTCTTCTTCGATCCGAAGTCGTCGGAGAGCTTCACGCCCTACTTCTCCCGCGGCTGGCGGGACGACGCGATCCAGCGCGCCTATCTCGAGGCAAGCTACCTCTGGTGGGGCCAAGGGGCGAACAACCCGACCTCCACGATCTACAGTGGACGGATGGTGCATGTCCCCGAATGCGCGGCCTGGACCTGGGACGCGCGACCCTATCCGTTTTTCCCCGAACTGACCGGTGTCTGGACCGATGGCCCCAACTGGCGGCTCGGCCACTGGCTGACCGGGCGCCTCGGCGCGGTGTCGCTGGCCGCTCTGGTGCGCCATCTCTGCCTGCGCGCCGGGCTCGATGAGGCGTTGATCGACGTCTCGGGCCTCTGGGGCGCGGTCGAGGGCTATGTGATCGGCGCCCTCGAAAGCCCCCGGGCGTCGATTTCCACGCTGGCACGCCACTTCGGCTTCGATGCCATCGAGACCGAGGGCGTGATCCGTTTCGTCATGCGCGGCCGCGCCTCGGTCGCCACGCTGGCCATCGACGATCTGGTCGCCAGCCGGGAAGGCGAGGCCTTCGAGCTGACGCGCGGCCAGGAGACGGAACTGCCGCAGGCGCTGAACTGGCAGGTCGCCCGCCCCGACGAGGATTATGATTCAGCCCTCGTCGAAGCCCGCCGCATCACCGTCGACACTACCCGCATCGCCTCCGAGTCCTTCCCGATGGCGATCCCGCCCGAGGAGGCGGAACGCCGGTGCCGCCGCGCGCTGATGGAAGCCTGGATCGGCCGGGAAAGCGCCACCTTCCGCCTGCCGCCATCGCGGTTGGCGCTGGACCCCGCCGATGTCATCCGGCTCGCGCATGACGGCCGGGAGGTGGAATTCCGGCTCGTCTCGATGGCCGATACCGAGGCGCGCGGGATCGAGGCGGTGCGCCAGGACCGTGCCGCCTACGATCTGCCGCCGGGGGATCCCCGCCCGGCCTCGCTCGCCAGCCCCGTCGTCTTCGGCACGCCGGAGGTGGTGATGCTGGACCTGCCGCAGATCACCGAGGATCAGCCCGCCCATCGCCCCCTGATCGCCGCCCATGCCAGCCCTTGGCCGGGCGAGATCGCGGTGTTCCGGAGCGCCTCGACGGATGGGTTCTCGTTGCTGACGACCTTCGGGAGTCGGGCCCGGATCGGCACCTTGGCTTTCGACTTCTTTCCGGGCCCCACCTCCCGCTTCGATCTGGGCAATGCGCTGGTCGTTGATCTCCTGTCCGGAACACTGGAAAGCGTGACCGACATCGCAATGTTCGGCGGGGCCAATGCCCTCGCAGTCGAAAGCGCCGCTGGCCAGTGGGAAATCGTCCAGGCAAGCGCGGCTGAACTCATCGCCCCGGGCCGCTATCGCCTGACCCGCCTCCTGCGCGGCCAGCGCGGAACGGAACATGCCATGGGCAACCCGGCCCCGGCAGGAGTGCGGGTTGTGGTCCTGGACAACGCGCTGTCATCGCTGCCCATCGCCGAGGCCGATCTCGGACTGCCTTGGAACTGGCGGGTCGGCCCGGCCGCGCGTGCTGTCACCGACGCAAGCTATGCCGCGCTGGGCTTCACCCCGACCGGACGGGGCCTTGTCCCCTTCGCGCCGGTCCATGTCGAACAGCCGTGGCGAACGGCCCGCAGCCCCGGCGATCTGACCATCCGCTGGACACGGCGATCCCGCGCGCTGGTCGCCGATGCCTGGGAGCAGGTCGAGGTGCCGCTGGCCGAGGACGTGGAAAGCTACGACGTCCAGATCCTCGACGGCACGAGCGTCAAGCGCACTCTGACCAGTAGCACCACTTCCGTCCTCTACACCGCCGCCCAGCAGACGGCCGATTGGGGCGCGCTGCTCGCGCCCGGCCAGACGCTGGCGATCCGCATCTTCCAGCTCTCGAACCGCCTCGGTCGCGGCACGCCCGCGAGCCTGACCCTCCAGTTCTAACGGGATTTCCCATGTCCGACACCACGGCCCATCTGGGCCTGCCCTATCTTCTGGCGGCGCAGGCGCAGAAGCATGTCACCCACAACGAGGCCCTGCGCCTGCTTGATGCCATGGTGCAGCTCTCGGTCCTCGACCGCACGCGCACTGCGCCCCCGGCTAGCCCGGCCGACGGCAACCGCCATCTGGTGGCCTCGGGCGCAACAGGCCTCTGGGCCGGGTGGGACCTGAACATCGCCTTCTGGATCGACGGCGCTTGGATCCGCCTCGTCCCGCGCACCGGCTGGCTCGTCTGGGTCGCGGCCGAGGGGATGTTCCTCGTCTGGACCGGCAGCGCTTGGGAGGTAGTGGGCGAGCCGCGCGATGTCTCGGACGCGGTCTTCGGCCTGGTCAACGATGCCGACCCCACGAAGAAGGCAACCTTCTCGCTGGCAGGGATCAGCGCCGGAACCACGCGCAGCTTCACGCTGCCCAACACCTCGTCCGAACTGGCGATCCTAGCAGGCACCCAGACCTTCACCGGCAACAAGACTTTCTCCGGTACGCTGACAGCATCCGGAACCGTGACGGTGTCGGCTGCCAGCGCCTCGATCGGCACGGCGACGACGACCGCCACCTATGGCATGGGCACCGGGGCCACGACGACGGGCGTGACCAAGACCGTGAACCTCGGCTCCGGCGGCGCGTCCGGATCGACCACCGTCGTGAACATTGGATCCGCGACGGCTGGCGCGGGCGGCACAATGGTGGTGAACACGCCCACGGTCACCTTTGCCAATGCCGTGACGTAGGTCGGCATGCCCCAGGCCAACCTGACCGCGCAGCTCCTCGGCCTCGGTGGGGCGACAGCCGACAGCTTCAACCGTCTGTCCATCAACACGCCCGCTGTGCTCCTGAACAACGCAGGCTCCGGGATCGAGGCGACGGTCAACAAGGCCGCCGCCGGGAATGACGCTGCCTTTGCCTTCAAGACCGGGTTTTCGGCGCGGGCCCTGATCGGCCTCCTTGGCAATGACGATTTCAGCTTCAAGGTAAGTCCGGACGGCTCCGCCTTCTACGACGCGATCAGGATCGACCGCACCAACGGCCAGGTGGAACTGCCGCAGCCGACGGTCTTGCCGGGACTGGCGGCCGCGCCAACCCCGCCGCCCTCAGGCAAGGCATCGGTCTATGCGCGCAACCGCGCCGGGGCGCCGTGGATCGACGTCATGCGTCCCTCGGGACGGGATTTCCCGCTCCAGCCGCATTTCGGAGTGAACCGGATCGCGAACTGGTCGCCCTCGGTCACGACGACCATCACAACAGAAGGCCTGCCAATCACCTCGGTCGGCACAGTCTCGCACCCGACGCTGGCCGCCACGAACCTCGCTGCCAGCATGCGCCGCTGGCGCCTGACCTCAGCGGCAGTGGTGGACTCGGTCGCCGACCAGCGATCTGCGGGCTGGGCGTGCTGGCGCGGCAATGCGGCGGGCTTGGGCGGCTGGACCTTCGTCACGCGGATTTCGCTTACGACCCTGCAGGCGACCGGCATGGGCTTCTTCGGGCTTTACGGATCGACTGCCGCGCTGGCGACCACCCTGACGCTGGCCGCAGCCATCAACTGCATTGGCATCGGCTTCCAGCGTGGTACCCACACACGCTGGCAGCTGGTCGCGAACGACGGCACCGGGGCGCCGACCCTGACCGACATGGGCGCGTCCTTCGCCATCGCCACTGGTGGCGTGCTGACGCTCTTCATCGCCGCCCCGCCGAATGGCAGCTCGGTCTGGGTGCGTGTCGTCGACGAGGTTTCCGGCGCGGTCTTCGAGCAGGAAATCGCCGCCGACCTGCCTGCCGCGACGCAGTTCCTGTCGCCGCGGCTGTTCCTCAACACCGGCGCAACGGCGGCGGCGGTCGCTTTTGACTGCGCCGGGGTTTATCTGGAAACAGATTTCTGACCGACCGCAGCCTGCCGCAATGAAAGGAACATCATGAACGACCAGACCACTCTCGCCGGGGAGGTCGCGCGGGCCTTTCGGGACCACGGGATCACAGCCGCGCTGACCGCCCTCATCGGCGGCACCATGGCCCTGATCGCGGCGATCACCCGCAAGGCCTTCACCAACGAGGCCCTGCTGGATCGCCTTGATCGCGAACTCATCACCGAACGCGACCGGACCGACAAGCAGCGCAGCGAAGATCGCAAGGTCGATGGCGACCGCCTCGACCGGATCGAGACCGACATCCGCTCGATGCGCGACATGCTGTTCGACGCCTTCCAGCGCGACCGATCCGACTAACTGCCCAGAGAACAGGCCACACGACCACATCCCCCGCCCCAGAGGCGGGTTTTTCATTTGGAGGATCCACCACCATGCCGACCCTGACCTACCCCCACTGGCGCGACGTGCCCGCCAACACCTGGCGCTGGCTGAACTTCTCGGCCGCCGAGATCGCCTGTCGCGGCACCGGCGCGATCAAGATCAACATGGAAGCCATGGACAAGCTGCAGGCCCTGCGCGACCGCCTCGGCAAGCCGCTGATCATCCGCTCTGCCTACCGCAGCCGCGAACATAATCGCGCCGTGGGCGGGGCCCCGGCATCGAAACACATGCAGGGCACCGCCTTCGACATCGCCATGGCGAACCATGATCCCGCGGCCTTCGAAGCAGCGGCGCGGGCCGTGGGCTTCCTCGGCTTCGGCTATTACCCCCGTTCGGGCTTCATGCACATCGACCTCGGGCCTGCCCGGTCTTGGGGTGATCCCTTCCCGGCCCGGCCGGTGCCCTTCGCGCCGGAACTGCCACCCGCGCGCGAAGTCCTGTCGGAAAGCCGCACCCTGCGCGGTGGCGGCGCGGCTGGCGCGGCCACCGTCGGAGCGGCCGGGGTAGAGGCTGTGAGGGGCGTCCTCGCCGAGACCCAGTCCACGATCCAGCCACTGGTGCCCTACCTCGACACCCTGCGCTGGGTGCTGATCGCCATCGCCCTGATCGGCATCGCCGTCACGATCCACGCTCGGCTCGATGACTGGAAAAGGGGCCAGCGGTGATCGGTTGGTTCCTCACCCATGGCCCGGCGCGGAAAGCGCTGGGCCTCATCCTCACCGCAGCAGCGATCCTGCTGTTCCTGCTGAACCTCCGCCGCGCAGGCGAACGCGCCGGGCGCGCCGCCGAACGGCGTGATGCCCGAGAGAGAAACGATGCCATTCACCGCCAGATGCTCGACGCCGCCGCCCGCCGCCCTCCTGATCGTGATGCTCTGGCTGACCGGCTGCGCGATGGCAGGTTCTGAAGCCCACGCGCCCTGCCCACCCGTGGTCGACTACACGGCCGCCGATCAGGCCCGCGCCGCCGACGAGGTGGAAGCCCTGTCGGAAGGGGCCGTCGTCGTCCGGATGCTCAGCGACTACGCCGTGATGCGCGATCAGGCGCGGGCATGCAGGTAATGATTAACCCACGCACCGAAATGGGTTCGAGATTCTGGCGCTTCCCCTCTTGCGACGACGATGGGCTCCGGGTCATCCTAGGCGTTAGGTTTAACCGTTCGCTGGGCGTTTGATGCAGATTTCCTCGATCCTCGATTACATCGACAATGGCCACATGGCGCTGCCGGAATTCCAGCGTGGGTATGTCTGGGGACGAGAACAGGTTCGAGGACTTTTCCAGTCGCTGTATCGCGGGCATCCTGTCGGGAGCCTTCTGGTATGGGCGACGGACGCATCCACGGCCACGCATCGCGGCGACGGCAAGCTTGCACCAGGGGTCGTCAAGCTCCTGTTGGACGGCCAACAGCGCATCACCTCGCTCTATGGTGTGATCCGGGGAAAACCCCCTCGCTTTTTCGATGGAAACGCAAAGGCGTTCACGGATCTGAGGTTCAACCTCGCCAGCGAAGACTTCGAGTTTTACCAACCGATCAAGATGCGGGACGATCCGCTCTGGATCGACGTTACCGAGGTCATGCAGAAGGGGAATGCTGGCATCGGTGCGTTCCTGACCACGCTCAGCCAGAACCCGGAGAATCTTCCGAAGATCGGTGAGTATGTCGGCCGCTTGAACCAGCTTCTCGGGATCCGCGACAAGGCGTTCCACATTGAGGAGGTCACGGGTGCCGACAAGACGCTCGATGTGGTGGTAGACATCTTCAATAGGGTGAACAGCGGCGGAACCAAGCTGTCGAAGGGCGATCTGGCGCTCGCCAAGATTTGCGCAGATTGGCCCGAAGCGCGCGACACGATGAAAACCAGCATCGCGCGCTGGCGCTCCGAGGGCTACGACTTCACCCTCGATTGGCTGTTGCGGTCGGTGAACACGGTCCTGACGGGCGAGGCAAAGTTCCTCTATCTCCACTCGCAGGGCGCTGACGAAATCGCCAGCGCCCTGAAGCGTGCAGTCAAGCACATCGACACTGCGCTGAACATGATTGGCGGGCGGCTGGGTCTTGACCACGACCGCGTGCTGTTCTCCAAGTTCGCCGTCCCGGTCATGGTTCGTTATCTGGACAGCAAGGGCGGCCATCTCGATGCGAAGACTCGCGACAAACTGCTCTTCTGGTTCGTCCAAACGGGGATGTGGGGGCGCTTTTCGGGATCGGTCGAGAGCTTCATCGACAAGGACCTCGGGATCCTCGAGCAGAGCGGCGGGGATCTGGACAAGCTGATCGGCGAACTGCGGTTGGCACAGGGCGGACTGCGGGTCGAACCTGGTCACTTCCACTCGTGGAGTGTCGGAGCGCGGTTCTATCCGGTGCTGTACATGCTCACCCGCATGACGGAGGCACGGGACTGGGGCACTGGCCTGCCGTTGAAGAACAACCTTCTTGGCAAGATGAGCCGTCTCGAAGTCCACCACATCTTCCCACGCGCGCGGCTGTACGAGGCGAACTACGCACGGGCGGAAGTGAACGCCCTGGCGAACTTCTGTTTCCTGACGAAGGACACGAACCTCGCGATCTCGGACCGCCGACCAGAGGATTACTTCCCCGAGATCGAGGCCGCACACCCCGGCGCGCTGCGTTCGCAGTGGATCCCCGATGAGCCTGCGCTTTGGCGGATCGAGAACTACCGTGACTTCATGGAAGCTCGCAAAGCATTGCTCGCCGAAGCCACGAACGCGTGCCTCGCATCCCTGCTGCACGACGACACGTCATGGCTTGATGGTTCTCGGGCAGCCAGGATCACGGATCGGGTGCTTCTGGGCGGCATCGCGAGCGAAGATGAAGCGAAGGAACTGGAAGCCCTGAATGCTTGGGTGGCGGCTCAGGGGCTTGCGCAGGGCCAGATGGCATATGACTTCGTCGACCCGGAGACGGGAGAACAGCGTGCCATCTTCGATCTGGTCTGGCCGAGTGGAGTTCAGGAAGAACTGACGGAGCCAGTGGCGGTCCTGCTCGGTGAAAGCGCGGAGCTCATTTCGATGGCCAGCGCCGCGGGGTTTCGGTGCTTCACATCGACCACGGCCTTCAAATCCTACGTCGAGGGGCTCAATGCGCCGAACACCGGCCTTGCGGCGGAGTAGCGACGTGGGACAGAACACTGCGGGCACCGCTTTTCAGGGGGACTGGTCGAATGTTGACCAGGTGTTGACAAGAATTCCAAAAGCAAAAACCCGACGGTTTGCGTCGGGTTCTAAGTGTCTGATATCTTTTTAGGATTTGGTTGCGGGGGCAGGATTTGAACCTGCGGCCTTCAGGTTATGAGCCTGACGAGCTACCGGGCTGCTCCACCCCGCGACGGTATGATGTCTGGTTGGTGATATTGTATATGAGATCGTAGAGGGGATGGGCATTGGACAGGTTTGGCGGTGACCTACTCTCCCACGTCTTGAGACGCAGTACCATTGGCGTGACGGCCCTTATCGGCCGAGTTCGGGAAGGGATCGGGAGTTTAGCCGTCGCTATGACCACCAAACCGGTTCAATGCCCAGCGGAATTAATCCGCAACATCAGTGTATTGTTCCAGGTCGTTCTTCTGATTGTGCCTTGCTGTTTCTGGATCAGATCAAGCCAATCGGGCGATTAGTACCGGTCAACTGAACGCATTGCTGCGCTTACATCTCCGGCCTATCGACGTGGTCGTCTTCCACGGCCCTCAAGGGAGACCTTGTTTTGAAGGGGGCTTCCCGCTTAGATGCCTTCAGCGGTTATCCTGTCCGAACATAGCTACCCAGCACTACCGTTGGCACGATAACTGGTCCACCAGTGGTTCGTTCAACCCGGTCCTCTCGTACTAGGGTCAACTCTTCTCAAGTCTCCTGCACCCACGGCAGATAGGGACCGAACTGTCTCACGACGTTCTAAACCCAGCTCACGTACCTCTTTAAATGGCGAACAGCCATACCCTTGGGACCTGCTCCAGCCCCAGGATGAGATGAGCCGACATCGAGGTGCCAAACGATGCCGTCGATATGGACTCTTGGGCATCATCAGCCTGTTATCCCCAGAGTACCTTTTATCCGTTGAGCGATGGCCCTCCCACTTGGGACCACCGGATCACTATGACCGACTTTCGTCTCTGCTCGACTTGTCAGTCTCGCAGTCAGGCTGGCTTCTGCCATTGCACTCAACGAGCGATTTCCGACCGCTCTGAGCCAACCATCGCGCGCCTCCGTTACGATTTGGGAGGCGACCGCCCCAGTCAAACTCCCCACCATGCAGGGTCCCGGACCCGGATAACGGGCCGCGGTTAGACATCAAGAAGGCGAAGGGTGGTATCTCAAGGGAGGCTCCACGAGGACTAGCGTCCCCGCTTCAAAGCCTACCACCTATCCTGCACATCACATTCCTGATGCCAATGCAAAGCTAGAGTAAAGGTTCATGGGGTCTTTCCGTCTAACCGCGGGTAGTGTGCATCTTGACACACAGTTCAATTTCGCTGAGTCCACGTTAGAGACAGCGGGGAGATCGTTACGCCATTCGTGCAGGTCGGAACTTACCCGACAAGGAATTTCGCTACCTTAGGACCGTTATAGTTACGGCCGCCGTTTACTGGGGCTTCAATTCGGAGCTTGCACCCCTCCTTTTAACCTTCCAGCACCGGGCAGGCGTCAGACCCTATACGTCGCCTTACGGCTTCGCAGAGCCCTGTGTTTTAAGTAAACAGTCGCCACCCCCTGGTTTGTGCCCCCCGCCCACAGTTGCCTGCAGACGGGGCTCCCTTCTCGCGAACTTACGGGAGCATTTTGCCGAGTTCCTTTAACGTGGTTCTCTCAAGCGCCTTGGTATACTCTACCAGTCCACCTGTGTCGGTTTAGGGTACGGTCTGATGGAGGGCTATTTCCAGGGACCTCTAAGCAGCTCACCCAATCCGATAAGGGCAAACTACAGTCGAGATCCGTCACATCCTCCTGGCCCAGGAATATTAACCTGGTTCCCATCGACTACGCCTTTCGGCCTCGCCTTAGGGGCCGGCTTACCCTGCTCAGATTAGCTTTAAGCAGGAACCCTTGGACTTTCGGCGACAGGGTTTCTCACCCTGTTTGTCGCTACTCATGTCAACATTCTCGCTTCCGATCTCTCCACCGGATGCCTTACGGCCCGGCTTCACAGAAAGCCCTCCATGTCCGATCCATCCGAGGATGGATAAGACATGATGGACTGTATCACGGAACGCTCCGCTACCACGCACATCGCTGTGCATCCCGAGCTTCGGCTCATGGCTTGAGCCCCGTTACATCTTCGCCGCAGGACAGCTTATCTAGACCAGTGAGCTGTTACGCTTTCTTTAAATGATGGCTGCTTCTAAGCCAACATCCTGGTTGTTTTGGCCGTCCCACATGCTTTCCCACTTAGCCATGAATTAGGGGCCTTAGCTGCAGGTCAGGGTTGTTTCCCTCTTCACGACGGACGTTAGCACCCGCCGTGTGTCTCCCGGATAGTACTCATCGGTATTCGGAGTTTGCTTAGGCTCAGTAAGGCTGTGGGCCCCCATTACCCATGCAGTGCTCTACCCCCGATGGTATTCGTCCGAGGCGCTACCTAAATAGCTTTCGCGGAGAACCAGCTATCTCCAGGTTTGATTAGCCTTTCACCCCTAGCCACAAGTCATCCAGACCCTTTTCAACGGGTGTTGGTTCGGACCTCCAGTTGGTGTTACCCAACCTTCATCCTGCTCATGGCTAGATCACCTGGTTTCGGGTCTGATCCGTCGAACTCATGCGCCCGTTTAAGACTCGCTTTCGCTGCGCCTCCACCTAACGGCTTAAGCTTGCTCGACAGACCAAGTCGTTGACCCATTATACAAAAGGTACGCCGTCAGGGCTCAAGGCCCCTCCGACTGCTTGTAGGCGTTCGGTTTCAGGTACTGTTTCACTCCCCTCGTCGGGGTGCTTTTCACCTTTCCCTCACGGTACTGGTTCGCTATCGGTCAGCAAGGAGTACTTAGCCTTCGGAGGTGGTCCTCCGATCTTCAGACAGGATTTCACGTGTCCCGCCCTACTTAATATGTGCACTGGTGCTTCCAATACGGGACTGTCACCCGCTGTGGTTGGCCTTTCCAGACCATTCTTGTCACACTTCATGCATCGGCTGGTCCGCGTTCGCTCGCCACTACTAACGGAGTCTCTATTGATGTCCTTTCCTCCG
>NZ_CP020470.1:2472500-3212500 GCF_003071405.1 Pseudogemmobacter blasticus | reverse complement strand
GCCGTGGTTGTAGCGGCTGGTGCCGAAGTAGATGTCGTTCAGGTCGGTATGGCTGTCGAACTGGATCAGCCCCACCGGCCGCGCCTTCGCCACCGACCGCAGGATCGGCAGCGAACACAGATGGTCGCCGCCGGCCGTCAGCGGCCGGATGCCGGCCGCGACCACCCGGTCGTAGAAAGCCTCCATCCGCGCCATCGAATCCATCAGGTCGGCAGGGTTGGGCGCCACATCGCCCAGGTCGGCGCAGCGGGCCAGGTCGAAGGGCGCCACCCAGGTCGCGCCGTTCGCCGCCCGGATCATGGTGCTGAGATCACGCAACTGGCGCGGCCCGTGCCGGGGGCCGGGGCGGTTCGTGGTGCCGCCATCCCAGGGTGCGCCGATCAGGCCGATCTGCACCTCGGGAAAGCGCGGATGGTCAAAGGGCACATGCGGCAGCCGCATGAAGCTGGGCACGCCCGCGAATCGCGGCAGATCAAAGCCGGAAACCGGCCTGAAGAACGCATCCGTCACCATAACCTCCTGTCATGCCCTGCAATCGGGGGCATCCAAACACCCCGCCGGGGCGCTGTCAGGCCTGCTGGCGACACATTGGGGCGGGATTTCCGCCTGTGGTGATCCGGCGCACACGCCTCCCCCTTGACCGTCGCCCGGCGATTTCACCTTATCAGGGCAATCCAGACAGGGAATACCCAGATGTTTTCCAAATCCGCCGACCCGACCGCCGCGCCCGCCTCGCGCCCTGCATCGGGTGCGCCTGCAAGCCGCTCGGTCCTTGGCTCTGATCTGCGGATCACCGGCGAAATCACCTCGGCCGGCACGGTCGAGGTTTATGGAGAGGTCGACGGCAATCTTTCGGCCGATGTCCTGACGGTGGGGCAGGACGGGCGGATCTCGGGTTCGGTCAGCGCGCAGACGGTTGAGGTGAAGGGGCGGCTTGACGGCAAGGTGCAGTCGGGCAGCTTCACCATGCGCGCCACCTCGCAGGTGACGGCGGAAGTCGTCTATTCGACGCTTGTCATCGAAAGCGGCGCCCAGATCGAAGGCCGCTTCGCCCGCCCCAAGGTCTGAACGGCGCCACGCGGGCCTTCACCCCCGCGCCGGGGGAATGGAATAGGTCAGGCTGGCCCGCGCCACCGGCTCGGGGCTGCCTTCGCTGAACAGCATCACATCGCCTACGGCCAGCGCGCGGCCCAGTTTCAGCACCCGCGCCTCGGCCAGCAGGTCGCGCCCCGCCGAAGGCTTGCGCATGAAGTCGATGGCGCAGTTCGTTGTCACCGCCAGCGCCACCGGCCCGATCCGGCTGAGGATCGCCAGATACATCGCCACATCGGCCAGCCCGAACATGGCCGGGCCGCTGACCGTGCCACCCGGCCGCAAATGGCGCTCGGCCACCTTCAGCCGCAGCGTGACGCCCGCCGCATCGGCCCGGTCCACCGCGAAATCCTCGGCCACCTGTCCGAAGTCACGCCGCAGGAACGCCTCCAGCGCCGCGGCATCCATCTGCAATTCCGTCAAAGACCCTTCCCCCCGTCCTTCCGCGCCCCTACCCTGCCGCGAAGCCACGGGGGGATGCAATGACCGAGCCTTTGATCCTGCGCCAGGACGATACCGGCGTTACCACGCTGACCCTGAACGCCCCGGCCAGCCTGAATGCCATGTCGGATGCGATGCTGGACGCACTTTCAGCCAGCTTTGCCGCGCTTGCACAAGACAGCAGCAGCCGCGTGATCGTCCTGCGCGGCGCGGGGCGGGCCTTCTGCGCGGGGCATGATCTCAAGGAAATGCAGGCCGCCCGCGCCGAAGCCGACAAGGGGGCCGCCCGGTTCGCCGACCTGTTTGCCCGCTGCGCCGCGGTGATGCAGGCCATTCCGGCCCTGCCCCAGCCCGTGATCGCGCAGGTGCATGGCATTGCCACCGCCGCCGGCTGCCAGCTTGCCGCTTCCTGCGATATGGTCACCGCCGCCTCGGACGCGCGGTTCGGGGTCAACGGGGTGAACATCGGCCTGTTCTGTTCCACACCCATGGTGGCGCTGACCCGCAAGGTGCCGCCCGCCATCGCCTTCGAGATGCTGACGACCGGTGAATTCCTGTCCGCGGACCGTGCCCGCGAGGTGGGTCTGGTGAACCGCGTCGCCCCGCCGGACTCACTGGATGCGGTGACCCAGGCGCTTGCCCGCACGCTGGCCGGCAAGCTGACCGCAGCGGTCCGCATCGGCAAGCGCGCCTTCTATGACCAGCTTGGCCTGCCGCTGGACCAGGCCTATGCCCAAACCGGGCAGGTGATGGCGGAAAACCTTTTGTGGCGTGACACCGAGGAAGGGATCGCCGCCTTTCTGGAAAAGCGCAAACCCGACTGGGCCTGATTGGCTGATCGGCAGGCTCAGACCCGGCGCAACAGAAGCGCCGCCGTCGCCAGCCCTGCCAGCGCCATCAGCCAGGTCGCGGCATAGACCGCCGGTGTGCCGCCCATGGCCAGCAGCGCCGCCCCGACCGAAGGTGCGGCGGCGCTGGCCAGAATCGGCGCAATCGCCACCGCGCCCGAGATCGCGCCAAAGCCGTCGCGGCCCAGGGTTTCGGCCACCAGCACCGGCCGCAGGATCGACAGCAGCCCGGCCCCGGCCCCTTGCAGCACGGCAAAGGCAAAGATCAGCGGCATCGCCGCCCCCGCCGCCCACAGCAGCCCCCCCGCCATCACGACCGAGGCCAGCGACGCCAGCGTTGCCGTCGCGGTCGAGATGCGGGCGCCCGCCATCAGCAGCGCCAGCCGCCCGGCCACCTGTGCCGGCCCGACACAGGCCGCTGCCGTGGCCGCCAGCGCCGGCCCGGCGCCGCGGTCCTGAAACAGCACCAGCACATAGGTCAGCAGGATGCCGTGATTCAGCCAGATCAGCGCCACCGCCCCCGAAATCGCCCAGAAGGCCGGCTTCGCCAGCGCCCGCCGCAGCGCACCGGGGGCATCCGCCGGCCGGGCCAACCCGGCGGCGCGCGCCTTGCGGCGCAGGCGTGCCACCGCAATGGCGTTCATCGGCACCACGATCCCGGCAATCATCGCCGCGAACACCAGCATCCCGCCCTGCCCGCCGAAGGCCTGACCAAGCACATGCCCCAACGGAAAGGCCAAGGTTCCGGCAAAACCCGCCACCAGCGTCACCCGGGTGATCGCGGCCCCGGCATCGCCGCCCAGACGGCGGGTCAGGAAGGCAAAGCAGGTCTCGTAAAGACAGGCCGCCTGCGCCACCCCGATGATCGCCCAGCCAAGGTTCCAGCCCAACGGTGACCGGACCAGCCCCAGCAGCAGAACCCCGCCCGCCACCATCAGCGGCGCCCAGATCAGAAGCTCACCGCCGAAACCGCGATCAACCAGCCGGCCCGACCACAGGGTCAGCCCGGCCATGATCAGGAACCCCAGCGTCGGGCCGGCCGCGAAGGTGGCCTTCGTCCAGCCCAGATCGGCCTCTAGCGCGGGCAGAAGCGCGGGAAAGGAATAGTAGCTGCCCGCGTAAAGCAGGGTCTGCCCCAGCGCCAGAAGCCAGACCGCCGCTGCATCCCCGCTGTCTGCCTCAGGCGTCACACCTCGTAGATCCCGCCGAACTTGGCCTCCAGGTAATCCAGCAGAGGTTCGGGCGACGGCTCGAAGCCGCAAGCCTGCGCGATCACCTCGCGCGGGGCCATCAGCGCACCATGGCGCTGCACCTTTTCACGCAGCCATTCGGTTGCCGGCGACGGGTCGCCCGCGGCCATCCGGGCATCCAGATCCGGCAGGTCGGCGCGCAGGGCTCGATGCAGGCAGCCGGCATAGACATTGCCCAGCGTATAGGTGGGGAAGTATCCGAACAGCCCCACCGACCAGTGCACGTCCTGCAACACGCCATGGCTGGGCCGGTCGACGGCCACCCCGAAATCGGCCTTGAACCGATCATTCCAGGCGGTTTCCAGATCGGCCACGTCCAGTTGGCCGCGCATCAAGGCCCGCTCCAGATCGAAACGCAGCATGACATGCAGGTTGTAATGCACCTCATCGGCCTCGGTGCGGATATAGCCGGGCCGCACCCGGTTGACCGCGCCGAAGAAGCCGCGCGCAGAGCCGATGCCGAAATCGCCGAACCGATCGCGCATCTCGCCATAAAGCCAGCCGGTGAAGGCTTCGCTGCGGCCAAGCTGGTTTTCGAAGATCCGGCTCTGGCTTTCATGGACGCCCATCGAAACGCCCTGACCGATGGGTGTCAGCAGATAGTCCGGGTCGACGTTCTGTTCATAGGCGGCGTGGCCGACTTCGTGGATGGTCGAATACAGGCAGTTGAACGGATCGGATTCCGAAACCCGCGTGGTGATCCGCACGTCATTGCCTGACCCGCTTGAGAAGGGATGCACCGCAATGTCGATCCGGCCGCGGCTGAAATCATAGCCGAAGGCGGCGGCCACGTCGCGGGCCAGCCGCAACTGCGCCTCGGACCCGAAATTGCCTTCCAGCGGCGCGGGTTGCTTCGCAGCCCCCAGCACCCGTTCGCGCAGCGCCACCAGACGCGGCCGCAACGCGCCGAACATCGCCGCGATGTCGGCGCCGGTCATGCCGGGTTCGTAATCATCCACCAGCGCATCATAGGGATCGCCCCCTTGTGCCAGCGCGGCCCCCTCCTCGCGCTTCAGGCGGATCACCTCGGTCAGCGTGGGCAGGAAGGCCGCCACATCGTCGGCTGCCCGCGCCTCGGCCCAGATGCCCTGAGACACGCTGGTCACGCGGGCAATCTCTTGTGCCAGGTCCGCCGGCACCCTGGTTGCCCGCGAATGGGCCCGCGCCACCCGCGCGACCTGCGCCTTGGCCACCGCGCCTTCGGGTTCCACCGCATCCAGCCATTCGGCGATCCGCTCGTCGGTGCGCCGCGCGTGCAGAACGCCCTCCATCGCGGCCATTTCTTCGCCGCGTTGCAGGGCCGAACCGCGCGGCATCATGGTTTCCTGGTCCCAGCCCAGCCGACCGGCCACCGACTCAAGCGCCGCGGTTTCGCGCACATGCGCCAGAAGCGCCTCATAGGCATCGTTCCGCATTGTCATGCCGTCCCTTCCCGGATCGACCCCGCCACGGGGTATTGAGCAAGGTGCCGCGCCCGCAGGATCAGCACCCAAAGGATCACCGCGCCGATCTGGTGGGTGATCGCCACATGAAGATGCGCGCCCGTCAGCACCGTGACGATGCCAAGGCCCAGTTGCGCCACCAGCATCAGCATTACCATGTGAAAGGCAAAGCGCGTCTGGCCATGCGCCGACTTGCGGCCCCTGATCCAGGCAACGATGCCGAAGGCGAACAGCAGGTAACCCGCCATCCGGTGCAGGAACTGCACAAGGCCGGGGTTTTCAAAGAAGGCGTGCCACAGCGGCAACGTGCCGCCCTGCCCGTCGGGCACATAGAAGGCATCGGCGGGGAAGAAGGTCTCGCCCATCAGCGGCCAGGTCGGGAAGGCGCGGCCGGCGTCGATGCCCGCCACCAGCGCCCCCAGCAGGATTTGCAGAAAGGCGAAATGCATCAGGCCGGTGGCCATGCCGGCCAGCTTGCCCTCGCGCCCGCGTCGGGCGGTCATCAGCGCGGCCTCGCTGCGGCCCAGAAGCAGGATGTAATTGGCCAGCAGGCCAAGGATCACGAAGGCCACGCCCAGATGGAAGGCCAGCATGTAGCTGGCAACGCTGACCATCGAACCGACAAGGCCGGACTTGACCATCAGCCAGCCCACCGCACCCTGCGCCCCGCCCAGCAGACCCACGCCCAGAAGCCGCCCGGTCCAGCCCGGCGGAATGGATTTGCGCAGCAGGAACCACAGGAATCCCGCGGCCCAGACCAGCCCGACCAGGCGGCCCAACTGCCGGTGGCTCCATTCCCACCAGTAGATCGACTTGAAGTCATCTACCGTCATCTGGCTGTTCAGCAGGGCGAATTGCGGGGTCGCCTTGTATTTTTCGAACTCGGACGCCCAGTCGGTTTCTGACAGGGGCGGCACCATGCCCGTCACGGGGCGCCATTCGGTGATCGACAATCCGCTGTCGGTCAGACGGGTCAGACCGCCCACCACCACCATGCCCACCACCAGCAGGAACAGCACGATCAGCCAGCGCCGGATCGCGTTGCGGGCGCCCTTGGGCCGGCTGTCGATCAACCCGCCGCCCGGTGCCTTCACCGGCGGCCTGGCCGGCTGTTCGCTGCCGACCTCTTCGAAAATGCTGCGTTTCTGGGCCAAGGTGGCCTCCCTGTCGTGTCCGCCGGGACAGTAGGGCGGCGCCCCGGTCCCTTCAAGGCCCTGCGACCGGCGTTTCCGGCGCGGGCGAAAGGGTCGCGGACGAGAGAAGCCGGGGGGCAGCATCAGCCCGCCCCCCGCGAAAGGATCAGCCGCGCAACGCGGCCAGCAGGGCCGCCGTGGCCACGCCGGTCACGGCCATGCCGCGGCTGGCCTGATAGGCCTCGATGGCGGCCTTGCTCTTGGCGCCCATCACCCCGTCGCTGCCGCCGGTATCATAGCCTTGGGCGGTCAGCAGCCGCTGCACCTCTTGCCGGTCGGCCTTGGTCAGGCCGTTGGCATCGGGGCCGAAACTGCCGCGGATCGGGCCGGCACCGCGGATGCGGTCGCTCAGATGGCCCACGCCGATGGCGTAGTTTTCCGCGTTGTTGTAGCGCAGGATGACGTTGAAGTTCCGCGTCAGCAGGAAGGCCGGGCTGGACAGCCCGCCCGGCGCCACGATGGACCCGGCCTGCAAACTGCCGCCGTCTGCCGCGCGTACGCCCAAGGCCTGCCATTCCGCCGCAGACTTGCCCTTGCCCCGCCCCAGCAGGCCGGACGAGAAGCCCGCCGGAAGGCTGACCTCCATCCCCCAGGGCAGGCCATGCACCCAGCCCGATTTCGCCACATAATTCGCGGTCGAGGCCAGCGCATCCGCCGGGTCTTCCGACCAGATGTCGCGCCGCCCGTCACCGTTCCAGTCGGCCGCATAGGCCAGGTAGGTGGTCGGGATGAACTGGGTATGCCCCATCGCCCCGGCCCAGCTTCCGGTCATCCGGGCGGGCGTGATGTCGCCGTTCTGGATGATCTTCAGCGCCGCCGTAAGCTGGCTTTCAAAGAAGTCGGCCCGCCGCCCCTCATAGGCCAGCGTCGCCAAGGCCGAGATCACCGGAACATTGCCGCGCCGGGTGCCGTAGAACGACTCCAGCCCCCAGAAGGCTGTCACGACATGAGGCTCGACGCCATAGCGCCCCTCGATCTGCGACAAGAGCCCGCCCAGTTGCGAATACTTCTGCCGCCCCAGCGAGACCCGCTCGTCCGAAGCGGCGATGGCGAGGTAATCTTCCAGCGTGCGCTTGAACTCGGTCTGGTTGCGATCCTTCTCGATCACCTCGGGCAGGAACCCGGCATTGCCGAAGGCTGCATTCAACGTGGATTGCGAGATACCCCGCCCGGCAGCCCGGCCCCGGAACCCGTCAACCCAGGCATCGAAACCCGCGTTCGGCACCGGCTGCGGCGGCGGTGCCTCGCCCCCCGGGCCGCGCATCCCCGAAGAAGACCCGCCTCCGACGCACCCCGACAGGGCCGCCCCCAGAACCGATAGCCCGAACAGCCGCCGCGTGATCATCTGCCTGCCTCTCTACTCGTTGCCTCACACCGCAGCCTATCTTGCGCAGGCTGTCGGTCAAATCCGGTGCCGCCGATCGGCGGCGCCCCGCTGTGTCTCAGCGCAGCTTCAGCGTCGCCAGCCCGATCATCGCCAGAATGACCGAGATGATCCAGAACCGGATCACGATCTGCGGCTCGGCCCAACCCTTCTTTTCAAAGTGGTGGTGGATCGGCGCCATCAGGAAGATGCGTTTCTTGGTCGCCTTGTAATAGGCGACCTGGATGATCACCGACATCGCCTCGACCACGAACAAGCCACCGACGATGGCCAGAACGATCTCGTGCTTGGTGCAGACCGCCATCGCGCCAAGGGCCCCGCCCAGGGCAAGGCTGCCGGTGTCGCCCATGAACACCGCCGCCGGTGGCGCGTTGTACCACAGGAAACCCAGGCCCGCACCGGCCAGACCAGCGGCGAAGATCACCAGTTCCGAGGTGCCAGGCACATAATGCACGTCAAGATAGGTGGTATAGTCGACCCGGCCCACCGCATAGGCGATGATGCCCAGCGTGCCGCAGGCAATCATCACCGGCATGATGGCCAGCCCGTCCAGCCCGTCGGTCAGGTTCACAGCATTGGCCGCGCCGACGATCACGATCATGCCGAAGGGCACGAAGAAGATGCCCAGATCCAGCAGGGCATTCTTGAAGAATGGAAAGGCAAGCTGGTTGGTCAGGTCAGCGGGGTGGAACTGGGCCGCCGCATAGCTGGCAAGCCCGGCAATGATCAGCCCCAGCAGGAACCGCACCCGCGACGACACGCCCTTGGTGTTCTGCTTGGTCACCTTGGCATAATCGTCGGCAAAGCCGATCAGCCCGAAGGCCATCGTCACCAGCACCACGATCCAGACATAGCCGTTGTCCAACCGCGCCCAGAGCAGCGTCGACACCATCAGCGCCGACAGGATCAGCAGCCCGCCCATGGTAGGCGTGCCGGCCTTGGCGAAATGGGTCTGCGGGCCGTCATCGCGGATCGGCTGGCCCTTGCCCTGCTTGCGGCGCAACAGATCAATCAGCGGGCGCCCGAACAGAAAGCCGAAGACCAGCGCGGTCACGAAGGCCCCACCCGCCCGGAAGGTGATGTAGCGGAACAGGTTGAACACATCGCCGCCGTCCGAGAATTGGGTGAGCCAGTAGAGCATTCACTCTGTCCCTTCTGTTTGGGGCGCGGCTTGGCCCATTTTGCGCAGGGCGTCAACGACAAGGCTGACCTTGATCCCCTTCGACCCCTTGACCAGCACGATATCCCCCGCGTCGAATAGGCTGCGCGCCCGCGCCACCAGTTCCGGCGCGGTCTCGACCCAGTCGCCCCGCTGGCTGCGCGGAAGCGCCTCCCACAGCGCGCGCATCCGCGGGCCGACGCAATGGATGATGGAAATGGCCGACAGGCCCGGGTGGCGGGCAATCGCCACATGCTTTTCGATCTCGGTCGGCCCCAGTTCCAGCATGTCGCCCAGAATGGCGATCCGCCGGCCGCCGCCCACCCGGCCCATGCCATCGGTCGGGCGGGCCGCGATCAGCACATCCAGCGCCGCCGCCATGGAAACCGGATTGGCGTTGAAGGCGTCGTCGATCAGGTCGAAATAGGTTTCGTCCACCACATCCAGCAGAAGCCGTTCGCGCATCCCGCGCCCGACCGGCGGCGCCCAGCGGCCGATGTCCAGTGCGGCAATCGCCGGATCGGCCCCCAGCGCCTCGGCCACCGCCAGCGCGCCCAAGGCGTTCAGCACGAAGTGCCGGCCCGGCGAAGACACCTTGAACAACACCGGCAGATCGCCGTGACGGGCCTGCGCCACCGTGGTCTCATCGGCGATCCGCGCATCGGTCAGGCGATAATCGGCCCCGGCACTGGCGCCAAAGGTCACCACCCGCGCCGCAACCGCCCTTGCCGCCCCGATCAGGATCGGCGTCGTCTCCAGATCGGCGTTGATCACGGCCACGCCGTCCGGCTCCAGCCCCTCGAAGATCGACGCCTTTTCCCGAGCGATGCCGGCCAGATCGGCAAAGGCCTCCAGATGGGCCGGCGCCACGGTGGTGATCATCGCCACGTGCGGCCGCGCCAGCCGCGCCAGGGGCGCAATCTCTCCCGGGTGGCTCATCCCGATCTCGATCACGGCGAAATCGCAATCGGCCGGCATCCGCGCCAGCGTCAGCGGCACGCCCCAATGGTTGTTGTAGCTAGCCTCGGCGGCATGAACACGCCCCTGCCCGGCCAGCACCGCCCGCAGCATTTCCTTGGTCGAGGTCTTGCCGACCGATCCGGTCACACCCACGACCCGCGCCCGGCACCGCGCCCGCCCGGCAGCCCCCAGCCGCGCCAGCGCCGCCAGCACGTCGTCAACCACCAGCAGCGGCGCATCCACGGCCACGCCTTCGGGCACGCGGGCAACCATTGCCGCCGCCGCGCCCTTGGCCAGTGCCTGCGCCACGAAATCGTGCCCGTCGCGCACATCTTTCAGGGCCACGAACAGATCACCGGGTTGCAGGGTCCGGGTGTCGATCGACACGCCCGTCACCGCCCAGTCGCCCACAGCACGCCCGCCGGTCGCCTGCGCCGCCTCGGCCGAAGTCCACAGCACCATCAGATCACCCCATCCAGTGCGGCCACCGCGATTGACGCCTGTTCGGCATCGTCGAAGGGGAACACATCGCCCTTGATCACCTGACCGGACTCATGCCCCTTGCCGGCGATCAGCAGCGCGTCGCCGGGCAGCAGGGCATCCACCGCACGCAGGATCGCCTCGGCGCGGTCGCCCACCTCATTCGCTTCGGGGCAGGCCTCCAGAATGGCCGCGCGGATGCTGGCCGGGTCTTCGCTGCGCGGATTGTCATCGGTGACATACAGCACATCGGCATGGGCCCTGGCCGCAGCCCCCATCAGCGGGCGCTTGCCGCGATCCCGGTCACCGCCGGCGCCGAAGACCACGACGATCCGCCCCATCACATGCGGCCGCAGCGCCTGCAACGCGGTTTCAAGGGCATCGGGCGTATGGGCATAATCGACAAAGACCGAAGCCCCGTTCTTGCGCGTCGCCACCAATTGCATCCGCCCGCGCACGCCGGTCAGTTTCGGCAGACAGGCCAGAACGGCATCGGCGTCGTCGCCCGCGCCGATGGCCAGCCCCGCCGCCACCGCCACATTCTCGGCCTGGAACGCCCCGATCAGCCCCAGCCGGGTCTGCACCGCGCGGCCCTGCCACAGATAGCGCACCTCCTGCCCGGTCGCATCGGGACGGACAGCCGCGATCTGCAAGTCGGCCCCCTGCCCCTTGCCCACGGTCAAGAGCCGGAGCCCCCGGTTCAGCGCCAGCTCGGCAATTTCCGAGGCATGTGCCCCGTCAAGGTTCACCACGGCCACCCCGTCTTCGGGCAACAGCCGCGAGAAGAGGCCCGCCTTGGCGGTCAGATAGGCCTCCATCGTGTGGTGATAATCCAGATGGTCCTGCGTCAGATTGGTGAAACCCGCCGCCTTCAGCCGCACGCCTTCCAGCCGGCGCTGGTCCAGTCCGTGCGACGATGCCTCCATCGCGGCATGGGTCACGCCTGCCGCCGCGGCCTCGGCCAGCATCCGGTGCAGCGTCACCGGATCGGGGGTCGTGTGCGAGGACGGTGCCGTCCAGGCGCCTTCAACCCCGGTGGTGCCGATGTTGATCGCCTCATGCCCCAGCGCCATCCAGATCTGCCGGGTAAAGGTGGCGACCGAGGTCTTGCCGTTGGTGCCCGTCACCGCGACCATCGTTTCAGGCTGCGCACCGAACCACAGCGCAGCGGAATAGGCCAGCGCCTCGCGTGGGTCATCGGCCACCACCAGCGCCGACGACGACAGACCCAGTGCATCCGAGGCGATGATCGCCCCCATCGGATCGGTCAGGATCGCCGCCGCACCGGCCGCCAGCGCCTGCGGGATGAAGTCGGCGCCGTGCCGGGCGCTGCCCGGCAGAGCCGCGAAAAGGACACCCGGCCGCACGGCGCGGCTGTCGCTTGTCACCCCCGTCAGCACGGGGTTGCGCCCCTCGCGCGCCTTCAACCCCAGTTCCGAAAGCCGCTTCGTGCCAGACATGTCCTGCCTCCGTTCAGTTCTTGGCGGCAGTTAGCGTGGCTTGGTTGGCGGGTTCAACCTTCGGACGCAGCCCCAGCAGCGGCGCGACGCGACGGATCATCTCGGCGGCCACCGGAACCGCCGTCCACCCCGCCGTGCGCCGCGGTGTGGCGCCCAGGGTGTTCACCGGCTCGTCCAGCGTGACGATCAGCACATAGCGCGGCGCACTGGCCGGGAACATCGAGGCAAAGGTGTTGATCACCTTGTCCTTGTAATATCCGCCCGATCTCTTGGGCTTGTCGGCCGTCCCGGTCTTGCCGGCCACCTCATACCCCTCGACCTCGCCATAGGATGCGGTGCCGTCCGTCACCACACGGCGCAGCATCTTGCGCGACTCGGCCGCCACCTTCTCGGACATCACCCGAACACCCTTGGCCGGGCCGGTCTGCTTCAGAAGCGTGGGCTTGATGTAGATGCCGCCATTGGCAATGGCGGTGTAAGCGGCGGCCAGGTGCATCGGGCTGGCCGACATGCCGTGGCCATAGGACGTGGTGATCGTCACGATTTCCGGCCAGCGCTTGGGAATCAGCGGCTTCGCGCCCGGGGCCTCGATCAGCTCCAGCGGGGTGGGTTCAAAAAACCCCAGCGACTTGAGGAACGCCTGCTGGCGCAGCGGCCCGATCATCAGGGCGATATGTGCCGTTCCCACGTTCGACGATTTGGCGATCACATCGCTGACCGACAGCAGCGGGCCATAGTTGTGGTTCTCGAATTCCTTGATCTTGTGCTTGCCCCAGGTCATCGGCGCATTGGCATCGACCATGGTATTGGGGTTGACCAGCCCCAGCTCCATCGCCTGCGCGACGGCAAAGATCTTGAAGGTCGAGCCCAGTTCGTAAACCCCCTGAACGCCGCGGTTGAACAGCGGGCTGTCCGCCGGTTCGGCGTTCTTGTCGACCAGCGGCGAAGGGCGGTCGTTCGGATCAAAGGTCGGGGCCGAGGCCATGGCCAGCACTTCGCCGGTATGCACATCCATCAGGATGGCGGTGCCACCCTTGGCGTTCATCATGCCAATGCCGCCCGCCAGCACCTCTTCCACGGTGGCCTGCACGGACAGATCCAGCGACAATTGCAGCGGTTCGCCGCCTTCCGCTGGGTCGCGCAAGCGCGCGTCCATCGCCTTTTCGATCCCGGCAGTCCCGATCACCTCGGCCGAATGAACCCCCTCGGCCCCAAAGGAATAGCCACCCAGGACATGGGCCGCGAGCGTGCCGTTCGGATAAAGCCGCATCTCGCGCGGGCCGAACAACAGGCCCGGATCGCCGATTTCATGCACAAGCTGCATCTGTTCGGGCGACAGCACCTTGCGCACCCAGACAAAGCTGCGACCGTCGGTAAAGCGCCGCTCCAGCGCCGCCGCGTCAAGGTCGGGGAAAATCTCGGCCAGCTTCTTTGCGGTGCCCTTCGGATCAACCATGTCCTTGGGATGGGCATAAAGCGCGTGTGTGGTCATGTTGGTGGCCAGGATGCGGCCTTCCCGGTCCACGATATCGGCGCGCTGCGCCACGATCTCGGCCCCGCGGGCACTGGCAACCGGCTCGACCGGAACCGAGGCCGCAAGATGGCCCATCCGCACGCCAATGGTCACATAGGCGCAGCCGAAGGCCAGCGCCAGCAGCCCCAGCCGGGCCGAGGCGCGGACCTGCGTCTTTTCCCGCAGCACCTCATGGCGGCGGTCCAGGTTTTCGCGCTCGATCAGGTCAGGGTTTTCGCCGCGCTGGCGGGCCAGCAGGATGCGGGTCAGGGGGCGAAGCGGGGTGCGCATGGTCAAAGTCCCTCCTCGGAGGCGGCGGGGGCCGCAGCGGCGGCAGAGGTTTCGCCCTGCACGTCGACCGGCGCGGTGATCGCCGGAATCTCGGGGGCCGGATAGGCCACCTGATCGGCCGCCACGAACTGACCGGGCTCCATCGGCAACAGACCAAGCGTGTCAAAATTCAGCGTCGCCAGTTCGCGCAGCCGGTCCGGCCGGTTCAGATAGGCCCATTCGGCGCGCTGCACGCTGAGCGATTCACGCAGATCGGCAATCTCGTTCTGCAACCCCCGCACCTCGCGCAGCGAGGCCTGCGTGGCGTAGTTCTCGCGATAGGCCCAGAAGCCCAGGGCAATCACGGCAAGGAAGGTCAGGACATAAAGCACGGGGCGCATCTATCGGCGTCCTTTGCGGCTGAAGGTCGGAAGGCCAAGATCGGCCGGGGGAATCGTCTTGGCGGAGGCATCGGTCCGCCGGCCCACCCGCAGCTTGGCGCTGCGCGACCGGGGGTTCACGGCCAGTTCGTCGGCATCCGCCGCAACGGCCTTGCGCGTCATCAGATCGAACCGCGCCGTGGCCTGCGTCGTGGCCGGCGCATAGCGGTTGGCGTTCGCCTCCTGCCCCGAGGCAAGCTGGAAGAACCGCTTCACGATCCGGTCCTCAAGGCTGTGGAAGGTGACAACCGCCAGCATCCCGCCCGGCTTCAGTGCGCGCTCCGCCGCGGCAAGCCCTTCGGCCAGTTCGGTAAACTCGGCATTCACCGCAATGCGGATGGCCTGGAAGCTGCGCGTCGCCGGATGGCTTTGGCCAGGCTTCGGCCGCGGCAACTGCCGCGCCACGATTTCCGCCAGCCGCAGCGTGGTGGTGATCGGCTCGATCGCGCGCTGTTCGACAATCGCCCGCGCGATGCGGCGCGAGGCGTGTTCTTCGCCATAATGATACAGGATGTCGGCCAGATCGGCTTCGGCGGCGGTGTTCACCAGATCGGCGGCCGACAGGCCATCCTGCGACATCCGCATATCCAGCGGGCCGTCCTTCTGGAACGAAAAGCCGCGCTCGGCCCGGTCCAGTTGCATCGACGACACGCCCAGATCCAGCACCACACCATCCAGAGGCGCACCGGCCAGTGTGTCCAGTTCGGAAAACGTGCCCAGCTTCAGCTCCAGCCGGCCCGCAAACTGCCCGATCCAGCCAGCGGCCATCTCATGCGCCAGCGGGTCGCGGTCCACCCCGATCACCCGCTCGGCACCCGCCGCCAGCAGGCCGCGCGCATAACCACCGGCGCCAAAGGTGCCATCAAGCCAAAGCCCCCGGACGGGGGCGACGGTCTTCAGAAGAGGGCCCAGAAGGACCGGGATATGCGGATCGTCTTGCGGGGCCATGGCAGCGGCGGGCATCTCTGTCACCCGCTGCGTGTCGCGCGGCCCACCAGGGTCAGCGGATCGGTGTCATCGTCATCGTCTTCGGCCAGCTCGGCCTCATAGACTTCGCGGCGATACAGCTTGAAACGGTTGGTAAAGCCCGCAAAGGCCGCCTCGCCGCCATCGGACAGGTCATCGCCCAGAAAGCCCATCTTCTCGCGCACCTTCTGGGGCAGCACGACGCGGCCGTCGGGTTCGATCTCCAGCATCACGCTGCGGCTGATCAGGTCGCGCTCGGCGCGGTCGCGTTCGGGCGACCCAAGCTCCATCGCCTCGATCCGCTCGGCCAGCGCATCCGCGCCTGCCTTGGAATAGCACTCGACAAAGCGCCGGGCCTTGCCGCCATAAACCATGTAAACACGCGGGCCGCCCTTGTCTCCGCGGACGGTGTCGTCGGCTTCCAGAATACGGCGAAAGGCCGCCGGGATCGAAACCCGGGCCTTCTTGTCTACCGACTGGTAGAACTCGCCTCTGAATGCCTCAGCCATCTGCCTTGCGGCCCTTGTCTCCCCCCGGTTTGTCCCGATTTGCACCCGCGCGAATGAAAAAGGCGGACCGGGTTGCTGCCACTACCCGATCCGCCTGCTGTCCCATCGCTGGGCGTCCAGCTGCGCGCGCCACCTGGGGGAGTGTCTGCTCGCTCGCGCGCCGGATCTGTGTCGTCCGATGAAAGGGGCTGCCTGTATGAAGCTGCCTTGTTCGCCTTGTTCGGGGTCTTGCGCTGCCCCTTGCGTCTTTGTCGCCCGTCTCATCTTCCGTGCTGAAAGGGATGCCATGGGATATGATGGGATAGCAAGGGAAATTTTGGGGCTGAACCCCCAGCATCTTGTTCGGATACGACCTGAAAACCCGTATCTTGTGCCCTTCACGCCCCCTCACGAGCCTAACTCTAGGGATCACGTCACGGTGAGCGCCTAGATATTGTGTCAGGAAAAATTGCCGCCGGTTTCCCATGATTTTCCGGAAATCTTCGGCACTTGCGGCCTGGCGGCCAGATCACGGGCCTCAGATCGGCCGGACGGCCGCGGAATCAGCCCGGCAAGCCCCGAAACAAGGCCTGTTTCCCATGAAATCCCGGACGGTGATTCGGAAAACCGCGGTGCGATCAGCCCGCCGTCAGACCCGCCATCAGGTCGGCCACCAGGGTCGGCGCGGCCTCTGGCGGCGGCAGGGCATCGGTCAGCAGCAGATACCACATGACCGAGATGATCCGCCGCTCGGCGGCGACGACAGAGATGGCGGGGTTCAACTCGCCCCGGTCCCTGGCCTGCGTCACGATCCGGTCGATATGCAGCCAGCGCGACTCGCGCTCGGCCTGCATGGCCGCGCGGACGGTTTCGTCGGTCTGCGCCTCGGCAATCAGCAGGCTGAACAACGTTCCCAGCCCGGCCGTGCCCTCATCCCCCTGCCACTGCCGGATCATCCCGGCCAGATAAAGCTCAAGATCGCCCCGCAGGCTGCCGGTATCGGGGGTGGACAGCGTGGATTTCGCGCGGGTGTACAGGGCCAGAAGCAGATGCCCCCTCCCCGGCCACCAGCGGTAGATCGTGGCCTTGCCCGACCGCGCCCGCCGCGCCACCGCTTCGATGGTCAGCCGGGCGAACCCCTCTTCCGCAATGATCGCGGCCGCCGCGTCCAGCACGGCGGTTTCGGTTTCGGGGTTGCGGCGGGCCCCGATCGAGGCGCGGGCGGCGTCAGACATGACTTTCCCTCTTGCGAGACGGTACGTTCCGTTCTATGTGAACGACACGTCCCGTTCAGATAGGAATCTGCCATGCCCGCCGCCCCTGCGCAAGCCGCCACCCGCCGCCTCCCGTCAAGGGTGCGGTTCGCCGGCTTCATCATGCTTTTCGTCTATCCGCTTGTGACCACGCTGCAGGCGATCCTGCTGCCGCTCACGCAGGGCTGGCCGCTGCCGGCGCGCACGGCGGTTTTCGTGCCGATCATGGTCGTCTGCATGGTCTGGGGGATCATCCCCTTCATCCAGACGCGGCTGCACCGCTATCTCTGACCGCCGGGGAACGCGCCCTCAGGCCATTCCCCCGGCAATCAGCCGATGCGCCAGCCGGGCATAGGCCTCGGCATTCGCGCCTTCGCCGGCCGCAATCGGCCGGCCCGCATCGCCGGCCTCGCGCACCTCCAGCGACAGCGGCAATTCCCCCAGGAACGGCAGATCCAGCCGCGCCGCCTCGGCCGCCACCCCGCCATGGCCGAAGATATGCGCCTCATGCCCGCAATTGGGACAGATGTAGGTGGACATGTTCTCGATCAGCCCCAGCACCGGGGTTTTCAGCTTGCTGAACATGTCAATTGCCTTGCGCGCATCCAGCAGAGCCACGTCCTGCGGGGTCGAGACGACCAGCGCCCCGGTCAGTTGCGCCCGCTGGCACAGGGTCAGTTGCACATCCCCTGTGCCCGGCGGCAGATCGACGATCAGCACATCCAGCGTTCCCCAGTTCACCTGACCGATCAACTGCTGCAACGCGCCCATCAGCATGGGGCCGCGCCAGATCACCGCCTCATCCTCTTTCAGCATCAGGCCCAGCGACATCATCTTCACGCCATGTGCGGTGGGCGGCTCGATGGTCTGACCATCGGGGCTTTGCGGCCGGGCGCTGACGCCCATCATCTTGGCCTGGCTTGGCCCCAGAATATCGGCATCCAGAAGGCCAACCTTGCGCCCTGCCCGTGCCAGCGCCACCGCAAGGTTTGACGAGACCGTGGATTTGCCAACCCCGCCCTTGCCGCTGGCCACGGCCAGGATGCGCGCCACGCCGGCCACCTTCTGCGGCCCGCCCTGCTGCGGCGTCGGGTGGCCGCCGATCTTCAGGCTGGGCGGTGGCGCCTTGGCCGCCGGGCCATGCGCCGTCATCACGATCTGCACCGACGTCACCCCCGGCAGCGCCTTCAGCGCCCGCTCCGCCTCGGCCTCGACCGGGGCCAGCGCGCGCGCATCCTCCGGCGTGGCCGCCTCGATCACGAAGCGCACGACGCCCCCGTCGACCGTCAGCGCCCGAATCAGATCGCGCGAAACCAGCGTGCCCCCACCCGGCACAGCGATGCCTGCCAGAACCCCGGTCACCCCGTCGCGCGTCAGCGTCATGCCGTCCTCCGATACCATCTGTCGCAGCAAAGTCTTCATTCCCGCCGGAAAGGGCAAGAAGCTTTCACAGATCGGCCATAAATTCAGCAAACACGCTGAAAAGAATAACGATTTAGCAACAATCAGCCATGCGGTTGCCGCATGGCAGCATTGCAGACCGTAACCATTGTGCAGGTGCAGAAACCGGCCCATGTTAACGGCAACAGCGCAACAGAAGTTGTGCCCCCGTTTCTAGAGGCAAGCAGTCCTATGGCCTATGTCATGCAAACCCGATCGGCAGCCGCGCATCCGGCGCAGCGCGGCGGTGGCCTGTTCTCGGTTCTGGGCGCCGCGCTGGCCCGCCGTCGTGTCTATACCCGCACGCTGGCCGAACTGCGCGAACTGACCGACCGCGAACTTGCCGATCTGGGCATCTCGCGCCTTTCCATTGCCGATGTCGCCCGTGAGGCCGCCTACGGCAGATAATTTCTTGCTCGGACCCCTCTCCTCCTCCCTCGGGGTCCATGGCAAACGCGGCGTCGTCTCTCCTCCTCCCTGACGACGCCGCACTTTATTCCGGGCCACCTGGCCCGAAACAGTTCGGTGGCCCTCTCCTCCTCCCTCGGGCCCCGGAACCAGCGGCGACGCCTCTCCTCCTCCCTGGCGTCGCCGCACCCCTTTCGGCCCATCGGGCCAGCAGATTCGACGGTTCCCTTCCTCCTCCCTCGGGAACCGCCGGAGCAAGCGGCGGCATCCTCTCCTCCTCCCTCGGATGCCGCCGCGCCCCTTCCTTCCGGGCCCTTGCGCCCACAGTCTTCGGCGGCCCTCTCCTCCTCCCTCGGGCCCCGGAACCAGCGGCGGTGCCTCCTCCTCCTCCCTCGGCACCGCCGCATCTTTCCTCTCCCCTTGCCCTTCAAAGCCCGCCCGCAGATAGTCGCCGCCCGAAAAGGTGGGTGACATGCGGATTTCCCTGATCTCGGCGGCCGTGGTGGCCGCGTTGGTGGGCTATGGCTCGACCATTGCGCTGGTGCTGTCGGCCGCGGCCGCCGTGGGGGCATCGCCCTCGCAAACCGCAAGCTGGGTGCTGGCGATCAGCCTTGCCAAGGCGGCGGGATCGGCCTTCCTGTCGGCCCGCCACCGGGTGCCGGTCGTGCTGGCCTGGTCCACGCCGGGCGCGGCCCTGGTTGCGGCCACGCAGGGAATCGGCATGGCGCAGGCCGTGGGCGCCTTCGTGCTGACGGGGCTGCTGATCGCGCTGACCGGCGCGTTGCGCCCGCTGGGCCGGGCCGTGGCGCTGATCCCCGACGGCATCGCCGGCGGGATGCTGGCCGGTGTGCTGCTGCCGTTCTGCCTGAAAGGCGCCGGCGCAGCCGAGGCATCGCCCGCGCTGGTTCTGCCCATGGTCGCGGTCTTTGTTCTGGTGCGGCTGATCAATCCGGCCCTGGCGGTGCTCTCGGCACTCGCGCTCGGGCTGGCCCTGTCCTTCACCATCGGCGGCGCCGTCTGGCCGGCCCTGTCCCTGCCGCTGCCCCGGCTGGAGTTCATTGCCCCCGCCTTCGATGCCGGCACGATCATCGGTCTGGCGCTGCCACTCTACCTTGTCACCATGGCCAGCCAGAACCTGCCCGGCTTTGCCACGCTGCGCGCCGCAGGATATGAGCCGCCGGTGCAATCCGCCCTGACTGTCACCGGCGGGCTGTCGGCGCTGTCGGCGCTGTTCGGTGCGCATACCACCAGCATGGCCGCGATCACCGCCGCCATCTGCATGGGCCCCGATGTGCACCCCGACAAGGACCAGCGCTGGAAGGTCGGGCTTGCCTATGCCGGGGCCTGGGTGCTGCTGGGGCTGTTCAGCCCGGCCATCCTGATGCTTCTGGGCGCGCTGCCCGCGCAGGTCATGCTCGCGCTGGTAGCGCTGGCGCTGCTGGGGGCGCTGACCGGGGCGCTGACCACCGGGTACGCCCTGCCCGAACAACGCTTCGCCGCCACGGTGACGCTGGCCGTCACGGCGGCCGGGGTGCCCTTCCTTGGCATCGGCGCGGCGTTCTGGGGGCTGGTCGCAGGGCTTGGCCTTTACGCCACCGAACAGGCCTGGGCCCGCCGGCGCAATTAAGACCAAAGTCCTTCAAGGGAATCTGACCGGACCTTTCACGAGGTCCGGGGCGCGGTTCAGAACGGCACCTCGTCGCCCATGTCGGCCGGCATGACGAAACGCGCGACGATCTTCTTCTCGCCCGCCTTTTCAAAGCGGATGTCCAGCTTGTCGCCCTCGATCCCGATCACGCGGCCATAGCCGAACTTCACATGGAACACCCGCTCGCCCAGCTCGTAGCCGCTCTCGGCCTGATGGTCGATGGTGACATGCCGCGCCTCGCGCGGCTGGCTGACAGGGCGTTGCCCCTGCCGGTCCTGCAAGCGCCGCCAGCCGGGGCTGTTGTAGACATCGGACCGCGTCGCGCGTTCCTCGATCGTTGACCCGAACCCGCCCCCGAACCCCGGCGCCGCCGCGCCATAGCCGCCGCCCATCAGGCCCGGCGGTGTCAGCACCTCGACATGCGCCTGCGGCAGCTCGTCGATGAACCGGCTGGGCAACTGGCTTTGCCATTGCCCATAGACCCGCCGGTTCGAGGCGAAGGAAATCGTGCACAACTCCTCGGCCCGGGTGATGCCGACATAGGCCAGCCGGCGTTCCTCCTCGATTCCCTTCAGCCCGCTTTCGTCCATGCTGCGCTGGCTGGGGAACAGGCCGTCCTCCCAGCCCGGCAGGAAGACCACCGGAAACTCCAGCCCCTTGGCCGCGTGCAGCGTCATGATGCTGACCTTCTCGGTCGCATCCTCGCTGTCATTGTCCATGATCAGCGCGACATGTTCCAGAAAGCCCTGCAGACTGTCGAACTGCTCCAGCGCCTTGACCAGTTCCTTCAGGTTCTCCAGCCGCCCCTCGGCCTCGGGCGTCTTGTCGTTCTGCCACATCGAGACATAGCCGGACTCTTCAAGGATCACCTCGGCCAGCCGCACATGGCCCAGATCGCTGTTCGGCGGCGTGTCGGGCAGCAGCGGTTCGATCACCGCATCGGCCACCGCCGGCCGCGCATCGCGGATCGCTGCGTGCCAGCGGTCGATCCCGTCGCAAAAGGCGCGCAACTGGTTCGCGCCCTTGCCGCCAATGCCGCCGGCCGCCAGCAGGGACCGCGCGCCGTCCACCAGCGTCAGCCCGTCCGCCCGCGCCTCGCGCTGGATCGACTGCACCGCCTTGTCGCCAAGGCCGCGCTTCGGCACGTTCACCACCCGCTCGAAGGCAAGGTCGTCATCGGGGGACACCGCCAGCCGGAAATAGGCCATGGCATCGCGGATTTCCTGCCGCTCATAGAAGCGCGGGCCTCCGATCACCCGGTAGGGCAGCCCGATCGTCAGGAAACGGTCTTCGAAGGCCCGCATCTGGTGGCTGGCCCGCACAAGGATGGCCTGCCCGTTCAGGCTGACCGGCGCCCAGCCCCGTGTGCCACGCTGGATCGCCTCGATCTCCTCCCCGATCCAGCGCGCCTCTTCCTCGCCGTCCCAATGGCCGATCAGGCGGACCTTCTCGCCTGTTTCGGCCTCGGTCCACAGCGTCTTGCCCAGACGGTTGGCGTTGGCCGCAATCACCCCCGATGCGGCGGCCAGGATATGCGGTGTCGAGCGATAGTTCTGCTCAAGCCGGATCACCTTGGCGCCGGGAAAGTCCTTCTCGAACCGCAGGATGTTGCCCACCTCGGCCCCGCGCCAGCCATAGATCGACTGGTCGTCATCGCCCACGCAGCAGATGTTGCGATGCGCCTGCGCCAGCAACCGCAGCCACAGGTATTGGCAGACGTTGGTATCCTGATACTCGTCCACCAGAATGTAGCGGAACCAGCGCTGGTACTGCGCCAGCACATCCGGGTGCGTCTTGAAGATTTCCACGCAATGCAGCAGCAGATCGCCGAAATCGCAGGCGTTCAAGGTTAGGAGCCGGTCTTGATAACGTCTATAAATTTCCTTTGCTGTAATAACCGGTTTGTCAGACTGGGCTGACACTGATCCACGATCACTCTTGTTAAATTTAGGCGCCGAAAAACTCTTGTCCCATTCATCGACAAGACGCTCAAAATCAATCACGAAATCTTCACTGTCGGGCACTCGATGCGGAGGACGCGCCTGGTTCTTCCACTGATCAATTTTTGCAGCGACAAGCCGTGGTGGCCATCGCTTCATGTCAAGCCTCTCCGGCTCCATAATTTGTTTGATGAGACGCAGCTGGTCATCCGTATCGAGGATGGTGAAGCTGGGCTTCAGCCCCACCAGTTCGGCATGGCGGCGCAGGATCTTGACCGACAGCGAATGGAAGGTGCCCATCCAGGGCATCCCCTCCCCCGCCGGACCCAGCATCCGCAGCACCCGGTCCTTCATCTCGCGCGCGGCCTTGTTGGTGAAGGTCACTGCCAGAATCTCGTGGGGCCGGGCCTTGCCCAGCGCCAGCAGGTGCACGATCCGCGCCGTCAGCGCCTTGGTCTTGCCGGTTCCCGCGCCGGCCAGCATCAGGACCGGCCCATCCAGCGCCTCGACCGCCTCGCGCTGCGCGGGGTTCAGATCATCCAGATAAGGGGCGGGCCGCTGCGCCAGGGCGCGCTGCGACAGGGGCACGGCGGCGGCCTCGAAGGCCTCATTGTCTTCCCACGGGGTCATGACCGCGACTTTAGCGCCTGACTGTCCAAAGCGGAAGAACTGTTCGGCAAATGTTCCATCACATCGCCACAATGCCGCCGAAGTCGGCGGCAAGAACGGCGCGACACAGGGCCGACTCCCCGCCCCTTCAGACCCAAGCCACCCGACCGGACCAGAATGGACCCCATCACGCTGATCAGTCTCGGGCTTGTCCTTGCGCTCATGGCGGGGCTGACCATGTGGTTCCGCTGGCGCCACCGCACCGCCCTGCCGGTGATCCTGCCCGATGGGCGCGGACTTATGCGGTTGCCGCGCGGGCAGTTGCTGTTCTTCGTGCTGGGGTTCCTTGCGCTGGCCGCGGTTCTGGGCAGCCTTGCGGTGCAGGGCGGCGGCACCCCGGCCCGGGCGGCGGCCGCCATCGTGGGGCTGTTCGGCCTGGCCTTGCTGCTGACGCTGACACCGGCCTACAATCTGGAATGGGATGAGGACGGGGTGATCGGCCCCTCGGGGTATGGGCTGCTGCCGGTTGGCGCGCGACCCGTCTTCCTGACCTGGGACGAGATCACCTCGATCCACGTTGACCGCCTGCGCAGCCATGTGCTGACCGGGCGGCGCGGGCGGCGGATCGTCGTTTACAACATCTACGGCGGCAAGCGCATCTTTCTGCAGCTCTTGCTCAGCTTCCGCCCCGATCTGAACGTGACCGCCGGCTGATCCTGCCCGATGACGGCGCGCGCTTCGCAACTGCAAATTCACCCCTGCATATTTCGCAAACTTTGCAGCCGCACAACCTTCGGCCCTTGCGCCGCACCGCAGCACTCCTAGAGTGACGCTCTCAGCACTGCCATCCGTGGGACCATGCCGATGCCCGACTTCAAGAAGATCCTCGTTGCGAACCGGGGCGAAATCGCGATCCGCGTCATGCGGGCCGCCAACGAAATGGGAAAGAAGACGGTCGCCGTCTATGCCGAGGAAGACAAGCTCTCGCTGCACCGTTTCAAGGCTGACGAGGCCTATCAGATCGGTCAGGGGCTGTCGCCGGTTGGCGCCTATCTATCCATTCCCGAGGTCATCCGCGTCGCCCGCATGGCCGGGGCTGACGCCATCCATCCCGGCTATGGCCTGCTGTCGGAAAACCCCGATTTCGTCGAAGCCTGCGATCAGGCCGGCATCACCTTCATCGGCCCGCGCGCCGAAACCATGCGCGCCCTTGGCGACAAGGCCAGCGCGCGGCGCGTGGCCATCGAGGCCGGCGTCCCCGTCATCCCCGCGACCGAGGTTCTGGGGGACGACATTGCCCTGATCAAGCGGCAGGCGGCCGCGGTCGGCTATCCGCTGATGCTCAAGGCCAGTTGGGGCGGTGGCGGGCGCGGGATGCGCCCGATCCTGTCGGAGGACGAGCTTGAGGCGAAGGTGCTGGAAGGCCGGCGTGAGGCCGAGGCCGCCTTCGGCAATGGCGAAGGCTATCTGGAAAAGATGATCCAGCGCGCCCGCCACGTTGAGGTGCAGATCCTGGGCGACAAGCAGGGCCATATCTACCACCTCTGTGAACGCGACTGCACCGTGCAGCGCCGCAACCAGAAGGTCGTCGAACGCGCCCCCGCCCCCTATCTGACCCAGGCCCAGCGTGACGAGGTCTGCGAGATGGGCCGCCGCATCTGCGCCCATGTGAACTATGAATGTGCCGGCACCGTCGAATTCCTCATGGATATGGACAGCGGAAAGTTCTACTTCATCGAGGTGAACCCCCGGGTGCAGGTCGAACACACCGTCACCGAAGAGGTGACCGGGATCGACATCGTGCAGGCCCAGATCCTGATTGCCGAAGGCAAGACGCTGACCGAGGCGACCGGCATCGCCAGCCAGGACGAGATCCGGCTGAACGGCCATGCGCTGCAATGCCGCGTCACCACCGAAGACCCGCTGAACAACTTCATTCCCGACTATGGCCGCCTGACCGCCTATCGCAGCGCCACCGGCAACGGCATCCGGCTGGACGGCGGCACCGCCTATGCCGGCGGGGTCATCACCCGGTATTATGATTCGCTGCTGGTCAAGGTCACGGCCCATGCCCAGACACCGGAAAAGGCCATCGCGCGCATGGACCGGGCGCTGCGCGAATTCCGGATCCGGGGGGTGGCGACGAATATCGAATTCGTCATCAACCTGCTGAAACACCCCACCTTTCTGGACTACAGCTATACCACCAAGTTCATCGACACGACGCCCGACCTGTTCCATTTCAAGAAGCGGCGCGACCGGGCGACCAAGATCCTGACCTACATCGCCGACATCACGGTGAACGGCCACCCCGAGACGGTTTCGCGCCCCAAGCCCCCGGCCGAGGCCAAGGCGCCGAAGCCCCCCGCCCCCCGCGCCGAACCCGCGATGGGAACCCGCAACCTGCTGGAACAAAAGGGCCCGCAGGCCGTGGCCGACTGGATGAAGGCCCAGACCAAGGTGTTGCTGACCGACACCACCATGCGCGACGGCCACCAGTCGCTGCTGGCCACGCGGATGCGGTCGATCGACATGATCAAGGTCGCTCCCGCCTATGCGGCCAACCTGCCGCAGCTTTTCAGCGTCGAATGCTGGGGCGGGGCAACCTTCGATGTGGCCTATCGCTTCCTGCAGGAATGTCCGTGGCAGCGGCTGCGGGATCTGCGCGCGGCCATGCCCAATGTGATGACGCAAATGCTGCTGCGGGCGTCCAATGGCGTGGGCTATACCAACTATCCCGACAATGTGGTGCGGGCTTTCGTCAAGCAGGCCGCGGCGACCGGCGTCGATGTGTTCCGCGTGTTCGATTCGCTCAACTGGGTCGAGAACATGCGCGTTGCCATGGATGCCGTGATCGAGGCGAACAAGGTATGCGAAGGGACCATCTGTTATACAGGTGACATGCTGGATCCTGTACGCGCGAAGTATGACCTTAAGTATTACCTTGATCGTGCGCGCGAGTTGAAATCGGCCGGGGCGCATATCCTTGGGCTGAAGGACATGGCGGGGCTGCTGAAGCCGGCTTCGGCGCGGATTCTGGTCAAGGCGCTGAAGCAGGAAATCGGCCTGCCGATCCATTTCCACACCCATGACACCAGCGGCGCGGCGGCGGCCACCGTTCTGGCGGCCTGCGATGCGGGTGTCGATGCCGTCGATGCGGCGATGGATGCCTTTTCGGGCGGCACCTCGCAGCCCTGCCTTGGTTCGATCGTCGAGGCGCTGCGCCATACCGACCGCGACACCGGGCTGGACATCGCGGCGATCCGGCAGTTGTCGGATTACTGGGAGGGCGTCCGCAAGCAATACGCCGCCTTTGAAACCGGCCTGCAGGCCCCCGCGTCCGAGGTTTACCTGCACGAGATGCCCGGCGGCCAGTTCACCAACCTCAAGGCGCAGGCCCGCAGCCTGGGGCTGGAGGACCGCTGGCATGAGGTGGCGCAGGCCTATGCTGATGCCAACCAGATGTTCGGCGACATCGTGAAGGTCACGCCATCGTCAAAGGTGGTGGGCGACATGGCACTGATGATGGTGGCGCAGGGCCTGACCCGGGCGCAGGTCGAAGACCCGGCGGTTGACGTGGCCTTCCCCGACTCGGTCATCGACATGCTGAAGGGCAATCTTGGCCAACCCCATGGCGGCTGGCCCGAGGGTATTCTGAAAAAGGTGCTGAAGGGCGAAGCGCCGCTGACCGACCGGCCCGGCAAATCGCTGCCGCCTGTCGATCTGGAAGCGACGCGCAGCCGGCTTTCGACCGAGCTGAACGGCTTTACCGTCGATGACGAAGACCTGAACGGCTATCTGATGTATCCCAAGGTCTTTCTCGATTACATGGGCCGCCATCGCCAGTATGGCCCGGTCCGCACCCTGCCGACGCGGACCTTCTTCTACGGGATGCAGCCCGGCGACGAGATCGCGGTCGAGATCGACCCGGGCAAGACGCTGGAAATCCGCCTGCAGGCCGTGGGCGAAACCACCGAAGAGGGCGAGGCCAAGGTCTTTTTCGAACTGAACGGTCAGCCGCGGGTGATCCGGGTGCCGAACCGTGCGGTCAAGGCCAAGACCGCCGCCCGCCCCAAGGCGCAGGAGGGCAACCCGCTGCACATCGGCGCGCCCATGCCGGGCGCTGTGGCGGCCATCGCGGTCAAGGTGGGGCAGAAGCTGCGGGCGGGCGATCTGATGCTGACGATCGAAGCCATGAAGATGGAAACCGGCCTGCACGCCGACCGCGACGCCACGGTCAAGGCGGTTCATGTGCAGCCCGGTGCCCAGATCGAGGCCAAGGATCTGCTGATCGAGCTGGAGTAACAGCGGCACAGCCCCGGTTTCCTGCAAGGAATCGGGGCGCGCCCTTCAAGGGGTTCGGGGCGGAGGTTTGAAAACTCCGCCGCCCGGCCCGTCAGCGTTTCTTGACGAACTCGGTCAGGATCACGATGCGCTGGCCTTCGACCCGGCCTTCAATGTGCGCGGCATTGTCGGGAACCAGCGAAATGCCCCGCACCGCGGTGCCGCGCTTGGCGGTGAAATTGGCGCCCTTCACCGGCAGATCCTTGATCAGAACCACCGTATCGCCCTGCGCCAGCAAGGCGCCGTTCGAATCACGGTGTTCCAGCGCCGCCGGGGCATCGGCCCAGGCCTGCGCCTCGGGTGACAGGATCATGCCCTCGCGCGCCTCGGTGGCCCAGGGTTCGGCCAGCGCCGCCAGCTTGCGCCAGACGGCCAGTTGCACCACGGGCACCTCGCTCCAGGCGGCGCCTTCCAGCGCCCGCCAGTGGCCCGCCGGGGCCGGTGCATCGCCCCGGCACAGCGGGCAGAGCAGCACTTCGCCCGCAGGCGGCACATCCTCGGGCTGAAGCCCCTCGCCCGCGCCGCAGAATTCGCACACACCGCCCGACCGGGCCATCAGATCCGCCATTGCCATCCCGGCCTCCTGCATTTTCTGGCGTCCGGCCTAAGCCAGCCGCCCGGGCATGGCCAGCCTGTTCCGCCCCCTTTCGGGGCGCCGATACAAAAACTTCACCCGGACCGCACTTTACCCCTTGAACCCCCCGGCAGGCTTTTATAGATCACCGCCATCCGAAGCGGGCGGGCGTAGCTCAGGGGTAGAGCATAACCTTGCCAAGGTTAGGGTCGTGAGTTCGAATCTCATCGCCCGCTCCAAATCGGATCGCTGACAAGGGCGCCTTCGGGCGCCCTTTCGCATTTCGCCGCCGCCATTCCGCTTGGATCGCCGCAACGCAGCGCCTATAACGCCCGCGTCAGGCGGCGGAGGATGCCATGCGCGAGGCGAAGATCAGCCGGAAAACGGCGGAAACGGCGATCGAGGTTTCGGTCAATCTTGACGGAACCGGGCAATATGACTGCCAGACCGGCGTGGGTTTCTTCGACCACATGCTGGACCAGTTGGCCCGCCACAGCCTGATAGACCTGACCATCCGCGCCAAGGGCGACACCCATATCGACGATCACCACACGGTCGAGGACACCGGCATTGCGCTTGGCCAGGCGCTGACGCGCGCCCTGGGCGACAAGCGCGGCATCCGCCGCTATGGCCATTTCCGGCTGGCGATGGACGACACGCAGGTCGCCTGCGCGCTGGACCTGTCGGCCCGGCCCTATCTGGTGTGCAACCTGCCCTTCCCGACGGCCAAGATCGGCAGTTTCGACACCGAGCTGGTGCGCGAATTCTTCCAGGCGCTCAGCACGCATGGCGGCATCACGCTGCATGTGGACCTGATTCACGGGCTGAACAGCCACCACATTGCCGAAGCCGCGTTCAAGGCCGTGGCGCGCGCCCTGCGCGAAGCGGTGGAGCCCGATCCGCGCATGGCCGGCAGCCTGCCCAGCACGAAGGGCGCGCTGTGAGCCTGACCGTTCTGATCGACTACGATTCCGGCAACCTTCACTCTGCGGAAAAGGCGTTTCAGCGCATGGCGCAGGAAACCGGCGCGGGCGAGGTTCTGGTCACCTCGCGCCCCGAAGACGTGGCGCGGGCCGACCGGATTGTCCTGCCGGGCGATGGCGCCTTCCCGGCCTGCCGCCGGGCCCTTGGCGCCTATGGCGGCCTGTTCGAAGCGATTGACGAGGCGGTTACCCGCCGCGCCCGGCCGTTCTTCGGCATCTGCATCGGAATGCAGATGCTGGCCAGCCGCGGGCTGGAATACGAACCGACCCCCGGGTTTGACTGGATCGGCGGCGAAGTGGTGCGCATCGCGCCCGCCGACCCGGCGCTGAAGGTGCCGCATATGGGGTGGAACGATCTGGTGATCGACCACCGCCATCCGGTGCTGGAGGGCGTGGCCACCGGCGACCATGCCTATTTCGTACATTCCTACCATTTCCGCGCCGCCGATCCGGCGCATCGTCTGGCGCATGTCGATTATGCGGGCGAAGTGACGGCCATCGTCGGGCGCGACACCATCTTCGGCACCCAGTTCCACCCCGAGAAATCCTCGGCCACGGGGCTGCGGATCATTGCCAATTTCCTGACCTGGCGGCCCTGACGGCGGCCTAATCCTGCCACAGCGCTGGTTCGGCGAATTCCACGGAATTGCCGGCGGGATCGCGCACATACAGCGACCGCGCGCCGTTCGGCCAGTCGAACTCGGCCTCGACGGGGATGCCGGCGGCGGCGAATCGGTCGCGCCAATGGTCAATCTCGGCGCGGGTGGCGGCGAAACACAGATGCCCCGGCCCGCGCGCGCCATGGGTGGGCACCGGGAAGCGGGCCGCCGGGTCGGGCTGTTTGGTCGCGGCCGGATCAAAGACCAGCAGGATGCCCGCGCCGACGCGGAAGAACACATGCCGCCCCGGCTGGCGCAACACCACCTGCAGGCCCAGAAGGCCGCCATAGAAGGCCTCGGCCGCCGCCAGATCGTCGGTGTAGATTGCCGTCTCAAGGATCGCCTGCGGTGCCATGCGCCCAAGCCTGCCCCCGGCGGGCGCCCGCCGTCAAGCACCGCCGCCGCAACGCTTGCAGGCGCGGAAGCCTGCCGCCTCGGCCAGGGCCCGGGTGTCGAAGACCCGCAGGTTCTGGCGCAGACAGGGCCGCGCCGGGCAGCCGTCGCGGCAATGGATGCCGGTGGTGGCGACGGCCCAGACCCGCCCGGTGGGCTGTCGGCCGATGAAGGACGCCCAGTCGTCGTCGGTCGGGCTCCGCCCGGCCAGATGCAGTTTCATGCCCGCCTCCGTTGCAGGAACCACAGCCCCGCCGCGATCAGCGCCATGCCGGCCAGATGCCGCGGCAGCAGGGATTCGCCCAGGAAGGCCACGCCCATGGCCACGGCCGAGACCGGGATCAGGAAGGTGACCAGCGAAATCGCCACCGCCCCCGACCCGGCCAGGATGCGGAAGAACAGAAGATAGGCGAAGGCGGTCGAGGCCGCCGCCAGCACGCCGACCGCCGCCAGCGGCCCCCAGCCCGGAAAGGGCAGCGCCCAGGGGTGATCGACCAGCAGCCAGACCGGCAGGATCATCAGGCTGGAGGCGATCAACTGCCCCAGCGCGGTTTGCGCCGGCAACAGCCCCATCGCCCGGAACCGCCGCCCCCAGACGCTGGCGCACCCATAGCTCAAGGCCGCGCCCAGGCAGGCGACGATGGCCCAGACCTCGCCGCCGGAACTGCGGCCGGCCATGACCACCACACCGGCAAATCCCGTGGCCACGCCGGCCAGCCGGGCGGGCGTCAGCCGTTCGTCGGTGGTGGCCAGATGGGCAACGATCACGGTCCAGAGCGGCGTGGTTGCGTTCACGATGGCGGCCAGCCCGCCGCCGATCTGGCCCTGCGCCAGCGCAAACAGGGTGAAGGGCACCGCATTGTTGAGAAGGCCCATGACCAGCAGCGCCGGCACGGCCTGACGCGGCGGCAGCGGCACCCCGCGCAGGGCAAGCGCCAGCGCCAGGATCACGGCCGCCAGCCCGACGCGGCCCATCACCACGCTCAGCGCCGGCAGGCCCTGCAGGGCAATCGCCACAAGGATGAACGATCCGCCCCAGAGAAGGGACAGACAGAAAAGGCGGATCAGATCGCTGCGTGGCATCGGCATACTCCCTGCCGGTGCCGATAACGGGCTTCCGGGCCGGTGACGACCCGGAAGCTGCGCTTTGTCACTTCACCCGCTGCCAGGTGCCGCCATCGCGGCAGATGCCCAGCACGCAGCCATAGACCTTCAGGCTGTTGCCCGAGAGTTCCATCTCGGAGTTGTAGGTCTTGTCGCGGTCGGGGGAATAGATCTTGCCGTCGTCATAGCGGCCGTCGCCATAGGGCACCATGTCCCAGACGATCTTGCGGCCGACGTTCGGGCTGTCGATCTGCTTGCCCGTGCCGTCAAACGCCTTGACCAGCGTGCCACAGAAGGCCTGGCCGCAGGGCACGATCTTCACATGACCATAGTTGCCGTTGTCATCGACCTTGGTCTTCCAGGTGCCTTCCACCGGATCGGCCGCAGCCGCCGTGCCCAGAACTGCCAGAGCAGCCGCAAGCATCCACTTTTTCATAGGGGTTCCTCCTCCCTGAACCATGGGCAAATCCTTGCGGCCACACCCGCCTTCGATCAAGCATGACGTGGGGTCGCGACCGCCCCTTCCCATCGCCGCCGCCCCGTGCCAAAGGACGCCCGTGCCGCAGACGGAGCCCAAGCGATGATCCTTTATCCCGCCATCGACCTGAAAGACGGCCAATGCGTGCGCCTGCTGCGTGGCGAAATGGCCGCGGCCACCGTTTTCGGCGACGATCCGGCCGCGCAGGCCGCCCGCTTCGTGGACGCCGGCTGCGAATGGCTGCATCTGGTCGATCTGAACGGCGCCTTCGCCGGCCAGCCGGTGAACGCCGCCGCGGTCGAAGCGATTCTGGCCCGCGTCGCCGTGCCCTGCCAGTTGGGCGGCGGCATCCGCGACATGGCCACCATCGAGATGTGGCTGACCAGGGGTCTGGCCCGGGTCATTCTGGGCACCGTGGCGGTGGAAAACCCCGCCCTGGTGCGCGAGGCTGCCCGCGCCTTTCCGGGCAAGGTTGCCGTCGGGATCGACGCCCGCAAGGGCCGCGTCGCGACCAAGGGCTGGGCGACCGAGACCAATGTCATGGCCACCGACCTGGCCCGCAGCTTCGAAGATGCTGGCGTTGCCGCGATCATCTACACCGACATCGACCGCGACGGCGCGATGCAGGGCCCGAACATCGAGGCGACCGAGGCGCTGGCCCGCGCCGTTGCCATTCCGGTCATCGCCAGTGGTGGTGTCAGCCGGATGGCCGACCTGATCGCGCTGCGCGACACCAGCGTCATCGCCGGCGCCATCTCGGGACGCGCGCTGTATGACGGGGCCATCGACCTTGCCACGGCCCTCGGCGCGCTCAAGGCCTGACGCCGCACGGCCTGACCTGCCTCCGGCGGGGGTATTTGGGCCAAGAGGAAGACCCTGCCGCTTCCTCTTGGCCGGAAATACCCCGGGGGAGTCGCCGCGCAGGCGGCGACGGGGGCAGCGCCCCCTTTCCCCCGCCGCCGCAAGCGGCTAGACCTCGGACATGCTGAAAACCCGCCTCATCCCCTGTCTGGACGTTGCCGATGGCCGCGTGGTCAAGGGCGTGAACTTCGTCAACCTGATCGACGCCGGCGACCCGGTGGAAGTGGCCCGCGCCTATGACAGGGCGGGGGCGGACGAGATCTGTTTTCTTGACATCCACGCCACCCATGAAAACCGCGGCACCATGTTTGATCTGGTCACCCGCGCGGCGGAACAGATCTATGTGCCGCTGACCGTGGGCGGGGGCGTGCGCAGCCACCATGACGTGCGGGCGCTGCTGCTGGCCGGGGCCGACAAGGTTTCGTTCAACTCGGCCGCCGTGGCCAACCCCGATGTGGTGGCCGAAGCCGCAGACCGTTTCGGCAGCCAGTGCATCGTTGTCGCCATTGACGCCAAGACGGTTGAACCCGGCCGGTGGGAGATCTTCACCCACGGCGGGCGCAAGCCGACCGGCATTGACGCGGTGCATTTCGCCCGCACGGTGGCGGCCAAGGGCGCGGGGGAAATCCTGCTGACCAGCATGGACCGCGACGGCACCAAGGCGGGCTTCAACCTGCCGCTGACCCGCGCCATCGCGGAAGCGGTCTCGATCCCGGTGATCGCCTCGGGCGGTGTCGGCACGCTGGACCATCTGGTCGAGGGTATCACCGAAGGCCATGCCAGCGCCGTGCTGGCGGCCTCGATCTTCCATTTCGGCACCTTCACCATCGGGCAGGCCAAGGCCCATATGGCGGCGGCCGGTATTCCCGTGAGGCTGACATGACCCCCACAGTCGCAGGCGCGCTTGACCGTCTGGCCGCCACCATCGCCGCCCGCAAGGGGGCCGATCCCGAAACAAGCTGGACCGCGAAGCTTCTGGCCAAGGGCCCCGAGAAATGCGCCCAGAAATTCGGGGAAGAGGCCGTCGAGGCGATTGTCGAGGCGGTGCGGGGCGACCGCGCAGCACTGGTCTCGGAAGCGGCCGATGCGCTGTTTCACCTGCTGGTCATGCTGGCCGCGCGCGATGTGACGCTGGCCGATGTCGAGGCGGAACTGGCCCGGCGCGAAGGCACCTCGGGGCTGGCAGAAAAGGCCGCGCGGAAGAAGTAACGCGGCGGGTTACAGACCCAGCCGCGGAATCTCGATCGCCGGGCAGCGGTTCATCACCACGCGCAGCCCGGCCGCCCGGGCCCGTGCGGCGGCGGCTTCGTCGATGACGCCAAGCTGCATCCACACCGTTCCGGCCCCGATGGCGATTGCCTCATCCGCCACGGCGCCGGCCTCTTCGCTGCGGCGGAAGATGTCGACCATGTCGATGGGGCCGTCCTTTTCGGCCGCCTCGGCCAGCGAGGCGCGGACGGTGGTTCCCAGCGCCGCCTGCCCCGCCTGGCCGGGGTTCACCGGAATCACCCGATAACCCTGCCGCGCCAGAAAGGCGGCAACGCCATGGCTGGCCCGGTCAGGCTTGGGCGACCAGCCGACCACGGCGATGGTTTTCACCGAGGTCAGGATTTCGCGGATCAGGGCATCGTCGTCCATGGCATCCTTCGCATCTGCTGCATAAAAAAGCGCCTGTGCCGGAGGACACAGGCGCGAAAGGTGCGGAACGAGGGACAGTGAAGTCAAGGACGGGGGTTCCGGTCCCGTGCCTTCCCCCAATAAGGTAAGGGAATTGCCGTCGCGTTAAAGGCGGTGTCGCGCTATCGTGATCAGCCGTGGGTGGCCGCGTACAGGGCCACCGCCGCCGCGTTCGACACGTTCAGGCTGCCGAACCGCCCCGCTGCGGGGATGCGGGCCAGCGCGTCGCAGGTGGTGCGGGTGCGTTCGCGCAGGCCGGGCCCTTCGGCCCCCAGCACCAGCCCCACCGGGCGGCCCTTTGCCCCGGCAATCGCCTCGGCCAGCGGCAGTTCGGCGGCGCCGTCCAGCCCGATCATCACATAGCCGGCGGCCTTCAGCTCTTCCATCGCCTCGGCCAGATTGGTGACGCGCAGATAGGGCTGGCGTTCCAGCGCGCCGCTGGCGGTCTTGGCCAGCGCGCCGGTTTCCGGGGCGGAATGGTGGCGCGGCGCGATCACGGCGCGGGCACCGAACACCTCGGCCGACCGCAGCACGGCGCCGGCGTTGTGCGGGTCGGTCACGCGGTCCAGCAGCACGACCAGCGGCGCGCCTTCGCCCGAGATGGCCACGTCGATCAGCTTGCCCCAGTCCAGCGGCCGCGCCTCAAGTGCGGCACCCTGATGCACCGAGCCGGGATCAAGCGGCGCGTCGAAGCGGCGCGGGTCCACCACTTCGGGCACGATGCCGGCTTCGGCGATGGCCTCTTCCAGCTTGTCATGGGCGTTCTTCGTCACGATCAGCCGCAGCTTTTCGCGCCGCGGGTTCACCAGCGCGTCACGCACCGCGTGCAGACCGAACAGCCAGATCGTTTCCTTTGCCTCGACACGCCGCTGGCGTTCCTTGTCGACCACCCAACTGGGTTTCTTCATCCCGTGTCCGCCTTTGAATTTTCTTCGCCGATCAAGGCGTGAAAACCGCGCGGCGTGCAAGGGTGGAAAGCGCCGCGATCCCCCCTGAAACGCCCTTGACGCCCCGTTCCCCCTTGGCTACATCCCGCCCCCAGTGGGCGACGAGCTGCAAGGTGCGGCAGCGGACTGTAACTCCGCCGGGGCGACCCACGCCTGGTTCGATTCCAGGGTCGCCCACCATTCTTCCTGCAAGGGAAGAGCAAGATCCGGCCGGTCCTTCGGGGCCGGCCGTCTTCATTCACGACTCTGGACAACGGATTTGGCTTTCCTTTTTGCTGCACCTGCGCCATTCCGGCCCGGACAGCAGATCGGACACTGCCCATGCGCTCCTACAGCTTCACCCATGCCATTGCCCGCCGTCCGGCCGCCTCGATCATCCGGGGTCTGCGTGCGGTAGATACCGGCACCCCCGATCTGGCGCTGATGCAGGCCCACCATGACAGCTATGTTGCCGCGCTGCGCGGCACCGGCGCAGAGGTGACGGTGCTGGACGCGCTGGAGGCCTATCCCGACAGCGTGTTCGTGGAAGATACCGCGCTTTGCCTGCCCGAAGGCGCCATCCTCATGCGCCCCGGCGCGCCGTCCCGTCTGGGCGAGGCCGCCGAGATGGAGCCGCATCTTGCCGGGCTTTACAGCCGGATGCGCCGCATTTCGGGCGAGGACAGCTTCATCGAAGGTGGCGACATCCTGACGACCGAGACGGAAATCCTTGTCGGCCGCAGCGCCCGCACCAATGCGGCCGGCATCGCGGAACTGGCGCGTCTGGTGGCCGACTGGGGCCATGTGGTGCGCGAGGTGCATACGCCCCCCGGCGTGCTGCATTTCAAGACCGACTGTTCGCTGATGGATGCCGAAACCGTGCTGGCCACCGACCGGCTGGCTGCTTCGGGCTGTTTTGCCGGCTACAGGGTGATTCCGGTCGCCGCAGGGGAGGAGGCCGCGGCCAATGCGATCCGCTTCAACGGGATCGTGCTGTTCCCAGCCGGTTTCCCGCGCACCCGTGACCGGCTGGCGGATGCCGGTTACACTGTCCATGAAATCGGCAATTCCGAATGTGCCAAGATTGACGGCGGCATGTCCTGCCTGTCGCTGCGTTTCACTCCGTCCTGACCCGTAACCCGCGAGACGTGTGCCAATGACCTCGCCCTTCAATATCATCGCCGTCGTTCAGGGCGGTCGCCTGGCCTATGAGGCGCTGCTGCTGGCCGCGTCGTTGCGCGCCACCAACCCGGGCTTTGCCGGCCGGCTGATCCTGGCGGAACCGCAGCCCGGCCCGCATTGGCCGCAAGACCCGCGCCTGCCCGACGGGCCGCTGCGCGACCGTCTGGCTGAACTGGGCGCCGAATTCCTGCCATTCGAAAGCCGCGTCTTCGGCAACGGCTATCCCTATGGCAACAAGATCGAGGCCGTGAAGGCCGCCCCCGACGCGCCCTTCCTGTTTCTGGATACCGACACGCTGATCACCGGGTCGTTCGACACGGTCAGGTTCGATTTCAACCGCCCCTCGGCGTCGATGCGCCGCGAAGGCACCTGGCCCACGATCGAGCTGTACGGGCCGGGCTATGCCGCCACCTGGAAATCGCTGTATGACAAGTTCGGGCTGGAGTTCGAGAGCAGTCTGGACCTGAGCCAGCCCGACGAATTCTGGCAGCGGTATCTGTATTTCAACGCCGGCTGGTTCTTCCATGCCAGCGCCCCCACCTTTGGCAGCCGATTCCTGGACTATGCGCGCCAGATCCGCGATGATCGGCCCGAAGAGCTGGTCTGCCAGGAAATCTTCCCCTGGCTGGACCAGATTGCCCTGCCGCTGGCGGTTCATTCCTTTGGCGGTGGCCGGCCCGGGCCGGAACTGGACGGGCTGGATGGCGATGTGACCTGCCATTACCGCACGATTCCCCTGCTTTACGCCAAGGAATCCGATCTGGCGGTGCAGGTGCTGGAAGAGGTGGCGCTGGTGAAGGAAAACCGCCGCCTGTTGCGCGACTGGCCACAGGTCAAACAACTGGTTTACCAGAACGGCGGCCGCCGGGCCCGCGCGCTGTTTGACCAGAACGACCTGCCGCCGCGCGAACAGATGATCCGCAACGCGCTGAAACGGGCGGGGCTGTGGCTGCGCTGACGCGCCCGGTCACAGCCGCATCATCACCACCGGGTAAAGCGAGGCGACCAGCAGGACCGCCATGGTCCAGTTGAACAGCCGCAGCCGGCGCGGATCATCCAGCCAGCGCCGCAGCCCCTGCCCCGCCACCGCCCAGAGCGATACCGAGGGCAGGTTGACCAGGCAGAAGGTGCCCGCCACCGCCAGATAGGCCGCCGTCGACGGCATGGTGACATAGGCCGCCACCGCCCCCAGCGCCATGGCCCAGGCCTTGGGGTTGACCCATTGGAAGGCCGCCGCCTGAAGGAATGTCATCGGTTGCGGCCGTGCCCGCCCTTCGCCCGGCGCGGCGGCATGGGCGATCTTCCACGCCAGCCACAGCATATAGGCGACCGAGGCCAGTTTCAGCCCGGTCAGCGCCGGCGGCCAGGCCTTGAACAGCCCGGCCAGCCCCATGCCCACCAGGAACACCATCAGCGCATGGCCGGCCGAAATGCCCAGCATATGCGGGACCGTCCGGCGAAAGCCGAAGTTCACCCCGCTGGCCAGCAGCATCATGTTGTTTGGCCCCGGCGTGACCGAGGTGACGAAGGCAAAGCCCAGCAGGGCAAGGAACAGGTCATATGTCATGGGCGCAATCCTGCGGCGCAACAGGCGACATGAGATTGCAATATGATGCGGGTTTTGACATTCTGCACAAGATATGACGAAGATAGACGCCATAAACGAAAGCATATTGCACGAGCTGGCGCGCGATGGCAGGCTGAGCAACCTGCAACTGGCCGACCGGGTTGGCCTGTCGCCCAGTGCCTGCCTGCGCCGCGTGCAGGAGCTGGAGCGGACGGGGGTCATCAAGGGCTATCGCGCGGTGCTGGACCCGGAAAAGACCGGCCGGGGCTTCGTTGCCTATGTGACCGTGGGGCTGAGCGCGCACACCAAGGCCGCGCAAGAGGCGTTTGAACGCGCCGTGTCCCGCGCGCCCGAGGTTCGGGAATGTCACAATATCACCGGCACGGTGGAATATCTGCTGCGGGTGGAAGCCGCCGACCTGGCCGCCTACAAGCATTGGCATACCGAGATTCTGGGGGTTCTGCCGCAGGTGCGCGCGATTACCACCTTCGTCGTCATGGGCAGCCCCAAGGATGACCGCGCCTGACCGCGAAGGCCGGCCATTGCCCAATCCACGCCCCTCGCCTAGCCTGCGCCCGACACATCACACCCGGAGGACACCATGACCGACAGGCCGCAGGGCTTTGACACGCTTGCCATTCACGCCGGCACGGCGCCGGACCCCGCCACCGGGGCGCGGCAGGTGCCGATCTACCAGACCACCGCCTATGTCTTCAAAGACGCCGACCATGCGGCGCGGCTCTTCAACCTGGAGGAGGTAGGCTACATCTATTCGCGCCTGACAAACCCGACCGTGGCCGCGCTGGCCAACCGGGTGGCGGCACTGGAAGGCGGCGCGGGCGCCATCGCCTGTTCGTCGGGCCATGCCGCGCAGATCATGGCGCTGTTCCCGCTGATGGGGCCGGGCAAGAACATCGTTGCCTCGTCGCGGCTGTACGGCGGCACGATCACCCAGTTTTCCCAGACCATCAAACGCTTTGGCTGGTCGGCCAAGTTCGTGGACACCGACGATCTGAAGGCGGTCGAGGCGGCGATTGACGACAACACCCGCGCGCTGTTCTGCGAGACCATCGCCAACCCCGGCGGTTACATCAGCGACATTCCGGCGCTGGCGCGGATTGCCGATCTGAAGGGGATTCCGCTGATCGTGGACAACACCACCGCGACCCCGTGGCTGGCCCGCCCCATTGAAATGGGCGCGACGCTGGTTGTCCATTCGGCCACCAAATACCTGACCGGCAACGGCACCGTCACGGGCGGCATCGTGGTGGATTCGGGCAAGTTCAACTGGTCGGCGTCCGACAAGTTCCCGTCGCTGTCGCAACCCGAACCCGCTTACCACGGGCTTGTGTTCCACCCGACGCTGGGCAGCATGGCCTATACGTTCCACTCCATCGCCATCGGCTTGCGCGACCTGGGCATGACGATGAACCCGCAAGGCGCGCATTACACGCTGATGGGGATCGAGACGCTGGGCCTGCGGATGGAACGGCACGTCAAGAACGCCCAGATCGTTGCCGAATGGCTGGAGCAAGACCCGCGGGTCGAGGCTGTTACCTATGCCGGGCTGAAATCCTCGCCCTGGCACAGCCGGGCCGAGGCGCTGCTGCCCAAGGGCGCCGGTGCGCTGTTCACCTTCGCGCTGAAGGGCGGCTATGACGCCTGCGTCAAGCTGATCGACAATGTGAAGCTGTTCAGCCATGTCGCCAACCTTGGCGATACGCGCAGCCTGATCATCCACTCGGCCTCGACCACACACCGGCAGTTGTCGCCGGAACAGCAGGTCGCGGCGGGGGCGCCGCCCAATGTGGTGCGCCTGTCCATCGGGATCGAGGATGTGGCCGACATCATCGCCGATCTGGATCAGGCGATGGCCAAGGCCACCGCGTAAACCGCAGGCTCAGTTCAACGGCGGGGCGGCATAAAGCCCCGCCGGCAGCGGCCCAAGCCAGGCGATATGAAACCGGGCCTGCGTCTGGCCGGCTTCATCGCGCGTCACATCGAAAGACAGGATGCGGCACTGGGGCCGCGTTGCGCTGTCGGGGCGACATTCGTCCCGCGCGCCTTGCAGGAAATCCGCCAGCAGGCGGCTGTCATCGCCCGCCTCGGCCGGGGCGGCGGCGTCCAGCGTCAGACGGTCCTCGCGCAGCACCACGGTGGCCAGATCAGGCATCGTGGCCGGATCAAGCGCCTGCGTATAGGCGAGAACGATCTGGAATTCGGCCGTTTCGCCTGCGGCATCCAGGCTTTCATCGACCACACCGGCGGAGACCATCTCGCAGCGGGTGGCAAAGGCGGCCAGCAGCGCGGCACAGTCACGGTCGGCCAGCGCCTGCGCCCGGATGTCGGCAAAGGCCTGCCGGTAGACAGGCGCCGGCAGCTTTTCCCCCGGTTGCAGCAGATCCGTCAGCGGGGCGCGGCGGGTCAGGCGGGCGATGCGGGTCTCGACCAGCCGGTCCTGCCGCAGATAGGCCGCAACCGTAGCACGGTCGACCAGCCCGCCGCCGGGGCTGATCAGCCAGTTCTGTTCGGTCAGGAGCACCGGGGTCGCGGGCGCCGCAGCCTTGCCTGGCACCAGCGCGGGGCCAGAGGCGGGGCCGTCCTCGGCAGGCGAGGACGACGCGACGACGCGGTGCAGCCAGGCGACCGGATCAATCTTGTGGGCGTCCAGCATCTGCAAACCCGCCGCGCCCCCCGCGAACAGCACAAGCGCCAGTCCCAGCAGCAGGATCATCCGCACCAGCATCAGAACTGCACCCCCGCCTTCAGACTTGCCAGATCGCCACCGGCAAAGGCCGTGGCAATCGCCCGGACGCGGGCGGCAAAGTCGATGTTTTCGCCGCCCGGCACGGCCAGATCGACATATTGGTCCAGTGTCAGCCGCATCAGGCCGCCGCTGACCGGCTGCCAGACCGCGCGGCCCTGCGCTGTTGCGGGCACCGGGCCCACCGCCGACACGCTGCCGCGCAGCCAGCCGCCGGCCAGCGTTTCAGCCGCCCCCACGCCGAACAGGGCACGGAACGCGGCGTCCCAGTTTGCCGCCGCAAGCTGGAATCCGGCCTGTTTCTGCGCCAGCTCCTCGCCCTGGATCACGCCCATTTCGACGGATTGATAGAACAGGTGGTTGGGGTTCAGCGGATAGAAGGGCTGCATCCCGCAGGCGGCCAGTTCGGCCTGCCGCATCACCTCGACCGGCACCTCGGGGGCCACATTGGCCACGCCGACCTGCTCTCCTCCGATCAGCACCACGCGGTCAAGTCGGGCACCGGGGGCCAGATGGATGTTAAAGATCACCTTGCCAGCGGGGGCCTCAAGCACCAGGTAGACCGGCTTTTCCGTTTCGGTGACGGCCACGTCCTGCACCCCGAAGGCCAGACCTTCAGCCCCGATGCGCGGCGGTGCCACCGTCCGCCGGTAGGCCCGGGCAAAGGCCTGCACGCCGCGCGCAAGATCGGCATCGCCATAGGTCAAGACGCCCAATGGCACCCGGTCCGAACTGGCCGCCCCGGCGTGCAGCACCGCCACGCCCGCCCCCGGCGGGGTTGGCGCGCAGCCCTGCAAGGGCAGCAGCGCCTCGGTCCGGGCGGGCACCTGCCCGCGCACGCGCACCGAATAGCCCGCCAGAGCCTGATCAATGAAGACGGCGCCGCCGGGCACCGCCGCAATCGGCCCCTGGGCGGCCCAGCCATCCGAGGTATCGGCCAGCAGATCGCCCGGAGTGTCTGACGCCGTGGCGGCCTGCATCCAGCCGCCATCGCCGCCGGTCGCCATCATGCCGCCGGCGCCCGAGCGGCCACCCATGGTTTCAAGCCAGACGATGGCGCTTTCGGGCAGGATGCTTTCGAATGTCCGCGGCCCGCCGATCACCAGCGCGAACATCGCCAGCGTGGCAATGCCGACGATCACCAGACTGACAGGCCCACGGACCATGCGATTTCCCCGTACGAGGTGGCTTCCAGCCTTGCGCTACGGGGAAATTGGGGCGGAAACGGGCCGGAATGGCGATGCTTTCTGGCAAATCCGGCCCGTCAGCCGATTATTGTGCGACTTCGTAAACAACCGTCACACTGGCGGTATAGCTGATGGCGCCCTGTTCAACCGGCACGGCCCCGGCGGCGGAATCAGCCTTGAACATCGGCACCGGGGCACCGTAGCCGCCGCCTTCGGTCAGGCTGACGATCGGGCCAAGGCCCAGCCCCGCCGCGCCGGCCAGAAGATCGGCCTTGGCCTTGGCATCGGCCACCGCGTCCTTGCGCGCGGCATCCAGCGCCGGGCGCGGATCGGCCAGGCCGAAGGTCAGCCCGTTCAGGGTGTTGCCGCCATCGCTGACGGCGGCGTCGATCACGGCACCCAGCCCGTCCAGCGCGCGGACCTGCACGGTGACGATGTTCGTCGCGGTATAGCCGGTGATGGTAGGCCCGCCCGAGACGCTGCTGTCATAGCCCGACCAGTTCGGGTTGATCGACAGGCCGGTGGTCTGGATGTCGCGCGGCTCGATTCCCGCGGCCTTGAGACGGTCGATCACCGCCTGCATCTGGGCGGTGTTGTCGGCCAGCGCCGCCGCCGCGGTTTCCCCGACCTTGGTCACGCCGATGCTGAGCGTTGCCATGTCCGGGGCCGCTGCGGTGCTGGCTTCGCCGGTCACGGTGATGGTGGCCGCTTCGGCCTGCGCGGCTGCGGCAAAAGGCAGCGCCATCGCCAGCGCGACAAGGCCCGGGGCCAGGGTCAGGGGAACGTGACGGAACAGGGTACGCATGAGGTCTCTCCTTCGTTTGCGATAACCAATCAGAACTTGGACGCGCAGCACAACCCATTCCTTGGCGCCTTCACGGGCGTTTTCCTTCCCCTCGGCAGAAACCTGCTGTAGAACGGGAAAAATCCGCCGGGGCGCGTTTTCGCACCCCCGCCTCCTATGCTAGATGCACGGCATGAAACCGACATTCGCCCTGAACTTCACCGAGACCAGCATCGCGCTTCTGCACCGGGCCACGAAGGGCTGGGTTCAGGTCGGGGAAACGCCGTTCGACAGCCCCGATCTGACCGAGGCGCTGGACTATCTGCGCGCCACGGCGCTGGGGCTGGCACCGGGCGGGTTCACCACCAAGCTGGTGATCCCCAATTCGCAGCTTCTGTATGCCGAGATCGAGGCCCCCGGCCCGTCAGAGGCCGAGCGCCGCGCCCAGATCACCGCCGCGCTGGAGGCGCGCACCTCGCTGACCGCCGAGGATATGGTGTTCGACTGGTCGGGCAAGGGCAAGACCGTCAAGGTCGTGGCGGTTGACCGCCAGACGCTGGACGAGGCCGAGGATTTCGCCACGCAGCACCGCTTTGATCCGGTGTCCTTCGTGGCCATTCCCGAACCCGGCACGTTTTCCGGCGAACCGTGGTTCGGCCCCGCCGGCGCCGCCGTGGATCTGCCCGCTGACAAGGCGGCGGCCCTGCGCGACCGCACGGCGATCAGCATCATCGACAGCCCGCGCGGCGCGGCAAAACCGGCCAAGGCCGCCGCGCCCGTGGTCAGCCCCGAGCCTGCGGCGGAAGTCTGGCCCGATGCCGACAGCGCCCTGGCCTTCCCCGAAGAATTTGCCGATTTCGAGACCGAGGATCTGGTAGAGCCCCCCGCGCCGGACGCCGCGCCCGCGGCTGTTGCGGATGCGGTGGCGGAAACCGCCCCCGATACCGCGCCCGCCCTTGTGACGGAGGACGTTTCCGCGCCGGAGCAGGACAGGCTTGTCGCGCCAGAGGCCGAAGCCGAGACGGACGAGGCGCCTGCAATCGAGGTGCAGGAAACCGATGTCCTGCCGGAGATCGCCGCTGCCCCGGTCAAGGATGAAACGCCCGCCCCGGCAATGGCCGCGCCGGAGGAGGACAGGACGTTCCCGGCGCTGGCCGATGGCGATGTGCTGCCGGTCGAGGACATCCCGCCGCCCGCCGTTGCCGACCCCGCGCCGGTGGCGCCCGCGGCAGAGGACAGCCTGCCCGCAGAGACCAGCGAAGGGACGCCCGCCGTCGAGCCGGTGTTGCAGGCTGACACGATGGCGCCCGCCCGGGATGAGACGCCCTGCGCCGCGTCGGTTGACGCGGATGAGGCTGCGTTGTCCGAGCCTGCCTTGGCCAGCGCGGAACCCGATCCGTTGCCCGAGGTCGAGGAAGCGCCGTTTACCCATGTGGCCGACAGCACGGCTTTCCCCGAGGATGAGGCCCCCCGCACCCCGACCGGCGCGGCCAAGGCCTTGCCGGAGGACGACGATCTGCCGCCGGCCCCCTCGCCCGCGGCGCTGGCGGCGTTTTCAAGCCGCCGGGGCGTTGATGCCGACAGCCGGCCGCGGACGGTGCCGCCGCTGACGGCGCCTGTGCGCCCCGATGCCGCTGCACTGGCCCGCGCCGCCCGCGGCAAGCCGGTGGATGAACTGCCGCCGATGCCGCGCCCGCCGCAAGCCGCGCCGCGCCCCGGCCTGACCGGAGCGCGCGGTCCGGCGGAACGGCCGGCGATGCCGCTGGTCACCGCACCGTCAATCCCCGGCACCCGCAAGGCCAAGGGCAAGCCGCAGCCCGCCGCGCCGGCCCCGCTGGCCTCGGCCGTGGCGGCCACGGCGGCGGCCTCGCCGGCCGATGCGGCCCGGTCGCTGGGACGCAGCCCGTTTGCCAACCGCCCCCGCCGGGGCGCCCCGCGCTATCTTGGCCTTGTGCTGACGGCGATCCTGCTGATCTGCCTTGCCCTGGTTGCGGCCTGGTCGTCGTTCTACCTGGCGTCGGACGACAGCGATCCCGCTGCCACCAACGTGGCCGCCGACAGCACCGCGATCGAGGACGAGATGCTGGCCGACGGCGAAGACCCCGACGCGCTGGCGGCCGAAACGCCTGCCGCCGATGTGGCCGCCGATACCGCCCTGCAAGACCCCGCGCCGGAGGTAACCGACACCGGCGATCTGGCCGCGGCCGAAACCGCAGGCCCGGCCCCAACGGCAACGACCGGTGCCGATCAGGCCCCGGCGGCCAGTGTTCTGGTCGATCCGCAGGATGAAATCTTCCTGTCCGGTGCCGATGCGCCGCCGCCGGCCTTTGATGCGCTGGCCCTGCCCACCGTCGACACCGCCGCCGATGCGCTGCCGCAGCCGCCGATGCCGCCGCCGGCCTTTGGCACCGTCTACCGCTTCGACGCCAACGGCCAGGTCGTTCCAACGCCCGACGGGATTGTCAGCCCCGAGGGCGTCATGCTTTTTGCGGGCAAGCCGCCGCGCGTTCCGCCGGCCCGCAGCGCCGTGGCCGAAGCCGCCGCGCAGGCCGCCGTTGCAGCCGCCGTCACCGCCGCTGCGGCACCGGCGGCGACCGACGCAGCGGGAACAGCGCCGGCCCTGACCGAGGGCCAGTCCGCCGCGGATGCGCCGGCGGCCCCCGAAACCGCCGCCGCCCCGGCGGCCGAACAGCCCAACCCCGATCTGGCCGACCGCAAGCCCCGCGCCCGCCCCGAAGGGCTGACGCCGCCGGCCAATGCCGGCGATGATGCGGCGCTGGAAACCGTGGCACCGACCGATGTCACCAGCCTGCGCCCGCGCGTCCGCCCGGCCAGCGTGGTTGCCGCCGGCGAACAGGCGCGCGCCGAAACCGCCGCCGCCTCGCTTGCCGCCCCGGCAACCGAACTTGCCGCCGCCGATGCCGCCAACCCGTCGCTGCTGACGATCTCGCGCCGGCCGTCGGCCAAGCCGCGCGATTTCAGCCGTGCGGTCGAGGCGGCCGTTGCCGCCGCCGTGCGCACCCCCGAGCCAGAGCCCGAACCGACCAAGGCCTCGGCCGCCGTCAAGGCCGCCCCCGCCCTGAAGCCGGAAGAGCAGGAAGAGGCCGACGTGCCCGAGGTTGCCTCGGCCGCGCCCAAGATTCCGACCAAGGCCAGCGTTGCCAAGCAGGCCACCTATGTGAACGCGCTGAACCTGTCGAAGACCAACCTGATCGGCGTCTATGGAACCCAGTCGAACCGCTATGCGCTGGTCCGGATGTCGAACGGAAAATACAAGAAAGTGCGGGTGGGCGACCGGATCGACGGCGGCACCGTGCAGGCGATCACCCAGTCCGAAGTGCGTTACCAGAAGGGCGGCCGGCTGATTGCCCTGAAGATGCCCAAGGGCTGAGGGCCCGGCCGCCCGCATTGGCGGCGGCTGCCATTTCGGCTGGAAAAGCAATATCTTGAATGTGCCCCACTCCCCTTCGCAAACATGCGAACAAGGTGCGGGGCCGATCTGAAGCAATCACGCCACAAGACCGGCGCCCCAGAACTGCGCACAGCCTGCGGCCAGCCGCACACAGTCGCGTGACAGCCTCGGGTCGGGCGCAGTTTTTCGGCCTTGGGGTGTAGATTCGGCAACGCCCCGGCCCTAGGGTGCGCGCGATTTCCTGATCCATTTCCAAGAGCCCCCTCCACGATGGAAGCCTTCCTGTTCCAGGCCAGCCTGTATCTGGGTGCCGCCGTCCTGCTGGTGCCGCTGGCCGTCCGGCTGGGGCTTGGCTCGGTGCTGGGCTATCTTGCCGCGGGCATCGTGCTGGGTCCGGTGTCGGGGCTGGCCGGGGCCGAATCGCAGGGCTTGCAGCATGTCGCCGAATTCGGCGTGGTGATGATGCTGTTCCTGATCGGGCTTGAGCTGGAACCGCGCATCCTGTGGGACATGCGCCACCGCCTTCTGGGCATGGGCGGGGTGCAGGTCGTGGCGACCACGGCCACGATCACGCTGATCCTGGTGCTGATGGGCAAGGACGTGCGGGTTGCGCTGACCATCGGGATGCTGCTGTCGCTGTCCTCGACCGCCATCGTGCTGCAGACGCTGACCGAAAAGAACCTGATGCGCAGCCCCGGCGGGCGGGCGGGGTTTTCGGTGCTGCTGATGCAGGACATCGCCGTCATTCCCATTCTTGCGCTGGTGCCGCTGCTGGCGATGCCCATGCTGGGCGGCCCCACGGCCGACCTGTTCGGCGTGGTCAATCCGGCCGATCCGGTGGTGACCAGCCACCCGATGCCCGCGGCCGAGCCGCTGCTGGATTTCTTCCAGTCGCTGGACCCCTGGGCCGATACGCTGGCCACGCTGGGCATCGTGGCCGCCATCATGACGGCGGGGCATTTCCTGTCGCGCCCGGTGTTCCGCTTCGTCCACGCCTCGCGCCTGCCCGAAATGTCGACCTTCGTCTCGCTGCTGATCGTGATCGGCATCGCCTTTCTGATGGCGCTGGTCGGGCTGTCACCGGCGCTTGGAACCTTCATTGCCGGCGTGGTGCTGGCGAATTCGGAGTTCCGCCACCAGATCGAGGCCGACATCCGGCCCTTCAAGGGGCTGTTGCTGGGGCTGTTCTTCATCACCGTCGGCATCGGCATCGACTTCGATGTGTTCTGGCGCGCGCCCGGCCTGATCATTGCCGCAACGCTGGGGCTGATCGCGCTGAAGGCGGCGATCCTGTTCATCCTGTCCATCGTGTTCGAGATCAAGGGAAAGGACCGTTTCCTGTTCTCGTTGGCGCTGGCGCAGGGGGGCGAGTTCGGCTTTTTGCTGGTCAGCTTTGCCCGCAGCGAAGGCGTGCTTGGTCTGGCGCTGGGGCAAGAGGTGTTGCTGGTCATCAGCCTGTCGATGCTGCTGACGCCGCTGCTGTTCCTGATCTACGACCTGATCGCGCGCCAGATCGTTCATGCCGCCCCCAGCCGCAAGCCCGACGCGGTGGATGAAAAGGGCCGCGTGCTGATTGCCGGGATCGGGCGCTTCGGCCAGGTGGTGAACCGCATCGCGCGATCCTCGGGCCTGTCGACCGTGGTGCTGGATTCCGACATGGGCGCGATCGAGACGATGCGCCGCTTCGGCGTAAAGGGCTTCTTCGGCGATCCGTCCCGCCCCGAGCTGCTGGATGCCGCCGGCCTTGCCACCGCCGAGGTGCTGGTGGTGGCGGTGGATGACCGGGCGAATGTGCTGAAGATCGTGCGCCACGCCCGGCAGGTGCGGCCGGACATCCATATCGTCGCCCGCGCCCGCGACCGGGTGCATGTCTATGAACTGTATCAGGCCGGCGCCAATGACATCGTGCGCGAAACCTTCGACTCCTCGGTTCGCGCCGGGCGCTATGTGCTGGAAAACACCGGCTTCACCGAATACGAGGCGTCGCAGCTTTCGCAGACCTTCTGGCGGCTTGACCGTGCCGCGATGCGCGATCTGGCGGCGCTGTGGGTGCCCGGCACGCCGGTTCATCTGAACGAAGCCTATGTCGCCCGCGTTCGCCAGTTGGACAGCGAACTGAAAAGCGCCCTGATCGACGAGCTGGAGCAGGCCCGGCCGGCCCCCGAGGCGCCGATGGTCATTCTGGACGATCCCCGCCCCGACGCCGCCTGAGCGTCAGCGCCGCCAGAACGCCGGCAGGAGCAGCACCAGAATGGCCAGCAGGCCCAGACGGCCCAGGATCATGGCCAGGGTCATGATGATGATGGCCCCGTCGGGAAAGTCGATGAAGGTGCCGGTGCGCGCCACCAGCGGGCCAAAGCCGTAACCGACATTGCCCAGCGTCGTCCAGACCGCGAAGAGCGAGGATTCCAGGTCCACGCCCAGCAGTGTCATGGCCACGCTGAGAACCCCGAGGATCAGGATATAGCTGGAGATGAACATGATCAGCGCCTGGATCACGTCTTCTTCCACGGTGCGGCCATCGTATTTGACCGGGTCCACCGCCGAGGGATTGCTGATCTGGCGCACCTGCCGGCGCACGACCGCCATGGCGACCTGCACCCGGAACACCGACAGACCGGCGGCGGACGACCCCGAACACGCCCCGCAGACCCCCACGACAAAGGCCACGATCAGCATCAGCCCGCCCCAGCCGGGGAAGCTGCCCGAGAAGAACCCGGTCGAGGACATGATCGAGGTCAGGTTGAACAGGCTTTCGCGGAAGGCCGGTTCGAAGGCCACATCGGCGGTCAGCACCCGCCAGATCGCCACGATCAGCACCGCCGTCAGCAGCCAGCGCACATAGGCCCGCACCTGGCTGTCACGCCACAGCGGCGTGGCGCTGCCGTTCAGAAGCTGCACGAACCGGATATAGGGCAGGCTTCCCAGGATCATGAACAGGGCGCCAAAGTATTCCCCCGCACCCTGAAACCCGCTGAACGAACTGTCATAGGGTGAGAAGCCGCCGGTTGCGATGGTGGCAAAACCGTGCACCACCGCCCCCAGTGGCGGCATCCCGATCGCCGAATAGACCGCGATGCAGGTCACCGTCAGGATCATGTAGACATACAGCAGTTGCCGCGCGATGTCGGTCGCCCGCGGCAGGGCCTTGCCGAAGGTGTCAAACCCCTCGGTGCGGAAGAACTGCATCCCGCCGACGCGCATCAGCGGCAGGAAGATCATGGCGATGAAGGCGATGCCCAGACCGCCAATCCAGTTGGTCATGCCGCGCCACAGGTTCATGCCGTCGGGCAAGGTATCCAGCCCGTAGATCACGGTCGCGCCGGTGGTGGTCAGCCCCGAGGTGGCCTCGAAAAACGCCTGCAGGAAGCGCAGCTTCGGTTCGCCCAGCATGAAGGGCAGCCCGGCAAAGGCCGGCAGGATGGTCCAGATCGCGGCAGTCAGCAGATAGGCTTGCCGCACATCCAGCGAGGTGGCCAGCGCGTTGGTGGTGGCCATGGCCACGGTGGCGCCCACGAAGCCGGTGATCAGCGCCGCCTTGGCAATGGCATAGCCATTGGGATCACCCGCGCGCCAGTCCAGAATGGCCGGCGCGACCATCAGGATGGCCAGGACGATCAGGATTCGTCCGATCACATAGGCGACGGGGCGCAGGTCGATCATGGCTGGAAGGGATAGGCGGTTCCCGGTCGGCGGTCAAATGCCGCCCGGCGGTGCGCGGGTGCCGGCCTGACGTGGTGGCAGGAACGGGGTGAACTTCAGCCCCTGTGCGGTGACGATCCCGAAAGCCCCGTTTGCACCGCCCGGACCAGAAGCCCCGGCCGGGTTAACAGCCGCGCAGCGGCCCCGCCCAGCGCCCGACCGCCCCCCGGGCGGGCGCTGGCGTGATGTTTCATCCTTCGGAAATGCCCATAAAAGCGGAACGTTGATTTTTTACCATGATAGATTAGATTAACAGAGATATATTCTTAGATGGAGCAATCGGTGAAAAAACTTACACTTACAGTGGATGCCAATGCAAATCAGAAGATTCTAAGGCAGCTTAAGCGCAAGGGCTTTGTGGAACTTCACGCCATGAACATAGAAAACATGAAAGAGAACAACAAACTGAAGATGAAAGATATGCCATTAGCGGTCTTTGACAGCCCACATTCAACTATCGGAAACTCAGTAATTGCTGCGAACGACACCATTTGGCCAAAAATCTCTGCCACCATGACAAAAGATAATCACGGCGACGCGATGCAACTAGAGGGACATATCAGGTCCGGCCGGGATGTATTTGTTACCGATGATCGGGACTTTCTGGATAGACGGGAAGTTTTAAAGGAGAAATTTGGCGTGACGATTAAATCGACAGAAGAAATCGCTGAGGTTTTCAACTGTTCGTCGGATTAACTCCTGCTTCTATGATAGCTTTGATCGGATATTTTATCTCACACAACAAACTCTCGCGTTCGACAGGTCGGACCGGTAGCGCCCAGAGAACAAGCGGTGCGATTCAACCTTACATCGCCCTTTTATGTGCAGAGCTTTCGCTCAAGTCAGCGATGTTGTTCGTGCAGCGAAAGGCAGCTCCGTCCTCCCCCCTCACCCCTGCAACGCCCTGAGACGGGCCAGCACCTCGGGGGTCAGGCGGTAGTGGCCGGTCAGGGGGTATTCGAACAGACGGTCCTCGACGCGGGTTCCGGCGCCGATGTTGTGCACCACCAGCGGCGCGCCCGTGGGGCCCGGGCGGTCGGTCACGATCATCACATGCGGCAGGTTTCCGGGCAGGACCGAGGTCACGATGTCGCCCGGCAGGAAGGCCGCCGGATCACTGGTCAGCGCCAGTTCGGCGCCCGTCCGTTCGAACAGACGGCGCAGGTTGGGCACCCGGCGGTGGTCGATGTTGCGGTCGGGGCGGCTAAGGCCCCAGCCTGACGGGTATTTCGCGAAATGCGCCTTCATGTCGGCGTTCAGCGCCGCCTGCAGGTCTACCCCATGCGCCACCCGCAGGGCCCGCACCAGCACATCGGTGCAGACGCCGCGGTCGGGCGCCACATCGCCACCGGGAAAATCCAGCGCCACATAGGCGGGGTCATAGACCGTGGTCACGCCCACCTGCCCCTCGGCCGCCCGCACCAGCGCGGCGGCCTCGGGCGGTGCGGTCAGGCCGGGCGTGCCGGGCAGGCCTGCCGCCACCACCAGACCGGACAGCACCTGCACACCGGCCCGCAGGCGGCGCGGCGCCACCTCTGCCGTCACGGCCATGGCCAGAAGCCCGGCCCCCAGCCCGCCCAGCACGATCCAGCGCATTTGTCACCCCGCACCCGTCACGGACGCCACCCTGCCCGGCACCGCCGGGCAAGCCAAGCCGTGCCGGCGGTGCCGGGCGGGTTTCAGCCGGCGTGGATCAGGCTGGCGAACAGCCGGGGGTCCAGGCTTTCGGCGGCGAAGGTCGGCCCTTCGGTCAGCAGGCTGACCGCATCATGGCTGTGCAGGCTTTCCTGATGGCTGGCCACCACCCGGAAATCGCCCACCCGCGCATCGGCCTTCAGCGCCTTGCAGAAGCTGCGCGCCGCGTCTTCGACGAAGATCGGGTTCGCCGCGTTCAGTTCGGCGAAGGCCTGCTCATCCTCGCGCTTGACCATGACCTGCGTTTCGGTCGGCACACCTTCGCGCGCAAGGTCGATCAAGTCTTCGAACCACAGGCAGGCCTTGCCCGACAATTCGACCGAGATCCGCGCCACCGACCGCTGCGAATGGGGCGTGGCCAACTGGCCGCGGGTCATGCGGGCATGTTCGCTGAGTTCCAGGCTGCACGGGCAGGTGCTGGAATAGACGTAATCGAGGTGCATGATCTTCTTGCGCACGCCGCCTGCGTCCACCAGCTCCAGCGCGATGTCGTAATACTGCCAGCCGGACAGGCCCGACCGCAGGCTTGCGACGCGGACCGGGAAGGAAAACCGCATCTGGATGCGCGCATCAAAGGCGCCCAGGTCGCGCTTGTAGTCGTCCAGCGCGTGTTCGATCACCGCGAAGCTGAAGTCCTTTTCGGAATGGGCATAGAAAGACCGCATGATGCGGCTCATGTTGATGCCCTTCTTTTCCGCCTCCAGGCTGACGGTGCCGGTCACGCTGGTTTCCAGCATCACCTCGCCATTGTCGCGGGTGCGATAGCGGATCGGCAGGCGAAAGTTGGAAATGCCGACATGCTGGATGGTCTGGCGTTCACCCACGATCAGGCTGGCCGGACCGTTCTGCAGGTCGGGCAGCGTGGCCTTGTAGGCATCATCCGCCACGAAATCGGCCGGGTAGACGCGGCTTAGCGCCGGATAGCCATGACCGGGCAGCAGATTTCCGACGGCCGGGTCCAGCCGCGAAATCTCTTCGTCCGACGATTTGCCGGCCCATTGCCGCAGCACCGCCAGTGCCGCCTCGGCCTCTTCGCGCGAAGGCTTGCGGTCGATCTCGGGGGTATGCAGGTTCATCGGAGGGGGATCCTTTCGGTTCGGGCGCGGGCCATCGGGGCCAGCCGTCAATTTCCGGATAGTTACGTTGCAGCCCCGCCAACGGATCACCGCGTTTCCGCGCCGGCCTTTGGCAAGGCTCACATCAGATAGGCATTCCCGGCCGAATCACAAGCCGCGTTTGCGACGTTCACGCCGCCGCCAGCGCCCCGGTCAGATCGGCCAGCAGGTCGCCCACGTCCTCCAGCCCAACCGACAGCCGGATCAGCCCCGGCGAGATGCCCAGTGCCACCTTCTGATCGTCGGGCAGGCGCTGGTGGGTGGTGGTGGCCGGATGGGTGGCAATCGTCTTGGCATCGCCCAGGTTGTTCGAGATGCAGGCGATGGTCAGCGCGTTCAGGAAGCGGAACGCGGCGTCCTTGCCACCGGCCACCTCGAAGGCGATCAGCGTGCCGCCGCTGCCCATCTGGGCCATCGCCAGATCGTGCTGGGGGTGGCTTGGCAGGCCGGGATACAGCACCTTGGCCACCTTCGGATGCGCCTCCAGCGCCGCCGCGATGCGCGCCGCGCTGTCGGCCATGGCCCGGCAGCGCAGGTCCAGCGTTGCCAGCCCGTTCAGGTGCAGCCAGGCGGTCAGCGGGCTCATGCTGCCGCCGGTGTGTTTCATGTAAGGCTCGGCCACCTTGCGCACAAATTCGGTGGTGCCGCAGATCACCCCGCCCAGGGCCCGGCCCTGACCGTCGATATGCTTGGTGGTGGAATAGACCACCACATCGGCCCCCTGTTCGACCGCGCGGGAAAAGATCGGCGTGGCAAACACGTTGTCCACGATGACCGTGGCGCCCACGGCATGGGCGATTTCGGCCACGCCGCGGATGTCCACCAGCGTGAGCGTCGGGTTCGAGACCGACTCGAAGAACACCGCCTTGGTGCCCGGCGTCACGGCCTTTCGCCACTGGTCCAGATCGTGACCGTCCACGAAGGTGACCTTCACCCCGAAGCGGCCCAGCACATCTTCCAGAATATAGAGGCAAGACCCGAACAGCGCCCGCGCGCTGACCACATGGTCGCCGGCCCTGAGCAGGCTGGTCAGCGCCCCGTTGACGGCCGCCATGCCGCTGGCGGTGGCGAAGGCGTCCTCGGTGCCTTCCAGCGCGGCGATCCGGTCCTCGAACATGCGGGTGGTGGGGTTGCCGTAGCGGGCATAGATGAATTCATCCGCCTCGGCCTTGATGAAGCGGGCCTCGGCCTGCTCGGCGCTGTCATAGGCGAACCCCTGGGTCAGGAAGATCGCTTCGGCCATCTCGCCATACTGGCTACGGCGGATGCCTTCATGCACCAGTGTCGTGCGCGTCTTCCAGTTCTTCGTCATCGTCCGGGCCCCCAAGGCCAAATGAAAAACCCCGAAACCGATCAAGGTTCCGGGGTGACCCGTAACCTCTTTAGCGGTTTGTTTAACGTGGCCCGCAATCCGGTAACAAAGCGCCACGAAGGGCGGCATACGCCCATCATCCGGCCGGGTCAAGCTGCACCACGGCGGGCATGGCGCGGCAGGATCTTTGGCCCTGCAAGGGGGGAAAGGCGTCAGATCGCCGTGTCGCGATCATCCTCAAGGCCCAGCACGGTTTCGCGCAGGGCGGCCAGAACCGTATGCGACAGAACCGGCAGGACGGCCCAGAACAGCAGCCAGTGCGACGGGTCCAGCGACCGGATCATGGTTTCGTTCAGCAGCACGAACGACAGGCTGAACAGCACCATGAAGCGCGTCATCGCGGCCAGATGTCCCTGCATTTCGGGCTGCGGCCAGAACCGGCGGGCCAGCGCCGTGCGGTCCGCCAGCATGTCAGACAGATAGAGGCCGCCGCAGAGGAGGAAGTAGAACGACGGCAGGCGCTGGCACCACCGCATTTCGCCAGCAGCCGCCAGAAGCGCCAGCGGCAGCAGCGCCACGGCCAGCAGCAGCACTGCCGTGCGGGCCTGACGGCCGGGCCGCATCAGCGGGCGGGCGACATCCTCGAACCGCAGGCCGATCCGCACCGCCATGGCCAGCAGGAACGCAGTCACGAAGGCCTGCTCCTCTTCCCCGGTGCCCAGCAGCACCGACAGCAGCGGATAGGCCAGCAGCAGCACCGCGCCGGGCAGGAAGGTGCGCCGCGGCAAGGGCGGAAGATCCTGGAACAGGTCAAGGAACAGGCGGAACGATTCGGCGATGTGGCGCAGCATGGCGGTCGATCCCTGGGGAAACCGGACTCTGCTTAAAGGAGAAAAATGGCAACCCTGAGGCGAAATTTCGCGCACCGACAGCCGGGCCGCGATCAGCGGCGCGGCGGGCCGTCTTCCGGCGGGGTTTCCGGTTCGATCACATAGCGGCTGAGGGCGCCGATCTGCAGCATCAGGAACAGGAACAGCGCGATGGGGAAGGCGAAGGTTTCCAGCTTGACCCAAAGCTCGGTCGATTGCGTGCGCCAGATCACCTCATTCGCGACGGCCAGGGCGGCGAAGGCCAGCGTCAGGCGGCGGGTCAGGATCATCCAGCCCTGGGGCTGCATCGGCAGGGCTTCGGACAGGATGAACTGCAGGTAGCTGCGCCCGCGCAGCAGGCCAAAGCCCAGGATGACGGCAAAGCTGCCATAGACCAGCGTCGTCTTCATCTTGAAGAACCGCTCGTCGTTGAACCAGGCGGTCAGCGCCCCGAAGAACAGAACGGCAAGGCCGGTGAATATCTGCATCCGCGACAGCTTGCCCGACAGCAGCCACAGCGCGGCGATCGAGGCGAGCAGGATCGGGATCAGCGCCAGCGCGGCAATGATGAAGCCGGAATAGGCGGTGCCGCCGATGTGGAAGGTGTCATCCTTGATCCACATGTAGATGACGAAGAACAGGATCGTCGGGCCCAGTTCCAGCGCCTGTTTCAGGACAGGGTTGATCTGCTTTTCGGCCATCCGGTCTCTCCGCGCGTCGCGCCGCGCCCGCCGTGGGCAGGCATTGCGCCCCTTCTGGCCCGGAACCGGCCACGGGATCAACCCTTGGCAACCGGCGCCCCGATCAGAAAGCCGTGCGGAGGGATGCCGCCCTATTTCGGGGCGGCGCGTTCCCAGTCGATGCCGAAGGTCGCGCCGTCGAACAGCGGCGCCAGCCCGTCCGGCGATTGCGGCACGCCGGTCATGGCATAGGACATCAGCCGGGCCGGGCCAAAGCCGGTCTTGGCCCGAAGCTGCACGCGCAACGTGCCCGCCGGGTTTGGCAGGTCGCGCAGCAACTCGCCCAGCGCGGCCTTGCTGTCGGGCGCAAAGGCCGGTTCAGGCAGCGCGGCCACCGCGTCCAGCGCCGACTGGCGCAAGACCTCGGCCTGCGCCTCGACCGAGGTTCCGGCGGTCGGGTCGAACCGGCTGATCAGCGACGGCAGGACGTAGCTTTCAAACAGGCCGCGGGTGGTGATGGCCAGATCGGCCTCGCGGATGGCAAAGCCGGTCAGCGCCATCTGGGTTGCGGATTTCGACGAAAGGTCAACATTGTCGATCACCGCGCGCAGGGTGATGCGGTTTTCCCCCCACAGGGCAAGGTCGAAGCGGACGATCTTCAGCCGCCGCGCGTCGCGGTCCCAGTCAGCCTGGAACCGCATCGACATCGGGCTGACCTGTGCCTGCGCGGCCAGAAGGTAGTTGGTCGCCGGATCGTCGGTGCGAACCGGCAGGGTCAGGCCGTCGATCTCGATCTGAAGGCTGTCAAGGGCGCTGCCCTGCGCGGCCGCCGCCGGCCCCGGCACCGCCTCGCCCAGACGGCCGGCAAAGCGCAGTTCGCGGATATGCGGATCGGGGGAATAGCGGGCGGGCGAATCAAGCACCACGTTGCGCACGATGCACCAGCCGCCCTTGCCCTCTTCAACCTCGCCGCTGATGGCAACACCGTCGGGGCTGCCGGCGATGAGGGCCGACCAGACCTGCGCGCAGGCCTCACCCGGCGTGGTCTGGGCCAGGGTGGCCCCCGGCCCGGCCAGCCCGGCCGCAAGCACCGCAGCCCATACCGCACCCCGACTGCGACCTGCCATTTTCCTACCCCGCCACCTCGATCAGGACTGCGCCGGCCGCGATCACCGCCATCAGGGCGGTGCGCACCGGCCCCACCTTCTCGCGCAGAACCAGCCAGCCGATCAAGGCGGCAAAGACCGTGCTTGTCTCGCGCAGGGTGGCCGCCTGCCCCACCTTGTCGATCCTTGTGGCCAGCATGATGGCGCCAAAGCTGAAATAGGCCACGATTGCGCCCAGAATTCCGCGTTTCAGCAGCGGGATCACTTCCTCGTGCGCCAGCCCCCACCAGCGCCGGACGGTGACGGCGGGAATGAACAGGCTGTCGATCAGGAAGAACCAGGCCAGAAAGGTAAACGGGTTCGCCGTCGCGCGGATGCCATAGGCATCATAGGTGGTATAGGCCGCCACCAACGCCCCGGTTGCCGCCGCGAAGCCCAGCGCGGGCCCCAGACTTTCGCGCCCCACCTCAAGCCGCCGCAGGTTCCAGACCGCCAGCCCGAGAATGCCGCCGGTCAACAGGAACAGCCCGGCCCATTGGCCCGGTGCGTAAACCTCGCCAAAGACAACGCCCGCGGCGGCAAAGGTGAACAGCGGGCCGGTGCCGCGCACCACCGGATAAACCACGGTATAGGCGCCGCGGGTGTAGGTCATCGCCTGCAACACCTTGTAGACGGCGTGGATGACGAAGGCGCCGGCGAAGATCGGCCACATGTGCGGCTCTGGCCAAGGCACCACGAACAGCGCGAAGGGGGCCGCGATCACGCCATAGCTGGCGTCAATGGCGGCGCGGCTGAGCCAGGGGTCGTGCCGGCCCTTCTGCAACGCGCCGAACAGCGCATGAAGCACCGCCGCCATCAGCGCCAGCACCAGCGCGACCTGATGGCCGGCGGGCGTGCCTTCGATGGAAATCAGCCAATCGGTCACTTGTGGCGCCCCGGACGGCGGTTCAGCCGTCCAGCCCCACCAGCGCGCGGGCGAAATCCTCGGGGTCAAAGGGCGACAGGTCGTCGATCTGTTCGCCCAGGCCGATGGCATGGATCGGCAGACCGAACCTGTCGGCCAGGGCCACCAGAACGCCGCCCTTGGCGGTGCCGTCCAGCTTGGTCATCACCAGCCCGGTCACATCGGCGATCTTGCGGAAGATGTCGACCTGCGTCACCGCGTTCTGCCCGGTGGTGGCATCCAGCACCAGAAGCGTGTTGTGCGGCGCCGTCGGATCAACCTTGCGGATCACGCGAACAATCTTGGCCAGCTCTTCCATCAGGTCGGCGCGGTTCTGCAACCGTCCGGCGGTGTCGATCATCAAGAGGTCTGCCCCTTCGGCCTGCGCGCGGGTCAGCGCGTCAAAGGCCAGGCTTGCCGGATCGCTGCCTTCGGGCGCGGTCAGCACCGGCACGCCGGCGCGGGTGCCCCAGATCTTCAACTGGTCCACCGCCGCCGCGCGGAACGTGTCGCCCGCCGCGATCACCACCGACTTGCCGGCGGCCTTGAACTGGCTGGCCAGCTTGCCGATGGTCGTGGTCTTGCCCGATCCGTTGACACCAACCACCAGCACCACCTGCGGCCGCTTCGGATAGAGCGGCATGGGGCGGGCGACCGGGGTCATGATCCGCGTCACCTCATCGGCCAGCGCCTGACGCAGCTCGCGCGTGCTGATCTTGCGACCATAGCGCCCCTCGGCGATGTTGGCGGTGACGCGCGTTGCCGTTTCCACGCCCATGTCGGCCTGGATCAGCACTTCCTCCAGGCTTTCCAGCATGGCGTCATCCAGCACCCGGCGCGGCTCATCAGCCGCCGCGCGTCCGAACAGACGGCCCAGCAGGCCCGGCTTGGCCGCCGCAGGCGCCGCAGCCTCAGCTTCATGCGCGCGGAATTGCGGCGAAACCTCTTGCGGCAATTCATCAGGGGTGTCGTCGGGCAATTCGTCGGGCAGGTCGGGCGCCTCATCCGGCGCATCCGCCGGCCATTCCTGCGGCGAAGGATCGGGCTGTTCATCCGGCAGGGTCACCGGCACCTCGACCTCGGGCGTATCCGCGCCTTCCGCAACCAGCGCCTCAAGCCCCTCGCCGATCTTGTCGGACGACCGGAACATCCGATCCTTGAGTTTCTTGAAGAAGGACATGCCCGCCTCTCTGCCGCTGGGGTTGTCCTTCACCTAATCGCTTTGTCCCGGTTAGGAAAGGCCGCCCATCGCCCCCCAGAGAATCAGCGCTTGCCCGCCCCAGTAAAGCGCCCAGACTGCCCATGAGACCGCACGGACGGGGGCGCGGGCGACGAACTTCTCCCAGGCCAGCAGCGTGTCGGACGCCAGGAACATCACCACCCCCGCCAGCACCGGCCCGGCCGGCTGGCACAGCGCGGCAACGCCCATCATGGCGATCAGCCCGATATAGACCCGCACCGGCAGCACCAGCGCCGGCGGCACCCTGGGGGCAAGCCAGCCCTCGGTTGACCCGACCAGTGCCAGAACCAGCGCCACCGCCCACCACGGGCCGGGATGCCCGGTCCAGAAGGCCGCCGCATAGGCCAGATGCCCCAGGCCGAAAGCCACCATCCCGGCCAGAAAGGCCCGGTCGCCGGGCCGGGCCAGCGCGTAATCACCCAGCGCCCCCAGCGCGAGCCCCGCCACGATCAGCCAGGGCGCCCCGGCAACCAGCCCGCCCAGCACCAGCAGCGCGGTCGCCGCGGTCTTGATCAGGGCCGGCCCCTGCGCGGCCTGCGCCGGCTGGCCGGCATGGCGCCAGAGATAGACCAGCGCGGGAATCGCTGCGGCCAGAATGAAAAAAATCAGCATGTATCCGCGATCTCCTGCCGGCTGCTGGCGCATCCTGTCACCGCAGACGGCCCCCGCAAAGCCCGCCGTGGCGTCACACCGCGGCGACAGGCCCCCTGCGGCCGGGGTTGCGGCGCCGCGGCACTGGTCCTTGCCCGTTCCTGTGATACTATGACCCACAAGCGAAAAGGTGCCTCTGGTATGCTGAAAATGCTCAAGAAATCCTCCCGCCCCGTGCCTCTGGTTGCCTTCACCCTTGCCTCGGTGCTGCCGGTCGCCTTTCTGGCACTTGGCGCGGCGCAGGGCGGGTTCTGGCTATGGGTCGGCTTCCTGTACATGGCGGCCTTCACCGTTCTGCTGGATCAACTGCTGCCCTTCGGCACCGCCGATGCGCCCGAAGGGCAGGACGTGCTGTCGTCGGACAACGTGCTGGTGGGCGTTGGCGCGGCGGCGCTGGTGATCCTGCCCATCGCCACCTGGGCCATTGCCGGGGACAGTTCCAGCCTGTCGCTGGGCGAGCGGCTGCTGATGTTCCTGGGCACCGGCCTGTGGCTGGGCCAGGTCGCCCACCCCGCCGCGCATGAGCTGATCCACCGCACCAACAAGCCGATGTTCCATCTGGGACAGGCGGTCTATTCCGCGATGCTGATCGGCCACCATGCCAGCGCGCACCGGCTGGTGCACCACCGGCATGTGGCCACCGACCTTGACCCCAACTCGGCGCGTGAAGGCGAAAGTTTCTATGCCTTCGTCCGCCGCGCCTCGGTTGACAGTTTCAAGGCCGGGCTGAAGGCCGAAAACGACCTGCGCGCCCGCAGCAGCAGCGGCATCCGCGACCTTCACCCCTATGTCCTCTACATCGGCGGGGCGCTGATCGCGCTGATCCTGGCGCTGTCGATCGGCGGCTTCACCGGGCTGATCGTCTGGCTTCTGCTGGCGGCCCATGCGCAGGTGCAGGTCTATCTGTCCGACTATGTGCAGCATTACGGCCTGCGCCGCGTCACCCGCGAAGATGGCAAGGCCGAACCCGTTGCCCTGCACCATAGCTGGAACACGCCGCACTGGCTGACCTCGGCCATGATGCTGAACGCGCCGCGCCATTCCGACCACCATGCCAACCCGTCGCGCCCCTATCCGCTGCTGCGGCTGGACACGCCCGAGGTGACGCCGCAACTGCCCTGGCCGCTGCCGGTGGCCTGCACGATGGCGCTGTTCCCGAAATACTGGAAACGGCAGATGCGCCCCGAGCTGGAGCGCTGGCGCAGCCTGCATGGCGGGGCCGATCACGCAGAGGTCACGCCTGCCTGACTGGTGCTGCGGCGTGCAGTCTGGCAGGCTGACCCGGTTCGTTGACCGGAGTCCCCGATGCGCGCCGTTGCCCTTGCCCTGATCCTTGCCCTGCCGGCCGTTGCGGCCACGGCCGATGACGTGCCCATGACCGGGGCCGAGTTTGACGCCTATGTCACCGGCAAGACCCTGACCTATTCGCAATTCGGTTCCGTCTTCGGGATCGAGGAATACCTGCCCGGCCGCAAGGTGCGCTGGAAGTTCACCGCCGACGACTGTCAGTATGGAAGCTGGTACGAAAAGGGCGACCTGATCTGCTTTGTCTATGAATACGACCCGGACGAGCATTGCTGGACCTTCTGGACCGACGGCGGCAAGCTGAAGGCGCTGTCCGTCGACAATGCCCCGGGCGAAGAGCTGACCGAAGTGGCCCGGTCGCCCGAGGGTCTGAACTGCCCCGGCCCGGACGTGGGCGTCTGATGCGCGCCGCCGTCGCCCTGCGGGCCATCGCCCTTGTCCTGTCTGTCGGCGGGCTTCCCGCCCTTGCCGACGAAAGCCCCGCCGACCCGGCGCTGTCGTCCGAGGCCTTCGATGCCCTGACGCGCGGTAAGACGATGGACACCTATGATGCGGAAAGCGGGCTTTACGGGGTTGAAACCTTCCTCTCGGGCCAAAGGGTGATCTGGCGCGATGCCGACCGCTGCATCCATGGCACATGGCAGCAGGTGGGCGAGCAGATCTGCTTCAGCTACGAAGACAAGCCCGACCGCCCGGTCTGCTGGGCCTATCATGACCGGGGTGGCTGGATCATGGGCTGGTTCGAGGGCAACCGGCAAAGCGTGCCGATCATGCTTTACCCGTCAAAGGGCGGCCCGGTCGGCTGTGAGGGCTTTGTCGGCGCCTGAGGCGCGCGGTCAGAACAGGCTGCCCTGCCCGCTGCCGCTACCGCCATCGCCCCGGTCCTTGGTCCGCTTCGCGGGCTGCGGCGGGGCGGCTTGCGGCGGGGGCGGCGTGGCCCCGGCGGGCGCCACGGGCAGACGGCCATCGGCGAATTCGATCTCCAGCGCGGGGCGGCCCTCGGCCTCGGCCCGACGGGTGAGGACATGGCCGCCGGCGCGCACCACGGCAAAGCCGCGTTTCAGCGTTTCGGCATAGCCCAGCGTCAGGCGGGTGCGGTCCACCGCCTCAAGCCGCCGCGCCAGATCGGCCAGCCGCCGCGCCGGCGCCGCGTCCAGCCGCTGCGCCAGCCCGTCCAGCCGCGCCCGGCCGTCAGCCCCCTTGCGGCCCGCATCCGCCAGCATCCGGTGCAGGGCCGGCGCCAGCCGCGACGCCCATTTGTCCAGCCCCAGATGCGCCAGCTCCAGACGCCGCGCCAGCCGGGACGCCAGCGCCTCGGCCCGCTTGTCCAGCCCGTCGCGCCGCCGCGCCACCAGCCCCAGCAGCAGATCGGGGCGCATCCGGCCCGCCCGCGCGTCGAAGGCGCCGCGCTTGCGCGCCACCATCAGCCCCAGCGCCCCCGACAACCGCCCCGAGGCCATGTCCAGCCGCTGCGCCGCGCCCCCCGTCAGCGCATCCAGCCGGGGCAGACCGCGCGACAGGTCGGACAGGCGCAGACGCCGCCGCTCCATCCCGCCGGCCAGCGCCCGGCTGAGCCGGGCCGTCAGCCCGTCCACCGCCGCAACCATTTCCAGCCGCACCGGCACCGCCAGCTCCGCCGCCGCCGTGGGCGTGGGCGCACGCAGGTCGGCGGCAAAGTCGATCAGGGTGGTGTCCGTCTCATGCCCCACGGCACTGATCAGCGGAATCCGGCTGGCCGCCGCCGCCCGCACCACGATTTCCTCGTTGAAGCCCCACAGATCCTCAAGCGACCCGCCACCGCGCGCCACGATGAGGACATCCGGCCGCGGCACCGGCCCGTCGGCCGGCATTGCGTTGAAGCCGCGGATCGCCGCCGCCACCTCGGCTGCGCATTTCTCGCCCTGAACGGCCACCGGCCAGATCAGCACATGCCGGGGAAAGCGGTCGCGCAGCCGGTGAAGGATGTCGCGGATGACCGCCCCGCTGGGGGATGTGACCACGCCGATCACCCCCGGCAGGAACGGGATGGGCTTTTTCCGCGCGGGGTCGAACAGCCCCTCGGCCCCCAGCGCGGCCTTGCGCTTTTCCAGCATCGCCATCAGGGCCCCCGCCCCTGCCGGCGCCACATCCTCGACGATGAGCTGATATTTCGACTGGCCCGGGAAGGTGGTCATCCGGCCGGTGGCGATGACCTCCATCCCCTCTTCCGGCCGCACCTGCATTTTCGCGACCTGGCCCTTCCAGCTTATGGCCGCAATGACCGCCCGGTCATCCTTGAGGTCGAAATACAGATGCCCCGAGGCCGGCCGGCTGACCCGCCCCACCTCGCCCCGCACCCGGACAAGGCCGAACTCGCCCTCGATCACGCGCTTCACCGCGCCCGACAGTTCGGACACGGTGTATTCGGGCTGATTGCCGGGGGCAGGCGGGGGCGCGGGGTCTTCAAAGAGGTCCATGCCCTGTTCATGCCCGCAGGGCGCCCATATGGCAACCTCCCGCCTTGGTCCGACCGGGGCCTCCGGCGGGGATATTTGCATTCTGAAAGAAGCCCCCTCTTTCAGAATGAAAATATCCCGGGGGAGTCCGAAGGACGGGGGCAGCGCCCCCTCGCGGCTTGCCACAATGCTGCGGCCGACCTATGAGGCGACAAACAGTCGGAGACCGCCATGAACATCCTCATCCTTGGGTCCGGTGGGCGCGAACATGCTTTGGCCTGGGCGGTCAAGCAGAACCCGAAATGCGACCGGCTGATCGTGGCCCCCGGCAATGCGGGCATCGCGCAACTGGCCGAGACCGCTTCGCTTGACATCCTGGACGGCACGGCGGTCGTGGCCTTCTGCGAAGAGAACGCGGTTGATTTCGTGATCGTCGGCCCCGAGGCGCCGCTGGCCGCCGGCGTGGCCGATGCCACGCGCGCCGCCGGCATCCTGACCTTCGGCCCTTCGGCCGCCGCCGCCCGGCTTGAGGCGTCGAAAGCCTTCACCAAGGAAATCTGCGACGCCTGCGGTGCCCCCACCGCCGGCTATGCCCGTTTCACCGAAGCCGCCGCCGCCCGTGCCCATGTTCAGGCCCAGGGCGCGCCCATCGTGATCAAGGCCGATGGCCTGGCCGCGGGCAAGGGCGTCATCGTGGCGATGACCGTGACCGAGGCGCTGGCGGCGGTGGACGACATGTTCGGCGGCGAATTCGGCGCGGCCGGGGCCGAGGTGGTGATCGAGGAATTCATGGCCGGCGAAGAGGCCAGCTTCTTCATCCTGTCGGATGGCGTGAACGCCCTACCCATTGGCACCGCGCAGGATCACAAGCGGGTGGGGGATGGCGACACCGGCCCCAACACCGGCGGCATGGGCGCCTATTCCCCCGCCCCGGTGCTGACCGAAGCCCTGCAAAAGCAGGCGATGGACCAGATCGTCCTGCCCACCATCCGAGAAATGGCCCGCCGGGGCACGCCCTATCAGGGCGTCCTTTACGCCGGGCTGATGATCGAGGACGGTCGTGCCCGGCTGGTGGAATACAACTGCCGCTTCGGCGACCCCGAAACGCAGGTGCTGATGATGCGCCTTGGCGCGCAGGCGCTGGATCTGCTGCTGGCCTGCGCCGAAGGCCGGCTGGCCGAGGCCCGCGTCAACTGGGCCGAGGACCACGCGCTGACCGTGGTCATGGCGGCGAAGGGCTATCCCGGCGCCTATGCCAAGGGATCGGTCATCCACGGGCTGCGCCGCCTGCCCGAAGACAGCCGGCATATGGCCTTTCACGCCGGCACCGCCGAGCGCGACGGGCAGATCGTGGCCAACGGCGGCCGCGTGCTGAACATCACCGCCCGGGGCGACACGCTGGCCGAGGCGCGCAACCGCGCCTATGCGATGATCGACCACCTCGACTGGCCCGAGGGTTTCTGCCGGTCCGACATCGGCTGGCGCGCGCTCTGACCGGCCGGCTCAGCCGGGCCGGTCCAGTTCCCGCACCTCGCGGACGAAAGCATAGTCCTTGTAGCCCAGCCGCGCGACCGGCACGAAGGCGGTGACATCGAACCGCCCGCCACGCAGGCAATCGTCGCGCAGATGCACGCCGGTGACCCGGCCGATCACCATATGGTTGGCCCCGGGCAGTTCGACATGCCGTTCGACCACACATTCCAGCGTGGCCGGCGCATCGGCCACCCGGGGGCAGTCGATCGTTTCACATTCGGCCTTGGCCACCCCGGCCAGGGCGAATTCGTCCACCTCGGGCGCCACCCGGGCCGAGGTGGCGTTCATCGCGCTCCAGGCGGCCTCGGCCACGATGTTGACGGCAAAGACGCCCGCGGCGCGGGCATTGCCGATACTGTCGCGCGCATCGCCCGCGAACATCACCAGCGGCGGATCATCGCCCACGGCGTTGAAAAAGGAATAGGGCGCCAGATTGTCGCCAACCCCCTTCATCCGCGTGGAAATCCAGCCGATGGGCCGTGGGCTGACCACCGCCTTGAACGGGTTGTGGGCCAGACCGTGACCCTGATCCGGGCGATAGAACATGGCACCCCCTTCGTGCATTTGCCCCTGACACAATCGCATGTTACGGGGCGATGCCAGCAGATTCGACCCCGCCGAACAGAAGGACGCCACCGCCTTGGCCTACCGGCTTGCAGAGGAAACCGAAGCCGACTGGTGGGAAGTCGAGGCGCTCTACGACCTCTGCTTCGCGCCGGGGCGAACCGCGCTGTCCTCTTACCGGCTGCGCGATGGGGTGCCGACCGTCGCCCCCCTGTGCCTGACCCTGCGCGACGATGACGGCACCCTTGCCGGCGCCATCCGCTACTGGCCCGCACTGGTGGGCGAAGAAGACATCCTGCTGCTGGGCCCGGTCGCCGTGCACCCCACCCGGCAGGGCGAAGGGCTGGGCGGGCTTCTCATCAACGAAAGCCTGGCCGAAGCGCGCCGGCTGGGCTGGGAACGGGTGCTGCTGGTGGGCGACGCCCCCTATTATTCGCGCTTCGGCTTCCGCAAGCTGGAGGGCGTCGAGATGCCGCCCCCCACCAACCCCGACCGGGTTCTGGGGTTCGAGCTCAAGGCCGGCGCCTGGAACGGCATCACCGGCAAGGTTGCCCGCGCCACCTGATCCTTGCGCCGCCGTCTTGCGCGGGCGCGCGGCACCCCCATATGCTTGCGCATGGACCAGACCCTGCCCGCCCTGCCGGTTTTGCTGCCCCCCGACCCCGAGACCGAGATCGCCGATCTCGCCCGGCGCTGGAAACGCGCGAACGGGCCGGTGATGGCGCTGGTCAACCGCTTTGGCGGCGCGGTCGAAGGGCAGTTCGCCCTGCGGCCCGCCGCCCTGCGCGCCCGGATCGAGGAGATCACCGCCCGCGCGCTGGAAACCTCTTACGGCCTGTCGGCGGGCGGCAGCCGCCTGCCCGACCCCAAGGGCCGCGCCACGCTGGCCGCGGCCATGGTCACCGGCGCGGCGGGCGGCGCGGGCGGCATCGCCACGGCGCTGGCCGAACTGCCTCTGACCATCACCGTCATCCTTCATGCCATCCGGCGCGAGGCGGTGGCCGCCGGCTATGACCCCGACGATCCCTGGATCAAGGCCGAGGCGCTGCGCAGCTTCGGGTCCGGCAGCCCTGTGGCCGCCGACGACGGGATCGACACAAGTTTCCTGTCCGCCCGGCTGACGCTGACCGGCCCCGCGCTGCAAAAGCTGATCGCCACCGTCGCCCCGAAACTGGCCGCCGCACTGGGGCAGAAGCTGGCCGCGCAAGCGGTGCCGGTGCTGGGGGCAATCTCGGGCGCCGCGCTGAATGCGGCGTTCCTCAGCTATTACCGCGAAACCGCCGCCATCCGCTTTGCCCTGCTGCGGCTGGCCGAACAGCATGGCGCAGAGCCGGTGCTGACGGCCTTCGAGAAGGCCACCGCCGCGCCCCGCATCACCCGGAACTAGACGGCGCGACCGCAAGCGGCCTGGGGCTTTGCCTCCGGCGGGGATATTTCAAGACAGATGAAAGCAAAGCCGGTCTTTGCCCCTTCAACTCGGTCCAAATACCCCGGGGGTGCGGGGGCGGCGCCCCCGCTTGCCCGGCCTCCGCCCCCGGATCAGCCGGTCTGCCGCGCCAGCCAGTCCAGCAGGGCGGGCCTTGCGGTTTCGGCCCCGTTGGCGCGGGCGGTGTCGATCACCGCCTTCGCCTCGGCCAGGTTCACCCGCCGGATCAGCGCCTTGACCGGCCCGATCGAGGCCGGCCGCATTGACAGCGTGCGGAAGCCCAGCGCCGCCAGCGCCACCGCTTCCACCGGGCGCCCGGCATCTTCCCCGCAGAAGGACAGCGGCGTTCCCGTTTCGGCCGCCCGGGCGACGATGCCTTCCAGGAAGCCCAGGAAGCTCAGGTTCAGCGTGTCATAGCGCCGTCGCACCCGTTCATTCTCGCGGTCGGCGGCAAAGAAGAACTGCTTGAGGTCATTGCCCCCGACCGAGATGAAATCAGCCAGTTCGAAAAACGCCCGCGGGGCGAAGGCCAGCGAGGGCGTCTCGCACATCGCGCCGATTTCCAGCCGTTCGGGCGCGACATGGCCCAGCGACCGTTCGCGGTGCAATTCGCGCAGCACATGGCTGCGGGCCTCGGCGAATTCGGCATGTTCGGCCACGAAGGGGAACATGATCGACAGCGGCCGCCCCGCCGCCGCGCGGATCAGCGCCTGCACCTGCATCCGCAGCACGCCCGGCTTGTCCAGGCCCACCCGGATTGCGCGCCAGCCCATCGCGGGGTTCGGCTCGTCATTCGGCTTCATGTAGGTCAGCACCTTGTCCGACCCGATGTCGAGGGTGCGGAACACCACGCGCTGGCCCTGTGCGGCATCCATCACCCGCGTGTAGAGCGAGGCCAGCTCGGCCCGCTTGGGCATCTTGTTGCGGATCAGGAACTGCAACTCGGTGCGGAACAGCCCCACCCCCGCCGCGCCCGAGCTTTCAAGGCTGGGCAGATCGGCCATCAGCCCGGCGTTCATGTCCAGCCGGATGCAGGTGCCGGCGGTGTCTTCGGCGGGCAGGCCGCGCAGACTGGCATAGCGTTTCTGTGCCTCGGCCTGCATGGCGATCTTGTCGCGAAAGGCGCGGGCAACGGTTTCCTCGGGGCGCAGGTGGACGATGCCCTGATCGCCATCCACCAGGATCTGGTCGCCGTTCAGCGCCTCGGCGGTGATGCGGTCGGCATGGATGACCAGCGGAATCGCCAGCGCGCGGGCGACGATGGCGGCATGGCTGCCGACGCTGCCTTCCTGCAGCACCACGCCACGCAGCTTGCGACCGTATTCCAGCAGCTCTGCCGGGCCGATGTTGCGCGCGACAAGGACCGGGTTTTCCGGCATCTCGGCGCCGGTGTCCTTGCCCTGCCCGGTCAGGATGCGCAGCAGCCGGTTCGACAGGTCGTCCAGATCGTGCAGCCGTTCGCGCAGATATGCGTCGGCTACCTGTTCCATCCGTGTCCGGGCCGCCGACTGTTCCTTTTCCACCGCCGCCTCGGCCGACAGGCCGCGCATGATGTCTTCCTCCATCCGGCGCAGCCAGCCGCGCGAATGGGCGAACATGCGATAGGCTTCCAGAACCTGCTTCTGGTCCTTGTCCAGTTCCTCGGCGCCCAGCAGATCGTCGATCGACACCCGCAATTCGCCCACGGCGGCGCGGATGCGGTCGATCTCGGTCAGCGGATCGTCGGCCACCGGGTTGGTCACCACCACCCGCGGCTCATGCAGCCAGACCCGGCCTTCGGCGGCGCCTTCCTGGCCTTGGGTGCCGCGGAACATCACCGGCTGGCGGTGCAGCGCCTTCATCGCACCGTCATCGCCGATGAAGGCCCCCAGTTCCGTCATCTCGGCCAGCACCATGGCCACGACCTCGACGGCATAGACCTCGTCTTCCGAGAAGCCGCGCGCCTCTTTCGACTGCACGACCAGAACGCCCAGCTTTTCGCCAACGCGCTGGATCGGCACCCCCAGGAAGCTGGAGAAGATTTCCTCGCCCGTCTCGGGCATGTAGCGGAAACCCTTTTCTCCCGGCGCATCGGCCGTGTTCACCGGAACCCCGCTGCGCGCCACGCGGCCGACAAGCCCCTCGCCCAGCTTCATCCGGGTCTGGTGGACGGCTTCCTTCTTCAGCCCTTCGGTGGCGCAAAGTTCCAGCGTTTCAGGATCGCGGAACAGGTAGATCGAGCAAACCTCGGTGCCCATCGAATCGGCGATCAGGTGGGTGATGCTGTCCAGCCTGTCCTGGCCCTTGCCCGGAACCGCCAGCACGTCCCGCAGACGGCGCAGCAATTTGCGGCTCTCGCTTTCTGTGCGTTCGGGCATCGGCATGGGTCCCCCTTGCCTTCTCTATAGAAAAGCCGTGCCCCCTTGGCGAGAGGGCACCGCCGCCGCAGGGGCCCTTCCGCCGGCACACTGCCTGCGTTGCAGGCAGACGCGCGCCCTTGGGGGCGCTGCGCGAACCGTCTCAGGGCGCGGCCAATGCGGCGGCAACGGCGCGGCCGCTAAGCACCGCGCCATGGGCCGTGCCGAAGTAGCGCTCTTCACAGGCCTCGCCACAGAACCACAGGGCACCGTCCCAGTCGGGGCCCGCCAGCGCCTGCCGCTGGCCCGGCTCAACGCCAACCGCGTTGAAGCTGTAGCTGCCCAGTGTCCAGGGGTCGCGCGACCAGCGGGTGACCTGCGCCGCAACCGGCTGCGGAAAGGCGCTGCCGAACATGGCGCGCAAGGCATCATGCGCGGCGGCGGCGGTGGCCCGGTCGTCCAGCCGCTCCACCTCTTGCGCGGCATCGGCGGCGTTGAAGCCCAGCAGGACGGGCTGCCCCAGCCCGCGCGCCAGCGAAACCCATTCGGCCCAGAACCCCGGCTGCGGCCCCAGCCATTCGATCCAGTCCACATCGTCGGGCCAGGCGATCCGGTCGAAGCGCAGCCATGCCTTGTTCAGAAGGCCCATTTCCAGCCGGTCGATCGCCGCCTGCCGCGCGCTGTCCAGCGATTCGCCAAAGGTAAGGCGCCCTGACCGCAGCAGGCCCAGCGGCACCGACACGATGATGCGCCCCGCCGCGATCTCGCGTCCGTCGGCCAGCGTCACCCGGCCCGGCGCGACGGCCGCCACCGGATGCGACAGCCGGATGTCCAGCCCCCGCGCCAGATGGGCGGTGATCTGGTCATAGCCCTGCGGGAACAGCGCGTCCTCGCCGTCAAACTCGGCCCCGTCCTGGCCATGCCAGGCCGACAGGCGCTGCGCGCTGCCGCCGTATTCCTGTTCCAGCGTGGAATTGACCAGATGCTGCACCAGCCGGCGTTCCCCGGCGGGGGCGCTGGCCCAATCGGCGCTTTCGGTCACCGCCTGCCAGACCGAACGATCCGTCTCTGCCGCCTCGGCCCCGCGCAAGGCCCGGGTCAGCAATCGCTCGGCCTGCCCGAGGTCGATCTCTTCCTCCGCGCCGTCCGGCCCCAGGGTCAGCGCCGCGTCATAGCTGGTGGGCAGCAGCTTCGCCCCCGCCATGCGGGCCAGGTCTGTCAGCGGGTTGCCTTCGGTTCCGTGAATCCAGCTTGCGCCCAGGTCCATCGGCAGGTCGGGCCAGAGGCGCGAGGTGTGGATGCGCCCGCCGATGCGGTCGCGCGCTTCCAGCACCACCGTCGCGATGCCCCGCGCCCGCAGCGCCTGCGCCGCCGAAAGCCCGGCCAGACCCGCCCCGATCACCACCACCGGGGCCGCGTCGGCCCGCGCGGTTCGGGCGATCAGCGGGGCGGCCAGGGCGGTGGCAAGAACAGCTCTGCGGCGGATCATGGCGGCCTCTTACAAGGGGTCCGGGCAGGTGGGCACCGCCTTGCAGCCTTTGCGCAGGCCGGTCAGCAGCGCGGCAAGCGGATCAGAAAACTGCGTCAGGTCCGGCCGGCTGCACAGGAACGGCAGGTGATCGGCCAGATGTTCGCGCATCGGGGCTTCCCAATCCGGGCCGGTGTCCAGCGCCTGTTCGGCGGTATAGAGCAGGAAATCGACATAGGCCTCATAGGCCGCGCCATCGCGGGTGTCGCGGATGGCGCACCAGTCGGCCACGGCCAGTTCGGGCTTGTTCACGGTCAGCGCCAGGAATTCGCGATAGATCTCACGCGCGGTCTGGCCGCGCTGGATGCGGTCTGTCGCCGCCAGTTGCCACGGGATGACGATCAGCGCCAGCACGGCGGCCAGCGCCGTGATCACCGCCGGCAGCGCCCCCAGCGCCGCGGCATGTCTTGCAAGACCACCCATGCAATCACCCCCTACCCTGCGACGCGCCCGTCCCAACCGGGGCGCCGCTTACCCTGAGGTGATCGCCTGCCGCCGGGGCGCATGTCAACAGCGTCGCAGCGGCAGACTGTGGCTGTTTCAGGCCTTTTCCAGCTCGAACGCGTCGTGCAGCGCCTGCACCGCCAGTTCCATGTACTTGCGGTCAATCAGGACGGAAATCTTGATCTCGCTGGTGGCGATGACCTTGATGTTCACGTTTTCCGCCGCAAGGGCCGCGAACATCTTGGCCGCAACGCCCACCTGGCTGCGCATTCCGATGCCCACGACCGAGACCTTGGCGACATCGGTGTCGGTCAGCAGTTCGTCATACTTTACGATCCCCGCGTCCAGCGCATCCTTCATCGCCTTCTGGGCGCGGGCCACCTGGTTCACCGGCACCGAGAAGGTCATGTCGGTGACCGCCCCGGTATGGGTGCCATAGTTCTTTTCGCTGATGTTCTGGACGATCATGTCCACGTTGACACCGGCTTCGGCCAGGGGGCCGAAGATGGCGCTGGCTACACCGGGCCGGTCTTCGACGCTGACAAGGGTCATCTTGGCTTCGTCACGGCTGAAGGCCACGCCCGACACAACTTTCGATTCCATGATTTCCTCCTCGTCGCAGACCAGGGTTCCGTTGTTTTCGCTGTCATCGAAGGAAGACAGCACGCGCAGCCGCACCTTGTAGCGCATCGCCAGTTCCACGCTGCGGGTCTGCAGCACCTTGGCGCCAAGGCTGGCCAGTTCCAGCATTTCCTCAAACGCGATCTTGTCCAGCTTGCGCGCCTTGGGGCTGACGCGGGGATCGGTCGTATAGACGCCGTCCACGTCGGTATAGATGTCGCAGCGTTCCGCGCTGAAGGCGGCGGCGAAGGCCACTGCCGTGGTGTCGCTGCCGCCGCGGCCCAGCGTGGTGATGCGGCCTTCGGCCGACAGACCCTGGAACCCGGCGACCACGGCCACCTTGAAGCCTTCGGCGAACTTGGCGTCGATGTTGTCACGCGGGATGCTGATGAAGCGGGCGCTGCCATGGGCGCTGGTGGTGTTGATCGGCACCTGCCAGCCCTGCCAGCTTCGCGCCGGCACGCCCATTTCCTGCAACCGCAGCGCCATGAGGCCGGCCGTCACGTTTTCGCCGCTGGCGACGACGGCATCGTATTCGCGCGCGTCATACAGTTTCGAGGTCTGCTCGACCCAGCCCACCAGTTCATTGGTCTTGCCCGACATCGCGCTGACGATGACGATCACGTCATAGCCGCGCTCGACCTCGGCCTGCACCTTCTTTGCCGCATTCTCGATGCGCGCAAGGTCGGCCACAGAAGTGCCGCCGAATTTCATTACCAGAAGCGGCATGGAAACCCTCCCAAGGCCCGTTTCGGAAACCGCGGGCTTCCTAGCCCCCCCTGCCCCTGCACGCAAGGGCAGCCACACGCCCTGACACGGAATTCGCACCCCTCACAGCGCCCTTGCGCGCCGCCCCCCGCCATTGCCATAGTCGCGGCCACCATGACCGCCGCGCCTGCGCCCTTTGACATTGCCGCCTGCCTTGCCGACGGCCCGTCGCAGGCCGAACGCGCCTTGCTGGCCCATGCCGCCGCCGGCACGCTGTGCCAGCTTGGCACCGCCTGCCCCGACCCGGCCGATCCCGCCGCGCCCCGCATCCGTGCGGGCCTGCTGGCGCATCTGCTGTGCGGCGGATCAGAGCTTGCCCCTGTCGCGCCGCAGGGCATCCGCCTGATCGGCGCGGTGATCGAGGGGCCGCTGGTCCTGTCCTTCTGCGATACGCGCGGCGAAACCGACCTGCGGCTTTGCGCCTTTACCGAGACCATCGCCGCCCGCCGCACCCGCTTTGCCCAGCTTGTGCTGTCGGGCAGCCGGATGCCCGGTCTCAACGCCGAAGGGGCCGAGATCGCCGGATCGGCCTTCCTGCTGGGCATCATTGCCACCGGCCGGCTGTCCTTTGCCAATGCCGGGATCGGCGGCCAACTGGCGCTGCATGGCGCGCAGATCGCCGGGCTGACGGCGCAGGGCGCGCGCATCGGAGCCTCGGTCTATCTGCGGGCCACCGCGGGCACCGCCTTCGTCTCGAAGGGCGAGGTTTCGCTGTCGGGGGCCGAGATCGGCGGCCAACTGGCCTGCGACGGGGCGCGGCTGGCCAACCCCGGCGGCATTGCCCTGACGCTGCAGGCCGCGCATGTGGATGGCGATGTGATCCTGCGCGCGCAAGGCGACCTGCCGTTCCAGACCCAGGGCGAGCTGCGCCTGTCCGGCGCCCGCATCGGCGGCCAGCTTGATTTCGGCGGCGCCCGGCTGGCCAACCCCGCCGGACCCGCGCTTTCGGCCCAGCGGATGCAGGTCGAGGCCGAGTTCTTCTGGCAGAATGTCACCGTCGAGGCGGGCACCCTGCACCTGCCTTCGGCCCGGGTCGGCGATCTGGTCGATGACCTTGCCTCCTGGCCCGGGGATGGCCGCACCTATCTGGACGGCTTCACCTATGACCGCATCACCCGCGACGCGCCCACCGATGCCGACAGCCGGCTGAAATGGCTGGCCTGCGCCGCCACCAAGGACGGCCGCTTCCTGCCGCAGCCCTATGGCCAATGCGCAAGCGTGCTGCACCGCATGGGGCATGAGGCCGAGGCCCGCGCCATCATGGAGGAACAGGCCCGGCTCAAGGGCATTGCCCGCCGCAAGGCCGCGCGGCTGCGCGGTGGCAGCGGCGACCTGCTGGCCGGGTTCGACTGGCTGTGGGACAGCGCCGCGCGGGCGGTGGTCGGCTATGGCTATGCGCCGTTTCGCGCCCTGCTGTGGATCGCGGGTCTGGCTGTGCTGGCCGCCACCCTGGCCGCCGCAGCCTGGACCGAAGGCTCGATGGCGCCGAACAATGACCTGATCGTCAGTTCCGAAAGCTGGCAGCAGATCATGGCGCAGGACTGCATCCCCCGCCCCGCCCCCGGCTGCATCGCCAACCCCGCCGCCGTGTGGAACGGCACCGAAGGCGCGGGGCTGGACTGGGAAAGTTTCAACCCCATAGCCTGGGGGGTTGATGCGGTGGTGCCCGTGGTGGACATCGGCCAGACCGCCGCATGGTCACCGTCGAAAGACCGTGGCTTTTGGGGCTTCACCCTTTGGTGGGCGCGCTGGCCGCTGATCTACCTTGGCTGGCTGGTCACAGCCCTGGCCGCCGCCGCCGCCACCGGCATCATCCAGCGCACCCCGCCGGGAGGTTGAGGGGCCGCGCGGCCGGCGGGCCGCCGGGCGCCCACAGGGCGGGGGCGGCCTGGCAGATTGCGGTGGCCGGTCAGTGCCTGTCCCAGGGGATGACGCAGGCGGTGGGTTTGCCGGGGCCGGGCACGATTTCGAGGGCGCCGCCCAGGGCATGGCATTGTGCGCCGTGCCAAGGCGGGACCAGCGCCCCCAGCACATAGCCGGCGATCATCAGCACCGCCCCGCCGGCAAGACAGAGGGCCGCCTTAGTCAGCCGCTGTCCAGACACCATCGGCGCCCTTCTTCAGCACCGCGACAAGGCTTTGGACGGGCGCGCCGGCGATCTGCACGTCCACCATGCAGGCAAAGCTGCCGTCGTTGTTCTTGCTGCACAGGCCGCCGGGCGTGACCGTCGCCGCCTTTGCGGCCTCGGCCAGGGCGGCATCGGGGGCGGTGGCGGCCATGACCGTGCGGGTCACGGCAATGATGTCGGATTTCTTCGGCCCGCCATACAGCACGCTTGGCCCGACGGTGAACCAGATCGCGGCAAGCGCGGCGACAACGACAAGGGGAAACAGCTTGAGAAAGGTTTTCATGGGCGCACTCGTTCCTGAACTGCGGTCAGTCAAGCACGCCCTTTCGCCCTTCGCAATCCGTAACAGTGCCGTCCCGCGGCAGAACCCGCGCGCCGGAAACCGGCCTGCGCGCGGGTGGAAGGTCAGGCGCTGATGAAGTCGCGCACGAAGGCGCTGGCGGGCCGGGCGCGGATGTCGGCCGGCTTGCCGATCTGCTCGATCCGGCCGCCCGTGCTGGACCCCGACATCACCACCACCAGATCGGCCAGTTCCATCGCCTCATCCTGGTCATGCGTCACGAACACCGTGGTCAGCCCGGTTTCATCGTGAATGTCGCGCAGGCCCTGCCGCAGTTCCTTGCGGACCTTGGCATCCAGCGCGCCGAAGGGTTCGTCCAGCAGCAGCATCCGGGGTTCGATCGCCAGCGCGCGGGCCAGCGCCACCCGCTGCCGCTGGCCGCCCGACAGTTGCGTCGGATAGCGCGCGCCGATCTCGGGCAACTGGATCAGGTCCAGCAGCTTACCCACCCGCCGCGCGATTTCCGCCTTGGGCGGGCGTGTCGCGCGGGGCCGCGCCTTCAGGCCATAGGCGATGTTCTCGAACACCGTCATGTGCCGGAACAGCGCGTAGGACTGGAACACGAAGCCCGCCCGGCGTTCCTGCACCGTCAGCCCGGTGGCATCCTGCCCGTCGAACAGCACCCGCCCCGAGGTGGGAAATTCCAGCCCGCCCAGGATGCGCAGCAGCGTGGTCTTGCCCGACCCGGACGGCCCCAGGAGCGCCACCAGCGCCCCGGAGGGAATGGTCAGCGAGACCGGGTGCAGCGCCGCGGTCATGCCGAACTGCTTGGAAATCTCGTCAATCTCGATCTGCATCGGATACCTCTTAATGACGGTGGGTGGCGGCAAGCGCATCTGCATGGCGGATTTCCAGCGCGGTCTTCAGCAGCAGCGTCACCAGCGCCAGCGCCGTCAGCACCGCCGCCAGCGAGAAGGCCGCCACCGAAAGATATTCGTTGTACATCATCTCGATGGTGATCGGCATGGTCGCGGTCTGGCCGCGGATCTTGCCCGACACCACGGCGACGGCGCCGAATTCGCCCATGGCACGGGCGTTGCACAGCAGGACGCCATAGAGCAGCGCCCAGCGGATGTTCGGCAGCGTCACCGTCCAGAAGGTGCGCCAGCCGCTGGCGCCCAGCGTCAGCGCCGCCTCTTCCTCGGCGCGGCCCTGTTCGATCATCACCGGGATCAGTTCGCGCGCGACGAAGGGAAAGGTGACGAACATGGTGGCCAGCGCGATGCCCGGCAGGGCAAAGATGATGGGGTAGCCCTGCGCCACCAGCCAGCCGCCCAGCGCCGTATTGGCCCCGAACAGCAGCACAAGGCACAGCCCCGCCACCACCGGCGAAACCGAGAACGGCAGGTCGATCAGGGTGATCAGGAAGGCCTTGCCGCGGAAATCGAACTTGGTGATGAACCAGGCCGCCGCAATGCCGAAGACCGCGTTCAGCGGCACGGCGATGGCCGTGATCAGCAGCGTCAGCCGGATCGCGTCGCGCGCGTCCTTGTGGGTCAGCGATGTCACCGCAGCGGCCCAGCCCTTGGCCAGCGCCTCGGTGAAGACGGCGGCCAGCGGGGCCACCACCAGCACGGCCAGCCCCAGCACGGCGATGCCGATCAGCAGCCAGCGCACCGCCGGGCTTTCCTGCGTGGCCGGGCGGAACCGGGGCGCCTTGGCGGGAACGGGAAGTTTCACACCCGCATCAAACATGTCCGATCCTCCGCCGGCTCCAGATCTGGATCAGGTTGATGGCCAGCAGCATGGCGAAGCTGATCAGCAGCATGGCAATGCCGATGGCCGCGGCGCCGTCATAGTTGAACTCTTCCAACTGGATGACGATCAGCAGCGGGGCGATCTCGGTCAGCAGGGGGATGTTGCCGGCGATGAAGATCACGCTGCCGTATTCCCCCACCGCCCGCGCCAGCGCCAGCGCAAAGCCGGTCAGCGCGGCGGGCGCCAGCATCGGCAGGATGACATGGCGCAGCGTGTAAAACCGCGAGGCGCCCAGCGTGGCGCTGGCCTCCTCGACCTCGCGCTCGATTTCCTCGATCACCGGCTGCACGGTGCGGGCCACGAAGGGCAGGCCCACGAAGATCAGCGCGATCAGGATGCCCCATTGCGTATAGGCGATCTTCACGCCGACTTCGCGCGCCAGCGATCCGAAGGCGCCGTTCGGGGCGTAAAGCGCGGTCAGCGCGATGCCCGCCACCGCGGTGGGCAGGGCGAAGGGCAGGTCCACCGCCGCATCCAGAATGCGCCGCCCCGGAAAGCGGTAGCGCACCAGAACCCAGGCCAAGAGCACACCGAACACCAGATTGAACACCGCCGCCAACAGCGACAGGCGGAACGACAGGAACAGCGCGGACCACACCCGCGGACGATTGACGACTTCCCACATGTTCCCCAGACCGAAACTGGCGCCCCGCAAAAGCAGGGCGCCGATCGGCAGAAGAACAACGATGGACAGCATGGTCAGGGTGATCCCCATGCTCAGCCCAAGGCCGGGCATGGGGGACCGTTGCAGAAGGGGCCTGCCCATCCGGTTCACCTTACTTTGCCACATAGATCTGATCGAAGATCCCGCCGTCGCCGAAATGTTCGGGCTGCACCTTCTTCCAGCCGCCCAGGTCGTCGATGGTCACCAGATCCAGCTTGGGAAAGCGGGCCACGTCCTCGGGGTTCGCCTTCGAGGCATCCCAGGCCCGGTAGAAGTGCTTGTAGGCCAGCGCCTGCCCTTCGGGGCTGTAAAGGAAGTTCAGGTAGGCTTCCGCCAGCTTGCGCTGACCGTCGCTCTTGATGTTGCCCTCGACCAGCGCGACCGGCGGTTCGGCCAGCACCGAAACCGACGGCACCACGATGTCGAACTGGTCATCGCCCAGCTCGGCCAGCGCCAGATAGGCCTCGTTCTCCCAGGCCAGCAGCACGTCGCCGATGCCGCGCTGCGCAAAGGTCGTGGTCGACCCGCGCGCCCCGGTATCCAGCACCGGCACATGCTTGAACAGCGCGCCCAGGAATTCCTTGGGGTCCTTGCCGTTCTTCTCGGCCCAGGCCCAGGCGGCCAGATAGTTCCAGCGCGCGCCGCCGCTGGTCTTGGGGTTGGGCGTGATCACCTCGACCCCGTCGTTGATCAGATCGCCCCAGTCCTTCAGGCCCTTCGGATTGCCCTCGCGCACCAGGAACACGATGGTCGAGGTATAGGGCGATGAATTGTGCGGCAGTTTCGACTGCCAGTCCTCGGGCAGCTTGCCCGCCGCCGCGATCTTGTCGATGTCGGACGCCAGCGCCAGCGTGACCACCTGCGCCTCAAGCCCGTCGATCACGGCGCGCGCCTGCGCCCCCGACCCGCCATGCGAGGTTTCAAGCGCGGGGGCTTCATTGCCCTGCGCCACCCACCATTCCGCGAACACCTCGTTGAAATCGCGATAAAGTTCGCGCGTCGGGTCATAGCTGACGTTCAGCAGGCTTTCGGCCTGGGCCGGCGCGCTGCCGAACCCGATCAGCGCCAGCGCCAGCGCCGACAGCGCCCCCTTCAGGCCGCGCGTCACCGGCCAGCCAGTCAGACGGCGCGAACCGTCGGCAATGGTCACGCGGCCATCGTCATGGTCGGCGATCCGTTCGCCCTGCGCCGTCACGTCACCGGCAATCTTGATGGTTGCAAACATTGGAAACTCCTGTGGGTCTTGCCGGCGGCGAGAGAAGGGAAAGATCGCGGACACAAGGTCCGGCAGCGAAATCAGCGGGAAAGGATGCGCGGTCATCGACGCACCTCCCGGCCCAGCGGTTCGATCCGGGCCTCCCAGACCGCGGGGTCGCGGCCTTCCAGCAATTCGGCGACCGCCTCGTCGGGCCGGCGGGTGAACAGCACCAGCGGGCTGCCGTTCAGCCGCAGCGACCGGCCGGTGCGCCGGTCGATCAGGCGTACCGCGCAGGTCACGCGCAGGTCGGCGGCAGGCATGGGCATCGCGGCGGCGGTGCTGGCCAGGCGGAAGGTGCGGTGCGGTGCGGCGGCGGTCATCGTCATCTCCTTGGGCTCAAGGCGGGGCATCAGGCCCCGTCGATGAATTAATAACGACATGATCGGTCGAGTATTGCAAAGGAATATTCACGTCAAAATGTGTCGTGATTTAAGAAGAAAATTCTACCGGCCGCGGCGGGGCACGCGGCAGGGTTGCAGGGGGAATGTTCAGAAAATCAGGGCGTTATTCGCCCAGAACCTGCGCCGCCGTCTGGCCCGAGCGCAGCATGTCGGCCAGGGTCAGCGAGTCGATGATCAGCAGGTAGGACCAGAACACTTCGGCAAAGACCTTTCGGATACGGCAGCTTGCCTCATCCGTGCAGTCCTCGCAGCGTTGGTAGGCTGACCGTGACAGGCAGGGCAACGGCGCGATCGGCCCGTCGATCCGCCGCAGCAGATCCGAGATCGACACCTCGGACGGCTTCTTGATCAGGCTGTAGCCGCCCGACCGCCCCCGGATCGAGGCGATCACGCCGGCATTGCGCACTTCCAGAAGGATATGTTCCAGAAACCGCTTGGGCGTGCCGGACCGCCGCGCAATCTCTTCGATCGTCAGCGGTTCTGGCGCCTCGCGGGCGGCCTCGTCGGCCAGGGCCAGCAAGGCTTTCAGCGCATATTTCATCTTCTGCGTGATCATGGACCGTACCTAAGGCGCGCAAACACGGGAATCAATGTCGAGAATCACGTCATCCCGCCGACGCGCCCCCTGCCCTGCAACAGAAGAGATTGTATCCCTTCTGTTTCCAATGGAAAATTATACACGATAAAGACTATAGACAATAAGAATATTCCTGCCATGCTGACGCAACCCCCGCCAAGGGACCGAAGACAGGAGATGCAGGATGACCGACCTTGACCTGATCGACCGCAAGATCGTGGCCGAACTCATGCGCGATGCCACCCTTCCCGTGGCCCAGATCGCCGACAAGGTGGGCCTGTCGCAGACCCCGTGCTGGAAGCGCATCCAGAAACTGGAAGCCGCCGGCGTGCTGACGGGCCGCGTCGCCCTGGCCGATCCGGCCCGGCTTGGTTTCGGGCTGACCGTCTTCATGGGGATCGAGGCGCCCGATCATTCCGCCGAATGGCGCGAGACCTTTGCCAAGGCGGTTGCCGCCCTGCCTTCGGTGATGGAAGTCTATCGCATGGCCGGCGAGATGGACTATCTGCTGCGCGTCGCCGTGCCCGACATGGCGGCCTTCGACATGCTTTACAAACGCCTGACCGATGCGGTGCCGATCAAGAATGTCACCTCGCATTTCGCGATGGAGCGGATGAAGTTCACCACCGCCTATCCGGTGGACACGCGCAACCGCTGATCCACGATATGCTGCCGCGCGAGAACATCCTTCCCTTTCCGGCCCGATCTTTGGACTCCATAATCACGATTAACTTGCTAGATTTACTCCATGGACCCGAGTCGCCCCGAAAGGAGACCGCCATGACCAAGACGCTGATCATTCCGGGCCTCGACGGTTCGCCCGCCCCGCACTGGCAGCATTGGTGGGCCGCCACCGACCCGCGCGCGCTGATGGTCGAACTGTCCGATCCCGGCCGCCCCCTCCCCTCGGTGTGGGAGGTCGAGCTGGCCAGCATGATCCTGCAACACCCCGACAGCGTGCTGGTCGGTCATTCGCTGGGGGCGGTGCTGATCGCCCGCATCCTGGCCCGCTGGCCGCAGCTCAAGGTGCGGGCCGCGCTGCTGGTGGCCCCGGCCGAGCCGGTGGGAAGCGACCGCATCGGTCGCTTCGGCCCGGTGCCCGAACAGCCCTTCGACATTCCCGCCACCATCGTTGCCAGCCGCAACGACCCGTGGATGAGCTTCTCCCGCGCCCGCCAACTGGCCGATAGCTGGGGTGCCTACCTGGTCGACTATGGCATGGCCGGGCATATCAACGTGGCTTCGGGCTTCGGTCCCTGGCCCGAAGGCAAGGCGCTGCGCGACGACCTGATCCAGCGCAGCGAACCCGTCTTCCTTCCCGTCCTTCCCGAACCTGCCCGAAGAGCCCTGTGATGAACCGAATTTTCCGCAGCAACCGACCCGGACGCGCCGAATATGCCGGCCTTGTGCTGTTCTTTCTGGCCTGGGGGGCCACCATCGCGCTGACCACCCTGCCGCGCAGCGCCTTTGTGGGCACGACCGCCCCGGTGCAGGCCAGCACGCTGCCCTGAGACCGCGGCCCCGCCGCAAAAGCCAAAGGCCCGGAGCATCACGCTCCGGGCCTTTGTCGTTTCGCCGTCTTGGCCCCGGTGTCTGGCCTCTGTGTCAGGCCGGGGTGCCCGCGGCATCGAACACACCTTCGAACAGGGCCGAGGACAGGTAGCGTTCGCCCGAATCCGGCAGGATCACCACGATGGTCTTGCCCGCATTCTCGGGCCGCGCGGCCAGCCGCAGCGCCACCGCCGTGGCCGCCCCGCAGGAGATGCCGGCCAGAATCCCCTCTTCGCGGGCCAGCCGCAGCGCGGTGGCCATGGCCTCGGCGCTGGTCACCTGTTCGATGGCATCGACCAGCGACAGGTCCAGCACATCCGGCGCGAACCCCGCCCCGATGCCCTGAATCTTGTGCGGCCCCGGCGCGACCGGCTCGCCCGCTCGGGTTTGCGTCAGCACCGGGCTTTCCGCCGGCTCGACCGCGACCGAGGTCAGCTTGTGCCCCAGCGTCTGCTTGATATGGCGCGACACGCCGGTGATGGTGCCGCCGGTGCCCACGCCCGCCACCAGGATGTCCACCACCCCGCCGGTGTCTTCCCAGATTTCCGGGCCGGTGGTGCGTTCGTGAATCGCCGGGTTGGCCGGGTTCTTGAACTGTTGCAGCAGCACATATTTCGGGTCGCTCGCGGCAATCTCCTCGGCCTTGGCGATGGCGCCTTTCATGCCCTTGGCGCCTTCGGTCAGCACCAGTTTCGCACCATAGGCCAGCAGGATCTTGCGCCGCTCGAGGCTCATGGTCTCGGGCATGGTCAGGGTGATCGGGATGCCGCGCGCCGCCGCCACGAAGGCCAGCGCGATGCCGGTATTGCCCGAGGTCGGCTCGACGATCTCTTTCCCCGGCCCCAGCAGGCCCCGCTCCTCGGCATCCCAGATCATCGCGGCACCGATCCGGCATTTCACCGAATAGGCCGGGTTGCGGCCTTCGATCTTGGCCAGAATCCGCGCGCCCGTCCCGGCGCCGAGGCGGTTCAACTGCACCAGCGGCGTGCGCCCGATGCTTAGCGAGTTGTCATCATAGATCCGTGTCATCCGATTGCTCCTTGCAGCCGGGGGCGGCATCCGTCCCGGCCTCTGGCCGTATCCAGCACGGGTTTTCAGGCCCTGAGAAGGTGAAATCGCACCTTCTGTTCTGCGGACCCCGAATTTTGGAACCCCTTTCCGCCCGCGATTTCGGAAGGAGAAGAATATTTTTCCCCGCGCGATCAGATGGTCACGCCGGCCCGCGGGCAAGCCCGGCACCGCCCCCCCGATTCCCGCCGCCCCGCCCGGCCCGTCGCCATGCTGCACCGCAGCCAAGGATTTCGTGGACGCCCCCGCCCCGGCCCGCGTATCACTGCGTCTCAGCCCCGCTGCCAGGAGACCGGATTGCCGCCCCACCCCCGCCGCCATGTCACCCTTCCGCTGGCGCTGGCCGCGCTGGCCGCAGGCCAGCCCGCCGGGGCCGAAGTCTCCTTCACAGACCGTGCCGCCGCCCTGCCGGTGCAGCACAGCTATGAAGGAGACTGGAACCATTATGTCGGCGGCGGTGTCGCGGTCTTCGACTGCAACGGCGACGACCTGCCCGAGCTTTTTGCCGCCGGCGGGGCCGCCCCGGCGCATCTGTTCCTCAACACCTCGAAACCGGGGGGAGAACTGACCTTTGCCGAAGGCCAGCTTCCACCGCTGGACGGCACGACCGGCGCCTATCCGATGGACATCGACGGCGATGATCTGCTGGACCTTGTGGTCCTGCGCGACGGAACCAACGCGCTGCTGCGCGGCACAGGCGATTGCAGGTTCACCCCCCCGCCGGCCGACTGGCATTTCGATGGCGGGCAGGAATGGACCACCGCCTTCACCGCCACGTTCGAACCCGGTGAAAGCTGGCCCACGCTTGTTTTCGGCAATTATGTGGACCACACCAACCCGGATGGCCCGTTCGAAGCCTGCGACCGCAACTTCCTGCACCGCCCCGATGGCCGCGCCTTCGCGCCGCGTGTCGCGCTGGAACCGGGCTTCTGCGCCCTGTCCATGCTGATCTCGGACTGGCAGCGCAACGGCACGCCTGATCTGCGCATCTCGAACGACCGGCAGTATTATGTGCGGGCCGGGCGCGAACAGATGTGGCACCTGCGGCCGCTGGCCGAATATACCGAGGCCGAGGGCTGGCCCACCCTGCGGCTGTGGGGCATGGGCATCGCCAGCCGCGACATCACCGGCGACGGCCTGCCCGAAGTGGTGCTCACCTCGATGGGCGACCAGCCGTTGCAGATCAACCAGGGCGGCGGCGTGATGAAGAACGCCCCCTATTCCATGGGCAGCTACGCCACCACGCCCTATTCCGGCGACGATGGCCGCCCCTCGACCGGCTGGCACGCCCAGTTCGGCGATGTGAACAATGACGGTTGGGACGATCTGTTCATCGCCAAGGGCAATGTGGAACAGATGCCCTCGAACGCCATCCACGACCCGAACAACCTGCTGATCCGCCAGCCTGACGGTAACTTTGCAGAAAAGGGCGGCGTGACCGGCATCGGCACCACCGAACGGTCGCGCGGGGCGGGGCTGGCCGACCTGAACCGCGACGGCAAGCTGGATCTGGTCGTGGTCAACCGCCGCGCGCCGCTGGAACTTTGGCAGAACACCACCGCCGACGCCGGGCACTGGATCGCGCTGGACCTGCGCGCGCCGGGCGCCAACAGCCGCGCCATTGGCGCCATCGTGGAACTGCGCCTGCCCGACGGGCGCGTCCTGACGCAGGAAAACACCGTGGGCGGCGGCCATGTCTCGGGCCAGGCCGTGCCGCTGCATTTCGGCCTTGGCGCGGCGCAAACCGCCGAACTGCGGGTGATCTGGCCCGGCGCCACCGCTTCCGACTGGACGCCCGTTTCCGCCGACCGCCTGTATCGCCTGTCCCCCGCACAAGGCGCCGCCCTGACCCTGACCGAAAGGCCCTGAGCCATGCCCCTGCGCCCCGCCCTGCTGTCGCTGGCCCTTGGCACCGCCGCCCTGGCCGACCCCGTGGCCCCGCCCGCGCCGCTGACCGACGCCGACTTTCCCACCTTCCCGACCGAGGAAGTGGAACTGGGCCGGCTGCTGTTCTGGGATGCCGAACTGTCGGGCAACCGCAACATCGCCTGCGCCTCGTGCCACCATCCCCGCTTCGGCACCTCGGACGGGCTGTCGCTGGGCATGGGCGAAGGCGGCATCGGCCTTGGCCCTGACCGCCGCGCCAACCCCGACAACCTGCCCGAACAGCGCATCCCCCGCAACGCGCCGGCGCTGTGGAACGTCGGCGCCCGGGGCTTCACCGTGATGTTCGCCGATGGCCGCATCGAACAGGACGCCACCCGCCCCTCGGGCTTCCGCACCCCGCTTGAGGACGAGATGGTCAGCGGCTTCGCCTCGCTTCTGTCGGCGCAGACAATGTTCCCGGTGCTGTCCAACGATGAAATGGCCGGCCATTACGAAGAGAACGAAATCTCGACCCTGGTCCGTCAGGGCCGCATCACCGGCGACCATGGCGCCTGGGCCGCCATCGCCGCCCGCATCAGTGCCATTCCCGCCTATGTCGACCGCTTCCGCGCAGTCTATCCCGAAATCGCCGCCGGCCGCCCCATCGCCTTTACCGACATCTCGAATGCGGTCGCGGCCTATATGACCTTCGACTTCCGGTCGGACAGCGCGCCCGTCGATGCCTGGATGCGTGGCGAGGCCCCGCTTGCCCCCGACGCCATGGCGGGGGCCGAGTTGTTCTATGGCAAGGCCGGCTGCGGCACCTGCCATTCGGGCGCGCTTTTCACCGACATGAAGTTCCACGCCATGGGCGATCCGCAGATCGGCCCCGGCAAGGCCGAACGCTTCGAATCCCACCAGCATGACACCGGGCGGATGCGGGTGTCGAACAACCCCAACGATGCCTATGCCTTCCGCACGCCCTCGCTGCGCAATGTCACGCTGACCGGGCCCTGGGGCCATGCCGGCGCCTTTGCCAGCCTGCCGGACTATCTGCGCCAGCACATCGCCCCCGGCTCGGCCATCGCCGGCTATACGCTGAAGGCGGCGCTGCTGCCCGCCATGAAGACCGGCAAGCCCGACCTGAACCCCGCCGATGGTGCGGGCGACTTTGCCGCCATCACCGTCGCCGCCAGCCGCACCCCCGCCGTTGCCCTGAGCGACAGCGAGCTGGCGCAGATTCTGGCGTTCCTGCAAAGTCTGGAAGACCCGGTCGCCCGCGCCGGGGGCCGGATGCCCATACCCGACAGCGTGCCGTCCGGCCTGCCCGTTGATCGCTGACCGGAAAACACAACCCCTGCGGCAAACCGCTTGATTGTCCAATGGCTGGCTCTATTCTGGGCCGGAACGCTTCAAAAGGTGACCTCGTGCTTCGCAAATCCGGCCTTTCGCTTCTTTTCATTGCCCTTGCCTCTTCCGCGCTTGCGGCCCCCTGCTCGGACACGGGTGGCAATTACGAAAACTGGAAATCGGTCATGGCAGAGGAAGCCCGCAGCGAAGGCGTGGGCGACCGTGGCATCGCCGCGCTGATGGGATCGTCCTATTCCAAGGCCACCATCTCGGCCGACCGGAACCAGAAAAGTTTCAAATACAGCCTCGACAAGTTCCTTCAGGTGCGCGGCGCCGATACGATCGTGTCGCAGGGCCGCAGCCGCAAGAAGAAGAACGCCAGCTTCTACGCCGGGCTTGAGGCGCAGTATGGCGTGCCCGCCGGGGTTCTGCTGGCCATCCACGGCATGGAAACCGGCTTCGGCGGCTTCATGGGCGACACCAATGTCGTCTCGGCCATCGCCACGCTGACCTATGACTGCCGCCGGTCCGACTATTTCCGTCCGCATCTGATCGGCGCGCTGAAACTGGTGGATCGCGGCAGCATCAGCGCCGCGTCGATCGGGGCCAAGCATGGCGAGCTGGGCCATACCCAGTTCCTGCCGGGCAATGCGCTGGCCTATGGCGTGGACGGCAACGGCGACGGCAAGGTTGACCTGAACAACGTCACCGACGCGCTGGCCTCGACCGCCAACTTCCTGCGGCAGAAGGGCTGGCAGCCCGGCAAGGGCTATCAGGAAGGCGAGCCGAACTTTGCCGTCATCAAGCAATGGAACGCGGCCACGGTCTATCAGCAGGCCATCGCGCTGATGGGCGCCCGAATCGACGGCTGAGTCCCCCGCGAAAGACCGTGCGCCGGCTGCGGCGCACGGGCCGCCCGGCATCACCTTGCCGGGCAGGGTTGCCTTGGCACCACAAGCGTGACGGATGCCCCTTTCCCCGGCGGAAATCCGCGCTAGCTCTGCGTCAACCGGAGGTTGCCGATGCCCGCCCTGACCCTTTACGCCCTGACCGCGCTGGTCTTCCTGATTCTCGATGCGCTGATGCTGAGCTTCGTGATGAAGCCCCTGTTCACGCGCCATATCGGGCCGCTGATGGCCGATCCGATCCGCATCGCCCCGGCGGTGGTGTTCTACCTTGCCTATGTGGCAGGTCTGGTCTGGCTGATTTCGGCCGCGGCGCTGCGCGACGGCACGTCGGTCGTGCTGCCCGCGCTGGTGCTGGGGCTGATGGCCTATGGCACCTACGAATTCACCTCCTGGACGATCCTGCGCGACTGGCACCCCGCGATGGTGATCACCGATACGCTGTGGGGCGGCGTGCTGACGGCCTTCTCGGCCTGGGCCGGGGTGACGCTGACGCGGATGATCTACGGCTGACCCGGGGCGCGGCGGCGCGCCTCGGCTTTGCGGCGGGGGCGTGACGTGGTAACAAGGGCCAAAGGCGGCCTTGCAAGCCGTTGAATTTCCTTGCCCCTGCCCTGTCCCCGCACGGGGCAACCTGAAAGGCCCGTCCATGATCCTTTACGGCATCCCCACCTGCGATACCTGCAAGAAGGCCCTCAAGGCGCTTCAAGCCGCCGGCAAACAGGTGACCTTCCGCGACATCCGCGCCGAACCGCTGTCAGACGCCGAAATCGCGGCAATCGTCGCGGAATTCGGGTCGAAAGCGGTGAACACCCAGTCCACCACCTACAGATCGTTCAGCGATTTCCTGAAAGCGTCAGAACCCGAGGCGCAGATCAAGGCGCAGCCTACGGTGATGAAGCGGCCCGTCATCAAGGCAGACCGCTGGCACCTCGGCTGGGACGCCACAACCGAGGCGGAACTGACGGCATAGGGCGGGGTTTCCCCCGCCCCACCGGGTCAAAGAAGCTTCAGCTCGCCCGCGGAAGCGCGCCCGTCGCGGCCCGAGAGCAGCTCGTAGGCCACCTTCTGATTGTCGTTCAGCCCCTTCAGTCCGGCGCGTTCGACGGCCGAGATATGAACGAACACGTCCTTGCCACCATCGTCAGGGGCAATGAAACCAAAGCCCTTCGTCGCGTTGAACCACTTCACGGTGCCTGTCGGCATACCCGCTCTCCCATTTCAACCCTCCTCCCGGCACCATTGCCGCGAGGCGTAGCGCCAGGTCTTCCAGGGCCTTCTTCAGAGAGAGGCAGTCAGAAAGTCTGTCGTACTGAGAGCAAGGATGCCACGCTGCGTTTGAAAATCAAGCTGCAAGGCGATGGGCACCCCGCCAGACGCGGAAAATGCCCATCTGTTGCGCTTGAAGGCCCCGCCAGCAGATCAGGCCAGGTCGGGCGGCAGGGCGGCACGGGCAAATTCTTCCACCGCCGCGGCCAGCGTCATCGTCTCGGTGCGGTTTTCGCCCAGCCGGCGCACGGAAACGGTCCGCTCCTCGACTTCCTTCATGCCCACGGCCAGGATCACCGGCACCTTGCCCACCGAATGTTCGCGCACCTTGTAGTTGATCTTCTCGTTGCGCATGTCGGCCTCGGCCCGCACCCCGGCCAGGGTCAGCGCCGTCACCACTTCCTCGACGAAGGGATCGGCGTCCGACACGATGCTGGCCACCACCACCTGACGCGGCGCCAGCCAGAACGGCAGCTTGCCGGCGTGGTTCTCGATCAGGATGCCGATGAAGCGTTCGAATGACCCAAGGCAGGCGCGGTGCAGCATGAACGGACGATGCCGCCCGCCGTCTTCGCCGATATAGGACGCATCCAGCCGTTCCGGCAGGTTCGGGTCAAGCTGCAGCGTGCCGCATTGCCAGTCGCGGCCGATGGCATCGGTCAGCACGAATTCCAGCTTGGGCGCGTAGAACGCCCCCTCGCCCGGGAAGATCTCATAGGAATAGCCGGCCGCCGTCACGGCATTGGCCAGCGCGGCCTCCATCTTGTCCCAGATCTCATCCGACCCGACCCGCTTTTCGGGCCGCGTGGACAGCTTGATCCGCCACTTGTCAAAGCCAAGTTCGGCATAGATCCGGCTGAGGAACTCGATGAACTTCTTCGATTCGCTTTCCACCTGCTCCAGCGTGCAGAAGATATGCGCATCATCCTGCGTGAAGCCGCGCACCCGCATGATGCCATGCAGCGCGCCGCTGGGTTCATAGCGGGCGCAAGACCCGAATTCGGCCATGCGCAACGGCAGGTCGCGATAGCTTTTGATGCCCTGGTTGAAGATCTGCACATGGCAGGGGCAGTTCATCGGCTTCAGCGCGTTGATGACCTTTTCCCGCGCGCCGTCCTCGTCCACTTCGACGATGAACATGTTTTCGCGGTAGTTTTCCCAATGGCCGCTGGCTTCCCACAGCTTGCGGTTCACCACCTGCGGCGTGTTCACCTCGACATAGCCATCGGCCCGCTGGCGGCGGCGCATGTAGTCTTGCAGCGTCGTGTAGATGGTCCAGCCGTTCGGATGCCAGAAGATCTGGCCCGGCGCCTCTTCCTGCATGTGGAACAGGTTCATCTCGCGGCCCAGCTTGCGGTGGTCGCGTTTCGCGGCCTCTTCCAGCATGTGCATATGGGCCTTCAGGTCATCGCGGTTCTTGAACGCCAGACCGTAGATGCGTTGCAGCATCGGCCGCGTGCTGTCACCCAGCCAGTAGGCCCCGGCCACATGCGTCAGCTTGAAGGCATCCGCCGGCACCTGCCCGGTATGTTGCAGATGCGGGCCACGGCACAGATCCTGCCAGTCGCCATGCCAGTACATGCGGATGTCCTGGCCTTCGGGGATGCGGTCCAGCAGTTCCAGTTTGAACGGCTCGCCCCGGCCCCGGTAGTATTCCACCGCACGGGCGCGCTCCCACACCTCGGTGCGGACGGGGTCGCGGGCGTTGATGATCTGCTTCATCCGCGCCTCGATCACGCCCAGATCTTCGGGCGTGAAGGGTTCGGCGCGGTCGAAGTCATAGAACCAGCCGTAATCGCGGACCGGCCCGATGGTGACCTTCACATCCGGCCACAGCTCCTGCACGGCGCGGGCCATGATATGGGCACAGTCATGGCGGATCAGCTCCAGCGCGGGGCCGTCATCCTTCATCGTGTTCAGGCTGATCGTGGCATCCTGCGTGATAGGCCAGGCCAGATCGTAATGAATCCCGTTCACCTGCGCGGAAATCGCCGCCTTGGCCAGCGACGGCGCGATCGAGGCCGCCACTTCGGCCGCCGTCACCCCGGCATCGTAAACGCGCTTGTTGCCATCGGGAAAAGTCAGGGAAATCTGGCTCATGGCCATGCTCCTCGTCAGTTTGGCGCCCACGGAACGCCCGGTTGCGGGTTATGTCGGGCGACGGTTTGCGCCCGCCCGCGCGCGGCGTCAAGCCCCGGACGCGCAGGTTCTTGCCCGATGTGGCGGCCTCTGCCAGTCTGACGCCACCCCTTTGGAACACCGCCGATGCGCCCCTTTGCAGAAATCCGCGACATTGCCATCGCCCGCAAGGGCAGCCTTGAGGCCGTGCTGGCCAACCTGCCCAGCCCCAAGACCGCCGCCGAACTGGCCGCCATCCCCGATGACCGCTGGCTGGCGCAAATGGCCAGGGGCATCTTTCAGGCCGGAATAAGCTGGACGGTCGTCACCGCCAAATGGCCCGGAATCGAGGCCGCCTTCCACGGCTTTGCCCCCGGCCGGGTGGCGATGATCGAGGGCGACGCGCTGGAGGCGCTGCTGTATGACCCCCGCGTGATCCGGTCCGGCGCCAAGATCGTGGCGATCCGCGACAATGCCGCCGTGATGGCCGCCAACCCCGGCTTCGGGCGCAAGGTGGCGGACTGGCCCGCGTCCGATTTCGTGGGGCTGCTGGACTGGCTGACCCGCGATTTCAGCCGTCTGGGCGGCACCACCGGACAATATCTGATGCGCTTCATGGGGAAAGACGGGTTCCTGCTGTCGCGCGATGTGGTGGCGCGATTGCAGGCCGAAGGGGTGATCGACGGCTCCGCAACCTCGGCCAAGGCGCGGCGGGCGATTCAGGCGGCGTTTGACCGCTGGCAGGCGGAAAGCGGGCTGAGCCAAAGCCAGATCAGCCGGATTCTGGCGCAAAGCATCGACGCCGCGTGATCATCAACCGCAAGGCGATCTGAAGGGGCTGCACCCGCGCGGCGCGGCTGCTATAAGCCGGGCATGACCGAATTCCTCACCACCCCGCAAGGCCGCCGCATCGCCTACAACCGCCTGCCCGGGACGGGCCCCGGCATCGTGTTCCTGGGCGGCTTCAAATCCGACATGCAGGGTTCAAAGGCCCTGTTCCTGCAAGACTGGGCCGCCGCACAGGGCCGCGCCTTCCTGCGGTTCGACTATTCCGGCCATGGCCAGTCCTCCGGCGATTTCGAGGAGGGCTGCATCGGCGACTGGGCCGCCGACGCCCGTGCCGCGATCGAGGCGCTGACAGAGGGGCCGCAGGTTCTGGTCGGCTCGTCCATGGGGGGCTGGATCGCGCTTCTGCTGGCGCGCGCCCTGCCGGACCGGGTGGCGGGGCTGGTCGGCATCGCCGCCGCGCCCGATTTCACCGCCCGCACCTGGGCCGAGGATCTGACCGACGCCCAGCGGACCGAGGTCACGGCGCGCGGGCGGATCGAGATTCCGTCCGACTATTCCGACCAGCCTTATGTCTTTACCCGCCGCCTGTTCGAGGATGGCGCGCAGAACCTTGTGCTGGACCGCCCGCTGTCGCTTCCCTTTCCCGCGCGCTTCCTGCAAGGCACCGCCGATACCGATGTGCCGCCCGCCGTCGCGCTGGCGATTCTGGATCATGCCACTGGCCCCGATCTGCGGCTGACGCTGGTCAAGGGGGCCGACCACCGCTTTTCCACCCCCGACTGTCTGGCGCTGATCGCCGCCTCGGTTGCGGATGTGCTGGCGCGACCCCCGGCATGACCGACCCGCTGGTTGTCCTGCCGGGCTTCATGGCCGATGCGCGGGGCTTCCTGCCGCAGATCGTGCATCTTGGGGCAGACCGCCCGATGCTGCTGCGCCTGCCCACCGGGGGCGAGACGGTCGAACAGATCGCGCAGGGGCTGCTGCCGCATCTGCCGCCGCGCTTTGCCCTTCTGGGCCACGGGCTGGGGGGCGATGTCGCCATCGACATCCTGCGCCGCCTGCCCGACCGGGTGTCGCGGATCGCTCTGGTCTCCACCGATCCGCTGCCGGAACCGCCGGCGGTGGCCGCCGCCCGCGAACCCCGGCTGGTGGCCGCCCGCGCCGGCCGTCTGGCCGAGGCGATCCGGGCCGACCTGCCGGAAACCGCGCTGGCCGCCACCGAATGGCGGGACGAGGTGCTGGCGCTGGTGCAGGACATGGCCGCCGGGTTGGGGCTGGACACCTATCTGCGCCAGAGCCGCGCCCTGCAACGCCGCCCCGACCAGCAGCGCACGCTGCGCAATGTGCGGGTGCCCGCGCTGATCATTGCCGGTGCCGCAGATACGCTGGTGCCGCCGCGCCGGCAGGATTTCATGGCCGGGCTGATGCCCTTTGGCCAGTTGGTGGTGATCGAAGGCGCGGGCCACCTGCCCCAGCTTGAACAGCCCGAAGCCGTCAGCGCGGCCCTGCGCGATTTCCTGGCCGGGCCGCTGTTCCTGCGCTGAAGCCGGTTGCCGCGCCCCTTACTTGGAGGCCGCCAGCCGGATCGGGCCGGCCGGTTTGTCGGACTGTGCCGGAGATTGGGCCGGTTCGGGCGCGCCCGAATTGGCGTCGATGAAGTTCAGCACCAGCGGGCGGATGTTCAGGCGCCAGCTCTTGCCGGCGAAAATGCCGTAATGGCCCGCGCCCGGTTCCAGGTGGCTGGCCTTCTTCGCCGCCGGCAGGCCGGTCAGCAGGTCCAGCGCGGCCACGCATTGCCCCGGCGCGCTGATATCGTCATTCGCGCCTTCCACCGTTTTCACCGCAACCTGGGTGATCGCACCGATATCCACCTTCTTGCCGGCCACGACGAATTCGTTGCGGGCAATCTCGCGGTTCTTGAAGATGCGCTCGACCGTCGACAGGTAGAATTCGGCCGTCATGTCCATCACGGCCAGATATTCATCATAGAAACGGTTGTGCGCGTCGTGATCGCTGGCCTCGCCCCGGGCCGCGCGCATGATCTGGTCGCTGAACGCCTTTGAGTGGCGCTCGGAATTCATCGACATGAAGCCTGCCAGTTGCAGCAGGCCCGGATAGACCAGCCGCCCCGCGCCCTTGTACTTGAAGCCGACGCGCTGGATCGCGGTCTGTTCAAGCTGGCCCATGGTGACGCGGCGGCCGAAATCGGTGACTTCGGTCGCGGCGGCGTCCGGGTCGATCGGCCCGCCGATCAGCGTCAGGCTGCGCGGCTGCGCCGCCGGCTCTTCCGCCGCCAGATAGGCGGTGGCGGCCAGCGTCAGCGGCGCGGGCTGGCAGATCGCGATGACATGGGTATCGGGGCCCAGCGCCCGCATGAATTCGACAAGGTAAAGCGTGTAATCCTCGACATCGAACTTGCCGGCGCTGACCGGAATGTCGCGCGCATTGTGCCAGTCCGTCACATAGACATCGGCATCGGGCAGCAGCGAGGCCACGGTAGACCGCAGAAGCGTGGCGTAATGGCCCGACATCGGCGCCACCAGCAGGATCTTGCGCGCCATCGGTTCACGGCGGCGCACGAAGAACTGGATCAGGTTTCCGAAAGGCTTTTCCACCACGGTCCTGATGTCGACCAGGTGATCCTGCCCTTCCGGCCCCACGATGGACCGGATGCCCCAGTCCGGCTTGGCCACCATGCGCGAGAAGGTTCGCTCCGTCACCTCGCCCCAGGCGGCCATCAGCGGCAGCATCGGGTTCATCGAAAGCGCGAAGACCGGATAGCTTGCCATCGCACGGGCGGTGGCCCCAAGCCACTCGTTCGTGTTGCGAGCGCTTTCCATGAGGTCGTAGGTGGTCATATACTTCATCTACCGTCTCCAAGCCCGGGCGGGACCAACACGCATCGTCGTGTGTCCCAACGGGCCGGTGACGCGATGCTGCACAGCAGCGACGATAGGGGGGATGAGTGACGATGGCAACAGAATCCGATGACTCGGGGATTCGGCAGGAACGGCTGAACGCAAATCTCGCGAGGATGGAGGAGTTGTCAAAACGTCTTGCCTCGGCGCTGGGGCAGCGGCGGCTGCATGACGCCGCGCTGAACGGGCCGTCAACCGATGTCTACATGAAGGCCGCCGCCGCCTATTTCGCCGAGATGATGCAGAACCCCGCCCGTGTTCTGGAACATCAGATCAGCTACTGGGGCAAGACGCTGAAGCATTACGTCGAGGCCCAGCAGGTGCTGGCCAAGGGCGAATTCCGCGCGCCCGAAGACCCCGGCCCGAAAGACCGCCGCTTTTCCAATCCGCTGTGGGACAGCCACCCCTATTTCAACTTCCTCAAGCAGCAGTATCTGCTGAACGCCGAGGCCGTCAGCACCGCCGTGGGCGACATGGAAAGCCTGCCGCCGGAAGACAAGCGCCGGGTCGAATACTTCACCCGCCAGATCGTCGACATGTTCAGCCCGACGAATTTCCTGGGCACCAACCCCGATGCGCTGGAACGCGCGGTGGCCACCGATGGCGAAAGTCTGGTGCAGGGGCTTGAGAATCTGGTCCGCGACATCGAGGCGAACAACGGCGAGGTCGTCGTCACGCTGGCCGACCGCGAGGCGTTCCGTGTGGGCGCCAATCTGGCAACCACGCCGGGGGCGGTTGTCTACCGCAACCGCATGTTCGAGCTGATCCAGTACACGCCGACCACCGAAAAGGTTCACAAGACGCCGCTGCTGATCTTCCCGCCCTGGATCAACAAGTTCTACATCATGGACCTGAAGCCGGCGAATTCGCTGATCAAGTGGATCGTCGATCAGGGCTTCACCCTGTTTGTCGTCAGTTGGGTCAACCCCGATTCCAGCTATGCCGATGTCGGGTTGGACGACTATATCCGCGACGGCTATCTGCGGGCCATGGCCGAGGTGCGCCGCATCACCGGCGAGGAGCAGGTCAATGCCGTCGGCTACTGCATCGCCGGCACCACGCTGGGCCTGACGCTGGCGCATCTGCACAAGGCCGGCGACAAGACCGTCAAGACCGCCACCTTCTTCACCACCATGACCGATTTCTCGGAACCGGGCGAAGTGGGCGTGTTCCTGACCGATGATTTCGTGGACGGGATCGAACGCCAGACCGCACAGGACGGCATCCTGTCGCGGCTTTACATGGCGCGGACCTTTTCCTTCCTGCGCTCGAACGACCTGATCTACAGCCCGGCGATCAAGTCCTACATGCTGGGCGAGGCGCCGCCCGCCTTCGACCTGCTCTACTGGAACGGCGACGGCACCAACCTGCCCGCGAAAATGGCGGTGGAATACCTGCGCGGCCTGTGCCAGCGCGACGGCTTTGCCAAGGGCGAGTTCCAGGTGTTCGGCAAGCCGGTCAGCCTGAAGGACGTGACCGTGCCGCTGTGCGCCGTGGCCTGCGAGACCGACCACATCGCCCAATGGCGCGGCAGCTTCAACGGGGTGAAGCAGATGGGATCGAAGTCCAAGACCTTCATCCTGTCCGAAAGCGGCCACATCGCCGGGATCATCAACCCGCCGGGTCGCGACAAGTATGGCCATTACGTCAGCTCTGCCCCGGTGACCGGCACCCCGGAAGACTGGAAAGCCGGCGCCGAGTTCCACAAGGGAAGCTGGTGGCCGCGCTGGGGCGCCTGGCTGGCCAAGGCTTCCGGCCCGATGGTCGCGGCCCGCATCCCCGGCGACAGCGTTCACCCGGTTCTGGCCCCGGCCCCCGGCGTTTATGTAACCGCCGTGCCGGCGCTGACGGCCCCCTGATTCGCGGCAAGTCGCAGCGAAACCCAGCCGGTCCGCCCTGCGGTCCGGCCTTGGGTCCGTGGGGCTGGTTCGCTGTCGGCATGGGTTCGGTCACGGGGAAATCTCGTTTCGTCAAGTGCTTGCGGCCTTGCCTTTTGCCGCCGGGACGAAAGGCCGCGCTCTGGCCCCGCCAAGGCGCCGGGCGCAATGCTGCATTGCAGAAAAATACTTGAAATGCTGCACCGCAGCATGTATATGTTTCTCATGAAATCCGGCCAGTGTCCGGCATTAGGAGATACCCAGATGACCAAGACCCCCGACATGACCAAGGCGTTCCAGGACATGATGGCCGCTTTCCCGGTTGACGCTTCGGCCTTCCAGAACGCGTTCAAGACCCAGGCCGCTTTCGGCGAGAAGTTCTCGAAGGTCGCCATCGAGGCGGCTGAGAAGTCGACCGAAATCACCGCCAAGTGGACCAAGGACACCCTGGCCAAGCTGGGCGACATGGCCAAGGCCAAGGCTGACCCGGCCGATTACACCAAGTCGGTGACCGACTACGCGTCGGCCGCTGCCGAGATGGCCGCCGAAAACCTGGCCGCCTTCGCCGAAGTGGCGAAGAAGGTTCAGATGGAAACCGTCGAGCTGATGCTGGCTGCGGGCAAGGAAGTGTCGGAAGACGCCACCGCCGTCGTCAAGAAGGCCACCAACGAAGTGACCACGGCCGCCAAGAAGGCCGCCGCTTCGGCCGCGAAGTAAGTCTTCCGACCGGCTGCGCGGCTTCGCTCCCTGTCGCGCGCAGCCCTTGTCGAAAGATCAGCGGGCGGGCTCTTCCTGAGCCCGCCCTTGCTTTTTTCTGCGGCCCTGCCCTAAGCTTCTCTGCACACGCAAAAGCGTGCCGTAGTCCAGGGGGGTCCGTGCATGGCCGATACCGACAAGCCGCTTCTGATCAAGCGCTATGCCAGCCGGCGCCTCTACAATACCGAAACCTCGGATTATGTGACGCTGGAAGACATTGCCGGCTTCATCCGGCAGGGCCGCGAGGTGCAGATCGTCGATCTGAAATCCGGCGATGACCTGACCCGGCAGTATCTGTTGCAGATCGTGGCCGAACACGAATCCAAGGGCGAGAACGTGCTGCCGGTGAACGTGCTGACCGATCTGGTCCGCAGCTATGCCACCGGGATGCAGTCGGTCATGCCGCAATTCCTGCAGGCCAGCTTTGACATGCTGCGCGAAAGCCAGACCAAGATGGTGGAAAACCTGTCCGCCTTCCCCAATCCCATGGCCGCCGTTCCCGGCTTCGATGCCCTGCGCAAGCAGCAGGAAGTGTTCCTCAAGTCGATGATGGGCGGCCTGCCCGGCTGGGCCGCGTCGGGCCCCGCGCGGGAAGAGGACAGCGCCGACAAGCCCGACGACATTGCCGAGATCAAGAAACAGCTCGCCGAACTGCAGGCCAAGCTGTCCAAGCTCTGACCGATGGCCGAGGCCGAGGGCCGCGTCACCCTTTGGGGGATCGAAGTCTTTCTCGCCGCGGCCGAGGAAGGCGCCATTTCCGCTGCGGCGCGGCGTCTGGGCGTCAGCCCGTCCGCCGTCAGCCAGCAGCTTTCCGGTCTGGAAACCGCGCTTGGCGCGCTGCTGCTGGATCGCGGCGCCCGGCCGATGCGGATGACGCCCGCCGGAACCATGTTCCGCCGCCACGCGCAGGTGATGCTGAACGCAGCGCTTGAGGCCCGCGCCGAACTGGCCCGCGCCGATCTGGCCGGTCTGACAACCCTGCGCCTTGGCATGATCGAGGATTTCGAGGCCGATGTGACGCCCCGCCTGCTGTCGGGCCTGTCGGAAGAACTGAAGGGCTGCCGCTTCCTGCTGGAAACCGGCCCGTCGCACCGGCTGCTTGACCAGCTTGACGCCCGCGCGCTGGACGTGATCGTCGCCACCGACCTGCCCGGCGACACCGCCGCCGAGGCCGCCCCGCGCGAGGTTCACCCGATCCTGCGCGATCCCTTCGTTGCCGTCTGCCCGCGCGGGCGGGCGCCCGGAGACCTGCCGCTGATCCAGTATTCCGCCCGCCACCTGATCGGGCGCCAGATCGCCAGCCACCTGTCGCGGCTGGGCGTGAAGCCCGCCTCGCGCTTTGAACTGGACAGCTATCACGCGATTCTGGCCATGGTGGCCGCCGGCGCCGGCTGGGCCATTCTCACGCCGCTGGCGCTGCATCAGGCCCGCCGCTTCCGCGCCGAGATCGAGGTGCAGCCCCTGCCCTTCGCGCCGCTGGACCGCACGCTGTCGCTGCAGGCCCGCGCCGGCGTGCTGCGCGACATTCCCGATCTGATCGCGCACCGCCTGCGCGCGCTGATCGCGGAAGAGGTGGTCGCGCCGATGCGCGCGGCCTACCCGTTCATCGGGGACAGCCTGTCGGTCCTGTGACCGGGCGGCGCCTCAGCCTTGACGGCCTCGGCCGCGCCCAGGATCGCATTGGCGATGAAATCCAGTTCCGCCGCGCTCAGCCGGGTGGGCAGGCGCACGTCGCAGGCGCGCATCAGCATGGCGCGGGTCTGCGGCAGATCGGGCACCTCGCCCAGGAACTGCCAGTTCCAGAACGCCCGCGCATTGCCTTCCGACAGGCCGAAGACCTGCACCGAAACGCCGCGCTGCTTGGCCGCGGTCTGGAAGGCCACCGCCTCTTCGTCGGTCCAGTCGCCCACAAGGTTGAACTGGATGGAATCCGGCGCGCGCTGTTCGGGTTTCAGCGGATCGGGCACCCGCAGCCAGGGGCAGGCGTTCAGCATGTCCGCCACCCGGTCGTGGTTCGCCCGGCCCTTTTCCACCCGTTCGGCCACCAGCGGCAGTTGCGGCCGGATCACCGCCGCCGACAGGTTCTGCATCCGCAGGTTATAAAGCGGCAGCTTGTTCTGCCAATGCGCGCAACTGTTGGACAGGCCCGGATGCTTCTTCCAGTTTTCCTCATAGGCGCCCGACATGATGATCGCCCGCGCCGCCACCTCGGGATCGTCGGTGATCAGGATGCCACCTTCGCCCGCGTTCACCATCTTGTAGGACTGGAAGCTGAAGCAGCCCACCTTGCCGATGGTGCCGATGTTGCGCCCGCCCCAGACGGTGCCCAGGCTGTGCGCCGCATCCTCGATCACCGGGATACCGGCCGCATCGGCCAGTTCCATGATCGCATCCATGTCAGACGTGTGCCCGCGCATGTGGGAAATCATCACCGCATCGGCCCCGGGCAGCTTGGCCGCGAAATCGGCCATGTCCACGCGGTAGTTCGCGCCCACTTCCACCAGCACCGGCACGCAATCGGCGTGCACAACGCTTGACGGCACGGCGGCAAAGGTAAAGGCCGGGATCAGCACCTTGGCGCCCTTGGGCAGGTCCAGCGCCTTGAGCGACAGGAACAGCGCCGCCGAACAGGACGACACCGCCAGCGCATAGCGCGCGCCCAGAAGCGCCGCGAACTCTGCCTCCAGCAGCGCCACCGGCGCATCCTTCGGCGCGGTGTAGCGGAACAGGTCGCCCGAATTCAGCAGCCGGTCGATCTCGGCCCGCGCCGCTTCGGGAATGGATTCGGCCTCATGAACATTGGGGGCAAGGGTCTGACCGTCGGGCGCCATCTTCAGCTTTCCTGAATGTGTCTTTCAGAAAGCGTGTAAACACTGCGCCCGTGACGCGCCAGTGACAAATCATCCGCTGCGCCGGATTTCGCCACCGCGTTCTTCCACTGCCGCGATATGCGGTAGAAAATCCTTCCTCAGCCCTTGATCGCGATCCGCGCCTCAAGCCGATCCAGCACCTCGGCCAGCTCGTGCCACAGGGTCCGTGCCATCGACCGGAACACCCAGATTTCAACCGCCTCCGCCCCCGTCCGCAGGATCACCGCCGACATGTGGTTGACCGGCGCCCGGATCGCCGCCCCTTCGGGAAAGGCCGCCGGCGTCAGGTCCACCGGCACCAGCCGCGCCAGCGCCTGCGCAAGCCCCGGCCCCGACAGCGCCACCCCGGCCCAGCCGCCAGACTGATCCGTCACCGCAGCCGCGCCGGCCAGACCTGCCGGCGGCTCGGCCCCCATCAGAAAGGCCTGATCGCGCCCGGTCCAGACCAGCCGCGCCGCCCCCGCCGAAACCCAGCGGTTCGGCGGCGGAAAGCCCAGACCCAAGGGCGCCAGCGCGGCGCCCGCCGCCTCGGCCCCGCCGGGAAACAGCGCCACCGACCAGATCGCCCGGTCCTCCAGCGGCACCAGGGCAAGCCCGGCCTTCGTCACCGACGCCTGTCCCGCCCAGGCCTGTTTTGCAATCAGTTCAGGCACGCATCCGCCCTCCGTCCGGGTCCAGGAACACCGGCCCCGTCACCTCGCAGGTAACGTCGATGTCCCGCAGGTGATCAACCAGCCGGATCTGTTCGCCATACCGCGCCCGACCATCGGCCAGGAAGGCCAGCGCCAGCCAGCAGTTCAGCGTGGGCGACCAGCACACGCTGGTGACATAGCCTTCGTCCGTCGCCGGATCGACCACCGCGCCGGGCCGGAACAGATGCGCCCCGGCGGTCAGCGGCGCATGGGCCTTCAGCCCCACAAGCTGCTGGCGCTCCGGCCCCGTCAGCCCCGGCCGCTGCGCCGCCGCCTTGCCGATACAGTCCTTCCTGGCGCTGACCATCTTCTCCATGCCAATGTCGAAGGCCGTCACCCGGCCGTGAATCTCGGCATGGGTGATGAAGCCTTTCTCGATCCGCAGCACGTTCAGCGCCTCCATCCCGTAGGGACCGCCACCCATGGTCTCGGCCCGGCCAACCAGATCGCGGAACAGCGCCTCGCCATAGCGGGTGGGAACGGCCAGTTCATAGCCCTCTTCCCCGCTGAACGAGATGCGGAACAACCGCGCCTCGACCCCGCCGACACGCACCGTCGTCACCCCCATGAAGGGCAGATCGCCCAAGGGCGCATCCAGCGTGGCATTCAGCAGCGCCCGCGCCATCGGCCCGGCCACGGCGAATTGCGCCCAGCTTTCGGTGACGCTGAGGAAGCGCAGATCCCAATCGGCGCAGAAGGCCTGATGCACGAAATCCAGATGCCGCATCACCAGCCCGGCGGCGGCGGTGGTGGTGGTCATCAGGAAATGGTTTTCCCCCAGCCGCGCCGTGGTGCCGTCATCCAGCACCATCCCGTCCTCGCGCAGCATCAGCCCATAGCGGACCCGGCCCACCGGCAGGGTGCTGAAGGTGTTGGTATAGACGAAATCCAGAAACCGCGCCGCATCGCGGCCCTGGATGTCGATCTTGCCCAGCGTGGACACATCGGCCACGCCCACGGCGGTGCGCACCCAGCCAACCTCGCGGTCGCAGGCTTCCTTCCAGCCCGTCTCGCCCGGCTTCGGGAAATAGCTGGGCCGATACCACAGCCCCGCCTCGATCATCGGCGCGCCCCGGTCGCGGCTGGCCTGATCGCTGGTCAGGAAGCGTTGCGGCGCAAAGCCCGCCCCGCGCCCGCCCGCCCCCATCGAGGCGATGGACACCGGCACGAAGGGCGGCCGGAAGGTGGTGATCCCGGTCTCGGCGATCGACCGGCCGGTGGCATCGGCCAGCACGGCCAGCGCCGCCACATTCGACGACTTGCCCTGATCCGGCGCCATGCCCTGCGTGGTGTAGCGCTTCATGTGCTCGACCGAGGTATAGTTCTCCTTGGCCGCCAGACGCACGTCCTTGGTCGTCACGTCATTGGCAAAGTCGATCCAGGCCCGCCCCTCGCCGCCCACGTCCCACAGGGCGCGCGGCTCATAGGGCGCATCCTCGGCCGCCGGCAGCGGCAGGTCGGGCACCGCCATCCCCAGATCCTTCAGCGCGGCCGTCGCGGCGGCCTTGCCATCGCCCAGCGCCGCATGGGTCGAGAAGCGGCCCGCCGCCGCCCCCGCCGCCGTCAGCCCCGGCACCGCACCCTCCATCGGTACGAAGGCCATGATGTCTTCCGACCAGCGCGGGCGTCCGTTCATGTGGCAGGTCAGGTGCAGGCTGGGGTTCCAGCCGCCCGACATCGCCAGACAGTCGGTCTCGATCTCGAAGGTCTCGGCCCCCTTGCGCACGGTGATCGCCCGCAGGCCAAGGCGGCCCCGGCTGCCCACCACCTGCGCGCCCAGATGCACCGGGCAATCCTCCAGCCCCGAAGCCTCGGTGCGCGGGTCGATGATCGCCGCCACCTGCACCCCGGCCGCCATCAGCTCGCGCGCCAGAACGCGGCCGGCCTCGCTGCCGTCAAAGATGGTGACCCGCCGCCCCGGCACCACGCCAAAGCGGTTCAGATAGGTGCGCACCGCGCTGGTCAGCAGGATGCCGGGCCGGTCATTGTCGGGAAAGGCGATCGGGCGTTCCAGCGCGCCCGCACCCAGAACCGCGCGCTTCGCGACGATGCGCCAGAAACATTCGCGCGGCAGGTTGGGCCGGGCCGGGCGGTGCAGCCCCACCCGCTCCAGCGCGCCGAAGGTGCCGTTGTCATAGGCGCCGGTCACCGTGGTGCGCGTCATCACCCGCACGTTCGGCATTGACCGCAGCTCCGCCTCGACGCCGGCCACCCAGATCGCCGCCGGCTCGCCGCCCAGGGTGCCGCCGTCGCCGACCAGACGCCCGCCCAGCAGCGGGTTCTCGTCGGCCAGGATGACCTGCGCCCCCGCCCGCGCCGCCGTCAGCGCCGCCATCAGCCCGGTCGGCCCGGCCCCGATCACCAGCAGGTCGCACCAGGCCCAGGCTTTCTCGTAAACACCCTCGTCATGCTTGCCCGACAGGCTGCCCAGGCCCGCCGCGCGGCGGATCACCGGCTCATAGACCCGTTCCCAGAAGGCCCGCGGCCACATGAAGGTCTTGTAATAGAAGCCCGCGCTCAGGAACGGCGCCAGCAGGTCGTTGACCTCAAGCAGGTCATATTTCAGCGTGCCCATCCGGTTCTGGCTGCGGGCATCCAGCCCGTCGAACACTTCCAGCATGGTTGCGCGGACGTTCGGCGTCTGGTTGGTCTTGCCATGGATCTCGACCAGCGCGTTCGGCTCTTCGCTGCCGGCGGTCAGCGGGCCGCGCGGGCGGTGATACTTGAAGCTGCGCCCCATCAGCCGCACGTCATTGGCCAGCAATGCCGAAGCCAGCGTGTCGCCGCGATAGCCGCCATAGCTCTTGCCGTCGAAGGTGAAGCGCAGCGGGTGGCTGCGGTCGATGATGCCCTTGCCCTCGACCCTCATTCCGCGGCCCTCCCGGCAACCAGCTCGACGGCGGTGATCTCATGCGTCACCGTGTTGCGCGTGACCACCAGCCACTGCGCGCAGCCCTGTTCGTGATACCACAGGTCGCGCGTCACCCCGGCCGGGTTGTCGCGGTTGTGCAGATAGTCGTCCCAGGCCGCGGGCGCGGCCCCGGCCTCGGGGCGCGACAGGTAATCGGCCGCGCCGGAGTAATAGAACTCCCGCCGGTCACGTTCGCCGCAAAGGGGGCATTTCAGGCGCATCGGGTGGTCTCCTTCGGGGCCGGCGTTGCCAAGGGGCGCTGCCCCTCGGCCCTGCGGGCCTCACCCCGGGGTATTTGGGCCAAGATGAAACCCTGCCACTTCATCTTGGCAAAAATACCCCCGCCGGAGGCAACCGGCAGTCTGGCGAGGCGTTTCGGGTGAACATGAGGCATGGCGGTCAATGCAGGTTGTGCTGGCTGCCGGTGCCTTCTTCATCCAGAAGATGCCCGGTCGCGAAACGGTCAAGGCGGAAGCGGCGGGCCACCTCATGCGGGGTATCGGTCGCCATCAGATGCGCCATGCACCAGCCGCTGGCCGGCACCGCCTTGAAGCCGCCGTAGTTCCAGCCGCAGTCAAGATACAGCCCCTCGACATGGGTCTTGTCGATGATGGGGCTGCCATCCGGCGACATGTCCATGATGCCGCCCCAACTGCGCAGCACACGGGCGCGGCCGATCATCGGCATCAGCGTCATGCCCGCTTCCATCACATGTTCCACCATCGGCAGGTTCCCCCGCGCGGCGTAGCTGGCGTAGAAGTCCAGATCGCCGCCGAACACCAGACCGCCCTTGTCGGACTGGCTGATGTAGAAATGCCCCATGCCGAAGCTGATCACATGGTTGATCACCGGCTTCAGCCCCTCGGTGACGAAGGCCTGCAGCACATGGCTTTCGATCGGAAGCCGCATCCCGGCCATGGCCGCCACCTGGCTGGACCGTCCGGCCACCACGATGCCGACCTTGGGCGCCCGGATCGGGCCGCGCGTGGTCTGCACGCCCACGACCTTGCCGCCCTCGATGTCGATGCCGGTCACTTCGCAGTTCTGGATCAGGTCCACGCCGCGCCGGTCGGCGCCGCGCGCATAGCCCCAGGCCACCGCGTCATGCCGCGCCGTGCCGCCGCGCGGGTGCAGAAGCCCGCCATAGATCGGGAAGCGCGTCTGGTCGAAATCCAGCCAGGGCAGCAGTTCGCGCACGCCGTCACGGTCCAGCAGGATGGCATCGTCGCCCTGCGTGATCATCGCATTGCCGCGCCGGGCAAAGGCATCGCGCTGGCCATCGGAATGGAACAGGTTGATCAGCCCGCGCTGGCTGTGCATCACGTTGTAATTCAGCTCGGATTCCAGGCCTTCCCACAGCTTCAGCGAATGGCTGTAGAATTCCTGGTTGCCCGGCAGGAAATAGTTGGCCCGCACGATGGTGGTGTTGCGCCCCACGTTGCCGCCGCCCAGATAGCCCTTCTCCAGCACGGCGATATTGGTCAGCCCGTGGTTCTTGGCCAGATAATAGGCGGTGGAAAGCCCGTGTCCGCCGCCGCCGATCACGATGGCATCATAGGCCGGCTTCGGGGCCGGGTTGCGCCAGGCGGGTTTCCACCCCTTGTTGCCGAATAGCCCCTCGGTAATGACCTTCAGGCCCGAATAGCGCATCCTGCCGCTCCCGTCGTTCCGGCCCCAATGAACCGGCTTTGTCCCCGGTTTGCAAGGCGCGGCGGCGCCAAGCCTGCCCAACCGCGACAAAGGCTGTCGCTTTCAGTCCCGCCCCCGGCATCACAAGGCTGTGTCCGGGTGACGCAGCCGCCGGCGGCGCGTCAGTCCAGCCGTGCATGGGGGCCGCCGCAATGGGCATGGTCGGCCAGGCTTTCGATCACGGCGCAGCGGGCCACCCGGTCATGCTGGCAGGCGGTGATCATCCGTTCCAGCTCGGACTCCAGCGCGCGCAGCGCGTCGATGCGGCGGCGCACATCGGCCAGCCGGTCGCGCGCCAGCCGGTCGGCATTGTCACACGGCGCGTCGGGGTGGCCGGCCAGATCCAGCAGATCGGCCAGCGCGGCCATGTCGAAGCCAAGGTCGCGCGCATGGCGGATGAAGCGCAGCCGCGCGATGTCATCCGCGCCGTAAAGGCGCTGCCCGCCATCGCTGCGCGGCGGGGCCGGCAACAGCCCGCGCCCTTCGTAGAAGCGGATGGTCGTGACCTTGACGCCGCTTTCGCGGGCCGCCTCGCCGATTGTCACCTCGCGCATAACTTTCCCCTTGCCTCTACAGTCGCTATAGAGGTTACGCCCGACTCACCGGAAAGAAAACAGGAGATCGGGCATGTCTGCCGCGTGTGGCCATGAGGTGAATTTTGACGGGCAGTCAGCGGCCTACCGCCGCGCGCTCTGGGCGGTGATCGGACTGAATGCCGGCATGTTCGGGGTGGAACTCTGGGCGGGGGCGCTGGCCGGGTCGCAGGCGCTGCGGGCCGATGCGCTGGATTTTCTGGCCGATGCCGCGACCTATGGCCTGTCGCTCTGGGTGATCGGGCGGCCGCTGGCCACCCGGGCGCGGGTGGCGATGGCCAAGGGCTTGTCGCTGCTGGCCATGGGGCTGTGGGTGTTCGGCTCAACGCTCTGGCTGTTCTTCGGCCCCGGCCTGCCGCGGGCCGAAGTCATGGGCGTGGTCGGGGCGCTGGCGCTGGCCGCCAACCTGTCCAGCGTGCTGATCCTGATGCGCTACCGCAACGGCGATGCCAATGTCCGGTCGGTCTGGCTGTGTTCGCGCAACGATGCCGTGGGCAATGTCGCGGTGATGGGCGCGGCGCTGCTGGTGGGGCTGACGGCAACGCCCTGGCCCGACCTTGTGGTCGCGGCGGCGATGTCGGGACTGTTCCTGTCTTCCGCCGTGCAGATCCTGCGCCACGCGCTGGCCGAGATGCGCGCCGGATCGGCGGGTGATGCCCATGGCCACGCCCGTTCCTGCGGGCACGACCATGGACATTCCCATTAGGACGCGGGCTTACAGGCCCTTCGAGCGGTAGGTCTTGGCCACCCGGTCGATGGCCACGATATAGGCGGCCACGCGCAGATCCTCGACATCCGCACGCGAATGCCAGATCTCGCGCATCGCCTGATAGGCGGTGCGCATCGTGTCATCCAGGCCCGAACGGACCAGCGCCAGCTCGTCCGATCCGGTCAGGAACTTCTGCTTGAAGTCCGGGCCCAGCGTCCAGCCCAGGCCCTTGTCGGCCGACAGCCGCTCCAGCTCCTCGACCAGCAGCCGCGAGCGCGACTCCTCGGCCCGCCGCTGCATCCGGCCAAAGCGGATGTGGCTCAGGTTCTTGACCCATTCGAAATAGGACACCGTCACCCCGCCCGCGTTGGCATAAAGGTCGGGAATGATGATCGTGCCCTTCTTGCGCAGGATTTCATCGGCGCCATAGGTGATGGGGCCGTTGGCCGCCTCGATGATCAGCGGCGCCTTGATGCGCGCGGCATTGCCCAGATGGATCACGCCTTCCATCGCCGCCGGGATCAGCAGGTCGCAGTCCTGTTCCAGAACCGCCGCACCATCGGCCACATGCGTGGCACCGGCAAAGCCCTTCAGCCCGCCCGTGGCCGCCATATGCGCCTTGACCGCCTCGATCTCCAGCCCGGCGTCGTTCAGCAGCGCGCCGTCGCGTTCGATGATGGCAATGATCTTGCAGCCGTCTTCCTCGCTCAGGAACTTGGCCGCGTGATAGCCCACGTTGCCCAGGCCCTGCACGATCACGCGCTTGCCCTCCAGACCGCCCGACAGGCCGGCCTTGGCCACATCCTCGGGGTGGCGGAAGAATTCGCGCAGCGCGAACTGCACGCCGCGGCCCGTCGCCTCGACCCGGCCCTGAATCCCGCCGGCATGGGGCGGCTTGCCGGTGACGCAGGCCTTGGCGTTGATGTCGGTGGTGTTCATCCGCGCATACTGGTCGGCGATCCAGGCCATCTCGCGCTCGCCCGTGCCCATGTCGGGCGCCGGCACGTTCTGCGCCGGATGGATCAGGTCGCGCTTGATCAGCTCATAGGCAAAGCGCCGGGTGATCTGTTCCAGCTCATGCTCTTCCCAGGCGCGCGGGTCGATGCACAGCCCGCCCTTCGAACCGCCAAACGGCGTTTCCACCAGCGCGCATTTGTAGGTCATCAGCGCCGCCAGCGCCTCCACCTCGTCCTGGTTGACCGAGGTGGCGAAGCGGATGCCGCCCTTGACCGGCTCCATATGCTCGGAATGGACCGAGCGATAGCCGACGAAGGTTTCGATCTTGCCGCGCAGGCGCACACCGAAACGGACGGTGTAGGTCGAATTGCAGACCCGGATCTTCTGTTCCAGACCAGGGCTCAGGTCCATCAGGCGCACCGCGCGATTGAACATCAGATCGACCGAGTCGCGGAAGCCCGGCTCGTGGGTGGCCACTGTCATAACTACTATCCTCCCTGTGCCGGCACATTCCGGGCCCCTCGCCCGCCGACCGCTGCATCATAGCCAAGCGAAACCTGTCGCGCATCTGTCGAAATGCCTGACGGCAACCCTCTGCGTCGTCATTGTGAAGTCTGTTCCGGCACTCCGATTCGCCACGGGCGGGCATCACGCTGCGCGCCGGACGCACAGACACAATCTGGGGTTGAGGGCTCCGGTTGCCAGCTCGGCATCAATCCCGAAAACCCGCACAAATCGTTTCCTCAACCCACAATTGTCGGCTCTCAGACCCGGACTCGCCACAATTTGGCCGATGACTCCCTCTAATCCGGTAGAATACTCACGTCCCTGTTCCATTCGGACATGAATTTGACCTGACAGGATGCCCGGCATGAAGAACCTTATGCGGATTGCATTGCACGGACTGGGCCGCCGCTCTGCCCGATTTGCCCGCGACACATCAGGGGTGATGGCCGTCCATATCCTGATCTTCTTCTTCCTGATGATCCTGATCGGCGGCATCGCGGTTGACATGATGCGCTTCGAAACCAAGCGCGTCTCGGTGCAGAACACGATGGACCGCGCCACCCTTGCCGCGGCCAGCCTGAAACAGACGCTGAACCCGACCGCGGTCGTTGAGGACTGGTTCAAGAAATCCGGCCTGGACGAGGAGCTTGACAACGTCGATGTCCAGCAGGCGATGAACTCCCGCACCGTTACCGCCAAGGCAACGGTGAATTCGCCCAACCATTTCATGTCGATGATGGACGTGCCCTATCTGGAGGCGATGAACGTCAGCCAGGCCGAACAGCGGGTCACGAATGTGGAAATCGCGCTGGTTCTCGACGTTTCCGGGTCGATGTATAACACCATCAGCCGCATCAACAACCTCAAGTCGGCGGCAAAGGATTTTGTAGATACGGTCCTTGAGAACGATACCGAGAACAAGATCTCGATCACCATCGTGCCCTATAACGGCCAGGTGAACCTTGGGCCGACGCTGATCTCGAAATTCAACGTGAACGGCGGGCACACATTCCCGACCAGCCAGCCGAACGGCGCGACGGGGAAATCCTATTGCCTGAACCTGCCCACCAATACCTATGGCACGACCACGATTTCGCGCACGACGCCGGTCAAGCAATCGCCCTTCGGTCAGGCCTGGGCCACGAACATGTCGACCCCGACCAGCTATGTCGCGATCGTGGAGCCCCAGTGGGACACCACGCGGAAGCTGTATACGAACCTCTGGTGCAGCCCGGTCGCCGGAAACTATGTGCGGATGCACAACAACAACAAGACAACCCTGAAGGCACAGATCGACGGGCTTGTTCCGGTTGGCGCAACCTCCATCGACCTTGGCATGAAATGGGGCACCTACCTGCTTGATCCCACCTCGCGCGGCATCACGGAATCGATGGTCACCTCGGGCGACATTCCGGCCTATTTCAACGCTCGCCCGGCCGACTATGGCGACAAGGAAACGCTCAAGGTCATCGTGCTGATGACAGACGGCGCCAACTTCGACCAGGAGCGGTTCTCGGACACCTATCTCGGCACCACGAAATCGGACATCTGGCGCGCGAACGACAAGTACATGTCGATCTTCGTGGCCAGCAAGGTCGATGCCTCGACCACCACCAAGCTGTGCAACAGCCGCCCCTTCTATGTTCCGCACCTTGGCGCCTGGCATTCCCGGCCCTGGAACGGCACCGCCCCCTCGGGCTCGGCCTGCTATTCCACCACGGCAACCTATACGAACACCACCCGGCTTTCCTGGAACGAAGTCTGGTCCTATGCCCATACCGACTGGGTGGCCTGGCAGCTTTACGCCCGCGCCCTGTGCACGACCACAAGCTGCATGAACACCACCTATGCCGAATGGAAGAACAAGTTCCGCAGCTATGTTGACTGGACCAGCACCCACGACAACACGCCCACGATGGACGCGAACCTGAACACCATCTGCGGCCAGGCCAAAAGCAAGGGAATGCTGGTTTACGGCATCGCGTTCGAGACCGACAACCGCGGCGCGAATGCGATCCGCAACTGCGCCTCAAGCCCGTCCTCGACCTATTTCTTCGATGTGAACGGCCTTGAAATCAAGACGGCCTTCGCGCTGATCGCCTCGAACCTCAGCCAGTTGAGGCTGACGCAATGACACATCCCCTGCTGTCGCGCATGGCCCGGCGCCTGCGCCGTCTGTGGCGGCGCGAAGACGGAACCGCCACGATCGAATTCGTGATGTTCGTGCCGGTCGTGGTGGGCATCTTCATGGCCTCGGTCGAGGCGGGCTATTACACGCTCCGCTATGTCTCGATGGACCGCGGCCTTGATCTGGTGATGCGCGATTTCCGCCTTGGAAACATTGCCGAAATCAACCATGACAAGCTGCGCGACCTGATCTGCGACGCGACCCCGATCCTGGGCGACTGCAAAAGCAAGCTGAAGGTCTGGATCGCGCCGGTCGATACCTCGACCTGGGTAATCCCGGGCGATACCGCCTATTGCGGCGATGGCAATGGCAAGCTGGTCAGCCTGGAATCCGGCAAGGTCTCGGCCGGCAGCGCCAACCAGATCATGGTCGTGCGGATCTGCACCACGGCGAAGCCGATCTTCCCGACCACCGGCCTTGGCCTGGGGCTTCGGGCCGACTCGCTCACCGGCGATTATCAGATCATGACCTCGACGCTGGTCGTGACCGAACCGTACTGAGGAGCAAGCGGTATGCGTTCCCTCGTCTCACGCATCCGGCAGTTCTCGCGCCGCGAGGACGGTCTGGTCATGACAGAGTTCCTCATCCTTCTGCCCCTGCTGATCTGGGCCTTCCTGGCGCTGTTCGTCTATTGGGAAAGTTTCCGCGCGATCAACATGGCGCAGAAGGCGAATTACGCCGTCTCGGACCTGATCTCGCGGCAAAGCGACATCGACATGAACTTCGTGAACGGTATGCAGAAGTCGATGGAATACCTGACCGGCGGCGCCCCGGTGCGGATGCGCATCACCTCGTTCCAATGGGATGCTACCAAGAAGGAATATTACGTCCTCTTCTCGAAATCGCCCAACAACGCCGTGCCGCCGCTGACCAAGACGGAACTGGCGGCCATGGCCACCGAACGGATTCCCGTGATGGCCGACCGCGATTCCGCGGTGCTGGTCGAAACCGAGGTGGGCTTCACCCCCACTTTCTTCGTCCTGTCGAACCCGGCCAAGGAACTGGGCCTGTTCGGGCTGGGAACCGGCTCAAGCTATACGTTCGACAATTTTGTCATCACCCGCCCGCGCTATGCGCGCCGGGTCTGCCTGATCGAACAGCCCTGCCCGGCCACGCTCTGACCCAGGAGACAGCCCTTCCGCCCGCGGCGCGGCGGGGCTAGGATGCCGGCATGACCGATCACGCCCCCCTTCGCAAACTGCCCGGGTCCGCCCGCCTTGCCGCGGCTGTGGCGCTTGGCCTGGTCACGGGCTGCACGCAGTTTCCCGAAGTCGCCGCCATGCCGGAAGACCCCACCCCCGAAAAGCCGGTGCTGCTGCCGCTCGACGATCTGATCGCACAGGACCGTGCCCCCGCCGCTGCCGAACCGGCGACCGAGGGCCTTGTCTCGCAGGCCGCCCTTCTGCGCGCCCGCGCCGCCCGCCTGCGTGCCGAAGCCGCGCAACCCTAACCCTGCGTTGCGCCCGTTGCGGCGAACGGCTAACAGGCTGGGTCAGGGAACCCAGGAACCGAAAGGCCCGTCCATGTCCGCCGCTCCGCTTCGTCTTGGTCTCGCCGGTCTCGGCACGGTCGGAATCGGCGTCGTCAAGATCGTCCAGCGCGAAGCCGCGCTGATCGCCGCCCGCAGCGGCCGGCCTGTCACCATCACCGCCGTCTCGGCCCGCGATCGCACGAAGAACCGCGATGCCGATCTGTCGGGCTATGCCTGGGAAACCGATCCCGTCGCCCTGGCCACCCGCCCCGATGTCGATGTCTTCGTCGAGGTGATGGGCGGTCACGAAGGCCCCGCCCGCGCCGCGACCGAAGCCGCCATCGCCGCCGGCAAGGATGTGGTCACCGCCAACAAGGCGCTGCTGGCCCACCACGGCCAGGCCCTTGCCCTTGCCGCCGAAGCAGCCGGCCGCACCATCCGTTTCGAAGCCGCCGTCGCCGGCGGCATCCCCGTCATCAAGGCGCTGACCGAAGGTCTGGCCGGTAACCGCATCCGCCGCGTCATGGGCGTGATGAACGGCACCTGCAACTATATCCTCACCCGGATGCAGGCCGCCGGCCTGCCCTATGAGACCGTCTTCGAAGAGGCCCGCCAGCTTGGCTATCTGGAAGCCGACCCCAACCTTGACGTGGGGGGCATAGACGCCGGTCACAAGCTCTCGCTTCTGGCGGCCATCGCCTTCGGCACCCGTGTCAGCTTTGACGCGGTGGAACTGGAAGGAATCGGCAATGTCTCGATCGACGACATCCGCCTGGCCGATGAAATGGGCTACCGCATCAAGCTGCTGGGTGTCGCGCAACTGACGGGCCGCGGCCTGGAACAGCGCATGACCCCCTGCCTTGTGCCCGCGGCCAGCCCGCTGGGCCAGTTGCAGGGCGGCACCAACATGGTGGTGCTGGAAGGCGACAGCGTCGGCCAGATCGTGCTGCGCGGCCCCGGGGCCGGCGAAGGCCCCACCGCCAGCGCCGTCATGGCCGATGTGATCGACCTTGCCCGTGGCTTCCGCGTGCCCACCTTCGGCCTTCCGGCCGCCGATCTGGCCGCGCCCGTGCCCGCCCGCGCCGCCACGCCCGCGCCCTATTACCTGCGCATGACGCTGCTCGACAAACCCGGCGCGCTGGCCAAGATCGCCACCTGCCTGGGCGATTCCGGCATCTCCATCGACCAGATGCGCCAGATCAACCAGCCGGGCGACGCCGACAATGACGCAATCGTCCTGATCGTCACCCACAAGGCCAGCCCCGCCGACATCGGCCACGCCCTGACCCAGTTCGACCGCACCGGCGTTCTGGTGGACCGGCCCATCGCCATCCGCATCGAAGAGGTCTGACCGCCGGGGCCCCCGGCCCCGGACGGCCGGAAAAACCCTGCGCCCCGTTAGCGTCACCATCCTTGCCGCGCCTCTTGGCCCCGGCTAGAGCGGTCGCAACCAAGCCTCAGGGACGGAGACCCCCATGTCCGACGCCAGTATCTTTCAGGATCGCCTGCTTTCGCTGGGCCTTGCCCGTGTGTCCGAAGCGGCCGCGCTGGCCAGCGCCCGGCTGATTGGCCGGGGCGATGAAAAGGCCGCCGATCAGGCCGCCGTCAACGCCATGCGCGACCAGTTGAACGAACTGGACATCGCCGGCGTCGTCGTCATCGGCGAAGGCGAACGGGACGAGGCGCCGATGCTGTTCATCGGCGAAGAGGTGGGCACCGGCCACGGCCCCGCCGTGGACATCGCGCTTGACCCGCTGGAAGGCACCACGCTGACCGCCAAGGACATGCCCAACGCGCTGACCGTCATCGCCATGGCGCCGCGCGGCACGCTGCTGCACGCCCCCGATGTGTACATGGAAAAGCTGGCCATCGGCCCGGGCTACAAGACCGGCGTCGTCACCATGACCATGACCCCGTCCGAACGCGTCTCGGCGCTGGCCGCCGCCAAGGGCGTTTCAACCGAGAACATCACTGTCTGCGTGCTGGAACGCCCGCGCCATGAAGACCTGATCCGGGAAATCCGCTCGACCGGCGCCTCGATCCGCCTGATCACCGATGGGGACGTGGCCGGTGTCATGCACTGCGCCGAACCGGAAGTCACCGGCATCGACATGTACATGGGGTCGGGCGGGGCGCCCGAAGGCGTGCTGGCCGCCGCCGCGCTGAAATGCATGGGTGGGCAGTTCTTCGGCAAGCTGCTGTTCCGCAACGATGACGAACGCGCCCGCGCCAAAAAGGCCGGCATCACCAATTTCGATCGCGTCTATACCCGCGACGATCTGGTCCGCGCCGACGTGATCTTCGCCGCCACCGGCGTCACCAACGGCTCGCTTCTGGCCGGCATCAAGCGCGAACCCGGCTGGATCACCACCGAAACCCTGCTGATGCGCTCGAAAACCGGCTCCGTCCGCCGGATGACCTACCGCAGCCCGATGAAGTAAGCCCCGGCACCGCGTTGCGGGCGCCACCACCGCGCAGGGAACGGACCCTCCCGCGCAGAACGACAGGCCAGCGCCCGGCCGCGGGCGGGCGCTGCCCCCGGCCCGAGGCCGGCGCTTTATGGGTCAACCCCTCTACGGGCTGAACGAAGAACCGACAGCGCAAAAGCGCCCGCCCGGGGGGCGGTCGGGCGCTGGCCGGGGCCGCTTCGCGGCTGTTAACCCGGCCGGGGCCTTTGGCCGATGTCTGCGAAAACGCGCAGCCCTCAAGGCCGCGTCGTCAGCCCTCAGCCTCGGCCCAGACGCCGGCCAGCATGTCGCGCAGCGCGGCCAGGGCGGGGGCGGCATCCTCGCAATCGGGGCCGATCCGCACCGCGATCTGCCCGGCATAGCCCAGCGCCGGCACGCAGGCCTTGCGGATGGTCAGCCGCAGGCCCTGCGGCCCGGCCTCGATCCGCTCCACCGCGTCTTCGGCGCCGAAATCCTCATCCGTCACTTCCATCCAGACCGGACCACCGGCAAGCGGCTGGCGGAACAGCAGATAGGGTTCGTCGTCATCCTCGCCCTCGGCAAAGCCGATGAACAGCAGCCCCTCGTCCTCCACCACCGAGGCATAGGCGGCGCGGATTGTGATGTCGGCCATGTCGGGCCCTCCGGTTACGGCCATTTCGCCACCGGCGGCAGGCTCATCAGCACGGCACTTGCATCATGGCCGGTTTCCAGCCCGAACTTGGTGCCACGGTCATAGACAAGGTTGTATTCGGCATAAAGCCCGCGATGCACAAGCTGCGCCTCGCGGTCGGCGTCTGACCAGACCGTGCCCAGCCGCCGCTCGGTCACCGGCAGGAAGGCGGGCAGGAAGGCGCTGCCGACGGCCTGGGTAAAGGCGAAATCCGCCTCCCAGTCGCCGGTGTTCAGATCGTCATAGAAGATGCCGCCCACGCCGCGCGCCCGGCCCCGGTGCGGCACGAAGAAGTATGCATCGGCCCAGGCCTTGAACCGGCTGTAATAGTCGGGGGAATGGGCGTCGCAGGCCGCCTGCAACTGCGCGTGGAAATGCGCGGTATCCTCGGGGTATTCCAGACAGGGGTTCAGGTCGGCCCCGCCGCCGAACCACCAGGCGCCCGGCGTCCAGAACATCCGCGTGTTCATATGCACCGCCGGGGTGTGCGGGTTCACCATATGCGCCACCAGCGAAATGCCGCTGGCCCAGAAGCGCGGGTCGTCGGCCATGCCCGGCACACCGCGCGCCGCCATCGCCTTCTGCGCCCGCTCGCCCAGGGTGCCATGCACGGCAGACCAGTTCACGCCCACCTTTTCAAACACCCGCCCCCCGCGCATGACCGACATGATGCCGCCGCCGCCATCGGCGCGGCTGGTCGGCGTCACCTCGAACCGGCCGGGGCTGCCGGGGCCATCGAACCGGGTTTCCAGATCCTCGAAGGCGGCGGTGATGCGGTCGCGCAAGCTGCGGAACCAGGCCGAGGCGCGGTCCTTGCGGTCTGTGAAATCCTCGGTCATCGGCGCTCCCCCCTTGCGTGCGCCCCTGCCTAACAAACCGGGCCGCCGCTTCCAACCAGTTTGGCATATCGCGAGCAGAGGTTTAGTCTGGGGCCAGACCCGGACACGGCCCGAGTCGCATCAACCCGAGTGCGCCATGAAACGTCTTGCCCTTCCCCTGCTGGCCCTTCTGGCCGCCTGCGGCACCCCGCAGGAACAATGTATCAGCCGCGTCACCCGTGACCTGCGCACCGTCGACAGGCTGATCGCCCAGTCCGAAGGCAATCTGCGGCGCGGCTATGCGATCGAGGAATATACCGTCCGCTACCCGACCTTCCGGCCCTGCCTGCGGCCCGGCCGCCCCACGGCCGAAAACCCCTCGCCCGCGCCGGTGACAGGAACCTGCCGCGACTGGGATGTCGAAACCCACACCCGGCCCAAGGCGATTGACCTTGCGAACGAGGCGCGGCTGCTGGAACAGCTCAAGGCCAAGCGCAAGCAACTGTCGCGCGCGGCCGAACCGGGCATCGCGCAATGCCGGGCGGTCTATCCCGAGTAACGCTCAGAAGACGGGCGCGGCGACCACATCCAGCAGGCCGCGCCCGCCATCGACCGGGATCACCTGCCCGGTGACAAAAGACGACGCATCGGATGCCAGATATTGCACCGTTTCTGCCAGCTCGTCCGGGCCGGCGATCCGGCCCAGCGGGGTGCCGGCGGTGATGCGGCCGCGCAGTTCGGGTTCTTCCTTCAGCACGGCCTGCAGGCTGGCGCTCATCATGCTGCCGAAGGACACCGCGTTGACGCGAATCCCCTGCGGCGCCAGCACCACGGCCATGGTGCGCGTCATCTGTTCAATGGCGGCGGCGGCCATGGAATAGGCCAGCAGCCGCGGCTGCACCCGGCTGGACGCAATCGACGACAGGTTGATGATCGACCCGATGACCGCGCCCCGCTCGGTGCCGCCGCCCGCGGTGCCGCTGCGCTCGGCGGCCTGGATCATGCGCTTCGCCGTCATCTGCGTCATGCGCAGCGCGGTCATCACGTTCTGCTGCCACATCGCCTCAACCCCGTCTTCCTCGGGGTTCATCGCATCGGCCCGCAGCGCGCGGCGGCTGGCGTTGACCAGAATGTCCACCTTGTCAAAGGCTTCATGCGTGGCAGACAGCAGGTTGACGATGGTCAGCTTCTGCGTCAGGTCGCCTGCGAACATCCGCACCGGCCCTTCGGCACGGGCCTCGTCGCCCACCTCGGCCTCCAGCCGCGCCTCGTCGATGTCGGCGAACATCACATTGGCGCCCTTGTCCACCAGATGCCGGGCGATGGCCAGACCAAGGCCATTGGCGGCCCCGGTCACGATGGCAGTCTTGCCAGAGACGGAAAAGCTCATGGAAACCTCGGGGTTGTCAGCGCGTCGCGCGGCGGGGTTTCGCCGCACGGATCAGGCGGAAGGCGGCATCGCCGCCAATGTCCTCAACCGTCAGGAAGTGTTCTGTCAGCGCGGCATCATAGGGCAGGTGCCGGTTTGCAACCAGCCAGAGCACGCCATCGGGCGCCAGCATCCGCCGGGCGGCGGCGATGAAGGCCGCGCCAAGGCCGGGATCGGCGGCACGAGTGGTGTGGAACGGCGGGTTCATCACCACCGTCTCAACCAGCGACGCAGGCCGGAACCCGGTGGCATCGGCCCAATGGAACTGCGCGCGGGGATCGGTGATGTTGTCGCGCGCACAGGCCAGCGCATCCGCCTCGGCCTCGACCAGATCCAGCCGCTTCACGCCCTCGCGCGCCAGAACGGCGGCCGACAGATAGCCCCAGCCCGCCCCCAGATCCACCACCTTGGGCCCCAGCTTCGCCGGCAGCGCCGCCGCCAGCAGCGCCGACCCGCGATCGGCCCCGTCGGCGGAAAACACGCCGGGCCGGGTGACGAAGCCCCCCTCCACCGGACGCGGCCGCGCGGCCCAATCCTCAAGCCCCGGGCCGGCGGGGAACACCGCCAGCTTGCCATGCGCCTTGGACAGTGCCTCGCCCAAGGCAACACGGGCGCGCAGATCCTTCAGCGTCGGGTCGATGCCATCGGTCTTCTGCCCGTCCACCACCACCGGACCGCCGGGCACCACCGCGGCGGCCGCCTCGGCCAGCAGGGCGCGGGCATGGTCGCGCGCACGCGGCAGGCAGACCAGCGCGGCCGCATAGGGCGGCGCGGGGTCCACCGCATAGCCGGCGGCGCGGAAGGCATCATGATCGGGGCGAAAGCCCGTCAGCACCACCACACGGTCACGCGGCAGCGCCGACAGGTCGTCGCCCGCCTGCGGACGATAGACCGCGATCCGCCCCTCGGGCGGCAGAACAAGGGCGCCTTCGGCCAGCGCCATTTCAAGCCGGGAAGATTGCATGGGCAGGCGCGCGGCGCCCTATTCCTTTTCCATGGTGCATTGCAGCGGGTGCTGATGACGGCGTGAAAAGTCCATCACCTGCGCCACCTTGGTTTCCGCCACTTCAAAGCTGAACACCCCCACCACGGCCAGCCCCTTCTTGTGAACGGCCAGCATGATGTCGAACGCCTGCGCGTGGCTCATGCCGAAGAACCGCTCCAGCACATGAACCACGAATTCCATCGGCGTGTAATCGTCGTTCAGGATCAGCACCTTGTACATCGGCGGGCGCTGGGTCCGCGTCTTGGGCTTGGTCAGGATCGACGTGTCATCGCGCGGTCCATCCGTCTTGTCGGACAGGGTCAGGGGGCGATGCGACACGGGGGGCTGCTCCGATTTTCAGGATTCGGCAGGGTGGGTGATGACGGAAATATAACCGATTTTGCCGCAACGAAAAGGGGGGCGGCATTGCGCGCCTCGCCACGGCGTTGCAAAACCCGCCGGCAAGGGGGGCGCAGATGATCACCACCATCGGATTCGATGCCGACGACACGCTTTGGCAGAACGAGGCCTACTTCCGCCTGACGCAGGATCGTTTCGCCGACCTGCTGGCCCCCTATGCCGCGCCCGACCATCTGCATGACCGGCTTCTGGCCGCCGAACGGCGCAACATCGGCGCCTATGGCTTCGGGGTAAAGGGTTTCACCCTGTCGATGATCGAAACCGCCATCGAGGTGACCGAAGGCCGCGTGCCCGCCAGCGTGATCTCGGAACTGCTGGGCACCGGGCGCGCCATGCTGGACCATCCCGTCGAACTGCTGCCGGGCGCGCGGGAAACCGTGGCCGCACTGGCCGGCGATTTCCGCATCCTCTTGATCACCAAGGGCGATCTGCTGCATCAGGAACGCAAGCTGGCGCAATCGGGCTTGGGCGACCTGTTCGATGCGGTCGAAATCGTGTCGGACAAGACGCCCGACATCTATGCCCGGATCTTTGCCCGTCACGGCACCGGCGCCGGTCAGGCGCTGATGGCGGGCAATTCGCTGAAATCCGATGTGCTGCCGCCCCTCGCCGCCGGGGCCTACGGGGTTTATGTGCCCCATGGCCTGACCTGGGCGCTTGAGGCCGCGGAAGAGCCGGTCGGCAACCCGCGCTATGCCCGGCTGGACAGCCTGACCGGCCTGCCCGCCCATCTGCGGGCGCTGGCCGGCTGACGCGGCGGTCAGGGCACCACCTCCGCCTGCCGCCCGGGCCGCGCCTGCCCCTGCTGCACCTGGCTGCGCCCCGCCTTCTTGGCCGCATAAAGCGCGGCATCCGACGCCTTCAGCACCGTCGCCGGGTCGGACCCCGCCCCTTCGGGAACCACCACATAGCCGATGCTGCCCGCAATCCGGCAGCTTTCATCCTGAACGGCGATCGGCCGACGCAGCTCCTCGATGATGCGGGTGGCGATGCGGGCCACCCGCAGCTCGTCCACCAGACCGGGCAGGATCAGCACGAATTCATCGCCCCCCACCCGCGCCAGCGAATCCATCGACCGGCATTGCCGGCGCAGGATGCCGGCCACCACGCCCAGCACATGGTCGCCCGCGGCATGGCCCAGCCGGTCATTCACCTGCTTGAAATAGTCCAGGTCCAGATGCAGCAGCGCAAAACCGATGCCTTCGCGGCACAGCCGCGCCAGCAGGCTGTCGCTGGCCCGGCGGTTGCGAAGCCCGGTTAGCGGGTCGGTCAGCGCCTCCTCCTCGGCCTGCAACCGCGCGCCATCCAGCCGCCCGCTCAGCCCGCGCATTTCCGCCAGAACGGCGGCATTGGCTTCGGCCAGATACAGCACCTCCATCGTCATGTCGGTGGGGGCGAAATCGGCCTCGCTCAGTTGCAGCAGCCCCACCGCGCGCGGGCAGTCGATGCCGAAGGACAGATCGACCAGATAGCCGCCGCCAGCCCCCCCAAGCGGCACCGCCAGCCCGCGCAGCCGCAAGGCCGGGGCCGTGCCGCGCGGCAGAAGGTTCAGCTTGTGGCCCACCCGCGCGGCAAATCCCGCCATGTCGACAATCCGCGCCGGGGCGCGCATCTCGAACAGCGTCAGGATCGACCGGCCCACCAGCCTTTGCCCGGCAAACAGCCGCTGCAGCGTCGGCCCGGCCGCCCGCACCCGCCCCTGCGCGGAAATCACCACATGCAGCGGCATCAGCCGGTTCAGCGCGGCCTGCGGCAGACAGATCCCTTCGCGCCGCGTCCCCGCGCCCTCAGCCATGCGCCGCATCCCTGGGGGCCAGCCGGAAACTGCGGCCGGCGGCGAATTCGGGTTCATGCAGCCGGATCGACAGTGCCACCCCCGGATCGGGCAGCGGTTCGGGTTCGATCACCACCAGCGCCCCGTAATCATCGGCCATGGCCCGCAGGATGCCGGTCAGCACATGGCCCAGCGCCGGCAGCGCCAGCGGGCAGGACAGCACATACTGGCTGGGCCCCGTCTCCTCCAGCATCACCGGCGGCAGCGCCGCCTCGGGCAGGGCCAGCCGGGCGCGGTCGGGCAGTTCTTCCAGCGACAGCAGGAAATCGCCATAGGTCGCGCCGCCAAAGCGCAACAGCCGCCGCGGCGCGGGATAGGCCGGATTGGTGACGATATGGGTTCCCAGATCCTCCAGCACCGTCTCGACCGGCCGTTCCAGAATCTCGGCCGCGGTGGCCAGCACCCGGTCGAACAGCGGCCGGTCATAGGGCAGCAGCGGTTCGAACCCCTCGCCCATGAAGCCGACCTGCGTCAGCACCTGCCCCCAGGGCCGTGGCCCGAAGGTGGTGCAGACATAGCTTTGAAAGGCGCGCAACAGCAGTCCGAACATCCCGCAGCCCAAGCTGATTCCCCGGCCAAGGCTAGGGGGCGGCGGTTAACAATGCGGTAAGACGGGGCGGTGGCGAGCCGTCAGAAGTCGGTCGGCGCGCCACCTTCCTGCTTGCGGCGGGCCACGAAGCGGGTCAGCTCCTCGCGCGCGGCGTGGTCCATCGCCGGCGCCTCGAACTCGGCCAGGATCTGCTTGTAAATCCGGTGCGCCCGCTCGACCGTCCAGACAGACCCGTCGGCCTGCCAGGCCTCATAATTCCGCCAGTCCGAAACGAAGGGCGCATAGAAGGCGGTCTGATACCTGTCCTGCGTGTGCTGAACGCCGAAATAATGCCCGTTCGGCCCCACGTCGCGGATGGCATCGAAGGCCAGGTCGTCGTCGGTGCTGGCGAAGGTGGCCTCTTCGAAATACCGCTGGATCATCTGCAGCACTTCGCAGTCCATGATGAACTTCTCGGGGCTGGCAATCAGCCCGCCCTCCAGCCAGCCCGCCGCGTGATAGACCATGTTGGTCCGGCTTTGCACCGCAGACCACAGGCTGTTCGAGGTTTCCCACATCGCCTGCCCGTCCGGCACATTGGCGGCGCACACCCCGCTGGCGCGCATCGGCAGCCCGTAGAACCGCACCAACTGCCCCGTCATCTGGGTGGCACGCATGTATTCCGGCGTGCCAAAGGCCGGCGCGCCCGATTTCATGTCCACATTGCTTGTGAAGGTGCCGATCGCCACCGGGCAGCCCGGCGCGATGTATTGCAGCAGGACAATCGCCGCCAGCGCCTCGGCAATCGACAGCGCCACCGCGCCCGCCATGGTGACCGGCGCCATCGCGCCCGCCAGCGTGAAGGGTGTCACCACCACCGGCTGGCCGCGCTTGGCCAGCCGCATCGCCCCGTCCAGCATCGGGAAATCATGCTTCAGCGGGCTGACCGAGTTGATGTTGGTATACATCCGCGGCCGCGCGTCGAATTCGGAATGGGACAGACCGCCCGCGATGCGGACCATCTCCATCACATCCTCCACCCGCTCGGCCCCCAGCGAATAGGCGTGAACCACCTTGTCGGTCAGCGTCAGCTTTTCATGCAGGCAGTCCAGGTGGCGAACGCTGGCGTGAATGTCCACCGGCTCGACCGGATAGCCGCCGGCCACATGGATGCAGTTGAAATACTGCGTCAGCTTCATGAATTCCTTGAACGTCTCGAAATCGCCTGACCGCTTGCCGCGCTCCATGTCCCAAGCGTTCGGCGGGGACGAGACGTTGACGAAGACCATGTGCTTGCCGCCCATGATGATCTCATGGTCCGGGTTGCGCGGGGTGATGGTAAAGGTCTCGGGCGCGCGGCCGACCATTTCCATCACGAAATCCTCGTCCATGCGGACATTTGTTCCGTTGACGATGCAGCCGGCCTTTTTCAGATGCGCCACCGCATCGGGGTTCAGGAACTCGATCCCGATCTCGGACAGGATGCGCATCGCCGCCTTGTGGACACGCTGCACGCCTTCGGCATCCAGCGGCTCGGTCGGGCGGTCGGGGTTCAGCGGAATCCGCCAGGGCATCTGCTCGATGGCGGCCGATCCGGCGCGTGCCTTCATGCCGGCACGGCCTCCGGCGCGGCGCTTGCGGCCCTGGTCATCGGTCATGGATCGTCCCCCTGGAAATCGTCTTCCCCAGAAGATGACCCCAGCGCCCGCCGCCGTCGCGTTTTTGGCGACGCAAATATGTCGCTTTCAGCGCATGGCCACGCCAAACTCAGCCGGAAATGCCGTCCAGCAGCGCCGGAATGGCCCCGATGTTGGGCAAGACCGCCTCGGCCATGGGGGCCAGATCGCCGGCGGTGGCAATGCCGGTCAGCACCGCCAGCGTCCGCATTCCCGCCGCACGGCCCGCCTCAAGGTCATGCAGGCTGTCGCCCACCATGAACACCCGGGCCGGGTCCAGCCCCTGCGAGGCGGCAAAGGCCTGGCACATGCCGGGGCCGGGTTTCGGCCCATAGCCGGAATCGTAACCGGCGATGAAATCCAGCAAGCCGGTCAATCCATGCGCCTCAAGATGCGCCCGCGCCGGGGCCTCGCTGTCATTGGTGGCGATGCCCAGCCGCAGGCCGCGCGCCCGCAGCGCGGTGAACAGCGGCACCAGCGGTACGGCTTCCGACATGGTCACGCCGGCGGCGGCCTCGTCGATGGTGGCGCGCAGGCTGGTCAGGTCGTGGTCCGGCAGATGCGGCAGCAGCGCCGCCGCAATATCGGCGGCCGTCGCCGCAATCACCACGCTGTCAGGGCGAAAGCTGCGCTCGGCCGGCAGATAGCCAATGGCCTCGGCCATCGCGGCATGATGCGCCCTGTCCCGTGCAAGACCGGCCAGGAAATCCTCGGCCCAGCGCCCCCAACTGATGCGGAAATCGAACAGCGTGCCATCCTTGTCGAAGACGATCCCGTCAATCATGCCGTCCGCAGCCTCCCCGTTCCGGTCAGTGTCGCAGTGTTGCGTGTCGGCGCGGTGAAAGGCAATCACGTCCAGTGCGGAATCTCGCCCCCCGACAGCGCCCCCCGCGCCCGCAGCACGGTTTCGGGCGCCACGCCGGCCGCCGCGGCAAAGCCCAGCACCCGCGCATCCTCGGCCAGCACGAAATCCAGCACCGAGGCCAGCAGGTCAGGATCGCCCGCCCGCGCCCGCACCTCGTCCAGACTGGTGCCAGCGGCGGCCAGGAACTCGGCAAAGGCGTCCTCCTGCGCGGCCAGATGGGCCAGCGCCTGCAAGGCAAGGGTCTGCGCGGTGTCAGGGTTCATGGCAAAGTTATCCCCAGAAATTAAGTCTGTCTTCACAATCCCCTCGCGAAGTCGTGCGCCCTCCGGCGGCGCATCCCGACACTTTGAAAGGATTTGTTAACCTTCTCGGTAACACATTGCTCACCATCAAGCGGTGAATGCCAGATTGGGCTGAGAGAAACCATGCACGGGCGAATCCTCATCGTGGATGATACGGCGACAAACCGCATCGTCTACAAGGTCAAGCTCAGCGACGCGTTCTACGAACCGTTGCTGGCCGCCGACGGTGCCACCGGGCTGCGCCTTGCCCAGGACGCCGCGCCCGATCTTGTGCTGCTGGACCTGTCGCTGCGCGACCTGCCTGGCCCCGAGGTGCTGCGCCGGCTGAAGGCCAACCCGCTGACCCGCGCGATCCCGGTCATCGCGCTGTCGGCCAGCCCCGGCGCCGCCGACCGCGGCCTTGCCCTGGCCGCCGGCGCCGATGACGTGATGAGCCGCCCCCTGAACGATGCCGCGCTGCTGGCCCGGATGCGCAATCTGCTGCGCCTGCGCGAAGAGGCGCGCTTCGTCACCCGCGCCTGGGGGCATGAAGCGCCCTCGATCCTGGGCATGGCCGAAGGTGCCGCCCCGTTTGACCCCGCCCCGTTCACGCCCGCCGGCACCGTGGCCCTTGTCACCAGCCGGGTCGAACTGGCGCTGGCCTGGAAACACCAGTTGCGCCGCCAGATGCGCGACGGACTGGTGGTGATGTCGCGCGAACAGGCGCTGGCCCTGCCGCCCGCCCGCGATTCCACCACCCCCGATGTCTTTGTGGTCGAGGCCGATCTCGACGCCCCCGGCGGCGGCCTGCGGCTGATGTCGGAACTGGGCAGCCACGCCGGCACCCGCCACAGCGCCACCTGCATCATCACCCCCGGCGAAGATGACGAAACCACCGTCATGGCCTTCGACATGGGCGCCGATGACGTGCTGTCCGCCCGCCTGTGCGACCATGAGCTTGCCCCCCGCCTGCGCACGCTGATCGCCCGCAAGCGGCAGGCCGACCGCATTCGTGCCACGGTGGAAGACGGGCTGCGCCTGTCGATCATCGACCCGCTGACCGGCATCTACAACCGCCGCTACGCCCTGCCCCGGCTGGCCGGCATCGCCGCGCAGGCCGCCTCGGAAGGCTCTGATTTCGCGGTCATGGTGGTGGATCTCGACCGCTTCAAATCGGTGAATGACCGCTTCGGTCATGCCGCCGGCGATGCCGTCCTTGTCGAAGTGGCCCGCCGCCTGTCCGAAAACCTGCGCCTCACCGACATGTTGGCCCGCATCGGCGGCGAGGAATTTCTGGTCGCCCTGCCGCAAACCACCCTGCCCGAGGCTGAGCGCGTCGCCGAACGCCTGCGCCAGATGGTGTGCGAGGCGCCGGTCACGCTGCCCTCGGGCGACGGGCTGCATGTCACCGTCTCGATCGGCGTGGCCCTGGGCGCCCGGCGGTCCGAACAGACCGAAGATGTCTCGACCCTGGTCGATCGGGCCGATCAGGCGCTGCTGTCGTCGAAATCCGCCGGCCGCAATGTGGTGACCTTCAGCCGCAACGCGGCCTGACGGCGTTCAGTTGCCCGTGTTGTCGGGCGCGGGCGCCGGGGGTTCCGCCTTGCGGTCCTTGTCCCTGGCCTTCTCCTTGCCGGGCTTGTCCTTGCCTTTTTCCATGTCGCGGTCCTGCCGCGACGCGCGTTTCAGTGCCTTTTCCAGCCGGTCGGCAAACTCGGCCCGCGCTTCGGGCGACATCGCCTTCAGATGGCCGGCAATCACCTCGCGCCCCTTGGCCAGCATTTCGGCATTGCGGTTGGCGATGGTGGCCAGCGCGCTGTCCAGCGCCGCCGGGTCCAGCACCGGCGCCCGCAGCACCGTGACCAGTGCTGCGAAATCGGCCTGCATTTCCGCCCGCCCCCGCACCAGTTCCGGTGCGCTGCGCAAGAATTCGGCCCGCAGCGCCTTGCGGTCCTGATGGCTCAGCGCCTCGCCCAGCGGGCCGAAGCCCAGGTCGCGGTCGCGGCGTTGCGGCGGCCCGCCGTCGCGCAGGAAGGCCCCGGCGGCCAGGCCCGCCACCGCAAGGTTCAGCGCCAGCGAAACGCCCAGCAGCAGCTTCACCCAGCCGGCCGTGCGGACGGGCGCGGGCGTAGGCGTAGGCGGCGGCGTTTCGGCAGGCGGGGCAACGGGTTCGGTCATGGATCAACCCTCGGTCATGAAGATGTCGGCGGCGGGAACCAGTTCGATGCCCGAAGCCGTGGAAAGATAATCATCGGTCAGCCAGGTCAGGGCCGAGGGGTTGTTGTAGCCCACCGCCAGCCCGATCATCGCCGCGCAGCCAAGGCCCGCCAGCAGCCCCGCCCCGCCGAAGCCGGCCGCCAGCGCCGCCCAGGGCCCCGCCCGCCGCTGCGGCACCGCCACCGGGGCAGCCACAGGCGCGGCCACAGCGGCGCGCGGCTGTTCGGCCAGCGCATCGGCCAGCACCCGCGACAGGAAATCGTCAGACGGGGTAACTGCCGGCGTCGTCCGGGCCTCGGCCAGGAGACGGTCAAGATCACGATCGTTCATCGCTCAGTCTCCTTCATATCCCAGCGCCTCGCGCTGGCCGGCAAGGGCCTGCGCCAACGCGCGTTTTCCCCGGGCAACAAGGCTTTCGACCGCCTCGATCCCCACCCCCAGCACCGCGCCGATCTCGGGGTTGGACAACCCTTCCAGATGGCGCAGCACCACCGCTTCGCGCTGCCGGTCGGGCAAGGCCGCCAGAGCGCGCGCCAGTGCGCCTTGCCGGTCGGCCTCGATCATCTGCGCCACGGCGCCGGGCGCGTCGTCGGCCACCTCGGGCGCATCGTCCAGCGCGCCCTGCCGGTGGCGGCTGCGTGCCCGCAGCCGGTCGGTCGCCAGGTTCGACACCACCCGGTAAAGCCAGGTCGAGACCTTGGCCTCGCCCGCGCGCCAGCCGGGGGCGGCCCGCCACAGGCGCAGCAGCGCCTCTTGCGTCACATCCTCGGCCTCGGCCCGGTCGCCGCCCAGCAGCCGGGCCGCAAAGCCCAGCACACGGGGCGCCAGCCGCAGCGTCAGGGTCCGCGCCGCCACAGGGTCGCCGGCGGCATAAAGCGCCAGCAGCGCCTCGTCCGTCATCGTCGTCTCTGCGGGAATGTCGCGGGCCATGCTCATGCCAGGGTCTTAGCGCAGGCCGGGGGGCCTGCGCAAAGGTTGCGCTCAGTTCCAGCCCCAGCCCCAGACATCCTCGCCATGGCCGCCAGGACCCTTGCCGCCCTTCTTGCCCTTGTGGCCCTTCTTGTCGTCCAGCCATTTCATGGCGTCGGCCAGTTCTTCCTTGGTCACCGACCCGTCATTGTCGGCATCGGCCAGATCGAACACCCGGCCGTCCATCCGGCTCGCCGGCAGTTCGGCGGGCGACAGCTTGCCGTCCTTGTCGGCATCCAGCTTGCCGACCATCCGCTCGGCGCCCTTCATCATGCGCGCCTCGATTTCCTTCAGCCGCATCGCCACCAGTTCTTCCTTGCTCAGGAAGCCGTCCTTGTCGGCATCGGCCTCGGCAAAGCGGGCCGCGCGCCAGGCGTCGATCTCGGCCTGGGTCACCTTGCCGTCCTTGTCGGTGTCCATCGCATCGAAGTTCTCGAACATGACCGGCGCCTTGGCGTCAGGGGCCGCCGCAGGCTTGGCGTCCGGCGCGGGGGTTTCCTGGGCGGCGGCGGTCATGGCCAGCAGCGCCGTGGTGGCCAGGGCAAGGGTCAGGGTGCGGGTGATCATCGTGGTCATCCTTCGTTTCATGGGCAGGCACAGCAGGCGGCTGCGTCCCTTCATCACCAACAAACGCTTGCCAAAGCGGATTCCGTCGCAGAAACCTGCGTCATGCCGCCACAGCGTCACAACGCGCCCTGTGCGCGCATTTGCCCCGTATCTATTCTGCATCCAACGGTATACCGTTCTACAGTGCCCTTTCCCTTGCGGAGCAGACCATGCTCAACATTGCCCAACTGAACGAAACGCGCGCGGCCGCCACGCTTGAAGACGGGGAACGCCCGCTCTGGCCCGCGATGCACCGGGGCTGGCGCTGCCGCTGCCCGAACTGCGGTGCAGGCCCCATGATGAACGGCTATCTCAAGGTGCGCGACACCTGCGCCGTCTGCGGCGAAGACCTGCACCACCAGCGCGCCGATGATGGCCCGGCCTATCTGACGATCCTGATCGTCGGCCATCTGATGGCCCCGCTGATGCTGTTCGTCTTCACCCGCTACCGGCCCGATCCGCTGATTTCGGCCACCATCTTCTCGATCGGCTGCGTGGCGCTGTCGCTGTTCCTGCTGCCGCGCATCAAGGGCGCGATGGTGGGGCTGCAATGGGCCAAGCGGATGCACGGATTCGGCCAGAATGACGGCTGAGGCGATTCGCCCCGCCGCCACCGTGATCCTGACCCGCCCCACGGCAACCGGCCCGCAGGTGCTGATGGGCCAGCGGGGCGCCGGAGCCGCCTTCATGCCGTCGAAATACGTCTTTCCCGGCGGCGCGGTCGATGCCGACGATGGCTGGACCGGCCCGCTGCCGCTGGCCGCCGCCTGCGCGGCGCGGCTTGCCAGCGCCCCGGTGCCAGCCCCGGCGCTGGTCGGGGCCGCCTGCCGCGAACTGGCCGAGGAAACCGGCCTGACCTTCCGCCCCGGCGCCGCCGCCCTGCGCTTCGTGTTCCGCGCGATCACGCCCCCCGGCCGCAGCCGCCGCTTCGACGCCTGCTTCTTCCTGGCCGATGCCGCCGGGCTGGCCGGCGACCCGGACGATTTCTCGGCCGCCTCGGATGAGCTGTCGCATCTGCACTGGATCGGCCTGGCCGAGGCGCGGTCGCTTGACCTGCCCTTCATCACCGAAGTCGTTCTGGCCGAGGTGACGAACCTGATGAACGGCGGCGATCAGCCCGGCGTGCCGTTCTTCGACAATTCCGGCACCGTCCCCACCTTCCGCCGCCTGATCTGACCGTCGGAAACGACAGCACCCGCCCTTCTGCGGGGCGGGTGCCGGATCGTTCGCGCGGTGGGCCAAGCCTCAGTTCGGGCTCTTGCGCCCCTTGCGGCCCTTGGCGGGCGGCTCTGCCTCTTCCAGCGCCTCGACCACCACCGCATCCAGAACTTCGCCCTCCAGCACCACGGCCTCGGGCGCGTCGGCCTTCGGCGTGGCTTCTGCGGCAATGTCTGCAACGGGGGCCGCCGCTTCCGGCGCAGCCGGGCCAACCGACACCACCACGGTTTCCTCGGGCAGGTCATCCGGCTCGGCGTCCGACTTGTTCACCGGCCAGACAGGATGCGGCACCGGGTCCTTGGCCTTGAGGAAGTATTTCGAGAACACCTCGGAATAGCTCTTGAAGACATAGCCGTCGTTGCGGCGCTGGTAATGCTCGCGCTTGGCGGCATACATCTCGGGCAGCTTGTACCACGGCACATTGGGGTGCATGTGGTGAACAACGTGATAGTTGTTGTTCAGGAACAGATAGGCCAGCGGCCCCTTGTCCTCGATCACCACCGTCCGGGCGCGGAACTTCTCATGCGCGCGGTGTTCCAGATAGGTGCGGATCTTCAAGAGCGACGCCCCCAGATAGGCCGACAGCACCCAGGCCCAGACCGGCATCGAGCCGACACCCAGAATCCACCACAGCGCCAGCATCACGCCAATGCCGTGCAGCGCCCAGGACAGCGCGATCCGTTCGTTCCCCGCCTTGATCTGCGCGATGTCGCCGCGAATGAACGACACCAGCCCGATCGCCGGGCCCACCAGCATCCGCCCCGCCAGCGTGTTGTTGAACCGCAGCAGCGCCTGATAGCGCGGGGTCAGCTTGTTCCACACCTCGGGGTCAAGGAAGTTCGACTCCGGGTCGTCATAGGGGTCGGTCAGCGCCGGGTCGTAATGGTGCTGAAGATGCGTGTCCCGGAACCGCAGATAGGGGTAGAACAGCCCGATGGCCGGGAACACCAGCAGATGGTTCAACGTGGCATTCTTCGTCGGGTGGCCGTGCAGCGCCTCATGCTGAAGCGAGGAGTGCTGCGCGATGGCCACCGCGGCCAGCAGCAGCCCCAAAGGCGGCAGGGCAGCCCACAGAACCGATGTCGCAAGGCCCCAGGCCACATAGGTGCCCGCCAGCAGCAGCAGGGTCGGCCATTCGACCTCAACAGTTTCGTTGCGCATTTCGTGACGCCTCCGTGTCCGTCTCGCGTTTCGCGACAACACCTCTTACGCGCATCACCGCCCCGAAAGATATGCTTCCAGAACCGCGAACTTGTCGGTTTCAGGACAACACAAGCCGATCCCGTTCCACAAGCACGACATGGCCCAGAATCCCCGGCTGCGACCTTGTGAAGCAAGCCCGGCCCGCGGCCGGACCGGCGTCAGAACGGCCGCAGTCCGGCCTTGGCATAGCCGTTGAATTCGAAGATCTCGGCGGCGGCGGTCAGCCGGTCGGGCGGAATGGCGCCCCGGTCCAGCACGAAGCCGAAGCTGCCGTCGGGCGTGGCCACCGCCAGCGTGCGATAGCCGCTATCCACCCAGATCACCCACCAGTCGGCCATGCCCGGCACCGCCAGCCGCCCCGGCCCCGCCTGCCCCAGCGGCCCGCTGGCGCGCACCTCGCGCCCGTTCAGGCACAGCCGGGCGGAAATCTGCAACCCGCCCGCGCCGCGCGTGATCTCGGCCCCGCCGGGGGCGCAGCCGGGTAGGTCGCCCGCCGCATAGGCCGCCACCTGCCGCCAGCTTCCCTCGATCCGGGCCGGCACGAAGGCCGCCGCCGACCAGATGCCGGCCGAGGCCGGACGAAACGCCGTCCCGCGCTGCGGCGCCGAAGAAACACAGGCGGCCAGCGCCAGTACCGTCACCAGGGTCAATCGAGACAGAGCGTCATCCTCCGGCCAGAGTCATCCAGAATGTCATTGCAGCCAAACAGCGGCTGGAACGGCGCGCAGGTGCCCGACCGGGCCAGGCAATCGCCCTTGCATTGCGTGCCCGAAGTGCAGGACTTCGCCCCTTCGCCGGTATAAGTCACGCAGGCGCGCACATTCCCGGCGCCGGCCTTGGCCCAGATCCCCTTCTTCTTTTCGCAGGCGATCTGCGCGGCGGTCTTTTCCGCCTCGGGCACCACAGGGGCCGCTTCGGGCGCAGGCGGTGCTGCCTCCGCCGGCTTGGCGGTCTCCGCAGGGGCCGGGGCGGGGGCGGCAGGCGGGCTTGCGGGCGCCGCCGCCGGTTTCACCGCCGCAGGCGGGGCCGCAGGCACCGGGGCCACCGCCCCTGCCGCAGCCGCAGCCGCAGCAGCGGGCGCGTCCAGCGCCGAAACCTCGATTTCCCCGCCGGTCACCGGGTTCGCGGCGACCGCGGGTTCGGGGGTTGCCCGCTTGCCTGACCCCAGCCAGGGCACGCAGGCCCCCAGCATCAGCGCCAGCAGCAAGGCAAGGGCTGCCTTGGGAAAACGTCCTGTCATCGGCTTCCTGCCGTTCCTGCTCTTTTTCCCAGATGTGCCCCGAAAGCGGCCCGCGCCGCAAGCACCTTGGTGGGGCGCCTTGGTAGGGCGCTTCAGTAGGGCCGCGGGTTTTCGCGATGCGCCGCCGCGATCTCGGCCAGCACCTCGGGCGACAGCACCAGCCCCGCCGCGCCGATGTTGGTTTCAAGCTGCCCCAGCGTCGTGGCCCCGATGATCGGGATGGTGGTAAAGGGCCGCGACCGGCAGAAGGCAATCGCCATCTGGCAAGGGTCCAGCCCGTGCCGCGCCGCAATCCCCAGATAGGCCGCCACCGCCGGGAAGACCCGCGGCGTGATCCGCCCGCTCAGATCGGGGTTCAGCGCCCGCCGCGTGCCCTCGGGCGTCACGTCGCCGGCGTATTTCCCGCTCAGCAAGCCCGTCGCCAGCGGCGAAAAGGCCAGTAGCGGCATGTCCTCGATCAGGCTCAGCTCGGCCCAGTCGGTATCGAACTGCCGGCACAGCAGGCTGTATTCGTTCTGCACGCTGACCATGCGCGGCAGGCCCAGCGTCTCGGCCAGATGCAGCCAGCGCGCCGCGCCCCAGACGCTTTCGTTCGACAGGCCGATGGCCCGGATCTTGCCCTCGGCCACCAGAGTCTGCGCCGTGGTCAGCACGTCCACCATCTGCGCCGTCTCGCCCGCGCGGTCCACGCCCTGCGGCGCGTAATTCCACGCCTGGCGGAAATGATAGCTGCCCCGGTTCGGCCAGTGCAGTTGGTAAAGGTCAACGTAATCCGTCTTCAGCCGCGTTAGAGACCCTTCCAGCGCGCGGCGCAGGCTGCGTCCGGTGATCGGCTCGCCCGGCCGCACCACCTGCCCCTTGCCGGTGACCTTGGTCGCGATCACCAGCCGCGACCGCCCGCCCCGCGCGGCCAGCCAGGTGCCGATGATCTCTTCGGTGCGGCCCACCGTCTCGGCCCGGACCGGGTTCACCGGATACATCTCGGCGGTGTCCCAGAAGGTCACCCCCCGCTCCAGCGCCAGATCGGCCTGGGCATGGCCCTCGGCCTCGGTGTTCTGGCTGCCCCAGGTCATGGTGCCCAGGCACAGCTCCGAAACGGTCAGGCCCGACTGGCCCAGCGGAATCATCTTCATCGCGCACTCCCTTTCCCGCAAGGCTAGTGCCCAAAGCGGCGCTGTCCATCCGCCGCCGTCACCGGGCCCCGCATTGTGCGGTAAACTTGCCGGGAAATGCCCGTCGCGGGGGCACCCGCCCTGCCCTGCCTCTGGCCCTTGGCCTGCGCGCGCGCTAAACAACCCGGCATCCGCGACACAAGGCACCCCAGATGGCACGCATCCTCATCACCTCCGCCATCCCCTATATCAACGGGATCAAGCACCTCGGCAATCTTGTCGGCAGCCAGTTGCCCGCCGACCTGTTCGCCCGCTACATGCGTGGCCGCGGCCATGAGGTGATGTTCCTCTGCGCCACCGACGAACACGGCACCCCCGCCGAACTGGCCGCCGCCAAGGCCGGCAAGCCGGTGCAGGAATACTGCGCCGAGATGCACAAGGTTCAGGCCGATCTGGCCCGCGGCTTCCGCCTGTCGTTCGATCATTTCGGTCGCTCGTCCAGCCAGCGCAACCACCGCCTGACGCAGCATTTCGCCGGCCGGCTGGCCGACAACGGCCATATCGCCGAAGTCAGCGAAAAGCAGGTGTTTTCCATCGACGACAACCGCTTCCTGCCGGACCGCTACATCACCGGCACCTGCCCGAACTGCGGCTATGAAGCGGCGCGCGGCGACCAGTGCGAAAACTGCACCAAGCAGCTTGACCCGACCGACCTGATCAACCCGCGCTCCTCGATTTCCGGCAGCACCAACCTTGAGGTGCGCGAGACCAAGCACCTGTACCTCAAGCAGCGCGCGTTGAAAGACAAGCTGGAAGCCTGGATCGACTCCAAGACCGACTGGCCGGTCCTGACCACCTCGATCGCCAAGAAATGGCTGAACGATGGCGACGGGCTGCAAGACCGCGGCATCACCCGCGACCTGCACTGGGGCATCCCGGTGCGCCGGGGTGACCAGCCATGGCCCGGCATGGAAGGCAAGGTGTTCTACGTCTGGTTCGATGCCCCCATCGAATACATCGCCTGCACCGCCGAATGGGCCGATGCCAACGGCAGGCACGATGCCGATTGGGAACGCTGGTGGCGCACCGACAAAGGCGCGGCGGACGTGACCTATTATCAGTTCATGGGCAAGGACAACGTGCCCTTCCACACCCTGTCCTTCCCCGCCACCATCCTTGGCTCGGAAGAGCCGTGGAAGATGGTCGATTACCTCAAGTCCTTCAACTATCTGAACTATGACGGCGGCCAGTTCTCCACCAGCCAGGGCCGCGGCGTGTTCATGGATCAGGCGCTGTCGATCCTGCCCGCCGATTACTGGCGCTGGTGGCTGCTGAGCCACGCCCCCGAATCCAGCGACAGCGAATTCACCTGGGAAAACTTCCAGGCCAGCGTGAACAAGGATCTGGCCGATGTGCTGGGCAATTTCGTCAGCCGCGTCACCAAGTTCGCCCAAAGCAAGTTTGGCGATACCGTGCCCGCAGGCGGCGACTACGGCCCGCAGGAACATGCGCTGATCGCCGATCTGGGCGCCCGCATCCGCGACTATGAAGCCTGCATGAACGCGATCGAGGTCCGCAAGGCCGCCGCCGAGTTGCGGGCGATCTGGGTCGCGGGCAACGAATACCTGCAATCCGCCGCCCCCTGGACCGCCGTCAAGACCGACCCCGACCGCGCCCAGGCCATCATCCGGCTGGCGCTGAACCTGATCCGCGTCTACGCGATCCTGTCGCGCCCCTTCATCCCCGATGCGGCCGAAACCATGATGCAGGCCATGGGCAGCACAGACTGGACCTGGCCCGATGACCTGCCCGCCGCCATGCGGACCCTGGCCCCCGGCCAGCCGTTCAGCGTGCCGGAAAACCTGTTCCGCAAGATCACCGACGACGAACGCGCCGACTGGCAGACCCGCTTTTCGGGCGTTCGCAGCTAAGGGCCGCCGCCTGCCCGCGAAAATGCACAGGGGAAACGCACCGCGTTTCCCCTTTGTCCTTCCGGCATCGGGAAAACCTGACCCCGGAATTGATGACAACCAAATTCATTTGCCGGAATCCGCCAAGTCAGGCAGATTTTTCCGGCACCCAACCCTTGGCAGTTTCCGCCAATCCACCACGGGTTCCTGCAGAGTTTACCTTAGGGAGAATGACATGAAGCGTTTTCTGACTGCCCTTACCCTGTCGGCCGCCGTTCTGGCCTCGCCCGTGCTGGCGCAAGAGGCCGCCAAGCCCGCTGCGAATCCCGCCGCCCAGGCCGAAGCGCAATCCACGCTGCAAACCGCCAATGCGATGATCAACTACGGCCGCTCCAAGAAGGACGCCCTGGCCATGATCGCCGGCGTGCAGATGATGGTGGCCGTGGCCCAGGGCACCACCATCGAAGCCGGCGGCCAGCCGATGGATCTTGGCAAGGTGCTGGACGAAGCCGTCGCCCTGGCCGGCGATGATCAGCTTGTCATCGCCAAGGCCGAAGCCCTGCGGGACGAGGCCGAAACCAAGACCCGTGGCGCCTGCTACTGGGAATACTGGTGCGACTGGTATGGCTACTGCGAATACTGGTACGTCTGCTACTGATCCAGCCGCTGCCGGCTGATCTTCGGGGGGCTGGGCCGTCACATCGGCCCGGCCCCTTCGCTTTTGCGGCGGCACCGCCCGCCGCCGCGCGCCCGGCCACGGGAATCACGCAAAAGACGAATCTGCGAAAAACGTCCCTTCGCGGCCGCAGAAATCCCGGATCGCAGGGCAGAATCCCGCCGACAGCGGCAGGGTATCGGAACAGTTTTCCGCCCAGCCCGCAAAAGTCAGGAGGTTCTTGCCCCGATCCGGTGCTATTCTCCCTGCATCGGCCCACTCACCCGAAGCGCTGCCCCAAGGGAGAAACCGACATGACCGACACCCTCACGCACAAACCTGCGTCCACCCGTGGCACCGGCCTTGCCCTTGTCCTGTTCCTGATCGTCTACGCCGCCACCATGGCCCTTCTTCTGGCCCCGCGCGGTGCGTTTGTGACCACTCCGGCCAACGTCGCCGCCAGCCGGGACTGATCCCGCACGCTTCACCCCGACCGGGCCCTTCCCTCACCCGGTCGGGTGATGGCCCCAATTCCCCCGCTGGCCGCCTTGGCCGATGACTGGAGCAGTCTGGAATACATTTCCGGCAACACCAACACCGTCTCTCTCGAGAAGCGTATCGGGGCGGAACGTGTCTACGAATGATCCGGCCCGGGCCGGGGGGCGGTCATCTGGCCGCCCATTCGCGGCGCAGAATGGCATATTGCATCGTGTTTTCGTAAATCGGGTTGCCCGCCGCGTCATTGCGGAAGGTGATGTATTCGACGAACGTCCCCTCCTGCCGCATCCCCAGCCTTTCGCACAGGCGCCGCGAACGGGTGTTGTGATCCTCGACATAGGCATAAAGACGCCGCGCGCCGGCAAGGCCGAAAAGCTGGTCGAACAGCGCCCGCGCCGCTTCGAAGGCATAGCCCCGGCCCGCAAAGGCCGGGTTGAAGTTCCAGCCAACCGAAACGGTGTCCAGCTCCTCCGCCTCGCGATGCGCGAAAAAATCGCCGACAAGCTGATCCGTGCCCTTCAGCGCAACCGCAATCTGCTGGTCATCGCCGCTGCGCGCCCGCGCATCCGCACGGGCCGCCGCCAGATCCGCAAGTTTCAGATCCAGAAAGCAGCCGGAAACCGGCGCGCGCAGATAGGCGAACAGCCCCTCGGCATCGTCTTCGCGAAAATTCCGCAGGATCAGGCGCTCGGTCTCGATCGGCTGCATGAAAATGTCTCCTCTGGCGCGCCTGCCGTTCCATGCCCCACGAACGCGCACCACGACTCCGCGCGGCATCGCACACGCCCTGCGGTGTCCGGCGCCGCAGCTTGTGTTCTGAAACCGCGCTATAGACCTGAAGATCCTGATGTTACATGGCGAAGAACAAACCGCGTCCTAGAAACCCGCCGCTTCACCAGGGCCGCGGACACCTTGCAGGTGCCGCGTGCCAGCGTTTCCACCGCAATTGCCGAACGTGAATCCCGCAGGCACGCGCGGCTTCTGAACCGCAGCACGCGGACCATCGCCGCCGCCTGCTGCGCAGACGGAATGGATACGCCGCACCGTCCGCCGCTGATCCCCGGGGCGAACCCCCGGCCGGTCGTCAGCCCGTCAGCCGCCGACGTGCTCTGCCGCCCGGGCCGCCGCCATGACACCGGCCGCCATCACCACCGGCTTGCGGTTCAGCATATGGCGATGTGCCAGACTGCGGCCCTGACGCCCGGTCAGCAGCCGGCGTGCCCCGTCCGGGGCCTCATCCATGTGGCGATGGCGCAGTTGCGGAAAGATCGCGAAGATTTCTTCCAGCGCCACCGCACCGACAGACCGCAGCGCCTCGCGCCCGGTGTACAGGCTCTCGGCCTCGGTGCCATTGGCGATCACAACCTGATGCGCATCGAACAGCATGTGGACATAGGTCACCTCGGCCATATCCTCGGCCATCTCGATGCCGTCCAGCGCCAGCAGTTGCTTGGCCGCGACCAGCACCTCCTGCACCCCGAACATGCGCTGCGCGATCTTCGACCGCACCAGCACGCGATGCTGCGGGGAAACCACCAGATCCGCCGTCGGGATACCCGCCCCCAGCGCCCCGGCCCGGATACGGACAGGCCGCAACTGCGGATGCCTGGCCAGCGTCGCGGCATCCAGATGCCGCCGCCCGATCCAGCGCACCGGCTGCAACCCCGCATCGCAGGTGGCCACCAGATCGCCCACCTTCAGATCGTCGATCACCACCTCGCCCTCTTCGGCGACAATCCGGGTGCCCGCCGTGAAGCACAGCGTCAGCACATCCTCGTTCTGGTCGATGTCGCCGTAGGGAATGCTGGTGATCGGCGTCAGCGCCTGAATGTTCAGATCCCGCACCACGCCTTGCGTCAGCAGTTGCGGAATACCGATGTCGACGTTCAGCAGCAGCGTATTGTCGACCGGCAGCCACAGCCACATGGTATTGGCCGGGTCAGTCGGATCGGTCAGCCCGACAACATAGCTTTGCAGGTTCGAGATGGTGACCCCGCCGTTCGCCTGCGTCACCGTCACCGTGGCCGATTGCAGCGATGTGACATCATAGGTCACGCCGCCCCAGGTCACGGTATCGCCGGCCTGCATCTGCGTCGGGTCCTGCAGATTGGCCGAGATTCCGTCCTGCATGTAGCCAAAGGACGCGCTCCCCCCCGACCCTGCCGGGGTATAGGTCGTTCCTACGGCGGGCGGCTCGAAAAGCCGTGTAACATCGAACAGATCGGCCATCTCGTCACCTCCTGGTACATGTACAGACTGCAATTACGCATATCTCATTAAGGTATACGCGATTCCCTCTCAAGCTGCACGCAAAATACAACTTCTGATTGTTTTTTGTCGCCGCCGCCCCGGAACGCGGCAGCGGTCCGCGGCGAAGACCACAGGCTGTGCAGAATGAAAACACCCCGCGCCCCGCGCAGGGCGGCCCCATGCCGGCAACGCACCGCCCGACGCGCGGCGTTCAGCAAGGTCATCGGCAATGTCAGGAATTCAAGTGGTGCCCAGAGCCGGAATCGAACCAGCGACACGCGGATTTTCAATCCGCTGCTCTACCAACTGAGCTATCTGGGCACCGTTTGGTGGGCGGGTGATACTCAAGCTGCGGGGGGCTGTCCAGAGGGAAAACGCCCTTATTGACGGGTCGGCGGAACCGGGTCTTCCGGCGGCTCGTCCTCGCCCGCCGCCGCATCGGGGATGCGGTAGCTTTCGTTCAGCCAGCGCGCCAGATCCACATCGGCGCAGCGGCGCGAACAGAACGGGCGGTAATGCGCATCGGCGGGCTTGCCGCAGGTGGGGCAGGTCATGCCAGCAGCCCCCGCAGGGCCAGCCGGTCGCGGCGGCGCGTCATCTCATACAGGCCAAGGCTGGTCCAGCCGGCCAGATTGGCCTCGCCCTCGGCCTTGAAGGCGGCCTTGATCACCTGGTCCAGAATGGTGCGGTCGCGCTTGGGCACCGGGGCGAAGTCGATCACCACCTGTCCGCCCAGGCCGCGCAGGCGCAACTGGCGCGGCAGGTCGCGCGCCGCCGCCACATTCGCCTTCAGCGCCGCCGCGGGCGAGGTGTCGGGGCCGGTGTTCACATCCACCGCCACCAGCGCGCGCGTCGGCTCGATCACCATATGCCCGCCGCCCGGCAACGCCACCTCGGCGGCCAGCAGCGCGTCGATCGCCTCATGCACCCCATGGTCGGCAAAGCAGCCGTCTTCGGTCACCACCTCGTCGGGGGCCGGGTCCAGCCAGTCGCGCCAGGCCAGGTCATGCGCGCCGGGCGCATCCAGCAAAAGCTCCGGCCCGCCGTCCAGATCGGCCAGCATCGCCTCGGCCAGGCCGCGCATCGCGGCAATGTCCTCGGCCACCGCCTCGGGCTCGGCTTCCGCGCAGGCCGACCGCAGGATCAGCCCCAGCCGCGGGTCGGCGCCCGCCATGCCCGCCGTCGCCAGCGCCGCCAGATCGGCGCGCGCCTCCTCATCCCGGATGCGGCGGCTGATGTTCAGCCCCGGCGCCTCGGGCGTGATGATGGCGAAGCGCGACTTGAACAGCAGCCGCGCGGTGACCGGCGTGGCCTTGCCCTCCTCGGTCGGGCCGGTGACCTGCACCAGCAGCCGCTGGCCGGGCGCAATGCCGCTGACCTGCCGCAGAAAGCCGCTGCCGCCAGGCAGCTTGACGAAGATGCCGCCCTGCCCCTTCATCGGCCGGTCCGCCACCGCGCGATAGATCGCGCCGGGCAGCGGGGCATCGGTGTCGGGGTCGACCACCAGCTCTTCCAGCACGCCGTCCACCATCATCGCCGCCGCCGCGCGGTCGCCGATGCGGTCCAGCAGAACCACACGTCCCTTCATGCCTGCCTCCAGACCGGCCAGCCCGCCGCCGTCAGCAGCGCCGCGGTTTCGGCCACGGGCAGGCCCATGATGCCGGTGAAACTGCCGGAAATCCACGGGATGAAGGCCCCCGCCAGCCCCTGGATGCCATAGCCCCCGGCCTTGCCCTGCCATTCGCCGCTGGCCAGATAGCCGTTCAGCTCGGCATCCGACAGCCGCTTCACCTTGACGGCGGACACGCTTTCGCGCGCCCAGATCCGGTCGCCCCGGCGCACGGCCACGGCGGTGATCACCTCATGCCGGCGCCCGGCCAGCAGCGTCAGGAAGGCCGCCGCCTCGCCCGCATCGGCCGGCTTGCCCAGGATGCGCCGCCCCAGCGCCACGGTGGTATCGGCGCACAGCACCACATCCTCGGGGCCCGCAGGCACCGCCAGCGCCTTTTCCCGCGCCAGCCGCGCCGCATAGGGATGCGGCAGCTCGCCCTTGCGGGGATCTTCGTCGATGTCGGGGGGAAGGATCAGGTCGGGCACAAGCCCCATCTGCGCCAGAATTTCCTTCCGGCGCGGCGATGCGGACCCCAGGATCAGTCGCAAGGCGCTTACTTGAAGCGATAGTTGATGCGGCCTTTCGACAGGTCGTAGGGGGTCATTTCCACCTGCACCTTGTCGCCCGCCAGAACGCGGATGCGGTTCTTGCGCATCTTGCCTGCCATCGTCGCGATCAGTTCATGGCCATTGTCGAGTTCGACCTTGAACGTCGCGTTGGGCAGGAGTTCCTTAACGACGCCGGGGAATTCGAGAATGTCTTCCTTGGCCATGGTCACTCCAAAAGGGTGTTCGCCCGCGGAAACCGCAGGCCTTCGTGGCGCGGCATATGCGCCTGAAAATCCCGGCGTTCAAGCGGATTCTGCGATGTCGGGCGGCGCAGGGGGCGCTGCCCCCTCGGCCTGCGGCCTCACCCCCGGGATATTTCCATTCTGAAAGAGGGGCAGATCGCTTCTTTCAGAAGACAAATATCCCCGCCGGAGGCTCCGGCCGCAGCCAGGGGCGCAAGCGCCTCAGATCGCGCGGATCCAGAACTGAAGCGGTTTCTTCGTTTCGGCCGCGTCGCCCACATCCTTCCAGCCGAATTCGGCCATCACGCCCGGCAGGGGCCGGTAGCCGCGCCCGGTCCAGAAGGCATCGTTGGTGCGGTATTGCGCCGGGCGCATCGGGTGGTCATCGGGCCGCAGCACCGAACAGAAGGCCACATGGCGACGGCCCAGCGCACGGGCGTGATCTTCGCGCAGGTCCAGGAAGCGGTGCCCCAACCCCTGCCCGCGATAGGCCGGCAGCAGCACCGATTCCGCGCCGTAAAGGATGTTCTCAACCGGCAGGCCGATCTGCCGCAGCGGTTCGGCAAAGGCCTCGGCATGGTCCTCCATCGGCGTCGAGGTCGAGGCGCCGACCAGCCGCCCCCCGGCGAAAGCCGCCACCAGCAGCGCGCCGGGGCTGTCGCGGTAGGTCTGCAGATACTGCCGCTCATACTCAAGCGAGCCGTCGTAGAGATAGGGCCAGTCGCGGAAGACGGTGATCCGCAGCCGCGCCACATCGTCCAGCGCGGCCTCCAGTTCAGGCCCGGTCAGGGCGCGGACGGTGACGGGTTCGCTCACCGGGAAACCTGCGCGATCCAGTCGTTCAGGTTGTAGAAGGTGGTGACGCGGGCAATCTTGCCGTCCTTCACCTCGAAAAACCCGCCGGCGGGCAGCACATAGCGCTGACCCTTTGCTTCGGGCAGGCCGGGATCGGTCTTCAGATATTCGCCATGCACCACGAATTCCGCCGCCGCGCGGTCGCCGGTGTCATTGGCGAAGATCACCATGTCCTTCAGCGTCTCGCGATAGCTGACGCCCATATGCCCGCAGAATTCGGCGAATTTCGCCCGGCCGATGCGATGCGCGCCCTCGTTCACCCGATGCTCCACATCCTCGGCCACGCAGTCCAGCATCCCGGCGGCATCGCCGGCGTTGAAGGCGGCGTAATAGCGGGCGATCAGGGCGAGGGTTGCGTCGCGGCTCATCGGGGCTCTCCTTCGGTTGCTCCCCCTGCATAGCGCGCGGCCCCGCCCCCCGCCAAGCCGGCGGGGGACAGGTTGCAGCCCGAAAGCGACGCAAGGTCAGCCCAGAGCGGCCTTCACCGTTTCGGCCACGGGCGTGGTCGGGCGGCCGATCAGCCGGCTCAGCGTGCGGCTGTCGTCATGAAGCGCGCCCTTGGCGGCCTGCGCATCGCTGTCGGCCAGAACGGCGGCAAAGCCCGCCGGCAGGCCGAACCCTTCCAGCGCCTTGGCATAGTCGGCCTGCGGCATCGAGACATAGGCCACCGGCTTGCCCGCCGCCGCCGACACCACGGCCGCCAGATCGGCGCCGCTGTGGGCGGTGTCGCCCGCCAGTTCATAGGTCTTGCCCGCATGGGACGCATCCATCGCCACCACGGCAATCGCCTCGGCATAATCCTTGCGTGCCGCCGAGGACACCTTGCCCTCGCCCGCCGCGCCGATGATGGCGCCATGCGCAACCGCGGCGCCCAGCGCGCCGGTGAAGTTCTCGGTGTACCAGCCGTTGCGCAGGATCGTTGCCGGAACGCCCGACGCGCGCAATTCGATCTCGGTCGCGATATGGTCCTGCGCCAGGATCATCGGCGACTGCGCACCCTTCAGCAGCGAGGTATAGACGATGCGCCCCACGCCCGCCGCCCTGGCCGCCGCGATCACCGCCTTGTGCTGTCCGGTGCGGTCGTCAAAGTCGTTGGACGAGATCAGCACCAGCACGTCAACGCCTTGCAGCGCCAGTGGGTTGACACGGGTGTAGTCGAAGGCGCGCGCCGGAACGCCCAGATCGGCGGCCTTCTTCGGGTCGCGCGCCAGCGCGATCACGTCGGTGGCGCCGCGCGCCTTCAGCGCGGCAATGGCAAGGCGGCCCAGTTGGCCGGTGGCTCCGGTCACGGCGATGGTGGTCATGGTGGTCTCCTGTGGTTCAATCTTGACGCCCCACAGATACCCGAATACTTACGAAAAGGAAGTACGCACATTTTCGTTAGTATACCGCAGGCCCGCACATGACCCCCGACCCTCTTGCACACTCGCTTCACACCCGCTGGCAGCGCGGCAATGTCCTGGCCGCCGACTGCCCGTCGCGGCCGGTGCTGCAACACCTGACCAGCCGCTGGGGCGTGCTGGCCATGGTCGCGCTGGCCACCCGCCCGCACCGCTTTGCCGAACTGCGCCGCGCCGTGGGCGGGGTCAGCGACCGGATGCTCAGCCAGACGCTGAAGGATCTGGAATCCGACGGGTTCGTCCGGCGCACCGCGCAGGACGTGGTGCCGCCGCATGTCGATTACGACCTCACACCGCTGGGCCACGAAGCCGCCGCCCGGCTGATTCCGCTGGTGGCCTGGATCGAGGACAACATCGGCGCCATCCTGGCGCCGCAGGCCGCCTGACCGCCCGGGGCGCAAGGGGGTGCTGCCCCCGTCTTCGCTGACGCGAAGCCTCCCCCGGGGTATTTTGTCCAAGTGGAACCGGACAGGCTTCCTCTTGGCCCAAATACCCCCGCCGGAGGCTGATCCGCGGTCAGCCCTCCGAAGGCGCGGGGTCGGGCGGGCCGAAGCGGGCCACCATCCGCGCCCGGATCTGTTCGCGCGCCTGGCGATAGGCCGCCAGCTTTGCTTCACGCGTTTCGCCAAGGCCGGTCGGGTCCAGGATCGGCCAGTATTCCACGTCCAGATGGTGGAACCGCGTCAGCTCCAGCGCCATGCGCTGACTGGCGGGCGACAGCGCGACGATCAGGTCGAACTGGCCCAGATCATCGCCCCATTCCTGCATTTCCTCGAAACTGCGGCTGCGGTGGCGTTCGATCTCCAGCCCCACCTCGCGGCAGACGGCGACCGAAAAGCCGTCCACCTCCATGTCGTTCTTCACCCCGGCCGATTGCACATAGGCGCGGCGGCCGTAGAACTGCTTCATCATCGCCTCGGCCATGGGCGAGCGAACGGCATTGTGGTCGCAACAGAACAGCACCGACTGCGGAAGCGGACCCAAGCCGGTTACCCCCAGTGCAACACGCAGATCAGCGTGAACAGCCGGCGTGCCGTGTCGGTATCGACCTCGGCCTTGCCCTCCAGCCGTTCCTGCAACACCCGCGCGCCTTCGTTATGGATGCCGCGCCGCGCCATGTCGATCGCCTCGATCTGGCTGGGCGGCAGGCGTTTCACCGCCTCGAAATAGCTTTCGCAGATCTGGAAGTAATCCTTCACCACCTGCCGGAACGGGCCAAGGCTCAGGTGGAACTCGCCCACCTTGTTGCCGGCTTCCTGCGCGATGTCGAAGACCAGCCGCCCCTCGCGGATCGCCAGATGCAGCCGGTAGGGGCCTTCGGGCACCGCCCGATCCTCGCGCGCCGGCAGGCCAAAGCGGTTGTCCTCCAGCAGATCGAAGATCGCGACCTTGCGCTCCTGTTCGATCTCGGGCGTCGGTCGCGCCAGCCCCTTTTCATCAATCTCGATATGGCACAGGCGATTGGTCATCGGACACTTTCCAGAACTCGTTACGCGATCTATCCCGACGCCCGCCCGCCCAGCAAGACCGAAGCGCGGGCGGGGCCGGCCGTCAGCCGTTCAGCCGGTCCAGCCGGGCGCGCACGCTCAGCCCATGCGCCTGCAGGCTTTCGCTGATGGCCAGCCGCTCGCCCGCCGGGCCGATGGCGCGCAGCGCCTCGGGCGTCATGCGTGCCAGCGTGGTCTTCTTCATGAAGTCCAGCACGTTCAGCCCGCTGGAAAACCGCGCCGACCGCGCCGTCGGCAGCACATGGTTCGGCCCGCCGACATAATCGCCAATCGCCTCGGGCGTCCAGGCGCCCAGGAAGATGGCCCCGGCATGGCGGCATTTCGCGGCCAGCGCCTCGGGGTCGTCCACGCACAGTTCCAGGTGTTCCGGCGCGATGCGGTTCGACAGCGCCGCCGCCTCGTCCAGATCGCGGGTCACGATCACCGCGCCATTGTCGCGCCAGCTTGCGCCCGCGATGGCCGCCCGCTCCAGCCCCGGAAGCCGCGCCTCCAGCGCCGCCTGCACGCGTCGCGCCAGCCCGGCATCGGGCGTGATCAGGATCGCCTGCGCGCTGGCGTCATGTTCGGCCTGGCTCAGCATGTCCAGCGCAATCCAGTCAGGGTCGGCCGCGCCTTCCGCGATGACCAGAATTTCCGACGGCCCCGCGATCATGTCGATGCCCACCCGCCCGAACACCCGCCGCTTGGCCGCCGCCACATAGGCGTTGCCCGGCCCGGTGATCTTGTCCACCGCCGCAATCGTCGCCGTGCCATAGGCCAGCGCCGCCACCGCCTGCGCGCCGCCCACCCGGTAAACCGCATCCACACCGGCGATCTGCGCCGCCAGCAGCACCAGCGGGTTCACCACGCCGCCCGGCGTGGGGCAGGCCACGACCAGCCGGTCAACCCCGGCCACCTTGGCCGGAATGGCATTCATCAGCACCGAGGACGGATAGGAGGCCAGCCCCCCCGGCACATACAGCCCCGCCGCCGAAACCGCCGTCCAGCGCCAGCCCAGCCAGGCGCCGGCGGCATCGGTCCAGCCGGCATCCTCGGGTTTCTGCCGTTCGTGATAGGCGCGGATGCGCTCTGCCGCCAGTTCCAGCGCGGCGCGGTCCTCGGGCGAAACCCTGGCGATTTCCGTCGCGATCTCGGCCTTGCTGAAGGCCAGCGTTTCCGGCGTCAGCGCCAGCCGGTCAAAGTGTTCCGTCAGCTCGATCAGCGCCGCGTCGCCGCGCGCCCGCACATCGGCGATGATCGCCGCCACCGCGGCATCCACATCTTCGGCCTCTTCCCGCTTCTGGCCCAGCATCGCGGCAAAGGCCGCCTCGAACCCGGCATCGGTGGTGGACAACAGCATCGGCATGATCGGGCCTCCGGCGGCGTGACGCGGCCTTCCGATAGCGCGCAGTCCCGGCAGGGGCAAGCTGCGATGGCCGCTGGAAAGCCGCGTCACAGGTGCTTAGGTTCACGGAGAACCGAAGGAGACGCCCGCATGACCCGCCCGAACCCCGCCGTCCTTGACCATCTGGCCGCCCGGCGGTCCTATCCGGCCAAGCTGTTCACCGGCGGCACGCCCGACCGTGCCACGGTCGAGCGGATCGTGACGCTGGCCCTGCGGGTGCCCGATCACGGCAAGCTGGAACCCTGGCGGCTGGTGGTGCTGACCAAGGCCGACATGGCCCGGCTGGCCGATCTGGCCGAAGCGCGGGCGCGCGACCTGGGGGGCGACGCCGAAAAGATCGCCAAGGGGCGCGGCCAGTATGATGCCGGCCACCTGGCCGTTGCGGTGATCTCCTCGCCGAAACCCGCCGAAAAGGTGCCCGCGGTCGAGCAGCTTCTGTCCGCCGGGGCGCTGTGCATGAACCTGCTGCACGCCGCCACCGCCGCCGGCTGGGATGCCTGCTGGCTGTCGGGCTGGCCCGCGCATGACCCGGTGTTCGCCGCCCGCGCCTTTGGCTGCACGCCCGGTGAAACCGTGGCCGGCATCGTCCATATCGGCACCGCGCCCGCGACCGAGATGCCCGACCGCCCCCGCCCCGACCTGGCCCGCGTCCTGCACTGGGGGCTGGAGTGATCTTCTCATCCTTCCTTGCCGCCCTTGGCCAGTTGGGCGACCGCCGCTTCCGCCGGGTGGTGCTGGTCGGCATCGCGCTGGCCTTCGCGCTGCTGGTGGCGGTCTATGCGGTGTTCCTGTTGGGCATCGCCTGGCTGACACCGGAATCCATCACCCTGCCGGTGATCGGCACCGTCGAAGGGCTGCACAGCCTGCTGGGCTGGGCCTCGCTGGCCTTCATGCTGGTGCTGTCGATCTTTCTGATGATCCCGGCGGCGGCGGCCTTTGCCGGGCTGTTCCTGGAAGATGTGGTCGATGCGGTCGAAGACCGGCATTACCCCCACCTGCCCCCGGCACAGCCACTGTCCTTGGCCGAATCGATCAAGGCCTCGGCCAACCTGATCGGGCTGATCCTGGTGGTGAACGTCGTCGCCCTGTTCCTTTATCCGGTGGCCGGCCCCTTCTCGCCGCTGGTGTTCTGGGGGGTGAACGGGCTGCTGCTGGGCCGGGAATATTTCATGATGGTCGCGCTGCGCCGCCTGCCGCCCGAGGCCGCCCGCAGCCTGCGCCGCGCCAACGGCCCGCGCATCTGGATCGCCGGCACGCTGATGGCAATTCCGCTGTCGGTGCCGCTGCTGAACCTGATCGTGCCCGTGCTGGGCACCGCCACCTTCACGCACCTCTTCCACCGCATCGCGGCGCGGGCGCCTCAGTAAGGCGCGATGTCGCGCAGCGAGATCCAGCCCGACAGGATGATCCCCGCCAGCACCGCCCAGATCGCCGTCGCCCAAAGCGTGGCGATCTTCGCGCTGCGCCCCACATCCTCGCGCGCGGGGGCGCCCGCCGGCGTGCCCGGCACGATCGACCCTTCATCGTCCTGCGTGCGCGTGCGCAGTTGCAGCACGATGTAGAAGGTCAGGAACCAGATGACCGCGTAAAGGACAATGCCGCCGGTAAGGTTCATACCTGTTCAAGCTCCACCAGACAGCCGTTGAAATCCTTGGGATGCAGGAACAGCACCGGCTTGCCATGCGCCCCGATCTTCGGCTCACCCGATCCCAGCACCCGCGCGCCCGCCGCCTTCAGCCGGTCGCGCGCGGCCAGGATGTCGTCCACCTCATAGCAGATGTGGTGGATGCCACCCGCCGGATTCTTTTCCAGAAACCCCGCGATGGGGGAATTCTCGCCCAGCGGATACAGCAGTTCGATCTTGGTGTTCGGCAGTTCGATGAAGACCACCGTCACGCCATGATCCGGCTCGTCCTGCGGTGGGTTCACCTTGGCGCCCAGCGTGTCGCGGTATTGCGCGGCGGCGGCGGTCAGGTCGGGAACAGCAATGGCGACATGGTTCAGACGGCCGATCATCGGGCACTCCTTGCGCGGGGTCTTTGCGGTCGGGTTATGCGGCGCGCGCGCGGCTGCGGCAAGGGGGTTGCGCCGCCCGCCCCTGCGCCCAGACGCCCCCACCCCGCCTTTGCGTTAACCCCCTGTTCACCCTGCCGGCCCTAGGCTGCCCCATCCCCGCCTCGCAAGCAGAGGAGCACGGCCATGCCCCGCCCCACCCCGCCCTCCGACGCCTCCGGTTTCGCCCTTGCCGCGCCGCGCCCCCTCTTGCCCCTGCAAGGGCTGACGGTGCTGGCCGTCGAAGACAGCCGCTATGCCTGCGATGCCCTGCGCCTGATGTGCCAGCGCCTTGGCGCCCGCCTGCGCCGGGCCGACAGCCTTGCCCGGGCCGGGGCGCATCTGCGCTGCTACCGGCCCGATGTGGTGATCGTCGATCTCGGCCTGCCCGATGGCCGGGGCGAAGGGCTGATCCAGCGGCTGGCCCAGACGCGCGGCATGGTGGTGCTGGGCACCAGCGGCGATCCCGCCGGTCGCACGGCGGCCCTGTCCGCGGGGGCGGCGGGGTTTCTGGAAAAACCCGTCGCCTCGCTGGCGCTGTTTCAGGAAACCCTGCTGGCCCACCTGCCCCGGTCGCAGCCCCGCGCCACGGCCCCGCAGGGCGGCGTCACCGCCGATCCGCTGGCGCTGACCGATGATCTGATCCAGGCCGCCTCCGCGCTGGATGCCGGCCCCGGCCCGGATGACCGCGCCTATCTGGCGGGGTTCCTGTCCGGCCTTGCCCGCCAGTCGCAGGATGCGGGCCTTGCCGCCGTTTCCGCCGCGCTGCGCGATCCGGGGGCAGACCTGCCGCGCCTGACCGGCGCCCTGCGCGCCCGCATCGCCCGCCGCCCCGCCTTCGATTCGCTTCGCGCCCGGCTCTGAACCGGGCCGCACTGCGCCTATTCCGCCAGCGCCGGGTCGCTGCCCGGGCGGACCAGCCGCGTCAGGTCATACAGCCGTTCGATCTGCCGTCCGCCTGCATCGAAATTCGCCGGCGCCAGCCAGGCGCGGTAAGCCTCGGCCAGCGCTGGCCACTCGCTGTCGATGATGGAAAACCACGCCGTATCCCGGTTGCGGCCCTTGACCACCGCATGTTGCCGGAACACGCCCTCGAAGCTGAAGCCCAGCCGCTGCGCCGCCCGGCGCGACCCCATGTTCAGCGCGTTGCACTTCCATTCATAGCGGCGATAGCCGGCGCGAAACGCCCAGTCCATCATCAGCCACATCGCCTCGGTCGCGGCCGCGCCGCGCTGCATCTCGGGGGCAATGCAGATATGCCCCACCTCGATCGACCCGGCCTCGGGCGTGATCCGCAGAAAGCTGGCAATCCCGCCGCAATGCCCCGTCGCCCGGCTGCGCAGCACGAAAAACCGCGGATCAGCCAGCGATTCCTGTTCCTTGGCCCAGCGGTGATAGGCGGCGGCCGAATGGAACGGCCCGTAGGGCATGTAATCCCACAGCGCATCATGGCCCGAATAGGCGCGGAACAGGTCGGCCGCATGGGCATCGGCCTCCAGCGGCTCAAGCCGGACATGGGCGCCCTGCATCGCCTCGGTCGGCGGGCGCGGCGGCGGGGTCCAGCCCGGAACAGGGGCGCCGTATTTCTGATCGTCGGTCATGGCACACTCGCAGTTTTGCAAGTTATGGCGGGCCGCCGACGCACACGCAACGGGGCACGCAGGCCGCTCAGAACCGGAAGCCCTGCGGGTAATCGTGCTGGCCGTCGAAATCGGCCTTGCCGATGGGCAGGCCCTGCTGGCGCAGCACTGCAAAGGCCATGGTGGTGTGGAACAGGAAATTCGGCATCCCGAACAGATGCAGGAAATCGGCGCCAGACTGGTCAAGTTCGGCAAAGCCCGCCCGATGCCGGATCATCCGCGCCTCGGCCCCGGCGAAATCGGCGGCGGGCAGCGCCACCAGTTCCTGCCGCGCCGCCACCACAAGGCGGCCAAGGCCGATGCGGTCCATCCCCTGATCGGCCAGCGTCGGCACCGCGCGCCCGGCCAGCGGAAAGGCCACCCGCAGCGAAAACCCCGCGGCCGTGGCCACCTGCTGCGCCGCGCTCAGCATGTCGGGCACCAGCCGCGCCTGCAACACCGGCTCGCGCCCGGCGGTCTGGCGCACCAGACCTTCCAGCCGGTCAAGGTAATGCAGGAACACCGGAACCGAAGCGTCGTACAGCGGCGGGGTCATGGTGGTCCTGCCTCCGGCCCTCAGGCCTCCTTGGGAATGACGCGCAGCCGCAGGTCGCGCAACTGCTCGTTGGTCGGCTCGCTCGGGGCGTTCATCAGCAGGTCTTCGGCCCGCTGGTTCATCGGGAACATGATGACCTCGCGGATGTTGGTCGTATCCGCCAGCAGCATCACCAGCCGGTCGATGCCCGCCGCACAGCCGCCGTGGGGCGGGGCGCCGTATTTGAACGCCTTGACCATGCCGCCAAACCGCTTGTCCACCTCGCTGTTCGGATAGCCCGCCAGCTCGAACGCCTTGTACATGATTTCCGGCTTGTGGTTGCGGATACCGCCCGAAATCACCTCATAGCCGTTGCAGGCCAGGTCATACTGATAGGCGTAAACGCCCAGCGGATCGCCCGACAGCGCCTCAAGCCCGCCCTGCGGCATCGAGAACGGGTTGTGGCTGAAGTCGATCTTCCCGTCGTCCGTCTTCTCGTACATCGGGAAATCGACGATCCAGGCAAAGCGGAAGCTGTCCGTCTCGGTCAGACCCAGCTCGCGACCAATCTCGTTGCGCGCCCGGCCCGCCACCGCCTCGAACACCTCGGGCTTGCCGCCCAGGAAGAACACGGCATCGCCAACACCCAAGCCAAGCTCCCTACGAATGGCCTCTGTGCGCGCAACACCGATAGCTTTCGCAATCGGGCCGGCTGCTTCGACGTAGGTTTGTGGGGGAACAATGCTACCGGGCTCAGCAGAGAGCATCACTTCAGCCCAAAGGGGATGCTCTTCAAGCTTTTCAAACAAATCGGTTGGAGTCGTCGCAGGACGCCAGAAGATATAGCCCATCCCCGGCAGGCCCTCTTTCTGGGCAAAGGCGTTCATCCGGTCGGCGAACTTGCGGCTGCCGCCGGTGGGCGCCGGAATGGCCCGCACCTCGGTGCCCTCGTTCTGCAACAGGTTCGCGAAGATCGCGAAGCCCGAGCCGCGGAAATGCTCGCTCACATCCTGCATCCTGATCGGGTTGCGCAGGTCGGGCTTGTCGCTGCCATACCATTTCAGCGCGTCTCGATAGGCGATGCGCGGCCAGTCGGCATACACCTTGCGGCCCTTGCCGAACTCCTCGAACAGCCCCTGCAACACCGGCTGCACCGCGGCGAACACGTCATCCTGGGTGACGAAGCTCATCTCGATGTCAAGCTGGTAGAAATCGGTCGGGCTGCGGTCGGCCCGCGGGTCTTCGTCGCGGAAGCAGGGCGCGATCTGGAAATAGCGGTCGAACCCCGCCACCTGGATCAACTGCTTGAACTGCTGCGGCGCCTGCGGCAGGGCATAGAACTTGCCGGGGTGCAGGCGGCTCGGCACCAGGAAGTCGCGCGCGCCTTCGGGGCTTGACGCGGTGATGATCGGCGTCTGGAACTCGGTGAAACCCTGGTCCCACATCTTCATCCGCAGCCAGCGCACCACGTTCGACCGCAGCATCATGTTCTGGTGCATCGTGTCGCGGCGCAGGTCGAGGAAGCGATAGGTCAGCCGGGTTTCCTCGGGGTAGTCGGCCTCGCCGAACACCGGCAGCGGCAGGTCTTCCGCCGGGCCCAGCACCTCGACCTCGGTCACATAGACCTCGATCTCGCCGGTCGGGATCTTCGGGTTCACCAGGGCTGCATCGCGCGCCTTCACCCGGCCGTCGATGCGGATCACCCATTCCGACCGCACCTTCTCCAGCGCGGCAAAGGCCGGGCTGTCGCTGTCGGCCAGCACCTGCGTGATGCCGTAATGGTCGCGCAGGTCGATGAACAGCACGCCCCCGTGGTCGCGCACCCGATGCACCCAGCCCGACAGACGCACCGTCTGGCCGACATCGGCCTTGTTCAGGCCGGCACAGGTATGGCTGCGATAGGCGTGCATGATCGTTCCCCTTCCAGAGGCAGAAATTCCATCGCGCCGATACACAGCGCCCGCCCGGATTAGTCAACCCCGCGCCGAACGCAGACCGCGCGGGGTATTTGAACCAAGGTGAAACGGCAGGGCTTTCATCTTGGCCCAAATACCCTCTGGGGGTCCGGGGGGCGAAGCGCCCCCGGCGCCTTCACCCCGCCCAGACGGCGGGGATCAGCCCCCGCAGCGCATTGCCCACCCAAAGCCGCACGCGGGGCAGGTCTTCGGCGCTCAGCACCTCTTCCGGGCATGCCAGTTCGGCCCGCAGCACCCCCGGCAGCAGCCCGCAGGACAGGGGCGGCGTCCGCATCCCCTGCCCCCGGTCGAAGAAGACCGTGGTGATGCTGCCATCGCAGACCTCGCCGCGTTCGTTCAGGAACAGCACCTCGTCCAGCTCCGGCGCCAAGGCGGCCCGCGCCCGGTCATAGGCGCCGCGCCGGGTGGATTTCACCCGCAGCCAGGGATCGGCGGACCGCAGCCGTTCGGCCGCCAGCCCCAGCCGCCATTCGGGTTTGGCCGGCGGCAGCGCCGTCGCCTCCCAGGCCACCTCGCCCCCGGCGCCCAGCGTCAGCCGCAGCCGTGCCGGATGGTCGGGGCCCGCCGGCGCCACCTCGGGGCAGGCCCAGCCCAGCGCCGCCGCCCCCGCCCGCAGCCGCGCCAGATGCAGCGGCCAGCGCGGCGCGGCGCGGCCCTCCCACAGCACCGTCTCGATCAGCCTCAGCCCCGGTTCACGGCCGCCTTCACGAAGCGCGCTTTCCACAGCGCCTCCTCCCATTCGCCCTGCGCGGTTGATCCATGCACCACGCCGCCGCCCACATTCATCACGATCTCGTCGTCGCTCAGTGACAGCGTGCGGATCGCCACGCTGAAATCCGCCGTCCCGTCGGGGGCCATCCAGCCCACCGCGCCGCAATAGGCGCCGCGCGCGAAGGGTTCCACCTCGCGGATGATCTGCATCGCGCGGATCTTCGGCGCGCCGGTGACGCTGCCGCAGGGAAACAGCGCCGCCATCAGCGCGGGCAGCTCGGGCGCCGTCTCCAGCACGCCCTCGACGGTCGAGGTCATCTGATGCACCGTCGCATAGGTTTCCACCGCGAACAGCGCCGGCACCCGGACACTGCCCACCCGCGACAGCCGCGAAATGTCGTTGCGCAGCAGGTCCACGATCATCAGGTTCTCGGCCCGGTCCTTCTCGGCGCCCTGCAATTCGGCGATGATCGCCGCATCCTCGGCCGCATCGGTGCCGCGCGGCCGGGTGCCCTTCATCGGCCGGGTCACGATCCGGCCCCCGGCCCCGATGCGGAAGAACAGCTCGGGGCTGCGCGACACCAGCACCGGCCCCACCCCCAGATCGACAAAGGCGCCGTGCCCCACCGCCCCCGTCCGCCGCAAGGCGCCATACAGCCCCTCCGCGCTTCCCGCCGTCAGCCGCGCCCGCAGCGGAAAGGTCAGGTTCACCTGATAGCAGTCGCCCGCCGCGATATAGTCCAGCACCTTCGCCGCCGCATGGCCATAGGCCCGCCGTCCCACCACGGGTTCGGGCGCGGTCATCGCCGTGCCCTGCCCGGCCTTGGCCATGCGCGCCAGCACGGGGCCTGCGTCCTGCGGCCCGTCGAACAGGCCCAGCGCCAGCAGCGGCCCCGGCCGCCGGCGCGGCATCAGGCGGCGCAGCTTCGGCTCCAGCGCATAGCCCGCCTCATAGGCAACAGAACCCGCGATCCAGGCCCCTGCCCTGCGCGCCGCCTCGGCCGCGCGCAGCGCCGGCAACACCTCGGCCCCGCGCCGGGCGACGATCACCCCACGCGGCCGGTCAAACACCGCCGGCGCCCCTTCGGGCCCATGTTCGACAAGGATCACCATGCGCCCCCGTTCCCCTGTTGCCAGTTAGGACGAACGCCGCCGCAGGACCAGCGGATTTCCGACACCGCATCCCGGACCGGCGACAGCCGCGCAGCGCCCGGCGGATTTCTTCCCCGGAACCTGCCGGAAAATGGCCGCCCTTTGCCCCTTGCGCCCAAGCCCCGCCGGACTATAACCCCGCCAGTTTGCGCGCCGCCTGCCCGATGGAGAGCCCCATGCCGAAGAGAACCGACATCAAGTCGATCATGATCATCGGAGCGGGGCCCATCGTCATCGGCCAGGCCTGCGAGTTCGACTACTCCGGCGCCCAGGCCTGCAAGGCCCTGCGCGAGGAAGGGTACCGGGTGATCCTGGTCAACTCGAACCCCGCCACGATCATGACCGATCCGGGTCTGGCCGACGCCACCTATATCGAACCGATCACCCCCGAAGTGGTGGCCAAGATCATCGAGAAGGAACGCCCCGACGCGCTGCTGCCCACGATGGGCGGCCAGACCGGGCTGAACACCGCTCTGGCCCTCGCGGACCTTGGCGTGTTGGATAAGTTCAAGGTTGAGCTGATCGGAGCCAAGCGTCCGGCCATTGAAATGGCAGAAGATCGCAAGTTGTTCCGCGAGGCGATGGACCGGATCGGGCTGGAAAACCCCAAGGCCACCATCATTGCCGCCCCGAAACTGCCCTCGGGCAAGTATGACATCGCCGCCGGCGTGCGCGAGGCGGTCGAGGCGCTGGAATATGTCGGCCTGCCCGCCATCATCCGCCCCGCCTTCACCCTGGGCGGCACCGGCGGCGGCGTCGCCTATAACCGCGACGATTACGAAGCCATCGTCCGCTCGGGTCTGGAGGCCAGCCCGATGGCGCAGGTTCTGGTCGATGAATCCCTGCTCGGCTGGAAGGAATATGAAATGGAGGTTGTCCGCGACAAGGCAGACAACGCCATCATCGTCTGCTCCATCGAGAACGTCGATCCGATGGGCGTGCATACCGGCGATTCCATCACCGTCGCACCGGCCCTGACGCTGACCGACAAGGAATACCAGATCATGCGCAACGGCAGCATCGCCGTGCTGCGCGAGATCGGCGTCGAAACCGGCGGGTCAAACGTGCAATGGGCGATCAACCCGAAAGACGGCCGCATGGTCGTGATCGAGATGAACCCCCGCGTGTCGCGCTCCTCGGCGCTGGCGTCCAAGGCGACCGGCTTCCCGATTGCCAAGATCGCCGCGAAGCTGGCCGTCGGCTACACGCTGGACGAATTGGACAACGACATCACAAAAGTGACACCCGCCAGCTTTGAACCCACCATCGACTATGTGGTGACAAAGATCCCGAGGTTCGCTTTTGAAAAGTTCCCCGGTTCGGAACCCAACCTGACCACCGCCATGAAATCGGTGGGCGAGGCCATGGCCATCGGCCGCACCATCCATGAATCGCTGCAAAAGGCGCTGGCCAGCCTGGAAACCGGCCTGACCGGCTTTGACGAGATCGCCATCCCCGGCGCCCCCGACCGTGCGGCAGTGTCCAAGAAGCTGGCCGAAGTCACCCCCGACCGGCTGCGCGTCATCGCCCAGGCCATGCGCCACGGCTTCTCGGATGACGAGATCCAGGCGATCACCGCCTTCGACCCGTGGTTCCTGGCCCGCATCCGCGAAATCATCGACGCCGAGGCGCAGATCCGCAAATCCGGCCTGCCCACCAATGCCGAGGCGCTGCGCAAGCTCAAGATGATGGGCTTCACCGATGCCCGCCTGGCCAAGCTGACCGGCCGCGACGAAGGCCAGGTCCGCCGCGCCCGCCGCAACCTGGGCGTCCGCGCCGTCTTCAAGCGCATCGACACCTGCGCGGCCGAGTTCGAGGCCCAGACCCCCTACATGTATTCCACCTACGAATCCCCCGCGATGGGCGATGTGGAATGTGAATCCCGGCCCAGCGCCGCGAAAAAGGTGGTCATCCTGGGTGGCGGCCCCAACCGCATCGGGCAGGGGATCGAGTTCGACTATTGCTGCTGCCATGCCTGCTTCGCGCTGACCGCGGCGGGCTATGAGACCATCATGGTCAACTGCAACCCGGAAACCGTCTCGACCGACTATGACACCTCGGACCGGCTGTATTTCGAACCGCTGACCCTTGAGCATGTCCTTGAAATCCTGCGCGTCGAGCAGGAAAACGGCACGCTGCATGGGGTGATCGTGCAGTTCGGCGGCCAGACGCCGCTGAAACTGGCCAATGCCCTGCATGAAGAGGGCATCCCGATCCTGGGCACCACGCCCGATGCCATCGACCTGGCCGAAGACCGCGAACGCTTCCAGCGTCTGTTGCAGGATCTGGGCCTGAAACAGCCACACAACGGCACCGCCCGGTCGCGGGATGAGGCCTTCGCCGTGGCCCGCGACGTGGGCTATCCGCTGGTGATCCGCCCCTCCTTCGTGCTGGGCGGCCGCGCGATGGAAATCGTGCGGTCCGACGAACAGCTTGAACGCTACATCACCACCGCCGTGCAGGTGTCGGGCGACAGCCCGGTCCTGCTGGACAGCTACCTGTCCGGCGCGGTCGAGGTGGACGTGGATGCCCTGTCAGACGGCACCAACGTCCATGTCGCCGGCATCATGGAACATATCGAGGAAGCCGGCGTCCATTCCGGCGATTCGGCCTGCTGCCTGCCGCCGCACCAGCTTTCGCCCGAAACCGTGGCGGAACTGAAGCGCCAGACCGTCGTCATGGCCCGCGCGCTGAACGTGGTCGGCCTGATGAACGTGCAATTCGCCATCAAGGACGGCACGATCTACGTTCTGGAAGTGAACCCGCGCGCCAGCCGCACCGTGCCCTTCGTCGCCAAGGCGACCGACAGCGCCATCGCCTCCATCGCCGCCCGGCTGATGGCGGGCGAACCGCTGTCGAACTTCCCCATGCGCGCGCCCTACCCCGCCGGCGTCGGCCCCGATACCGCGCTGCCGCTGGCCGATCCGCTGACGCTGGCCGATCCGCAAACCCCGTGGTTCAGCGTGAAAGAGGCCGTCCTGCCCTTCGCGCGCTTCCCCGGCGTTGACCCGGTGCTTGGCCCGGAAATGCGCTCAACGGGTGAGGTGATGGGCTGGGACCGCACCTTCGAGCTGGCCTTCCTCAAGGCCCAGATGGGCGCCGGCACCATCCTGCCCGACACGGGCCGCGTCTTCCTGTCGGTCAAGGACATGGACAAGACCGCCGCCCTGGCCAGTGCCGCCCGCGACCTGATCGCGCTGGGCTTCCAGATCGTCGCCACCCGCGGCACCGCCGCCTGGCTGGCCACGCAGGGCATCGCCGCCGAAAGTGTGGCCAAGGTCTATGAAGGCCGTCCGAACATCGTGGACCGGCTGAAGAACGGCGACATCGCGCTGGTGATGAACACCACCGAAGGCACCCAGGCCGTCAGCGACAGCCGCGACATCCGCCGCGTCGCCCTGATGGACAAGATCCCCTACTTCACCACCGCCGCCGCCAGCATCGCCGCCGTCGGCGCGATGAAGGCCCGGGGGGAAGGGTATGGGGTGCGGACGCTGCAGGGGTGAGGGCAATACCAAAGACCCTGACTTGGGGCCTTAAAATCCCAAGTTATCAGAAAAGTATTACTTGGACAAATGAGCTCTCTGGACTTTCAGATTTATGCTGATTTTCCAAATTTAAAATACTACTTTTGCGAACGCACATAACAATCAATAGTAGTTTATGTGGCGGCAGATAGTCTGACCGCGACCATAAATCAAAGAGGCATGAATGAGATCGTACGGATTCCTTATTCCCTTTCTGCTTGCGGGTTGCGTCACAACACCAGTTGTGTCGGATTTCAATGGATCAAGCGTCAAGCTTGTTGAGTCTTTCGGCAGCGCTAAACCGACTGAGGCAACTGTCGCCGAAGCAAGCCGCATTTGCGGCAAGGTCGGAAAGAAAGCAGAGGCAGCCTCCGCGAGATCCCTTCCCAACTATGACATGGAATACCTGTTTCTCTGCCTGTGAAGTGAGGCGGGGGCGACTGTTGCGACTTGCTTTCTCCGGCTGATTGTCTGGAGGGACAAGAGTGGAGCAGGTACAGTTATTCGCCCGATGTCAGTGCTCCCTCCACACGTCTTCCCCGGAAGACGTGTGGAAGACATTAGGAAGACGCAGGCAAGACACCGCCCTTCCCAGTTGACAAAGCCCCGAAAACACCCCATGTCCGCCCTGTCCGAAAGCCCGTGCCGCGTGAGCATTGATCCGGCCCGGACGACAGGTTCCCACCATCACGCAGGGGCGCCGACGGCGCGCACGGTCAACGGGGTTCCCCGCGGACGAGGGCCGCCCGTCCCTTGACGTATGGAACGACCATGACCACTTTCGAAGCCCTGGGCCTTTCGCCCAAACTCCTGAAAGCGCTGGAAAAGACCGCGCTGCAAACGCCGACGCCGATTCAGGCGCAGGCCATTCCCGCCATCATGCAGGGCAAGGATCTGATGGGTCTGGCGCAGACCGGCACCGGCAAGACGGCGGCCTTCGGCCTGCCGCTGCTGCACCGGCTGCTGGACATCGGCCACCCCCCCGGCCCCCGCAACGTGCGCGCGCTGATCCTGGTGCCCACCCGCGAACTGGCCACGCAAATCCGTGAAAACTTTGAAGTTTTCACCAAAGGCACCGCCATCAAGATCGTCATGGTCGTCGGCGGCGCCTCGCTGAACAAGCAGTCCCAGGCGCTGGTGCGCGGCACCGATGTGCTCGTCGCCACCCCCGGCCGCCTGATCGACCTGCTGGAACGCGGCGATGTCAGCCTGGAAAAATGCGGCTATCTGGTCCTGGATGAGGCCGATCACATGCTGGACATGGGCTTCATCCACGCCCTGCGCCGCATCGCCAAGCATATTCCGGTGCGTCGTCAGACGCTTATGTTCTCGGCCACCATGCCCAAGGACATTGACGAAATCGCCGCCACCTATCTGCGCGACCCGGTCAAGGTGCAGGTCGCGCCCCCCGGCAAGCCGGCGGAAAAGGTCACGCAGGGCGTGCATTACATCCCCAACGGCGACAAGGCCCGCCTGCTGGAGACCTATCTGAAAACGCATGAAGGTGAACAGGCGCTGGTGTTCTGCCGCACCAAGCACGGTTCAGACAAACTTAACAAATTGCTGGCAAGCTGGGGCTTCCGCGTGGGCACCGTTCACGGCAACCGCAGCCAGAACCAGCGCGACCGGACACTGGCGGAATTCAAGGCGGGCGAGCTGGACGTTCTGGTCGCCACCGATGTGGCCGCACGCGGGATCGACATTCCCACCGTCCGGCACGTCTACAACTATGACATGCCGAATGTCCCGGAAAACTACGTCCACCGCATCGGCCGCACCGCCCGCGCCGGGGCCGAAGGGGCCAGCATCAGCTTCTGCGCACCTGCCGAGATGGGCGAACTGCAAGCCATTGAGAAAATTCTGAAAAAACCGCTTCCGGTCATTGGTGGCGCGCCGTGGTCGGCCGAAGTGGTGGCCGCGAACCCGCGCCCGCAGCAGCGTCAGGGCCGCCCCGGCCCCCGCCCGGCCGCGAAGGCCGGCGCCAAGCCGCAGGCCAAACCCCGGCCCATGGGCGGCGGGCAGGCCCCCAAGCGCAGCGGGGCCAAGCGTCCTAGCCGGCCTCTTCCTCGAGGTTGAGCTTCATCTGCAGCAGCACCTGCTGCAGGGCCAGCGTTTCGCGCAGCATCCGCTTGGATTCATTGACGGTAATCTTGCCGTCACTTATGGCTTGGTTGTATTCGCTCATCAGCATGGCAAAGCGTTGCGCCAGGGCCACCACGTCCTGGTTCACGCCCTTTGACGCGCCATCGTGCTTGTCGCTGTCATAACTCAGCGTGATGCCGCGCAGATCGGCCAGCGCCGAGGTGACATGCGGGAAGCGCGACGCAGCTTCCAGCGCAGCCACCACGTCGATGGGCATGAACCTGTCGTCGTGCTCGTCATTTTCCGAATAATACCGGCCCAGCGTCGCCTTCGACTTGCCGGTGATGGCGCAGGCAGCCTCGACCCCCACGTCCTTGACCAGCGCCTCGGTGTGCTTCTTCAGGTAGCTTGCCGTCGACATTTTTCATTCTCCGGGCCGCAGAAGCTGCGGGGAAATCGTGATCATTTATCCCCCTTACTCATGCAAAAGCCATTTGTCATGGCCAAAACCGCCGCTGCCGCGGGACGCAGGGTCGGGCTTGCGCCTCCCCCCTTCGGGACGTTAGGGCAAGGCATGGCGAAGCTGCATTTTCACTATTCGACGATGAACGCCGGCAAGTCGACGCTCTTGCTGCAGGCGGCCCACAACTACCACGAAGGCGGCATGGCCACCTATCTGTTGACCGCCCGGCTGGACGATCGCGCCGGAACGGGGCGGATCGGCAGCCGGATCGGCATCGGTGCCGAGGCCGAGACCTTCGGACCAGAAGACGACATGTTCGCCCGCATCGCGGCGCGGCTGGCCTCTGGCCCCTGCGCCTGCGTCTTCATCGACGAGGCGCAGTTCCTATCGAAAGATCAGGTCTGGCAACTGGCCCGGGCGGTGGATGACCTGAAGGTTCCGGTCATGGCCTATGGGCTGCGGGTGGATTTCCAGGGCAACCTCTTCCCCGGATCGGCCGCGCTGCTGGCCTGGGCGGACGAGATGCGCGAGGTTCGCACCATCTGCCACTGCGGCCGCAAGGCAACGATGGTGGTCCGCAAGGGGCCGGACGGGCAGGCGCTGCGGGATGGCGATCAGGTGGTGATCGGCGGCAACGAAACCTATCAGAGCCTGTGCCGCAAACACTGGCGCGCGGCGGTGGGGGATTAGCGTCCCCAAGGGGCGCGGCGCCAATCTGTTGAAAAGGCGCCTCTTTGACGATCAGACCGCCACCGCCTGCGCCCTTGCGCGCAAGGCGATCAGCGCGCCGGCGGCCACGATCAGCCCCATTCCGGCCCAGGCCTGCACCGACAGGGTTTCCCCCCAGATCATCCAGGACCAGAAGGCCGAAGCCGGCAGGATGACATATTCCAGCACGCTGACCCGGCCCGCGTCGGCAATCTGGTAGGCGCGGATCATCAGCCCCACCCCCAGAAGCGACCCCGCCGCCTGCACGAAGACCCAGAACAGGAAGCCGGCCGAAGGCCAGACCGGCCCGCGCAGCAGGAACCCGTCAGCGCCGGCGGGCACCGCCACCGGCCACAGCGCCAGCGCCGCCATGCCGATCAGGCCGAACACCCCGAGGGCCGCGAAAAAGCCGGCCAGCAAGGTTTCGGCGCTTTCCTGCGGGCACCATTCGCGTGTCGCGATATTGCCCAAGGCATACATCGCCCCCGCCGCCACCGGCAGCACCGCCGCCAGCGAGGCCCCCGACAGCGCCTGCGGCCCAAGGACAAGGATCACCCCAAGGAAGCCAAGGCCGACCGCAAGGATGCGAACCGGGCCAATGGCGTGCCCATAGGCAAAGCGCGAGATCAGCAGCACGAAGATCGGCGCCGTGAACAGGCCCGCCGCGACAATGGCCACCGGCAGAAAGGCCAGCGCGCCGAAATAGATCACCATCGCCGTGCCATGGATCGCCGACCGCGCCAGCACCGCGCGCCCGTTCACCGGCCGCAAGCGCAACCCAAGGAACGGCACCGCCAGCCCCAGAAGCGACAGCGCCATGGCCGTCCGGGTGGCATGGAACTGCCACAGCCCCGCTTCGACCGCGATCAGCCGGACATAATTGTCGGTAAAGCCGATGATCGTGGCATAGATCAGGATGCACCCCGCAGCGGCCAGGGTCTTGTCAGGGGCTTGCATTTTCGGGGCATTCCTCCTCTTTCCCCCGCAGTCAAGCCTGCTAACCTAGGGTCTGCGCGCTTGAAAGCGACATGAGGGAGGATGACGACGATGGGCTGGCTGGCCGATGAATCTGGCTTGGAGAAATGTGCCGCGAACCATGTGGCGCTGACGCCCCTGTCGCATCTGAAGCGCGCGGCCGATGTCTTTGCCGACCGCACGGCGCTGGTCTGGAAGACCACGCGCCTGACCTATGCCGAATATGCCCATCGGGTGACATTGCTGGCCAGCGCCCTGGCCCGGCGCGGCATCCGTCCGGGCGATGTAGTGGCCACGCTGCTGCCGAACATTCCCGCCCAGGCCGAGGCGCATTTCGGCGTGCCGGCCTGCGGGGCGGTGCTGAACACCATCAACACCCGGCTGGATGCCGATACGGTGGCCTATATCTTCGGCCATGCCGGGGCGAAGATCGTGCTCTGTGACAGCGCCTATATCGCGCTGGCGGAACAGGCGATCCGCAAGATGGACGGGGCCGCGCCGCAGATCATCGAGGTGGTGGATCATGGCCAGACCGCCTCGGGCCATTACCTGACCTACGAGGAGTTGCTGGAAAAGGGCGATCCCGGCTTCGCCTGGCTGATGCCGCAGGACGAATGGGAATCGCTGGCGATCAACTACACCAGCGGCACCACGGGCCGGCCCAAGGGCGTGGTGTATCACCACCGGGGCGCCTATCTGGCAACGATGGCCAATGCCGTGGCCTGGCGGATGACCTTGTTCCCCGCCTATCTGACCATCGTGCCGCTGTTCCACTGCAACGGCTGGTGCCACACCTGGATGGTGCCGATGCTGGGCGGCACCGTGGTCTGCTGCCGCGACATCACGGCAAAGGCGATCTATGACGCGATTGCCGACGAAGGCGTCACCCATTTCGGCGGCGCGCCCATCGTGCTGAACACCATCGTCAATGCCAGGCCCGAGGACCGGCGCGAGTTTTCCCATGTGGTCGAGGTGTTTACCGCCGGCGCCCCGCCGCCCGCCGCCACGCTGGCCGCGTTTGAACCCTTGGGCTTCAACGTGACGCAGGTTTACGGCCTGACCGAAACCTATGGCCCGTCCACCGAATGTCTGTGGATGCCGGACTGGGACGGCACCGAAGGCGCCGCGCGGGCCGAGCTGAAATCGCGCCAGGGCGTGCGGATGGCCATGCTGGAAGGCGCCGAGGCGCATGACACCCACGGCCAGCCGGTTCCGCGCGACGCCCATCATCTGGGTGAGATCGCGATGCGCGGCAATCTGGTGATGAAAGGCTATTACAAGAACCCCGAAGCCACCGCCGAGGCGTTCAAGGACGGCTGGTTCCGCAGCGGCGACATCGCCTTGCAACACCCGGACGGATATTTGCAGATCACCGACCGGGCGAAAGACATCATCATCTCGGGCGGCGAAAACGTGTCTTCGGTCGAGGTCGAGGGGGCGCTGATGAAGCACCCTGCGGTGAATCTCTGCGCCGTGGTGGCCAAGCCCGATGACAAATGGGGCGAGGTGCCTTGCGCCTTTGTCGAGCTGAAGCCGGGCCAGAAGGTGACCGAAGCCGAGCTGATCGCGCATTGCCGCGCGCATCTGGCCGGGTTCAAGACGCCCAAGCATGTGATCTTCCACGACTTGCCCAAGACCAGCACCGGCAAGATCCAGAAATTCGAACTGCGCGCCGTGGCCAAGCTGATCTGATTGTGCCCCGCCCCCGGCCCGGCTAAGGTTGTGCCGGGGCAGCAGACGGACAAGCAGAGGCCGATGACGGCACTGAAAAAGTATCAGCGGCTTGAAAGCACCGGGCTGTGGCGCGCCGGCCCCGGCGGGCAGCGCCAGGAGGTGATCGTCCGGCTGGGCGAAGCCACGCTGATGCTGACCGACCCGCGGTCCGAACAGGTGCTGAGCCACTGGTCGCTGCCGGCGGTGACACGGCAGAACCCCGGGGTGCGGCCCGCGCTGTTCGTTCCCGGCGAAGATGCCGACGAGACGCTGGAAATCGACGACGACGACATGATCGCCGCGCTGAAAACGGTGCAGGCGGCGGTGCGACAGGCCACGCCACGCCCGGGCCGGCTGCGCGCGGCGCTGATCGGCGGCACAACGCTGGCCATCGTGCTGATCGTGACACTGGTCCTGCCGGGCGTTCTGAAGCGGCACACGGCCTCGGCGCTGCCTGCGGCGAAACGGGCCGAAATCGGCCAGCTTGCGCTGGATGATGTGATCCGGCTGACCGGCAAGCCCTGCGACGGATCGCTGGGGCTGCCCGCACTGGCCCGCCTGTCCGAGCGGGTCTTCGGCCCCGAGGATACGCCGATCCTCTACATCCTGCCCGAAGGGCTGCGGCATCCGGCGCACCTGCCGGGCGGGGTGATCCTGCTGCCGCGCGACCTGATCGACCAGGACACGCCCGAGGCGCTGGCCGGGGCCGCATTGGCCGAAGGGGTGGCGTCAAGGGCCGCCGATCCGTTGGCCCCGATCCTTGATCATGTCGGGCTGAAGGCCACTTTCGGGCTGCTGACCTCGGGCCAGTTGCCCGACGATGCGCTGCAAAGCTATGGCGAGGATGTGCTGCGCGACAACGCCAGCGCCGCCGTGCCGGATGCGGTGCTGATCGAGGCGGCGAAAACCGCACAGGTGCCGCTTTCGGCCTATGCCCGCTGGCGTGATCCCTCGGGAACCACAACCGCCGGGCTTCTGGAAGGCGATCCCTATCGCGGCCTGATGCCGACGCCGATCCTGCCCGATGATGACTGGATCGCGCTGCAATCGGTGTGCAGCGACTGAACCGTCAGTTCGTCACCACCAGGGCATCGGCAAAACCCGCCTGCCGGGCGATGTTCAGCGCGGCCTGCGCCTCGGCTCCGCTGGCAAAGGGGCCGGCATAGACCACCCGCAACGCGCCATTGCCGAAGGTTCCCTGCGCCACCGGGAACCCCAGATCGCGCAGCCGCCCCACCACGCCTTCCGCATTCGACGGCACCGCATAGGTGCCCACCTGCACGAACAGCCGCCCCGTGCCGCCCGCCACCGTCTGCACCTTTTCCGCCGCCGCCGGATCGACATAGCCGATGGCGCGACCGTCCGGCGTGACGGTCACCAGGATCGGATAGGTCGCGCCCTCAAGCGTGCCGTCCCCACGGGTGCACAGAATCTGGCTGCCCCCGCTTGGCAGCGCATGGCGTTCGGCCACCGGCGTCGCGGCGGCGCAGGCCAGACGATACTCCGGCCCCTCCGGCGCGGGCCCGGTCAAGACCTTGACCGAAGCCGCCTCGCCCTTGGGCAGCGCCTCCACCTTGGCGGCGGGCTTGGCCCTGGATTTGGCCTTGGCTTTCGGCTTTGCCTTTGGCGTCACCGCAGGCTTTTCGGCAGCCGCCACCTCTGCCGGCTTGGTCTCCGGCACAGCGGCGGGCGATTCAGGCGTCGGCTCAGCGACCGGGGTCGGGGTAGCAGGGATCGCAGGCGCGGGTGCCGGTTCCGCAACCGCCGGCTTGGGCCCCGTTTCGCTGGCCCCTGGGCCGGCCCCCGTATCGGGCGCTGCGGGCTTGGCCTCGGGCGGGGTTTCTTCCGCGAGGACCGGACTTCCGCCCGTCGGCGCATAGCCGCAAAGTTGCTTGCGGTCGCGCGTCACCCGCGGCACCCAGACCACCTGCCCGCCATAGGCCGCCCGCAGAAAGACACAGCCCTTGCTGTCAACATATTGCTGCCCGGCGAAGCCCTCTGGCGGAAGCTCGGCCGGCTGGTTCAGATCGGCCCGCGCGGGCCCGGCCGCGATGACGGCGGCCAGGCAGGCCGCCGGCAGAATTCTGGCCAACATGATCGATTCCCAGGACATCGGCTGAACTGTGAAGCAGGCTCCGGGGTGAGTAAAGGCCCGCGCCCGGCCTCGCCCTACTTGGTGCCGAACATGCGGTCGCCCGCATCGCCCAGACCCGGCACGATATAGCCGTGGTCGTTCAGATGGCTGTCCAGCGCCGCGGTGACAATCGGCACATCGGGATGCGCCTCCTTCATCCGCGCCACACCCTCTGGCGCGGCCAGAAGGCACAGGAAGCGGATCTGCTTCGCCCCCGCCTCTTTCAGCAGCGACACGGCCGCGGCCGAGGAGTTGCCGGTGGCCAGCATCGGATCGACGACAATGGCGATGCGGTCTTCCATCTGGTCGGGCAGCTTGCAGTAATACTGCACGGGTTGCAGGGTTTCCGGGTCGCGGTAAAGGCCCACGAACCCCACACGCGCCGCCGGAATCAGCTCAAGGATGCCATCCAGCAACCCGTTGCCCGCGCGCAGGATCGACACCAGCGCCAGTTTCTTGCCGTCGATCGTGGGCGCGTCCATCGGGCAAAGCGGCGTTTCGATGGTCTTGGTGGTCATCGGCAGTTCGCGCGTCACCTCATAGGCCAGAAGCAGGCTGATCTCGCGCAGAAGTTTGCGGAACGAGGCGGTCGAGGTGTCCTTCTCGCGCATCAGCGTCAGCTTGTGCTGGACCAGCGGATGGGAAACGACGGTCAGATGGTCCAGCATGGGTCAGCCCTCCAGCAGCTTTGCGATCCTTGCCTTCGTATCGGCGTCGCAGAAGGCGGCGTCAAGCGACTGGCGGGCGATGCGGCCAAACTGACCTTCGTCCCAGTCGAAGGCGCGGTGCAGTTCCTGATATTCCCGCGCCATGGTGGTGTGAAAGAACGGCGGATCGTCGGTCGAAATGGTGACCTTGACGCCGCGCCGGTCCAGTTCGGCAATCGGATGGGCGCGGAAGTCGCGGTACAGCCCCAGCGACACGTTCGATCCGGGGCAGACCTCCAGCACGGTGCCGCGTTCGGCCAGTTCGTCCACCAGCGCCAGATCCTCGATGGCGCGCACGCCATGGCCAATGCGTTCGGGGTTCAGGTCCGTCAGCGCCGCGCGCACGCTTTCCGGCCCGCCCCATTCGCCGGCATGGGCTGTCAGGCGCAGCCCGGCTTCGCGGGCGCAGTCGAAGGACCAGGCAAAATCCTTCGGCGCGCCCACCGTTTCATCCCCGGCGATGCCGAAGCCGACCAGCCAGTCGCCCGCCGTTTCCGCCGCGCAGATCGCGGTTTCCCGCGCCTTCTCGGGGCCGAAATGGCGGATGCAGGTGACGATGCCGCGCAGGGTAATGCCCATCTGCCGCTCGGCCTGATCGGCAGCCTCGCGGATGGCGTGAAGGTACTCGCGCCAGGCCCCCGGATCGCGGCCACCGCAGAAATCGGGCGACAGGAAGGTTTCCCCATAAACCACACCGCTGGCAGCACTTTCCTCCAGCACCGCCAGCGTCAGGCGATGGTAATCCTCGGGGCTGCGCAGGACCGAGGTCGCCGCCTCATAGACCTTCAGGAAATGCCAGAAATCGCGCCAGGCATAGCCGCCCTGTTCGTCGAAGATGCCGGAGATGTCCTCCTTCTTCTCGGCGGCCAGCCCGCGGATGAAGGCCGGCGGGGCGGCGCCTTCCAGATGCAGATGCAGTTCGACCTTGGGCAGTTCGCGCACGCCCTTCTCCTTCATCTCGGGAAAAATACCCCGGGGGTCCGGGGGCAGCGCCCCCGGCCGCCGGTCACAGGAAGCTGCGGCCCGGCCCTTGCGGAGCCACGCCCAGATGCACAGCCAGGCTGGCGCCGACATCGGCATAGCCGCGCAGGCCAATCTCGCGCAGGCCCGCGCCCCAGCCCACCACAGGAACCCGCTCGCGGGTGTGATCGGTGCCGGTCCAGGTGGGATCGTTGCCATGGTCGGCGGTAAAGATCGCCAGATCGCCGGGGCGCAGACCGGCCAGGAAGCGGGGAACACCGGCATCGAACCATTCCAGCGCGCGGGCATAGCCCGGCACATCGCGCGGGTGGCCATAAAGGCTGTCGAACTCGACGAAGTTCGCAAAGGTCAAGGAACCATCCTCGGCCTCGTCCCCCAGCCGGACCAGATGTTCGAAAAGGTCTGCGTCAGACTTGCCCTTCCACAGCTTTCCGATGCCCCGCATCGAGAAGATGTCGCCGATCTTGCCCACGGCATGGGTGGCACGGCCCGCCCCCGACACCCAGTCCAGCAGCGTGGGCGACGGGGGGGCGATGGCATAGTCGTGCCGGTTCGGGGTGCGGCGGAAATCGCCGCAGGTGCCGGTAAAAGGCCGCGCGATGACACGGCCAACCTTCATCGCGTGCAGATACGGCGCCAGGTCGGCGCACAGCTTCAACAGCCGGTCCAGACCGAACGCCTCTTCATGGGCAGCGATCTGGAACACGCTGTCGGCCGAGGTGTAGCAGATCGGCCAGCCGGTCCGCAGGTGTTCCTCGCAATGTTCGGCAATGATCGGCACGCCCGAGGCGTGGCAGTTACCCAATATCCCCTCGGTCCCGGCCAGCTTGCAGACCAGCGCCACCAGATCGGGCGGAAAGGCCGGGCGGGCGACGGGGAAATAGGTCCAGTCCCAGGGCACCGGCACGCCGGCCAGTTCCCAATGGCCCGAAGGCGTATCCTTGCCGCGCGACACTTCCTGCGCGGCCCCCCACAGGCCCTGCGGCCGCGCGGTGAACCCTTCCATCGCCGCGCCCGAGGCCAGCCGGACAGCCGCCCCAAGGCCAAGCGCATCAAGGTTGGGCATCTTCAGCGGCCCGCTGCGGCCGGTCTCGGCCCGGCCTGCAGCGCAGGCGGCGGCGATATGGCCAAGGGTATTCGATCCTTCGTCGCCAAAGGCGGCGGCATCGGGCGCCCCGCCCGCGCCAACGGAATCCATCACGATCAGGAAGGCACGCGCCATGTCAGGCAATCCTCTTCAACACAAGGGGCGGTTCATCCGGGATGCCCGGGGCAATGCGATAGGCCCGCTGCACCGCCTTGATCGCGGCGGCGGCGGCCTCGTCCGTTGCAGCATGGACCATGGCAATGGGCACGCCCGCGCCGGTTTCCTCACCTATTCCGGCCAGATCGGACAGGCCGACCGAGGGGTTGACCCGGTCGCCATCGCGCATCCGGCCGCCGCCCAGATGCACCACGACATTCCCAAGGGCCTGGCCGTCGATCGCCCAGATATGGCCGTCTTCCAGCGCAGGCACTTCGCGCATCACCGGCGCTGCGGGCAGCCGGTCAGGCCAGCGTTCCACGAAATCGGACGGCCCGCCTTGCGCCGCGACCATCTGGCCAAAGCGTTCGGCGGCAGCGCCGCTTTCCAAGGCCCGAATGATTCGCCCGGCCCCGTCGTCGGAATCGGCCGCAAGCCCCGCCAGAGCCAGCACCTCGCCCCCCAGGGCAACGGTCAGGTCGCGCAGCGGCGCGTTGACCGAGGTGCCGGTCAGCGTCTCCATCACCTCAATCACCTCAAGCGCATTGCCCGCGGCGGTGGCCAGCGGCTGGGTCATGTCGGTGATCAGCGCCGTCGTCATGCAGCCGGCCCCCTGCGCCGCGCTGACCAGGGCGCGGGCCAGCGCCTCGGCCTCGTCCAGCGTCTTCATGAAGGCACCCGAGCCGCATTTCACATCCAGCACCAGCGCCTCAAGCCCCGCCGCCAGCTTCTTCGACAGGATCGAGGCGGTGATCAGGTCGATGCTTTCGACGGTGCCGGTCACATCGCGGATTGCGTAAAGCCGCCTGTCGGCCGGGGCAAGGTCGGCCGAGGCGGCAACGATGGCGCAGCCGATGTCGGCCACCTGCGCGCGGAACTGGTCTTCCGACAGGCCGGTGCGGAAACCGGGGATCGCCTCAAGCTTGTCCAGCGTGCCGCCGGTATGGCCAAGGCCGCGGCCCGAGATCATGGGGTTCATCGCGCCACAGACGGCCAGCGCCGGGGCCAGCAGCAAGGAGACGCAATCGCCGATGCCGCCGGTGGAATGTTTGTCCACCACCGGGCCGGGCAGATCCCAGGCCATCACCTTGCCGCTGTCGCGCATGGCGCGGGTCAGGGCAACGCGGCCTTCCTCGCCCAGGCCCTTGAGCAGCACCGCCATGGCAAAGGCCCCGGCCTGCGCGTCGGTCACCGCCCCGCTTGCCAGACCCTGCGCGAACCAGGTGATTTCGGCCCCGGTCGGGCGCAGGCCATCGCGCAGCTTGGCGATGATCAGCCGGGCGTCCATCAGGCCCGGTCCATGTGCGAGGCCGAAAACACGCCGGGCAACAGGTCGGCCACGGTCACGCTGCGGGTCTTGCCGTCGGTCGTGGCCATGGTCACCCGCACATCCGGGGCGGCGAATTCGGCGATCTTCTGCCGGCAGCCGCCGCAGCAGGGCACGGGGTCCGGGCTGTCGGCGATCACGAAGACCTCTGCAATGCTGTAGTCGCCGCCGGCGCACATGGCGGCAATCGCCCCGGCTTCGGCGCAGGTGCCTTCGGGATAGGCCACATTTTCGACATTGCAGCCGACATAGACCTTGCCCGAGGTGGCCCGGATCGCCGCGCCGACCTTGAACCGCGAATAGGGAACCCAGGCGCGTTCGCGCACCTCGGTTGCGGCTTGAAGAAGGTCCATGCGTGTTGCCTCCGCTGTCCTGACCATTTGGTCAGAGCATGGCCCCAGACCCGGCTTTGCGCAAGCCGGGCCGCACCCCGCCGTGGCGGCTGTCCGCCGGTCCGCGCGCGATCAGGGCGCCGCAACCACGCGCGTCGGCGGATTGCCCGGCAGCGAAACCTCCAGCAGTTGCAGGTCTTCGGTCATCTCGCTGTAGCGGGTCGCCAGACCCGGCGGAACCACGAAGGCATCGCCGGGCGACAGGCGGAACGGCGCCTTGCCTTCGCCTTCCAGCAGCATGTGGCCCGACATCACGAAGGTGAACAGGATGTCGCCGTCATGTGCCGTCCAGGGGTGCTGCGCGGCAAAGGCGTTGGTCATCGGGCGGGCCACCATCACGCTGGCAACGCCCTTGGTCGCGGCATCAACCGTTGTATCGCGGGCCTCGAATCCCGGAATACGGAACGGATGGAAGGCGCCGGTCGCGCCGACATTGTGAACGAACTTCTGCCCGTCCCATTCGCGATCCGGGCGCAGGTCGGGGGTGGGCAGGGTCATCGCGTGGTCGATCTCGGTCACATGTTCGGCGGGAACACCGATTTCGATCACCTCGATCCCGCCGCCCGATTCCACGACGCGGTGGCGGATCTGCGGCGGCTGGATGAAGCAGTCGCCCGCATGAAGCCGGCGCAGCCCGCCCTGATCTTCATACAGCACATCCACCCAGCCATGGATGCAGAAGATCAACTGGAACCCGACCTTGTGGAAATGCACCATGTCGGGGACCGGCCCGTCGGGCACCCGGATATGGCTGGCGATCATCGCCCCGCCCAGACGGCTGGGCACAAGGTCACGATACATCATGCCCGCCCGGCCAATGACCCAGGGCGCCTGATCGGCCAGCCGCCGCACCACGAAGGCGTGTTCGGTGGTCGGCAGCACCAGCGGCGGGTTCAGTTCGTCAATCTCGATCCGGGTGCCGTTGGGGGCGGTCAGTTCGCGCGCGCCACCGGCAAAGCTGTCAGGGTCTTCGGTCAGGATGCGCAGGGTTCCGGGGCCTTCGGGCGCCCCCTTCTCGATCCGCAGCCGCAGGCCATGGCCCGAAACAACGGCAACCTGCGGGTCGTCGGCGGGATAGATCATGTCCAGCCGCATCCCCAAGGTCCGGGTGTAGAAGGGCAGATCGTCGCGCAACTCTTGCGTGGGAAGCCGGATTTCGGCACGCGTCTCGGTCATCATCGCCCCCTGTTGTGGCGGCATCCTGGGCGCGGGCCTGCCGAAAATCAAGCGGCGCCGGCGCATTGCGGAAAACCGGGACTTGGCGGGTCTTGAATGTTGGTTTAGGGCCAAACCATCGAGGGAGTGTGTGACATGGCAGAAGACGCGAAGGACGGCCGCCCGGACGAGGCGCGGCAGGTGGCCCGGCATCTGGCACTGGATTACCATGAGTTTCCCAAGCCCGGAAAACTTGAGATCCGGGCGACGAAACCGCTGGCCAACGGCCGCGACCTGTCGCGCGCCTATTCGCCGGGCGTGGCCGAGGCCTGCCTTGAGATCAAGGCCGACCCCGCCACCGCCAGCCGCTATACCGCACGGGGCAATCTGGTGGCGGTGGTGTCGAACGGCACCGCGGTGCTGGGTCTGGGCAACATCGGGCCACTGGCCGCCAAGCCGGTGATGGAGGGCAAGGCCGTCCTGTTCAAGAAGTTCGCCAATATCGACTGTTTCGACATCGAACTGAACGAACCCGACCCCTATCGCCTGGCCGACATCGTCTGCGCCCTGGAACCGACCTTCGGCGCCATCAACCTTGAAGACATCAAGGCCCCCGATTGTTTCATCGTTGAACAGTTGTGCCGCGAGCGGATGAACATCCCCGTCTTCCACGATGACCAGCACGGCACCGCCATCGTGGTGGGTGCGGCAGCGACCAACGCGCTGCATGTGGCCGGCAAGCGGTTCGAGGACATTAAGGTCGTCTCGACCGGCGGCGGAGCGGCGGGGATCGCCTGCCTGAACATGCTGCTGAAGCTGGGCGTCCGGCGCGAGAATGTCTGGCTGTGCGATCTGGCGGGGCTGGTCTATCACGGCCGGACCGAGCAGATGACCGACCAGAAGGCGGCCTATGCCCAGGGCACGACCGCCGCCACGCTGGATGAGGTGATTGCCGGCGCCGACCTGTTCCTTGGCCTGTCCGGCCCCGGTGTTCTGACGCCCGAAATGGTGGCGAAGATGGCGCCGCGGCCCATCGTCTTTGCGCTGGCGAACCCCAGCCCGGAAATCCTGCCCGATGCGGTGCGCGAGGTGGCGCCCGAGGCGATCATCGCCACGGGACGCAGCGACTTTCCCAATCAGGTCAACAATGTCCTGTGCTTTCCGTTCATCTTCCGCGGGGCGCTGGATGTAGGGGCGACCGAGATCAACGATGCCATGCAGCTTGCCTGCATTGACGGTATCGCGGCCCTGGCCCGCGCCACCACCAGCGCGGAAGCCGCCGCCGCCTATCACGGCGAACGGCTGAGCTTCGGGGCCGACTATCTGATCCCCAAGCCGTTTGACCCCCGCCTGATCGGCGTGGTCGCAACGGCGGTGGCAAAGGCCGCCATGGCAACCGGCGTGGCCACCCGTCCGATCACCGATCTGGACGCCTATCGCGAAAAGCTGAACGGCAGCGTCTTCAAATCGGCGCTGATCATGCGGCCGGTGTTCGAAGCCGCCGCCCAGACCTCGCGCCGCATCATCTTTGCCGAGGGCGAGGATGAGCGGGTGCTGCGGGCGACGAATGCCATCCTTGAGGAAATGACCGACAAGCCGATCCTGATCGGGCGGCCCGAGGTGATGATCCAGCGCGCCGAACGGGCGGGCCTGCCGATCCGGCCCGATCGCGATTTCGAGTGCATCAACCCCGAACACGACGACCGCTATCGCGACTACTGGTCCACCTATCACGAACTGATGCAGCGGCGGGGCGTCACGCCCGATCTGGCGCGGGCGATCATGCGGACGAACTCGACCGCCATCGGGGCTGTCGCCGTGCACCGCGGCGATGCCGACAGCCTGATCTGCGGCACCTTCGGGCAATATCTGTGGCACCTGCGCTATGTGCGCGAGGTGCTGGCGCGCGGGGGGCTGCGGCCGCAGGGATCACTGTCGCTGATGATCCAGGAGGACGGGCCGCTGTTCGTGGCCGACACGCATGTGAACGCCGTGCCGACACCGGAACAGGTGGCCGAGACGGTGCTGGGTGCGGTGCGCCATGCCCGCCGCTTTGGCGTGAAGCCCAAGGTCGCGCTGTGCAGCCATTCGAACTTTGGCAACCTCGACAGCGATTCCGGCCGCAGGATGCGGGCCGCGCTGGAAATCCTGGACAACCGTGAGGTCGAATTCGAATATGAGGGCGAGATGAGCATCGACGCCGCCCTTGACCCCGAGTTGCGGCACCGGATGTTCCCGAACAGCCGGCTGGAGGGGGCCGCCAACATTCTGGTGTTCGCCTTCACCGATGCCGCCAATGCCGCGCGCAATATCCTGAAGATGAAGGCGGGCGGGCTGGAGGTCGGGCCGATCCTGATGGGCATGGGCAACAAGGCGCATGTGGTGACACCGTCGATCACCGCACGGGGCCTGCTGAACATGGCGGCGCTGGCCGGAACGCCGGTGGCGCATTACGGCTGACAGCGGCGGGGGTTTCCCACCCCCGCACCCCCGTGGGGTATTTGGGCCAAGATGAAGCTGCGCCGGGAAGGGAATCGCCTTCCCCGGCGTCAGGCAAAAAGTTTGCAAAGTTGCCCGGCTTTAACGCCAGCTTTTGCGGCGGAACGGGCTTTGCAAAAATTCGCAACCCAGATCCGCGAAATCCTGCAAACTTTTCGTCAAAGCCGCCAATTGTTCCCGGTAACATTGTTGCGCACACCACGGCTGGTGACGTAACAGAAATGCGCTTTGGGAGGAGGCATACCATGGGATACGCTGAAATCTATGCGCGCTGGAAGGCCGACCCGGAAGGGTTCTGGATGGACGCGGCCGGGGCGATCGACTGGGTGCGCAAGCCCTCGGCCGCGCTGGATGACAGCCGTGCCCCGCTGTATCAGTGGTTCACCGATGGCGTGGCGAACGCCTGCTGGAACGCGGTCGACCGCCATGTGCTGGCAGGCCGGGGCAACCAGCTTGCGATCATTCATGACAGCCCCGTCACCCACCTGCGCAAGGGCATCACCTACAAGGAACTGCAAGCGCGCGTCGCCAGCCTGGCCGGGGCGCTGCGCGCCAAGGGTGTGGAAAAGGGCGACCGCGTCATCATCTACATGCCGATGATCCCCGAGGCGCTGGAGGCCATGCTGGCCTGTGCCCGGCTTGGCGCCATCCATTCGGTCGTCTTCGGCGGCTTCGCGGCCAGCGAACTGGCGGTGCGGATCGACGACTGCACCCCGAAGGCGATCATCGCCGCCTCCTGCGGGATCGAGCCGAACCGGATTGTCCATTACAAGCCGCTCCTGGATGCCGCCATCGACATGGCGACGCACAAGCCCGAATTCTGCGTGGTGTTCCAGCGCGAGCAGGAGGTGGCCAAGCTGATCGAGGGCCGCGATGTGGCCTGGCACACCTTCCAATACGGCGTGGAGCCGGCCGATTGCGTGCCGGTCGAAGGCGACCATCCCGCCTATATCCTGTATACCAGCGGCACCACCGGCGCGCCCAAGGGCGTGGTGCGCCCCACCGCCGGCCATATGGTCGCGCTGATGTGGACGATGCGCGCGATCTATGATTGCGGTCCGGGCGATGTGTTCTGGGCCGCGTCCGACGTGGGCTGGGTCGTGGGGCACAGCTACATCTGCTATGCGCCGCTGCTGGCCGGCTGCACCACCGTGGTGTTCGAGGGCAAGCCCGTCGGCACGCCGGATGCGGGCACCTTCTGGCGCGTGGTCAGCGAAAACAAGGTCAAGGTGCTGTTCACCGCGCCAACCGCGCTGCGGGCGATCAAGCGCGACGACCCGACCGGCGAATTCGTCGGCGAATACAACATGAAGACGCTGAAGACGCTGTATCTGGCCGGCGAACGGGCCGACCCGGACACCATTCAATGGGCGCAGCACCATCTGAAGGTGCCGGTGATCGACCACTGGTGGCAGACCGAAACCGGCTGGGCCATTGCCGCGAACCCGATGGGGATCGAGCCGCTGCCGGTCAAGATCGGCAGCCCGTCCGTTGCCATGCCCGGCTATGACGTGCAGGTGCTGGACGAAGGCGGCCATCCGGTGCCCCCGGGCACGCTGGGCGCCATCGCGGTGAAACTGCCGCTGCCCCCCGGCACCCTGCCGACGCTGTGGAATGCCGAGGATCGGTTCCGCAAAAGCTATCTCGCGCACTTCCCCGGCTATTACGAAACGGGCGATGCCGGCTATATCGACGAGGACGGCTATCTTTACATCATGGCCCGCACCGATGACGTGATCAACGTCGCGGGGCACCGCCTGTCGACCGGCGCGATGGAAGAGGTGCTGGCCAGCCACCCGGACGTGGCCGAATGTGCCGTGATCGGCGTGGCCGACGATCTGAAGGGCCAGTCGCCGCTGGGGTTCCTGTGCCTTAACAAGGGCTCGCCCCGGCATCACGCCGAAGTGGTGGCCGAATGTGTCAAGCTGATGCGCGAGAGGATCGGCCCGGTGGCCGACTTCAAGCGCGCGGTGGTGGTGGACCGGCTGCCGAAGACCCGCTCGGGCAAGATCCTGCGCGGGACCATGGTCAAGATCGCCGACAGCCAGCCCTGGAAGATGCCAGCCACCATCGACGACCCCGCGATCCTGGACGAAATCGCCATGGCGCTGAAGACGCTGGGCCTTGCCCGCGGCTAGGCACCCGGCATCCCCCGGACTGGACTTGCGCCCTGCCGCCATGGCAGCCTGCGCGGAACAACCGGGGGCTTGGGCAGCGATGACGGCGGCGTGGATCGGCGGCATGACGGAAGGCCGGGCAGGATGAGCCCGGCACGGCGCGAAAGGCTTATGGTGCTGATCGTCGGCGCAGGCGGCCTGTCGCAGACCTTGCTGCGGCCGACGCTTGCGGCGGCAGGCCACAATGTGCAGGCCGCGCCCACCCCTGCGGATGCCCTGCGCCTGTTCCGCGCGCTGTCACCGCAGATCGTGCTGATGGATCTGGCAATGCCCGAGGGCGACCCGCTGGCGCTGCTGGCGGATTTTCTCCGCGCCGCGCCAGAGCTGGTTGTGCTGGCGCTGACGCCACCGGGAGCGGTGGACAAGGCGGTGGCGGCCATGCGGGCGGGGGCCTTCGATGTTCTGGCCCTGCCCTTTGACGAAGCGCAGCTCCGAACCGCCACACAGGCCGCCGCGGAAGAGGCAACGGCCCGCACCAGCGGCCGGCTGCCCCCGATCCGGCGGCGCCAGACAGCCGGGGAAGGTGAACTGGTGGCGGCCACCACCGACCGCACGGCCTTCATCGGGTCATCCGAAGCGATGGAGCGGGTGCATCGGATCATTGCCTCGGTGGCCCGGTCACAGGCGACGGTCTTCATCACCGGGGAAAGCGGCACCGGCAAGGAACTGGCGGCGCTTGCAGTCCATGCGCGGTCGGGGCGGGCGAACGGACCCTTTATCGCACTGAACTGCGGCGCGATCCCGCCAGACCTGCTGGAAAGCGAGGTGTTCGGCCATGTGAAGGGCAGCTTCACCGGCGCGATTTCCGACAAGCCGGGGGCGGCGGCGGCGGCCGATGGCGGCACGCTGTTTCTGGACGAGGTCTGCGAAATGGCCTTGCCCTTGCAGACCAAGCTGCTGCGATTCCTGCAAACCTCGACCATCCAGCCGGTGGGGGCGGTCAAGCCGCGACGGGTGGATGTGCGGATCGTCTGCGCCACGAACCGCGACCCGCTGGATGCGGTTCGACGCGGCCAGTTCCGCGAAGACCTGTTCTATCGGCTGTATGTCGTGCCCGTGCATATGCCGCCGCTGCGCGACCGGGGCACCGATGTGGTCGAGATTGCCGAAGCCGCGCTGGCCCGCTTTGCCGCCGAGGAAGGCAAGCGGTTCGAGGGGATGACAGCCGAGACGCGCCGGATGCTGATCGCGCAGGACTGGCCCGGAAACGTGCGGCAGTTGCTGAACGTGATGCGCAATGCGGTGGTGCTGAACGATGGCGGCGTGCTGCGCCCGGACATGCTGCCGATCCCCATGGTGCAGGCGGCGATGAATTTCGAACCCGCCCGCCCCGAACCCGAGCCCCCCGCCTTGCCCACAACAGGCCCGCAGACGCTGGCCGAAATCGAACGGCAGGCGGTCGAGGCGGCGTTGGCGCGGCATGAGGGTTCGGTGCCACGGGCGGCGCGGGAACTGGATGTGTCGCCGTCCACGCTGTATCGCAAACTTGAAGCCTGGGCGAAGCGGCGCTGAACGGCTGTCAGACGAACTGCTCGTTCAGCAGGCGCTCTTCCAGCCCGTGACCGGGGTCGAACAGCAGCCGGTGGCGGATGTGGGGTTCAGAGCGCACGCTCACCCAAAGCACATCGCGCACCGAGGACCGGCTGTCGGCATCGGCCATGACCGGCCGTTTTTCCGGCTCGATCACGTCGAAGCGTACTTCGGCTGTCTTGGGCAGCAGCGCCCCGCGCCAGCGGCGCGGCCGGAAGGCGGCCATCGCGGTCAGCGCCAGAACGTCCGAACCGATGGGCAAGATCGGGCCATGGGCAGAATAGTTGTAAGCGGTTGACCCCGCCGGGGTGGACACCAGCGCCCCGTCGCAGACCAGTTCCTCAAGCCGCTCGCGGCCATCTATGGTGATCTTGAGCTTGGCCGCTTGCGGACCCTGCCGCAGAAGCGAGACTTCGTTGATCGCCAGCGCCTCGGACACCTTGCCACGGGCATTTCCGGCCCGCATCGACAGCGGGTTCAGCACCGCCTCCTCTGCCGCAGCCAGCCGTTCGGGCAAGGCTTCAACGGAATAGGCGTTCATAAGAAAGCCGATGGTGCCGCAATTCATGCCATAGACCGGCAGGTCGCGCGCGGTGCTGGCGTGCAGGGTGTGCAGCATGAACCCGTCACCGCCAAGCGCCACCACCACATCGGCCTTGCGCGCATCGGCCTGCCCATAAAGCGCGGTCAGCCGGGCGAAGGCTTCTGCCGCCGCCGGCGCCCGCGAGGCCGTGAACCTGATGCGACCGGACATGCACCCCTCCCTTTGCGGGCACACCTTGGCGGGCGGGCGGGGCAAACTCAACCCCTGACGGCCCGCAGCCGGACAGCGGCGATTTCGCCGCGACCTCTTGACCCGTCGTTTCCGGCCTTTTCCGAGGCGCCCTGCTGCACTACAACCCCCGACAACCCGCCCCATCCCAGATACGGAGACGCGCATGACCGCCTCGCACCGCGACACCGGCTTTTTCACCGAACCCCTGTCCAGCCGTGACCCCGAGCTTTTCGGCTCGATCACCGATGAGCTGGGCCGGCAACGCCATGAGATCGAACTCATCGCCAGCGAGAACATCGTCAGCCTGGCCGTGTTGCAGGCGCAGGGGTCGGTCCTGACCAACAAATATGCCGAAGGCTACCCCGGCAAACGCTACTATGGCGGCTGCCAGTTCGTGGACGTGGCCGAGACGCTGGCCATCGAACGGGCGAAAAAGCTGTTCGGCTGCAACTTTGCCAACGTGCAGCCGAACTCGGGCAGCCAGATGAACCAGGCGGTATTCCTGGCGCTGCTGAAGCCGGGCGATACCTTCATGGGGCTGGACCTGAACTCGGGCGGGCACCTGACGCATGGTTCGCCGGTCAACATGTCGGGCAAGTGGTTCAACGTGATCAGCTATGGCGTGCGCCAGCAGGATCAGCGCCTGGACATGGACGACGTGCGCGCCAAGGCGCTGGAGCACCGGCCGAAGCTGATTCTGGCCGGCGGCACCGCCTACAGCCGCGAATGGGACTGGGCGGCCTTCCGCGCCATCGCCGATGAAGTGGGCGCCTACCTGCATGTGGACATGGCCCATATCGCGGGTCTGGTGGCCGGTGGCGTCCACGCCTCGCCCATTCCCCATGCGCATGTTGTGACCACGACCACGCACAAATCGCTGCGCGGGCCGCGCGGCGGCATGATCCTGTGCAACGACGAGGACATTGCCAAGAAGATCAACTCGGCCGTTTTCCCCGGCCTTCAGGGCGGGCCGCTGATGCATGTCATCGCCGCCAAGGCCGTGGCCTTCGGCGAGGCGCTGCGCCCCGAGTTCAAGGCCTATGCCGCGCAGGTCAAGGCCAATGCGGCCGCCATGGCGGATGAGCTGATGAAGGGCGGCATCGACATCGTGTCGGGCGGCACCGACAACCACCTGTGTCTGGCCGACCTGCGCCCGAAGAAGGTGACAGGCAAGGCAACCGAGGCCGCCCTTGGCCGCGCCCATCTGACCTGCAACAAGAACGGCGTGCCGTTCGACCCGGAAAAACCCTTCGTGACCAGCGGTATCCGCCTTGGCAGCCCCGCCGGTACCACGCGCGGCTTCGGCGAGGCCGAATTCCGCCAGATCGCGCGCTGGATCGTCGAGGTGGTGGACGGGCTGGCCGCCCATGGCGAGGCCGGGAATGGCGCGGTCGAGGCCAAGGTGAAGGCCGAGGTCGAGGCGCTGTGCAAGGCCTTCCCGCTGTATCCGGGCCTCTGAGCCGGGCTTGACAGGATCGGGACGCGCGCCCATCGGGTGCGCGTCCTTTTGTTTGCGGTGTGCCTGATGTCCGCCCCCCAGCCCGAAACCCGCAGTCTTGAACGCCGCATGGGCGATTGGGCCCGCGCCCGCCTGCCCTATGGGCTGGCCGAACTGGCGATGTTCGTGCTGAAGCAGGGGTGGGCCTGCCTGTTCGGCGGGCTGCTGCTGGGCGCAATCCTGCTGTCCAAGGCCATCTGGCAGGCCGACTGGCCCCTGCACCGCTATGATGCGCTCTTCCTGTTCGCCATCGCCACGCAGGCGCTGTTCCTATGGAAAAAGCTGGAAACCTGGGAGGAAGCGCGGGTGATCGCGCTGTTCCACCTGACCGGCACCGCGATGGAATGGTTCAAGGTCAGCGCCGGAAGCTGGGCCTACCCCGAACCCGGCCTGTTCAAGCTGATGGGCGTGCCGCTGTTTTCCGGCTTCATGTATGCCAGCGTCGGCAGCTACATGGCCCGGGTGATCCGCATCTTCGACATGCGCTTTGCCCCCTATCCGCCGTTCTGGATGACGCTGGTTCTGGCGGCGACGATCTATGTCAACTTCTTTGCCCACCACTTTCTGCCCGACATCCGTGTCGCGCTGTTTGCGGCAACCGTGCTGATCTATGGCCGCACCCGGATCTGGTTCCGCATCCATGACCATGACTGGTGGATGCCGCTGCCGCTGGCGGCCCTGCTGTCCAGCGGGGCGCTTTGGGTGGCCGAGAACGTGGGCACCCGCACCGGAACCTGGCTTTACGGCGGGCAGAACCCTGATCAATGGGTCAGCTTCGCCAAGCTGGGGTCCTGGTATCTGCTGCTTTATGTGGCCTTCGTCTCGGTGACGCTGGTGCTGCGGTCAGCGCTTTATCCGGCGGGGCAGCCGGTTCAGAGGTATCCGCGCCAGGCCAGATAGGCGACAACGCCCGTGGCAACGGCCAGCAGCGAAATGGTGACCGAGGCGGCCACCGACAGGGTGGCGCGATGCGGCGGCAGCCGCGTCAGATGCCGGACGCAGGTGTCATAATCCTGCGCCACCTGCCCTTCATCCACCTGCAGCAACAGCTTGGGGTTCTGGGCCTTCTGCGCAGCCATGGCCAAAGCTTGCGCCGCCTCGCGCACTTTCGGCGTCAGGCGACGGCCGCCGCGTTGCAGCTTTGCCTCAAGCCCCTCGCCGGGGATGCCCAGCCGTTCTTCCATCAGCGCCGCCACACGGCCCGCCATCTGCGTGATCGTTACCGCACCCATCCTGCCTTACCTGCCGCCCTTCGTTGCGCGCAGTATCCACCAGCCAAGGCGGCGCGGCAACGGCTCTGGCCGCGCACAGATCGTTTCGCTATGCACAATCCCATGCTTGCCCTGATCCACCACCCCGCCGCCACCCCCACCGACGCCCTGCCGCTGGTGATTGCCCACGGTCTTTATGGCACCGGCCGCAACTGGGGCGTCATCGCGCGCCGGCTGGCCGATGTGCGTGACGTGATCGCGGTTGACATGCGCAACCACGGCAACAGCCCCTGGATGCCGGTTCACCGCTACCCGGAGATGGCACAGGATCTGGCCGAGGTGATCCGCAGCCTGGGCGGCAAGGCCGATCTGCTGGGCCATTCCATGGGCGGCAAGGCGGCGATGCAACTGGCGCTGACGCAAGGCGGGCTGATCCGCCGGCTGGTGGCGGCGGACATCGCCCCGGTGGCCTATGACCACGATCAAAGCCGCTATGCCCGGGCCATGCGCGCGCTGGACCTGACCGGCCTTGTCGCGCGGAGCGAGGCGGACCGCCGCCTTGCCGAAACCGTGGATGATCCGGGCCTGCGGGCATTCTTCCTGCAATCGCTGGACCTCAAGGCCGAAGGCGGGCCGCGCTGGCGGCTGAACCTTGACGTGCTTGAGGCCGAGATGCCCAACATCGTTGGCTGGCCCGGCACGACCGGCCAGTTCGACGGCCCGGCCCTGTTCCTGACCGGGGGCGACAGCAGCTATGTCCGGCCCGAACACCGCGAACCGATCCGCGCCCTGTTCCCCAAGGCGCGCTTTGCCAGGATCGCGGGGGCCGGGCACTGGCTGCACGCCAACAAGCCCCGCGAATTCGAGGAAACCGTCCGCGTGTTCCTGAACGCCTGAGGCCGGGCCTCAGTTCGCAGCCAGCTTGCGGGCCACCATCCAGGTAACCACCAGACCGACCACCGCCCCGATGGCCGCGGACAGGACAATGGGCTTGGTCGTGTCCAGACCCGCGGTCAGGGCCACAACCATGCCGATGCCGGCCAGCGTGGTGCCGATGACCGGGAAAAGCAGGAAGAACAGGCGCATTGGAACCCTCCACAAACGTCGCGTCGGGCCTGATCCTGCATCTTTGCTGCGGGTTTACCTTGACCTGAGTCAAGATAAATCATTATTTTTGAATACTTATATTTATCGTGCTGCGCCCGGTTTCCGGGCGGCCAGATGGGTGGGGCAATGTTCGCCGCTGTCCAGCACCGGGATCATCCGCTGCCAGATGCCGATGTTCTTCTGTACGAACCCGGCCCCCACCACGGCCGCCGCCGCGCGCCCGGCTTCGCCTTCCAGCCGCGCCAGTTCCACCCGCGCCTGTTCGCGATACCAGGCATTGCGCGACCGGGTCTCGATCGCCTCGAACCCCGCCGCCTGCATCGCCTGATGATAGCGGGCCGGGGTGGCATGCCGAAATCCAGCCCCTCGGCGGCAGTGTATTCGGCCATGCGCGGTGAAATCGTCTCGGTCCCGATCAGCCAGTCCGAGGCAAGGAACCACCCGCCCGGCCGCAGCACCCGGAACACCTCGGCCATCAGGGCGTGCTTGTCGGGGATGTGGATGATGGAATCCTTGGAAAACACCACGTCAAAGGTGCCGGGCGGAAACGGCAGCGGGCCGGGGGAAACCTTGACCAGACCGATGCGGTCGGACAGCCCCGCCTTGGCAACCAGCCCGCGGGCATGGGTCAGCACCGGGTCTTCCACGTCGATCCCGGTCACGAAACCGGCGCCGTGGCGGGCCACCAGCGCAATGTCGATGCCCCCTGCCCCGCAGCCGATGTCCAGCACCGCGCAGCCGGTCAAATCATGGCCACCGATCACGCGCCCCACCTCCTCGGCCCCGCCGGGCGACAGAAACCCCTCGCCCCAGATGGCTTCGAGCATCGCAATCATCTGCGGCGGGTAGTGGTCTTCGCTCATGCAATCCCCCCGAACGGGCCGACGGCATGGACGGCGCGGCCCTTGAACAGCGTCAGCAGAACCTGCGTGTCGGAAAGGACATCGGGCGGGCAGGAGAAGATGTCCTGATCCAGCACGATCACATCGGCCGAAAACCCCGGCCGCAGGATGCCGGTGGTGTCACCCCGCCAGCAGGCACGGGCGGCATGGGCGGTATAGCCCAGAACCGCTTCCTCTACCGTCAGCGCCTGTTCGGGCAGGAACGCCGCGCGCGGGCCCTCGGCGCGGCGGGCCTGCCGGGTGACGGCGGTTTCGATGATCTCGAACGGGTTCAGCGTGCTGACCGGCCAGTCCGACGACAGGCACCAGTCGGTGCCCGCCGCCAGCAGTCTGCGAAAGGCATAGGTCTGCGCGCGGCGCGCGGGGCCGATCATGTCCAGCGCGATGTCGGGGATCAGCGGGTCCAGCCGGGCCCACAGCGGCTGGATGTTCGCGGTGGCCCCGGCCAGGGCCAGGCGGGCAATGTCGCCCGCGTCCAGAAGCTGAAGATGCGTCAGTTGATGCGCGGCGGGCCAGGGGCCATTGGCGGCGCGGGCGGCCTCAAGCCCCTCGATCGCGCGGCGGGCGGCAGCATCGCCGATCACATGAACATGAATGGCAAACCGGGCGACATCCAGCGCGGTGAAAAGGGTTTTCGTTTGCTCAGGGCCGAACATGCAGGGCGCATTGCCGCCCGGGGCATCGGCATAGGGCGCCAGCAGCGCGGCGGTACGGTTCTCGAACACGCCGTCCATGAAGAACTTGGCGGACTGGACGTGGAACTCCGGCCCCGGATGGGCGGCGCGCAGCGCGGTCAGCCGTGCAACGGCGGTTTCCGCCGTATCCGCCTCGGTCACCAGCGCGGCCCCGGCCACCCGCAGCGTCAGCCGCCCCTCGGCCTGCGCGCGGGCATAGATCCGCGCCTCAAGATCGGTGATGCGCGGGTCAAGGACGCCGGTGATGCCATGCGCATTGGCCATCGCCTGCCCGGCGATCAGGCCCCGCATCCGGTGATCGTCGCTCAGGTCGGGCAGACGCTCCAGCACCCAGGGGATCACCTCTTCATGCAGCATCCCGGTGGCACGACCGGCCTCATCGCGGACGATATGGCCATTCGGCGGATCGAGCGTGTCGTTGGTGATCCCGGCCAGGTCCAGCGCCCGGCTGTTCAGGCAGGCATTGTGGAAACTGCTGTCATACAGGATCGCCGGCCGGTCTGCGACTGCGCGGTCGATCACGGCCGCCGTCAGATTGTCGTCACCGAAGACCCCCGGTTGCCAGCCGGCCCCGATCACCAGCGGCAGGTCGGGCCGGGCCGTGGCATGGGCGGCCACCGCCGCCAGCAGGCCCGCCTCATCCGCCACCTCATACAGCGGCACGGCGGTCGCCAGATCCGTGCCGCCAGAAAGCAGATGGATATGCGCATCCTGAAACCCCGGCAGCACCAGCCGCCCGCCCGCGTCGATCCGGCGGTCGGCACCGGGCGCCGGGCCGGTGCCAAGCGCGGCGATCCTGTCATCGCGGATCAGCAGCCAGTCCGCCGTCGGGCGGGCCGGGTCCATGGTGCGGATGCGGGCGTTGTGGATCAGGGTGTCAACCAAGGCGCAACGCCTCAAGCATCGGCCAGTCGGCGGCGGGGATCACACGCGCCACCTCGGCCACGTCGCGGGTCCAACCGAAGAGGCACAGGAACGGAACGGGGCCGACCTTGGTCAGATGCGGCCGGTGGGCGGGGTTCCACACCGGCCGATGCGCGGGCTTCACCACCAGCGGCCGGTCGGGACCAAAGCGCCAGCCATGCGGGCCGGTCAGCGGTGCGTAAAGTTCGGGCGCGGCATGGGCGTGGTCGCGGTACAGCACATGCGGCGCGATCAGGAACAGGCCGAAGTCGAAGTCGCGCGCCGGAATCGCCGCCTCCTCCCCGAAGATCGAGGCATAGGCATGGCCAGCGGCAAAGCCTTCGCCAATGGCGGCGCGATCATAGCCGTCATAGGTGATCCAGTGCAGATGCGGCCGGGCGGCGGCAATGGCGGCGGCAAGGCCGGGATGCGTGGCGGCCAGCGCGGCAAGCGCGGCGGGAAGGTGGGCATCCAGCACCGCGTTCGCGGCCTGCGGGGCCGGCGTCACCGGCCCGTCGCGCCAGCGGGCCAACCCGGCCCGCACCTCGGCCACGCCGGGGCCGGGCAGGCCGGCCAGATACAGATCGGCCTCCTCGACCAGCGCGCGGATCAGGGCGGGCGGGTCGGAGGCGGCCTCTGCCGGCACCGGCAGCCCGCGTTCGGCCAGCACCGCCGCCGGGCCCTGCCCGTCAAAGGCGGCGGCGGTGCGATAGGCTTCAAGCTGGGCCGCCGACAGCTTGCCCGCCTGAAAGGCCGCCATGGCACGGGCATAGCGGGCACGGCCTGCCCCCGGCACCCCCAGTGGAATACCGAACAACCCGGTCATTTGTTGGCCTGATAGGCCAGCCGCGCATCGGCATCGCGCCGCGCATCGGCCCGGTTCATGACAAAGCCGGCAATCGCCACCCCGATGCCGACGATCAGCACCGTCAGCGTCGCCAGCGCGTTGATGTCGGGCGTCACCCCCAGCTTGACCTTGGACCAGATCAAAAGCGGCAGCGTGGTGGACCCCGGCCCCGTGGTGAACGAGGTGATGACCACGTCATCAAGCGAGATGGTGAAAGCCAGAAGCCAGCCCGACAGGATGGCGGGCGAGATCACCGGCAGCGTCACGTCGAACAGCACCTGCCAGGGGCGCGATCCAAGGTCCATCGCCGCCTCTTCGATGGCGCGGTCGGCCTGGCTCATCCGTGCCTGAACCACGGTTGTCACGAAGACCATGGAAAAGGTGATATGGGCCAGCGTGATGGTGGTGAAGCCACGGCTTCCCGGCCAGCCGATCCAGTCGGCCAGCAGGATGAAGAACATCAGCGACGAAATGCCGGTAATCACCTCGGGCATGATCAGCGGCGCGGTGACCAGCCCCGAAAACAGCACCCGGCCGCGGAACTTGGTGAACCGGGCCAGCGCAATGCCGGCCATGGTGCCCAGGATGGTGGCGATGGTGGCCGAGACCAGCGCGATCTTCAGCGACAGCATCAGCGCCGCGATCACCTGCCGGTTCGAGAACAGCGACACATACCACTTGGTCGAGAACCCGCCCCAGACCGTTGCCAGCCGGGATTCGTTGAAGGAATAGACCATCATCGACAAGATCGGCACATAGAAGAAGGCAAAGCCGAAGCACAGGACGGTCAGCAGGAAGACGGGGCGACGTTTCATTTGCCGGCCTCCCCTTCCGCTTTCGCCTGATAATGGCTGTAAAGCATCATCGGCACCACCATCAGCAACAGCAGCGCCACCGCCACGGACGAGGCCATCGGCCAATCGCGGGCCGAGGAGAATTCGTCCGAAATGACCCGCCCGATCATCGGCGAGGCGGCATTGCCCACCAGCGAGGGGATCACCAGTTCCCCCGCCGCCGGGATGAACACCAGCAGCCCGCCGGCAATGATGCCCGGCACACTTTGCGGCAGCGTCACGTCCAGGAACACCCGCGACGGGCGCGACCCCAGATCCAGCGCCGCCTCGTCCAGCGTCGGGTCCAGCCGTTCAAGGCTGGCGTAAAGCGGCAGGATCATGAAGGGCAGGTAGGTATAGACCATGACCAGCACCACGGCGAAATTCGTGTGCATCATCGGGATCGACTTCACCGCCCAATCGACCGGAACCACCCAGTTCCAGGCATCGGTCAGCAGGGTGTTGAACCAACTGTTCTTGCCCATCAGCCCCATCCACGCATAGACGCGCAGCAGGAACGAGGTCCAGAACGGCAGGATCACCAGCATCAGCAGGATGTTGCGCCACGACCGCGAGACCCGAGTCAGCGCAAGCGCCATCGGATAGCCCAGCAACAGGCACAGCACCATGGCCACGCCCGCATTGACCAGCGAGGTCAGGAAGGCCCGCAGATAGAGCGTGTCATGCAGCAGCCGCTGATAGCCTTGCAGGTTCACCAGCGGATGCTCGCCGCCGAAACTGAAGGGCGGCGCGGTGGGTGTCTTGGTGGCGACACTGATCGCCACCACGATCAGGAAGGGCAGCAGGAACAGCACCACCAGCCAGACATAGGGCGCGCCGATGATGATGTCAGACCACCCCCTGCGGTCGAACCAGCGTGACAGGCGGGACGGGTTTGCCATGGCGCTACTCCGTCAGCACGATGGCGGCGGCGGGGTCGAAGGACAGCCAGACCCGGTCATCCCAATCGGCGACGCGCGTCGCCTCATCCCCGCGCCGCGCGTTCACAGCATGGGCCGACACCAGCGCGCCCGAGGGCAAGGCGATGCGATACAGGCTGTCCTTCCCGAAATAGGCCAGATCCTTGACCATGCCTTCCACCGCATTGCCCGTTTCGGGCCGGTCCTTCGAGATGCGCAGCTTTTCGGGCCGCAGGGCCAGCGTGACTGCTTGCCCCTCCACCACGCCGGGCACGTCGCGCGCCAGAACGCGGCCGCCAAGCGCCGGCACGTCCAGCACCACCTGCCCGCCTTCGCGCCCCGTCACCTGCGCCTCGAACGAAGTGATCGAACCGATGAAGCCGGCCACGAAGCGGCTGTTGGGAAATTCGTAGATCTCGGTCGCGCTGCCCACCTGCATGACCCGGCCGCGATCCATCACCGCGATGCGATCCGACAGGGTCATCGCCTCTTCCTGATCATGGGTCACGACGATGAAGGTCACCCCGGTGCGGGCCTGAATGCTCATCAGTTCGAACTGGGTATGTTCGCGCAGCTTCTTGTCCAGCGCCGCCAGCGGTTCGTCCAGCAACAGAAGTTTCGGCTGACGCGCCAGAGCGCGCGCCAGCGCCACCCTTTGCCTCTGCCCGCCGGAAATCTGATGCGGCTTGCGCGCGGCGAACTGCGCAAGCTGCACAAGATCCAGCATCTCGCGCACCCGGTCATCGCGCTGCGCCTTGGTCATGGCTTCGTGCTTCAGGCCATAGGCGATGTTCTTCTCCACACTCATATGCGGGAACAGCGCATAGCTTTGAAACATCATATGGACGGGCCGCGACCAGGGCGGCACACCCGCCATATCGCGCCCATCCAGGAAGATGCGGCCGGAGGTTGGTTCCTCGAACCCGGCCAGCATCCGCAGAAGCGTGGTCTTGCCGCAGCCAGACCCCCCGAGAAGCGAGAAGATCTCGCCCTTGGCCACCGTCAACGACACATCGCGCACCGCCTGAAACGTGCCGAAAGACTTCGAGACCCCTTCGATGCGCAGGAAGGGCTCGTCCGGGGCGGACATCTGGTCAGCCGCCCGTCTTGATCGTGGTCCAGATGCGCGTCATCTGCTCTTCCTGCGCATCGGTCTGGGCCTTGGGGGTGTAAAGCCGCGACATCACCGTATCGTCAGGATAGATCGCCGGATCGGCGGCGATGGCAGGGTCGACAAAGGCCGTGGCCGCGCTGTTGGCATTGGCATAGCCGGTAAAGTTGGTGCAGGCGGCAATCACTTCGGGCCGAAGCAGATAGTCGATGAAGCGATAGGCATTGTCCACGTTGGGCGCGTCCGACGGAAGGCACCACAGGTCGAACCAGGCCGGGGCGCCGGTCTTGGGCACGAAATAGGCAAGGTCGATGTCAATCCCGGCCTCGGCGGCACGGGCCTTGGCCACGGCGTAATCCCCCGACCAGGTATTGACGGCGCAGACCTCCTGATTGGGCAGCGTTGTCAGGTAGTTGGTATTGTCGAAGGTCGCGATGTAGGGCCGGATCAGCGCCATCGCTTCGGCCAGTTTCTTGTATTCGGCTTCACCGGCGGTATCGGGGTCGATGCCCAGATACTTGAGGATCATGAAACCGGCATCGGTGGGGCTGTCCAGGATCGACAGCCCGCAATCGGCCAGTTTTGCCGCATTCTCGGGCCGCAGGATGGTGTCGAGCGATTCCAGATCGGCATCGGGCAGCCGCTCCTTCACCATCGTCAGATTGTAGGTCATCCCGACCGAGCCCCACATATAGGGCACGCCATACTGGTTGCCCGGATCGAAGCCCTCGACCACCTTCAGGATGTTGGTATCCAGGTTGCCCCAGCCGGTCAGTTTGGCGCGGTCCAGTTTCTGGAACACCCCCGCCTGCACGAAACGGGCCAGCGACATGCCGGAATGAAGCACCACATCATAACCGGAACTGCCGGCCAGCATCTTGGCCTGCGCTTCCTCGGAACTGGCGTAAAGGTCATAGACCACGCCGATCCCCGTTTCGGCCTCGAAATCGGCAATGGTGGTTTCACCGATATAGTCCGACCAGTTGTAAACGTTCACCGTGCCCGCCTGCGCCCAGGACGGGCGCACATAGGGCAGCGCCAGCGCGCCGGTCAGCGTGGCAAGGGTGGATCGACGGGTCAGTCGCATGGGTCTTCCTCCGCTGTGGTCGCGCCACTTTTGCCGGGGCGCTTATGGTCTTCAGGTTTGTCGCATTATCGGCGTCTGCCAAGCATTTCCTTGTTCCGGGCGATCACTTCCGCCTCGGCCGGGGCCGTCGCAAGCTGCATCACCGGCACCAGACCGCGCAGCCGGTCATGGTGGCGGCGCAGGCCATATTCGTGGTCGGAAAGGTAGAACCCGTCGAAGGCCGAAGACTTCATCGATTCGTTCGACCAGATCGTCAGTTGCTGGTCCTCGACCGAGGTGTCGCGGTCGATCCGCGCTGCCAGATAGCGGGCCAGCCGCACCTGCCGGCTTTCCTCGGGCCAACGATAGGTGCGCCCGGTCAGCCGGGTCTGGCCGGGGCTGATCGGCAGGTCATGGTAGAACTGCGCCCCTTCGGGCGTGAAGGCAAAGACGGTGGACGGGAAGATCCCGTAATAGGTCCAGGCGCGGCGCAGATGCGGCGGCAGGCCGGGCCGGTCGGGGGCGTGTTTCACATAATGCCGCACCGACCAGCCCCGCCCCGGCTTGTCACCGAAATAGCCAACCGAGACATGCAGACCATCGTCAAGATAGAGGTCGCGATAGTCGCGGCCATACAGTTCCTGCAGGCCGGGGTGCGCCAGCGGAACATGATAGCCCTCGTTGTCCACATCGCGCACCGATTTCCAGTTCACCGGCAGGTCGGTGTACCAGCGCGGGCTGTCCACCGGCAGCAGGTCGGCCACCGCATAAGCCGCGAAATCGGCCTCATACGGGGCCAGCAGCGTGGCCACCGGAGCCTGCGGGCCGGGGTGGAAGCGCAGGAAGATGAAGCCGTGGAACACCTCGGCCTCGATCGGTTTCAACCCGAAACGGGCACGGTCGATGCCGCCGAAACTGGTGGGCTGGGCCGCGCCGCGCAGGCTGCCGTCCAGGTTATAGACCCAGCCATGGAACGGGCAGACCACCGCGCCACGGCAATGGCCCTGCACGCCATCCACCACCCGCGCGCCGCGATGGCGGCAAAGGTTGTGGAACGCCCGCACCACGCCATCCAGCCCGCGCATCACCACCGCGCGTTCGCCCAGCAGATCAAACGCCAGCCAGTCGCCGGGGGCGGGAATGTCGTTCACATGGCCGGCCACCTGCCAGTGGTTCAGGAAGACATTTTCCCGCTCCAGATCGAAGACCGCCTGCGAATGGTAGGTCCAGGCCGGCAGACCGGACCTGTCCCAGTCGTTCGGGATGGGCAGTGATTTGAACGGCATCTCGGTCATGGCCGGTCCTCCATCTGGCGCAGCACCCATTGGTGAAAGCGGTGGATCTCGTATTCCTCGGGCATCAGCCGCGCCGCACGGAACGCGGGTGAGCGCATACCGCGCTGGTTCATCTCGGACGCAGCCCCGTCCTGCTCCATCACGATCTTGGCGAAGGCCGCCACGGCGGCAGGGTCAAAACCGGGCTGGGCCAGCGTTTCGGGAGCGAAATGCCATTCGGCAATCAGCCGGGTGCGTTCCGGCCCCAGCGGCACCAGCCGGACCGAGCGGACGTAATCCACATGCGCCACCACATAGACCGAGGGCCAGAGCGTGACGAAGCTGTAGCCCGCGTCCCTCTCGGCGGCGGTCAGGCCGGGGAAGGCCGGGCCGCAGGGGGCGCCGGTCATGGTCCAGCTTTCGGCGCCGGGTTTCAGGGCGCGCGGCGCGGGCTGATCGGGCGTCCAGCCCAAGGCTTCGGACGCCCCCATGATGCCGCTGCCATAGATCGGCACCATGTCGCACAGTTCGGGGTGGATGCCCGGGCAGTGCAGACATTCCGAGTAGTTTTCCCAGAAGGATTTCCAGTTACAGACCAGATCGGTTTCCCAGCGGTGGCCGGTGACCAGCCCGTCCATCGGCCAGTTGTCCAGCGTTGCCAGCCCGACATCGGACCCGATCCCGCCCGGATCGACCGACAGGTTCAGGAACAGAAAGCCGTTCCACAGCCGATGCGCCACCGGCCGCAGCCCGTGCGCGGAACGGTCGAAATCCGCGGTCGGCACGGCATGGGCGGTGGACACCAGCCGCCCGTCACCCGCAGCAAACGACCAGGCGTGGTAGGGGCAGCGGATCAGCTTGCCCAGGGGTTCCTCTTCGCCGCGGCACAGTTCCGATCCGCGATGCGGGCAGGAATTGTGCCAGACCGAGACTTCGCCCCCGGCGCCGCGCGCCACCACGACCGGCGCCGCACCGACACTGGCCCGCCGCATCGTGCCCGGTGCGAAATCGGCAAGCCGGCCCACGCAAACCCATTGCCGGGCGAACAGCGTGGCCATTTCGCGATCATACCAGTCCTGCGCCAGATAGGCCGCACGCGGCAGCCCCTCGGGGCAATGATCAAGGCGCGGAGACAGCGGGTGGCGTTTGTCGTCCATGCCTTCCCCCTCTAACCCTGACTCGTCAGCGATTTCTTGCAGGAAATCGCCGCGGAGCCTTCAAAAGCTCCGGCCCGGAGTTTTTGAAAACTCCGGTCGCCCCGTCGCCCCGCTGCATTGCAAACCCGCATCATCGGCTACACCCTTTCCGGTGGCATCGCGCGGCGGCGGGCCGGGTTGTAGAACGGCCGCTCGACCACGCGCACCGGCAGCATCAGCTTGACATATTGCAGCTCGCGCAGCGCATAGATTTCGACCCAGAGATTGTCGCCTCCGGCGTGCCGCGCCTTGACCTGCGCGATGGCCACGCTGGCCTTTAGCGCGGGCGACCAGGCGGCGGCGGTGACGAACCCCGCCTCGTGCTTCTTGTCGTGGTACAGGATCGAGCCTTCCGCCGAAACGTTCCCCGGCACGTCCAGCCCGACAAGTGCCCACTCCGACCCTTGCGCCTTTTCGGCCAGCAGCGCCCGGCGGCCGGTAAAATTGCCCTTCTCCCAGTCGATCATCCAGCCAAGGCCCATTTCCAGCGGGCTGCGCGGCCGGTCTTCGCGCAGCGCCTGATGAGCGGGAACGAAGTCCATGTTGGTGATGATGAACCCGGCCTCGATCCGCGCCAGATCCAGCGCGTCGGTGCCGATGGGGCGAATCCCCCAGGGCGCGCCCGCGGCGAACAGATGGTCCCAGAACGGCAGGGCCTGATCGGGCGTCATCCACAACTCATACCCCAGATCGCCGGTAAACCCGGTGCGCGAGATGGTGATGTCGCCCCCGGCAAAGGGGAAGCGTGCCATGCGAAAGGGTTTCAGCGCCGACACATCGAACCCCGCCGCCGCCAGCACACTGGCCGAACAGGGGCCTTGCAGCGACAGGGCGGCGATCTCTTCGGTGATCTCGGCCACCTGCACGTCAAACCCCTGCGCGCTGTCCAGAAGCCAGGGCAGATGGCGTTCCTGACAGCAGATCAGGTAATCCTCCGGCCCGTGGCGGAACAGGGTGCCGTCATCCAGCAGCTTGCCGTCATCATCGCACCAGGCGGTGTAATGCACCCCGCCCACCGGCAGTTTCGCCGCGTTGCGGATCATCAGCCGGTTCAGATAGTCGGCGGCTTCCGGGCCGGAAACACGGTATTTCACCATCGGACACAGGTCATAGACCGAAGCCGCGTTGCGGATCGCGGTGTATTCCATGTCCACATCGCCATAGCACAGCGATGTCATGCAGCCGGCCCATGGACCCCAGCGGTTCAGCCTGTTCGCCGCCGCGGTGCGCGGGTGAAACGGGGTGTGCCGCAGAGGGGTGCGGAAATGCGTCAGGTCGGTCATGCCCGCGCCTCCAGAATGGCGCCGGCGGCGTTCCAGCCGGCCGCGCCGTTGATGCCGCCGCCGGGGTGGCTACCCGCCCCGGCCAGCCACAGGCCGGGCAACGGGGTGGCATAGCCTGCCGCCTGCGGCAGCGGGCGGTTGAACAGCATCTGCTCGACCGCCAGTTCGCCATGGTGCCAGTTGCCGCCCACCATGCCGAAGCGCGCCTCGATGTCCTGCGGCATCAGCAATTCGGCATGGGCGATCCGCCCGCGCAAACCCGGCGCCTGTGCCTCCAGCACCGCAAGCGTGTTTTCCAGCAGTTCCGCCCGCGCGGCTTCCAGCCCCGCCCTGGGGGCATGGGGGGCGTATTGCACGATGGCCGACAGCACATGATGCCCCGCAGGCGCCCAATCCGCTTCGCGGGCCGTGGGCAGGATCACCTCCATCACCGGGGCCTTCGGCACCTCGCCGTATTTCACCGGGTTGAAGGCGGCTTCCACCGCCTCGGACGACGGCGCGATGACAAGGCGCGAGGCCGGATCGGCCCCCCGGAAATCGGGCAACACGGTCAGCGCCAGATGCAGCTTGGCCGCCGCGCCGCGGGACCGGATGTGTCCGGTGCGGCGGTAGAACCCGGCGTCCAGCGCCCGCGGCCCGACCAGCGCGCGGAAGGTGGTGCGCGGGTTGATCGCGCTGACCACCAGACCGGCGCGGATCTCCTCGCCCGAGGCCAGCCGAACGCCGACGGCGCGGTCACCTTCGGTGAAAATGCTTTCCACCTGTGCATCGCAACGCAGGGCAACCCCCGCCGCCGTGGCCGCCGCCGCCATGGTCCGCGCCAGCGCGCCCATGCCGCCCCGGGGCCAAAGCGGCCCCTCGCCCCGCGACAGCCGGTCAAGGTAGAGGATCAGCGAATTCGGCGACCGTGGCCCCAGCCAGGCCCCCAGCGTGGCGTCAAAGGCCAGCAGGCCCTTCAGCCGGTCATCCGTCAACTCATCCTCGGCCACGTCATGCACGTTGATCAGGACCATGCGCAGCAATTCGCGGAAATCGTCGCGGCCAAGGCCACGGATCGCCAGCCCCTGCCGCAGCAGCCGGCCCCAGGGTTGCCCCTCGGCCACCAGTCGCGGCGGCTTGTCGGCGCGGAACGGCGCCAGCACACGGGCAAAGGCCGACAGCTTGGCATGAAGCGCAGCAAAGGCCGCGGCATCAGCACCGCTTGTCTGCCCGCCCTGCACGACCAGAGGCGCCGCCTGCCCGGCCAGAACCGTGGTGGCCACCGGGTCGAAGGCCAGCCCGTGCCGGGCCAGCCCCATGCCTTGCAGCACCCGCGCATCCAGCCCCTGCGTCAGATGCGCCAGCGCCGGCGCGCGATAACCGGGCGCGAAGTCGCGCTCCCCTGCCCCGCCACCGGGCACGGCGCCCGCCTCCAGCAGCAGCACCTTGCGGCCCTTGCCGGCCAGACGGGCGGCGCAGGCCAGCCCGTTGACGCCGCCGCCGATCACGATCACATCAAAGGACGGCATAGGCATCGCTCATCGTCGGTTTCAGCTTCGCCTCGCGCAGCACCTCGGCCGCCGCATTGCGCCCCGGCGCCCCCATCACCCCGCCACCGGGGTGGGTGGACGAACCGCACATCCAAAGATCGCGGATCGGGCTGCGGTATTGCGCATAACCCGGCACCGGGCGGTTGAAGAGCAACTGGTCGAAGGTCAGTTCGCCCTGGAAGATATTGCCCTCGGTCAGCCCGACCTCGGCCTCCAGCTCGCGCGGGGTGCGCACCTCGACATGCAGCACCCGATCCTTGAACCCGGTCGAATAGGTCTCGATCTGGTTCAGGCAGGTGTCGCGGAACCCGTCGCGGTCGGCATCCGTCCACTCGCGCCCCTCGATCCTGGGCGGCGCATATTGCACGAAGCAGGACATGAAATGCTTGCCCGGCGGCGTCATGGTCGGGTCGATCATGGTGGGGATCATCACGTCCTGGAACGGATCGCGGCTGTAATGCCCGGCCTTCCAGTCGTCATAGCCGCGCTCCATCCGCTCGATGCTGTCGGTGAAATGCAGGTCGCCCCGAATCATCGGCGCCCCCTCCGGCAGGGCCGGAAACACCGGGGCCGCATCCAGCGCGATGTTCAGCTTGCCGGAAGATCCGCGGATCTTGAACGCCTTGACCCGGCGGACAAAATCGCCCGGCAGTTCCTTTTCCTCGACATGTTTCAGGAAGGTGCGCCTCACGTCCATGTTCGAGATCACCCGCCGACCGGCGATCTCATCGCCATTGGCCAGCACCACGCCCGTCGCCCGGCCGTCGCGCACCGCAATACGGTCCACCCCGCTGCCGGTGCGCACCTCGCCCCCGGCCGCCAGCAACGATGCGGTCAGCGCCCGCGTGATCGCCCCCATGCCGCCACGCGCAAAGCCCCAGGCGCCCACATTGCCGTCCACATCCCCCATGTAATGATGCAGCAGCACATAGGCGGACCCGGGACTCATCGGCCCCAATGCGGTGCCAATGATGGCCGACACGGCGAGATAGCCCTTGATCACCGGGCTTTCGAAATACTCATCCAGATAGTCGCTGATCGACATGGTCCAGAACCGCACCATCTCGGCCCGCTGGCCCTCGCTCAAGGCGCCCATCTTCCGGGCCAGCCACATCAGTTCGGCCAGATCGCGGGGGCGGAAGCTGGACGGGTCGGGCGGCGTGCGCATCAGCATCGGCCGGATGAAACGGCAAAACCGCAGGATGTCGCGGGCATAGATGTCATAGGCCTCGGCATCGCGCTTTGAATGGCGGGCGAATTCGCGGCGGTTCGCGTCATGGTCGCGGAACATGCCCAGATAGCCGCCATCCTGCCGGAACACCGCACCGCCTTCATAGGGCAGGATCTGCAGCCCATGCTTCGACAGTTCCAGATCGCGCATGATCTCGGGGCGGAACAGGCTGCTCACATAGGAACAGTTGGAATAGGTGAAGCCGGGATACAGTTCGCGCGAAACGGCCGCGCCGCCGATCCAGTCGTTCTTTTCCACCACGCAGACCTTCATCCCCGCCCGCGCCAGATAGCAGGCGGTGACAAGGCCGTTGTGCCCTGCCCCGACAATCACCGCATCATAGGTCACTCGGCCGCCTCCGCCGCCAGATCCTCAAGCGTCAGGTCAACGGCGCGTTCGACCGCCGCCAGCGTGTCGGTCAGGCAGGTCGCGTCCAGACCATGCGCCTCGCACATGAACCACGGTTCGCGGCTGTCGGGTTCCACGATGATGCCCAGATCATGCAGGTAATGCGCCATCCGGTCATAGAAGCTGTAATCGCTGGCCTTCCAGGCGCGATAGTTGTCGGGTGGCGCGGCATCGAAGAACAGGCCGAACATCGACGGGTGGCCGGAATAGGAATGAACGATCCCGCGCGCGTTCAGGATGGCGCTGATCCCGGCCATCAACTGCGTGCCATGATTGGCCAGCGTTTCCAGTGCCGGGGTTTCGTCCAGAATCCGCAAGCATTCCTCGGCTGCGGCCAGGGAAACCGAATGGGCTGTATAGGTGCCGCCGTGGCTGGCCCCGCCATAGCGGAAGGTGCGCATCACATCCTCGCGCCCCGCCACCAGCGCGATGGGGTAACCGTTCGCCACCGCCTTGGCGAAGGTGGTGATGTCGGGCTTCACGCCCAGTATCCCCTGAATGCCACCCTTGCCCACGCGGAAGCCGGTCTTCACCTCGTCGATGATCAGCATCACGCCGTAGCGGTCGCACAATTCGCGCGCCAGCCGGACATATTCCACCCGCGCCATGATCGCGCAGCAATTGCCCTGGATCGGTTCGATCAGCATGGCGGCCAGCCGGTCGCCATGTTTCCTGAACGTGTCTTCCAGCCGCTGCATGTCGTTCATCGGCACCAGATGCGCCAGTTTCTTGACCGTCGGCGGAATACCCTTGCCATAGGGCACGACATCCGGGTCGGCGTTCGATCCGGGCGTCCAGCCTTCCATGTCGGCCATCCACATGGCCGCGTCGAACAGGCCATGATAGCCGCCTTCGACCAGCAGATATTCCTCGCGCCCCGTAAAGGCGCGGGCCAGCCGCAGTGCGGCCATCACCGCCTCGGTGCCCGAATTCGAGAAGCGCACCAGTTCCGCCGCCGGCACCATCTTGGCGATGCGGTCGGCGACGATCAGTTCCTTCTCGGTCGACAGCGCAAATACGCCGCCCACCTCCATGCCCTTGCGCGCCGCTGCATCCACCCGGTCGTCGGCATAGCCCAGGATCGCCGGGCCATAGCCCAGCCGGTAATCGACATAGCCATTGCCGTCGATGTCCCAGGTCCGCCCGCCCTTGCCGTGGTGGACATAGACCGTCCGGTCATCGCCCCAGTAGCGGAAGGTCGACGACACGCCCAGGGGCAGACGCTTCACCGCGCGCCGGAACTGGGCATTCGACTTGGACAGGTCGCGGTTCGGGCGGTCTTGCATGGGACTCTCGGGCGCTGTTGCAGGATGCGGCCAGCGTTCCACGCGACTGACTGGTCTGTCAATCAATTTCAGATTACGCTTTGCATCCGCCCCATATCCGCTAGAACGTCCCCTGTTTCCGGCGAAAGGACTGTTGCCTTGCCCGACCCAGCCCCGCCCGATCAGGCTGCCGCCGACTCGCGCCCGCCCCGCACCCGCAGCCGCGAGGTGCGGCGCAGCCAGTTGATCGAGGCCACGATCGAAACCATGGCCGCGCGCGGCTTTGCCCGCACCACCCTGACCGAGGTGGCGCGCATGGCCGGCCTGTCACACGGGCTGGTGCTGTTTCACTTTGAAACCAAGGAAAAACTGCTGGCCGAGACGCTGGCCTATCTGGCCGAGGAATACCGCCGGAACTGGCAGGATGCGCTGGCCGCGGCCGGCGACGATCCGGCCGCGCAACTGGCCGCGCTGATCGAGGCCGACTTCGCCCCCGGCATCTGCACCCCCGCCCGCCTGGCCGCCTGGTGTGCCTTCTGGGGCGAGGCGCAAAGCCGGCCGATGTATCAGGAAAGCTATGGCGACAAGGATGAGGAATACATCCGTGCGCTTGAAGCGATCTGCGCCCGGCTGAACGAAGCCGGCGGCTATGGCCATGACGTGCCCCGAATCGCCCGCATCCTGCGGTTGACGATCGAAGGCGCCTGGCTTGACCTGATGACGATGGCCCGGCCCTACACGGTCAGCGAAGCCCGCGACACCGCCCGGGCCGCCGCGGGCCTCTGCTTCCCACGGCATTTCCCGGCCGGCCGCCGCAGCGGCTGATCCGCTTCAGGGGCGGCGGGAAGTGTCTCTGCCCGCGCTGCCCGGCTGCACATCGGCTTGTCTTGTGCAGGGCGTGTCGGTGTTCGCCGCAGCCTGAATCTTGCGCCGGGCTGCGACAGCCTTCAGCGCCTGCACCGCCAACCACTCATGCGCCTGCACGGTCGGGGCGGGGGTGCTGGTTTCGAACTCGAAGGAATAGGCGGGTCTTGTCATCGGAAGAACCTCGAAACCGTATCGGGCAACTCTTGCCCGTGAGAGCGGGCTTTGCTGGAAATCACGACGCGCCAGGAGCATCTTCCAAGCCTTCAACCCCACGGCCCCAGATGCCGCGGAAGCCTTCAGACCAGTCCGACCGCCAGGGCGCTGCGCGATCACGAACTTGTAATCCCTGCCCTGACGCAGAAGTGCGCGCCATTCAACTTGCAACTGTGCCGCACCCCCCGTCGCAGGCCCTTTCCCGATGTCGCAGCCCCTGTCGCAGGGGCAAAGATTGCCGCATCTGGCATCGCTGTGGCTCAAAAATTCCAATTAAAATATGAATGTATCTATTCCAAAGCCGCGAGCCGCGCCGCCCGAACCAGACATGCGCCACCCAAGGCAATCAACCCGGGGTGGCGCTTCGTCCTGACGGGGAGCGCCGATCCTGCGACCCGGCCCCAGTGCAGGATGTGCCGCTTGCCTGCTGAACGCCCGTCAGGGCCTTGCGCAGTTCGGTTTTCCGCACCTTGCCATAGGCGTTCTTTGGCAGGTCTGTCAGCCAGACATAATGCTTTGGCCGCTTGAATCGCGCGATCTGGGTCAGGCAATGGGCGTCAAGGGTCCGGTCGTCAACCTGCGCGCCCTCTTCGGGCACGACGCAGGCAACAACAATCTCTCCCCATTCCGCATCGGCTTGCCCGATCACGGAAACCTCTGCCACCGCCGGATGTGTCAACAGCGCCTCTTCCACTTCGCGCGGATAGATGTTGGTCCCGCCGGAAATGATCACATCCTTCGAACGGTCATGCAGCGTGAGAAAGCCCGCCTCATCAAGGGCACCGACATCGCCGGTGTACAGCCAGCCATCGCGGATGGCCGCGGCCGTGGCCGCCCCGTCCTGCCAATACCCCTGCATGACCGATGGTCCGCGCACGGCAATCTCCCCCATCGCGTTCGGGGGCAAGGCGGCGCCATCCCTGCCCAGAACCGCCACTTCGCACCCTGCATTTGCCACACCCACCGAGGCCAGACGCCGGCTGTGGGTTGCATCCTGCGGCCCCGCGGCAAGGGCCTCGACATGCGCGGCGCGGGTCAGCACGGTTATGGTCATCGGGGTTTCCCCCTGCCCGTATATCTGCACGAAACGGGGGCCGAACAGGGCCATCGCATCACGAATATCGGCCAGATACATGGGTCCGCCGCCATAAACGATGGTCCGAACCCCGTCGCCCCGGCTGCCGCGCGCGCGGGCTGCCGCGATCAGGCGGCGGATCATGGTGGGGGCGGCAAAGAAGCACAGATTTCCAAGCTGCGCCGCCAGATCAAGGATCTCGTCGCCGTCAAATCCGCCCGAAGCCGGCACAACATGCCGGGCGCCGCACATCAGATACATGAACTGATAAAGCCCGGCCCCGTGGGACATCGGCGCGGCATAGACCTTGGCATCCGCTGCCGACACGGTATCGACATCGGCAAGATAGCCAAGGCACATGGCCTGAAGGTTGGCAGGGCTGAGCATGACACCCTTTGGCTGCCCCGTCGTGCCCGAGGTGTAGAACAGCCAGGCGGTGTCGTCCTGAGCCGTCGGATGCAAAGGCGGCGGTGGCGCATCGGCGACAAGATCGACAAATGCCGCCGAATCCATGTCCAGGACGCGGGTGGTGGGGGCCAGCCCCGCCAGTTCGCCCGCGCGATGCCCATCGGCAAAGCACAGCCTGGCCCCTGAATGATCCAGGATGAAGGCGGCCTCCTTTGGGTGCAGCTTGAAGTTCACGGGCACCGTAACGGCCCCGATCCACCAGATCGCCTGCATGGCCACCAGGTAATCCGGCCGGTTGGCAAGAAACAGCGCAACCCGGTCTCCGGGCCCGATGCCCTGCCCGACAAGCCCCGCCGCAAGCGCACCGGCCCGCGCCCGGAACTCTGCATAGCTGGCAACCTCTGTGGCGCCAGAGAACAGGGCCGGGCGGTCGGGCCAACGCCGCGCCGCCCGCTGAAGCCAGACCGCAGGGTTCACTTGGCCGCCTCGAGAATGGAAACATAGTTCGCCACGGCGGCCCCGCCCATGTTGAACACGCAGGCCAGTTCGGCACCCGGCACCTGCATCTGTGCCGCCTCCCCCAGAACCTGCCGCGCGCCCATCACATGCATGGAAACGCCGGTGGCCCCGACGGGATGCCCCTTCGCCTTCAGGCCGCCCGACAGATTCACCGGCAGACGGCCCCCGGCCAGAACAGTGCCATCCTCGATGGCCTGCCGACCGCGGCCCCTGGGCGTTATCCCCATCGCCTCATAGGTCAGAAGTTCCGCAATCGTGAAGCAGTCATGCACCTCGGCGCAGGACAGGTCTGCCGCCGTGATCCCGGCCGCCGCATAGGCGCGGCGGAAGGCCTCGGCGGGGCCGTCAAAATCCAGCAGGGTGCGGCGCGACATCGGCATGAAATCATTCACCTGCACCGCAGCGCGAAACCCTACGGCGCGGGCATGTTCGCCCAGCAGGCTTTCATCCGTCAGGACCAGCGCCGCAGCACCATCGGAAATCAGCGAGCAATCCGTCATGCGCAAGGGCGCGGCAATCATCGGGTTCTTGTCCGAGACGGTATTGCAGAACTCAACACTCAGCGCCTTTTGCAACTGCGCCAACGGGTTGTTCATAGCATTGGCATGGTTCTTTGCCGCGATCCGGGCCAGGGTCTCGCTGCAATCGCCATAGGCCTGCGAATAGGCCTGTGCAAAACGGGCAAACACCTGCGGGAAAGACGTGCCGGCCTCTTCGCGCTGGTAAGAGGCCCCGCCAAGGGCCTCGGTCACGCCCGCTGTGTCTTTGGCCGTCATCTTTTCCACGCCAATGACCAGCGCCCTTTTGATGGAACCCGCGCGGATCGCCTCACGCGCGGAATAGACGGCGGCAGACCCCGAGGCGCAGGCATTTTCGCAGCGCGTGGCGGGCGTGAAGCGCATCGCCGGATCAAGGTTCAGCACCAGAGACGACGGAAATGCCTCATGCACCATGCCGGCGTTGAAATGCCCGATCCAGATGGCGTCGATCGCGTCGGGGGTGATCCCGGCGTGGTCAATCGCTTCACGGGCCGCCGTCAGGATCAGCGCCTCCAGATCTCCGTCAAACCGGCCAAACTTCGTGTGGCCCCAGCCCGTAATGAATGACTCGCCCATTCTGTTCCCCTGTCCTGGTCTCAGGCTTTTGCTGGCAGATCAAGAATCTGCCGCGCTTCGGCCGGTTTGGCGGGCCTGCCGCCCGCGCCGGTGATGATTGCAACCGCTGTCGTCAGCAGGGCGGCGTTGGTGGTCGGCAGGCCGGCGCTGTCAAACAGCGTGTCCTCCAGACCGGCGCGGACATGCCCGCCCAAGGCAACCGCTTCACGCGCGACCCACAGATTTTCCTCTGCGGCGGCAAAGGCGGCCCAGACGGCCCCTTCGGGAATCCGCTCGTGCATTGCCAGCAGGGCGGCCCGGGTGGCCGGTGCGCCGCCATATCCGGTGCCAAGGCAGATCTGCAGAAACGGCCGTGCCCCCAACAAGCCTTCCGCCACCAGCCGGCGCGCGATTTCAAGGTGACCGAAATCAAAACATTCGACTTCGGCCCGGATTCCCGCCCCGGCATAAAGGCGGGCCATTTCGCGAAGATCGTCGATCCGGGCCACATGAATGGCCGGCCCCATGGCAAAGGTTCCGCAGTCCATGGTGCCAATTTCGGGCCGCGCGGCAATCACATGGGCCGTGCGGCCCGAGACGGGGCGCAATGTGCTGGCGGGCAAGGGCGCAAACCCCGCCTCGTCATCCAGATACAGCAGCCCGTCCATCGAGGCGCTGAGGTTCAGCAGGATGTCCGCGCCGGTGGCGCGAATCCGCGCAACCGTTTCCGCCCAAAGGCCGGGGTCGTTCGATGGCCTTCCATCCTTCGGATCGCGCACATGAACATGCGCCACCGCAGCGCCCAGGGCGGCCGCCTCGGCAACAGCCGCGGCAATCTGTGCAGGGGTGACGGGAAGGTTCGGGTTCAGGGCGGCCGCATCCGGCCGCCCGCCATTGATACAGGCGGTCAGGATGACGGGGCGGCTCATCCGGTCTTGCCCCGGACCGCAGCGACAGAGGCATCCGCCGCCTGCGCCATGAACATTGCATCCTGCATCAGCGCGATGAAGCTGTAGCCGCGCGCCGCGCAATCGGCCGCATAGTCCGGGTTGATCGCGAAAATGCCTGCAATCTTCCCCGCCGCCCTGGCCTTTGCGGCAACCAGATCCAGCGCCGGGGCCACATCTGCGCTGTCCAGCGTTGCTCCGCCGGACAACGACACCGACAGATCGGACGGGCCGACGAAAACCCCGTCGATGCCCGGAACGGCCAGAATGGCATCCAGATTGTCCAGGGCCTGCCGTGTTTCGATCATGGCGAAGGCCAGCGTCAGGTTATTGGCCCGGGCAAGATAGCCGGGCGCTGTCTGGCCGGTGATCGGAATGGCCCGGCGCGGCCCCCAGCTTCGGGCGCCGACCGGCGGGAACTTCAGGTAGCTGACCAGCCGTCTGGCGTCTTCGGCGGTGTTGACCATCGGGCACACAACGCCCGCCGCGCCGAAATCGAGTACCCGTGACGCAAGCCCCCCGGCATCGACCGGCAGGCGCACCAGCACCGGCTTGCCTTCCAGCGCACCCGCCGCCACGCAGGCCAGGACCGATGCCTCGTCGAACATGCCATGCTGCATATCCAGCACGAAGGACTCCAGCCTGGTCTTGGCCAGGGCCTCGATCACATTCGCATCCGGAAACTGGCAGAAGGTCGAAAGATGCAGCCCGCCCTGACGCAAGGTCGGGGCGAAATCTGCCAGAACGGCGGGAAAGCCCATCTCAGCCTCCCTTGACCGCAAAGTCGGCAGCCTGGTGTTCGACGATCTCCAGGTAATCCTCGCGGATGGGGCAGAAGATATCGAGGTTCATCACCACCTCATCCGAAATCGGAATCCCGCCGTGCATCACATCGGGCGGCACGCGCAGTACCTCGCCCGCGCCAACCTCAAAGGTCTGCTCTCCCACCGTCCAGCGCATCCGGCCCGTCAGCACGACGGCAATCTGTTCGAACGGATGCTTGTGCATTCCAAGGGTCATGCCCTTTTCCAGCCAGTTCATCACCAGAAGCACATCCTCGCCGCGAAATCCGGCGCGGCTGATATGGTCCCGCACCGGAAAGCGGGGCAGATCTTCCCATTTGATCGGCATGCGAAAGGGTTGCAGGTCTTCGCTCATGTCTTGCTCCTCGCCCTTTGTCAGACCGGCTCGGGCGCGCCAAAGCCGCCGCCGCCCGGGGTGAACATCATGATCTCGTCCCCCGGCTTCATGTCGGTCTTGCCCGACAGGACCGCCGCGGTGCCATTCACCAGGAACTGGCCGGCACGCCCCGGCTGGCCGCCGTCAAGGCCTTGGGGGGCTTCATGCAGACGGCTGGGCACGGTGTTCAGAAGCCAGGGTTGCGTCGTTCTCATGCGGAACCCGATGCGCTGCCCGTTGCCCCCGGGCTGGCGCCCTGCCCCGCCCGATCCCAGCTCCAGTTCCTTGCAGGTAAAGACAATCGGATAGGCCGCTTCCAGCACCTCGACCGGAACCGCCGAAACCCCGGTGGGATAACAGACCGCCGAAATGCCCGGCTTGGTCGCCCGCGCGCCCATTCCGCCCGAATAGTTGAACATGGACGAGGTAAAGGGTCGCCCCTCGGCATCCTGCCCTTGGATCTGCACCGTCCACACCGCGCCAGACCCTTCGGCAACCACCTTGTCAGGCACCACCTGGGCCAGCGCATTCAGGATCGGGAAGGGCACATACATGCCAACCACATGGCGCGCGTTCACCGGCGACGGATAGGTTGCGTTCACGATGCAGTTGTCCGGCAGCTTCAGCCTGATTGGCGAAAGCGAGCCTGCATTGTTGGGCAGATCCGGGTTCAGGGTCGAACGGATGGCAAAGGTCGCATAGGCTTGCGTATAGGCGGGCACCACGTTGATGCCGCGCGGGCTGCGGCCCGACGACCCCGCGAAATCAACCGTGATCTCGCCTGCAACGTTATCAATGGTCACGGCCGTCTTCAGCGTGATCCGGTCCCCCCCCGGCACGTCAAAGGTGGAAGACCCGTGGAACGTGCCCCCCGGCAGCGCGCGGATCGAGTCGCGCGTGGCGGCTTCCGATCTGTTGATGATCTCGTCTGCCAGGGTCTCGATGTCATCCAGCCCGTAACGGTCGCACAGCGCATTCAGCCGCTGCGATGCGATCATGCCGGATGAAACCTGTGCCCCAAGGTCGCCCAGCAACGCATCGGGCGTGCGCACGTTCCGGGTGATGATCGAGAACAGCGTCTCATTGCGCACCCCCGCCTCGTAAAGTTTGAGGACGGGAATCCACAGCCCTTCCTCATGCAGGTCGCGCGCACCGGACCCGATGCCATAGCCGCCGATATCGGTGTGGTGAATGGTCGATCCGGCATAGCCGATAAGCCTTTCACCGCGAAAGATCGGCGACAGGATCGTGATGTCGAAGAAATGGCCCGCCGACATCCAGGGGTCATTGGTGATCAGCACATCACCCGGTTGCAGCTTGTCTGCATCGACATGGGCAAGCAGGTTGCGGGCTGCGGCGGCAAGCGAGTTGATATGGCCCGGCGTGCCGGTCACCGCCTGCGCAACCATGCGGGCGCGGGCATCGAACAGACCGTTTGCCAGATCGCCCGCCTCGCGGACGATGGGCGAAAAGGCGATGCGTTGCAGGGCGCGGGCCTGTTCCGAAACGATCCCGATCAGGTTCGACCACAGGATCTGAAGTTCTACGCCATCCATCTTCAAAGCTCCGTCATTTTGTCGGCAACCAGGCTGCCGTTGGGGTGCAGGCGGATCGTCCATCCCGGCAGGACGAAGATCGTGGTTTCGCGCTCTTCCACGATGACGGGACCGGCGATCACCTCGCCCTCCATCAGTTCCGAACGGGTGTAGACGGCGGTTTCCGTGGGCTTGCCGCGGAAATGAACGACGCGGCTGCGCGGCGTGGGGCGGGTGCCGCCCTTGGTCACATGCGCCGCGGCGCGGTCGGGCAGGCTGCCCCTGGCGGTGACATGCCAGTTCACCAGTTCAATCGCCATATCGGCCAGTTTCAGCCCGTATTGCGCGACATACTCGCGCTCGAATATCTCGCGCATGATGCCGGTGTTCAGGCCGCTGCGCGGATCAAAGGGCAGTTCGATCCGCAGTTCGGACTGCTGGCCCAGATAGCGCAGGTCCGCACCGAAGACGAAGCTGATGTCCGCCTCGGCAAGGCCGGCCTCCTTCAGGGCCGCCGTACCCTCTTCGGTCATCTGAGAGACAAAGCCGCGGGCCGCATCGGGATCAAGCCGGTCCATGGGGCAAAGCTGGCTTCGCACCAGGTCAATCTGCGCAGGCGTCACCAGGGTGCCAAAGGCCGACAAGACCGAGGCGAGCGGGGGATAGATGACCTGCTTCGATTCAATCAGATCGGCCACAAGGCAGGCGTGAACCGGCCCCGCACCGCCAAAGGCCAGCATCGGCAGGCCGCGATAGTCGACCCCGCGGTCGGTGGCATGGGTGCGGGCCGCCGAGGCCATCTGCTCGCACACCACCTCATAGGTACCCCAGGCGGTCTGTTCGGCCGTCAGATTGATCTTTGCGCCAAGCCTGGCAATCGCGGCCCTGGCCGCCGCCGCATCCAGCTTCATGTCGCCGCCCAGAAAGCGGTCCGGGTCCAGAATACCCAGAACGACATCGGCATCGGTGACGCAGGGTTCCTGGCCGCCCCGGCCATAGCTGACCGGACCGGGGATCGACCCGGCGCTTTCCGGTCCGGTCCGCAGCAAGCCAAGCTCATCAACCCAGGCGATCGACCCGCCGCCGGCACCGATCTCGATCATGTCGATTGACGGCACCGTGATCGGCATCCCCGAACCGGGCTTGAAACGGTAGCGGCGATCCACCTCGAAGGTGCCCGTCACCAGCGGTTCGTGGTTCTGGATCATGCAGGCCTTGGCCGTAGTTCCGCCCATGTCGAACGAGATCAGGTCCGGCAACCCGAAGATGCGCGAGAAATAGCAGGCCACCAGCGCCCCGGCCGCCGGGCCGCTTTCGATCATGCGCACGGGCAGCGTTCCTGCCCTGCCCGCCCCGATCACACCGCCATTTGACAGCATGATCAGCGGCTGCTGCGAAAAGCCCTGCTTTTCCAGCTCTGCAATCAGTGCGTTCAGATAGGGCCGGGTGATCGGCACGGTATAGGCATTGATCGCAACGGTCGACGTGCGCAGATATTCCCGCATCTGCGGCGCGATCTCAGACGACAGCGAGACGAAAATCTCCGGCGCTACGCGGGCAAAGACCTCGGCCACCAGTGCCTCGTTCACGCCGTTACGATAGGCGTTGATCAGGCTGACGCCGACAGATTCAATGCCCCGCGCCAGACAGTCCCTGGCGATGGCCTCGATCTCCGCCACCTGCGCCGCAGTCTCGACCGAACCATCGGCCAGAACACGTTCATCCAGCGCCCAAGTCCGTTCGCGGGGGATCAGGGGTTCGGCGAATTCGATCTGGGGATCGTACATGTCATAGCGATGCTCGTCCCGGATATAGAGGATATCCGTGAACCCCTTTGTCAGGATCAGCCCCACCGGCGGGCCCTTGCGCTCGATCAGCGCGTTGGTGACGACGGTCGTTGCATGAACGATCACATCGTTCACGTCGGCAGGCTTGATGCCCGCGCGCCCCATCACAAGGTTCACCCCCCGGAAGAACCCTTCCAACAGGTTGCCATGCGTGGTCAGGGTCTTGTCCACATAGGTGCGGCCATCGTCGACCAGCAGCACGGCGTCTGTAAAAGTGCCGCCTATGTCGACCGCCAGAGAGTATCTTGTCATGTGTGTTGGTCCGTGTTTCCGAGATTGATGGAGATTTTGCGGGCCGCCCCGATCAGCGCCTCGATGAAGCGCTCGGCCGGGGGGGTGCCGATGATCATGGTCGGCCCGGCGATGGTCAGTGTGGCGATGAAGGCGCCGTCCCTGTCGAACACAGGGGCCGAGACCGCGGTCACCCCTTGCAGCGTCTGATTGGGGGCCTCGGCCCAGCCCAGCTTGCGCGCGGCCAGAACGTCCGCAGCGACGATCGCGCGATCCGTCAGGGTTTCGCCCGTCCATTGGCGCAGCGGCCCTTCGGCCAGATGTGCCCCGCCGAAGGCCAGGGCAATCTTGCCCTGCGCCGACGCATGAAAGTCCAGCAGCGCGCCGGGGCGGGTGACGATTTCAACCGGCTGCTCGGTGCGCACCATGTCCAGGATACGCATTCCCGTTGCTTCCATCTGCGAAAGCGACACCGTGAAGCCGGTCGTATCGCGCAACTCCACCATCACGGGCCGGGCCTCGCGCAGAATATCGGTGGAATCCGCCAGCGCCTGCCCCAGGTGATACAGCTTGTAGGACAGCCGGTATTTGTCGGTTTCCGGGTCTTGCAGCACATAGCCCAGCGACAGAAGCGTGCGCAGAAACCGGAACACGCGAACCTTTGATGATCCGATCCGCCGCGACAGTTCGGACAGCGCCACCGGCTTGCCGATCTCGGCCATCACTTCGATCACCATGAAGGCCATCTGGGTGGACTGATTCACTGATTTGTCGAGTTCCACAGTCATGACTTCCTCACTTCAACAAAGCCGGGATGCCAAGCGTGATGCCTGGAACCGCCGCAACGAGAAACAGAACGATCAGGCACAGGCACAGCATGGGAAGCGATGCCCGCGCCACGGCCTGAAGAGGGCTGCGCGCGATGGAGCTGACGATGAACAGGACCAGCCCCACCGGAGGCGTGCACAGGCCGATCATCAGGTTCAGGACAACCATCACGCCCATCTGCACCGAATCCATGCCGATGGTCGGTGCCAGCGCATTCAGGATCGGCATGATCAGGACCATCGCAGCCAGCGGCTCCAGGAAAAGCCCCAGAATCAGCAGGATCACGTTCAGCAGGATCACCAGCAGAACCGGGTTCTCTGTCAGCCCCAGGATCAGCGCGGCAACCTTTTGCGGCAGGCTTTCGATCCCCAGAACAAAGCCCGTCATGCTGGCCATCGCCACCACCAGCATCACGCCGCAAGACATGGTGGCGGTGTCGTAGAAGCACTTCCGCAGCTTGGCCCAGTTCAGCGAGCGATAGATGAAGAAGCCGCAGGCCAGCGCATAAAGGCAGGCCACGCCGGCGGCCTCGGTCGGGGTGAAGATCCCGCTGCGGATGCCCACCACGATCAGGATCGGCATGATGATCGCCGGGGTGGCCGTGATCAGGATGCCGCGCCGCTCTTCCACCGGCACGCGGGGGGCGACGGGGTGGTTTTCACGGTGCCCTTTCCAAAGGGCGTACACCAGCAGCAGCGCGCCAAGGATGATGCCCGGTACAATCCCCGCCAGGAACAGATCGCCGATCGAGGTGCCCGACAGCACACCGAACAGGATCAGCGGCAAGGACGGCGGGATCAGCGGCCCCAGAAGCGAGCCGGTCGCGGTCAGCGCGGCCGCATAGGCCGGATCATAACCATCGCGCTTCATCGGCGGGATCATGATGCCGCCGACCGCAGCCGCCTCAGAGGTTGCAGCCCCGCTGGCCCCCGACAGCAGGAAGTTTGACAGCACGTTGACGATTGCCAGCCCGCCCTTGATGCGCCCGACCAAAAGCTGGGCGGACCGCACGATATGGCCGGTCATGTTGGCCGCGCTCATCAGGTTTCCGGCCAGAATGAAGAAGGGGATCGTCAGCAGAAGGAAACTGTCGATCCCGGCGATCATCCGCTGCGGGAAGGCCATCAGCAGATGACCGTGCCCCTCGATCAGCAGATAGATCAGCGATGCCATGCCCAGTCCAAGGGCAACGGGCATACCGATCATCAGCGCAACGAAGAAAATGCCCAGATACAGGATCATCCGTGCATCTCCCGGGCAAGATCGTCGCGCAGGTCCGAGGCACGTTGGCCACGGTTCATCATCCGGGCGTAGAGCAGAATATCCATCGCCAGCCGCAGCGCGAACAGGGCCAGGCCCACAGGCAGCGCGACATAGATCCAGAACATGCTGGGCACCGCCACATCCGGCCCGAACAGATCGCCCAGCAGGAATTTCATCGCGGGAATTGGCGCCGACCCAAGACGATGGGCATAGATGCAGCCGTACCAGACCAGCACAGCCAGCAGCACCACGCCGCAGGCATTGGAAAACATGGCCAGGGCAAGGCCAAGCCGGCGCGGCAGCGCATCGCGCAGCATCGGAACGCTTGCGATCTCGCCGCGCTCATAGGCCAGGATCGCCCCCAGGAACGACACCCAGACAAGCAGATACCGGCACACCTCTTCGCCCCAGATCAGCGAAGTGGAAAACCCGTAGCGCAGAAAGATCTGGACCAACATCACCCCCAACAGAACAACCAGCATCCAGATGAGGCAGGTCGAAAGGATCGCGTCGAATGTGCGTCGCATGGCACGCATGGCTTGTTTCCCGTGATCGGACACACCTTCCCCGCCGCGGCCCGTGGGCCACGCTGGAAACCGTGTCGGAGTGATGCGGACGAAGAGGGGGCGGCCGCCTTGGGCTGGCCGCGCCCCGCGCGGATCAGTTCGTGGCGCGCACCGCGTCAACGAAAACCTGGATCAGCGGGTCTTTTGTCAGCCAGGCATCGACCACCGGCTGCACCCGGGCCTGCATCTCGGGCAGTTCGCTGAACTGCGAGATGATCGCGCCCTTTTCTTCCAGCTTTCTGGCAGTTTCCGCCTCTTGATCGCGGGCCAGCGCATACTGCTCGACGATGACTTCATGCGCAGCCTCGGCAATGGCCTTTTGCACATCTTCCGGCAGGCTGTCGAACTTGGCGCCGCTCATCATCAGCACGCCGGGCCAGAAGTAATGGCCGGTCAGCGTCACTTTCTTGGCGGCCTCGTAATAGCTTTCGGCATAGGCAGACGACAGGTTGATCTCGACCGCGTCGATCGTTCCGGTTTCCAGCGCCGAGAACACCTCGCCGAAGGCCATGCCGATGGGGCTGGTGCCAACCGCTTCCCAGATCGCCTTGTGAAGTGGTGTGGGAACGATGCGGGTTTTCAGGCCCTTGAAATCATCGACCGTCGTCACCTGCTTCGTGCGCGACAGGAAGTGGCGCTGTCCCGCCTCGACATAGCCCAGCCCCTTGATGCCCAGGGGCGTCAAGGTATCCAGAAACTGCGATCCGACATCCGAGGACAGGACTTCGGCCATCTTGTCATAGCTCGGCACAAGGAACGGCAACTGAAGCGCGTCGAACGCCGGGGCGTTCAGCGTCAGCGGGATTGTCGGCACCGACACCAGCGCACCGTCGATCGTTCCAAGCTGCACCCCCTCCAGAAGCTGCTTGTCATCGCCGAGTTGCCGGTCACCGAAGATCTCGACCTTCACCTTGCCATCGGTCTTGTCGGCCACCTTTTCGGCGAACATCACCAGCCCGTCCTGGAACAGGTGCGTCGATGTCGCGGCGTGGCCAAACTTCAGCGTGTAGTCCTGCGCCCAGCCAGCCGCAGGGCACAGGAGCGCAATTACGGCGAAGGCGCCGTATCGGATATTCATGGTTTCTCCTCCCATTTCGTTTCTTATATTGAAACGCCATATCAACATATGATACACATTGATTCGGGTCAATCGGTTTGCTGCCGCCATTGCCGCGGCAGTCCGGGCGCGCGTCACACCTGCGGCTCCCGGTGATGAATCCTGCTCTGATGGCTGCGCATCCGGCTTGCAGATGCGTCTTTGAACACAGGGCAGGTACAGACCCTTGCCCCTTCGCCCGACATCCGAGGAAACCACGGCGCCCAAGCCTGTGCCGTGCCCGTGACAGAACCGGCAAGGCGGACATTATCAGCTTGAAAACACAGTGTTTTCGCGGACCGAACAAGGTAGGCTACAGGCCTCGCCCCGCAACCTTGCCAAACGCCTGGGATGGCAGAGGGTGACACGAACGCCCGGCGGGCGAATCCTGTATCAAATCCGCCGAATTTCGCCCAATGGAAGAATTCACCGAAAATGGCGGCCTGAAAGGAAAAATTATCCCCTTTCGCGCATGAAGTTCAATTCGCCCCGTTCCTTGCCCCTGCGCCCCCCGGGCCGTTACCTTGCCCGGGTCTGAAGGAGGCACCATGGCGCTTGTGATCGAAAACCTGACACGCCGCTTCGGTGCGACCGAAGTCCTCAGGGGCATTGATCTTGCCGTCGCCGACCGCGAACTGGTGGCGCTGCTGGGGCCGTCCGGGTCAGGCAAGACCACGCTGCTGAAGATCATCGCCGGCCTTGACTGGCCGAACGCGGGTTCCCTGACCGTTGCGGGCGAGGACTGGCTGGCGCGGCGGCCGCAGACCCGGGAGACGGGGTTCGTCTTCCAGCATTATGCCCTGTTCCCCCACATGCGGGTGCGCGACAACATCGCTTTCGGGCTGACCGTTCAGCCCCGCCCCCGCCGCCCCGATGCGGCGGCCATCACCGCCCGGGTAAACGAACTGTTGCAGTTCCTGCAGATCGAAACCCTGGCCGACAGATACCCGGCGGAACTGTCCGGCGGGCAGCGCCAGCGGGTTGCCCTGGGGCGGGCACTGGCAACCTCGCCCCGTATCCTGCTGCTGGACGAACCCTTCGGCGCGCTCGACGCGCAGGTCCGGCGGGACCTGCGCCGCTGGCTGCGCCACGTCCATGAAGCGTCGGGAACCACCACGATCTTTGTCACCCATGACCAGGAAGAAGCCTTCGAGCTGGCTGATCGCGTGGTGGTCATGGGTGCCGGCCGGATCGAACAGATCGGTCGGCCCGACGAGATTTATGATCACCCGGCGTCTCCGTTCGTGGCGCGGTTTCTGGGGCACACGGTCGAACTTCCGGTCACCCTTCAGGCAGGCCGGGTTCATGCGCGGGGGCTGGACGCAACCGCCCTGCCCCGCCGCGCGCTGCCCGATGGTCCGGCGCGGCTGTTCCTGCGGGCCTCTGACATCACCCCCGTTCCGGCCGAAGATGGCCGTTACCGGATTACCGACCTTGCCTCGACCGGCGCCCTGTTGCGGGTTCGGCTGACCGAATCCGCCGGTGTCGAGATCGACGCCGAGGTGCCAAGACGAACCGCCCCGGCACTGGCGGTCGGGCAAGCCGTTCATCTGCGCGTGCAGGCGGGATGCGTGTTTGTCGATCCGCGCAGCGCCACGGCGCCCCCTGCAAGACCGGCAGTTCCTGCCGATGCCCCCCTTTCCGAACTCAAGGAGTCTCTCCCGTGAAAACCCGTATTCTTGCCGCAGCCCTTGGCCTGGGCCTTGCGCTGCCGGCCATGGCGCAGGATTCGATCCTGAACGTGTCCTATGACGTGTCCCGAGAGCTGTTCACCGAAGTGAACCCCGCCTTCGCAAAGGTCTGGAAAGACGCCACCGGCAAGGACGTGACGATCGAACAATCGCACGCCGGTTCGTCAAAACAGGCACGCGCCATTCTGGAGGGGCTGCCGGCTGACGTGGTGACCTTCAACCAGGTGACCGACATCGACGTTCTGGCCGCCGGCGGCCTGCTGGACGCAGACTGGCGCAAGGCCTTCCCGAACGAGGCGTCGCCCTATTACTCGCTGCCAGCGTTCCTTGTGCGAAAGGACAACCCCAAGGGCATCAAGGACTGGGATGATCTTGTCCGCGCGGATGTGAAGGTTGTCTTCCCCAATCCGAAAACTTCGGGCAATGCGCGCTATACCTATCTGGCCGCCTATGCCTATGCGCTGGACAAGAACGCCGGCGATGCAACCAAGGCGCAAGAATTCGTCAAGGCGCTGTTCGCGAACGTCCCGGTGTTCGATACCGGCGGGCGCGCGGCCACCACGACCTTTGCGGAAAAGGACATCGGCGATGTTCTGATCACGTTCGAGGCCGAAACCGGCGGCATCGCCAAGGAATACGCCGACAAGGGCTTTGTCCGCGTGACGCCCTCGCTCAGCCTGCTGGCGGAATTCCCGGTGGCGGTCGTGACCGAGAATGCCAGGAAGAAGGGCACGGAAGAGGTGTCGAAAGCCTATCTCGAATTCCTGTACAGCCCTGAAGGTCAGCGCATCCTTGCCAGGCATTTCTACCGGGTCAACGATCCGGCCGTGAAGGCCGAGACCGCGGCAGACTTCCCCGATGTGAAGCTGGTGACGGTCGAAGAGGTTTTCGGTGGCTGGGACAAGATCAAGACCGAGCACCTTGCCGAAGGCGGCATCCTTGACACGCTGTTCGTGAACCAATGACGGCATCCACACCAACCGCTTCGGTCATCCGGCCGAAGCGGGTTCTTCCCGGGTTCGGCCTGACGATGGGGCTGACACTGACCTATGTCGGCATCATCGTCCTTCTGCCGATCATCGCGCTGGTGCTGAAAGGGGCCGAGGTCGGCCCCTTGCGGTTCTTCGAGATTGCCAGCGCCCCGCGCACACTGGCCGCGCTGAAGCTGACGATCTCTGCCGCCGCGATGGCCTCGGTTATCTGTGCCGTCTATGGCCTGCTGATGGCCTGGGTGCTGGTGCGCTATGATTTTCCGGGCAAGCGGCTGCTGGATGCGCTGATCGACATCCCCTTCGCCCTGCCAACGGCTGTTGCAGGGCTTACGCTGTCGGCCCTGTTCGCAGGGAACGGCTGGTATGGCGCCGTGCTGGAACCGCAGGGCATCAAGGTTGTCTACACGATCTGGGGGGTGACCATCGCCATGGCCTTCACCTCGATTCCCTTCGTGGTGCGCACGGTGCAGCCCGTGCTGGAAGACCTGGACCCGCAGTATGAACAGGCGGCGGCAACCCTGGGGGCCTTTCCGTTCACCGCGTTCCGGCGGATCGTGTTTCCGGCGATCTTCCCCGCTTTCGTGGTGGGCATCACCCTGTCCTTCGCCCGGTCGCTGGGGGAATTCGGGGCCGTGGTCTTCATTGCCGGCAACCTGCCGATGGAAACCGAGATCGCCTCGCTTCTGGCGGTGATCCGGCTTGAGGAATACGATTACAACGGCGCCGCGGTGATCGCGCTGACGCTGCTGATCCTTGCGCTGGTCCTGCTGGCGGCGTCGAACCTGCTGCAGGCAAGGGCCATGCGCTACAAGGGAAAACGGCAATGAGCAGCCCCCTGCCCCTGGCGCCCCCTCACACAGCGGCACCCGGCCAGGGCCGGCTGATCCCCCGGCTGCTGATCGCAGCCGCCCTGCTGTCCAGCCTGCTGCTGGTGGTTATTCCGCTGGCCTACATCTTCTACCGGGCCTTCGCCGCCGGCTGGGCGGCCTTCGCGGCCAACATCCTTGAACCGAACACCCTTCATGCCGTCTGGCTGACGGTTCTGGTTGCCCTTGTGGTGGTGCCGGTGAATGTGGCCTTCGGCATCGCGGCGGCCTGGCTTGTGGCCCGGTTCCGCTTTCCGGGACGCGGCGCCCTGCTGACGCTGATCGAGATCCCGTTCTCGATTTCGCCGATCATCGCCGGGATCTGCTACCTGCTTCTCTACGGCCGGCAGGGCCTGCTTGGCCCCTGGCTGGCCGCGCATGACCTGCAGATCCTGTTTGCCCTGCCGGGGATCGTGCTGGTGACGCTGTTCGTCACCTCTCCCTTCGTAATGCGAGAGGTCTTGCCCCTGATGCAGGCGCAGGGCAGCGATCAGGAAGAGGCGGCGGTCACGCTGGGCGCCTCGGGTTGGCAGGTGTTCCGGCGGGTCACGCTGCCGAACATCCGCTGGGCGCTGCTTTACGGCGCCATCCTGTGCTCGGCCCGCGCTGTGGGAGAGTTCGGCGGCGTCTCGATCGTGTCCGGCTCGATCCGGGGGCAGACCAACACCCTGCCTCTGCAGATCGAACTGCTGTTCAACGACTTGAACATCGCCGGCGCCTTTGCCGCGGCCTCGACCCTGACATTGATCGCGCTGCTGGCGCTTGTCGCCAAGGTCGTGCTTGAACGGCGGCGCTGACGGCTTCCCTCACACAGCCGGTTGGCCGCTGGTCGCCAGATCACGACCAGCGCCCGACGCCGCCGCCTTGATACTGACCCAGTGGTCGAAGGCAGGCTTTGGGCGTGCTCGCAAAGGCGTTTCACTTGGGGAGTGTTTCGGAGAGTCCGCGCCAGAAAGCGCCGGTCCCGCTATGGGCAGATCCCGTTCAGGGGAAATTACCCAATAAAATCAGCGGTCAATGGTGGAGCAGAGGGGGATCGAACCCCTGACCTTATCATTGCGAACGATACGCTCTCCCAACTGAGCTACTGCCCCAATGACCGTGGCGGGTATCTGGCCCAATGTCGTGGTCTTGTCAAGCGGGCGAAGCAGTGCTCAGGGCTGGGTGTGCTGGCGTGCGAAGGCCACGATCTCGGCCGCCGGGCGGGCACCGGCCAGGCGCGCGACCTCGCGCCCGTTGCGATACAGGATCAGCGCGGGAATCCCCCGGATGCCGGCCCGGGCCGAGATTTGCGGGTAATCCTCGGTGTTCAGCTTCATCAGCCGCACCTGCGGGGCCAGCGTCCGGGCGGCGCGGGCGAATTCCGGGGCCATGCTGCGGCACGGGCCGCACCAGGGCGCCCAGTAATCCACCAGAACCGGCAAGCCGTCGCCCCGCGTCATCTTGTCATGCGTCGCGGCCTCCAGTTCGGCCACCCGCCCATCGGCCAGCGGATCGCCGCAATGGCCGCATTTAGGCCCCTCGGCCAGCCGGGCCAGCGGCACACGATTGGCCTGGCCACAGGTGGCGCAGGTCAGCTTGACGGCATCCATCGTTGCGGGCATCGCACACCTCATATTCCGATTGCGGAATAAATGTGCCCTGCCCCGGCCACCTGCAAGGGGTCAGAGCAGGTCTTCTTCCTCGCCCGAAACATCGACTCCAAGCGCCTCAAGCCCCGCTTCAAGGTTCTCGCCCAGATGCGGCATCCCAAGCAGGTAGTCTGCCGTCGGCGTCGTGGCCTGCACAAAGGCGGTTTCGACCGCCTCAAGGTAATCCTCGGGTTCAAAGGCGCCGCGGCCAACCCAGGCGATGGCGGTCAGATGCGCCTTCTCCTCGGAATTCATGCCGTCGATGAAGGCCCAAAGCTCGGATTCGCCGGCCGCCTCCTCACGCGACAGGAAGATGACTTGCACAACCTTGCTGGGACTGATCTCGATCATCGGGCGGGCCTCCTTGGCGGTCATGGTCGCCCGCATCGGCGCGGCGCGCAAGGGGCGAGGGCTGTCATTATGTCACGCCGATTCAACTGACCAGCCAGAAAACCGCGCCATAGGCGCTGGCCCCCGCCAGCGTCGCCCCCACGACCGAGCGGCGCGGCACATAGGCCGCCACGGTTGCCAGTACGCCCGCCGCCAGCGGGATCAGGTCGCGCGGCACCGGGTAAAGCTGCGGCAGCGCCGAGGCAACGACCAGCGTCGCAATCGCCGCCGGCCCGGTGGCGGCCAGAAACCGCGCCGCCAGCCCGCCGGGGCGGGGCTCTTGCCGCAGCAGCAGCGTCGGCAGCGCGCGGAAGGCCCAGTTCGCCGCCCCGGCCAGAACGGCCAGCAGGACAAGATCGGTGTTCATCGCCGCACCACCCCGGCCAATGCGCCGCAGATCATGCCGGCCAGAATTCCCACGGTGCCCGATACCGCCAGCGTGCCAATCACCGTTGCCACCGCCGCGACGGCAATCGCCGGCAGCGCCGCCCGCGACAGGATCGACAGCAGAAGCGCCAGGAACAGCGCCGTCAGCATGAAGCCAAGGCCTGCGTTCAGCGCCGGCCAGGCCTCGAGCGCGCCGCCACCGGCCAGCGCCCCCACCGCCGTGCCGCCCACCCAGGCGGCATAGGCGCCAAGGCCAAGGCCGAACATCCAGCGTTCGGAAAACCGCTGCCCGCGCGCAAGCGCCCCCAGGGCCTGACCGAACACCTCGTCCGTCAGTCCCCAGGCCCAGCCCCAGGCCAGCCGCCGGCTGGCGCCGCTACCTGCCTGCTTCATCAGCGCGGGGCCATAAAGGACATGCCGCAGGTTCATGGCGATCAGCGTGAAGGCCGACACCAGCACCGGCGCCCCGCTGGTCACCAGCGCCAGCGCCAGAAACTGCGAAGCCCCGGCATAGATCACCAGCGACAGCATCACCGCCTCGGGCGCCGTCAGCCCGGCCCGGGTGGCCGCCACGCCGAAGGAAAAGGCGATGGGGAAATAGCCAAGCGCAATCGGCACCGATTGCAGCAGCCCCTGCAGAAAGCGCGGCGGGGGTTCGGGGGAAAAAGCGTCGTCTGACATGATGCGCCAACCGCTATCCGCCCGCGCCGCCCTTGTCAAAACCGGCGGGGCACGCCCCCCCACCGGACAGGGTGACATTTCCCCAACCCTCACCTATAAGCCCGGCCAAACCCCAAAACATGAGTCCCGTTCCATGACCACCCTCGTTTTCGGCCACAAATCCCCCGACACCGACTCGACCGGCAGCCCCATCATCTGGGCCTGGTATCTGTCCGAGGTGAAGGGCGTGCCCGCCAAGCCCGTGCTGCTGGGCGAACCGAACACCGAAGCCGCCTTCGTGCTGCGCCACTGGGGCCTGACCAAGCCCGAGATCATTTCGGATGTGGACGCCGGCGCCAGCGTCGTGATCGTTGACACCAACAATCCCGCCGAACTGCCGCCCTCGATCAACGAGGCCAGGATCGAAGGTATCATCGACCATCACATGCTGGTCGGCGGCCTGAAGACCAAGAACCCGATCGACATCACCATCCGCCCGCTGGCCTGCACCGCCACCATCATGCACGATCTGATGGGGGACGATCTGGCCAAGGCCCCGAAGGCGATCAAGGGCGCGATGCTGTCCTGCATCCTGTCCGACACGCTGGAATTCCGCAGCCCCACCACCACCGCCCATGACAAGGCCGTGGCCGAGAAGCTGGCCGCCGATCTTGGCGTGTCGATCCCGGACTTCGCGGCGCAGCTCTTCGAAGCCAAATCCGATGTCTCGGCCTTCTCGGATGCCGCCCTGCTGCGGATGGACAGCAAGGAATACAACATCGACGGCAAGGAACTGCGCGTCTCGGTTCTGGAAACCACCGCGCCGAAGATTCTGCTGGACCGCAAGGCCAGCCTGATGGCCAGTATGCCCGCCGTTGCCAAGGAAGACGGCGCCGATCAGGTGCTGCTGTTCATCATCGACATCCTGAAGGAAGAGGCCACCCTGCTGGTGCCGAACGATCTGGTGAAGCAGATCGCAGAAGCCTCTTTCCCCTGCAAGGTGTCGGGCGATACCGTCGTCCTGCCGGGCATCATGAGCCGCAAGAAGCAGATCATCCCGGCGCTGAAGATCTGATCCGGGTCAGGGAACGGAACCGGGCCGGGGTTTCCCCGGCCCTTTTCGTTTCAGCCCGGCGGCACCGGACTGTAGCCGCCGGCAACCAGCCCCGCCATGCCGCCCTGCTGCGAGATGACCCGGTTCGGAATCACCCCCGCCAGCGCCTCGGCGGCAATCCCGCTGCGCCGGCCGGACCGGCAGACCAGCACAAGGTCGCGGCCATCGGCGATCTCGGGGCCAATGGCGGCCAGAAAGCTGTCGGCGTCGGTGAAGGTTACCAGCTTCGCACCGTCGATCACGCCGGTTTCCGCCCATTCCTCGGGCGTGCGGATGTCCACCACCAGCGCGCCGCTGGCCTGCATCTGTTCGACGGTCAGCGCCTCTTCCACCGCCTCGCCCGCCCGCAGCGCGGGGGCCGCGGCGGCCAAGGCGGCCACAAGGGCAAGCCGCATCATTGCCTGTTTCATCCTGCTCTCCGATCACATTCCGCGATTCGCATATAACGCACCTTCGCCGCCCGGGCCAAGCGGGCCTTTCCTTTTTCCGCTGCCGGGGCGACAAACCCCCAAGAGAAGGAGCCGCCATGACCGAGATCATCCCCCGCCTGTCGGACGTTGCCGCACGCTATGATGCCGTGTTCTGCGATCTTTGGGGGTGCCTGCACAACGGCAAGACCGCCTTTCCCGATGCGGTTGCGGCCCTGCGTGCCTATCGGGCGGGCGGCGGCGCGGTGGTCCTGCTGACCAATGCGCCCCGGCCGAAATCCAGCGTGGCGCAGCAGCTTCTGGCCATGGGCGTGCCGGAAGATGCCTGGGACGAGATCGTCACCTCGGGCGATGCGGCGCAGTTCGCGCTGCTGTCGGGCGCGGTGGGGCGCAAGGTCTTTGCCATCGGGGCCGAGAAGGACGAACCCTTCTACACCGACTTTGCCCCCGACATCGCCGCCTTTGCCGAAGGCCAGCCGCCCATCCTTCGCGTGCCGCTGCGCGAGGCCGAGGGCGTGGTCTGCACAGGCTTGCGCGACGACCTGACCGAAACGCCCGAAGATTACCGGGCCGAACTGCTGATGGCCAAGACGCTGGGCCTGCCGATGCTGTGCGCGAACCCCGACATCGTGGTCGATTATGGCGACCGCCGCCTGTGGTGCGCGGGCGCCCTTGCGCGGGATTATGAGGCGATGGGGGGCCGGGCGCTGTATTTCGGCAAACCGCATCCGCCGATCTATGATCTGGCCCGGCGTCGCTTGGCCGCGCTGCGCGATACCGATGGCGCCATACTCTGCATCGGGGATGGCATCGCGACGGATATTCAGGGCGGCATCGCCGAAGGGCTGGACACGCTGTTCATCACCGGCGGCATCGACGCCGCCGCCTTCGGCCCCGACAGCACCACCCCCGATGCCGCGAAACTTGCGCAATGGCTGGCCGAGCGGCAGCTTTCGCCCACGCTGGCCATGGGTCATCTGCGCTGATCTCCGCATCGCGCCAGAAATATTGTTGCGACAATCAAAACGCAGCAGAACATTTCTTGCGCACAGGAATTGCGCTGCGCTGCGGCATCTGCTAGCTTCCCGCCACCTGGATGGGACTCATCATGATGCTGGACACAACGCACAACCTGCCCCGCGGCACGATCTGCATTGAAGATCTTGAAATCGGCATGACGCGCAGCCTGACCAAGGTTGTCACCGACCGCGACATCGAACTGTTCGCCGAGGTCTCCAGCGACCGCAACCCGGTGCATCTGGATGAAGCCTATGCGCAGGACACCATGTTCCAGGGCCGCATCGCGCATGGGATGCTGACCGCCGGGCTGATCTCGGCGGTGATCGGGGAACAGTTGCCGGGGCATGGCACGGTCTATCTGGGCCAAAGCCTCAAGTTCATGGCCCCGGTCCGGCCGGGCGATCAGGTGACCGCCGAAGTGCGTGTTCTGGCCATCGACCACGCGAAACGGCGGGTGACCCTTGAAACCTGGGCCTCGGTGGGTAAAACCGTGGTCCTGAAGGGCGAGGCGCTGGTTCTGGCGCCAAGCCGAAAGTTCGACTGAGCGGCCCGCGCCCGACGCCGGCCCGCTGCCCGGGGGGCCGATGCAGATTCATCAGGACTGGCAATGGCTTGACCCGGCCGCGCGCGGGGCATCCTGCGCAATGGGCAATTTCGACGGGGTGCATCTGGGCCACCGCTCGGTCATCGACCTTGCGCGCGGACAAGGCCCGTTGGGGGTGATCACCTTTGAACCGCACCCGCGGCAGTTCTTCGCCCCCGACGCCCCCGCCTTCCGCCTGATGAATGCCGAGGCGCGGGCGAACCGGCTGGACAAGCTGGGCGTCGAACATCTGTTCCAGCTTCAGTTCGGAACGCTGCTGTCGGGCCTGTCGCCCGAAGACTTCGCCGGTCAGGTGCTGATGAAAGGCCTGGGCATCTCGCATCTGGTGGTGGGCGAAGACTTCCGCTTCGGCAAGGGCCGCGCCGGCACGGCCGAGGATCTGGCCCGGCTGGGCCGCGAGCTGGGGTTCCGCACCACCATTGCCCCGCTGCTGCGGCAAGGCGGGATCGAGGTGTCGTCCACCGCGATCCGCGCCGCGCTGACCGAAGGCCGCCCGCGCGATGCCGCCGCCATGCTGGGCCACTGGCACCGGATCGAGGGCGAGGTGATCCACGGCGAAAAGCGCGGCCGCGAACTGGGCTTCCCCACCGCCAACATGGCGCTGGACGGGCTGCACCTGCCCCGCTTCGGCGTCTATGCGGTCAAGGTCGATGTGCGCACCGGCCCGCAGGCCGGCACCTATATGGGCGCGGCCAGCCTTGGCGTGCGGCCGATGTTCGACGGGCAGGTGCCGAACCTTGAAACCAACCTGCTGGATTTCAAGGGCGATCTTTACGGCCACCACCTTTCGGTCGCGTTGGTCGAATACCTGCGCCCCGAGCTGAAGTTCGACGGGTTGCAGGCTCTGATCGACCAGATGCAGGCCGACTGCGCCCGCGCAAGGGCGATCCTGTCGGCGGTCTAGGCCCCGGGTTCCTTCAGGGGCAACTGCAAAAATCCTGGAAGATTTTTGCCTCCCCTTCCCTTCCGGCCGCGTTCAGCGCAGGTTGCCCGCATGGAAAAGCTGCGCCCCCGGTTCTGGGAAACCGTCCCGCTGAAGAAGATGACCGCCCCCGAATGGGAGGCGCTTTGTGACGGTTGCGGCAAGTGCTGCCTGAACAAGCTGGAGTTCGAGGACACGGGCGAGGTGCTTTATACCCGCATCGCCTGCCGGCTGTTCGATGATGCCGGCTGCCGCTGCGCCGACTATCCGAACCGCAAGAAACATGTTCCCGAATGTGTGGTGCTGACGCCCAAGTCGCTGCCGCGCGTGGCCTACTGGATGCCCTCCACCTGCGCCTACAAGCTGCTTTGGCTGGGAGAGCCGCTTCCCGACTGGCACCCGCTGGTGACGGGCGATCCGGAAACCACCCATTCCTCGGGACATTCGGTCCGGGGACAGACCCTTTCGGAAGCAGCCGTCGCCGAAGACGACTGGGAAGACCACATCATCGAGGAACGGCCCTGATGTTTTTCGCCTCTGACAACAGCTCGGGCGCGGCGCCCGAAGTCATGGCCGCGCTGGCCGCCGCCAATGACGGCTTTACCCGCGGCTACGGCGCCGATGCGCTGACCGAACGGGTGCAGGACCGGCTGCGCGAGCTGTTCGAAGCCCCCGAGGCGGCGGTGCATCTGGTGGCAACGGGAACCGCCGCCAATGCGCTGGCCCTGGCAACCGTGGCCCCGCCCTGGAGCGCGATCTTCTGCCACCGGCACGCCCATATCGCCGAGGATGAATGTGGCGCGCCCGAGTTCTATTCCAACGGCGCCAAGCTGGTGCTGGTCGGCGGCGACCATGGCAAGATGACGCCCGAAGGCCTGCGCGCGGCGATCAACGCCACCGGCGGCAGCGTGCATGGCGTGCAGCGCGGGGCGGTGTCGATTACCAATGTCACCGAGGCGGGGACCGTCCATACCCCGGCCGAGATTGCCGCGCTGACCGCCGAGGCACGGGCCTTTGGCCTGCCCTGCCATCTGGACGGGGCCAGGTTCGCCAATGCGCTGGTGGCAACGGGCGCGACGGCGGCCGAGATGACCTGGAAGGCCGGCATTGATCTGCTGTCGTTCGGAGGCACCAAGAACGGCTGTCTGGGCGTCGAGGCGGTGGTGATCTTCGATCCCGCCAAAGCCTGGGAATTCGAGCTGCGCCGCAAGCGCGGCGGTCATCTCTTCTCGAAACACCGCTATCTGGCCGCGCAGATGGACGCTTATCTTGACGGCGGCCTCTGGCTGCGGCTGGCCGCGCAGGCGAATACCGCCGCCGCGCGGCTGGCGGCGGGGCTGGCCACCATCCCCGGTGTTCGGCAGACCCACCCCGTTCAGGCCAACATGATGTTCCCCGAATGGCCCGCCGGCACCCATGCCCGGCTGCAGGCCGCCGGGGCCGTCTATTACGAGATGCCCGCCCCCGAGGGGCGCGAGGCGGCGCGGCTGGTGACAAGCTGGAACACCACCGACGCCGATGTCGACCGCTTTCTTACGGCTCTGGCCGGCTGAAACGCCCGCTCAGGCCGCGTCGAGATGCGCCTGTATCGCGGGCGCAATCAGATGCGGGTGGGTGATCGGCACCATATGCCCCGCCCCCGGCACGATCAGCCGGATGGCGCGCGGCAAGCGTGCGGCAAGCGCCCCCTGAATCGCCTCGATGATCGCCGGGCTTTCCGACCCTTCGATCAGCAGCACCGGCACGGCCACGGATTCAAGCCTGCCGGGCCGTGTCAGACCCGCGCGGTCGTCCACCAGCGCGGCGGATTGCGCCGCGATGTGGTGGATACGGTCGATGATATAGTGCCGCTGCCGGTCGGGCAGATCGGCCAGCGCCTCGCCATTGCCCCAGTCGGCATGAAACAGCGCCGCCGACTCGGCCCGGTTGGTGGCCATGGCCGCGGCCACCGTCTCATGGCGGGCCTGAAACCCGGCAAAGGCGGCATGGCTGCGCGCGGCGGCAAACAGCACGGGTTCGACCAGAACCAGACTGCGCACCAGATCGGGGCGCTCCAGCGCGATCCGCAGGCAGACGGTGGCACCGAAGCTGTGGCCGAACAGGTCAACCGGGCGCCCCTGCGCCTCGGCCAGGGCAATCGCATCGCGGGTCGCCAGATCCTGAAGGTCGGCAATGCCATCCCAATCGGGCGCGCGGCCATGGCCGGGCAGGTCCATCGCGGTCAGCGTCAGCCCGTGCAGCCTTTCGACCAGACCGGACCACGCGCCGGCATGGGCAAGGCTGCAATGCACCGCCAGAACCGGGCGCGGATCACCCCGGTCCCAGACGCGCACGGGGGCAAGCGGCGGGGCAGTGAAATCTTCAGGCATTGGTCATTCCGCAACACAGGTTTTCGCCATAGACCCGCAAAAGCCCATGTTCAAGCCAATCCGGCGTGTTGCCTGCTCAGGAAGTGCCGCCGCCCCTTTGCGCCCCGCCCGCCCCGGTGCTATGCCCGCCGCAACCGATTCCGTTGCCCAGCCGGAGTGTTCAAATGCCCGCCATCACCGAGCCGAAACTGATTTCCGGCAATGCCAACCTCAGCCTTGCGAAATCCATCGCGCGTCGGATGTCGATGCACCGGGGCATGTCGATCAATCTGGTCGAGGCGCGGATCGAACGCTTCAACGATCAGGAAATCTTCGTCGAGGTCTATGAGAACGTCCGGGGCGAAGACATGTATGTCATCCAGCCCACATCGAACCCTGCGAATGACAACCTGATGGAATTGCTGATCATGGTCGATGCGCTGCGCCGGTCGTCGGCCGCCCGCATCACCGCCGTGATCCCCTATTTCGGCTATGCCCGCCAGGACCGCCGCGCCAAGGCCCGCACGCCGATCTCGGCCAAGCTGGTGGCGAACCTCATCACCCAGGCCGGCGTGGACCGCGTGCTGACGCTGGATCTGCACGCCGCGCAGATTCAGGGCTTCTTCGACATTCCGGTGGACAACCTCTATGCCAGCCCGGTCTTCGCGCTGGACATCGAACACCACTTCAAGGGCCGCCTTGATGAGGTGATGGTCGTCTCGCCCGACGTGGGCGGCGTGGCCCGCGCCCGCGAACTGGCCAAGCGGATCAACGCCCCCCTGTCGATCGTGGACAAGCGGCGCGAAAAGGCCGGTGAAGTGGCCGAGATGACGGTGATCGGCAATGTCGAGGGCAAGGTCTGCATCATCGTCGACGACATCTGCGACACCGCCGGAACCCTTTGCAAGGCGGCCGAGGTGCTGATGGAACAGGGCGCGAAGGAAGTTCACTCCTACATCACCCATGGCGTGCTGTCAGGCCCGGCGGTCGAGCGGGTCTCGAAATCGGTGATGAAATCGCTGGTGATCACCGATTCCATCGAACAGGGCGACAAGGTGCAGGCGGCAAAGAACATCCGCATCGTGCCGACCGCACCGATGTTCGCGCAGGCGATCCTGAACATCTGGGGCGGCATGTCGGTCTCCAGCCTGTTCGAGACCGAGACCCTGACGCCCATCTACGAAGGCCTCTACCCGCGCGGGTGACGATCTGCCCCGGACTGCCCGTCGCGGGAAGATCCGGAACCCATTGGATTCCATAGCCCTACCAGTGGCGTTTCCGAAGCTTCAGGCTTCGAGCATCGCCTTGTTTTCCGCATTCCGGCGGGCTTTCCGCCCTTGTGGCGCCACAATGCGTTGCAATCTTGCGCCCGGTTTCCGCTGCGTGGATTGACGATGCACCCTCCCGATCTCGCCCGCCCCGGCCATGCCAGCCGGATCAGGCCTTTGCTGCGCCAGACGCTGCTGCAACACCGGCTGCTGGCGATCCTGATCGCGATCTATGCCACGATTTCGCTGAGCCTTGACCTGGCCTTCGGCCAGCAGATGGCCAGCGAAAAGGTCTCGACGCTGTGGATGAACTTTCTCGAAATGCTGCCGAAGATGGCCTATTTCCTACTGATGTGGCGGCTTCTGGTTCAGCGTTTCGTCGTGCCGCCAGAGCAGCGCCGGGGGTGGCTGAAAGACGATCTGCGCCGCGCCATCACCGACCCGGAGCGTCTGGTTCCCGGCTTTTTCGCCCTGCTGCTGATGGTTGTCGCGCTTGTCTCTTTCGCACAATTGAAGCGGCTTATCCCGGTCATCCAGCCATTTTCCTGGGACAAAACCTTCATTGCGCTGGACCGGACGCTGCATTTCGGGCTGGACCCCTGGCAGATCGCCCATGCGGTGGCCGGCAATCCGCTGGTCGTGACCCTGATCACAGGCGCCTATAACTTTTGGATGTTCCTGCTGTACTTCAGCCTGATCTTCGCCTGCTTCAGCACCGCGCATCGGGCGGCCCGAATGCGTTATCTGATCGCCTTCCTTCTGACCTGGGCGATCGGCGGCAACCTGATCGCCACTGTGTTTTCCAGCGCGGGCCCTGTCTTTGTCCAGCGGCTTGGCCTGGGCGATCATTTCGCGCCACTGATGGCGCTTCTGCATAGCCATGTCTCAACGCAGCCCCTGACGGTGATCCAGACGCAGGATCTGCTGTGGTCCTTCTATGCCGCGCCTGTCAGCCTGAACGGGATTTCGGCCTTTCCGTCGATGCACGTCGCCTCGACCGTTCTGATGGCGCTTTATGCGCGGGCCTACAACCGGCGGTTCGGGCAAGTCATGGCAGTCTTTGCGGGCATCATCATGCTGGGTTCGGTGCTGCTGGCCTGGCACTACGCGGTAGACGGCTATGCCGGCGCGGCAATCGGGGTGGCGTGCTGGTGGCTGGCCGGACGGCTGCAGCGCCGGTCCGACGAAGCAGCGACAGCCTCCTGAGACGCCGGGGGGCAAGGGCTTAGGCGACCGCCCCCTGTGCGAGGTCGAGACAATCCCGCAAATCAGGGGGCGGAAGGGTCAGTCGATTTCCCAATCCTCATCATCGCGGACCGAGCCAATGGCAAGCCAGTCGGCCCTGACGCGCGCAATGCGGGTATCGGCCCAGGTCTTGAACACGATCTGAAAGCCCTGCGGCGTGATGTTTTCGGCGCCGATGTCCATGCGGGAATTGGTCTTGTGGTCCATGTCCCACATCGACAGGCCAACCGTAACCGCCGGCGTCCGGGTGAAGGGTTCGGGAAAGGTCACGTCCAGCCGGTATTCGCGCGGGCCATGGCCCGTCCACATCTGACCACCGTCCGCAAAGTCGGAAAACAGGATTCGCGATCCTTGATGTACGCCGACCGAAGCCCCAAGACGCAGCATAACGTCACTCCATCAACTTTGTGACAACTACACAGTACAAATGTGAGCGACTAGTTAAAAGAAATGCCCCCGCCATCGGCGGGGGACATATGATCACGGGCCGTGGCCTGGCTCAGAAGCCGGCTGCGGCCTTCATCGCCTGCAGATCGGACATTGCCTTTTCGGCGGTGTCCTTGTCCACGCCGACACTGCTGGCGGCAGAAGCGTCGGCAACAAGCTGATCCATCAGCTTGGCGTCCATTTCGTCCAGCGGCACCGCGCGTTCGGCCAGGACCGAAACGCCGGTTGCGCTGATTTCGGCGAAGCCGCCGGTCACCACATAGGCCTTGGTGCCTTCGGCCGAAACGGCGCGCAGGATGCCGGGGCGCAGGGTGGTGATGGTCGGCGCATGGCCTTGCATCGCCGTCATGTCGCCAGCGGCACCGGGGATCTGCACCTCGGTCGCCTGAACGGAGGCAAGCCGCCGTTCAGGGGAAACCAGGTCGAATTGCAGGGTTGCTGCCATGACGCCCCCTTAGGCCGCAGCCGCGGCAAGCTTCGCGGCCTTGGCCTTGGCTTCCTCGATGTCGCCGACCATGTAGAAGGCCGCTTCCGGCAGGTGGTCGTATTCGCCGGCCACAACCGCCTTGAACGAGGCGATGGTCTTGTCCAGCGGCACCTGAACGCCGGGCGAGCCGGTGAAGACCTGCGCCACGTCGAACGGCTGCGACAGGAACCGCTGGATCTTCCGGGCGCGGGCCACGGTCAGCTTGTCCTCTTCCGACAGTTCGTCCATGCCAAGGATGGCGATGATGTCCTGCAGCGACTTGTAACGCTGAAGGATACCCTGCACCGCACGGGCGGTGTTGTAGTGCTCTTCGCCCAGGATCTGCGGGTCCATCAGACGCGAGGTCGAGTCGAGCGGGTCAACCGCCGGATAGATCCCCAGTTCCGAAATGGCGCGCGACAGCGTGGTCGTGGCGTCGAGGTGGGCGAAGGACGTGGCCGGCGCAGGGTCGGTCAGGTCGTCGGCCGGAACGTAGATCGCCTGCACCGAGGTGATCGAACCCGCCTTGGTCGAGGTGATGCGTTCCTGAAGCTGCCCCATGTCGGTGGCCAGCGTCGGCTGGTAGCCCACGGCCGAAGGGATACGGCCCAGCAGCGCCGACACTTCCGAACCCGCCTGGGTGAAGCGGAAGATGTTGTCCACGAAGAACAGAACGTCGGTACCGGACTGGTCACGGAACTGCTCGGCCAGCGTCAGGCCGGTCAGCGCCACACGGGCACGCGCCCCCGGAGGTTCGTTCATCTGGCCGTACACAAGGGCCACCTTCGACTTTTCCAGATCGTCGATGTTGATGACGCCCGATTCGATGAATTCGTGATACAGGTCGTTGCCTTCACGGGTCCGTTCGCCCACGCCGGCGAACACCGAGTAGCCCGAGTGCACCTTGGCGATGTTGTTGATCAGTTCCTGAATGAGAACCGTCTTGCCCACGCCGGCGCCGCCGAACAGGCCGATCTTGCCGCCCTTGGAATAGGGGGCCAGCAGGTCGATCACCTTGATGCCGGTGACAAGGATCTGCGATTCGGTCGACTGCGACTGGAAGTCGGGCGCCTTCTGGTGGATGGCGCGCTTTTCGGTGGCCGCGATCGGGCCGCGCTCGTCGATCGGTTCCCCGACGACGTTCAGGATGCGGCCCAGCGTGGCATTGCCCACCGGCACCGAGATCGGGGTGCCGCTGTCGCTGACCGGGGCGCCGCGCACGAGGCCTTCGGTGGCATCCATGGCGATGCAGCGGACCGTGTTCTCGCCCAGGTGCTGGGCGACTTCCAGGATCAGCTTCTTGCCGTTGTTGGTGGTTTCCAGCGCGTTCAGAATCGCGGGAAGAACGCCTTCGAACTGAACGTCCACGACGGCGCCGATGACCTGGGTCACCTTACCTTTGGAGACAGTCGTTGCCATTGTCATAAGCCTCGTTTCGCTGTGTTTCCTTCGGCCCGGTTGCCCGCGCCGCTACCTATTTCCGATGACCTGCGCCTATCGGGCCTCATACCATCCGCCGCCCAGTGCCACCCGTCCCGTCACACAGTGAAGGATCCGGCCGGGGAACCAGCGGCGGTATTTCTGCGCCATTTCCTGGCGCAGGCGATGGAAGTTCTCATCCGCGATCGCGCGGCCGTAGTGGTGCAGGTGAAAGTCGATCGCATAGGCGCGACCGCCCAGAAATTCCGCCTGCAGGCAAAGATCCGCCCCGTAGTAGTGGAACCCCTGCATGTCGTAAGAGTTCAGCACCGGCTTCAGCCGCCGCATCAGCAGAAAACATTCGTCCAGGCTTTCCACCCGGCAGGGCACATTGCCCCGCCGACGGTCGTTGCCGAAGACATCGCTGATGTGCAGCGCCTGCGCGGTGACGCTGTGGTTCAGCGGCCGCCAGGGGCTGCCGGCAACACCGGCCACCAGCCACTTCGGATCGGCCTCTTCCAGCGCCTCGATCGCGGCAACCAGATCGTCGTAGCCGCGGTCGACCAGCTCCACATCCTCATGGCAGAAGATCACATAGCGGCCCTTGCAACGGGGCAGCATCTGCTTGTGCCAGGAAAACCCGTGGAACTGGTTGCCCTCACGATTGTCGGCCGCCAGAAACTCGGCCTTGTCCAGGGTGAAACCGAACCGCTCGAACGACTCGAGCAGACGGTCGTATTTCGCCTGATCCCGCACCAACGAGCAGACCGAGAACATCAGCGTGCTCTCGTCCTTGTCCTGCACATATGTCGGCACGGGTTTCATGGCGTCTTACAGGGCCTCGGCGCCGGAGATGATTTCGATCAGCTCCTTGGTGATCGCGGCCTGACGGCTCCGGTTGTACTGGATCGTCAGCTTGTTGATCATGTCGCCGGCGTTGCGGGTGGCGTTGTCCATGGCGGACATCCGCGCGCCCTGCTCCGAAGCGGCATTTTCCAGCAGCGCCGTGAAGATCTGCGTGGCCACGCCCCGCGGCAGAAGGTCGGCCAGAATGGCCTCTTCGCTGGGTTCGTAGTCATACAGCGCATTGGTCTCGGCCGCCTCGAACTTGGCGGGGATAACCTGGTGGGCGGTCGGAACCTGGCTGATCACCGACTGGAAGCGGTTGTAGAAGATCGTCACCACATCGGCTTCGCCGGCGTCAAAGGCCGCCAGCACTTCGCGCGCAATGCCCTGGGCATTGGCATAGCCAAGCCGCCGCACATCGGACAGATCGACATGGCCGACAAACGCGCTGGCCCAGTCCCGCTTGAGCTGTTCACGGCCCTTCTTGCCAACGGTCAGGATCTTGACCGTCTTGCCTTTCGCCACCAGCTCGTTCGCGCGCTGGCGGGCCAGACGCACGATGGTCGAGTTGAAGCCGCCGCAAAGGCCGCGTTCCGAGGTCATCACGACCAGAAGGTGAATCTGGTCGCGACCGTTTCCTGCCAGAAGGCGGGGCGCACCGGCACCCTGCCCCGAGGCCAGCGAGGCAATCACCGCCCCCATGCGTTCAGCATAGGGACGGGCGGCTTCGGCCGAATCCTGCGCGCGGCGAAGTTTCGCCGCGGCGACCATCTGCATCGCCTTCGTGATCTTCCGCGTGTTCTTGACGCTTCCGATCCGGTTCTTGAGGTCCTTCAGGCTGGGCATCTGCCTACTCCTTCAGGGGCTCAGGCGAAGTCTTTGGCGAAAGCGTCGAGTTCCGCGCGAATGGCCTTTTCAAGATCGCCCGCAACCTTGCGGTCATTCTTGGTCATGTCGTCCAGCAGCGCCTTGCCCTTGGTGCGCAGGTGCTTCAGCAGGCCGGCCTCGAAACGGCCGACATCCCGGACGGCAACCTTGTCGAGATAGCCGTTGGTGCCCGCGAAGATGATGCAGACGATTTCCGCGTTGGTCAGCGGCGAATACTGCGGCTGCTTCATCAGTTCGGTCAGACGGGCGCCACGGTTCAGCAGGGCCTGGGTCGACGCGTCAAGGTCCGAACCGAACTGCGCGAAGGCCGCCATTTCGCGGTATTGCGCCAGTTCCAGCTTCACCTTGCCGGCCACCGACTTCATGGCCGAGGTTTGCGCCGAAGACCCCACGCGCGACACCGACAGACCCGTGTTCACGGCCGGGCGGATGCCCTGGTAGAACAGTTCCGATTCCAGGAAGATCTGGCCGTCGGTGATCGAGATCACGTTCGTCGGAATATAGGCCGAAATGTCGCCGGCCTGGGTTTCGATGATCGGCAGCGCGGTCAGCGAACCGGCCCCGAAATCGCTGTTCATCTTGGCCGAACGCTCCAGCAGGCGCGAGTGCAGATAGAACACGTCGCCCGGATAGGCTTCGCGGCCCGGCGGGCGGCGCAGCAGCAGCGACATCTGACGATAGGCCACGGCCTGCTTCGACAGGTCATCGTAGATCATCAGGGCGTGACGGCCGTTGTCGCGGAAGAATTCGCCGATCGCGGTGCCCGAGAAGGGCGCCAGGAACTGCATCGGAGCGGGGTCCGACGCGGTGGCGGCAACGACCACGGTGTAGGCCATGGCGCCGGTTTCTTCCAGCTTCTTCACAAGCTGGGCCACGGTCGAACGCTTCTGGCCGATGGCGACATAGACGCAATACAGCTTCTTCGATTCATCGTCGCCGGCGGCGTCGTTATAGACCTTCTGGTTCAGGATGGTGTCCAGCGCCACGGCGGTCTTGCCGGTCTGACGGTCGCCGATGATCAGCTCGCGCTGACCGCGGCCGATCGGGATCATGGCGTCCACGGCCTTGAGGCCGGTCGCCATGGGTTCGTGCACGCCCTTGCGCGGGATGATGCCCGGCGCCTTCACGTCGGCGATGCGGCGCTCCGAGGCCACGATGGGCCCCTTGCCGTCGATCGGGTTTCCAAGCGCGTCCACGACGCGGCCCAGCAGGCCGTTGCCGGCCGGCACGTCCACGATAGACTTGGTGCGCTTGACGGTATCGCCTTCCTTGATGTCGCGGTCGTCGCCGAAGATAACGATCCCGACGTTGTCCACTTCAAGGTTCAGGGCCATCCCGCGGATACCACCGGGGAATTCGACCATTTCACCGGCTTGCACATTGTCGAGACCATAGACGCGGGCGATCCCGTCACCGACCGACAGCACGCGGCCGACTTCGGCCACCTCGGCATCCTTGCCGAAGTTCTTGATCTGCTCTTTCAGGATCGCAGAGATCTCGGCAGCCTGAATTCCCATCACCCAACCTCTTTCATGGCATTCTGCAGGGAAGCGAGCTTCGACTTGACCGACGTGTCGATCATGGTCGAGCCCAGCTTGACGATAAGTCCGCCGATGAGGCTTTCATCAACGGTGGTGTTCAGTTTCACGGTCTTGCCGACCTTGGCCTTCAGCGTTTCGGCCAGTTTCTTGGCCTGCGCGGCCGAGAGCTTGGTGGCAGCCGTGACCTCGGCGGTCACTTCGCCCTTTTCTTCCGCGATCAGGCCGGCCAGCGCCGACAGAACCTGCGGCAGCGCGAACAGACGCCGCTTTTCGGACATCAGCGCCAGGGTGTTGGTCATCAGCGGGCTCAGGCCCATCTTGCCGGCAATCGCGGCAACGGCCTTGGCCTGATCGCCGCGGCTGATCACCGGCGAGGCGATCATGGCGCCCAAGTCGGGGCTGCCGGCCAGAACGTCCTTGAGCGCATCAATGTCGGTTTCCAGCGTCTTCAGCGCGCCGGTCTCTTTCGAAAGTTCGAAGAGCGCGGTGGCGTAGCGCTCGGCGATGCCTTGCGAGATGGAAGCTGCTTCGGCCACGATCGTCCTTCCCTTGTCTCGGGCTTCACCTTTCTCGACCTCGGCCATGCGTCGAATGGCCACGGACAGAAGCAAGCCCCAAGTATTCCGATTTTGCGGCGTCCTTAGCAGAGGCTTTGCAGCCCCGCAACGGGTTGGACGCGCTTTCCTGACCGCGCTACTGAGGTTTAACACGCTGTTGGCGCTAAAGGTGGAAAATCGGGGGCATCCGGCACCTTTGGGCTGCGCTGCGCCAACGTGATGCACCCCCGGCGGGCATCCCGCTGCGCAGAATCGACAGCGGGTCTGCCGTCTCTGGCAGGACGGCCCCGCTCACGCCCCCGCTCACGCCCCGGTCACGAGGGCGTCAGGCACGCCCGTTGCGGTTGACAATCATGTATCAGAGAATCATCTAAAAACCCGAATATGTCCGCGTGAAGGGTCCGTCGCCTGTCGGGTCAGGCCGCGCGGGCCAGCAGACAGGAGGCCCCCATGACCGACACCCTCAACCGCCGCGCCGCAATGGCGCTTGGCCTTGCCAGCGCCGCGGGGGCCGCCCTTGCCGCCCCTGCCCTTGCGCAGGACGCCGCCCCGGCCACGGTGCGCAACAACGTGTCGGGCTTCCGGATGCACGCCTGGCGCGATCATTTCGACAGCCTTGGCAAGCCGATGATCGTGGCCGATACCTTCTCGCGCGCCCTGCATTACTGGAACGCCGAAGGCGGCGATCACCGGATCTTCCCGACCTCGGTGCCGATTTCGGATGATCTGACCAAGCGCGGCTACACCGAGATCGTGCGCAAGAAGGAAGGGCCGTCCTGGACCCCCACGCCGTCGCAGATGGCACGCTATCCCGACTGGAAGCCGATCGGGCCGGGGCCCGACAACCCGCTGGGAACCCATGCGATGTATCTATCCTGGCCGGCCTATATCATTCACGGCACCCATGACACGCGCAAGATCGGCCGCCGGTCGTCAGACGGCTGCATCGGCCTTTACAACGAGATGATCGCCGAACTGTTCCAGCTTTGCCCGGTGGGCACGCGGGTGCGGGTGATCTGAGGGCAGATCAGTCCTGCCCGGCGCGCGGGTTCAGGGCGGGTTTCGCCGCGCCCTGCCCGATGCCCTCCAGCACCCGCAGCGGTTTTTTCACCACCGCCCCAAGCCCGCCCCGTGTAGGCGCATAGACCTGTTTCGAGGCCTCGACCATCAGCACCCCGCCCGAAAGCCAGGGCAGGCGGCGACCCAGCTTTTCCCAGGCATCGGCGGTGCGCAGCCAGAACGGTGTCTGGCTGGGCGGCGCGTGCAGCACGGTCAGGCTGCGTTCGGGGGTAAAGCCGTGGCGGCGCAACTGCGCCTCAAGCTGGGCGTTGGAATAGGGCCGGCCAAAGCCGAAGGGCGTGGCATCGCGGCGCGACCACAGCCCGGCCCGGTTCGGCACCACGAACAGCGCCCGGCCACCCGGCCCCAGCACGCGATGCGCCTCATCCAGCACAGCCGAGGGGTTTTCGCTGGTTTCCAGCCCGTGCATCACCGCCAGCCGGTCCACCAGCCCGGTCGGCAGCGGCCAGTTGTTCTCTTCGCACAGGACCGAGACGTTCTGCATCCCCGCGGGCCAGGGCATCACCCCCTGCGGCCCGGGCATAAGCCCCACCACCCGCCGCGCCTCGGCCAGATAGGGGCGCAACAGCGGCACGGCAAAGCCGAAGCCCGCCACCGTATGCCCGGCAGCCGGCGGCCAAAGCCGCAGCATCTGGTCACGAATGGCCCGCTGCGCCACCCGGCCCAACCGGGTGCGATAGTAGAAATCGCGCAGATCCTGCACGTCGAGGTGCATTGCAGACAGGCCCCCGTTCGGGTCAAGGTCGGGGCATCTTAGCCGCTGAACGGGGAAAGACCATGGCCTTGAACCTGCTGACCGTGCCCTGCCTGAAGGACAATTTCGCCTTCCTGCTGCATGACGCCACGTCGGGCCGCACCGCGCTGGTCGATGCCCCCGAAGCCCCGCCGGTCCTGTCGGCGCTGGCCGCGCAGGGCTGGCGGCTGACCGACATCCTGCTGACGCATCACCACGATGACCATATCCAGGCCGTGCCCGAGATCCGCGCCGCAACCGGCGCCCGCGTCCACGGCGCAGCGGCCGATGCGCACCGGCTGCCGCCGCTGGACCACGCCCTGCGGGAAGGTGACCGGGTGGCGATCGGGGCCGAAAGTGCCGTGGTGATCGACGTGCCGGGCCATACCCGCGGCCATATCGCCTTTCACTTCCCGGGCAGCGCGCTGGCCTTCACCGGCGACAGCCTGATGGCCGCCGGCTGCGGCCGTCTGTTCGAAGGCACGCCGGCCGAGATGTGGGCCAGCCTGTCAAAACTGGCCACGCTGCCGCCCGAAACCCTGATCTGCTCGGGGCATGACTATCTGGACGGCAACCTGCGCTTCGCTCTGGCCCTTGAACCCGGCAATCCCGCGCTTATCTCTCGGCAAGGGCAGTTGTCCGAGATGCGCCGCGAAGGCCGCTTGCCAATGCCCTGGACACTTGCCGAAGAACTGGCGACCAACCCCTTCCTGCGCGCGCCCCTGCCGCAGATGAAGGCAGCGGTCGGTCTGCCCCAGGCAAGCGACACGGTGGTCTTTGCCGAAATCCGCGCGCGGAAAGACCTGTTTTGAGACGCGGACATCACTTTTCCGGTGATGGACCAAGACAAATGCGGATCGGGCGCAGATTGCGCTTGAAGTGCGACAAAAAGAACCGAACTTTACTCCCATGAGGCCACGGTCGAATGCGGGTTCATCCCCGCCCGACCCCGAGGAACAGGAGCACGCCCAAGTGCCGTCATTCTCGTCCACGCTCGAGCAAGCCATCCACGCGGCGCTGGCCCTGGCCAATGCGCGTCGCCATGAACTCGCCACGCTGGAACACCTACTGCTGGCCCTGATCGACGAACCCGACGCGGCCCGCGTGATGAAGGCCTGTTCGGTTGATCTGGAAGACCTGAAGAAGACCCTGACCGATTTCATCGACGATGACCTGTCCACGCTGGTGACCAGCGTCGAAGGCAGCGAAGCGGTGCCGACGGCGGCCTTCCAGCGCGTGATCCAGCGCGCGGCGATCCATGTGCAGTCCTCCGGCCGCACCGAGGTGACGGGCGCCAATGTGCTGGTCGCCATCTTCGCCGAACGGGAATCGAACGCGGCCTATTTCCTGCAAGAACAGGACATGACCCGCTACGACGCGGTGAATTTCATCGCGCATGGCGTGGCGAAAGACCCGTCCTATGGCGAAAGCCGCCCCGTTCAGGGCGCGGACGAGCCGCAGGAAACCCCCAAGGCCGAGGCGGGCGAAGCCAAGGAATCGGCGCTGTCCAAGTATTGCGTCGATCTGAACATCAAGGCCCGCAAGGGCGATGTCGATCCGCTGATCGGCCGCGAGGCCGAGGTTGAGCGGGCGATCCAGGTGCTGTGCCGCCGGCGCAAGAACAACCCGCTTCTGGTGGGCGACCCCGGCGTCGGCAAGACCGCCATCGCCGAAGGCCTGGCCTGGAAGATCATCAAGAAAGAGGTGCCCGAGGTTCTGTCGGGCGCCACGATCTTCTCGCTCGACATGGGCGCGCTTCTGGCCGGCACCCGCTATCGCGGCGATTTCGAGGAACGGCTGAAAGCCGTGGTGAAAGAGCTTGAGGATCACCCCGATGCGATCCTCTTCATCGACGAGATCCACACCGTCATCGGCGCAGGTGCCACCAGCGGCGGGGCGATGGATGCCTCGAACCTGCTGAAACCCGCGTTGCAGGGCGGCAAGCTGCGCTGCATGGGCTCGACCACCTACAAGGAATTCCGCCAGCACTTCGAAAAGGACCGCGCGCTGTCGCGCCGGTTCCAGAAGATCGACGTGAACGAACCGTCGGTGCCCGATGCCATCAAGATCCTGATGGGCCTCAAGCCGCATTTCGAGGAACACCACGAACTGCGCTACACCGCGGATGCGATCAAGTCGGCGGTGGAACTGGCCAGCCGCTACATCAATGACCGCAAGCTGCCCGACAGCGCCATCGACGTGATCGACGAGGCGGGGGCGGCGCAGCATCTGGTCAGCGATTCCAAGCGCAAGAAGGTTCTGGGCACCAAGGAGATCGAGGCCGTGGTGGCCAAGATCGCCCGCATCCCGCCGCGCAACGTCTCGAAGGACGATGCCGAAACGCTGCGCGATCTGGAAAGAACGCTCAAACGGCTGGTGTTCGGCCAGGACAAGGCGATCGAGGCGCTGTCGGCCAGCATCAAGCTGGCCCGTGCCGGCCTGCGCGAACCGGAAAAGCCCATCGGCAACTACCTGTTCACCGGCCCCACCGGCGTGGGCAAGACAGAGGTGGCCAAACAGCTTGCGGCCACGCTGGGCGTGGAACTGCTGCGTTTCGACATGTCGGAATACATGGAGAAACACGCGGTTTCCCGTCTGATCGGCGCCCCGCCCGGCTATGTCGGCTTCGATCAGGGCGGGATGCTGACCGATGGCGTGGACCAGCACCCGCATTGCGTGCTGCTGCTGGACGAAATCGAGAAGGCGCACCCGGATGTCTACAACATCCTGTTGCAGGTGATGGACCACGGCAAGCTGACCGACCACAACGGCCGGGCGGTGGATTTCCGCAACGTGATCCTGATCATGACCTCGAACGTCGGGGCGGCGGACATGGCCAAGGAAGCCATCGGCTTCGGCCGCGAACGCCGCACGGGCGAGGATACGGCGGCGGTGGAACGCACCTTCACGCCGGAATTCCGCAACCGTCTGGACGCGGTGATTTCCTTCGCGCCCCTTGGGCGCGAGATCATCCTGCAAGTGGTCGAGAAGTTCGTGCTGCAGCTTGAAGCCCAACTGATCGACCGCAACGTCCATATCGAGCTGACGCCGGAAGCGGCGGCCTGGCTGGGCGAGAAGGGTTATGATGACAAGATGGGCGCGCGTCCGCTGGGCCGCGTGATCCAGGAACACATCAAGAAGCCGCTGGCCGAGGAATTGCTGTTCGGCAAGCTGACCAAGGGCGGGCTGGTGAAGGTGGGCGTCAAGGACGATGGCATCGTCCTTGAGGTGCAGGAACCGCAGAAACCCCGGCTGACCGGCCAGAAACCCCCGCTGCTGACGGCCGAATGATCCAGAAACGAAAACCCCCGCCTCTGGCGGGGGTTTTGCTTTTCCGGGCAGGGTCCGGCGCCCTTCGGCCGGCTCAGGTCTTGGCCGCCGGAGCGCCGCCCTCAAAGCGGTTGCCGTAGCGGTAGTCGCAGGGCGCCTCCTGCATCTGCAGATGCAGCCCCGTGCCGGTGAAGGGATGCGCGCGCGCCAGATCCTCGTCGAAGTCGATGCCCAGCCCCGGTGCCTCGGGCGGCAGGATGTAGCCATCTTCCCATGTCAGGCTGTTGCGGATCAGCGCCATGTGGAAGGCGCCGCCGGTCTGGATGGTTTCCGCGATCAGCAGGTTCGGGATCGACACCGACAGATGCACATTCGCGGCCCATTCCACCGGGCCGGCATAAAGATGCGGCGCCATTTCGGCGTTGAAGATTTCCGCGATGGCGGCCAGCTTCCTGGCCTCAAGAATACCCCCCAGCCGGCCAAGCGCCGGTTGCAGGATCTTCACCCCGCCCGCGCGCAGCAGCATCCCGAATTCCGTCTTGGTGGTCAGCCGTTCGCCCGTGGCGAGCGGAATACGCACCGCCCGCGCCACCTCGGCGAATTCCAGCAGATTGTCGGGCGGGATCGGTTCTTCGTACCACAGCGGGTTGAACGGCTCCAGCTCGCGGCCCAGCCGGATGGCGCCGGCGGTGGTGAACTGGCCATGGGTGCCGAACAACAGGTCGGCCCGGTCGCCCACGGCCTCGCGGATCGCCTTGCAGAAGGCGACGCTGCGGGAAATGTCGCTCATCGCGGGCTGGTGCCCGCCGCGAATGGTATAGGGACCGGCCGGATCGAACTTGACGGCGGTAAAGCCCTGCGCCACCGCCTTGGCGGCGGCTTCGGCCTGCCAGTCGGGGTTCACCCAGAATTCCGTCTGGTCCTGCCCGGGGTCCGGGTAAAGATAGGTATAGCTGCGCACCCGGTCATTCATCCGCCCGCCCAGCAGTGCCCAGACCGGCCGGTTCCGCGCCTTGCCCAGAATATCCCAGCAGGCAATTTCCAGGCCCGCGAAGGCGCCCATCACCGTGGGGTCGGGCCGCTGGGTGAAGCCGCTGGAATAAACGCGGCGATACATCAGCTCCAGATCCTCGGCCGACTGTCCGCGCATGTGCCGGTCGAACACGTCCTCGATCACCGCCCGCATCGCCTTCGGCCCCACGGTCGAGGCGTAACATTCGCCATAGCCGGTGATGCCATCGTCGGTGGTGATCTTCGGAAAGATCCAGTAGCGCCCGCCCCAGCCCGGCGCCGGCGGGGCAACGATGAAGATTTCAAGATCCCTGAGTTTCATGCGCGCGCCCCCCTTGCACCGTCAGCCGAAAGCCTAGGCAGCCAAGGGCGCCCGGGCCGGTCTTTCAGCGACAGATCATGCCGCAAACGGGCAATCAGGCGGGCAAGCTCCGGGGACGGTGTGCCGCCAGGCTGTGCAGCGCAAGGCAGCCGGCCATCAGCCCGGCGGCCAGCAGGAACGGTGCGCCGGGGGCATGGACCGCAGCGCCCTCGCGGGTGAAATGCGCGAAGGTGGTCGTCATCACCAGCGGCGAAAGGATGGTAGCCACCGCGTTCAGGCTGGACAACACGCCATGCACCTCGCCCTGTGCATCGGCCGGCGCCGCGCGTGAGGCCAGCGCCTGAAGCGACGGCGTGACGGTGCCGCCAAGCGCCGTGACCGGGATGATGGCCAGCGCCACCACGGGCGAGGTGACAAGGCCAAGCGCGGTCAGCGTCACCACATCCACCACCATGCCGAACTGCGCCGCCCGGTGTTCGCCCCAGCGCCGGATCACCGGGCCGACAATCGCCGCCTGCCCCACCGCAAAGCTGATGCCATAAAGCGCCAGCGACACCCCGACCATGCCCGAGGACCAGCCGAAATTGGCCTGGCCGTAAAAGGCCCAGACCGTGGGATAGACATTCATCGCGATGCCAAGGATCAGGAAGCAGGCCAGCGTATAGCCCACCCCCGGCAACCGGCTGACCGACCGCAGCGCCCCCAGCGGATTGGCCCGCACCCACAGGAACGGGCGGCGGGTGGCGTCGGTCACCGTCTCGGGCAGGGTGAACCAGCCCAGCAGCATGTTGGCGGCCGCCATGGCGGCGGCGGCAAAGAACGGCGCGCGGGTGTCGATCCCGGCCAGACCGGCGCCGATCAGCGGCCCGACAACGAAGCCCACCCCGAAACAGGCCCCGATCAGGCCGAAACGCGCGCCGCGCTTTTCGGGCGGGGTGATGTCGGAAATGAAGGCGGTGGCGGTGGAATAGGTGGCGGACGTGATTCCGGCCACGATGCGCGCCGCCAGCAGCAGCCAGATCGTGCCCGCGGTTGCCATCACCAGATAATCCGCCGACATCACCGCCAGCGACACCAGCAGCACCGGACGGCGACCGAAACGGTCGGACAGCGCGCCAAGGACGGGGCCGAACAGGAACTGCATCACCGCAAAGGCGGTGCCCAGCGTTCCGGCCCAAAGCGCGGCCTCGGACAAGGATCGCCCCGTTACCTGGCGGATCAGGTCGGGCATGACCGGAAAGATGATGCCGATCCCGATCGCGTCCAGCGCCACGGTGATCAGGATGAAGGTCAGCGCAAGGCGCGGGTTGGGCATGGCTCAGCCTTTCGGAACGGGCGCGACCATATCACCCCGGCCCGCCGCCGAAAGGCCCCCCGCGATGCGGTCGATCCGCGCGGCCAGCGCCTGCGGCATGGCGAAGAACGGCGAATGGGACGAAGGCAGCGCCGTCCGGTTGGCCTCCGGCACCGAAGCCGCCATCACCACCTGATACTCTGGCGGAATGGCCCGGTCCTCGGTGCAGGCGATGTAATGGCGCGGCAGGTCTTGCGACCGGGCGGTCAGCCGCAACGGGGTTTCCTGCGGGGCAATGGGTTCGGGCGCCAGGCAGCGTGCCGCAAGGGCACGGTCCTCAGCAGGGCAGTCGTGATAGAACAGATCGTCCACCCGCGCCGGATCAAAGGAAAACACCGTCCGCGCCGCATCCAGCCGGTAGCTGCCCGCCAGCGGCTGGCGCGGCCCGGCCCGCCGCATCTGCGCCAGCGACTGGCCCGACACCGGCACATAGGCGCAAAGATAGACCAGCGCGGCCATGTTCGCGGGGTCGCGCTCGGCAGCGGCGGTGATGGCGTATCCCGCCGCGGAATGGCCCACAACCACGGTCGGCCGGTCCAGCGCCGCCACGATGGCGCCCGCCAGATCGTCCAGCGTGGCCCTGGCCGCATCCGCCCCGCGTCCGGGCAGGTCAATGGCGCGGGCGCTATGCCCCAGCGCGGCCAGCGCCGGAATGACCTGGTGCCAGCACCACGCCCCGTGGCATGATCCCGGCACCAGCAGCACCTCAGCCATGGCCGATGCCGGTCAGGAACTCCGCCAGCGCCGCAACATAGGCGTCGGGCTGCTCGACAAAGGGCAGATGCCCGCCGCCCCGGATCACCGTGAACCGGCTGCCCGGCACCAGATCGGCGGTCTCGCGCACCAGATCGGCCGGAGTTGACCCGTCATTCGCCCCGGCAATGGCCAGCAGCGGCAGCCGCAGCGTGGCCGTGGTTTCATAGAAATCTGTGCCCGCAATCGCGGCGGCGCAGCCCATCCAGCCTTCCGGCGGGCAGGCCAGCAGCATCTCGCGCAGCGCCGGCATCTGCGACACCTCGCGCCATTTGCGGCCGAACCAGCGCTCCATCGTGGCATCGGCAAGGGCGGCAAGGCCCCCGTCGCGCACCATGGCGATGCGGTCCTGCCATTGCCCGGCAATGCCGATCCGGGCGGCGGTGTTCGACAGCACCAGCCCGCGCACCAGATCCAGCCGCTTCACGGCCAGCCCCTGCGCGATCAGCCCGCCGATCGACAGGCCGACGACCACCGCCTCCTTCATCCCGAAATGGTCCATCGCCCGTTCGGCATCGCGCACCAGCGTGCCCATGGCATAGGGGGCGGGCGGCACGTCGCTGCCGCCATGGCCGCGCATGTCCAGCCGCAGGATGCGGTGGCGCGGCAACCGGGCGACCACCGCGTCCCACAGCTCCAGCCGCAGGCCAAGCGCGTGCAGCAGCACCAGCGGCGGGCCGTCGGCGGGGCCGTCAAGCCGGGCGTTCAGGCGCAGGTCGGGCAGGAAGATCGGGGCCATGGGAACCTTCGTCGTCTGTCGTTTCCGGGCGGCCTCAGCCGCCAAAGCGGGCCAGCGCCCCGGCAAAGATCTCCGGGTCGGCGTTGCCGCCGCTGACGGTGCAGATCACCGTCTCGGGCAGGTCATCGCGGAACAGCGCCGCCGCCAGCGCCACCGCGCCGCCCGGTTCGGCCACGATACGCAGATACCGGAAGGCCAGCGCCACCGCCTGCAGCGCCTCATCATCGCTGACCACCATCCCCGGCCCGGCCAGCCGCTGCAGGATGGGCAGCGTCAGCGCCCCCGGCATTGGCGTCAGGATCGCGTCGCAGACCGATCCGGTCGCCGCCGCGTTGCCCTCGCGCTGCCCCGAAACCAGCGACCGCGCCATGTCGTCGAACCCCGCCGGTTCCACCGTGCGGACACGCAGGCCCGGCGCGCGGGCGTCCAGCGCCATGGCCACCCCGGCCGACAGCCCGCCGCCCCCGCAGCAGACCAGCACATCAGCGCCGGCAATCCCGGCCTCGGCCGCCTGCGCGGCAATCTCAAGCCCCACGCTGCCCTGACCGGCAATCACCTCGGGGTGGTCATAGGGCGGCACCAGCGCCAGCCCCCGCTCGGCCGCGATCCCCGCCGCCAGCGCATCACGGTCGTCGCGGGCGCGGTCATACAGCACCACCTCGGCGCCATAGGCGCGGGTATTGGCCACCTTCACCGCCGGCGCGTCCGACGGCATGACGATCACCGCCGGCACGCCATGCGCCGCCGCGGCCCAGGCCACGCCCTGCGCGTGGTTCCCTGACGACATCGCCAGCACGCCCCTTGCGCCTGCCGGCAAGGCCGACACCGCCGCCCATCCGCCGCGCGCCTTGAAACTGCCGGTCACCTGCAGACATTCCGCCTTGACGAAGATCCGCCGCCCCGCCAGCCGGTCCAGCAAGGGTGCGTTCAACAGCGGCGTCACCCGCACATGGCCGCGCATCCGCGCTGCCGCCGCTTCGATCGCCTGCAGGGTCATTCCATTTGCTCCAGCCACCGCCGCAGTACCGCCACGGCTTCGGGTTCATCCAGAAAGGGCACATGCGCCCGGTCGGGCACATCGGTGAAAATCAGGTCGGGCCGCATGTCCTGCATCCGCGCCACGGTGTCCGGGGTCAGCAGATCGGAATTCGCGCCCCGGATCAGCGCCACCGGCAGGCCCGCCGTCGCCGCCCACAGCGGCCACAGGTCGGTGGGCGGCACCGCGAACGAGGCCAGCACCGACTCGCGCAGCGCCGGGTCATAGCGCAGTTCGACCCGCCCCTCGCCCTGACGATACAGCCGGTCTGCCATGGCCTGCCATTGCGCGGCACTGACGCCTTCGAAGCCCGGCGAATTGGCCGGCAGCTTCTCGGCCACCTCGGCCAGCGTCCGCGCCGCCGGGCGGCGGCCGACATAATCCTTGATCCGCTCCAGCCCCGACCGCACGATTTCGGGGCCGATGTCGTTCAGGCACAGGCCCAGCAACCGCGGCTTGGCGATTGCCGCCAGCAGCATCCCGATCAGCCCCCCGCGCGAGGTGCCAAGAATGGCCGCCTGTTCAATGCCCAGATGATCCAGCAGCGCCAGCGCATCCGCCGCCTCTTGCGGCACGGTATAGCTGGCGGCCCCGGTCCAGTCGCTGTCGCCGCGGCCACGGTAATCCATGCGGATCACCCGCACCCCGGCCAGCGCCGGCAGGGCATCGTCGAAATCGGCCATGTTGCGGGTCAGGCCGGCCAGACACAGCACCGGCAGCCCGATGCCCTCGTCGCGATAGGCCAGCCGCGCCCCGTCCGTGGCGGTAAAATGCTGCGGCATGGTCATCCCCTCGAAGAAACCGCAAGAATCGTGGATCGTCCCGCCGGCCCGAAGCCGCTTCGGCCGGATCGTCGCCGGATCGTCCCGGTGCGGGGCAACACTGGCACGCCCCGCGACCGGGGAAAAGAGGAGAGACGGATACCCCTTTCGGCAAGGCATTGCTTGCCCCCGCAGGCCATGCGGACTAAACCCCGGCCCGGCAGCAAGAGGAAGCCGCGACGCCATGGCCAGATCCCCGAAGACCGCCCCGACCGAAGACCGCCCGACCTCGCGCCGTGTCGGCGCGCTTGCCGGTCTGATGCCCTTCCTGCGGCCCTATCGCATGATGACGGTGGCGGCGCTGGCGGCGCTGGTGGTCACGGCGGGGATCAGCCTGATCCTGCCCCTGGCGGTGCGCCGCGTGGTGGACGGGTTCAACTCGACCAATGTCGCGCTTCTGGACGAATATTTCGGGGCCTTCCTGCTGATCGCGGCACTTCTGGCCGTGGGCACCGGCCTGCGCTACTACCTTGTCACCCGGCTGGGCGAACGGGTGGTGGCCGACATCCGCCGCGCCACCTTTGACAAGGTAACCTCCCTCAGCCCGTCCTTCTTCGAACGGGTGATGACGGGCGAGGTTCTCAGCCGCATCACCACCGACACCACGCTGATCCTGTCCGTCATCGGCTCGTCGATCTCCATCGCGCTGCGCAACCTGATCCTGCTTCTGGGCGGGATGGTGATGCTTCTGCTCACCTCGGCCAAGCTGACGGGGCTTGTCCTGCTGATCGTGCCCGCCGTGGTGGTGCCGATCATCGTCCTGGGCCGCCGCCTGCGGTCTCTGTCGCGCGAAAGCCAGGACTGGATCGCCTCTTCCTCGGGCTCGGCCTCTGAATCGCTGCTGGCGATCCAGACCGTGCAATCCTACACCCACGAAGGCCCCACCCGCGCCGCCTTTGCCGAAGTGACCGAGAAAAGTTTTGACGCCAACCGCCGCCGCATCGGCACGCGGGCGGTGATGACGGTGATCGTGATCTTCCTGGTCTTCACCGGCATTGTGGGCGTGCTCTGGGTCGGTGCCCGCGACGTGCGGGCGGGCGGGATGAGCATGGGCGAGCTGATCCAGTTCGTGATCTATGCCGTTCTGGTGGCCGGCGCCGTGGGCGCGCTTTCGGAAATCTGGGGCGAACTCCAGCGCGCCTCGGGCGCGACCGAACGCCTGGTCGAGATCCTGAATGCCGAAGACAGCGTGCAAGACCCGGCCCGGCCCAAGCCCCTGCCCCGGCCCGTGCGCGGCGAGATCGCCTTCGAAGGTGTCACCTTCCGCTATCCGGCCCGCCCCGACGTTTCCGCCCTGAAAGGCGTGTCGCTGCATGTCCGCCCCGGCGAGACGGTGGCGCTGGTCGGCCCCTCGGGCGCCGGCAAGACCACCATCCTGCAACTGCTGCAACGGTTCTACGACCCGCAATCGGGCCGCATCACGCTGGACGGGATCGACCTGCGCGACATGGCCCGTGGCGACTTCCGCCGCGCGCTGGCGCTTGTGCCGCAAGACCCGGTGATCTTTGCCGCCTCGGCCCGCGACAACATCCGCTTCGGCCGCCCCGAAGCCAGCGATGCCGAGGTTGAAGCCGCCGCCCGCGCCGCCGCCGCGCATGACTTCATCAGCGTGCTGCCGCAGGGCTATGACAGCTTCCTTGGCGAACGCGGCGTCATGCTGTCGGGCGGCCAGAAGCAGCGTGTCGCCATCGCCCGCGCCATCCTGCGCAACGCCCCCGTCCTGCTGCTGGACGAGGCGACCAGCGCGCTGGACGCCGAAAGCGAACGCGCCGTGCAAGAGGCGGTCGAACACCTGTCGCAGGGGCGCACCACGCTGGTCGTGGCGCACCGTCTGGCCACCGTCAAACGCGCCGACCGCATCGTCGTGTTCGAGGACGGGCAGATCGTCGCACAGGGCACGCATGATGCGCTTGTGGCCGAAGGCGGCCTTTACGCCCGGCTGGCGCGGCTGCAATTTACCGACGGCACGATCTGACCCCGCCCTGACGTTGCGTATCCGGCAACGGAAAACGGTTGGCAAAGGCCGGCCCAGCCCCCACATTCGCCGATAACCCGGCCGTCAGAACCGGGGCGCTGACCAGAAGGGAGGAGACTATGGGAAGCTTTTCCACGCTCGCCGACGTGCGGGCGATCGAGGCCGAAATGCCGTGGCCCGATCGCGACGAACCGCGCAGCATGTATGCTTTCCTGTCGCGGGCCGCGTCCCGCCACGGGTCACGCCCTGCAATCACCTATCAACTGCTGTCCGACCCGAAAGCGCCGAAATCGACGCTGACCTGGTCCCAGCTTCTGGGTCGCGTGACCCAGGCCGCAAACCTGTTCCGCAGCCTTGGCGTGGGGGAAAAGGATGTGGTCGCCTTCATCCTGCCGAACACGCTGGAAACCGCCGTCACCCTGCTGGGCGGCGCGGTGGCGGGCATCGTCAACCCGATCAACCCGCTACTGGAAGCCGACCAGATCAGCGCCATCCTGCGCGAGACCAAGGCCAAGGTCGTGGTCACGCTGCGCGCCTTCCCCAAGACCGATGTGCCCGACAAGGTGGCCGAGGCGGTCAAGTTTGCGCCCAGCGTGCAGACCGTGCTGGAAATCGACCTGCTCACCTATCTGACCGGCCTCAAGCGGCTGATCGTGCCGCTGATCCGGCCGAAGCTGCACTTCCACCACCGGGCCGAGGTCAAGTCCTTCCACGCCGAGGCTGCCCGCCAGCCCGCCGACCGGCTGACCTTTGCCGACCCGCAGGAAGACCGCGTTGCCGCCTATTTCCACACCGGCGGCACCACCGGAATGCCCAAGGTGGCCCAGCACAAGGTCTCGGGCATGGTCTACAATGGCTGGCTCGGGCAGCGGCTGCTGTTCAAGCCGGAAGATGTGGTCATGTGCCCGCTGCCGCTGTTCCACGTCTTCGCCTGCTACCCGATCATGATGTCGATGATCGCCTCGGGCGCGCATGTCGTCTTCCCCACGCCGGCGGGCTATCGCGGCGAAGGCGTGTTCGACAACCTCTGGAAGCTGATCGAACGCCACAAGGTCACCTATCTGATCACCGTGCCCACGGCGCTGGCCGCCCTGATGCAGCGCCCGGTCAATGCCGATATTTCCTCGCTGCGAAATGCGTTTTCAGGGTCTGCCGCGCTGCCGGTGGAACTGTACAACCGCTTCAAGAAGGAAACCGGCATCGAGATCATCGAAGGCTATGGCCTGACCGAAGCAACCTGCCTTGTCTCGATCAACCCGCCGGACGGGGCCAAGAAGATCGGCTCGGTCGGGCTGCCCTTCCCGCACACCCAGGTGCGCATCCTGACCAGCATGGGCGCCATCGGCCTGCGGGAATGTGGCGTCGATGAGGTGGGCGAGATCTGCGTCTCGAACCCCGGCGTCTTTGAAGGCTCGACCTATACCGAAGCCGACAAGAACCGCGAACTCTTCGCCGAAGGCCGCTTCCTGCGCACCGGCGACCTGGGCCGCCTGGATGCGGACGGCTATCTGTTCATCACCGGGCGCGCCAAGGATCTGATTATCCGCGGCGGCCACAACATCGACCCGGCGATCATCGAAGAGGCCCTGATGAGCCACCCGGCCGTGGCCATGGTCGGCGCCATCGGCCAGCCCGATGCACATGCCGGCGAACTGCCCGCGGCCTATGTCGAACTGGTCAAGGGCGCGACGGTCACGACAGACGAGCTGATCGCCCATGCCGAGGCGCATATCGTCGAACGGGCGGCGGTGCCGAAGTATCTGGAAATCGTCGATGACATGCCGAAAACGGCCGTGGGCAAGGTGTTCAAGCCGGCCCTGCGCCGGATGTCGATCACCCGGGTCTATGATGCCGCGCTTCAGAAGGAAGGCATCGCCGCCCATGTGGCCGAGGTGGTCGAAGACAAGAAGCGCGGCCTGGTCGCGCGTCTGGTCAAGACCGGCCCGGTGGATGAGGAAAAGGTCGGCCACCTTCTGGGCGGCTTCACCGGCGCCTGGGACTGGAAGGCCTGACCCCTCCACGGCCCGCATGACGGGAGTTTTCATTTGCAGGAATCGTGCCGGCGCGGCCAAACTGGCCGCGCCTGCCACAGATCGGACCTGACAGATGATTTCGCCCAAAGCCCTTGCCGCAGCCGCCGCCTTGCTGACCGCCACACCGGCGCTTGCACAGAACTATGAATCCCAGGTGCTTGAACGCAACAAGGCCTGGCTGGTGGAAATGGTGGCCTGGGACGATGGCACGATGGGATGCGTCGCCACGGTTTCTGCCCCCGGCGAAACCTTCTCGATCTGGACGTTCCAGGACGGTTCGGTCCAGTTGCAGTTCTATTCCACCCAATGGGATTTCGGCGATACCGGCGATACCGCCGACCTTCAGGTGCAGATCGACCGCATGGCGCCCTGGAACCTGAATGCCGCCAATCTGCGGCTGAATTCGGTGCTGTTCACCCTGCCCGACAGCGATGCCGGCATCGACTTCATCGTCGAGGTGGCCAAGGGCAACCGGCTGTTCCTGCGGTCGGCGGACGGGGCGGATGTGCAGAACTACACGCTGGCCGGATCGCGCGCCTCGATCGACGCGCTGATCGGCTGCGGAGACGTGATCACCAAGCAATCGCCCGGCAACCCGTTCAAATAGGCCGGTCAGCCGGCCTCGCTGTCGATCCAGATGGTGACCGGCCCGTCATTCACCAGTTCCACCGCCATGTCGGCCCCGAAGATGCCGGTCTCGACCGGCACCCCTTCCGCCGCCAGACGCGCCGCGAATAATTCGTACAGCCGCTTGCCCTCCTCCGGGGCAGCGGCGGTGCTGAAGCCGGGGCGGTTGCCGCGCAGGTCGGCGGCCAGGGTGAACTGGCTGATCACCAGCGCGCTGCCCCCCACATCGCGGACCGACAGGTTCATCTTGCCCTGATCGTCCTTGAAGATCCGCATCTTGGCGATCTTGGCCGCCACCTTCGCCGCCGCCTCGTCACTGTCGCCCTGCATGGCGCAGATCAGGATCATCAGGCCCGGTCCGCAGCGCCCGACCACCTCGCCCGCGACAGAGACCTGCGCACGGCTCACCCGTTGCAGGACAGCCCTCACAGCTCGTGCGTCCAGGGCGGGTTCGCGCCGGCACGGCTGACGGTGACGGCCGCCGCGCGGGTGCCCAGCGACAGCGCCTGATCCAGCACCGCATCCGGCAGGGCCGCGACCCCGGCCTTGGTCAGTACGCCCGCCGCGTGCAGCGCCGCCAGCACGCCCGCATTGAACGTATCGCCCGCCCCCACCGTATCGGCCACCGTCACCGGCGTGGCCGCGACAAAGCGGTCTTGCGTCGCCGTCACCGCCCGCGCGCCTTTCGCGCCTTCGGTGATGAACACCACCTTCGGGCCGCGCGCCACGATCCCGCGCGCCAGCGCGGTCAGGTCGCCGGTTCCTTCCAGCCAGTGCAGGTCTTCGTCCGACAGTTTCACGATGTCGGCCCGCCCGATCATCCGGCCAATGCGGGCGCGGTAGGCGTCTTCCTTGCCGGCAATGAAGCCGGGGCGGATGTTCGGGTCGATCATGGTGACACGCGCCCCGGCTTCGCGGGCCTGCAAGGCCTCATAGGTGCTGGCGGCGGGGTCGTTCACCAGGCTGATGCCGCCGAAGAACAGCGCCGCCACCCCGGCGGGCAGCTCGGGCAACTGCTCGGGCGACAGCATCCGCCCCGCCGTCGCCTCGTCATAAAAGGCATAGGTCGCCTGTCCGTTCACCAGCTTGACAAAGGCCACCGTGGTGGGCCGGTCCGACCGCGCCAGATAGCGCGTGTCCACCTTTGATGCGGTCAGCGTCTCGGTCAGGATCTCGCCCAGCATGTCGTTCGACACGCCCGAAAAGAACGCCGAAGGCGCCCCAAGACGGCCAAGCGCGATGGCGGTGTTGAACACGGCCCCGCCGGCATAGGGGGCAAAACAGGCCTCACCCGTGGTCGCGGTGCGCGGCAGCATGTCGATCAGGGCTTCGCCACAGGACAGAATCATCGCTTAATCTCCCGGTTCCCGCGCAGCATAGGGCGGCGCGGGGTCATGCTGCAAAGGGCAGGCTGCATCAGGCCGTGAACCAGGGCGCCAGATTGGCGCGCACCCGGTCCAGCGGCGTGTCACCCGTGGTATCGGGCACGAACGTCTGGCCGGTGATCGCCTCATAGGCGTCGATATAGACCTGCGCCGTGCGGGCAATCATCTCGGCCGGAATCTCGGGGATCGGATCGCGATAGGGGTCGCAGCGGCTGACCACCCAGGACCGGATCACATCCTTGTCAAAGCTGGGCGGACGGGTGCCGTCGCGCAGCGCCGCCTCATACCCCGAGGCGATCCAGTAGCGGCTGCTGTCGGGGGTGTGGATCTCGTCCGCCAGCAGGATGCGGCCGTTCTCGTCCAGCCCGAATTCATATTTGGTGTCCACCAGGATCAGCCCGCGCTCGGCCGCCATCTTCTGGCCACGCGCGAACAGCGCCAACGCCTTTTCCGACACCTCATCCCATTGCGCCCGCGTCAGCAGCACCTGCGCCACGATCTCGGCGGCGGTCAGCGGTTCGTCATGGCCACCGTCAAACGCCTTGGAGGTGGGCGTGATGATCGCCTGCGGCAGCGCCTCGTTGTCGCGCAGGCCATCGGGCAGCGTATGGCCATACATCTCGCGCGCGCCGGCCTTGTATTGCGTCAGGATCGAGGTTGACGTGGTGCCCGCCAGATAGCCGCGCACCACCACCTCGACCGGCAGGATGGTCAGCCGGCGGCCGATCACGACATTCGGGTCGGGATAGGCAACGACATGGTTGTCGCACAGGTCGCGGGTGGCATCGAACCAGTAGCGGGCGGTCTGCGTCAGCACCTGGCCCTTGCAGGGAATGGCCGCAAGGATGCGGTCAAAGGCGCTGATCCGGTCCGACGAAATCAGGATGCGCCGCCCCATCGGAAACCCGTCCGACGGTGGCAGGTCATAGCAATCGCGCACCTTGCCGAAATAGGGATGGGGCAGTTCCGGGATGCGGGCCGCGGGCAGGACACGGGTCAGATCGACGGAGGAGGCGGGCATCGGCGGGCCTTTCCTGCCAAAGCGGCACTACAAGACGGAGGCACCGGGCTTATCCGGCGGGGGCACGGGTCTGTCAAGGTGGCGCGTCCGGCCCCGGCTCTGGCAGAAAGAACGCCCCGGACCGGATTCCTCAAATCATTCCAGTCGGATAGGCCGGATCACGGCGCCAGCCGCGCCTTCGGCCACCCTGTGCGACAACGGGTCGGCCTGCCGGCACCTTCCGCACCTGAATGCCCGTTTCGCAGGCAAGGCAGATTTGTCGCGGCCCCTTTGCGCCACATCCGATGGACAATCTACAGATGCAGGGAAACAGTTTTCCCACAACCCTGGGAAAAGGACTCCCCCATGAAACTCAGCGCACGCAACCTGCTGCCCGGCACCGTGGTCGAAATCGTTTCGGGCGCGGTCACCAGCCATGTCCGCATCGACGTGGGCGGCAGCATCGTCACCGCCTCGATCACCAATGAATCGGTCGAGGAACTGGGCCTGACCGTCGGCCAGAAAGCCTATGCCGTGATCAAGGCCTCGGACGTGATGGTCGGCCTTGACGACTGACTGCTGACCGGCCAGCCGCCCGCGGCGCGGCGGCTGGCCTTCGGCGGCCTGGGGCACCCTCCCCGTCGCGGCACACCCCGTTCAGACGTTGGACCAGCCCCCGTCAATCACATGGGCATGTCCCGTGGTGAAGCTCGACTCGTCCGACGCCAGATAGACCACCAGATTGGCAATCTCCTCGGCCGTCGCCATCCGCCCCATCGGCTGGCGGGCGATGAACGCTGTTCTGGCGGCTTCGTAATCCCCCGTCGCCCGCAGCCGCTGCTCCAGGCTGGGGCTTTCCACCGTGCCGGGGCAGATCGCGTTGCAGCGGATGCCCCGTGTCACGAAATCCGCCGCCAGCGCCTTGGTCAGCCCGATCACCCCCGCCTTGGTCACGCCATAGACAAAGCGGTTCGGCGCCGCGATGATCGACCCCACCGCGCTGGCCATGTTGACAATCGACCCGCCCCCGCCGGCGATCATCCCCGGCAGAAAGGCGCGGCACATGCGGAACATCGCCGTCACGTTCAGATCCAGCGAGAACGCCCAGTCATCATCGCTGCACTCCAGGATCGTGCCATTCGCCACGAACCCCGCGCAGTTGAACAGAACGCTGGTCTCGGGCAGGTCGGCCGCGATCTGCGCCACCGCCGCCGGATCGCGCACGTTCAGCAGCCGCGTTTCCAGCCCCGCCGCCGCCAGTTCGGCCAGCGTCTTGCTGTTGATGTCGGTCGCGATGACCCGCGCCCCCTCGCGCTGCATCGCCAGCGCGGACGCCCGGCCGATACCCTGCCCCGCCGCCGTCACCACCGCCACCTTGCCGTCCAGCCGCCCCATCCCTGCCTCCCCGCAGATCCGCCTGACCGCAGCCTAGAGACCCGGCCGCCGACATGCCAGTTCCCTGACCCGCCCTTGCAGGCCGGGCACCGGCGGGCCTACCCTGCACCCGACACCGCCCGCAGGAGACAGACCCGATGCCCCAGACCTCATCCCTTGCCGCCCGTGGCATCGCGGTTGCCTTCGATGCGCGGGGCGGCCAGATCACCCGCCTGACCATCACCGATGAAGGCGCCGCGATCAGCCCGCTGCACCACGCCCCCTGGACCGAAGACGAGGTGCCCGCCGAGGCCCCGCCGCATCAGCGCCGGCTGGGCGGCGATTTTCTGGCCGCCCCCATGGGCGCCAGCCCCGCCGGCCTGCACGGTCTGGCGGCAAACGGCACCTGGGTTCCCACGCCCGCCGGCCCCGGCATCCTGCGCGCCATCCTCTCGGGCGAGGTGCAGGGCGCCACGCTGGTCAAGGAACTTTCGGTCAGCGACGACCACCCCTTCCTTTACCAGCGCCATCTGTTCATCGGCGGCAGCGGCAGCCTGCCGGTCAGCAATCACGCCATGATCTCGGTCCCGAACGGCGCGAAGCTCTCGTTCTCGCGCAAGCGCTGGTTCGAAACTCTGGCCGAACCGCTGGAAGCTGACCCCGCCCGAGGCCGGTCGCGGCTGGCCTATCCGCGCCGCAGCGAAGACCCGGCCGAATTCCCCGCCGCCGATGGCGGGTCGGTGAACCTGCACCGCTACCCCTGGGGCGATGCGCATGAAGATTTCGTCAGCGCGGTGGAAGACCCGGCTTCGCGCCTTGGCTGGACCGCCGTCGTCCGCCCCCAGGAGGGCGACCTGTTCCTGTCGCTGCGCAATGCCCGTCGCCTGCCGATGACGATGCTCTGGCATTCGAACGGCGGTCGCGATTACGCCCCCTGGAACGGCCGTCACCGCGGCTGCCTTGGGGTCGAAGAAGGCGCGGCCCTGCCCAACCTGGGCCTGTCCGCCCGCGAAACCCCCGATCCGCTGACCGCCGCCGGCCAGCCCGGCCTTGTGACGCTGGACCCGATGGGAACGGTCGAGGTTCGCCATATCCTGGGGGCAATCCGCTGGCCCGCCGGGCAGGCGGTGGCCGGCGTGATGCTGGACGGCGACACGCTGACCGTGACCGGCGACTGGGGCGCCGAACGCAAGCTGCCCATCCGGGGCGGCTGGCTGGGGCTTGAGGACACGCCGGCGGCCGCCGCGCCGAAGAAAGCCGCGCTGGACTGGGATCTGTAGCGCAGACCGCGGCGTTTTCGAAAACGCCGCACCGGAGCCTTCAAAGGCTCCGGCACGATTTCTTCAAAGAAATCGACGCAACCTCAGCGGCTGTAGCCCGGCTTCTGCGCCCAGGCCCAGGCGTCACCGATCATCTGGCGCAGGGTTGATCGCTGCGGCTCCCACCCCAGGTCGGTGATCGCCCGCGTGGACGACGACACCAGCGCCGCCGCATCGCCGGGCCGCCGCGCGCCGATCACCACCGGCACCTCGCGGTTGGTCACGGCGCGGCTGGCGTCGATCACCTCGCGCACCGAAAAGCCGCGGCCCGAGCCCAGGCAGAACACCCCGTTGCCCCGCCCCGCCAGCAGCCGCCGCAGCCCCAGCACATGCGCGGCGGCCAGATCGCTGACATGCACATAATCGCGCACGCAGGTGCCGTCGGGCGTGGGGTAATCGGTGCCGAACACCGTCAGCGCCGGGCGGGTGCCGGCCACCGCCTCCAGCATCAGCGGAATCAGATGCGTCTCGGGGCGGTGCTGTTCGCCGATCTCTCCCTCGGGGTCGGCGCCGGCCACGTTGAAATAGCGGAAGATCACATGGTTCAGCCCGTGCGCAGCGCTGTAATCACGCAGGATATGCTCGATCGCCAGTTTCGACCCGCCATAGGCGTTGATCGGATGCTGGGCGGTGTCCTCCGTCAGCATCACCCCATCCTGATCGCCATAGGTGGCGCAGGTTGACGAGAAGACGAAGTTCTTAACACCCGCCGCAACGCAGGCCTCGGCCAGGTTCAGCGCGCCGCCGACATTCACCCGCCAGTAAAGGCCGGGGTCTTTCATCGATTCGCCCACCAGCGACAGGGCGGCGAAGTGCATCACCGCAACCGGGCGATAGTCGGCCAGCGCCCGGTCAATCGCGGCGCGATCCATCAGGTCGGCCTGCACCAGCGGGCCCCATTTCACCGCCTCGGCCCAACCGGTGGCCAGATTGTCGAAGACCACGGGCTGAAACCCCGCCTTCGCCAGCGCCTTGCAGGCATGGGCGCCAACATAGCCCGCCCCCCCGGTGACCAGCACACACTCACCCATCTCGTTCCCCTGTTCAGGTTTCGCGGCCTGCCTTATCTGACGCGGGCGTGTTTGTCGAACCGTGCCGGGCTATCCCGTCATGTTGCGCTGATGCTGGCGCAGCGCCTCGGCCACGTCCTCATACCAGGTCAGGCGCCCCCCTTCGAGCAGCAGCGCAGAATCGCACAGATCGCGGATCACCGCGTCCGAATGGTTGACGACAATCCCCCCCGCCCCCCGCATCCGGGCGCGGAACATGCGTTCCGACTTGGCGCGAAAGCCCGCATCGCCAACCGCCGTCACCTCATCAACCAGATAGCAGTCGAAGGCGATTCCCATCGACAGCGCGAAGGCAAGGCGCGACAGCATCCCCGACGAATAGGTGCGCACCGGCAGACGGAAATGGCCGCCCAGTTCGGCAAAATCCTCGGCGAATCCGATCAGCTCATCACTGTCCACGCCATAGATCCGCGCCACGAAGCGGGCATTCTGCGCGCCGCTCAGATCCGGGTGGAACGACCCGGCAAACCCCACCGGCCAGGACACCGTGCCGTGCAGCCGGATCGTCCCGCCCGAGGCCGCCTGCGTGCCGGCGATCATGCGCAACAGGGTGGACTTGCCCGCCCCGTTGCGCCCCACCAGCCCGATGGTGCGCCCGCGCGGCAGCCGCATCGTGGTGGGGTGCAGCACGGTCTTTGACACCCCGTCCATGCGGTAGGTCTTGGAAAGGTTGCGCAATTCGATCATGGCCGCGCCTCAGCGCCGGTCGCGCAGCGAATAATACAGCAGCACCGAGATGCCCCAGAGCATGAACAGGAACACCGCCCCCACCGCCAGGATCTTGCCGCGTTCGGGAAAGCGCGCGCTTTCGGCCCGCGTGGGCGCGATATGCGGCGCCAGATAGCGGCTTTGCCGCCGCGCCTCGGTCAGCGCGGCCTCATGTGCGGCGCGGGCGGCGGCATAGGTGGTTTCGGCGAATTCGCGGTCAACCTGCAACCGTTCGTACTCGGCCACAACATCCGCCATGGCGGCTGCGCCATCGCCATCCGCGCCAAGGCCCAGCTTCTGCCGCTCGGCGGCGATGCGCGCCTCGATCACCCTTATGCGCTTTTCCATCGGGCCGATGCGCGGGTCTTCCTGCGCGCCCCGGTCGCGCAGCAGATCCAGTTCCACCATGGCGCCGGTCAGTTCCTGCTGCAGCCCCGCCAGGATGCCACCTTGCGAGGCCAGATCCGCCGCCGGATCGACAAGCTGGTTGCGGTTGCGAAAATCGGTCAGCGCCTGCCGCGCCCGCCGCAACTCGGCCTCGGCCCGGGCCAGTTCGTCGGCCGTGTAGCGGATCAGGTCATTCGCCGCGATGTCGTTCAGCCGGTTGATCATGGCGTTCGACTTGGCAAAGATCGTCTCGCTGATGCGTTGCGCATCCTCGGCGGTGAAGGCCAGCACCCTGATCTCGATCAGGCGGGTGCTGGCGTTGTAATAGACCGTCACCATGTCTTCCCAATAGGCGACCAGATCCTCGATCGTGCCGTCGGGGCCGAAGGTGAACACCGGGTCGCCCTGCGGTTTCGACCAGATGTCGCGCAGGCCGATTTCTGCATCAATCTCGGCCACCAGCGGCTGGCTGAAGATGTATTCGTAAAGAATATCGGTATCGGCCGAGCTGGAGCCGGAAAAGGACGCGATGCCCCGCAGCAGCGACAGCGCGGAATCCGTCTGTTCGTGATGCACCGAAAAGCCCACGGTCGAGGCATACTGATCGGCGGCGCGGGCCCACAGATACCAGGCCCCCAGCGCCGAGGGCAGCAGCACGACCAGCACGAAGGACAGCGCCACCAGATGATGCCGCAGCCGGACCCGCATCCGCCGCACGGGCGGGCGGACCGGAGCCTCGGGCGCGGCGGCGGGCAGCAGGGGCGGCGGCGCCAGCGCCACGACCGAAGGTTTCGCGGGCGCCGGAACAGCAGCTTCCACGGCGGCGATCTGCGGGGCGATCTGGCGGTCTGCGGTCACCTCATCCTCATACGGCTTGGCCCCTGCGGGCCTGTTTCCACAGACAATGCCCGGCGGGTGCTAAGAAACGCCTAACGACTGCGCGGCTATAAGGCCCCATGGATGGAAGCCGAATCAGCCCTGCCCTGCGCCCCTGCCGCCCGCCGCTGCGGCGGCTGTTCAGCCCGCGCGCGGTCGGGGCGCTGATGCTGCGCGAAATGGCCACGACCTATGGCCGTTCGCCCGGCGGCTATCTCTGGGCGATCCTGGAGCCGGTGGCCGGCATCGCGATCCTGACCTTCGCCTTCTCGTTCTTCTTCGCGGCGCCCCCCATCGGCAGCAGCTTTGCGCTGTTCTATGCCACGGCAATGCTGCCCTTCGCGCTGTTCACCACGGTGGCGAACCGGGTCAGCGGGGCATTGGTCTTTTCGCGGCCCCTGCTCAGCTATCCGGTGGTCACCTTCGTCGATGCCATCACGGCGCGGTTCGTGGTCAACCTTCTGGCCGAACTTCTGGTGTTCTACATCGTCATCACCGCGATCCTGCTGATGTTCGACACGCGCGCCGTGCCGGACATCGCCCGCATCGGCGAAGCCCTTGCTCTGGCGGCGCTTTTCGCGCTGGCCGTGGGCACGCTGAACGCCTGGCTGTTCCTGCGCTTTCACACCTGGCATGTGATCTGGTCGCTGATCTCGCGCCCGCTGTTCCTGATCTCGGGCGGTCTGGTGCTGTTTGAGCGGATGCCGCAGGCGTTGCAGGCCGTGCTGTGGTGGAACCCGCTGGTGCATGTCACCGGGATCATGCGGTCAGGCTTCTTTCCCGATTACCCTGACAGCTATACCTCGGCGGTCTATGTCTGCGGGGTGTCGCTGGCGCTGCTGCTGGCCGGGCTGCGGCTGCTGAGCTGGCAGGCAAAGTGGCTGCTGCTGGAGCGTTAGGTTTACGCCCGCCCCAGCGCCAGCCCAACCCGCAGCGCCGCCTGCGCCGCCCGCCCCTGCCGGTACAGGCCCAGGCCGAAAGCCCCCGCCAGCCGCCGTACCGGCGGGGCCGCCCGCAGCGCCGCGAACTGCTGCAACAGGCGCCGGTTTTCCGGCGTCAGCAGGTCGGCGCAGGCCAGCAGGGCGGACAGGTTGGCGTCGATCCGCCGGCGATAGCGCCCGTCCAGCGCGGCCAGCATCCGCAAGCCCCGGCGCAGCCCGTGCGGCGCACCGCCGATCTCATTCCCGCCGTGCTGGCGATACAGCACCATCGGCTCGGGGTCGTGCCAGAGGTTCGCCCCGGCCCCGGACAACACCAGATAGATCCACCAGTCATGCAGCGGCACCCCGGCGGCGCGCGCGGCGGGCAGGCTGGCCCGCACCAGCGCCAGCGCGGCGGCGTTCATCACCAGCGCATTGCCGGGCACGATGTTTTCAACCAGCGCATTGGCAAAGCCCGGCGGCCGCCGCCAGGCCGGATCGCGCCCGAGGGGCCGCAGGCCGGCATCGGTCACCATCCGCGCGCCGATCACCGCCCCGGGGCAGCCCGTGGGCAAGGCTGCCAGCGCCCGGCCCGCCCGCGCCAGCTTGCGCGGCAGCCAGACATCATCCTGATCGCAGGGCGCAATCAGATCGGCATCGGCGCCAACCCGGTCCAGCAGGGTGAAGAAGGCCTCGGCCACACCGGCGCGCGGCCCTTCGGCCAGATGCAGCACCTGACCCGCGCGCCCGGCCTGATCCACCATCACCTGCCGCGACCCATCAGAGGACCCGTCATCCAGCGCCCGTAGCCGCAACCGCACCCCCGTCTGCGCGAACAGGCTGTCCATCTGCTGCGGCAGAAAGCGGGCCCCGTTGCGCACCGCCAGCACCACCTCGGCCAGCGGCGGGGCCGGTTCCACGGCAGGGGGGCGCAGATGGAACATCGGCCTCATCCCCTTCCGGCCCGCACCAGCGCCACCAGCCGCGCATCGGCGGCATGGGCCCGGGCCAGGAAGCCGGCCACCGCCGGGCTGCGGAACACCGCCTTGTCAAAGCGATAGGGGCTGGCGTTTTCCCGGGGCACCGTGATGCCGGGGCATCCGGTCATCTGCGCGGCCAGATCGCCAATCCGGTCCGGCAGACCCACGCCCTCGAACCGGGCAAGGCCGGCGCGCATCTCCTCGTCGGTCATCGTGCCGGCACCGGGGCCAAACACCGCCCGGGCCTGATGGTTTAGGAACAGCCCGCCATGCCGCGCCAGCGTGCGGATCACCGCCGCAGGGTCGCCGTGGTCGGTGGCGGCCACCGCGCGGGTGGCGGCGCGAATGTCCTCGGGCATCGCGGCTTCGGCGGCGGGGCCTCGGGCCGCCTGCACCAGCAGCCAGTTATAGGCCGAACAGATCTGCTCCACCGGATCGCGCAGCAGGGTGAACAGCCGCAACGGCCGGTCGGTCACGCCGCGGACAAGGCCACACAGCGCCCCGGTCCACAGATGGCCCGAGACCCAGCCGCTTTGCGCCAGTTGCCGCGCCGCCACCGACGGATGGTCCACCAGCGTCTCGACATGCCGGACACCGGGGCCAAGGGCGCGGTACAGCACCTCGTTCAGGCTGCTGCCCGCCGTCTTGCCGATATGGACAAAGACCACCAGCGCCTCGCGGCGCGGCGCGGCGGCCGGGTCGGCATCGCGGTAGAACCGCCCCTCGCGCCGGCCGAAAGTGCGGTAATGCAGGGCCGGATCAACGCCCGCCCGGGCCAGTTCGGGATTGAGGTCAAGGTAAAGCCCCGGATCGAAATCCGCCGGCAGGGGATCGCTGCGCCAGACCCGCCCCTCGGCCCGGCCATGGGCCAGGTAATGCGCGGCGGCCCCGATCCCGGCGGCGGCGACATCGGGGTTCAGGCGCAGATAGAGCTCGGGATCGAAATCCGCGGGCAGGCCGTTCAGCGCAGCAGAAAAGGCGTTCATCGCGGCCCCCCCTCAGATCAGACCACGGTTGAAGGCGGCGCGGCGCCAGCCCGTCAGCGTGTCATTGCCATAGGGCCGCTCCACCAGCAGCGCGGTCAGTTCCTGCTGTTCGTCCACCGTCAGGGCGGCGGTGATGTTGCGGATGTCGAACAGGTTGAACATGCCGCGATACAGCCCGTCCAGCTTGACCAGCGGCATCCCCATATGCAGCAGGATCGCCGCGTTCTGGTGGATCTGGCTGCCCTCCAGGAAGGCATGGCCCAGTTCGGACCGGATCGCTTCCATCAAGATCGCCTCATCCGCTTGCGCCCCGTCGTCCAGGTTCTTGCGAAGATAGCCCAGTAGGGTTTCCCGATCCTTTACGAACATCCGGCGGTTCAGCTCCTCCAGCCGGGCATCCAACTGGATGTCGTGCTTTTCAACCTGCTTCGACAGCGTGTTCACCGGGGCAAGGAACCGGCCCTGCAAGGCCGTGCGAATGTTTTCCGGGCTGACACGCTTCCACCCCGTCAGGTCCGATGTGCGGGCGCGGGTCAGTGTCACGTCGATCAGGCTGTCGTCCTGCTGCAAGGCCCGCAGATAGCGGGCGGCGCCATACAGCGCGGCAAAGCCCCGCGGGTCGGCAACGCAGCGCTTCAGGGTCTTGGAAAGCCCCATCTCGCCCCGCCGGATGACCACCGGGCGCACGTCGGTCAGCCGGTAGCGGCGCCAATAGGCCCGGAACTGCGGATGGGCCAGGATGCGCCCCGCCATCGCGATGCAGAACGACCCAAGGTGATATTCTATCTCGAAATTCTCGGTGCCGCCCAGAACCTCGGCCTCCGGGGCCATCATATCGCGCAGGAAGGCGGGCATCCGTTCTTGTGAGAAATAGATGCTGTCGTTCAGCATCAGCAGGCGCGGGCAGGTGCCCTGCCAGCCGCGCGCGAACAGATGCAGGAAGCCGGTCTTGTAGCTGCCGAAATCCCGGCCGAAATTCGGCCGCTCGATATAGCAGTCGATCAGGTCGCGCGTGGCGGCGGGGTCGGTCAGCCGCAGCGTGTTCACCGCCAGAACATACAGCCCCTGCCCCCGCGCCGCCCGCAGCAGCCGCGTCACATCGGGCCGCAGCCCGCCCTTTTCATACAGCGCCAGCAACAGGATCGGGCGGCCGTCATAGGCCGCCTCATGGTGAACCCGCGGCCGCTGTCCCAGCGTTTTCAGCCACATCCGCAGCGATTGGGCGGTCACAACGGTCCGGGCCGCCGGGTAAAGGGCAAGCGTGTGCAGATAGCCCAAAAGCCTGAGCATGGGTCAGAATCCTTGAAATTCCGGGGGGTCAGCCAGAAGGCCCGGCCAGGGAACACCTGCCCCCGGGCCCGGGGGCCTGTCCGTCCTGTCGGAAAACATGCTGCCTCATTCTGCGACCTCCTGCCGCCTGGGGGCACAGCCTGCCCCCGCCTTGCCCCGATCTCTGCACGACCAGGGTTAAGGCTTCCTTGCCGCCGGTCGGAAACTTGCCTGCCCGGATCAGCCGATCACCAGATCGTCGGCCAGCAGCGCGGCATCGGTCACGCCCCGCACCTCAAGCCGGTCGGTGTCGGAAAACACCAGGATCACCGAAGTCGCGGTGACGATCACGTTCTCGGGCGCCAGGATGCTGGCGATGTCGCGCGCGCCGCCGCCCCAAAGGGTCGGGTCCAGCAGGATGGTGTCGGTGTCATCCTCGAAATCCAGCACGGTATCCCGCCCGGCATTGAACACGAAGGTATCGGCCCCGGCCGCCCCGGCCAGCAGGTCGTCGCCACCGCGCCCGTCGATCCAGTCCGCGCCGCCATTACCGTTGATCAGGTTCGCCCCGGCATCGCCCATCAGCACATCGGCCGATTGCGATCCGGCAAGGTTCTCGATGGAAAGGTAGCTATCCCCCGCCGCATCGCCGGTGTTGCTGACGGGGTTCGCAAGATCGGCCCGCACCCCCGCCGCCGCATCGGCATAGGTGGCGTAATCCACCCCGTTGCCGCCAGCCAGACGGTCCGCCCCGGCGCCGCCGCGCAGCGTGTCATTGCCCTCGCCACCATCCAGCGTGTCGGCGCCCGCCCCCCCGGCCAGCAGGTCGGCCCCGCCATTGCCGATCAGAACATTGTCGCCGCCATCGCCGGTCAGCGTGTCGGCGGATTGTGATCCGGCAAGGTTTTCAATCGAAACATAGCTGTCGCCCGCCGCATCGCCGGTATTGCCGGCGGGGTTCGACAGATCGGCCCGCACGCCTGCCGCCGCATCGGCATAGGTGGCGTAATCCACGCCCCCGCCGCCCGCCAGACGGTCTGCCCCGGCGCCCCCGCGCAACGTGTCATTGCCCTCGCCGCCGTCCAACTGGTCATTTCCCGCCCCACCCGCCAACAGGTCGGCGCCGCCATTGCCGATCAGAACATTGTCGCCCGCATCGCCGATCAGCACATCGTCCTGCTGTGATCCGGCAAGGTTCTCGATGGACAGGTAGCTATCCCCCGCCGCATCGCCGGTATTCGCCGCCGGGTTCGACAGATCGGCCCGCACCCCCGCCGTGGCATCGGCATAGGTGGCGTAATCCACCCCGTTGCCGCCAGCCAGACGGTCCGCCCCGGCGCCGCCGCGCAGCGTGTCATTGCCCTCGCCACCGTCCAGCGTGTCGTTTCCCGCGCCCCCGGCAAGAAGGTCGGCCCCGCCATTGCCAACCAGCACATTGTCGCCGCCGTCGCCGGTCAGCGTGTCGGCGGATTGCGACCCGGCAAGGTTTTCAACCGAAACATAGCTGTCGCCCGCCGCATCGCCGGTATTCGCCGCCGGGTTCGACAGATCGGCGCGCACGCCTGCCGCCGCATCGGCATAGGTGGCGTAATCCACGCCCCCGCCGCCCGCCAGACGGTCTGCCCCGGCGCCCCCGCGCAGGGTGTCATTGCCCTCGCCGCCGTCCAGCGTGTCCGCGCCGGCCCCGCCAGCCAGCAGATCATTGCCCGCCTGCCCCCACAGCGCGTTCGCCCCCGCATCGCCGGTCAGCGTATCGGCAAAGCCGGTGCCGGCCAGATCCTCGATGCCGGTCAGCACGGTTCCCGCCGCCGCCCCGGCCGTCACCGCCAGGGGCTGCGTGGCAAGGCTGGCCGCCACGCCCGCCCCCAGCGCCTGGAAATCCACCAGATCGCGCCCCTCGCCCCCGTCAACCGTATCCGCCCCGGCCGAGGCCAGGATCACGTCATTCCCGGCCGTGCCCCAGATCGCCTCGGCCGCATCGCTGCCGATGAACCGGCCCGCGTCATCGGTGCGCGCGGGCATTTCATGCCACAGCGGGAACAGCGTGCTGCGGCCCAGCATGGCCGCCGTGATCGGCAGCCCGTTCGACGACCAGATCTCCAGCACCTCGCCCCCCCAGGCCAGGATGCAGCCGGTTGCCGTGGGCGTGATGGTCAGGTCGGCGGCATCGAACACCCGGCCCCAGGCCGACAGGTCGATCTGGTCGATCCCGACCTGAAAGTCGCTGATCCGGTCCGCCGCGCCATCGGCATCCAGCACGAAGACATCGGCCCCCGCCCCGCCTGACAGCGTGTCAGCCCCCGCCCCGTCGCGGATCAGGTCGGCCCCGCCACCGCCTGACAGCAGATCATCGCCCGCACCACCCAGCAGCAGATCGCCCGCCTCGCCGCCGGTCAGCGTGTCGGCACCGGCGCTGCCGGTCAGCGTGGGGGCCAGCGGGCCCGGGTCCAGCCGCAGCCGGGTGATGCCGGTGCCCTCGCCCGCCACGAACACCTCGATCTGGCCATCGACCGCGCGCACCTCCAGCGCCTTGATGCCCTCCAGCGCGGTGTCGGCACTGTCCAGCAGCGTGGCCACCAGCACCAGACGCCCGTCGGGCAGCAGCGCGAACAGATGCAGCCCGCCATCGCCGCCCCCCGCCACCACGAAGGCGCGGTCGCCCAGTGTCACCGTCGCCACCGCCGAAACGCCCGCCAGCCGCGTGTCCAGCGTGTCGATCACATGGTCGGCCACGACCAGCCGCCCTTGCGCCGTCACCTCGATCACGCTCAGCGAGGATGACCCCGCCGAGGCGACCACCAGATAGCTGTGCCCGTCCAGCCCCACCTGCGCCACACCCGACGGATCGGCCATGCCCAGCCCGCCCGCCGCGCCGATGCGCCCGGTCTCGGTCAGCAGGCCATCATTGCCCACGGCGTAGCTGACCACCCGGTCCCCCGCCAGCGACAGCGCCACCAGATAGGGCTGCCCGCCCACGCTGACCGAGGTCAGCCGGCTGATGTCCACCCCCTGCACCGCCGTCCCCGTGGACAGGCTGCCGATCTGGGTCATTGTGCCGGCCGGGTTCCAGGCCTGAATCTGGATCGTGCCGTCATTGGCCCGTGCCGCATAGAAATAGGTCTGCCCGCCAACCTGCACGAAGGTTTCCGCGCTGATCACCCCGGACAGCCCGCCGGCCGGGCGAAAGATCCCGCCAATCCCGCCATCAGCCGTCAGCCGATAGGTCAGCATCGCCGTCTGGTTCGCGCCCGAAACCGCCAGGGCCGGCTTGGCCATGCCCGGCATCAGTTCCAGCGTGGCCGGCGCCGGCACCTGCCCGGTCGAGGCGACCGACATCGTATCGACCAGCGACAGGCTGTCGCCCACGGCCAGCGCCAGCAGGCCCCCGCCCGCGCGCGTGGCGGAATACAGCATCAGCCGCCCGCCCTGTTCGGACAGCAGCAGATCCTCAACCCCCGACAGCAGATTGGCCGGCGCGCCGAGAAAGGTCTCGATCGTCTGGAAAGAATACACCCGGGGCCCCCGCCACATGGTTCCGCCCCGCAGGCTGGCGGCGAAACCGGGTGACGGGGCGGGAAAAGCAGGGCGAAACCCGGGCGTTTCGGCACAATTCCGGTCGAAACTGGCGAAAGACTTAACCTTCCCCCTCCATAACAGGCACACCCCCCAGGCCGGAGCCCTGCCCTTGCCGCCGCATGTCACCATCGTCATGGCCACCCGCAACGGCGCCCGCCACCTGCCCGCGCAACTGGCAAGCCTGGCCCGCCAGACGCATCGGGACTGGGCGCTGTTCGTGTCTGACGACGCCTCGACCGATGCGACACCGGCGATCCTGGCCGATTTCGCCCGCCGCCACCCGCTGCATCTGGTGCCCGGTCCCTGCGCGGGCACGGCGGCGGCGAACTTCCTGTCGGCCCTTGGCCACCCGGACCTTCCCGCAGGGCCGGTGGCGCTGGCCGATCAGGATGATGTCTGGCTGCCGGGCAAGCTGTCGCGCGCCCTGCGGCGGCTGGGGCCGGAGGGCACAGTGCCCGCGCTTTATGCCGCCGAAAGCCTGCTCTGCGATGCCGCCCTGCGGCCGCTGCGCCGGTCGCGCCCGCCGCAGGCGGTGCCCGGTTTCGGCAACGCGCTGGCGCAGAACCTGTTTTGCGGCCACACGCTGGTGCTGAACGCCGCCGCGCTGGCGCTGATCCGGCAGGCGCTGGCGCTGCTGGGGCCGGACGGCACGCGCGCCATCCCCTGGCATGACTGGTGGATCTACCAGCTTCTGGCCGGCGCCGGCGCGCGGCTGCTGCTCGACCCGCTGCCCGTCGCACTTTACCGCCAGCACCCCGGCAATGCCCTGGGCGGCAGCGGCGATCTGCGCGGGGCGCTGCGGCGGCTGGCGCTGCTCGGCTCGGGCCGCTGGGGCCGGGCCATGCAGGCGCAGGCGCAGGCGCTGCAACAGACTGCCGCCCTGCTGAGCCCTGCCGCCCGCCGCACGCTGGACGGCTTTCTTGCCGCGCCCCCCGCCGGGCCGGGCCGCGCCATGGCCCTGCAGCGGGCCGGGCTTCACCGCGCCTCGGCCCCCGGCACGGCGGTTCTGCTGGCGGCGGCAGCCCTTGGCCGGGTCTGAACGATCAGCGCCCCACGCCGGCATAGCGGACAAAGCCCGCCGCCCGCACCTCGTCAGGGTCATAGATATTGCGCAGATCGGCCATCTGCGGCACCGCCATGCGCTTGGCCAGCCGCGCCAGATCCAGCGCGCGAAATTCGTTCCATTCGGTCAGGATCACCACCAGATCGGCCCCCTGTGCCGCCTGATAGGCGCTGTCGCACCATTTCACGCCCGGCAGCAGCGCCTCGCCTTCGCGCTGTCCCTGCGGATCGCAGACCCGCACCTTGGCCCCGGCCCCCACCAGCGCCGGCACCAGCGTCAGCGACGGCGCCTCGCGCATGTCATCGGTATTGGGCTTGAAGGTCACCCCCAGCACCGCGATCGTCCTGTCGCGCAGCCGACCGTCCAGCAGATCCTCGATCTTCAGGAACATCCGGCGCTTGACCTCCTCGTTCACCTTGATGACCGTCTCCACGATCTGCATCGGCACCGCATGGTCCTGTCCGCTGCGCGCCAGGGCGCGGGTATCCTTGGGAAAGCAAGACCCGCCATAGCCCGGCCCGGCGTGCAGGAATTTCGACCCGATCCGCCCGTCCATGCCCATGCCCTTGGCCACCGCCTTCACATCGGCCCCCACCCGTTCGCACAGGGCGGCAATCTCGTTGATGAAGGTGATCTTGGTGGCCAGAAAGGCATTGGATGCGTATTTGATCATCTCGGCGCTTTCGAGACCTGTATAAACCACCGGAAACTCCCGCAGGCTCAGCGGGCGGTACAGCTCGGCCATGACCTTGCGCGCCCGCTCGGTCTCGGTGCCGATCACCACCCGGTCGGGGCGCATGAAATCGTCGATGGCCGCCCCTTCGCGCAGGAATTCGGGGTTGGACACCATATCGAAACGGGCCTGCGGATTGGCTTCGCGCAGCACGGCGGCCACCTTGCGATTGGTCCCCACCGGCACGGTGGATTTGGTCACCACGACCGCATAGCCGGTCAGCGCGCGGCCAATGTCGGCCGCCGCCGCCATCACATAGCTCAGGTCGGCATGGCCGTCGCCCCGCCGCGTCGGGGTGCCGACGGCAATGAACACCGCCTCGGCCCCGTCCACCGCCTGCGCCATGTCGGTGGTGAAGGTCAGCCGCCCGCTGGCCAGGTTGCGGGCCAGCAGGTCTTCCAGCCCGGGTTCATAGATCGGCACCACGCCCTGCCGCAATTGCAGGATCTTGTCAGGGTCCGAGTCGATGCAGACGACCTCATGCCCGAAGTCCGAAAAACAGACGCCGGACACCAGGCCGACATATCCTGCACCAACAACGGCAATGCGCATCCGGTGGCCTTTCGAACGATCCCCGGCTTCATTAGGGCGCAGCCGTCCTGCCTGTCAAACAGACTGGACAGATCCACTGTCAGCCGCGCTGCCGGTCGCAGCCCGCCACCGTGCCCACACCCAGGCTGTACAGCACCCCGATGTCGCTGGCAGTTGTCGAAACCTCGGTCGCCACAAAGGCCGCCGCAACCACATAGGCCGGATTGGCGGGGATGTTCGTCGTCAGGGTCTGGTCCAACACCGCCGTCTCCTCGGCATCGGCCCAGACCCGGAACCGCGCCGCAGTGCCCGCCGCGTTGACCTCGACATCCATCGTATAGGCCACCCCCAGCGTCAGCGTCAGCGCCGCCGTGCTGCTGCGGACATTGTTCGCCGCCGTCTTGCCGACAAGCTGGTCGCCCAGAACCTCGAAATACACGCCATGCTGCGCATCGACGGCATTGGTGGTGCTGTGCAGTCCCGCCCGCACCGTGCGGCCGGTGAAATCGGTCAGCCACTGGAACTGCGCGCGGAATTTCAGCGCCACCACCCCGCAATAGAAATTGTTCCCGCCGCTGGTCGACGGGGCAACATACCGATACCCCCCGTTGGCCGAGGTCGAAGACCGCAGGAAAACCCCCAGCGGATTGAATCCCTTGCGCGCGGTCGCCGGCAAGGCGGTCGTGTTCGTGCCGCTGGAAATCGCGGCACCAAGGAACAGGTCCGACGCCGACACCGTTGTCGATCCCAGCCGCAGGTCATACCACCAGTCCCACAGCCCCAGCGGTGCCTGCCGCCCCGCCAGCACCTCGGTCCGGCCGGCGCTGCGCATCTTCACCTCGCCGCTGGTGGTGTTCAGCCACAGCGTGCCGTCCGGCGGCGCCACCGGGTCGGCGGCCTGGCCGCCCAGATGCAGCGGCTGCGGCAGCGTCACCTCGCCCGATCCGGCCGCCGCCACCAGCGCGCTGAACCAGCCGCTGCCATCGGCCGACACCTTGATCGAGAAATCCTCGCCCCCCGCCGTGCCCATCTCGGCCCGGCCGGACCAGCCGGTCTGGAACAGCAGGCTGGCCGTATCGGCCGGGGCGGCCTTGTTCAGCTTCATCTGGTGCCCCGCCCCCGCATGGGTGAACAGCGTCGCCGGCGCGGCCACCGCCAGCCGGTTCACCGCATCGGCGCCGGTCGCGATGCCCAGCCGCTGGAAGGCCCCCTCCGCCGCCACGGGCACGCCCCAGTGCAGCCCGTCGAACACCGCCGTCACGCCTTCGGAAATCACATGCGCCTGCCAGCCCGGCAGCGGCGCATGGAACTGCCAGCCCGCCGCCGTCATCACCGCCACCCGGCCATCCTGCCCGACCCAGTCCACCTGTCCCCCCGGCGCCACGATATGCCGGTCGCCGAGCGCCGGCAGCGTGGGCGGCAGGATCCGGTCGCGGTCGATCACCGCAAGCTGGACGATCACGTCCAGCACCGCCAGCGCCTCGTTATGGGTGACATGTTTCTGCGCCTGGTTGGGCAGGATCAGGGGAAGCCCCAGGATCGTGGTATCGTCGGCCATGCAAACCTCCGCGGGAACGCCGTTCCGCGCGACCCTAGGCCGCCGTGCTGAACCGCCGGTAACCCGACCGCGCGACGCGCACCCTCAGGGCGCAACACTCTCCGCCTCGGCCTCGGCCAGCGCCCGGCCCCGCCGCGCCTCGGCCCAGGTGTTCAGGCTGACCGCGCCGATGATCACCGCGCCCCCGGCAATCACCCAGGGGTCCACCGGCTCGGCAAAGGCCAGCGCGCCCAGCGCGGCCGACCACAGGATCTGCAGGAACGTGACCGGCTGCGTCACCGTCAGCGGCGCCGCGACAAAGGCCCGCGTCATTGCGTAATGGCCAAAGGTCGCCAGCCCGGCCACCCCCGCCAGCCAGACCATCTGATTCAGATCGACCGGCACCCACACCCACAGCGCCAGCGGCAACAGCCCCAGCGTCACGCTGAAGGACATCATCGCCACCACCACCCCCGGCGGGGACAACTGGCTCAGCCGCTTGGCGAACAGATAGCTGACCGCAAAACACAGCGTCGCCGCCATCTGGCTCAGATGCCCTTCCGTCACCGCCCGGAACCCCGGCCGCAGCACGATCATCGCGCCCGCCAGCGCCGCCAGCACCACCAGCAGCCGCCGCATCCCCAAGGGCTCGCCCAGCATCAGCCCGGCCAGCACCAGCACGATCACCGGGTTCAGGAAGGCAATCGCCGACATCTCGGCCACCGGCACCCGCGCCATGGCATGGAACCAGAACACCACCGCCGCCACATGCAGCAGCCCCCGCCAGCCGAACAGCCGCCAGACCGGCGCCGGAAAGCCCTTGCGCCAGATCGGCCCCAGCATCGGCAGAAAGAACAGCACGCCATAGGCAAAGCGGATGAAGGCCGATTGCGCCGCCGGCAGGTCGGTGCCCAGATGCTTGACGCCGCCATTCACGCCCACGAAGGCAATGCCCGACGCCAGCATCCACGCCACACCCGCCAGGGGCCGGCCTCTGTCACCCGTTCCGCTCATGCCGGCACACCCACACCGCCCGTCAGGAAAAGGCAAGCCCCGCCGCGATGGCCCACATCGTGATGCCCACCCCGATCTCCAGCACCACCCAGGCGCGCGGGTTGGCAAAGACCGGCGCCAGCAGCCGCGCTCCGTAGCCTAGCGCCGCGAAAAAGGCAAAGGACGCCGCCCCCGCCCCCAGCCCGAAGGCCAGCCCCTGCGGCGCATATTGCGCGCTGATCGACCCCAGCAGCACCACCGTATCCAGATAGACATGCGGATTGGCCCAGGTCAGGAACAGGCAGATCGCCAGCACGCGGCGCAGCGGCACCACCGCATCGGGCGCGGGCTGCAAGGCCTCGCCCCCCTTGCGCGCCGCCAGGAACCGCAGCGCGCCATAAACCACCAGAAACCCCACGCCCGCCCAGCGCGCCAGTTCGGCCAGCCCCGGCAGCGCCTGCGACGCCGCGCCGAACCCGGCCACCCCCGCCCCGATCAGCACCGCATCCGACAGCGCGCAGACCGCCACCACCGCGCCGACATGTTCCCCCCGCAAGCCCTGCCGCAGCACAAAGGCATTCTGCGCCCCGATGGCCAGGATCAGGCTCAACCCGGTGAAAAACCCCGCAACCGCCGCCTCGAACATGCCGTTCCCCTGTCCGCCATTCCCCGTCCCTCCGCACCTACCCCACTGGGCCGGGAAAGCCGAATTAATGTTTCTCTCCATCCTTAAGTTATGCTAATCCTCATCTTGGCCCAAATACTCTGGGGGTGCGGGGGCAAGGCCCCCGCTCCTAGGCCCCCCGGCACGGAAACCCCGCCATGCTCGATCCCGCCCAGCTTGCCGCCCTGGCCGCCGTCCACCGTCGCGGCAGCTTCGACCTTGCCGCCGCCGGGCTGAACGTCACGCCCTCGGCCATCTCGCAGCGCATCAAGGCGCTTGAGGAAACCACCGGCACCCTGCTCATCCGGCGTGGCCAGCCCTGCACCGCCACCGCCGCCGGCCTGCGCCTGATCCGCCACCATGACGAGGTGGCGCTGCTCGAATCCCGCCTCGCGCAAGACCTGCCCGGCCTGACCCCCACCACCGCCACGCTGCGCCTTGCCCTCAACGCCGACAGCCTGGCCACCTGGGTGCTGCCCGCGCTGGCCGCCGTGCCGGGTATGCTTTACGATCTTGTCATCGACGATCAGGATGTCAGCCAGGACTGGCTTCGGAAGGGAGAGGTGGTGGCCGCCCTGACCGGCCATCCCGGCCCGGTGCAGGGCTGCGAAACGCTGCCGCTTGGCGCGCTGCGCTACCGCGCCACCGCCAGCCCTGCCTTCGCCGCGCGCTGGTTCCCGCAGGGCCTGACGGCCGATGCGCTGCGACAGGCCCCCTCGATCCGCTTCTCCGATGCCGACCGGCTGCAGGATCGCTGGGCCGCGCAGGCCACCGGCACCGCCCGCCCCGGGCCCCTGCCCGCCCATCGCATCGCCTCCTCCCAGGGCTTCGTCGAGGCCGCCCTTCTGGGCCTTGGCTGGGGCATGAACCCCGAGGCGCTGGTCACGGCCCATCTTGCCGCCGGGCGGCTGGTGGACCTTGCGCCCGAAACCCCGCTTGACGTGCCGCTGTACTGGCAGTTCACCCGGCTGGTCGCCCCGGCCCTTGCGCCGCTGACCCGCGCCATTCGCGACCACGCCGCCCGCGCGCTGGTGGCCTGACCGCTACCAGCGGATGCGCGCCGGAAACACGAACTCCTCCTCGGCCCGCGGTCCGCGCCGCCCCGCCAGCGCAAAGGTCAGCCGCCGAAGATGCGCCGTCACCTCGGCCCGTGGCACACCGGTGCAGGCCACCGCCTCGCCCACCGAAACCGGCACCGCCCGGCCCCGCCGCCGCAGCGTTTCGCGGAAGATCAGCGCCACCCGCAGGGGATAGCTCCAGTGGCTGGCCACCTGGAACAGCCGCGAATTGCGCCCGTGAAAGAACACCGGCACCACCCGCGCGCCGGGCACCAGCGCCAGCCGCGCCACGAACGGATGCCAGGCGGCATCCGCCGCCGTCCGTGCCAGCGGCTTCGGCGCGGTGGCCACGCCGCCGGCCGGAAAGATCACCAGCACATGCCCCGCCGCCACCCAGTCCATTGCCTGCCGCCGCGTCTCGGCCGAAATGCGCCGCGCCTCGGCCCCGCCGCCGAAATCCACCGGCAGCAGCACGTCCTTCACCTCGGGCGGCTGGCACAGCCGGCTGTGCACCATCAGCTTCACATCCGGCCGCACCGAACAGGCGATATGCCCCAGGATCAGCCCGTCGACGATGCCGAAGGGATGGTTCGCCACGATCACCAGCCCGCCCTCGCGCGGGATGCGGTCATAACCGCCCGCCAGGAACTGCGGCCACAGGCCCAGCGCCCGCACCGCCGCCGTCAGCACCGGCTCGCGCACAGGGCGCGGGCGGGCCCGCCAGTCCTGATACAGCCGCTCCAGCCGGTTGCGCCCCGCCGCCGCCTCGGCCAGCCGGATCAGCCTGCGCCGCAACCGCGTCTGGCCCGCGTGGGAATAGGTGAAGACAGGCTCCGCCGCGCCGACCGGCCCCGGCCGCGGCTCCAGGGGGGCGGGAAGAACCGGCTCGGCCCCGTCAAACCCACCCGTCCGCATCATCCCCGTCATCCGAATCCCCCGGGCTGCTGTCGGGGACAGCATCCCCACCGCCGGTGACGCCCCGATGACGCGCCAATGTCGGGCCAATGACGCCCGGATGAACGGCCGGTGACAGCCTGCATCGCCATGCAGAACGCCCACCCCGTTTTCGGGGGCGGGCGTCGGGTCTTCCTGCGCGATGGGTCGCGGATTACAGCTTCGCGGCCACGTCCTCGGGCACGTCGAAATTGTGGGTGACGGTCTGCACGTCGTCATCCTCTTCCAGAAGGTCGATCAGCTTCATCAGCTTCTGCGCCGTCTCAAGATCCACCTCGGTGCGCGACTGCGGCCGCCAGATCAGCTTGGATTCGGTCGATTCCCCAAGCGCCGCCTCCAGCGCATCCGAAACCGCCGCCAGATCCTCGACCTTGCAATAGATCCAGTGCGCCTCGTCGTCGGTTTCCACGTCGTCGGCCCCCGCCTCGATCGCGGCCATCATCACGTCATCGGCGCTGCCCGCCGCCAGCGGATAGGAAATCTCGCCCACCCGGTCGAAGCTGTGGCTCACGCTGCCGGTCTGGCCCATGTTGCCGCCGGCCTTGGTGAAATAGCTGCGCACGTTGCTGGCGGTGCGGTTCAGGTTGTCGGTCAGCGCCTCGACGATGATGGCAATGCCGCCTGCGCCATAGCCTTCATAGCGCATCTCGGTGTAATCCGCCGCATCGCCCATCTGCGATTTCTTGATCGCGCGATCAATCACGTCCTTCGGCATCGACACCGCCTTGGCGGCCTTGATCGCCAGCCGCAACCGCGGGTTCATGTCGGGGTCCGGCATCCCCATCTTGGCGGCGACGGTGATCTCCTTCGCCAACTTCGAGAAAGTCGCCGAGCGCGCCTTGTCCTGCTTGCCCTTGCGGTGCTGGATGTTCGCCCATTTCGAATGGCCGGCCATGGCCGTTTACCCCTTGGTCTTTGCGATGATGCGGTCCCTTACACCGGCGGGCGACGTGTGGGCAACCCCGCCCGACCGGGGCGCCCCGCCCCTTACAGCGGCCAAAGCAGCGGGATCAGCGCCGAAGCCACCAGCATGGTCAGCAGGTTCAGCGGCACACCCACCCGGGTAAAATCGGAAAACCGATACCCGCCCGGACCATAGACCATCATGTTGGTCTGGTATCCCACCGGCGTCGCAAAGGCGAGCGTGGCCGAGAACATCACCGCCACCACGAAGGGCCGCGGATCATACCCCAGGTTCTGCGCCAACTGGATGGCCACCGGCGTGTAGATCACCGCCACGGCATTGTTCGACAGGAACTCGGTCAGCACCAGCCCGATGAAATACACCGCCAGAATCAGCAGGAACGGCGACAGCCCCGCCAGCGCCGGCGCCGCCGCATCGACAATCAGCTCCACCGCGCCCGACTGGTCCAGCCCCTCGCCCACCGCCAGCATGGCAAAGATCATCGCCAGCAGGCGGCCGTCGATGAAGCTGAACGCCTCCTCGCTGTCCACGCAGCGCGTCAGCAGGATCACCGCCACCGCCACCAGCGCCAGCGCCTGGATCGGGGCCACGTCAAAGGCCGACAGCAGCACGATGAACACCAGCGCCGCAATGGCAATGGGCGCCTTCGCGCGCCGGAACGGCTTGATCGACGGCCGGCTGACATCCACCAGATCCATGTCCGCCGCCAGCCGCTGAATGTCCTCGATGGCGCCTTCCAGCAGCAGCGTATCGCCCACCCGCACCACCAGATCATCCAGTTGCCGGCCGATGTTCTGGTTCCGCCGGTGCGCGGCAATCGGGTAAACCCCGTAGCGCCGCCGCAGCCGCAGATCGCCCAGCCGCTGGCCCTCCATCCGGCAACCCGGCCCGATCAGCACCTCGACCGTCTCGGTCTTCACGCTCGACAGCTTGTCGACCAGATGCACGTCCTTGCGCCGCTGCAGGTCCAGAAGCTCGGTCATCTCGGTGCGCAGCACCACGCGGTCGCCCGCCATCAACTGCACCGGCGCCAGATTGCGCCGCAGGCTGGCGTCGCCGCGCAGCACGTCGATCAGCCGCACCCCGTCCCGCTTGAACAGGTCCACCTCCAGCGGCGCCTGCCCGATCAGCACGCTGTCCTCGGGGATCGCCACCTCGGTAAAGTATTTCATCTTCCGCCGGTCGCTCAGCAGCGTCCCCATCGACTGCCGCTCGGGCAACAGCCGCCGGCCCACCGTCGCCAGGTAAAGTCCGCCCGCCAGCGCCACCGCAATCCCCAGCGGCGCCACTTCGAACAGGCTGAAATGTTGCAGGCCCGCCTTGGCCGCCACCCCGTCCACCAGAATGTTGGTCGAGGTGCCGATCAGCGTGATCATGCCGCCCAGCACCGTCATGTAGCTCAGCGGGATCAGCATCTTGGACGGCGCCACCCCGATCTTGACCGCGATCTGGATCACCACCGGGATCATCACCGCCACCAGCGGCGTGTTGTTCATGAAGGCCGAGGCGGCAGCGCAAAAGCCGAACAGCGCCACGATGGTCAGTTTCGGCCGCCCGTCCACATAGCGTTCCGTGGTGCGGATCACCGCCTCCACCGCCCCGGTGCGCACCAGCCCGCCCATCACCAGGAACATCAGCGCAATCGTCCAGGGGGCCGAATTCGACAGCACCGCCGTCGCGTCCTTCAGCGGCAGCAGGCCGGTGATCAGCATCACCGCCGCCGCGGCGATGGCCGTCACCTCCACCGGCATCGTTTCCAGCACGAACATGGTGAACATCACCACCAGGATGGCCAGCGCCACCCAGGGTGCCCAGTCCGCCGGAACACTCAAGCCGAACATGCTACCGTCTCCAACCCATACCCCCTTGCGTTGCCCGCCAGGTTCACATCACCGGCCCCGAGGGGGCAAGCCGCCCCCCTTGGCGCACCATCTCGACCCGCGTCGCGCGTCCGGTCCGGTCGTCGGTCTCGACATAGACGCCCGACAGCGTTGCCTCGCCCGCCGCCGGTTCGAACCGCGCCTTGGCCATGCCGGTGACAAAGCGGCGCATCGGCTCCAGCTTCTCCATGCCGATCACGCTGTCATAATCGCCGCACATGCCGGCATCGGTCATATAGGCCGTGCCTTCCGACAGGATCTGCGCATCCCCGGTCGGCACATGGGTATGCGTGCCCACCACAAGGCTGGCCTGCCCGTTGCACCAATGCCCCATGCCCATCTTCTCGCTGGTGGCCTCGGCATGAACATCCACGATGGCCGCCTGCACAGCCGCCCCCAGCCGATGCGTCTTCAACACCGGCTCGATGGCGGAAAACGGGTCATCGAAGGGCTGCTTCATGAACACCCGGCCCAGCACCTGCGCCACCAGCACCCGCCGCCCGCCCGGCGCGTCATAGACCCGCGCGCCATGCCCCGGCGCCAGCTTGGAATAGTTGATCGGCCGCAGCACCCGCGGCTCCTGCTCCAGAAACGGCACGATGTCCTTCTGGTCGAAGGCATGATCGCCCAGCGTCACCACATCGGCGCCCGCCCCCAGCAGCAGCTTGGCATGTTCCGCCGAAAGCCCCATGCCCCCGGTGGCGTTCTCGCCATTGACCACCACGAAGTCCAGGCCCCAGGCCGCGCGCAGCCCCGGCAACCGCTCGGCCACCGCCGTCCGCCCGGTCTTGCCCATCACATCGCCCAGAAAAAGTAGCCGCATCCTGCCCACACCGGAAAAATCTTCTCTCTCCTAGGCCGCGCCCCCCGCTGCCGCAAGCCCCCGCGCCCTGCGCCCCCCTTCTGCCATCCGCCGCTGCTTCATCTTGGCTCAAATACCCTGCGGGGGTCCGGGGGTGCAAAACCCCCGGCACCGCCGCTGCGGCCGGGCGATTCGGCCCCACCGCCCGGACCGGCGCCGCCCCGGCGGGCAAAGATCGGGATTTCCCCCATATTCTCGCCTGATTAACCGCAACGCATTGCGAAACGCCCCGCGCCGCCGCAGCCTGCGCCGATGACCGCCCTTCCCGCCCCCCTGTCCACCTGGTTCGCCGCCCGCGGCTGGACCCTGCACCCGCATCAGCAGGCCATGCTTGACCGCGCCGCAGCGCCCGCGACGCTGCTCATCGCGCCCACCGGCGGCGGCAAGACGCTGGCCGGCTTCCTGCCCAGCCTGGCCGAACTTGGCCCCGCGCCCCCGTCCGGCCTGCACACGCTCTATATCTCGCCGCTCAAGGCGCTGACCGCCGACATCCGCCGCAACCTGCGCGCCCCCCTTGAAGGCGCCGGCCTGCCGATCCGGGTTGAAGACCGCACCGGCGACACCGGCCAGACCGCCCGCAAGCGCCAGCGCGTGGACCCGCCGCATATCCTGCTGACCACGCCGGAAAGCCTGGCCCTTCTGCTCAGCTACGAAGACGCCCCCAGGATGTTCAGCACCCTGCAACGGGTGATCGTCGATGAACTTCATGCCGTGGCCGAATCGAAACGCGGCGACCAGCTTGCCCTGCTGCTGGCCCGGCTGGGGCGCCTTGCCCCCGGCCTGCGCCGCATCGGCCTGTCCGCCACGGTGGAAGACCCGCCCGCCCTGGCCCGGTTTCTGGCCCCCGGCACCGAAATCCTGCTGGCCGACCCCGGCCCCGACCCCGACATTTCCATGCTCGACACCGGCACCCCGCCCCCCTGGTCGGGGGGCGGTGGGCGGCACGCCATTCCCGCGATCCTGCAACAGGTTCGCGCCCATCGCACCACGCTGATCTTCCACAACACCCGCGCCCAGGCCGAACTGTTCTTTCACGATCTCTGGCTGCAGAACGAAGACGGCCTGCCCATCGCCATTCACCACGGCAGCCTGGCCCGCGAACAGCGCGAACGGGTCGAGGCGGCCATGGTCGAAGGCCGCCTGCGCGCCGTGGTCTGCACCGGCTCGCTCGACCTTGGCATCGACTGGGGCGATGTGGATCTGGTGATCCAGGTCGGCGCACCGAAGAACGTCAAGCGCCTTGTGCAAAGGATCGGCCGCGCCAACCACCGCTACAACGCCCCCTCGAAGGCGCTGCTGGTGCCCGCGAACCGCTTCGAGGTGGTGGAATGTCAGGCCGCGCTGGATGCCGCGCTCGCCCGTGATCTGGATGGCGAACCGCGCGGCCCCGGCCCGCGCGACGTGCTTTGCCAGCACATCCTGATTGTCGCCTGCGCCGGCCCCTTCCGGGCCGACGACCTTTATGCCGAAATCCGCGAGGCGGCGCCCTATCACGCCCTGACCCGGCCCGATTTCGACGCGACGCTCGATTTCGTGGCGACCGGCGGCTATGCGCTGCGCGCCTATGACCGCTGGCAGCGCCTGAAGCAGACGGGCGATCTGTGGCACCTGCGCGACCCGCGCAGCGCCGTGCTGATCCGGCAGAACCTTGGCACCATCATCGACACCGAAACCCTGAAGGTCCGCCTCAAGGGCCGCTTCGGCGGCACCCCTCTGGGCGAGGTGGAGGAAGCCTTCGCCGCCACCCTTACCCCCGGCGATACCTTCCTGATCGGGGGCGAGGTGGTGCGCTACGAAGGCCTGAACGAAATGACCGTCGAGGTCAGCCGCACCCCCGGCCGCGACCCCAAGGTCGCGGTGTTCAACGGCACCAAATTCGCCACATCAACCCAACTGTCCGACCGCATCCTTGCGCTGCTGAACCGGCCCGGCTGGCCCTTCCTGCCGGACCACACCGCGCGCTGGCTGGCGCTGCAACGGCAAGTCTCGGCCCTGCCGCGCCGCGACCGGCTGCTGGTGGAAAGTTTCCCGCATGACGGGCGCGAGCATCTGGTGATCTACGGCTTCGCCGGCCGCAACGCCCAGCAGACGCTGGGGCTTCTGGTCACCAAACAGATGGAGGATCAGGGGCTTGATCCGCTTGGCTTTGTCGCCACCGATTATGCCACGCTTGTCTGGGGCCTGTCGCCCGTCACCGACCCCGCCCCGCTGTTCGCCGCCGAAACGTTGCGGCAGGGGCTGGAAAGCTGGTTGCAGGGCAATGCGCTGATGAAACGCACCTTCCGCAACGTGGCCCTTGTCGCCGGCCTGATCGAGCGCAGCCATCAGGGCCGCCGCAAGACCGGGCGGCAGGCCACGTTTTCGTCGGACATCCTTTATGACACGCTGCGCAAATACGACCCCGGCCACCTTCTGCTGCAGATCACCCGCGAAGAGGCGATGCGCGGCCTGATCGACTTTGCCCGCATCGAAGACCTGCTTGCCCGGATCGAAGGCCGCATCGACCTGATCCGCCTGCCCCGGCTGACACCGCTGGCCGCGCCGCTGTTCCTGGAACCCGGCAAGGTGCCGATCCATGGCCAGGGCCGCGAACGGTTGGCCGAAGCGCAGGCGCAGGCCCTGATGGCGGCGGCGGGGCTGGCCTGAGCGCCGGGGGCGCCGCCCCCGGACCCCCGGGGTATTTGGACCAACTGGAAGCAGGGGCCTTGCCAGCCGGGCAAGGGATCGGGAAAAGGCCGCATGTCCCAGACCCTGACCCTTGGCCCGGAAACCCTGCACGCCCTGCCCTCGGGCGCGCTGTGGTGGCCGGCGCGGCGGGTTCTGGCGGTCTCGGACCTGCATCTTGGCAAATCGGCCCGGCTGGCCCGGCGCGGCGGCGCGCTGTTGCCACCCTATGAAACCCGCGCCACGCTGGAACGGCTGGAAGCCGACATCGCCGCCACCCGCCCGGCCGGCGTGATCTGCCTGGGCGACAGTTTCGACGACACCGCCGCCGCCGGGGCGCTGGAGGAAGACGCGGTGCTCTGGCTGACGCGGCTGATGGCCGGGCGCGACTGGACCTGGATCGAAGGCAACCATGACCCCGGCCCCATCGCGCTGGCCGGCACCCACCGGGCCAGCCTGACCCTGGGCGCGCTGACCTTCCGCCACATCGCAGACCCCGCGCAGGGGCATGAGGTTTCGGGGCATTATCACCCCAAGGCACGGCTGGCAGGCCAGGCGCGGCCCTGCTTTCTGGCCGATGCCGCGCGCATCATCCTGCCGGCCTATGGCGCCTATACCGGCGGACTGTGGAGCCATGATCCCGCGCTGACCGGGCTGATGCAGCCCGGCGCGCTGGCGGTGCTGACCGGGCCGAAGGCGCGGGCGATCCCGATGCCGCGTTAGGCGGTCAGCCCTTCGGGTTCGGGCAGGCCGTTCGCGCGGCAGCAGGCCGTCAGCGTATTGGCCAGCAGACAGGCAATGGTCATCGGCCCCACGCCGCCCGGTACCGGGGTGATCGCGCCGGCCACCGCCGCCGCGCTTTCGTAATGCACATCCCCCACCAGCCGGGCCTTGCCGTCGCGTTCGATCCGGTTGATGCCCACGTCGATCACCGTCGCGCCGGGCTTCACCATGTCGCCGGTAATCATCTCGGGCCGGCCCACGGCGGCGACCAGAATGTCGGCGCGGCGGCAGACCTCGGCCAGATCCCTGGTGCGGCTGTGCGCGATGGTCACCGTGCAACTGTCGCCCAGCAGAAGCTGCGCCATCGGCTTGCCCACGATGTTCGACCGCCCCACCACCACGGCGCTCAGCCCGGCCAGCTTGCCGTGATGATCGCGCAGCATCATCAGGCAGCCCAGCGGCGTGCAGGGCACCATGCTCTTCTGCCCGGTGCCCAGCAGGCCGACGTTGGAAATGTGGAATCCATCCACATCCTTGGCCGGGTCGATCGTGTTGATGATCAGCTCGGAATTCAGATGAGCAGGCAGCGGCAACTGCACCAGAATCCCGTGAACTTTCGGATCGGCGTTCAGACGCGCCACCAGCGCCAGAAGATCGGCCTCTGACGTGTCGGCCGGCAGCTTGTGTTCGAAACTGGCCATTCCGGCTTCGGCCGTCTGGGTGCCCTTGTTGCGGACATAAACCTGGCTGGCCGGGTCTTCGCCCACCAGCACCACCGCCAGACCGGGGGTCAGGCCCTGTTCTTCCTTCAGCCGCGCCACATGCGCCGCAACCTGCGCCCGCACATTGGCCGCAAAGGCCTTGCCGTCGATCACCCTGGCGGTCATCCGCTTTCTCCCTTCTCAGACCGCGGCCGCAAAGGCGGCGCGGTAATGGTCCATCTGCATCCGTGTCGCCAGAACGGCGTTCTTCATCAGGATCGCCACCGTCACCGGCCCCACCCCGCCCGGCACCGGCGTGATCCAGCCGGCCACCTGGGCGCAACTGTCGAAATCGGCGTCGCCGACCACCCGCCCCTCGGCGGTGCGGTTGATGCCGATGTCGATCAACGCCGCGCCGGGTTTAAGCATCGCCCCCGTCACCAGCCCCGGCTTGCCGACCGCCACGAAGACGGCATCCGCCGCGCGCGAATGCAGCGCGACCTGCCGCGTCATGTGGTGGCACACCGTCACCGTGGCCCCCAGCCCCATCATCAGAAAGGCAATCGGCTTGCCGACAATCTCGCTGTGGCCAATCACGCAAACATCCAGCCCTTCCATCTTCAGCGGCAGGGTCTTCAGGATTTCCACAGCGGCAACCGCCGTGCAGGGGCCAAGCGTCAGGTCGTTGTAGACGATGTTCCCGATCGAGGCCGGGTGCATCCCTTCCACATCCTTCAGCGGATGCACGGCCTTTTGCAGCGCCTTCACCGGAATATGCCCCGGCAGCGGGCGCTGGATGATGATGCCATTCACCCGCGGGTCGGCATTCAGGCCGGCAATGACGCCCGTCAACTGCTCAAGGCTGATCGTCTCGGGGTAATTGCGCGATTCAAAGGCCACGCCGGCGGCCTCGGCCTGCCGCTGCTGGTTGCGAACGTAAAGCTCCGCCGCCGCCACATCGCCCACCGAGATCGAGATCAGCTTCGGCACCCAGCCGGCCGCGGCCAGCGCCTCGGCCTCGGCCCGCACATCCGCACGCATCCGGGCCGCGATGGCCTTGCCGTCAATCAGGGTGGCGGTCATTCCTGCCATCATCCGTCGTCAGGGGGCGCAAAGTGCCCGGTTCATAACGATAGTAACGCAGAAACGGGCCCCAAATCGCGCCAAGCGCCACCATGGTGGCACGCATCGCAAGCCCGGCTGCCTTTCTTCCCCACAAGGTAAGTATGGGGACCAGTCCCACGATCAGAATTGGCGCAGAGCCCGAAAGCCGAAAATACACCCACAGACACCCCCAGACGGCCGCGGCAACGCTTGCCAGAAGCGCCCCCGCTGACACCAGGATCAGCACCAGAGCAGCCAGCAACTCGACGGTGCGTCCTCCTGGCCTGCCGTGGTGTGTTGCCACCCTTCATCCCTTCCGCAGACTGTCCGGCCCAAGGCGGCTTTCTTCCCGCGCGATGGACCAGTCGATCAGACGCCGCCACAGCTTTTCCACCAGATCGGGCGGCAGCCCGTAGGTTTCGGCGTGGCGGCGCACGTTCTGCACCACCTCTTCCACGCGGTCGTTGATCCGGGCCGGCAGGTCCACCCCCGCCTTGATCTCGGCCGCGCGGTCGATATAGCCCGCCCGTTCTGCAAACAGCCGGACAAGGTCGTCATCCAGCCGGTCGATCTCGGCCCGGATATGGGCCATGGTCGTGCAATCAGCAGGCTTGCGCATCGTCTTGGTCCCTTCTGGTCGGCCCAAGGAATTAGCCGGGCCGACCGGAAAGGGCAATGCGGCGGCTTAGAACAGCCCCTCGACAAAGCCCTGATCGTTCAGCCGGATCACCTCGGCGCTCGGCACCTTGGGCAGGCCCGGCATCGTCATGATCTCGCCGCAGATCACCACGATGAACCCGGCCCCGGCCGAAAGCCGCACCTCGCGCACCGGAACCGAATGGCCGGTGGGCGCGCCGCGCAGGTTGGGGTCGGTGCTGAACGAATACTGGGTCTTGGCCATGCAGATCGGCAGGTGGCCGTAACCCGCCGCTTCCCAGGCCTTGAGCTGGTCGCGGATCGACTTGTCGGCCAGCACCTCGTCGGCGTGGTAGATGCGCTTGGCGATGGTCTCGATCTTCTGGAACAGGCCCATCTCGTCGGGGTAAAGCGGCGCAAAATTGGCGCTGCCACCTTCGGCCAGCGCGACAACCTTCTTCGCCAGCGCCTCGATCCCTTCCGATCCCTTCGCCCAGTGCTGGCACAGGATCGCCTCGGCGCCCTGCGCCGCGACATATTCCTTCACCGCGGCGATTTCCGCGTCGGTGTCGCTGTAGAAGTGGTTGATCGCCACCACCACCGGCACGCCGAAGGATTTGACATTGGCGATATGGCGGCCAAGGTTCGGGCAGCCCTTCTTGACCGCCTCGATGTTCTCGGTGCCCAGATCGGCCTTGGCGACGCCGCCGTTCATCTTCATGGCGCGGACGGTGGCCACGATCACCGCCGCCGAAGGCTTCAGCCCCGCCTTGCGGCATTTGATGTCAAAGAACTTTTCGGCGCCCAGATCGGCCCCGAAACCGGCCTCTGTCACCACATATTCCCCCAATTTCAGCGCGGTCTTGGTGGCGATCACGCTGTTGCAGCCATGGGCGATGTTGGCGAAGGGGCCGCCGTGCACGAAGGCCGGGTTGTTCTCCAGCGTCTGCACCAGGTTCGGCTGCATCGCGTCCTTCAGCAGAACGGTCATCGCACCGTCGGCCTTGATGTCGCGGCAGTAGATCGGCTTCTTCTCGCGCGTATAGGCCACCACGATGTCGCCCAGCCGCTTCTGCAGGTCTTCCAGATCGTTCGACAGGCACAGGATCGCCATCACTTCGCTTGCGACCGTGATGTCGAACCCGGTCTGGCGCGGAAAGCCGTTCGACACGCCGCCCAGGTTCACCACGATGTCGCGCAGCGCGCGGTCGTTCATGTCCATCACCCGGCGCCACACCACGCGGCGGGCGTCGATCTGCAATTCGTTGCCCCAGTAGATGTGGTTGTCGATCATCGCCGAAAGCAGGTTGTGCGCGCTGGTGATCGCGTGGAAGTCGCCGGTGAAGTGAAGGTTCATCTCCTCCATCGGCACCACCTGCGCCATGCCGCCACCGGCCGCCCCGCCCTTCATCCCGAAGTTCGGGCCAAGGCTGGCTTCGCGGATGCAGATCACCGCCTTCTTGCCGATGCGGTTCAGCCCGTCGCCCAGGCCCACGGTGGTGGTGGTCTTGCCTTCGCCGGCGGGCGTCGGGTTGATCGCGGTCACCAGGATCAGCTTGCCATCGGGCTTGCCCGCAAGACCCTTGATGAACTCCTGGCTGACCTTGGCCTTGTCATGGCCATAGGGCAGCAGACTTTCGGACGGGATGCCAAGTTTGGCCCCGATCTCCATGATGTTCTTCTTCTTGGCTTCGCGCGCAATTTCGATGTCGGTCTTGAAGGCCATGTCGCACTCCCTGGGGGCCCGGTTTCTTGCCGGATGTTCCGTTAGCGACGTGATACCGGGCGATCCGCCCGGTTCGAGGCCGGTTTGCGACGTGTTCCCCGCGAAATTCGGCGTGGCCGGTTTCCGATCGGAAACTCACGAACAAGGAACGCAACGATGGGCCGGCGGCCTTAGCCCGCCGCCCCGGTCCGCGCGGCCTCCAGATGCGCCCAAACCCGCTGGTCGGGCACATGCAGCACCAGCGAATCGCCCGGGCGCAGCGTGCCTTCCCGCTCCACCCAGGCGGTCACGCCGCGCCGGCCCCTGGCCGCGGTCTTGAACGCCTTGCCCTGCCCGCCCGTGGCCTTGGCCATGGTCACCGCCGGTTCCTGGCAGGGGCGGTTTTCCATGTCCACCACCAGAGTCACCCCGTCCGGCCCCTGCAACCTCGATGACGGCGGCAGGAAACTGAAATCGGGCAGGCCGGCAATCACCACGCTGGCCCCCAGCCAGGCCGGGTCGATCCGCTCCATCCCCAGGCGGGCGGCGATCTCGGCCAGATCCTCGGCCGACACCAGGCACAGTTGCCGCGCATTGCGGATCGTCGTGCCGCGCGGATGCTGCGCCAGCACCCGGCTGCAGGACGGGCGCGTCAGCCCGGCATGAACCTCGGGCGCAAAGCCGGCAAAGGTCAGCGGCATTTCCGCGACCGGCTCGCCAAAGATCTCCAGCTTTTCCACCGGCCGGCGCTGCACGCCCAGCCAGGTGACAGTGCCGCGGAACTGGGTGGGGATCAGGGCAGGCATTCTTGCACCTCCGGGAATGCGACAGTCACAGCCATTTCTTCCAGCGGAAGATCAGCCAGGGCACCAGCGCCGACAGCACCATGGCCACCAGCGCCATCGGATAGCCCCACTCCCATTTCACCTCCGGCATATGTTCGAAGTTCATCCCGTAGATGCTGGCAATCAGCGTCGGCGGCAGGAAGACGAAGGCGACCACCGAGAAGATCTTGATGATGTCGGATTGCTGGATGTTGATCACCCCCAGCGTGGCGTCCAGTTGGAACAGGATCTTGCGCTCCTGCGTTCCGGCGGTTTCCTGAAGCGATTTCACGTCGCGCATCAGCACCTTCAGCCGCGTCTTGTCGATGCCCTTCAGCGCCGACAGCGCCGCCGCCCCGCCCGAGGGCACCGACAGGAACCCCAGCATCCGCTGGATCGTGGCCAGGCTTTCCGAAACCTTGCCGTTCAGGTCTTCCGCCCGGCCGATCCGCTGCATGATCACCGCCAGCGTCTGCGCCCGGCCATTGGGGCGATGCGCCTCGAAGATGGCGCGGGTCAGCGCGTCCAGCTTGCGCATCTCGCCCTCCAGAATGTCGGCCAGACGGTCCACCAGCGTTTCCAGCAGCGCCAGCATGGTGGATTGCCCATTGGTGCAGCCCAACGGCTGCGCCACCACCCGCTCGGCGAAATAGGCCATCGACCGGGGCGCGTGATAGCGCACCGTCACCAGACGTTCCCGCGTCAGCACAAAGGTGACAGGGCCGGTTTCCGGGTCTTTGCCCACCGGCATGGCCACCACCTGCGCGGTCAGGAACAGCGCGCCCCGCTCATCATAAAGCCGCGACGACACCTCGATTTCCTGCATGTCCTCGCGGGTGGGAATGTCCAGCCCCAGCGCGGCCTCGACCGCATCTTCCTCGGCCGGGGTCGGGGCTTCCAGATCAATCCAGACGGCATCCAGCAGACCGCCATCCTCGGGGTCTATACGCTCCAGCCGGTTGTCGCGCGCCCGATATGCCGTGATCATCGCCGCTCTCCGCAAGGCTGTTGGTGGGACGACCCTAGCCAAGCCCGGCCAAAAGCAAAAGGCCCCGCCAAAGCGGGGCCTTTCTGTCTGGCGGGCCTTTACAGCGGCGCCGGTTCCGGGTCGGGCTTCGGCGACCGGGGCTTTTTCGTCTTGGGAATCGCCGCCACTGACGGCGCACCGCCGCCCGGCGCGGGCGTGTCGGCATCGTCGTCCTCGCCCAGCTTCTCGCCCGCAATCACCTTGCGGATCTCGTCGCCGGTCAGGGTTTCGTATTCCAGCAGACCCTTGGCCAGCCGTTCCCAGTCTTCCTGCCGCTCCAGCAGAATGCTGCGGGCCTTTTCATAGCCCTCGTCGATCAGGCGCTTCACTTCCTGCTCGATCGCCCGCTTCGTTTCGGCCGAAACCGAGAAGCCGCCGGTGTTCCCCTGATAGCCTTCGGCGGCTTCGGCATAGTCGATATTGCCCACCACATCCGACATGCCCCAGCGCAGCACCATGGCACGGGCCAGCGCCGATGCCTGCTGAATGTCGCCCGACGGGCCGTTCGACACCGACTCGGCGCCCCATTTCAGGATTTCGGCCGCCTTGCCCGCCATGGTCATGGCGATGCGCTGCTCGCACTGGTCCTTGTGCCAGTTCAGCCGGTCCATTTCGGGCAGGCTCATCACCATGCCCAAGGCGCCGCCGCGCGGGATGATCGTCGCCTTGTAGACCGGATCGCACTTCGGCAGCGTCATGCCGACGATGGCATGGCCGGCCTCGTGATAGGCGGTCATTTCCTTCTGGTCCTGCGTCAGCACCATGCTGCGACGCTCGGCCCCCATCATCACCTTGTCCTTGGCGTTCTCGAAATCCACCATGGTGACAAAGCGGCGGCCGGCACGCGCGGCCATCAGCGCCGCCTCGTTCACAAGGTTCATCAGGTCCGCCCCACTGAACCCCGGCGACCCGCGCGCGATGGTGCGCAGGTCAACGTCCGGCCCCAGCGGCACCTTGCGGGCGTGAACCGACAGGATCTTCTCGCGCCCCTTGATATCGGGGTTCGGCACATGGATCTGGCGGTCAAACCGGCCGGGCCGCAGCAACGCGGGGTCCAGCACGTCCTTGCGGTTGGTGGCCGCGATGATGATCACGCCCTCATTCGCCTCGAACCCGTCCATTTCCACCAGAAGCTGGTTCAGCGTCTGCTCGCGCTCGTCATTGCCGCCGCCGATGCCCACGCCACGCGCACGGCCCACGGCGTCGATTTCGTCGATGAACACGATGCAGGGCGCGTTCTTCTTGGCCTGTTCGAACATGTCGCGCACACGGGATGCGCCGACACCCACGAACATTTCCACGAAGTCAGAGCCCGAGATGGTGAAGAACGGCACCCCCGCCTCGCCCGCAATGGCGCGGGCCAGCAGGGTTTTCCCGGTGCCGGGCGGGCCAACCAGCAGCGCGCCCTTCGGGATCTTGCCGCCCAGACGGCTGAACTTCTGCGGGTTGCGCAGGAATTCGACAATCTCTTCCAGCTCTTCCTTGGCCTCGTCGATGCCGGCCACATCGTCAAAGGTGACGCGGCCGTTCTTCTCGGTCAACAGCTTGGCTTTCGATTTGCCAAAGCCCATGGCGCCGCCCCGGCCACCGCCCTGCATCCGGTTCATGAAGAAGATCCAGATGCCGATCAGCACAAGGAAGGGCAGGAAGGTCATCAGCAGCGACATGAAGCCAGATTGCTGTTGCGGCGTGGCCTGCACCTCGATGCCCTTGCCGATCAGCCGGTCGGCCAGGATTTCCCCTTCCGGCCGGATCGTGGTGTAGGTCGAACCGTCCGACCCGCGCACGATCACCCGCTCGCCATCCAGCGTGACACTGGCAACCTTGCCGGAATCGACCTGGGCGATGAAGTCCGAATAGGACAGGGTCCGCGATGACAGGGCCGTCTGCCCCCCGGAAAACAGATTGAAAAGCGCCAGGATCAGCAGCAGCAGAACGACCCAGAAGGCGATGTTTCGTGCATTGTTCACGAAAAGACTCCCGCATTGCCCGCGCGCCCGTCTCGGGCCGCGGTCTTGCCTCCAAGATAGTCAGATGTGGGCAGGGTTCAATGCGATAACAGGAAACTTCCGAAATCCGGCGCCGTTTCCGCGCGCCAGCCGGCGCCAAACCCCGCGCAAGGCGCCGCGATCAGCGTTTCACCCTGCCAGACGGCGGGCGTTGCCTCCAGCGCCGGCCGCGCAATTCCCGTCGCCCGCCAGTCCGGGCAAAGCCGCAGACCGGCCGCGCCCAGCGCGCGGATCTCCAGCCCCGCGCCGCCCGGCCCACCACCCGGCCCGGCAACGCGCCAACGCCCGTCCCAGATCTGCCCAAGCGGCACCGCGCCCTGCACGGCCCGCATCTCGCGCGTCACGCTTACCCTGCCCGCCCGCTGGCGGAACCGGCAGCCGCCCAGCGTGGCGTCGCGCCCCTCGCGCAAGCCCGCGGTCAGGGCGGCAATCTTGGCGGCCCGCGGCGGATGGTCCGCCCCCCCGATCCAGCGCACCATCGCCACCAGCAGCCGCCGCGCAACCTCGGGGTCGCAGGCCCACAGCGCGCGGGCGTCGAACATCAGCCCGCCCGCCCGCTCGGTCACCAGATCGCGCCCGGCCTGCGCAACGGCCCCCGTCACCACACCCTGCGCCATCGCCAGATGGTCGATGACCGCCGCCAGACGGTCCACCGTAATGCCCAGCGGCTTCAGCGCGCCAAGCGCCCGCCGCGCCCAGACGCGGGTGAAACGGTCATTGTCATTCGACGGATCGTCGATCCAGGCCACGACCCGCCGGGCCAGATAGCCGCGCAGATCGGCACGGGTCTGGCGCAGGAACGGGCGGTGGAAGCGCACGCCGCCTTCCACAAAGCTGCCGCTCATCCCGGTCAGCCCGTCCAGCCCCGCCTCGCGGGCAAGCCCCATCAGGAAGGTCTCGGCCTGATCGTCGGCGGTATGGGCCAGCGCAATATCCCCGATGCCCGATGCCACGGCCCATTCGGCCATCAGCCGATAGCGCGCCCGCCGCGCCGCCTGCATCAGATTGCCCTCGATGCGGCCGCCATGATCCCAGACCAGCACCCGATGCGGCAGCCCCAGACCGGCACAGATGCCTGCCACAAACCCGGCTTCCGCAGCCGCCTCGGGGCGAAGCCCGTGGTCCACCGTCACCACCTGCAAGGCCCGGCCCGCCGTCGCGGCGGTCTCGGCCATCAGATGCAGCATCGCCAGGGAATCGCTGCCGCCCGAAACGGCAAGGCCAAGCGCCCCATGCCGGGGGCCAGTCCGGTCAAGGCCCTGTCGGGCCGCCTGCAAAAGCCGGGCGTCGCTGCCCGGGCTGGTCAGCCCGCCGCCTGCGCTTACGGGCACCCCAGCCCCTGCATGGCGCCCGGCGCCTGCGTTGCGGCCTGTGACGCCGGATATTGCGTGGACACCTCGGCCAGCGTCACGCAGGCCTCGGGCGTCTGGCCCAGAGCGCCCAGCGCCTGCCCCAGTTTCAGCAGCGCATCCGGCGCGAACTGGCCCTGCGGATCGGCGGAATAGGCGTCCAGATAGGCGCGGGCCGCGTTGGACGTCTCACCCAGGCTGGTCAGCGCCTCGCCCCGCAGATAGTTCGCCTCGGGGATCAGCGGCCCGCCAGGATAGGATTGGGCATAGGCCTCAAAGAGCGTTGCAGCTTGGCGAAAGTCACCTTGACCGAGCACCCCCTTGGCCCGGTCGAAGTCGTCTTTCTCTGCGACGGCCATTTCTGCACCGCCTGTTGCACTGGATGTGGTGCCCGTGGGGGCCGGCGCCGCCGCAGGGGCCGCAGCCCCGCTTGCGCCGCCCAGCACCGAGGTCTTGCCAAGGTTCATCGGGTCGCAACCCTCGGTCACCTCGCACAGGCGGTACTCGATATCGCCGATCCGGTTGGTGCCGTCCGCCACCACCCGGTTCAGCCGCAGTTCAACGTCCTCGGCGCGCGAGGTCAGCCGCGCCAGCGCGGCCTCGATCGCATCCATCCGTTGCAGCGCATCGCCGCCGCCGAAGCTGGCCGAAGCGCCGCTGGCCACGGTCTCGGCCTTCAGCGCGTTGAACTCGGCCGCAAGCTGGCCCAGCTCGACCCGGATGTCCGCCAGCGTCTGCGCCTTGTCCTGCGCAAGCGCGGCGACGGGAAGCGCCGTCAGCAGAAGGGCAAGTCGCAGGGTACGACGCATCGCGTCAGACCCCCGCGCCCGCCGACAGCACCGTCACGGCGCGGCGGTTCTTGGCATAGCAGGCTTCTTCCGAACACACCTCGATCGGGCGCTCCTTGCCGTAAGAAATGGTCTTCATCCGGTTGCCGGCCACGCCCTGGCTGATCAGGAACTGCTGCACGGCGGCCGCACGGCGGGCGCCCAGCGCAAGGTTGTATTCGCGGGTGCCCTTCTCGTCGGCATGGCCTTCGATGATGATCGCATAGCCCGGGTTCTGGTTCAGCCAGCCCGCCTGCCCCGAAAGGATCGTCCGCGCCTCGGGCGACAGGGTGGACTGGTCAACCGCGAACAGCACCCGGTCACCGACCGTCTGGTTGAAATAGGCAATCGACCGCGGATCGCTGGGGTCGCCCAGACCCGTGGTGTCGATATAGCCGCCCGATCCGCCGGCCCCCCCCATGCCACCGGCACCGCCGGCCCCGCCCGAACCGTAACGGTCGGGGTTCTGGCAGGCGGCCAGCGTCAGAGCGGCCAGAACAAGCAGGGCCTTGGGGGCAAGCGTCATCGGGGGAATCCTTCTCGTGGCTCGAAATCGGGCGTTTCGCCCTGTCTAACAGGTTTGCGCGCCCAAGGGAATCGGGCGCGCGTCACGATCACGGCAGCAGGGGCGACCAGGCCGGGTCGCTGGCCGGGCCATCGGTCGGAATCTGCTTCAGGTTCCGCCCGGTGATGTCAACCGACCACAGGCTCGCCTGGCCGCCGCCCCCGCTGGTTTCGCGGGTGAACATGATCACCCGGCCGTTCGGCGCCCAGGTCGGGCCCTCGTCCAGGAAGCTGGCGGTCAGCAGGCGTTCTTCGCTGCCATCGGTGCGCATGACACCGATATGGAACCGGCCGGCGTGCTGCTTGGTAAAGGCGATCAGGTCACCGCGCGGCGACCAGACCGGGGTGGAATACCGCCCCTCGCCGCCCGAGATGCGGCGCCCTTCCCCGCCCGAGGCCGGCATGATGTAGATCTGCTGGGTGCCCGAACGGTCGCTTTCGAACACGATCTGGCTGCCGTCCGGGCTGAACGACGGCGCGGTCTCGATCGAGGGCGCGTTGGTCAACTGGCTCAACTGCCCCGAACGGATGTTCAGCGCATAGATGTCCGAATTGCCGCCTTGCTCAAGGCTGAACACCACCGTGCCGCCATCGGGCGAAAAGCGCGGCGCAAAGGTCATGGTGCCCGGCTGCTCTTCCAGCGTGCGGCGCTTGAGATTGCCCACATCCATCAGCGTGATGCGCGGAAAGCCGGTTTCATAGCTGGTGTAAAGGATGCGGTCGCCCGTGGGGGAAAAGCGCGGCGCCAGCACGATCGACCCCGAGTCGGTCAGGTACTGCACATTCGCGCCGTCGTAATCCATCACCGCCAGCCGCTTCAGGCGGGCGCTCTTCGGGCCGCTTTCGCTGACGAACACCACGCGGCTGTCGAAATAGCCGCCTTCGCCGGTGATCTTGGAATACACCACGTCGGCCACCTTGTGCGCCATCCGCCGCCAGCCCGCCGTGGTGCCGGCGAACTGCAGCGCGGCGCCTTCGATGGCCTTGCCGTTCAGCACGTCATAGGCGCGGAACTTCACGGTGATCCGGTCGCCGCTGGCCGACACCGCGCCGGTAATCAGCACCTGCGCATTGACCGCCTTCCAGTCCTCGAAGGCAACGCCGCCGTCAAAGCTGGTGATCCGGCTGATATGGGCATCGGCCGGAATCTCGCGGAAGAACCCGGTTCCCACCAGGTCAGACGCCACCACCCGGCTCAGGTCGCTGGCCAGCTTGCTGCCGCCGCCTTCATCGACAAAGACCGGCACCGCAATCGGCATCGGCTCGATCACACCGGCGCCGATCACGATGCGCGGCGGCGGGGCGTTCTGCGCCTGCGCGGCCGGCCCGGCGAACACCGCAAGACCAAGCGCAATCAGGACTGTGACAAATCGAAAAGACGGTCTCATATGCCTCTGGCTCCGTTTTTCTTGTTTTTACCCTTGGATGGGGTCGCAGGTTCAGGGGAATTCCGGCCGATGCGCGGCCTTTTGCCCATGGTCTTGGGGTGGCGGCAGGTCATCTGAACCTCATCCCGTTGGCGTCGAAGACAAGATCCAGCACCTTCCATGTGTCGTATTTGTCGGGCGGCAAGGGAATACCGCCTTCGGTATAGGCGCGCTGGATAGCGCGGCGGGCGGCGCTGAAGGCGGTGTCGATGGCCGCCTGCGTCGGGCCGCTGCTTTCGATCAGGCTGATGTTGCCGGGCCGGCCGTCAGGCGAAAACTCGACCCGCACCACCACGACCGTGCTCATCGTGTCGGTCGACACCGCGCCCAGGTTCCACTTGTTGCCGATGGCCGACCGGATGTCGCCGATCTCGCCCGCGTTCAGCGGCGGGCCGGAGGGTCCGCTGCTGGCGCCCGAACTGGCCGCGCTGCTGCTGGAACTGCTGGCGCTGCTGGAACTGGGTTCCTCGGCGGTGGCCTCGGCCAGCGCCGCCGCGATGGCATCGCTTTCGGCCGCGCTGCCGGACCCGCTGCTTGCGGCGGTCTCGGTCGGGGTTTCCGTCGCGGCGGGGCGCCGGGCGGGCTTGGACTTCGGCCGGATGCTGGCGGTCATGCCCAGCGACTGGTCCTGTTCCTCGGTCGCCTCGGTGCGCAGCACATCGCCGGATTCCTGCGGAACCGTCTCCTGCTGCGTGTCCTCCACAACCTGCGGCTCGGGCGTCGGCTCGGGGCTGACCGCCTCTTCCGGCGTCTCCGAGGTCTGCGCGTCCTCCGGCACATCCACCGGCGCGGGCGCCACCCGGTCGGCGGGCTTGGGCTTCGGCCGCATCGACGACGACAGCGACGGCAGCGGCTGCTCCTCGGGGGCAACCACCACGTCCTGCGGCTGCGGCTCGGGCGCAACCGGCAGCGGCTCGGGTTCAGGCTCCGGCGCGGGGGCAGGTTCCGGGGCCGGTTCGGGCGCAGGCTCGGGCCGCGGGGCCGGCTCGGGTTGCGGCTGCGGTTCCGGGCGCGGCGCGGGCGGCGTTTCCACCGCAGGCTCCGCCGCCGGGGCCTCGGGCTGCACCGGCTCGGGCGCGGCAATCTCGGACGGCTGTTCCGGCGCCTCGGCGGCACCGGACGGGGCCGAAGACTGTATCGCCGCGAACTCGGCCTCGGAAATCATCGACACCTGGGTCGAAATGATCTCCTGCGGCGACTCAGGCGCAAACAGCCAGTCCCCCAGGAGAACCCAGAGGAGCACCCCGACATGCCCTATTCCCGAATAGAGCGTGCCCGATTGCAACCGCGTTTCCATCGGCTCAGTCCTGGCCATCCGCGCCGAAAGACGGACCCTGCGCATCGGTCACAAGGCCAAGGTTGGTGAAGCCGCCGGCGTTCAGCGCCCCCATGACCTGGGCCACCCGTTCATAGGGCAGCGACCCGTCGGCCCGCAGGAAGATCTTGTCGCTGGTCCGCTCGGCCGCGATCGCCTTCAGCTTGGGGATCAGCTCGTCGGGCGCCACTTCGGTGGTCATCACCATGACCAGACCGTCGGCGGTCAGCGTGACGGTCAGCGGTTCTTCCTGCTCGGTCGGCAGGGCATTGGCCGCCGTCTTCGGCAGTTCGACCGGCACCCCCACCGTCAGCATGGGCGCCGCCACCATGAAGATGATCAGCAGCACCAGCATCACGTCCACAAAGGGCGTGACGTTGATCTCGCTCATCGCGGCGGCAGTGCCGCGACGCCGGCGGCGATGCCCACCGCCACCGCCTTTCTTGATGACCCCGGCGCCCATGGCTCAGCTATCCAACTGGCGCGACAGGATCGTCGCGAACTCGTCGGCAAAGCTTTCATAGCCGCCCTGGATATGTTCGCTGTCGGCGTTCAGCTTGTTGTAGAACACCACGGCAGGAATGGCCGCGACCAGACCCACCGCCGTGGCCATCAGCGCCTCGGCAATGCCGGGGGCCACCACCGCAAGGTTGGTGTTCTGGCTCAGCGCGATCTGCTCGAAACTGTGCTTGATCCCCCAGACCGTGCCGAACAGCCCGATGAAGGGCGCGGTTGACCCGGTGGTCGCAAGGAAGCTCAACCCCTTGTTCAGCTTCTCGCTTTCGCGCGCGATGGCCACATCCATCGCCCGGTCAATCCGGGCCTGCGCGCCGGCGATCAGGGCGCCGTCCTGTTTGTGGCTGCGCCGCCATTCCAGCATCCCGGTCGCAAAGACCTTTTCACTGGCCCCCTGCGGATCGGACCCGATCTTCTCATACAGCTCATCCAGCGGTTCGCCCGACCAGAAGGCGCGGTCGAAGATCGACGCCTCGTTCCGCGCGGCGCGGAACATGATGTGTTTCTGGATGATGATCGCCCATGACCAGAAGGACATGCCCAACAGCATGAGTATGACGATCTTCACCGTCAGCGTTGCGCGCGCGAAAAGGGCCAGCAAGGAGAAATCAATCTCCTGCGCCAATGCGAGGGTTTCCGTTTCCATTACGCCTGCTCTGTTATGTCGTCGGGCCGTTTCCCGGTCCGTTACCCCTGATTCTAGCAAGGATACAGAGGGATTGCCAACACAAGTTGGCGACTGGCGGTCCCCCGCGCATCAAACTTCGCGCCAATCCGTCTTGGCTGTGCCTAGTGAACGGGCGGCGAAAGCCGGGCACGCACCTCGGCGGGAATACGGGCGGCATGGCCGTCGTCGCTCAGGCAGACCAGCGTCACCACCGCCTGGAACAGCCGTTCGCCCGCGCGCAGCACCTCCTGCTCCACCACGATCCGCGCCCCGCCCATTTCGCGCAGGCGGGTGGTAATGGTCAGGTCATCGCCGAATTTCGCCGGCCGCAGATAATCGGCCTCGACCCGGCGCACAGCAAACACGATGCCCTGCCCCGCCTTCAGCGCGGTCTGGTCCACCCCCAGCGCCCGCACCCATTCGCTGCGGCCCCGTTCGATGAACTTCAGGTAATTGGCGTAATACACAATGCCGGCCAGGTCGGTGTCCTCGTAATAAACCCGGACAGGCAGGCTATGGGCGGAAATATCGGACATGCTGGCCTCGCAACGGCGATGCTGGCTTCCTATTCTTTCTTCTGCGGGAACGCCACCACCCCCGCCGCCCGAAAGGAACCGCCATGCGCCTTGCCGCCCCCGCCGTTACCCTTGGCCTTGCCCTGTCCGCCCTGCCCGCCATGGCCGAAGAAGTGGGCCGAGTCGGCGTTGACTGGGTCGGAAACGACATCATCATCGAAGCCATCCCCGACCCCAAGGTGCAGGGCGTGACCTGTCACCTCGCCTATTTCGAACGCTCGATCTATGACCGGCTGACCAACGGCAACTGGTTCGAAGACCCCAGCTATTCCGCCGTCGACTGCACCCAGACCGGCCCCATCACCCTGGGCGACATCGACACCGGCGAAGACGGCGAAAAGGTGTTCTCGGAACGCCAGTCCCTGATCCTCAAGACGCTGGAAGTGACGCGGATCTACGATGCCCGGTCAAACGCCCTGATCTACCTGGCCCATGCCAGCGAAATCACCCAAGGGTCGGGCAAGATGTCGATCTCGGTCATCCCGCTGCCGGCCGGGGTGGCTCCATAGCACGGAACCGGCGCCGGCGCCGCAGGGTCGGCCGCCCCAAGGCCCCCCACCGGCCGCAGCCGGTCATACCACAGGTGAAACACATAGGCATAAACCGCGTAGATCGCCGTCAGGCCCGTTTCCAGCGGTACCGCCTCCAGAACCCCCAGCCCGCCCAGCCACACCAGCACGGGCAGCGTGACGATGGTTGTCGACAGCTCATAGCTGCAGGCGTGCAGGATGCGCCAGCGATGCGGCCGGTCGCTTGCTGCCCGCCCCGTCAGACGCAGGTCCACCCAGTCGAAAACCGAATTGTGCAGCGGGCACCACAGCAGAACCGCCGTGGTCACGGCCAGCATGACCAGAACCCCCTCGCCCGCCGAAGCCCCGCTGTAGATCAGATAGATCGGCACGGCCAGGATCAGGCCGCCTGCCTCATAGGCCAATGTCTGACAAAGCCGCTCACGCGGGGACCGCAGGCTCATGCTGCCTCCAGAATGGTCTGATGAAAAGGTCTTCACGGCCGGCGGGCGGCCAAAGCAATGTGTGAAAACTAGCTTTTGGCCGCGCCCGGCCCAAGTCCGGTATTCAGACCGTGCTACCGCAGCAAGCCGGACCGCGCCGCCAGCCGCAGCGCGTGGCTGCGGTCCTGCGTCATGGCCGGCAGCACCGGGTCATAGGCCGCGCGGATCAGCCCGGCGATGTCGGGCCGCAGCATCACCGCCTCGCCCGCCCGCACCAGCGGCGCCCCGGCCGCAAAGGCCCGGTCCGACCAGAGCAGGATGATCTGCACCGCCTGCGCCAGCGCCAGCGTCTCGGCCGGAACGGCCGACAGGTGGTCATCCATCCGCAGGAACACGAAGGCCGCCCGGATCGCGCCGTCCGGGTCAAACCGAAAGGCCCGGTACTGGTTCGCCCCCTCGGCCTCAAGCCGGCCGCACAGGCCGGTCAGCCCCGGCACCAGCCGGTCAAGGTTCGGCACCTGCGGCAGCTCGGCCCAGTCGCGGAAGAAGAAGACCATCAGGTTCGCGCCCAGCTCGGGGTCGGTCTCGGCCATCCGGTGCCCCGCCAGCGCCACCACCGCCTCGATCGCCCCCTTCACCACCGGCAGCGTCGCATCCTCGATGCCAAAGACCACCGGCACGATGGGCCGCCCCCAGCGCGCGCACAGGAAACTGCCGTCGGCGCGGGTGAAAAGGGCTTCAATCTCCTGCGGGGTCATGCTCCGGCTCCTCTCGGCGGCGGCGCGGTCATCCCCCGCCAACCCGCGCGGGTCAAGCCCCCTGCACACCGCGCACCGGCGCCAGCGCCGCCTCGCCCCCAAGGAAACCCCAAGCCCCTTCATCTTGGCCCAAATACCCCGGGGGTGCGGGGGCTGGCCCCCGCCGCCGCACCGGCCACGGGGCTCACCCGTCGAACAGGTCGCTCTGCCCCGGGGCGCGCGGCGCCTCAAGGCCCAGGTGGCGCCAGGCCTTGGCGCCCAGCATCCGGCCGCGCGGGGTGCGCTGGATCAGGCCCTGTTGCAGCAGATAGGGCTCGATCACCTCTTCGATGGCATCGCGCGGCTCGCTCAGCGCCGCGGCGATGGTTTCCACCCCCACCGGCCCGCCGCCGTAATTCTCGGCCAGCAACACCAGATAGCGCCGGTCCGCGCCATCCAGCCCCAGATTGTCCACCCCCAGCCGGGTCAGCGCGCGGTCGGCCAGCGCGCGGCTGATCTTGCCGCCCGCCTCGACCAGCGCGAAATCCACCACCCGCCGCAACAGCCGCCCGGCAATCCGCGGCGTGCCCCGCGCCCGCCGCGCAATCTCGCGGCAACCGTCCTCCTCCGCCTGCACGCCCAAGAGCCGCGCGCCCCGGGTGACGATCTCATGCAGCTCGTCCTCGGTATAGAATTGCAGCCGGGTGGGAATCCCGAAGCGGTCACGCAGCGGCGTGGTCAGCAGGCCCAGCCGCGTGGTGGCCCCGACAAGGGTGAAGGGTTGCAGGTCGATCCGCACCGTCCGCGCCGCTGGCCCCTCGCCGATCACCAGATCCAGCGCGAAATCCTCCATCGCGGGATATAGCACCTCTTCCACCACCGGCGACAGGCGGTGAATTTCATCAATGAACAGCACGTCGCGCGGTTCCAGATTGGTCAGGATCGCCGCCAGATCGCCCGGCCGCGCCAGCACCGGGCCGCTGGTCATGCGGAACCCCACCCCCAGCTCGCGCGCCATGATCTGCGCCAGCGTGGTCTTGCCCAGGCCGGGGGGGCCGTGGAACAGCGTGTGATCCATCGCCTCGCCCCGCATCCGGGCGCTGTCGATGAAGACGCGCAGGTTCGCCCGCGCCTCGTGCTGGCCGATGAATTCCTCCAGCGCCTGCGGGCGCAGCGCACGGTCGGAATCCTCGGGCAGCTTTTCGGGCCGCAGGGCGGGGTCAGAGGTCATGCCTTACCTCGGCGCCAGAAGTTTCAGCGCCTGCCGGATCAGCGTGGCCGTGTCGGCGTCGGGCTGTTCGCCCGAAACCGTCGCCACCGCCTGCGCCGCGTCCCCCGGCCCGTAGCCCAGGTTCTGCAAGGCCGACAGCGCATCCGCCGTTCCGGCCGCGCGGCGGGCGGCGGCCTCGTCAACCTTCGCGGGCTTGCGGGGCGCGGCGGCCACCGGCGCCGCCGGCTCGATCAGCTCGACCGTCTCGGCGGTGCCCGACAGCCGCGCGCCCATCGCCATGACCGAAGGCGCCTTGGATTTCAGCTCAAGGATCACCCGCTGCGCCAGTTTCGGCCCCACGCCCGGCGCGGCCTGCACGGCACGGGCATCGCCCAGCGTGATGGCGCGCGCCACCCCTTCGGCGCCCAGCGCCCCCAGAATGGCCATGCTCGCCTTGGCCCCCACGCCCTGCACCGTCATCAGCAGCTTGTGCCATTCGCGGTCCAGCATGGTGGGAAAGCCGAACAGTTGCAGCAGGTCTTCGCGCACCAGCAGATCGGTATAAAGGGCGCAGGCCTCGCCCACCGGGGGCAGCGCGGCCATGGTGCGGTCATTGACATGCACGATATAGCCCACGCCGCGACAGTCGATCAGAACGGTGTCCAGACCCTTCCAGTCCAGCCGCCCGGCAATCTTGCCGATCATCCCGCCGCCCTCCGCAGCGCCTGCTGCAACCGGCCGGCCGATTGCACATGATGGGAATGGCAGATCGCCACCGCCAGCGCATCGGCCGCGTCGGGGCCCGCGATCTGCACGCCCGGCAGATGCAGCCGCACCATATGGTCCACCTGCACCTTGGCGGCATGGCCGACGCCAACCACCGTCTTCTTCACCGCGTTCGGGGCATATTCCCCGACCTCCAGCCCGAACTGCGCCGGCACCAGAAGCGCGATGCCGCGCGCCTGCCCCAGCTTCAGCGTGGCCACCGCATCCTTGTTCACGAAGGTATGTTCCACCGCGGCCGTTTCCGGCTGATACAGGCGAAACACCTCGGTCAACTGGGCGTGCAGGCTGCACAGGCGGCGGGCCAGATCGTCGGTGGCGCCATCGCTGTGGCAGATGCCGTTCGCCACATGCGACAGCCGGGCGCCGGCCACATCAATGACCCCCCAGCCAAGATTCCGAAGCCCCGGGTCGATGCCGATGACGCGCATACCTGTTCCTTTTCGTCGCAGGAAGGGTTAGCACGAAAAGAGAACATCCGCCAAGACGTTACTTCTGCGTTGCATTCTTCGGGATGCGGCTGTATGCAAAGCCGTGAAAACGACGCAGAGCCGCAGAATAGCGACGTTTGCGCCGGCCAGCCGCCCAGGCTGCTTGAAAATCGTCAAAACCCTGGTGTCAGCCATGCATTGGCTGCAAGGCGGCCTTGTTGGCCGCTTCATTGCTTTTCTCACGCTGCACGTCTATCTCGCTCTTCGAGGGGCACAACGCCCCCGAATTGAGTAGTTTGTGAAAAGGAACACCATCATGGCCGCCATCGAAACGAGCCGCCCGGCGCCGTTCGGCGCCATCACGACTTACCGTGCGTTCAACGCGCTTTCGACCGTCTTCTCGACGATCGGCGCCTGGAACGACGCACGTGTCACCCGCAAGGCCCTGTCGAAGCTCTCGGACCGCGAGCTGGACGACATCGGCCTGTGCCGTGGCGATATCGAGATGCTGGGGCGCTGAGCCACCCCTGACCGAACCTTCGGTCGCCGGACGATGAAAGACCGTCGCGCAGGGAACCTGCCGGCGGTCTTTCTGTTTTCCGCACCCCGCCCCGCACCACATGCCGGCGCCGAACATGCAAAAGGCCGCCCCGACGGCGGCCTTTTCAGTCCGGCATCTCGGCCCAGGGGTCAGGCCGGAAAGACCTGCCCCAGGAAAGACGCGATCATCCGCGTCACCGGATCGGCGGCCATCAGCGTTGCGGCCAGCGGGTCAAAGCCGGTTCCGGTCGCCAGTTCCCCGACGCGGCGATCATAGGTTTCATCCCCGACATGGAACAGGATCGCGCCCTTCAGGACAAAGCCGATGGCGATCACCACCACCAGCGACCGCAGCAGCCGCCCGACAGACCCTTCGCGCCGAAAAGTCGAAGACCGGCCCAGCGTGCCCCGCGCCTCAAATCCATAGCCCTTGCGGCGCATCTTTTCGATACGTTCAACGCGGCCGTAAAATTCCTTGAGATTAGGATCAGACCACATTTGCACACCGGAAACAGCGTTTTCCAACACGCCCCCCTTTCCACAGGCCGCCTGACTGCGGCCCGGATAAGGGAACGTTCGCTCAGGAGAACTTAATCAGGCGTTATTTTCAAGCCCGGTTGCCTTTTCCAGCACCAATGCCGACCATTCGCCAAGATCGTTGCGATTCAAAAGACGGAAACCTGACCCAAGATAAGTTTCAATCACAGCTTCTGCCTGAACCGCCAGCAGGCCCGACAGAATCACGCGCCCGCCCGGTGCGGCATAGGTTGCCATCGCCGGCGCCAGTTCGACCAGCGGCCCCTTCAGGATATTGGCGAAGATCAGGTCAAAGGGTGCCGCCGCCTTGATCTTGCGGTGATCGAAACCCGCGGCCTCAAGACAGTCGATCCGGCCTTCCAGCCCGTTGATCGCCACATTCACCTTGGCCACATCCACCGCCACCGGGTCGATGTCGCTGGCGATCACCCGCGCCTCGGGCAGAACCTTGGCCGCGGCCATCGCCAGAACCGCGGTTCCGGCGCCGATGTCGGCCACGTTCGCGGGGCGGAACCCTTCGGTGAACAGGTGGTCAAAGGCCAGCAGGCAGCCCAGCGTGGTGGCATGGTGGCCGGTGCCGAAGGCCATGCTCGCCTCGATCTGCAACGCCACCCGGCCGGCGGGCAGCTTGTCGGCATCATGGCTGCCGAACACGAAGAAGCGGCCCGCATCCACCGGATGCAGCTCGCGCTGCACCTTGGCCACCCAGTCCACCTCGGGCAGTTCCGACACAAGGAAGGATTTGGCGCCGAAGGCCGTGGCCAGGATTTCCAGGATGATGCCATCGGGCGCATCGTGGAAATAACCGGCCACTTCCCACAGGCCCGACCCGTCTTCCACCTCGAAGACGCCCACACCATAGGGCTCGGGTTCCATCCGCTCAACCGCCTCGGCCAAGGCGCGGGCGGCGGCTTCGCCTTGCGTGGAAGTAAGGGCGGAATAGGTCGTCATATCGCAGGCTCCGGTCAGGGCGTGGGCCTTGCGTTACGCGGTTGGGGCCTTAGGCGCAAGCGTCAGGCCCCTTCGCGCCCGTTTCAGGCCGCCGTGACGCCCACCCCGATGGGGCAGGACACGCCGGTTCCGCCAATCCCGCAATAGCCGTCGGGATTCTTCGCCAGATACTGCTGGTGATAGTCCTCGGCGTAATAGAACACCGGCGCGGGCAGGATCTCGGTGGTGATCTGCCCCCGCCCGGCGGCGGTCAGCGCCTGCTGATAGGCGGCCTTGCTGGCCCGCGCCGCCGCATCCTGCGCCTCGGCGAAGGTGTAGATGCCGCTGCGGTAGGTGCTGCCCACGTCATTGCCCTGCCGCATCCCCTGCGTCGGGTCGTGGTTTTCCCAGAACAGCTTCAGCAGCGCGTCATAGCTCACGACCTTCGGGTCATAGATCACCCGCACCACCTCGTTGTGGCCGGTCAACTGGGTGCAGGTTTCCTTGTAGGTCGGGTTCGGGGTGAACCCGCCGGCATAGCCGACCATGGTCAGCCACACACCCGGCACGGCCCAGAACTTGCGCTCGACGCCCCAGAAGCAGCCCATGCCGAACATCGCCTCTTCCATCCCCTCGGGCACCGGCGATTTCAGCGGCAGCCCCGAAAGGAAATGCGTCTCGGCGGTGGGCAACGGCTCGGCCCGGCCCGGCAGGGCGCGGTCGGCGGTCACCATCTCGGTCTTGCGGCGGTCGAAAAGGAACATCTGCAACTCCTCATCTGTATGCCCAAGGAATATAGGGGGCGCGGGCCGAATGTCACTCGGCCGGGCGGGCCAAACCGCGCGACAACAAGGTTTCGTGACCGGGCGCCGGATGACGCGGGATCAGCATCACCAGCCCCACCGTCACCGCCGCCATGCCCGCGCCCAGCACGAACACCTTGTCCGGCGCCACCGCCCAAAGATAGCCCAGCGCCGCCGGCAGGAACACCGCCGCGATATGGTTGATGGTGAAGGCCACCGCCTGCGTGGGGGCAATGTCGCGCGGATCGGCGATCTTCTGGAAATAGGTCTTCAGCGCGAAGGACAGCGAAAAGAAGAACTGGTCGGCGATATACAGGACCCCCGCCACCACGATGCCCCAGCCGAACCAGGTCAGCCCGCCATAGGCCAGGAACACCAGCGTCAGCCCGATATATTCCACCGCCATCACATTGCGCTCGCCCCAGCGGCCCAGCGCCCGCCCCATGGCCGGGGCCGCCACCATGTTGACGGCAAAGTTCACCAGCAAGAGCGCCGTCATCTCGGAAACCTTCATGCCGAACTGTTCCACCATCATGAAGCCGGCAAAGACCACATAGATCTGCCGCCGCGCGCCCGCCATGAATTGCAGCAGGTAGAACAGCCAGTAGCGCCGCCGCAGCACCATATGCCGGTGCTGGGGGTGCGGTGCCTCGATCTGCGGCCAGGCCAGCGCGGCAAACACCACCAGCGCCAGCGTGATCCCGCCCGAGGCCAGATAGACCGTGTTGTAATCCAGGCCCAGCCTGTCCCACAAAAGCACGATCGCCCCATAGGACAGAAGCGACGCCGCCGACCCCACGCCGATGATCCGCCCCAGCACCCGCGGCGCGCGGTCCCGGCCCAGCCATTGCAGTTGCAGCGACTGATTCACCGTCTCGAAATAATGAAACCCGATCGAGGACAGCAGCGTCACCACCAAGAGCCCGCCAAAGCTGGTGAACCAGGCGGTGACCGCCGTCGCCGCGCCCAGCAGCGCCAGCGCCACCAGCGCCAGCGTCTGTTCGCGCATCACCCACAGGACCAGGATCACCCCCACCGCCAGAAAGCCGGGGATTTCGCGCACCGTATGCAGCCAGCCGATTTCCTTGCCGGTAAAGCCCGCCGCCTCGATCACGAAGTTGTTCAGCAGCGCGGTCCAGGTGGCAAAGCTCATCGGCATGGCAAAGGCCATGAGGTAAAGCAGCGCCTCGGGCCGCCGCCAGCGCGGCAGCCGTTCGGCCTCGGCAAGGGTCATGCGGTGCAGGATCATGCCGCGCGCTTACACCGGCCGGATATGCCGGGCCAGCCGAACCTTGTGACGGGCACAATTACACCACATCGCCCCGGTCCAGCCGGGCCAGCACGGTTTCGGCCCCGTTCATCACCCGCGCCCGGTGGTCGGCCGGCATCCGGTCCCAGGTCCGGTACATCTGCGCCATGCGGGGGTTGCGCGCGAACCGCGCCCGGTGCCGGTCCAGAAAGTGCCAGTACAGCAGGTTGAACGGACAGGCCGCCTCGCCCACCTTTTCCGCAACCTTGTAGCCGCAGCCCCGGCAATGGTCGGACATCCGGTCGATATAGGCGCCCGAACTGACATAGGGTTTCGACCCGACCACGCCCCCGTCGGCCCATTGGCTCATTCCCAGGGTGTTGGGCGCCTCGACCCATTCGAAGGCGTCGATATAGACCGACAGATACCACTGATGCGCCGCCGCCGGGTCCACCCCCGCCAGCAGCGCAAAGTTGCCCGTCACCATCAGCCGCTGGATATGGTGGGCATAGGCCAGCGCCTCCGTCTGGCCCACCGCCGCGCGCAGGCAGGCCATCCGCGTCTCGCCGCCCCAATAGGCCGCCGGCAGGGCGCGGCCATGGCCCAGCGCGTTCGCTTCCAGATAGGCCGGCCCCTTCAACGCCCAGATGCCGCGCACGAACTCGCGCCAGCCGATGATCTGCCGGATGAACCCCTCGGCGGCGTTCAGCGGCACCCGGCCCGCCCGCCAGGCGTCTTCGGCTGCCCGGCACAGCTCCAGCGGCCGCAGAAGCCCGATGTTCAGCGCCGCCGACAGCAGCGAATGGGAAAGCCACGGCTCGCCCTCCAGCATGGCATCCTGTTCGGCGCCAAAGCTGGGCAGGCGGTGCGTCACGAAATCGTCCAGCGCCTGCACCGCCTGCGCCCGCGTCACCGGCCAGCCGAACGGGCGCAGCCGCCCGAAATGGGCGAACCGCGCCTCCACCAGCGTCAGCACCTCCTCGGTCACCGCATCGGGGGCAAACCGCAGCGGGGCTCGCCGCAACAGGCTGCGCTCCGCCCGCTTGCGGTTCTCGGCGTCCAGGTTCCACTGGCCGCCCGCGGGCTTGTCACCCTCCATCAACAGGCCGGTCTTGCGGCGCATGTCGCGGTAGAACCATTCCATCCGCAGCTCCTTGCGCCCCTCGGCCCAGGCCGCAAAGTCACCCGGCGAACACAGGAACCGGTCATCCGGCAGCACCGTCACCGCCAGCGGCAGCGCCTGCAGGTCCGCCAGCACCCGCCATTCGCCCGGATGGGTGCAGATCAGCGCCTCCGCCCCCGCTTCCGCCGCCCGCCGCAGCAGTTCGGCCGCCAGCGTCTGCCCATTCCCGGGGTCATCAAGCCGCGAATAGGCAACCTGCCAGCCGGCCGCCCGCAAATCCTGCGCAAAGTGCCGCATGGCGGACAGGATCAGCGCAATCTTCTGCGGGTGGTGCGGGACGCTGGTCCCCTCGCCCGTCACCTCGGCCATCACCACCAGATCGCGCGCCGGATCGGCGGCCCGCAGCGCCGACAGATCCGCGGATAGCTGGTCGCCCAGCACCAGAATCAGCCGCGGCTTCGGCATCGTCCCTTCCCTGCGGCCCCCGATGGCCGTGCTGCGGCGGAACCTAATCCGTCTGCCGCCGCCATCCAGCCCGCCGGGAATGCGTTTCTGCTCTTTCCTTCGCGGAAAACGCCCGTATAGTCCGGCCCCATGACCAAAGCGCCGCAGATTCCTGCTACCTGCACGGGCTTCCGCCCGGCAGCCGCGCTTGGCCTTCTTCTTCTTAGCCGCCTCTGAGCGTGCCCTTGGGCGCGACCGCTCGGAGGTGACCAGCGCCCGGACCACGCAAACAGGCTAAGACTCCAAGGATTTCCCCGATGACCGACACGAATGCGCAACCCCGCGTCCTGATTTTCGATACCACGCTGCGCGATGGCGAACAGTCGCCCGGCGCGACCATGACGCATGAAGAGAAACTCGAAATCGCCACCCTGTTGGATGAAATGGGGGTCGATGTCATCGAGGCCGGCTTCCCCATCGCCAGCGAGGGCGACTTCGCCGCCGTCAGCGAAATCGCCCGGCGCGCGAAGAACAGCACCATCTGCGGTCTGGCCCGCGCCAATACCAAGGACATCGACCGCTGCTGGGAAGCGGTGAAGCACGCGAAATCGCCGCGCATCCACACCTTCATCGGCACCTCGCCGTTGCACCGGGCCATTCCCAATCTGGACATGGACCAGATGGCCGAGCGGATCCACGACACGGTGACCCACGCCCGCAACCTGTGCGACAACATCCAGTGGTCGCCGATGGACGCGACCCGGACCGAGGCTGATTACCTCTGCCGCGTGGTGGAAATCGCCATCAAGGCCGGCGCGACCACGATCAACATCCCCGATACGGTGGGCTACACCTACCCGTTCGAATCCGCCAAGATCATCCGCATGTTGCTGGAGCGGGTGCCGGGGGCCGATACCATCGTCTTCGCCACCCATTGCCACAACGATCTGGGCATGGCCACGGCCAACGCCCTGGCCGCTGTGGAGGCCGGCGCGCGGCAGATCGAATGCACCATCAACGGCCTTGGCGAACGCGCTGGCAACACCGCGCTGGAAGAGGTGGTCATGGCGATGCGGGTCAGGAATGACATCCTGCCCTACCGCACCGGCATCGACTCGACCAAGATCATGAACCTGTCGCGCCGCGTCAGCCAGGTGTCGGGCTTCCCGGTGCAGTTCAACAAGGCCATCGTCGGCAAGAACGCCTTTTTACATGAATCCGGCATCCATCAGGACGGCGTGCTGAAGAACGTCCAGACGTTCGAGATCATGCGTCCCGAAGACATCGGCCTGACGGCGAAGAACATCGCCATGGGCAAACACTCGGGCCGCGCCGCGCTGCGCTCCAAGCTCAAGGAACTGGGCTTCGATCTGGCCGACAACCAGTTGAATGACGTGTTCGTGCGCTTCAAGGCGCTGGCCGACCGCAAGAAGGAAATCTACGACGATGACCTGATCGCGCTGGTCGCGGATGAACAGACCAACGATGCCTATGAATTCCTGCAACTGAAAAAGCTGCGGGTCATCTGCGGCACCGAAGGCCCGCAGGAAGCGGACATGATCCTGACCATCGACGGCACCGATCACCACATCGACGCCACCGGCGACGGCCCGGTCGATGCCGCCTTCAACTGCGTGAAGATGCTCTTCCCGCACAAGGCGCGGCTGCAGGTCTATCAGGTTCATGCCGTGACCGAAGGCACCGACGCGCAGGCCACCGTCTCGGTCCGTCTGGAGGAAGACGGCCGCATCGTCACCGGCTCGTCCGCCGATACCGACACGATCGTCGCCTCGACCCGCGCCTATATCAACGCGCTGAACCGCCTGATCATCCGCCGCCAGAAAACCGCCCCCGGCGAGGATGTGAAGACCGTGACCTATCACCACGGCGAATGACCGGCAGCGCCCGGTGCCCTGCAACGCGGGGCACCGGGCAAGCCGTCACCTCAGCCCGCCAGCAACTTGCGAAAGCGCCACAGCACACCGGCCACCGCAACCACCGCCATGGCGGAAATGGCCGCGATCTGCGGCCAGACGGCCGCAAGCCCTACCCCCCGGTAAAGAACAGATTGCGCAAAGGCCGCGAAATGCGGCGCGGGGCTGACAATGCGGATGACGATCTGCAACCAGTCGGGCATGGATTCGATCGGTGTCATGCCGCCCGACAGCAAGAGCATCACCACGATCACCGGAATCACCAGCAGGCCGAACTGCCCCATGTTCTGCGCCAGCGTTCCCAGCAGCAGCCCGATGCTGCCCACCGCCAGGGCATAGACCACCGCCCCCACGATATAGACGCCCAAAGACCCGGCCACCGGCACGCCCATCAGCCCTTCCACCACCAGAACAAGGCTCAGGATCTGGGCGCACAGGATCACCATCCCGTTGGCCAGGATCTTCGACAGCGCAATCTCGTGCGGATGCACCGGCATGACCAGCACATGTTCGATGGTGCCATGCTCGCGTTCGCGGATCAGCGATGAACCGGCCAGGATCAGCATCAGGATCGTCACGTTGTTCATCAACTGCATGACGGCGGTAAACCAGCGCGGCGTCAGGTTGGCGTTGTAGAGGTTGCGGAACGCCACATCGACCTTTGGCACGCTCGCCGCGTCCGGGCCGGCCCAGGCGGCGATCTCGCTCAGAACCGCCTGTTGCAGGAAGGTGGCCCCGTTGCCGGCATGGGCCACCGCCGTGGCATCCACCAGCAGCAGCAGGCTGGCCGGCTTTCCTTTCATCAGGTCGCGCTCAAACCCCGGCGGAATGGACAGCACCAGCACATGATTGCCCGCCTTTTGCCCGGCCGCCGCCTGTGCCGGCGTCAGCGGCACCGGCGTGGCGAACATCGGCTGGCGGATGGCATCGGTGATGCGCCCGGAAAGCTGGCTCTGGTCCTCGTCCACCACCCCCACCGACAGGTTTCGCACCTCGGTCGAGGCGGCGTTCGACACCAGCCAGACCGCCGCGGTAAAGACGTAAAGGATCAGCACCAGCATCACCCGGTCCCGCGCCAGGGCCCGCAGTTCCTTGACCGTCAGCGTGGCGATGTTCTTCACGCTCTGCATCTATCGCTCCTGCTTGCGCAGGCCCAGAACGGCCAGGGCCAGATACAGGACCGCGAACCCCGCCAGCACCAGCCCCGGTCCTGCAAGATCGGCCCCGCCAAAGCCCTTGACGAAAGACCCCACGCTGACCGGCTGGAACCAGCCCCCCGGAAACGCCTGCCCGATCAGCCACCCGGCCGGGGCCAGCGTCGATGTCGGCACGATCAGGCCCGAGAAGTTCACCGTCGGAATGATCGCGATGATGGCGGTGGCAAAAACGGCGGCAACCTGCGTCGTCGTGAAGGCCGACATCAGTTGTCCAAAGCCGGTCGAGGCCGTGACATAGGCCAGCGCGACAAGGCCGAAGGCCCAGACATTGCCGGTGAAGGGAACACCGAACAGCCCGCGGGCCAGCAGCACCAGCATCCAGAAGCTGGCCCAGGCCACCACGATATAGGGAAGCTGCTTGCCGATCAGGAACTCGGGCCGCGTCACCGGGGTTGACCGGAAATTGGCGATCGTGCCTGTTTCCTTTTCCCGCACCACGCTGATCGCCGCCATGATCGCGGGGATCAGCATCAGGATCAGCATGATCACCGAAGGCACCATGGCATTGGCGCTTTTGAAGGACTGGTTGAACAGGAACCGCGTCTCGAAACCGACCGGGGCTGAAACCGCCTGCCCCGCCGCCAGATCCTCGTTGCTGCGGTTCAGCACCCCAAGCGCATATCCCCGCGCCACTTCCGCCCGAAAGGGCATGGCCCCATCGACCCAGACCGAGAGTTCGGGCACCTCGCCCGCCGCCAGCTTGCGCCCGAAGCCATCGGGGATGTCCAGCGCCAGCGCGATTTCCCCCCGCCCCATCCGCGCCATCAGATCCTGCGGCCCCGAGACCGGCCCCGCATCCGCAAACTGCCGGATCGCGGTGAACCCCTCGATCACCTGTCGGCTCTCGGCGCTCTGGTCCTGGTCAAGGGCGGCAAAGGCCAGCTCGTCCACGTCGAAGGAAATGCCATAGCCCATGGTGATGAACAGGATCAGCGGCCCGGCCAGCGCGAACAGCAGCCGGATCGGGTCGCGCATCAGTTCCAGCGCCTCCCTCCAGGCATAGGCCCGCGTGCGCACGGCCCAGGCCAGCCGCGCCGGCCCCGCGGGCGGCAGGTCAAGCGGACCCGTGGCCAGCGGCCGCGCGGCCTCGCCCATTTCGGCGGCCAGCACCGAGATGAAGGCGGCCTCCAGCGTGGGCGCGCCATGGCGGGCCACGATCTCGGCCGGTTCCCCCACGTCCAGCACCCTGCCCGCGTGCATCAGGGAAATCCGGTCGCACCTCTCGGCCTCGTTCATGAAATGGGTCGAGATGAAGATGGTCACGCCCTCCTGCCGCGACAGCCGGATCAGCTTGCGCCAGAACACGTCGCGCGCCACCGGATCAACGCCCGAGGTCGGCTCGTCCAGAATCAGGATGCGGGGCCGGTGCAGCACCGCCACCGCAAGCTGCAACCGCTGGCGGATGCCCAGCGGCAGGTCTTCGGGCCGCGTATCGGCAACATCGTCCAGATCGAAATCCCGCAAGACCTCGGCGATGCGGGCCGCGCGTCCTTCGGGCGGCAGGGCGTAAAGCCGGGCGTGCAGCGCCAGGTTCTGCCGCACCGTCAGCTCGCCATACAGCGAAAACGCCTGCGACATGTAGCCGATGCGCAGCCGGCTTTGCATGTCGCCCGTGGTCAGATGTTCGCCGAACAGCCTGGTCGTGCCCTCGCTGGGGGTCAGAAGCCCGGTCAGCATCTTCATCGTCGTCGATTTTCCGCAGCCGTTCGACCCCAGGAACCCGAAGATCTCGCCCTCGGGAATGGTGAAGCTGACATCGCTGACCGCGGTGAACTCGTTGAACCGCATGGTCAGGTGGCTGGCCTCGATGGCCGGCGCGGCCCCCTCGTGCGCCGGGCGCGGGGGCAGCACGACGGGCGTGGTATCGCCGCGCCGCGCCGGCGGCAACAGATTGACGAAGGCCGCCTCAAGACTGGCCGCGCCCCCCTGCGCCCGCAGCTCGGCCGGGGTGCCGCGCGCGATGACCTGGCCGGAATACATCGCCGCCAGCCAGTCGAAACGGTCGGCCTCCTCCATATAGGCGGTGGCGGTCAGCACGCTCATGCCGGGGCGGCTGGCGCGGATGTGGTCGATCAGATCCCAGAACTGCCCGCGCGACAGCGGGTCCACGCCCGTGGTCGGCTCGTCCAGGATCAGCAGGTCAGGGTCATGGATCAGCGCCGAACACAGCGACAGCTTCTGCTTCATCCCGCCCGACAGCTTGCCCGCCGGGCGGTCGGGAAACGGATCAAGCCCGGTCGCCTTGAGCAGCATCCCGATCCGCGCACCCCGCTCTGCCGGGCCCTGCCCGAACAGCAGCCCGAAGAATTCAAGGTTCTCGCGCACGGTCAGGGTGGGGTAAAGGTTGCGGCCCAGCCCCTGCGGCATATAGGCAATGCGCGGCGCAATGGCGCTGCGGGCCCGCGCCCCGGCAATATCGGCGCCCAGAACCGAAACCCGGCCCCTCTGAAGCTGCCGCACCCCCGCGACAAGCGCCATCAGCGTGGACTTGCCCACGCCGTCCGGCCCGATCAGCCCGGCCATGCAGCCCGCCGGAATATCCAGCGTGACATCGGTCAGGGCCGGCCTGCCGCCATAGGCATGGCTGACCCCCTGCAACCGGGCAACCGGGTCCATCGGCCTACTCCGGCAGCTTCACGGACAGCTCGGCCGGCCAGTCGGCCGAAGGGTCGGATCGCACGAACCCGATGCCCCGCACCCCGGCCTTGACCTGGCTTTCGAACCTTTCCAGCAACTCGCGCGGAATGGTCAGCTTCACGCGGAACACCAGATCCTGCCGTTCGGTCGCCGTCTCGACCGACCGCGGCGTGAACTGCGCCTCGGGTGAGACAAAGGTCACCCGCGCCGGCACCACGAAATTCGGGATCGGGTCCAGGATCAGCCGCGCCTCGTCGTTCAGCATCAGCCGCCCCACCGCATCGGCCGGCAGGTAGACGTTCATCCAGACATCGCTCAGATCCAGCAGCGTGACGATGGAAGACCCCGCCGCGATGACTTCGCCCGGTTCGCGCAGCCGGTACAGTACGCGGCCCCGCGTCGGCGCGCGGATGGTCAGGTCATCCAGCGCCACCTCAAGCTGCCGCAAGGACGCCCCCGACACCTCGATCAGCGCATCGGCATCGGCCACCTGCGCCTGCGCCATGGCCAGCGCAGCCTGGGCCGAGGTCAGCGCATTGGTCGCATCGTCCAGCACCGATTGCGCGGCATGGCCATCGGCGTTCAGCTTGCTGATCCGTTCCTGGTTGGTGCGGGCCACGTCCAGCGTGCTTTGCGCCTGCATCACCGCCGCCTCGGCAATCTGGCGGGCGGCACGCGCACGCAGCACATCGGCCTTGGCGCCCAGCATCCGGGCCTGGGTGTCGCGGTCATCCAGCCGGGCGATAACCGTCCCGGCCTCGACAAGCGCGCCCTCCGCCACCAGAACCTCGGTCACCCGCCCGGCATATTTCGAGGCCACCGCCACCGACTGCGCCTCAAGCCGGCCGTTGGAACTGGTGAACCCGGCATAGGCGTCGCCGCCACGGAACCGGGCGATCAGCGCCTCGAACGGCGTTTCGGCCTGTGTCGCGGCGGGCAGGCAGGACAGCGCCAGCAGGGCAGCAAGGGCAAGGGGCTTCATCGGCAGGCGCTCCGGTCGTTCGTTCATTGCGGGGTCGAGACGGTTTCAAGCCGGCGGTGCGCGCGCACCAGCAGGCTCTGGTCAGGCAGGGACAGCGGGCAGGCATCCAGATCGGCAACAACGGCCCGGGCCTCGGCCCCCGAAAGCCCAAGCCCGCGCAGGACCGAGGCCACCACCCGCGGCACATGCCCCGGCTCGGCCGGCCCCTCGATCTGCCGCAGCACGCAAAGAAGCGCGGCCCCTGCGATCAGATCAAGCTGAACCGCGGGCGGATCATCCAGGAACCGCCCCTGTGCAACACCCTCCGCCAGATGGGACGGCAGATAGTCATAGAACAGCGCCGCCGGCCCCGCGGCCTCCAGCCCGGTCGCGCGGAAGAAATGCGCCAGCAACGGAAAGGCCCGCGCCGTTTCGATGAACAGCGTCATGCCCAGGGCAATCTGCCGGGCCGGGTCGGCAACCGGGCGGACCACGGGTTCGATCTGCGAAATCAGCTCCGCCGCCAGCTCCTCGCTGATCGCCACCTTCAGGTCATGGACCGACGCGAAGTATTTGTAGAACGTCCCGCGCGCGACCTCCGCCGCGCGGACCACATCGTCGATGACCACCGCATCCGGCCCCCGTTCCTCCCAAAGGGGCACGGCGCTTTCGATCAGCCGCCGCCGCATCGCATCGCGCCGCCGCTCGGCGGTGCGGGTCCGGTGATCGGAAGGCGGGGCAGACAGGGACATGACGGCAGGATAGAGCCGGGTTTCGGAACTGTGAATGACAGTTTTGTCAAAATGACAAAACTGTCGCAGCAAATCGGCTGTGCTGCCGTGAAGCGCCCATAAAGCATACGCGCCGCATACCTTCCTGACACCCGGCCAGAACGCCTTAGCGTTCGGTCAGCTTCAGCTCGATCCGGCGGTTCTGGGCCCGGGCGGCTTCGTCGTTGCCCGGCACCACGGGGCGGTATTCGCCAAAGCCGGTGGCCGCCAGACGGTCGGGCGGAAAGCCAAGGTCGGTCTGCATGTAGCGCACCACCGACAGCGCGCGGGCCTGGCTAAGCTGCCAGTTGTCCTTGAATTCGCCCAGTCCCGACAGTGGCTGGTTGTCGGTATGGCCATCGACCCGGATGATCCAGTCAATGCCGGCGGGGATCTCGCCCTTGATCTCGTTCAGGATCTGCACCACGCCGGCAATCTGCGCCTTGCCTTCAGGCGACAGGTCGGCGGCACCGGGCTGGAACAGCACTTCGGACGAGAAGACGAAACGGTCTCCCACCACCCGCACGCCTTCGCGGCCGGCCAGCAACCTGCTGAGTTGTCCGAAGAATTCCGACCGGAAGGTTTCAAGATTGGCCTTCTCGGCCTCCAGCCGCTTGCGCTCGGCCTCTTCCAGTTCGGCGCGTTTCTTCTGCTCGGCGGCCACTTGTGCCAGCGCCGCGTTCAGTTGCGATCCCAGCGTGTCCAGTTGCACCTGCGCCGCCTCGTCCTTGCTGCGGGCGGCGTCCAGCACCTCTTGCAGCCCGGCCAACTGGCCGCGCAGATCGGCGATCTGCCGGTTCAGCAGTTCAACCTCGCGCGCGGCTTTCAGCGCCTTGTCCTGTTCGGCGGTCAGCGCAGCCTCGGCCGCCTTCAGCGCCGCGTCCTTCTCACCGGTGGTCGTGCTGGCCGCCGCCCGTGCCGCCGCCAGCAGCGTCAGCGTCTGCTCGGCCTTCAGCCGTTCGGCCTCCAGCGCCAGCGTCATCGCCGTCAGCTCCGTTTCCGACCCCGCCAACCGCTTGCGCAATTCCTCCAGCGCCGCCGCATCCGCCAGCCGCCGCGCCTCCGCCTCGGACACGCTGACCTTCGCCGCCTCAAGCGCCGCGCCGTCGGCCTCGCCCTTCTTGCGCAGGTCGGCCACCAGCGCCTCCAGCGCCTCGGTCCGGGCCGCTGCCAGCCGCGCTGTCTCGGCCCCGGCGTCGATTTCCTCGCGCGCCTTGGCCAGCACGATCTGCATCGCCTCGGCGTCCGAGATCAGTTTTGCCTTCGCCGCCTCAAGCTCGGCCACCGTCGCGGCCAGACCTTCGGCGCGGGCGGCGGTGCTGTCGCGATCCTTCGTCACCAGCGCCAGATCGGACAGCGCCTTGTCGCGGTCAGCGACCAGCGCCGCCACCTCGGCTTCGAAGGCGGTGATCCTGGCGGCGGCGGCCGAAAGCTCGGAACTGCGGGTGGCCAGATCGGCGTGCAGGCCCGCGATCACGCCGTCCTGCCGCACCGCCGCCGCCTCGGCCTCGGCCAGCGAGGTGGTCAGGCGGCCCACCTGCGCCTCAAGATCACTGGCGCGATTTCGTTCCAGACCAAGGGCTTGCGACAGCGCGGCCACCTGTTCGTTCAGCGCCGAAAGCTCGTTGTCCTTTGTGGTGATCGTGTCGCGCAGCACCGCCTGCATCAGCGTGAAGATGGTCAGGACGAACATCATCACCATCAGCAGCGTGGTCACGGCATCCACGAAGCCGGGCCAGATCATGTTGGAATCGCGGCGGCGCGACAGGCCCATGGCTTACCCCCGCGGGGCCGGGGGGGTGCGGGCCGCCTGCCGGATGGCGGCGGTCATCGCGGCCAGGTCGGCACGCAGATCGGCCAGCGCCTCTTCCCGCCCGGCACTGATTTCTTCCAGAATCCGCAGAAGCTGCACGTCGATCGACCGCAGGCGCATCCGGCTTTCGGGGTCTTCGCCCGTGTCCTCGGCGGGCCGGGCGGCGGCAAGGGTGGCGGTCAGCCGATCCTGCCCCTCGGCCAGCCGCGCCAGTGCCTCGGCCAGACGGTCCTGCCCCTCGGCCATGCGTTGCAGAAAGGCGCTGTCGCCCGATTGCGCCTCAAGCCGCGTGGCCAGCCGGTCCAGCGACTGCCCCAGCCCGCCAAGCCGCCCGTCCAGCAGACCACGGCCGGCCTCGGCCTGCGCCTGAAGCGCCTCCATCTGCCCGGCCAGATTGTCCAGCACCTGCACGATCACCGACTGGTCGGCATTGCCATCGCCATCCGACAGGCCGATCCGGGTGATCGAGGACAGCCATTCCTCAAGCTCGCGATAAAAACGGTTCTGGCCGTGGCCGGCGAACAGCTCCAAGAGCCCCACCACCAGCGACCCGGCCAGACCCAGAAGCGAGGACGAAAAGGCCGTGCCCATGCCGCCAAGCTGGCTTTCCAGCCCGCCCATCAGCTTGGAAAACACCTCGATCCCGGTCTCGCCTTCCTTCGGGGCCAGCCCGCGGATGGTTTCCACCACGGCGGGCACCGTGGTTGCCAGCCCCCAGAAGGTGCCCAACAGGCCCAGGAACACCAGAAGGTTCACCAGATAGCGGGTGATGTCGCGCGCCTCGTCCACCCGCTGGGCGACCGAATCCAGGATCGACCGGCCCGAGGTGGCCGAGATGGTCATCGACCGGGCCTTGCCGCGCGCCTGCAACAGCGCCGCCAGCGGCGCCAGCAGCACCGGCGGCGTCGCCTCGGCCGCGCCGGGCTTGCCGCGCACCACGCTTTCGATCCAGCTTACCGACTGTGCCAGACTCCAGACCTGCCAGAAGCAGGTCAGCACCCCCAGCACGAAGACGAAGGCGATCAGCCCGTTCAGCACCGGGTTGGCGGCAACAATGCCGGCGATCTGTCCGTGCATGGCCCAAGCGGCAGCTGCCACCAGCGCGCAAACCACCAGCATGGTGGTCAGGGCACGGATGGGCTGGCTGAACGTGGTGCCCGGCGTTGCCTGATCTGCTCTCATGGCCGGAACGGACTGCCCTGTTGTTGATCTTGCGCGCAGACTAGCAGATCGACCCGCGCTGCCAATTCAAATCGCCCTCTGCGTGCAGGGGGCCAGTTGCCGCAGGGGACTTCAACCCACCAGCGCGCGCACGCGGGCCGACAGCCATTCCAGATCGGGGTCGGCAATGCCCAGTTCGGCCAGATGGGCGGCCGTGGCCCAAAGATAATCGCGGTTCGGGCCGCGCCCGCCATGGGCATGGGCAATGATTTCGGCCTGTTCCTCAAGCGGCAGGCCGCCGCAATACTGCACATGCACCGGGTCAATCACATAGGCCAGCGCCCGCAGGGGGCCGGTGGCGGTATCCAGATCCAGCCATTCCTCAAGATAGGCCGAGGAGATCAGCTCGCGTTCGCGCAGCGCGGCCAGCGTTGCGGCTTCCTCTCCCGGCGCCACGCGAAAGGCCACGCCATCGCAGGCGGCCTTCGGCGCGCGGTCCAGCGCCAGCACCAGACCGGGCGCCGTCTCGCTGCCGCGATGGTGGATCGACCGCATACAGAAACTGCGGTGCCAGCCGGTTGCCCGCGCCAGCCTGCGCTCGGCCACCGGAAATTCCGGGTTCCAGATCAGCGATCCATAGCCGAAGACCCAAAGCGCATCGTCCAAAGCTGGCCCTCCTGTGCGGCCCCCTGTAAACACCGGGGAAGGCGGCAGGAAAAGGGGAAAGCGATGCGCTGGCTGGGATGGCTTGCCGGGATCGGCGCGCTGCTGTGGAGCGGCCTTTGGTACGGCGGATCGGTGCTGATCCATGACGGTGTCGAGGGCTGGTTCCAGCAACAGGCGGCGCACGGGATCACCGCGGAAAAGACGGCGCTGGCGGTGACGGGCTTTCCGGGCCGGTTCGATCTGGGGATCACCGGGCTGCGGCTGGCCGATCCGGCAACCGGAACGGGCTGGCTTGCGCCCGAACTGCATGTCTTTGCCCAAAGCTGGAAGCCCTGGCACCTGACCGCCGCCCTGCCGCCCACCCAGACCGTCACCCTGCCGGGCGAGACGGTCACCGTCACCGGGCAGGCGCTGGCCGCGACCCTTGGCTCGGCCCCCTCGCCCGATGTGCCGCTGACCGAGGTGACGCTGACCGGCGACCGGCTTGACCTGCGTTCGGACGCGGGCTGGACACTGGGGCTTGGCGAGTTTGCGGTGACCCTGCGGGTTGACCCGGACAGCCCGCCCGGCGGCTATCTCCTGACCTTCGATCTGGCGCCGCTGACACCCGACCCCGCCCTTCTGGCCCGGGTGCGGGCCGTAACCCTGCCCGACCTGCCGCACCCCGATTTCCCCGATGCGGTGGAAGCTCTGGCCGGCACGATCCACCTGCAGTTCAGCGCCCCACTGGACCGCCACGCGGCAGACCGCCAGCCCCTCCTGAACACGGTCGAGATTGCCGAAGCCGGCTTTACCTGGGGCCAGTTGTCCCTTGCCGCCACCGGCACGGTTCAGGCCGACGCCCAGGGTTTCGCCGCCGGCCGGATCGAACTGGCGCTGACCAACTGGGACCGGCTGCCCGGCCTGCTGGTGGCGGCGGGCGTGGTTCAGCCCGGTGTCGGCCCGACGGTGGGCAACATGCTGCGGGCGCTGGCGGGGCAGACGCCTGATCCGGCGGTGCTGAAGTTGCCGCTGGTCTTGCAGGACGGCCGGATGAGCCTTGGCCCCTTCCCGCTGGGTCCGGCCCCGCAGATGCACCCGCCCACCGGCTGAGCGGTCAGCGGCAATAGGGCCCGTTGCGCTGGCTGGCCGTGTCAAAGTGCATGTGGTCTTCGTGATAGCCGTCCGACCCCGGCCCCAGCGTGGTTCCGAAGATGCCGCAGGCGCTCTTGTAGGCGCGGCGCATCGTTCGGTCGAAGTTGCGCGCCACAGACAGGGTCTTGCCGTTGCTCAGAACGAAGCCGGCCACGTCAACGGCCTTGCCCCGGCCATGTTCGCTGATCTTGGCGCCCTTCTTGTTGTTGCGCGGGCGGCAGATGTAATGCGCGGCGATCTTCAGTTCGACCACCGAATTGCCATAGCTGGGCTGCAACACCTGATCGACCCAGGTGTTCAGCGCGCGGGCCGTGTCGCAGTCGATGGTGGCCGCCTGGCTGAGCCGCACACCCGAAACGCTGGTCACGCGAACGCCATCGGCCAAGCCGCAGCCCTTCACCTTGGCCTTGATAGGGGCGATCTTTTCGCCCTTGATCGCCGCCACCCCGCAGACCGAGCCCTTCTTCGACACGGTTTCGCGGTCTTTCTTGCGTTTCTTCTTGCCGGTCGGCGCCGGTTCGGGGGTCAGTTCGGGGGCCGGGGCGCTGGCGGTTTCCACCGCGCTGCCGCCGGGGCGCAGACCCAGCAGATCAAGCCCTTCGTCGCCCTGCCCCTTGCGGGCGGCGGCAACCTTCTGTTCCAGACCGCCGGGGCGCGGCGCCGGCCGCAGCGACGCCGCGATCACCGCCTGCGTCCCCTCCTCGGCCGCCGGGGGTGCGGCGGGCGTGGCGGCGGGGGCGGCCGTGGCATAGACCGGGTTCAGCACGGGCCGGGGTGAGCGGTCCATCGTCTGCGCCGCCAGCGGGGCGGACAGCAGCGTCAGGACAACCGCCAGCGCCGCCCTCATTCGCCCGCCGTTCCCTTGGCCGGATCGACACCGCGGCCAAAGTCGGGGGCGGCCGTGTCCTGCCCGGCCTCGATGATGCCACGGCGAATGGCCCGGGTGCGGGTGAAATAGGCGTGCAGATGGTCGCCATCCCCCATGCGGATGGCCCGTTGCAGCACGAACAACTCCTCGGTGAACCGGCCAAGAATGTCGAGAACCGCATCCTTGTTGGTCAGGAACACATCGCGCCACATCGTCGGATCGCTGGCCGCGATCCGGGTAAAGTCGCGGAAGCCCGAGGCCGAGTATTTCACGACCTCCTGTTCGGACACCCGGCGCATGTGATCGGCCACGCCGACCATGGTATAGGCAATCAGGTGCGGCGTGTGGCTGACCACGGCCAGCACCAGATCGTGCCGCGCCACGTCCATCTCATCGACATTGGCGCCCATGGCCTCCAGCAACGACCGCAGCCGCGCCAGCGCCGCCGGATCGGTGCCTTCCAGCGGGGTCAACAGCCACCAGCGGTTCTGGAACAGCGTGGCAAAGCCCGACCGGGGGCCGGAATATTCGGTTCCCGCCAGCGGGTGACCGGGAATGAACTGCACAGCGGCGGGGATATGCGGCGCCACCGCCTCGACCACCGCCTGCTTGACGGACCCCACGTCGGTGACCACCGCGCCCGGCTTCAGATGCGGGGCGATCTCGATCGCGATGGCCTCCATCGCGCCCACGGGCACGGCCAGAACCACCAGATCGGCCCCCTGTACCGCTTCGGCCGCCGTGTCACACACCCGGTCGCAGAACAGATCGCGCGCCACCGTCCGCGTCTCGGCCGAGCGGGCATAGCCGACGATCTCGCCCGCCAGGCCACCGGCCCGCATCGCATGGGCCATCGAACCGGCGATCAGACCCAGCCCGATCAGCGCCACGCGGTCATAGATCACGGTCATCGCGTTCCCTTGAACTGGGCCACCGCATGGGCGATGCGGCGGCACGATGCTTCATCCCCCACGGTGATGCGCAGGCAGTGGGGCAGTTTGTAGCTGGCCACGCGGCGCACCAGCAGGCCCTGGCCTTGCAGGAAGGTATCGCAAGCCTCGGCCTCTTCCACGCTGGCAAAGCGGGCCAGGATGAAATTCGCCGACGACACGTCCGAAGGCACGCCATGTTCCGCCAGCGCATTGGCCAGCCAGGCGCGCATCCGGGCGTTTTCCGACCGGCATTTCGCCACCCAGTCCTGATCGCGCACCGCGGCCTCGGCGGCATCAAGCTGCGCGTTTGACAGGTTGAACGGCTGGCGGATGCGGTTCAGCACGTCGATGATGGGCTTCGGCCCGTAGCCCCAGCCGATCCGCAGCCCGCCAAGACCGTAGATCTTCGAGAAGGTCCGCGTCATCACCACGTTCGACCGCGCCTCGACCAGCGACAGCCCGGCGTCGAAGCCTTCGACATATTCGGCATAGGCCCCGTCCAGCACCAGAATCGCCTGTTTCGGCAGCTTTTCGGCCAGCCGGGCCACTTCGGGCGGGCTGATCATCGTGCCGGTGGGGTTGTTCGGGTTGGCAATGAACACCAGCCGCGTGCGCGGGCTGCAAGCAGCCAGAATGGCATCGACATCGGTCACCCGCTCACGCTCGGGCACCTCGACCGGGGTGGCCCCCACCGCCAGGGCGCTGATGCGATACATCAGGAAGCCGTGTTCGGTGAACACCACCTCGTCGCGCGGGCCGGCATAGGCTTGCGCCAGCCACTGGATCACCTCATCCGACCCGACGCCGCAGATCACCCGGTCGGCATCCAGCCCGTGCACCTCGGCAATCGCGTTGCGCAAGGACGCGTGATCGGTGGAAGGATAGCGGTGCAACTGGTGCACCGCCCGCAGATAGGCGTCCTTGGCCCGGTCGGGCGCGCCGAACGGATTTTCGTTCGACGACAGCTTGACGACATTCTGCACCCCCGCGACATGCGCCTTGCCGCCCTCATACAGGGCGATGTCAAGGATGCCGGGTTGCGGGCGAATGGCGTCAGACATGGGGCTTCTCCAGAACTTGCCCGGCTAATACCGGCCCCGGTGGCGCAAGGCCAGACCCTTGATGTCAAAGCCCTGGTCGCGCCGGGGCTACTTTCCGACGTACTTGCTGCCGTAGGCCTTGGCCTGCAACCAGTCCATCAGCGCCATCAGCACGCCCGACAGCACGAAGGTCAGGTGAATCACCACCAGCCAGAACAGCTCGGACGCGCCGAACACGGCGGCCTTTTCGATGTCCTGAATCTCCATGAACCGCTTGAGCAGGTGAATCCCCGAGATCGCCACGATCGAGGCGATCAGCTTCATCTTCAGCCCGCCGAAATCGACCTTGCCCATCCAGTCGGGCCGGTCCTGTTCGTCTCCGATGTCGAATTTCGACACGAAGTTCTCATAGCCCGAGAACATCACGATCAGCACCAGATTCGCGGCCAGCGTCAGGTCGATCAGCGTCAGCGCCACCAGGATCACCTGTTCCGATTTCATCGTCATCAGCTTCGGCAGATAATACATCAGGTCGCGCGCGAAGATGAAGGTCAGCATCCCCAGGGCCGCGACAAGGCCCAGGTACATGGGCGCCATCAGCCAACGGCTGGCGAAAAGAATCCGCTCGAAAGTGCGTTCGACAGGGTTTGGCATGAAGGGTCTGGGCTCCGGCTGTGCTCGGGCCCCAGATAGTCTGGCCTGCGCCAAACGCAAGGCAGGAATACATGATTTCCGGCCCGGCGCTGCCCGTTACGGCGCGGCGCCGTCCAGCCGATGTTCCATCTCGATCTGGCGCAGGGGCGTCCGGGTCCAGCCCGTAGCCTGCAGGAACCCCTCTGCCATGCCCTCGGGCAGGGTGGCAGAGATCGTCCAGGGCTTGCCCGGCGTCTGCGCCATCGCCGCCCGCATCAGGGCACGCCCGGCACCGCGCCGCCGGGCCTCGGGCCTCACCGCCAGCGCCAGAAGCCGCGCCGCCGGGCCTGTCCGGTCCACCAAAGCCGCGGCCGCCCCCGCCGCATCGGTGAACGCCTCGACCGGCGCCACGGCACCGGCATGGCAGCGCGGATCGGTCTGCCAGCTTGCTCCGGCCGGCCAGGCCCCCAGCAGAAGCGGCAGCACCTCGGCCGGGCTGACGGCCTGCGCCGCCCCGGCATCCCGGCCCTCGTCCCCCGGATGGGAATAACTCACCAGGCGTCGCCGGTCGGTGAACCCCGCCTTGCGATAGGTTGCCACCGCCGGATCGTTGCCCTCGATCACCTCAAGGATCAGCGCCGAATCGCCCCGCGCCCGCGCGGTATCGATGGCCCAGCGGACGGCCCGGCCCCCAAGCCCGGCCCCGCGCCAGGCCGGCCGCAGCCCAAGCGCCGCAATCCGGCTGATCCGGCCGCGCCGGGCGACCAGAAGGATGCCGGCCGGACCGGCCTTGCCCGCAGACAGAAGGCCACTTGCCGACAGGTCGATATGCTCGGCCAGCACCCGCCGCATCAGTGCCGCCTCGTCGAACCGCACCGGCACGACATAGCCTTCGTAGCCCGAATTCAGGATGGCGCAGATCTCGGCCAGCGGACGGGTCCACAACGGCACCACCTGGAAATCCCCGGACATTGCGCTGCTCCTGTGCTGACATGGGCCGCGCGCGGGCGCCCCCGAAATGCAGAAGGCCGCGCCCACGGGCGCGGCCTTCGTCTCCGGCCCGGGGCCGGATCGGATCAGTTCTTCGCGTAGTATTCCACGACGAGATTCGGTTCCATCTGCACCGGATAGGGCACGTCGCCCAGGCCCGGGGTGCGGACGAACTTGGCGGTCAGCTTGTGGGTGTCAACTTCCACATAGTCCGGCACGTCACGCTCGGTCAGGGCCAGCGCTTCGGTGATGGCGGCCATCTGCTTCGACTTCTGGCGCACTTCCACCACGTCGCCTTCCTTGACCCGGTAGGACGCGATGTTCACGGCCTTGCCGTTCACCGTGACATGGCCATGGTTCACGAACTGGCGGGCGGCGAAGATGGTCGCCACGAACTTGGCGCGGTAGACCACGGCGTCCAGGCGGCGCTCCAGCAGGCCGATCAGGTTTTCGCCGGTGTCGCCGGTCACCCGGGCAGCTTCGGCATAGATGCGCTTGAACTGCTTTTCGGTCAGGTCGCCGTAATAGCCCTTCAGCTTCTGCTTGGCGCGAAGCTGGGTGCCGAAGTCGGACATCTTGCCCTTGCGGCGCTGGCCGTGCTGGCCCGGGCCGTATTCGCGCTTGTTCAGCGGCGACTTCGGACGACCCCAGATGTTTTCGCCCATGCGGCGGTCGATCTTGTATTTGGCAGCGGTGCGTTTGGTCACCCCTGATCTCCTTCTTTGCGTTTCAGAAGGGCGTTGTCCTCTCCGGGTCTCCCCGGCGACAGGCCGTCCCTTGCGGGAGCCGCCAACACCAATGAAAAGCCCCGGGTGTTCGACCCGGGACAGGGAGCGGCTTATACAGCCCGAACCGGCAGAGTCAACAGCCCCGCCAAACCTCAATTCCCATCACGCCCGCCCGGCCATCGGCGACAGCGTCAGCGGGTCGATGCCAAGGCTGCGCAGCGCGCTGGACCATTTCTGGGCATCGGGCAGCGCGAAGATCACCTCGTCGCGCGGATCGGCCACCAGCCAGTCGTTGCGGCGGATCTCGCCTTCCAACTGGCCAGGCCCCCAGCCGGAATAGCCCAAGGCCAGCATCGCCTGCGCAGGCCCCCCGCCCGAGGCCAGCGCCTCAAGCACCTCCAGCGTTGCCGTCATCCGCAGCCCGCCCGGCACGACCATCGACCCCTCGCCGCAGGCCCAGTCATCCGAGTGAAGCACGAAACCCCGGCCGCGTTCGACCGGGCCGCCCAGATGCACACGAATATCGCGGGCGTCCGCCCCGCGCGGAATACCCAGCGTTTCAAGAAGCGTGGCAAAGGGTGTCGCCTCAGCCGGATGGTTGACCACCAGCCCCATGGCCCCTTCGCCGGAATGGGCACAAAGCAGGATGACGCTGCGCGCGAAGCGCGGGTCGCCCAGGGCGGGCATCGCGATCAGGATCTTGCCGGCAAGGTCCATGGCTCTCCCTTCACGGCGGGCGCTGGCCACCGCTTGTTGCGCCAATGTGGGCCGGTGCGGGCGCGGCCTCAAGCCCTGTCCTGCGGCTTGCGGGCCACATCACGCGATCTGTCGCCGGGTTGTGATTTCCGCAAGGCGCCACACCGCCTATGCTTGGATGATGATCATTCGCGCCCTTGCCCGTTCCGCCTGCCTTCTGTTGCTCGCCCTGATGGCGACCGGCGCCGCCCGCGCCGAGGTCACCTCGCAGGATCAGGTTCTGTCGGCTGACCTGCTGACCGGGTGGAAGATGGACAGCGGCGCCCATATGACCGCGCTGAAGCTGGACCTGGCGCCCGGCTGGAAAACCTATTGGCGCAGCCCCGGCGATGCCGGCATCCCGCCCCAGTTCGACTGGTCGGGGTCGCAGAACCTGCGCGCGGTGCGGCTGCACTGGCCCGCGCCCTCGGTCTTCCGCACCAACGGGATGCAGACCATCGGCTACCATGATCAGCTTGTGCTGCCGGTCGAGATCGTGGCCCTCGATCCGTCGAAGCCGGTGATCCTGTCGGCACAGGTCGAACTGGGCGTCTGCCATGACATCTGTATGCCGGCCTCGCTGGCGTTCCAGGCGGCGCTGCCCTCGCCCGGGGCGCAGGATGCCACGATCCGGGCCGCGCTGGCCGCCCGACCCAAGACCGCGAAAGAGGCCAGGCTGAAGACCATCGGCTGCAAGGTCGAGCCGATCAAGGACGGTCTGCGCCTGACCGCCACGCTGGACCTGCCGGCCCGCGGCGGGCGCGAAACCGTGGCGTTCGAGACGGCCGATCCTTCGGTCTGGGTCGCCGAAGCGGTGTCCCGGCGGCAGGGCGGCAAGCTGGTTGCGGTGACCGAACTGGTGCCACCCTCGGGCGCGCCCTTCGCGCTGAACCGCTCTGGCGTCACCGTGACCGTGATCGACGACCGCGGCGCGATCGAGATTGCCGGCTGCCCCGCCCCCTGACCGGCCAGAAGCGGGGGCCAGCCCCCGCACCCCGGGATATTTATGGACAGATGAAACGGTGGAACGACCCCGCCAGATCACTTGCGGCGCTTGTGTTCCTCAAGGCGCGGCAGGATCTCGACAAAGTTGCAGGGGCGGTGGCGGTAATCCAGTTGCCAGACCAGGATTTCGTCCCAGGCATCGCGGCAGGCGCCGGGGCTGCCCGGAAGGGCAAACAGGTATTTCCCCCCCGCCACGCCGCCGGTGGCCCGGCTTTGCACCGCCGAGGTGCCGATCTTCTGCATCGAGACCATGGTGAACACCGTGGCGAAGGCCTCGATCTCTTTCTCATAAACGTCGCGATGCGCCTCGACCGTGACATCGCGGCCGGTCAGCCCGGTGCCGCCGGTGGACAGGATCACATCCACCCCGGGATCGGCGATCCAGTCGCGCAGGCGGGCGGCGATCCTGTCGCGGTCATCGGTCACGATGTCGCGCGCGGCAAGGTGGTGGCCGGCCCCCGTCAGCCGTTCCACCAGCGTATCGCCCGAGCGGTCATCCCCGGCTGTTCGCGTGTCGCTGACCGTCAGAACGGCAATGCGGACCGGAATGAAATCGCGGGTCTCGTCGATGCGGCCCATGTCGTTACCCCCGTTCCATCACCGCCAGCCGCAGCGCCAGCAGCGCAAAGATCCCGGCCGATACGCGCCCCAGCCCGCGCGACAGCGCGGCCGACCGCGCCAGCCTTGCGCCAAGCCCCGCCGCCGTCAGCGCCACCGCGCCGTTGACCAGCAGCCCGCCCAGATTGAACACCAGCCCCAGCACCGCGAATTGCGGCAGAACCGGGCGGGACGGGTCCACGAACTGCGGCAGGAAGGCCAGGATGAACAGCGCCACCTTGGGGTTCAAAAGGTTCACCACCAGCGCCTCGCGAAAGATGCGCGGCAAGGACGCCGCGGCCACCGCGCCCGGACGCGCCGGCCCCGCCCGCAGGCTTTTGACCGCCAGCCACAGCAGATAGGCCACACCGGCCCAGCGGATGGCCTCGAAGGCGGCGGGATGGGCCTTCAGCAGCGCGGCCAGCCCCAGCGCCGCCACGGCCACATGCACCAGACAGCCCGCCGCGATGCCAAGGTTCGCCATCATGCCGGCCCGCGGCCCGCCGCGCAGCCCCTGCGCCAGCACGAACATCATATCCGCCCCCGGTGTCAGGTTCAGCGCCAGCCCGGCGGGGATGAAGGCGGCAAGCGTCAGCAGATCGACCGGAAGGTTCATCCCCGCAGCCTTGCCTTGAGCGACAGCAGGTCCGCCCAGGCCTCGCGCTTGGCAGACGGGTTGCGCAACAGATAGGCCGGGTGCGTCATCGGCAGCATCGGGCGGTTCAGCGCCTGCGTCCAGGTGCCCCGCGCCCGCAGGATGCCGCGGTTGCCGGTCAGCGCGATCAGCGGGGTATTGCCCATGACCACAATCACCTGCGGATCGACCAGCTCGATATGCCGTTCGACAAAGGGGCGCATCATGGCAATCTCACCCGGTTCCGGGTCGCGGTTGCCGGGCGGGCGCCAGGGCATGACATTGGTGATGTAAAGCGCCGCCCCGGCATCGGGGCTGCGGCGCGACAGGCCGATGGCCGCGAACATGCGGTCCAGCAACTGCCCGGCACGGCCCACGAAGGGCCGGCCTTCAATATCTTCGTCCCGTCCCGGTGCCTCGCCCAGAATCAGGACGCGCGCCCCGGGGTTGCCATCGGCGAAAACCGTGTTGCGGGCGCCCTTCTTCAGCTCGCAATGGTTGAAGGCCAGCAGCGCCTCGCGCAGATCGTCCAGCGATTGCGCAGCGGTGGCGGCGGTCTGCGCCAGCCGGACAGGATCGACCTCGGGCGCAGGCGCGGCGGCAACGGGCGGGGAAGGACGCGCCGGCACGGGCTGCGCGGCAGCCACGGGCAGGCGCGGCGCCTCGGCCGGCAGGTCGTAGCGGTTCAGGGGCGCATCGCCCAGAACCTCATCCACCCCGGCATCCAGTTGCCAGGCCAGCGCGGCCAGCGCGGCGTGCCAGTCTTCGGCGATGTCGGTAGCGATTCCCATGGCGCAAGGTAAGCCCCCGCCGGGAGCAGGGCAACCAAGGCCCGCGCGGATGCCTCAGCAGCTTGTCGGTTGCGGGGATGTGTGGCAGCAGGTGGCGATGGAGCACATCGTTCCGATCGTGATGCTTGCCCTGACCCTGGCCGGGGTCATCGCCCTGCCCGGGCCCGGGCTGCGGCTGGCCACAACGGTGGCCGTGACCGTGCTGAGCCTGATTCTCCTGAGCCCCACACCCTATGATCCCGGCGCAGGCTACGGAATCGGGTTGGCAATCCTGGTCTTCAGCTTGTTGCAACTCTGCGCGGTCGCCGGGGTGGCTCTGCTCGTCCTGCGCGTCACCGGATTGGTCCGGCCCGGTTGGGTCAGGACCATGGCGGTTGACCCATGGCTTGCGGGGTTTGCCATGCTGCCCGTCGCCGTTTGGCTGGCTTTGGTGCTGGGCGAGGCGCTGGCTGGAACCCGGGCGCCACTTGCCACCCACCTCGGTCTGCTGGGGGCCTGCGTGCTTGTGGCCGTATTCGCCCTTTTGCGCCTGCGCGGCATCCCACGCGGTGCAGCGCTTGGCCTTGCGCTGGCCTTTGCCGTGATCTGCGTCACTTCCATGCGGCTTGAAGCACAGATCATGGCCGCCCTGCCCGCCCCCGCGACAAAGAACCCCGCCTGCCTGAGCTTTGGCGGCGATGCGGCCCCTGCCCGCCCGCTGATGGGCCTGACGACGGCCAAACCCCTTCTTTTGCTGGCCGAGCAGGACGGGCAGATCGTGACCTGGCGCTGGTCCTTCCGGGGCATGTATTTCTCGCGTGCGGGCGGATCGCACCCCCTGCCCTGCCAGCCCGTCGCCGGAGGGCTGGTGCTTCCCTGACGCTTGCCCCCCCGCCCCCGCTTTGTCATAAGCGGACAAACCGAAGGGAAACGCCCATGGCCTTCCGTGCCCGCCATCTGCTTGGCATCGAACAGCTTGCCCCGCTGGAAATCACCACCGTCCTTGATCTGGCCGAACGCTATGTCGACCTGAACCGCTGCACGGTGAAACAGTCCGACGTGCTGGCAGGCATGACGCAGATCAACCTGTTCTTCGAGAATTCCACCCGAACCCAATCCAGCTTCGAACTGGCCGGCAAGCGGCTGGGGGCCGATGTGATGAACATGGCCGTGGCCAATTCGTCGGTGAAGAAGGGGGAAACCCTGATCGACACCGCGCTGACGCTGAACGCCATGCACCCCGACCTGCTGGTGGTGCGGCACGCGGCCTCGGGCGCGGTGAACCTGCTGGCGCAAAAGGTGGATTGCGCCGTCCTGAACGCGGGCGATGGCCGGCACGAACATCCGACGCAGGCCCTGCTGGATGCGCTGACCATCCGCCGCTCGAAAGGCCGGGTCGAACGCCTGACCATCGCAATCTGCGGCGACGTGGCCCACAGCCGGGTGGCCCGCTCGAACCTGATCCTGCTGGGCAAGATGGGCAACAACCTGCGCCTGATCGGCCCGCCCACGCTGATGCCCCCGGGCTTTGCCGAACTGGGGGCCGAGGTCTTCGACGACATGCGCGAAGGGCTGAAGGGCGCCGATGTGGTGATGATGCTGCGCTTGCAGAAGGAACGGATGGACGGCGGGTTCATCCCCTCGATGCGGGAATACTACCACCGCTTCGGGCTGGACGCGGAAAAGCTGAGCCATGCCAAGCCGGATGCCATTGTCATGCACCCCGGCCCCATGAACCGGGGGGTCGAGATCGACGGCGAGCTGGCCGACGACATCAACCACAGCGTCATTCAGGACCAGGTGGAAATGGGCGTCGCCGTGCGGATGGCCTGCATGGACCTGCTGGCGCGCAACCTGCGCGCCGAACGCGGGCGGCGGATCGTGGAGACGCTGGTATGATCCGGGCAGGCGCGGCGCCCCGCTTGACCAGGGGCATCCCGCAATGAGCGATGATCCCGGCCGCAAGCCTGCGAAACCCGACGCCCGCGCCAGCGGCATGGTGGCCATGGCCGTGCTGGTCTTCCTTGCGGTCTTCACCGCGGTTTTCGTGATGATGGGATAGCCGATGGCCCGGATCGAACCTGATAGCATCGTGGCCCGCGAGGCCGATCTTGGCGCCGACGAGACGGTGCTTGAAGAGTTCCGGGCCGACCGCACCACCTATTGGCGCCAGCATCTGGTTCTGGCGGCGGTGCTGGGGGTGGCGGCGGGGCTGTTGCTGATGTGGCAGGGCAACCCCTATCCGGTGGCCGGCCCGCTGGGGGCCATCCTCGCCATCGGCGCGCGGGCGGCCTATCTGGCGTCCGAGGCGCTGTCCGACCGCTGGCGCCTGACGAAGACCCGGCTGATCGGCCCCGGCGGGCGCATCCTGCCCCTGTCCTCGATCCAGACGGTGCGGCCGATCCTGGGCGCGGTGCAGGTGATCACCCGGTCGGGCGACAAGCATCTGATCAAGTATCTGGCAGACCCCGACGCGGTGGCAGACCGCATCGCCCGGGCCAGATCGTGACGGCGCAAGACGAACCCCAACCCCCGCCCCTGCCCGTGCCCGACGGGTGGGAGGGGATTCTGGAACCCGGAGAGCGTATCCTCTGGCAAGGCCAGCCCGCCGCGGGTCTGCGCTTGCAGGATCTGCTGGACAAGCGCACGCCCTTCGGGCTGGTCTTCGTCGGTTTCGCGGTGTTCTGGATGGTGCAGGCCGCAAGCGCCTCGGGCGTATTCATGGCGCTGTTCGGCCTGCCGTTTCTGGCGGTCGGGCTCAACATGGCCATCGGCGGCCCGCTGCGCGATGCCCGCCGCCGCCGCGCCACCTTCTACACGCTGACCGACCGCGCCGCCTTTGTGGCCACCCGCGGCACCGGCGCACGCAAGCTGGACCGTTACCCGCTGGGCCCCGGCTTCCGCCCCACGCTGGAAGACGGCGATCCGGGCAGCGTCTGGTTCGCCACATCGCAGGCTGATGCCCGTCGCGGCTGGCGCGGCACCGGATCGGCGCGCAGCTATGATCTGGTCCCGGTCGGGCAGCAGCGGATCGGGTTCGAACAGATTTCCGACGCGCGCATGGTCTATGGCCTGATGCTGGCCAACCTGCGCGATCAGGCCGGGGTGGCTGCGGCAAAGGGCTGACCCCGCGGGCAATGGACAGCGGCCCGCCCACCGCGTTATGAACCCCGCACCCCTGCGGCAAGGCAAAGGGCGCCATGACCATCCTTTTCACCGACGCACGCCTCATCGACCCCGAGGCGCTGACCGAAACCCAAGGCAGCCTTCTGGTGGCCGAAGACGGCAGCATCGCCGGCCCCTGGACCGGAAAGAAGCCGCCGAAAGGCACGACCGTCATCGACTGCGGCGGCAAATGCCTGGCGCCCGGCATCGTTGACTGGGGCGTCAAGATCGGGGAACCCGGCGAACGCCACCGCGAAAGTTTCCGCTCGGCCGGGCTGGCCGCCGCCGCCGGGGGCGTGACCACGATCATCGCCCGCCCCGACACGCTGCCCGCCATCGACACGCCGGAAACGCTGGAATTCGTCACCCGCCGCGCGGCCGAGGCCAGCCCCGTCCGCATCCGCCACATGGCCGCGCTGACCAAGGGCCGCGAAGGCCATGAGATGACCGAGATCGGCTTCCTGCTGGATGCCGGCGCCGTGGCCTTCACCGATGTCTTCTCGGTCTCGTCCGACAGCAAGGCGCTTGGCCGGGCGCTGACCTATGCCCGCAGCCTGGGCGCGCTGATCGTGGGCCACCCGCAAGACCCGGGCCTGTCCGCAGGCGCCGCCACCACCAGCGGCAAGTTCGCCAGCCTGCGCGGCCTGCCGGCGGTGTCCCCCATGGCCGAACGCATGGGGCTGGAGCGGGACCTTGCGCTGGTCGAGATGACGGGCGCGCGCTACCACGCCGACCAGATCACCACCGCCCGCTCCCTGCCCGCGCTGCGCCGCGCGCGTGAGGCCGGGCTGGACGTGACGGCCGGCACCTCGATCCACCACCTGACGCTGAACGAACTGGATGTCGGCGACTACCGCACCTTCTTCAAGCTGACCCCGCCCCTACGGTCGGAAGACGACCGCCAGGCGGTGATCGCCGCGCTGGCCGAGGGGCTGATCGACGTGATCGCCAGCTTCCACACCCCGGCGGATGAGGAATCGAAGCGCCTGCCCTTTGAAGAGGCCGCCCCCGGCGCGGTGGCGCTGGAAACCCTCCTGCCCGCGGCGATGCGGCTTTATCATGGTGGCCACCTGTCGCTGCCGCAACTGTTCCGCGCCATGGCGCTGAACCCCGCGCGCCGGCTGGGCCTGCCGCAAGGCCGGCTGGCCGAAGGCGCCCCGGCCGATCTGGTGCTGTTCGACCCGGACGCCCCCTTCCTGATGGACCGCTTCCGCCTGCGGTCAAAGTCCAAGAACACCCCCTTCGACGGCGCACGGATGGAGGGGCGGGTGCTGGCCACCTGGGTCGGCGGGGTCGAAGTCTTCCGGGCCGAGGGGTAAGCCACATGCCGGAACTTGTCACATCCTGGGGCCTGTTGGGCGTGACCGCCCTGCTGGCCTATCTCCTGGGTTCGGTGCCCTTCGGCGTGGTGATCACGCGCGCCATGGGCCTGGGCGATCTGCGCAAGATCGGTTCGGGCAACATCGGGGCAACCAACGTGCTGCGCACCGGCAACAAGGCGGCGGCGGCGGCAACGCTGGTGCTGGACGGGGCCAAGGGCGCGGTGGCGGTGCTGCTGGCCCGTGCCTTCGTCGGTGCCGAAGACGCCGCGCAGACCGCCGCGCTGGCGGCCTTTGTCGGGCATCTATACCCGTTCTGGCTGGGCTTTCGCGGCGGCAAGGGCGTGGCCACCTTCCTGGGCACGCTGATCGCACTGGCCTGGCCGGTGGGTCTGGCCGCCTGCGCCACCTGGCTGGTCGGCGCGGCGCTGACCCGCATCTCCTCGGCCGCGGCGCTGATCGCGGCGGCGGTCACTCCGCTCTGGCTCTGGGCCTTCGGGCAGGGGCAGATGCTGATTCTGGTGATCGTCCTGACGATCCTGATCTACATCCGCCACGCCGCCAATCTGGCCCGGATCAAGGCCGGAACCGAACCGAAGATCGGCCAGAAGAAAGGCTGACGCCGGATGCCGTGGGAACCGTCAGACGGGCTGATCCTCACGCTCCTGGCGCTGGTCCTGCTGTTCGTCTATCTCCTTCTGCGGCAGTTCACCGGGCGCAAGCCGCCCACACAACGCAAACCTCCCGCGCAGGGCAGGCCATCTGTCCGACGTCAGCCGCTTCCGGAATACAAACGCCCGCCCGTCCGGCCCAAGCCACATGTCCGGCGCAAGCGAACCCCGGAAAACAGCCCCTATGCCGTGGTTGACGGGTCGAACGTGATGCACTGGCGCGACAACACACCCGATCTTGGCCCCGTCATCGCCACCGTCGACATCCTGCAGGCGCGGGGTTACCGGACCGGGGTGATCTTTGATGCCAATGCGGGCTACAAGCTGACCGATCGCTATCAGGACGATGCGCAACTGGCCTATCTGCTTGGCCTTCCGGCAACGGACGTGTTCGTCGTGCCCAGGGGACAGCAGGCCGATCCCTTCCTGCTGGATTTCGCAAGCAAATCCGACGCGATCGTGGTCAGCAATGACCGCTTCCGCGACCGGATTGCCGACTATCCCGCCCTTTCCGCCCCCGGCCGCCTGATCCGGGGCGGCTGGCAGGATGGCAGGGTCAACCTGACCCTGCCCGAAGCCTAAAGGCTGGCCGCTTCATAGACCGGGGTCAGCGACCCGGCCCATTCACCTTCATAGGCGGCAAGCCAGCGGTCAGCCTGCACATTGCCGGTCTTCAGGCTTTCGACCAGCGGCGCAAGGAAGCGTTCCTCGCCAAGGCCGCGCGCGGCAAGCCCCGCATGGGACAGGGCCACAGCCGACCGCGCCAGATCCATCAGCCGCACGCCCCCCGCCTCGCCCCGCAGGGCCGAGACCGAGGCCGCAACGCGCAGGCCCTGCCGGGTTTCGGCATCCAGCCCCTTGACCAGATCCCAGGCGGAATCCAGCGCGGTCTGGTCATACATCAGCCCGGTCCAGAACGCCGGCAAGGCCACCAGATGCGGCCGGTCGCCGGCATCGGCGCCGCGCATCTCGATATAGCGCTTCACGCGCGCCTCGGGGAAAACCGTGGTCAGGTGGTCGGCCCAATCGCTCAGCGTGGGCTTTTCCCCCGGCAGCGCCGGCAGTTGCCCCTTCAGGAAATCGCGGAACGACTGGCCAAGCGCGTTGATGTATTTGCCGTCGCGGTAGACGAAATACATCGGCACATCCAGCACCCAGTCGACATAGCGCTGAAAGCCCATGCCCGGTTCAAAGGCAAAGGGCAGCATCCCGGTGCGGCTGGCATCCAGATCGCGCCAGATCCGGCTGCGCCAACTGCGGTGGCCGTTCGCCGCCCCGTCGAAGAACGGCGAACTGGCGAACAGCGCGGTCGCCACCGGCTGCAAGGCCAGCGCCACCCGCAGCTTCTGCACCATGTCGGCCTCGGACCCGAAGTCCAGGTTCACCTGCACGGTCGAGGTGCGATACATCATCTGCGTGCCATGGGTGCCGACGCGGCCCATGTAATCGGTCATCAGGCGGTAGCGGCCTTTCGGCATTACCGGCATCTGGTCATGCCGCCATTCCGGCGCGGCCCCCAGCGACAGGAAGCGGATGCCCAGCGGGGTGGCGATAGTCTCCACTTCCGACAGGTGGTTGTCCAGTTCGGCGGCAACCTCATGGATGCCGGTCAGGGGCGCACCCGACAGTTCAAACTGCCCGCCCGGCTCCAGGCTGATGTTGGCACCGTTCCGCGTCAGCCCGATGGTGTTCTCGCCTTCCCGCACCGGGGTCCAGCCGAACCGCGTCTCAAGCCCCTTGAACAGGGCCGAGATCGAGCGGTCGCCGGCATAGGGCAGCGGGGTGCGGCTGTCGGTCAGCCAGCCGAACTTTTCATGCTCGGTGCCGATGCGCCAGTCGGCCTTGGGCTTGCAGCCGGCCTCAAGGAAGCCGGCAAGCTGGTCAAAGCTCTCGATCGGTCCGCCGCCGGACTGGGGAATCGACATGAGGGCTGGCTCCGGTTTTCTTGCAGGGTCATGGTCCGCACCCTTGGGGAGAGTGCGTCTCGGGATGGCAAGAGGTGGAGCGGCGCGCCCGGCCTGTCAAGCCCGGCCAGCACCCGCATCACGAAAGCTGATGACGTTGCTGACGGGCCGCCTCCAGACCCGCGTTTCATCCAGCGCCAGCGTGGGCAGGCGCGACAGGTCTTCCTCGGGCTCGGGCGACTTGCCTTGCAGCGCGGCCACCAGCGCGGCCGACGACAGGCCCGGCAGCGCCGAAAACGTGTCGAACAGCGCCGGCGCCCCGGCGGCATCCAGCGGAATCAGCAGGGCGCGGCCATTGGTTTCGTTCAGCCGCCACATCTGGCGGCCCCGGAATTTTGTCAGCCGCAGTTCGGCCAGATCGTCCAGGCTGATTTCGCCACCCAGCTTGGGGTGCAGGTAGCGCACCCGCGCCTCTGTCACCTCAACCAGACCGGGCGCGCCGGGGTCGATGTCGAACCGCGCGCGGCGCAGGCCAAGAATGGCCCAGCCGGCGCCAAGGGCAACGAAGGCCAGCCCGGCAAACAGCGGCAGCCAGCCGCCTTTCGCGATGGTCCACACCCCCACGGCAACCGTGGCAAGGCCGGCGGCCGGATCGACCCAGCGGCGCATCAGGCTTGTGACTTCAGGACGGATCAGGCTCATGTCGTCTCCCCGACCCGGAAAGGGCCGCGCAAAAAGGCGATGCGATACCAGCCGATCTGGGCAAAGCCGATCGCCCGGTAGGCGCGCGCCGCAGCTTCGTTATTGGCGAACAGAACCGCCTCACTCATCCCTTCCGCGCGCATCTCGGCCAGCAGGGCACGGGTCACCTCGCGCCCCAGGCCGCGACCGCGCAGCGGCGGCGGCACGAACACGCCGCCGACCTGCACCATCCGCGCCACCCGCGCATTCAGCGCCGCCATGGCCAGCGGCCCCTCGGGGCCGACCAGAAGCCGCGTGTCAGGGCCGGCGATCGCGTCCCGAACCCGATCGGCCACCAGGGCCGCCGTCGGCCCCGGTTCGCCAGACGCAAGCCCGGTTTCCCTGAGATACGCGTCAAACCAGCCGCTGAGAAGGGTCGCGTCCCCGGGCAGGGGGCGACGCAGCGACGCGGCATCGGGCGGCGCGGGCGGCAAGCGGGCCAGATCCAGCCGGAGCAGCGGTTCATGGTTCACCCGCCGGACCGCCGCCATCGGCAGGCGCAGCGCGGTCAGCAGCCGGTCGGTCTGCCCGGCCTCTCCCGCCGCGCCCACAATTGTGCGCCCGCGCAGCGCCAGGGCAAAATCGGCAATCGCCTCGGGCACCCCGGTCGCCTGCGGCAGCAGCATCCCGTTCGCGGCATGGCCCAGAACAGCCCGGATCGGCCCGGTTTCCGGCCAACGCCAATAGGTTGTGCGAAACGGATTCGGCGGTCCCGACAGGCCATGCGCCGCCAGACTGTTGCGCAGGAACATCGAGGTTGCGCTGTGGCCCGCCAGAAAGGCGTCCAGCTCCGCCTCCTCGCCCGGCACGGCCAGACGGATCACCGCCAGTCCCCGAATCGGGCCTGCCACAGCGTCAGCGCCGCCAGAGCCGCCGTTTCGGCGCGCAGGATGCGCGGGCCCAGGCTGACCGGCGTGACGAAGGGTCGCGCCGCCAGCCGGGCGCGTTCGTCGTCGGAAAAGCCGCCTTCCGGACCAATCAGGATGGCCGCCGGTTCGCCCGGCGATCCGGCCTCCCAGCCGCCGCCCGCCCCGGCGCGGGCCTCATCGGCCCAGTAAAGCCGCCGCCCCTCGGGCCAGCCCGCCAGCAGCCGGTCCAGCGGTTGCAGGTCTTCCACCACCGGCACCCAGGTCGCGCCGCATTGTTCGGCCGCCTCAACCGCATGGGCCTGCTGCTTGTCGGTGCGCAGCCGTTCCGAATTCATGTGCCGCGTCGAAACCGGCATCAGCCGGGCCGCGCCCAGTTCCACCGCCTTTTCCACGATGAAATTGGTGCGGTCCTTCTTCACCGGGCTGAACAGCAGCCACAGGTCGGGCGGCGCCCCCTGCGGCGCGGTCTGCTCCGCACAGACGGCAATGCCGCGCCGGCGACCGGCCTCGGCCACCTCGGCCCGCCATTCGCCATCCTGGCCGTTGAACAGATGCACCGCATCGCCCGCCCCCAGCCGCATGACGGCAAACAGATAGTTTGCCCGGGCTTCATCCAGGGCAACGGCTTGCCCCGGCCCAAGCGGCTGATCTACAAACACCCTGATCTTCGGCCCTGTCATGAGGCGACCCTATGTTTGAACCGCCCAGAACGCCAGAGGCCGCGCCCTTGGGCGCGGTGGCCGACGCCCCCCCCGACAACTGGGTCGATGTCTGGGCGCCCGAACCGCTGCGCCCCTATCTGCGCCTGTCGCGCGCCGACCGGCCCATCGGCACCTGGCTTCTGTATATCCCCTGCCTCTGGGCGGTGGCGCTGGCCGCCAATGCCGATGGCTTCCGCCTGTGGGACATCTGGCTGATTCTGTCGTCAGGCCTTGGCGCCTTTCTGATGCGCGGCGCGGGCTGCACCTGGAACGACATCACCGACCGCGACATTGATGCCGCCGTGGCCCGCACCAAAAGCCGCCCCATCCCCTCGGGGCAGGTCTCGGTGGGGCAGGCCCTGATCTGGATGGTGGCGCAGGCGCTGGTCTCGGCGCTGATCCTGTTCAGCTACAACTGGCTGTCGGTGGGCCTTGGCATCGCCTCGCTGGCATTGGTCGCGATCTATCCCTTCGCCAAGCGGTTCACCTGGTGGCCGCAGGTCTTTCTGGGGCTGGCCTTCAACTGGGGGGCGGTGCTGATCTGGGCCGCCCATTCCGGCAGCGTGCCCTTTGCCGCGCTGCTGCTTTACGCCTCGGGCATTGCCTGGACGCTGTATTACGACACGATCTACGCCCATCAGGACAAGGAAGATGACGCGCTGATTGGCGTCAAATCCACCGCGCGCCTGTTCGGCGACAACAGCGGCGCCTGGCTGGCGGGGTTCCTGGTGCTGGCCGTGCTGCTGATGGCGGCGGCGGTGATCCTCACCATCCTGCCCTCGCGCGGGCTGCTGCCGATGGGGATCGCGCTGGCGGGCGTCTGGGGCTTCGGCCTGCACATGGTCTGGCAGATGCGCCGGCTGGACCTTGACGATCCGGCCAGTTGCCGCGCCGCCTTTCTGGCCAACCGCGATGCCGGGCTGATCGCTGTGCTGTTTCTTGCCGTCGCGGCGCTGGTCTGATTGAACCCGGGCCGACAAACCCCTAGGAAGCGGGGGTTGCCGCTGCCGAGTCCGTCCCTTGCCCAAGCGTCTGCTGCGCCTTTCCCCGACCGTCCTTGCCGCGCTGACCTTTGCAGCGGCCGGTGTCCTGATGCTTTGCGTGGCCTTCGGCGCCGCGCTGGTGATCGAGCGGCGCTCTGAAACCGTGATCTCGGAACGGCTGGCCGCCGCTGGAATGGGCTGGGCCAGCGTTGAAACCAACGGCTTGCAGGTGCTGCTTTCCGGCACCGCCCCGAATGAGGCCGCGCGCTTCTCGGCGCTGAACCTGGTCGGCAGCCTGATCGACAGCTCGCGCATCCGCGACGGGCTGGACGTGGCCCCCGCCAGCGCCCTGGAAGCGCCCCGCTTCTCGGTCGAGATGCTGCGCAATGATGACGGGATACAGTTGATCGGCCTGATGCCCGAAGTGCCCGCCGACAAGGGCCTGACCGCGGAAGAGCTGGCCATCGCCGCCGCCGAACTGACACCGGGCAGCGAACCCGCCAACATGCTGCAAGCCGCCGCCTACCCGCCCCCCGAAACCTGGGACGCCGCGCTGGATTTCGGCCTGCAGGCGTTGCAGATGCTCAAGCGATCCAAGATCTCGGTCTCGGCCGAACTGGTCGAGGTGACGGCCATCGCCGCCAGCGCCGATGAAAAGCGCCGCTTTGAAACCCTGCTTGCCGCCCGCAAACCCGAAGGTGTGCGTCTGGTCACCGACATCTCGGCCCCGCGCCCGGTGATCACGCCCTTCACCCTGCGCTTCCTCAAGGATGCCAACGGCGCCCGTTTCGATGCCTGCTCGGCCGATACCGACCGCGCGCGCCTTCAGATCCTGGCCGCCGCCCGCGAAGCCGGCCTGCCTGACGGCGCCACCTGTGTCATCGGGCTTGGCGTGCCCTCGCCCCGCTGGGGCGAGGCCGCCGCCGCCGGCATCCGCGCCGTGGCCGCCCTTGGTTCGGCCACGCTGACCTTTTCGGATGCCGACATCACCCTTGTCGCGGGTGAAGGCGTCTCGCAGGCCGATTTCGACCGCGTGGTCGGCGATCTCAGCGCCGCCCTGCCCGATGTGTTCTCGCTGGAGGCCACCCCGCCCAAGGCCGATGCCGCCACCCTTGGCCCGGCCGAATTCACCGCGAAACTGTCGGGCGAAGGCAAGGTGGAACTGCGCGGACGTCTGGTAGACGAGGCGCAGCAGGCCGCGGTCGATGCCTTCGCAAAGGCCGAATTCGGCGCGTCCAAGGTCTATGTCGCCACCCGGCTTGACCCTGAACTTCCCAACGGCTGGCCCGTCCGCGTGCTGGCCGGGATCGAGGCGCTGGCGGAACTGCACGAAGGCAGCCTTCTGGTCCGCGCCGATCTGGTTGAAGTGAAGGGCATTACCGGATCGCAGGGGTCGCGGGCGCGGATCACCCAGATCCTGTCGTCGCGACTGGGTCAGGGCCAGACCTTCCGCGTCGATGTGCGCTATGACGAGGCGCTGGACCCGCTGGCCGCGCTGCCCACCCCGCAGGAATGTGCAGACCGGGTTGGTGCGGTCATGGCCAGCCGCAAGATCGCCTTCACCCCCGGTTCGGCCGAAATCGCCTCGGAAGCTGGGCCGGTGATCGACGCGCTGGCCGCCATCCTGAAGGATTGCCCCGGCATCCGCATGGAGATTGCCGGCCATACCGATTCGCAAGGATCGGAAAGCGGCAACCAGGCGCTCAGCCAGGCCCGGGCCGAAGCGGTGCTGATCGCGCTGCAAGGCCGCCGGATCGACGTGTCCGGCATGGTCGCCATGGGGTATGGCGAATCCACCCCCATCGCCGACAACGGCACCGAAGAGGGGCGCGAAGCCAACCGCCGCATCGAATTCGTGCTCAAGGAACCCGGCGCCGCCGCCCCCGCCGGCAACGCCAGCGCCCCGGCCGAAGCCGGCGAAGCGCCCGCCCCGGAAGCGGCAGCCGGCGGCCCTGACTTCTCGAACGACACCAGCCCCTCGGTGGCGCCCACCGAAAAGACCATCCGACCGAAACCGCGCCCCGCGCGGAATGGCTGAGGCCAAGGAAGACCCATGGACCGCACCACATTCGTCATCGCGACCGCCATCACCCTGCTGCTTTCCTTTGCGATGGGGTGGTTCGCGCATTGGATCCTGCACCGCTTCTCGCGCCAGTCGGGCGGCACCGATCTGGCCGAGATGGACCGTCTGGCCCAGTCCCTGCACGAGGCGGAAGAGGTGCGCGATCAGGCGGTGATCTATCTGGAACAGCGCGAGGGCGAATTGCTGAACCAGATCTCGCAGACCGAAGCCGAATTGCGCGCCGCGATGGATGGCCTGCGCGACGCAAGGCAAGAGGCCGAGGAGATGCGCGCCTATATCGAACGGATGCACGCGAACGGCTGACATCTGGCCTTTGTGCCGGCCCGGGCGTAGCCTTTCGCGCGATTTGCCGACAGATTTGCCGACAAGGACATTGCCCATGGCCCGCCCCCGCCTTTCCGCCGCCGCGCTGGTCGCCGCAACCCTGTCATGTGCCGCCACGGCCCGGGCCGACGCCGTGTCGGACGCGCTGGAGGCTGCGCAGGCCGCCTATGCTGCGGGCGACCTGACCGCCACCTCGCATGGCATCGCCGAAGCCAGCGCCGCCCTGTCCGCCCTGCAATCGGCCGAACTTCTGGCCCTTCTGCCCCCTGCCCCGGACGGCTGGACCCGGTCCGAAAACACCGACATGACCGCCAGCATGATCGTGGTCGGCGGCGGGTCGGGGATCGAGGCCACCTACACCACCCCGCAAGGCGTGACCTTCACGCTGGTGATCCTGGCCGACAATCCGATGGTCACCTCGGTGAAAGAGATGTTCGCCAACGAAATGCTGGTCACCATGATGGGCGGCGCGAAACCCATCGGCGGGGCCAGCTATCTGGCGCAGGACGAACGCAGCCTGATGACGCTGGTCGATGACCGGCTCATCGTGCAGGCCTCCGGCGCCCCCGTCGCGGTGATGGAGCCGGTTCTGGCCCGGATCGACCACGCGGCGTTGGCCGCCTATGGCAAATAGCGCCGCATCCGGCCAGCCGGCGCCAAGTTTGCCGTCGCACTGGACCTAAACCCGGCCCCGAACTGGACAAGCGGGGGCCGGCCATGTCATCGGTCTGCGATCCGTGTTTCCTGACCCCGAGGTCTGTCATGCTCGATACCGTCACCAACCTGCGCGACCTGCTGAAAGACCCGTCGCTTCTGGCGACCAAGGCCTATGTGGCCGGCGAATGGATCGACGCCGACGATGGCACCACCTTCGCCGTGGTGAACCCCGCCCGTGGCGACGTGATCGCCGAAGTGCCGAACCTGTCGCGCGCCGAAACCGCCCGCGCCATTGCGGCAGCGCAGGTCGCCCAAAAGGAATGGGCCGCGCGCACCGCCAAGGAACGCGCGGTGATCCTGCGCAAGTGGTTCGACCTGATGATGGCCAATCAGGATGATCTTGGCATCATCCTCTGCGCCGAAATGGGCAAGCCACTGGCCGAGGCCAAGGGCGAGATCGCCTATGGTGCCAGCTTCATCGAATGGTTCGGCGAAGAGGCCAAGCGCGTCTATGGCGAAACCATCCCCGGCCACCAGCGCGACAAGCGCCTGACGGTGATCAAGCAGCCCATCGGCGTTGTCGCCTCGATCACGCCGTGGAACTTTCCCAATGCGATGATCACCCGCAAATGCGGGCCGGCGCTGGCCGTGGGCTGCGCCTTCGTTGCCCGCCCGGCGGCGGAAACCCCGCTGTCGGCGCTGGCGCTGGCGGTTCTGGGCGAACGCGCGGGTCTGCCCAAGGGGGTTCTCTCGATCATCACCTCGAAGAAATCCTCCGACATCGGCAAGGAATTCTGCGAGAACCCGATCGTCCGCAAGCTGACCTTCACCGGCAGCACCGAGGTTGGCCGCATCCTGCTGCGGCAGGCCGCCGATCAGGTGATGAAATGCAGCATGGAACTGGGCGGCAATGCGCCCTTCATCGTGTTCGACGATGCCGATCTGGATGCCGCCGTCGCCGGCGCCATGGCGTCCAAGTTCCGCAACAACGGCCAGACCTGCGTCTGCGCCAACCGCATCTATGTGCAGGCCGGCGTCTATGACGCCTTCGCCGCCAAGCTGCGCGACGCGGTGGCCAAGACCAAGGTCGGCGACGGCCTGACCGGCGACGTGCAGTTCGGCCCGCTGGTCAACCATGCCGCCGTGGAAAAGGTGCAGGAACACATCGCCGATGCCACCGCGAAGGGTGCCTCGGTCATTCTGGGCGGCAAGCCGCACGAACTGGGCGGCAACTTCTTCCAGCCCACCATCCTGACCGGCGTCACCGACCAGATGGTCGTGACGAATGAGGAAACCTTCGGCCCCGTCGCGCCGCTCTTCAAGTTCGACACCGAGGAAGAGGTGATCGCCAAGGCCAATGACACGATCTTCGGTCTGGCCTCGTATTTCTACGCCCGCGACATCGGCCGCATCACCCGCGTCCAGGAGGCGCTGGAATACGGCATCGTCGGCGTGAATACCGGCATCATCTCGACCGAGGTCGCCCCCTTCGGCGGCGTCAAGCAATCGGGCCTTGGCCGCGAGGGCAGCCATCACGGGATGGAAGATTACCTTGAAATGAAATACATCTGTCTGTCGATCTGACCGGCATCCTGTTCGAAACGGCAAGGGGCGGGTCACCGCCCCTTTGTCATGTCAGGAGAAGACCGATGTCCGAAGACTATGTTCCGCCCAAGGTCTGGACCTGGGAAAAGCCCTCGGGCGGCACCTTCGCCTCGATCAACCGCCCCGTGGCCGGCCCCACCCATGATGCCGCGCTTCCGGTCGGCAAGCACCCGCTTCAGCTTTATTCGCTGGCCACGCCGAACGGCATCAAGGCCACCATCCTGCTGGAAGAGCTGCTGGAAGCCGGCCACGATGCCGAATACGACGCCTGGCTGATCGACATCAACAAGGGCGACCAGTTCGGTTCGGGCTTCGTGGCGGTGAACCCGAATTCCAAGATCCCCGCGCTGATGGACCATTCGACCAACCCGCCGCAGCGGGTGTTCGAAAGCGCCTCGATCATGCTTTATCTGGCCGAAAAGTTCGGCGGCGCCTTCATCCCGAAGGCCCCCGCCGCGCGCACCGAAATGCTGTCCTGGCTGTTCTGGCAGATGGGCAGCGCCCCCTTCGTCGGCGGCGGCTTCGGCCATTTCTATGCCTATGCCCCGGTCAAGATCGAATACGCCATCAACCGCTATGCGATGGAGGCCAAGCGCCAGCTTGACGTGCTGAACCGGCATCTGGCGCAGAACGACTGGATGGCCGGCGGCGAATACACGCTGGCCGACATGGCGATCTGGTCCTGGTATGGCAGCCTGGTTCTGGGCCGCGCCTATAACGCGGCCGAATTCCTGGATGTGGCAAGCTATGCCCATGTCCTGGAATGGGCCCGGCGAATCGATGCCCGTCCCGGCGTGATCCGGGGCCGCAAGGTGAACCGCACCTGGGGTGAGCCGTCCGAGCAGCTTCGCGAACGTCACTCCGCCGCCGATTTCGACAGCCTTCCCAAGGGCTGATCTTGCGAACGGCGCTGGCCAGCCCGCAACGGGCTGGCCGCAATACTTTGTAAACACTGATGTTATCGGATAGCGCCGCCGGGTTTCCCGCTAGCGGCGCCGCGTTTTTGCCTAACCTGCCGGGTCTGCCCAGATTGGCCTCATCGCCCCGCTGCCACGGGGTCAGCCAGGAAAGGACAACCCGATGTTCACCACTGTCAAATCTGCCCGCACCGCCGCGCTGGCCGCCCTGACCGCCCTGTCGGTCGCGGCCGTGCCCGCGGCCCCCGCGCTGGCCATGGGGGACAAGGAAAAGGGCTTCGTCGCAGGTGCCCTGACCGCCGTGATCGTGGACGAACTGCTGAAGCAGGGCCGCCAGGCCCGTGAACACCGCCGGGAGCCGGTCTATGGCGCACCGCCGGTCTATGCGCCTGCCCCGGTTTACAACCCCGCGCCGGTCTATGCCCCCGCGCCGGTTGCCACCACCTCGATCCATGCCACACCGGTTGCACGGGCCTTCAACACCTATTCGCTGCGCGAACGTCAGGCGATCCAGCGCAGCCTGCGCGCCTCGGGCTACTACGCCGGCTCGATCGACGGCGCCTTCGGCCCGCGCACCTATAACGCCGTCGTGGCCTATGCCCGCGATGCGGGCGCGCGCAACAACCTGCAAACCACCGGCGGCGCCTTTGCGATCTATGACGGGCTGATCTTCTGATCCGCCCCACCCGACAGGCGGCCCTGATCTTGCTTCCCCAGCCGGGGCCGCCCGCCCCCTTTCCGACCCCATCGGAAAGGGGGCTTTTCCTTCGCCGCGTCTCAGTCTGCGGTCATGTTCCAGGTGAACCAGGTCGTGTCATGCACGGTTTCCGCATCGCGCAGCACCCCGGCAACCGCGTCCGGCGGAACCACCGCCCCGCTGCGCCGGTGCGTCCATTCCAGCCGCATCGCGCCCGCGTCCGTCGCTTGCCCGGCAAAGTCGAAACGGAAGGCCGGGTTCTCCAGATGCACCTCGGGGGGCGGGTTGAAATCGAACCCCGCACCCGTGATCCGCACCACATGATGAAACACCGCCGGCCCGCCGCTTTGCATCGGCAAGACCCGGGGCCCGGGCTGCCGGTCCGGCAGGTTTGACGCGAAATCCTCGGCCGCGAAGGGGAAATCCTGATCCAGCCCGTCCGTGCGCAACGCCAGTCTGGGCAACCAGTAGCTTTCCTCCATCACCAGCCGGTTCTGTGGCCGGTCATCGGTCATGGCAATCGGATCACGCAGGATCAGGCCGGGATAGCGGTTCTGGTAGAACTCCAGATAATCGGTCTCGATCTGGCCGCGGGGCGAGGTGGCCCAGCGTTGCCGCATCGAATCCGCCGCCCCGCCGCGATAGACCGAGGTGACGGTCAGGAAGACCCCCGCAAAGTTGAAGTGATAGCTTTCCGTCACATCGGTGGACCAGGCGGTTTCCGCCGTGACCGGAATCGGCTCCAGCACCCGCTGCCCGGCCCCGGCCAGCGGCAGCGCCCAGGCATATTCGGGCGGGGCCATGGTGGCAAAATCGCCGCCCTGATGCGATCCGGTCGGGTCCACCCAATAGGCCCGGCCCTTCACCATGATCCGCACGATGGCATGATCAAAGGCCCCCAGCATGGGCACCTCTGCCGGCAGGGCTGCGCCATTGTCGATGTCGGTCAGCGCCACCTGCGCCTCAACCCCCAGCCGCCGCAGCATCACCACCAGCAGCAGCGCCTTGTCCTTGCAATCGCCAAAGCCCGAGGTGATCACCTCTGCCGGCTTGCGCGCAACAATTCCGCCCGCCCCGATCGAAAGCGAGACATAGCGCAATTCGTCCTGCACCAGCCGCAGCGCCGCAATGGCCCGCGTCTCGGGGCCGGAATTCGCCGCCGCAATCGCGGCAACCTTTGCGTCCCATTCCGGCGTCAGCGGATAGTCGGCGCCATAGCGGGGCGTCAGCGCCGCCGACAGCGGCCCCCAGTCCGGGTCGGCGCTCAGCCGCAGATAGGCGGTCGGGTCATCCTGCGGCGGCACCGCCTCTTCGGCACGGGGCGGCACATGGCCCAGCCGCTGCCATTCGTGGCGCACCGTGCCATCCGGTCCGGGGCCTTCGGCATGGATCACCCGGTCCGGCAACGCGCCCAGGGTCATGGGCCAGTCCTTCGGCCAGAACACCACCGTGCGCGTCAGCACCACCGGCACATTCCATTCCATCACGGCAAAGACCGAGCGTTCCCCCGCCCCCACCATCGGCTTCATCTCGCGCAGGCTGGCGTAATCGACAATGTCGCCCACCCGCAGGTCGGGCACCTGCAGATAGGCCGTCAGCGACCCGTCCAGGATCCCCTCCTCCAGCCGCTGTTCGCGGCGGAACACCTCGGGCGTCACCTTGTCGATCAGGTCGATCTCGCGCCCGTCGCGCAGGATCTTCAGCCGGGTCAGCGTCATGCGGTCAAAGGCCGGGTCATAGTCGAAGCTGATCGTCGCAGCCTCTTCCAGCCCGGCACGGTCGGTGACCTGCATCACCGTGCGGGCATAGGAATGGCGCTCCTCGCCCACGAACATGACCTGATAGTCGCTGAGGATGTAATGCACCCCGTCCTGCGCCTCGGCTTTCAGACGGGCATCGTCGGCCGGCAGGGGCAGCTCTTCCACCCAGTCCGGCGCGGGGCCAACGGCAAAGCCTTGTGCCCAGGCGGGCGCCGCAAGGCACAGAAACAGGGCAAATCTCAACAGGTGCAACATGGCGCTCTCCGCAATCGCACGAACCCTAGGTCACGCCTCGGGTCCGGGCAAGCGCCGCCCCCAAGGATTGCGGCCCGGCCCGCGTCCAATTAGCGTCATGCTGATGGATACGCCCGATGAAACCCTGGCCCAGGCCGCCAATGGCGGCGACCGCGCGGCCTTTGCCACGCTGGTCGGCCGGCATTACGACCGCATCCTTGGCCTTGCCTTCCGCCTTACCGGCAACCGGACCGAGGCCGAGGATCTGGCGCAGGACATCTGCGCCGCCCTGCCCGCCAAGCTGCGCCAGTTCCGCGCCGAGGCGCGGTTCACCACCTGGCTTTACCGCATCGTGGTGAATGCCACCCATGACCTGCGGCGCCGTCAGGCCACCCGCGCCCGGGCCGCCGATGGCTGGGGCGATTGGGAAATCGCCCGCCAGGACGAAATCGCCACCGAGCGTGAGGCGCAGGACTGGCTGGCCGCCGCCATGGCCCGCCTGTCGCCCGAACTGCGCGACACGGTGGCGCTGGTGCTGGGCGAAGAGATGACCCAGGCCGAGGCCGGTGCGGTTCTGGGGGTCAGCGAAGGCACCATCGCCTGGCGCATGTCCGAGGTGAAGAAACGGCTGCGCGCGATGGCCGCGGAGGAAGCAAAATGACCGACGACCGCGATCCGCTTGACCTGTTGAAAGCCGGCCTGAAGGCCGCCCCGCCACCGCCCGATCCGGCGGCCCGCGCCCGCGCGCTGGCGCTGGCCATGGAAAATTTCGACCGGCTCCAAGATTCGACCGAAGCCGCACGTCCCAAGGAAGACCGCCCCCCGCAGGCGGGTTTCCTGAACGGAGTGCGTTCCATGCTGAACTTCCTGACCACCCGCCCCGCCCTTGCCGCCACCACCTCGGTCGCGGCGCTGATCGTGGGCGTGGCCGTGCTGCTGCCGGTCGCGCAGAAACTGCCCGTGGCCCCCGGCCAGCCCCCGCTGGCAACCCCTGCCGAGGCGCCGCAACCGCCGCTGCCTGAAGCCTCGTCCCTGGCGCAGGCCGCACCGCCTGCCCCGGACACCCCGGTCGCGACCGGCACGGTCGAGGTGCCCTATCCCGCCCCTGCCGAAGCCGCGCCCAAGGTTGTCGTGGACATGCCCGAGGCCGAAGCCGCCGCCCCGGCGGCGGATGCGACGCTGGACTATCTGGCCGAAGCCTCCCCCCGCCTGCGCCGCGAGGCCCCCGCAGGCGGCGCAGGGATCATGCCGGAAGCCGTCGCCGCCCCGGCGGTCGAACCGATGGCTTTGCCCCAGCTTGACCCGAATACCGAAGCCTATGCCACCGCCGAGGCGAACCCCGTCAAGGTCACGGCGGAAGAGCCGGTTTCCACCTTCTCGACCGATGTCGATACCGCCTCCTACGCGCTGGTGCGGTCCACCCTGAACCTTGGGGTGATGCCGACCCCCGATCAGGTGCGCGTCGAGGAAATGGTCAACTACTTCCCCTACGCCTACCCCGCGCCCGAGGCGGGGCAGGCCTTCCGCCCCACCGTTTCCGTGATGCCGACGCCGTGGAACGAAGGCACCCGTCTGGTCACCATCGGGCTGCAGGGCGCCCTGCCCGCCATTGCCGACCGGCCGCTGCTGAACCTTGTCTTCCTGATCGACACTTCCGGTTCGATGGAAGACCCCATGAAGCTGGGCCTGCTGAAACAGTCGCTGGCGCTGATGCTGCCCGAACTGCGCCCCGACGATCAGGTCGCGCTGGTGGCCTATGCCGGGTCGGCCGGCGAAGTGCTGCCGCCCACGCGCGCGGCAGAGAAGGACAAGATCCTGGCCGCGCTGGACAGCCTGGCCGCGGGCGGCTCCACCGCCGGGGCAGAGGGCATCGAGCTGGCCTACAAGGTGGCCGCCGGCATGACGGCGCAAGGTGAGGTCAGCCGCGTGCTGCTGGCAACCGACGGCGATTTCAACGTCGGCCTGTCCGACCCCGCCGCGCTGGAAACCTTCATCGCCCGGAAGCGTGACGAAGGCATCTATCTTTCCGTCCTTGGCTTCGGTCGCGGCAATCTGGACGATGCCACGATGCAGGCGCTGGCCCAGAACGGCAACGGAACCGCCTCCTACATCGACACCCTGGCAGAAGCGCGAAAAGTGCTGGTCGATCAGCTCAGCGGGGCCCTTTTCCCCCTTGCCGATGATGTGAAAGTGCAAGTCGAATGGAACCCGGCGCAGGTCGCCGAATACCGGCTGATCGGCTATGAGACCCGCGCCCTGAAGCGCGAGGACTTCAACAACGACAAGGTGGACGCCGGCGAGATCGGCGCCGGGTTGCAGGTGACGGCGATCTACGAAATCACCGCGCCCGGATCGAAGGCGCTGAAGAACGATCCGCTTCGCTATGGCGCGGCCCCGGCAGCGGACGGCACGGCCGATGAACTGGGCTTCCTGCGCCTGCGCTGGAAAGCCCCCGGCGCAAGCGAAAGCCAACTGACCGAAACCGCGATCACCGGCCGGGAACCGGCAACTGATGACACCCGATTTGCCGCCGCCATCGCCGGCTTCGGCCAGATCCTGCAGGATTCGGTCTATCTGGGCGATTGGGGCTGGGATCAGGCCATCGCACTGGCCCTGGACGCGCGCGGCGACGATCCCTTCGGCTACCGGATCGAGGCGGTCAACCTGATGCGCCTTGCCCAAAGCCTGGACCGTTGATCCGGGCCGGGCAGGCCCTTGATGACACGACAAAGGGCGCGCCGGTCCCCCGGCGCGCCCTCCAATTCTTGATGGTGTGAACCTCAGTTCACCGTTTCAACCTTGGCCTCCAGCGCCGGGGTCATGGCGCCATCGGCACGGGCAATCTCGATCCGGCGCGGCTTCATCGCCTCGGGCACTTCGCGCACCAGGTCGATGTGCAACATGCCATGCTCATGCACGGCGCCGGTCACGCGCACATGATCGGCCAGCGCGAAGCGGCGTTCAAAGGCCCGGGTGGCGATGCCACGGTGCAGGAAGCTGCGCTCGGCCTCGTCGGTGGCCTTGCGGGCGGTCACGTTCACGCTGCCATCCTTCACCTCGACCGACAGTTCGTCGGGGGTGAAGCCGGCCACCGCGATCGAGATCCGATAGGAATTCTCGGCGGTCTTTTCGATGTTGTAGGGCGGATAGGCGGGCGGGGTCAGGTCGGAACTCAGAACCCGGTCCATCAGGTCGGCCACACGGTCGAAACCAACGGTGGCACGGTAAAGCGGGGCGAAGTCGAAGCTGCGCATGATCATCCTCCGAAAAGCGATGCGTCGTTCAGGTTGCCCGCCCCATCATGGGGCCGGGCGGTTGCGCCAGACCCGTCATGGCGTCCGGCATCAGATCATTTGGGAACGCCCCCTGCCGCCGTCAAGACCCCCCTCACGGCCGCCGTCAGGGCGACAGGAACTTCGCCCCCGCCGCCGCATCGCCGCCCGAGATCACCCGCACCCCCGGCGTCGCCTTGGGCGCGTCCTCCGCCTCCATTTCGGCCCGCAACAGCGCCAGCGGCGCATCCAGCGGCACGGCCAGCGCCACCTTGCGGCCCTCCATCTCGGCCTTGGCGGAAATCACCGAAACCACCTTCTGCACCCCGTCGCGCAGCGCGAAGACCGGCGCCCCCGACGACCCGAAGTCGATGTCGCAACTCAGCACCATGGCCTCGCGGAACTGGGTCAGCACCGTGCAGCCCTGCTGGATCGACGGTATCTCGGCCCGGTCCTTCGCATAGGACACCACGCTGACCCGGTCACCGCTGCCCGGCTGCGCCGCCGTGGCAAAAGGCTGCAACTGCGGCAACAGGATCGGCTGATCCAGCTCCAGCAGCGCCAGATCGTCGGCCACCCGGCTTAGGTCTTCCTGCGCCGAATAGGCATAGTCGGGATGGGTCAGCGACCGGCGCACCCCGCGATAGGCCTCGGCCCGGCCATTGCGCCAACCGGCCTGAAAGGTAATGTCGGCATCCGCCATCCGGGTGCCGCTGGTCTTGTCATACAGGCAATGCGCCGCCGTCAGCACCAGTTGCGGCCCGATCAGCACGCCGGTGCAGAAGGCATGGTCCCCCAGCGTCAGCTTGCCCACCGCCTGCCAGCCCTTGACCGCATCGCCGGTGGTCAGCGCCACCAGGCCGCTGTCCTGCGCCGCAACGGGCAGGGCAAGGCACAGGCCAAGACCAAGAAACCAGCGTTTCACCATGCCACACACCCTTGCCTGCCCCGGCACCGGCACCGGCACCGGGCCTAGGCCGCAATTCGGGCCGTTTTGCGGCGCCTCGGTCAAGCGAAATCCGCGGTCTCAGCCCGGCCCCAGCGCACGCGGGCGCGGCCCGCCGGTCGCCCAGTCCAGCAGTTCCACCGTATGCACCACCGGCACCGCCGTGCCCGACCCGATCTGCGTGATGCAGCCGATATTGCCCGCCGCAATGATGTCGGGCTTGCGCGCCTCAAGCGTGGCCACCTTGCGCGCCTTCAACTGGCCGCTGATCTCGGGCTGCAACAGGTTGTAGGTGCCGGCGCTGCCGCAGCACAGATGGCTGTCCGCCGGCTCCACCACCTCGAACCCCGCGCGTTTCAGCAGGTCTTTCGGCGCGGTCCTGATCTGCTGGCCATGCTGCAACGAACAGGCCGAATGATAGGCCACCCGCACGCCCTTCGGCGCGCCTTCCGGCAGGCCCAGCCGGACCAGCACCTCGCTCACATCCGCCGCCAGCCCCGCCACCAGCGCCGCATCAGCGGCCAGCGCCGGATCGCTGCGGAACATGTGGCCATAGTCCTTGACCGTGGTGCCACAGCCGCTGGTGTTGATGACAATGGCATCCAGCCCGCCGCCCCGGTGCTCTGCCGCCCAGGCCCGGATGTTCGCCGCCGCGCTGGCATGGGCCAGCGCCTCCTGCCCCATGTGGTGGGTCAGCGCCCCGCAGCAGCCCGCACCCTGCGCCACCACCACCTCGCAGCCCAGCCGCCGCAGCAGGCGGATGGTGGCATCGTTGATGTCCGGGTCCAGCGCTTTTTGCGCACAGCCGGTCAGCAGCGCCACCCGCATCCGCCGCGCGGCCGTGGCGGCAAACACCTGCGGCCGGTCGCTGGCACTGGCCGGCGGCACCCGCTTCGGCGCCAGCGCCAGCATGGCCCGCAACCGCGCGTCCGGCATCAGCCGGGCGAAGGGTCGCGCCAGCACCGCCCCCCGCAGCATCAGCCGCAACCGCCCCGGATAGGGCAGCACCCGCGCCAACAACCCGCGCAGCAGCCGGTCCATCAGCGGCCGGCGATAGGTCTTTTCGACATGGGCGCGGGCGTGGTCGATCAGGTGCATGTAATGCACCCCCGACGGGCAGGTCGTCATGCAAGACAGGCAGGACAGGCAGCGGTCGATATGGCGCACCGTCTTTTCATCGGCGGGCCGGTCGTTTTCCAGCATGTCCTTGATCAGGTAGATCCGCCCCCGCGGGCTGTCCAGCTCATCCCCCAGCACCTGATAGGTCGGGCAGGTGGCCGTGCAGAACCCGCAATGCACGCAGGTCCGCAGGATCTCGTTCGCCCGCGCGATGCCAGGATCGGCCAGTTGCGCCTCGGTGAAAGTCGTCTGCATCAGCCAAGGCTCCCCGGATTCAGAATCCCGCGTGGGTCGAACTGCGCCTTCAGCCCCGCCTGCAAGGCCGCCACCTCGGGCGATACCGGCGGCAGCACCGGGCTGCTCTCCTCGCCGCGCAGCCGCGTCGCATGGCCCCGCGCTCCAAGGGCCGACCGGATCAGCGCCCCCCGCCCCTCGGGGCAGGCCAGCCACAAGAGCCCGCCCCCCCAGTCCCACAGCGCCTCATGCGGCACCCGGGCGGCGGCCAGCGCCTGCGGCACCGCCAAGGCCTCGCCCGGCACGCAGGAAATCCGCCACAGCGCCCCCGGTTTACCGGCAAGGGCCGCCACATCCCGCACCCCCTGCCAGATCGCGGCGCTTTCCGCCGCCTCGGCCAACCGCCAGTCCCCCGCAATCCGCGCGCGCACCTGCCCCGCCCGATAGGCGACCGATCCCGCCATCCCCTCAACCCGGATCAGCACCTGCCCGCCCGCATAGGCCGCCCCCGACACATCGAACGGCGACCCCAGCGCCGACCGCAGCGCCGCCAGCCCCGCCTCGGGCGAAAACCCCTCGCCCACCAGCGTCGTCTCGGCCTCGGGCACGGCCTGCACCTTGAAGGCCACCTCTGTCAGCACGCCAAGACTGCCGCGCGACCCCGCCAGCAGCTTGACCAGATCATAGCCGGTGACGTTCTTCATCACCCGCCCGCCATTCGCGATCACCGCCCCCGTGCCATCCACGCAGCGCAGCCCCAGCATCGCATCGCGTGCCGCCCCCGCCTGCACCCGGCGCGGGCCGCTGGCATTCTCGGCCGCCACGCCGCCCAGCGTCGACACGCCCGTCCGCCCCAGCAGCGCCCGCAGGTCGGGCGGCTCGAAGGCCAGCCGCTGCCGCTCGGCCGCCAGCACCGCCTCCACCTCGGCCAAGGGCGTGCCCGCCCCCGCCACCAGAGTCAGCGCGCCCGGCTCATAAAGCCGCACGCCCGACAGGCCGCCCGTCTCCAGCACCGCGCCGGCCCCGGGCAGCCCCCGCGTGCCGCCGCCGCGCACCGCGACGGGCCCCGTCGCCGCCCGGATCGCCTCTGCCAGTTCCGCCTCAGTGCAAGGCCGCATCATCCACTCATTTTCTGTCTGAAAATATCCTCGGGGGTCCGGGGGCAGACGGCCCCCGGCGCTGTCATCCCGCGCGCCGTCCGGCCGAAACCGCCAGCGGAAATACCTTCGCCGGGTTCAGCAGCCATTTCGGATCGAACACATCCTTCACCCGCATCTGCGCCTCCAGATCGGCGGGCCGGTACTGCACCCCCATCAGGTCGCGCTTCTCGATCCCCACGCCATGTTCGCCGGTCAGGCAACCGCCCACCTCGACACACAGTTTCAGGATCTCCGCCCCCAGGGCCTCGCACCGCTCCTGATCCCCGGGCTTGTTGGCGTTGTACAGGATCAGCGGGTGCATATTGCCGTCGCCGGCGTGGAACACATTGGCCACCTCCAGCCCGAAGTCCGCCGCCAGTTCCCCGATCCGGCGCAGCACCTGCGGCAGGGTCGAAACCGGAATCGTCCCGTCCAGACACATGTAATCGTTGATCTGCCCCATGGCGCCAAAGGCCGACTTGCGGCCCAGCCAGATGCGCTTGGCATGGGCCTCGTCCGTTGCCTGTTCCAGCGCCACGGGGTCATGCCGCCGGGCAATGGCGGTGATGGCGGCAAGCTGCTCGTCAATCTCGGCCGGGCTGCCCTCGACCTCGACGATCAGCAGCGCCTCGCAATCGGGGTAGCCCGCCTTGGCAAAGGCCTCGCAGGCGCGGATGCAGGGGCGGTCCATGAACTCGATCGCCACCGGCAACAGGCCCGCCTTGATGATGTCGGCCACGCAGGCCCCGGCCACCTCGTTGGACGAAAACCCCATCAGCACCGGCCGCGCGCCCTCGGGCTTGGGCAGGATGCGCAGGGTGGCCTCGGTCACCACGCCCAACTGCCCCTCGGACCCGCAGATCACCCCCAGCAGGTCCAGCCCCGCCGCGTCCATCCACGGGCCGCCGATTTCAACCACGGTGCCGTCCATCTTCACCAGCGTCACACCCAGCAGGTTGTTCGTCGTCACCCCGTATTTCAGGCAATGCGCCCCGCCGGAATTCATCGCGATATTGCCGCCGATGGCACAAGCCAACTGGCTTGAAGGATCGGGGGCATAGAAGAACCCCTCCGCCTCGACCGCGCCGGTCACCGACAGGTTGGTCCGCCCGGCCTGAACCCGGATGAAGCGGTTGTCGTAATCGGTTTCCAGAACGCCGTTCATCCGGGCAATGCCCAGCACCACCGCATCCGCCGTCGGCATGGATCCCCCGGCCAGCGAGGTTCCCGCCCCGCGCGGCACCACGGGCACGCCTTCCTCCCAGCAGACCCGCAGCGCCGCCGCGACCTCGGCCGTCGTGCGCGGCAACACCACCGCCAGCGGCTGCATCCGATAGGCCGACAGGGCATCACATTCATAGGCCCGCGTCTCGGCCGGATCGTCGATCACCGCATCGCGCGGCAGCACGGCCCGCAGCCGCGCCACGATGGCAGGTTTCCGCGACAGGATCGCGGCATCAGGAACCGGCACGTCCATCGGCGATCCTCCCCATATTGGTCAGGAAATATAACCAATTTTACGCCTGGGCAAGCTGCAAGCACTGGCGTTACCGCAAGCAAGGGCGTTAAATGCGCAAATCATGCTGTCAAACCTTCCCCTTGTCCTGAGTCTGCCGGACATGGCCGCGCTGATCGGCCTCTTCGTCGTCTGGTTCGCCTGCGTCTGGATCATCGAAAACCCTCCGGCGCGGCACCCTTCGGTCTCGGTGCTGATGAAAACCTACAGGCATGACTGGATGCGCACCTTCGTCACCCGCGGCACGCGCATCTTCGACGGCACGCTGATCGATTCGCTGCGCCAGGGCACGGCCTTCTTCGCCTCGGCCTCGCTGATCGCCATCGGCGGCGGGGTGGCGCTGATCGGCAATGCCTCGACCGTGGAACGGCTGGCGCAGGATCTGCCGCTGGATACCGTCACCGTCGACCTTGCGCTCAAGCTGCTGGTCCCCGTCGCCATCCTGTCGAATGCGCTCCTCAAGTTCATCTGGGCGCACCGGCTGTTCGGCTATTGCTCGATCATGATGGCCGCGGTGCCGAATGACCCCGCCGATCCGCTGGCCTTTCGCCGGGCGGAACAGGCGGCCAAGATCAACGTCACCGCCGCCCGCAGCTTCAACCGCGGGCTGGAATCGATCAATTTCGCGCTGGCCTCGGCGGGCTGGCTGCTGGGGCCGGGCGGGCTGGCGCTGACCACGGTCGCCGCCGCGCTTGTCACCCTGCGGCGGGAATTCTGGTCACATTCCCGGCTGGTCATCCTCGACAAGACCGACTGACCGCCCCGCTCTCAGCGGGCGCTGCGGCGCCTGCGGCCCTCAACCAGCCAGGCAGCCACCGACAGACCCGCCGCCAGCAGCAGCCAGACCCAGCCCGGCAGCACGGCGCTGACCCGCACGTCCGAGGTGACATAGGCCGCGCGCGGCGTGATGCCGACCCAGCCACGCCCGGCCGCCGGCCGCCCTTCGGCCACGCTGCGGATGTCGGGCACACCCTCGGCCAGCCGCAGCACCCCGCCCCGGGTGGCCTGCACCACCGGCGCCAGCGCCTTGCCCGAGGCGATGGTGGCTACGAATTCGCGCGGCGCCGAAGGCCCGACCGCGATCACCCGCGTCAGATCCTCCTGCTCCAGCCGGTACAGACCCAGGGCCGGCGCCTTCCAGTCAAGCTGATACTTGCCGGGCGCCTTCCGCATCATCTGCAGCTCGACCTTGGCACCGTCCGGCCCCGTCACCGTCAGCGGTCCCGGCGCTTCTTCCCGGATGGTGCGGCGGGTGATGGTCAGCACATCGCCTTTCGCCGTGGCGGTCAGGGTCTCTTCCTCAAGCTCGGGCTCTTTCAGCATCCAGTGCGCCAGCCGCCGCAGCAGTTCCAGTTGCGGCCCGCCACCTTCATAGCCCCGGCCCCACAGCCACATCTGGTCACTGGCCAGCACCGCCACGCGGCCCTGATCCACCCGGTCCAGCACCAGCAGCGGCAGGCCGTCCGGCCCCTCCATCACCGTCTGTCCCGACAGCTTTTCCACCTCGACCGCGCGGAACCAGCGGCCCCAGCCGCCTTCGGGCGCGAACTTCTCCAGCCCTTCGGTCACCGGATGACGCTGCCCCAGGTCGGTGATCTTCGGGCGGAAGCCTTTTTCCACCACCTGCGCCGTGGGCGCCACCGGCAGGATTTCCGCCAGCGGCGACCGATACAGACTGTCCACCGCCCCGTATTCCGGCCCCGCCGCCACCAGCACCGTGCCGCCGTTGCGGACATACTGGACCACGTTGTCGATATAGGACATCGGCAGGATGCCCCGCATCCGGTAGCGGTCAAAGATGATCAGGTCGAACTCGCTGATCTTCTCGACAAACAGCTCGCGCGTCGGAAAGGCGATCAGGCTCAGCTCGTCCACCGGCACGCCATCCTGTTTTTCCGGCGGCCGCAGGATGGTGAAATGCACCAGATCGACGCTGGCATCCGATTTCAGCAGGTTGCGCCAGACCCGTTCGCCGGCATGGGGTTCGCCGCTCACCAGCAGCACCCGCAGCCGGTCACGCACACCGTTGATCTGCGCCACCACCGCGTTGTTGCGGTCCGTCAACTCGCCCGCCACCGGGGCCACGCTGAATTGCAGCACGTTCAGCCCGCCATGCGGCAGGGTGACCGGCAGGTCCAGATCCACCCCCACCGGCACGGTATAGGTCTGCGGCGGATCGGCATCGACCGCGATGGTCAGCTCGACCTCGGTCCCGGCCAGGGCGGGCACGGCGCCGCTGTCCTCGACCTGCAACTGCATCACGAATTCCTCGCCGATGATGGCGAAGGCAGGCGCGTTCTTCAGCACCACCCGGCGGTCCCAGTCGCTGTCCTGCCCGGTCAGCAACAGGTGGAACGGCGCCGGCATCTGCGGCGCAAGTTCCAGGTCATGCACCCGCCCGTCGCTGATCAGCAGCACGCCGGCCACCCGCGCCCGCGGTTCTTCCGCCAGCGCCTCTGACACTGCGGTCATGGCCAGAGTGCCCGCATCCTCGGCGCCGTCACCGAAGCGCACCACCCGCAGTTCGGTGTTGGGCAGGGCGGCCACCTCGGCCTCGATCCGCGCCACCGCGGCGCCGGTCTGCGCCGCCCGGTCGCCCAGGGTCTGGCTGGTGCTTTCATCCACCACCAGGATCACGATGTCCGACAGCGGCTGCCGTTCCTCGCGCTGCAAGGACGGGTTGGCCAGCGCCGTCACCAGCACCGCCGCCGCCAGCCCGCGCAAGGCCCAGCCCGCCAGACCGCGCCACAGCGCCAGCGCCAGCAGCAGCAAGGCCAGCCCCGCCAGCGCCCAAATCGCCGCCCAGGGCAGCAGCGGGTCGAACACCACCTGCGCGATCATTGCCCCAGCCTTTCCAGCAGCGCCGGCACATGCACCTGATCGGATTTGTAGTTGCCGGTCAGCACATGCATGATCAGGTTGATCCCGAAGCGATAGGCCATTTCGCGCTGCCGTTCGCCGGCAAAGCCCCGGCCCACCGGCACCAGCGCCGCGCCGGTCTCATCCGCCGCCCAGGCCGCCGCCCAGTCATTGCCGCCAATCACCACCGGCGTCACCCCGTCGTTCAGGTTGCGGAAGGGCATCCCCTCGGCTTCCTCAACGCCCGCAGGCGCGGCTTCCACCCAGATCGGGCCCTGCCCGAACCGGCCGGGAAATTCCTGCAACAGATAGAAGGTCCGCGTCAGCACATGGTCGGCCGGGGCGGTTTCCAGCGGCGGCACATCCAGCCCGGCCGCGATCCGCTGCAAGGCGGCCCCTTCCGGCGTGGCACTGCCAAACCCCGCCACATCGGCATCGCGCGTGTCGAACAGGATCATCCCCCCGGTGCGCAGATAGTCGTTCAGCCGGGCATAGGCCGCAGCCGATGGCGTGGGCATATCCGCCGTCACCGGCCAGTAAAGGAAGGGGAAGAAGGCCAGTTCGTCCTTTTCGATGTTCACCCCCATGGGCGTGCCCGGCTCGATCGAGGTACGCTCCCACAGCCGGTCGCCCAGACCTTTCAGCCCCGCCTGCGCCAGATCATCAACCTGCGCGTCGCCGGTGATCACATGCGCCAGCACCACCGATGTCGTGGCCTCCAGCGCGAAATCGTCGCCCGGTTTCGGGCCTTCGGGCGCGGCGTCCTGCGCGCGGGCCTGCCCGCCCAGGGCCAGAGCCGCCACCGCCAGCACCGCCACGCCCCGGCGCAGCCCCGTCAGGCGCCCCGCCACCCAAAGCGCGGCCAGAATGTCCAGCAACAAAAGCCCCAGCCCCGCCGCCAGCAGCGGCCCTTTCAGGCTGCGCTGCGGCGTGACCGCCAGCCCCTCAACCACCGCTGCCGCCGGCCAGACCGCCGGCTTCAGCTCCGATTTCGCGTTCACCACGTTCAGCGCCACCCGCCGGTCCTGCCCGGCATACAGCCCCGGCGGTCGCGTCGGGCCCGGCCCGCTGGCCATGGCCTGCGCCAAAGCCTCGCCCTCAACCCCTGCAACGCCCGCCGCCTCGGCCTCGGCGCCCCAGACATCCAGCACAACCTCGGGCACCCAGACCTGCCCTGTCAGATCGGCCGCCTCGGGCAGCGCCGGGCGGGCGGAAACCGCCAGCCGTTCCAGCATCTGCACGAACAGCCCCGACAAGGGCAGCGTTGACCATTCCGTGTTCGCCGTCACATGCACCAGAACCACCTGCCCATTGCCCAAGGCCTTGCGGGTCACCAGCGGCGTGCCATCCTCCAGCGCGGCGATGGTGCGTTCGGCAAGCTCGGGGTCGGGCTGGGCCAGCACCTGTTCCTTGACCTCCACGTCATCCGGCAGGGCCAGACCATAGAACGGGCTGCCTTCCGCAAAGGGCGCCAGTTGCTTCGGCTCGCCCCAGCTCATCGCGCCGCCCACCGTGCGCCCCCCTTCGCGCAGCCGCACCGGCATCAGCGCGTCTTCCTCGAACCGGCTCACATCGCTGGCCGCCATCCGTGGCCCGGCAAAGCGCAGCAACAGCCCGCCCCCCTCGACCCATTTCACCGTGGCCTCCTCTTCGGCCTGGGTCAGCTTGGCAACATCGGCCAGAATGATGACATCGGGCTTGGCGACCAGCACTTCCGAAAGCGAGCCTTCAACCAGATCGGCCACCGGCACCAGCGCCTGCCGCAGGTAATGCGTGGGCGACAGCAGTTGCAGCCCCTCGCGCGCCGGACCGGCGCCGATGATGGCCACCTTGCGCCGTTTCAGGCTGTCGTCGGTCAGGCTGACGGCGCCTGCGCTGCGCAGGCCCGCCACCTCGAACCGGGTGATGCGGTTGCGCAGTTCGGGCGGCAGGTCCATCGGTGCCTCGGCCCGGCCATCGCCGGGGGCAAAGACCAGCGGCACCCGCGCCAGTTCGCGGTCAATCCCGGCCGGGTCCGGCCCGCGCGCCGCCACCTCGATCTGCAGCGGCCCGCTCACCGGCAGGCGGCTTGCGGCCACCATGACCTTGCCCTCGGCAAAGGTCGGCGGATGCAGCGCCACCACCGGCCGCGCGCTTTCGATCACCGTCAGCCGCCCCTTGTCGGCCAGCGCCGCCGCCAGCGCCTCGCGCCCGTCATGCGCCAGCCCGTCGGCCAGCCAGACCGTGTCGAACCCGTCCGCCGGCAGCTTTTCCGCCCAGTCATCCAGCGCGGCCGGCGCCCAGGCCTGCGGCTGCATCGCCGCCACCCGGCCCGCCCAGACATCCGCCGTCTGGAAGGTCACGTCCTGCGGCGGGTCGGTCAGCCGGACCACCGCCACCGGCCGCCCGTCCTGCCCCGCCTCGGCCACCAGTTGCGCCGCCCGTTCCACCCGGCGCGGCCAGTCGCGCGCCTCGGCCCAGCCGCCATCCAGCACCACCAGCAGCGGCCCCTGCCCGGCCTGTTTCGGCTCGGGGTTCAGCACCGGCCCGGCAAAGCCCGCAATCGCCGCCGCCACCGCCGCCATCCGCAGCAGCAACAGCCACCACGGCGTCTTGTCGGTCTCGGAATCCTCATCCGTCAGGCCCAGCAGCAAGGCCACGCCCGGAAACCGCCGCCGGATCGGCGCCGGCGGCACCGCCCGCAACAGCAGCCACAGGATGGGCAGGGCCACCAGCCCCCACAGCAACCACGGTGTCAGAAACCCGATGGGGCCCAGCGTGAACATCTACCGCCCACCTTCCAGCGCCCGGAACAACCACAACAGCGCGCCTTGCGCCGGGGCGCCGGTGTGGTGGGTGCTGAAATGCCAGCCCACCGCCCGCGCCAGCCCGGCCAGCCGGTCCTTGCGTTCCGCCAGCCGCGCCAGATAGCGCGCGCGCAAGTCGCCCGCCTTGCGGGTTTCGTGCTGCAAGCTGCCCCCCATCGATTCAAAGATCGTCCGGCCGTCAAACGGGAACTCTTCCTCGGCCGGGTCCAGCACCTGCACCAGCACGCCCTTCACACCCCGATCCGAGGCCCGCCCCAACGCGGCCTCGACCGCCTCCAGCGACCCCAGGAAATCCGACAGGAACACCGCCCGGCCATGGCCAACCATTCCGTCTACCATGGGCGCGCCATAATCGGCGCCCTCCCCCATATCCGCCAGTTGTGCCGCCAGCCGCACGATCTGCGGCCGTCCGCTGCGGGGCGGCGTCTGGCCCGAAAGCCCCACCCGCTCGCCCCCCTTCAGCAGCAGCACGGCCAGCGCCAGCGCCAGCAGCCGCGCCCGGTCGGCCTTGGGCGGCCGGGCCTTGTCGCCGGTGAAGCCCATGCTTTTCGAAGGGTCCACCCACAGCGTCACCGACTGCGCCGCCTGCCATTCGCGTTCGCGCACGAAATGCGCGTCCGACCGGGCTGATCGCCGCCAGTCGATCATCCGCGCCCCGTCGCCGCCATGCGCCGGGCGGTATTGCCAGAATTCGTCGCCCAGGCCTGCGCGCCGCCGGCCATGCTCGCCCAGCATCACCGTCGCCGCCAGCATCTCTGCCTCGGCCAGAAGCGGGGGCAGCGTCTGCCCCAGCGCCTCGGCGCGCGCTCGCAGGTCTGTGGTCACGCCGCGGCCTCAAGCCCCAGCGTGCGGCCCGTCACCCGTGCGATGATGCCCGCCAGGGTTTCACCCCGCGCCCGCGCTGCAAAGGACAGCGCCATCCGGTGTTCCAGCGTGGCCAGCGCCAGCGCCGCCACATCCTCGGTCGAGGGCGCCAGCCGCCCCTGCAACAGCGCCCGCGCCCGCACCGTCAGCATCAGCGCCTGCGCCGCCCGCGGCCCCGGACCCCAGCTCAGGCTGCCTTCCAGATCGCGCCCCTCGGGCTCGCCGGGGCGGCAGGCGCGCACCAGATCCAGGATCGCCTCAACCACCTTGTCGCCCACCGGCATCCGCCGCACCACGGCCTGCGCCGCCAGCAGTTCCCCGGCGGTAAACACCTGCGTGCTGTCCGCCTCGTCCACGCCCGTCGTGGCAATCAGGATGTCTCGCTCGACCGCGCGGGTGGGATAGTCCACATCCACCTGCACCAGGAATCGGTCAAGCTGCGCCTCGGGCAGCGGATAGGTGCCTTCCTGCTCGATCGGGTTCTGCGTCGCCAGCACATGAAACGGCTTGCCCAGCGGGCGGTGCTGCCCGGCAATCGTCACTTCCTTTTCCTGCATCGCCTGCAACAGCGCCGATTGCGTCCGCGGGCTGGCGCGGTTGATCTCGTCCGCCATCAGCAACTGGCAGAACACCGGCCCTTCCAGAAAGCGGAACGCCCGGCTGCCATCCGCCGCGGTTTCCAGCACTTCCGACCCCAGAATGTCGGCGGGCATCAGGTCGGGCGTGAACTGCACCCGGTTCGCCTTCAGCCCCATCACGGTGCCCAGCGTATCCACCAGCCGCGTCTTGCCCAGGCCCGGCAGGCCCACCAGCAGCGCATGACCGCCGCACAACATGCTGGCCAGAACCAGATCAACCACCTTCTCCTGCCCGATGAAGCGCCGGTTGATGCTGGCCTTCGCCTGCATGAGCTTGTCGCCAAGGCTTTCGATCTCAGCCACAAGCGTGTCGGTTCCGGCCATGGAAAGGCTCCCCTGATCCCTGTATCCTGGACATTAGACCGAAATCCCGCTGCGACCGCAAATCCCGAAAGGGGACTTGACACAAATGATCGTGAAACCTTCCGCCGATGGACTTGTCGCCTCCGTGAAGGCCGCCGGCGCCAAGGGGCCGCCGCCGGTGCATCTGTGGAACCCGCCCTTCTGCGGCGATCTTGACATCCGCATCGCCCGCGACGGCACCTGGTACTATCTGGGCACCCCCATCGGCCGCGCGCCGCTGGTCAAGCTGTTCTCGTCCATCCTGAAACGCGAAGGCGACCGTTACTTCCTGGTCACCCCGGTCGAAAAGGTGGGCATCACCGTTGACGATGCCCCGCTGCTGGCAGTGGATTTCACCGCCACAGGTCAGGGCCGCGACCAGAGCCTGACCTTCGTGACGAAAACCGAAGATGAAGTCACCGCCGGCCCCGACCGCCCCATCCGCGTCAGCCGCGCCGCTGACGGCGAACCTTCGCCCTATGTGCTGGTCCGCGCCGATCTCTGGGCGCTGATCGACCGGAAATCCTTTTACCGCCTGATCGAATTAGGTTGCCACGAGCCGCATGAGGGCGCTAGCTGGTTTGGCCTCTGGTCACAGGGCGCGTTCTTTCCGGTGATCCCGTCCTCCGAACTGCCCTGAACACAGGCCTGAATGCCCCGTTTCGCCGCAAACCTCACGCTTCTCTTCAACGAAGTGCCCATGCTTGACCGGCCCGACTGGGCCGCGAAATCGGGGTTCGACGGGGTTGAGGTGCTGTTCCCCTACGATTCCCCGGTGGCCGAATGGGAACGCGCGCTGAACGGCCTGCCGCTGGTGCTGATCAACACGCCCCCCGGCGACTGGATCTCGGGCGACCGCGGCTTTGCCGCCCGCCCGGAAGATGAAGGCAAGTTCCGCGACGGGTTCCTGCGCGCCGCCGATTACGCCACCCGGCTGGGGGCCGGCCGCGTGCATGTGATGGCCGGTGTCGCCAAGGGCCCGCAGGCCGAGGCGATCTATGTCGAGAACCTGGCCTGGGCCGCCGCGCAGGCCCCCGACCTGACCCTGACAATCGAGCCGCTGAACCCCGATGACATGCCGGGCTATTTCCTGAACGACTACGATCAGGCGGCCCGCATTCTGGACGATCTGGCCAATCCGCGCATCGGCCTGCAATTCGACCTGTGGCACGCCGCCCGGCTGCATGGCGATGCCGCCGCCGTCTGGGCCGCGCACCGGCACCGCGTCGCGCATGTGCAGATCGCGGGTTTTCCCGGCCGCAACGAACCCGGCGGCGGCGGCTTCTCGCTGCCCCAGCTTTGCGATGAGGTGGACGCCCTGCCCGACCTCTGGATCGCTGCCGAATATGTGCCCGCCAAGGGCACGGCCCAGGGTCTGTTCTGGCTGACCGCCCTCAAGTCGCGCAGCGCCCTGATCGGGGGTTAGCCCGCGCCGCCCCCGGCCCGTGCCGCGAACACCTCTTGCGCTGCGAACAACCCGTTCAGCGCCGCCGGAAAACCCGCATAGACCGCCATCTGCATCAGGATCTCGGTAATCTCGTCCTGGCTCAGGCCCACGTTCAGCCCGGCCGCGACATGCACCTTCAGTTGCGGTTGCGCCGTGCCCAGCGCGGCCAGCGCCGCAATCGTGGCGATCTCGCGGTCCCGCAGCGAAAGGCCGGGGCGGGAATAGATGTCACCGAAAGGGAACTCGAACAGATAGGTGGCGAAATCCGGTGCGATCCCGGCCAGAGACTCGATCACCTTCTGCCCCGCTTCGCCGTCAATCGCTGCCAACGCGCGCTGCCCACGCTGCAACCGGGTTTCGCCCGGATCGTGATCCGCCCTCATGGTGCTGTTCCTTTCCCGGCCGTGTCAGCCGTCCTGTAGCTTTCGATCTTGGCGTCCAGAACCGACAGGCAGGCCTGCAACTCTTCCACCTGTGCGCGCACCGTTTCCCGATGCGCCTCCAGCAGGGCGCGGCGTTCCGGGCCGGTCCCGTCCCCCTGCCGGCGCAGCCCGGCATAGCGCTGCATCTCGCGCAGGGGCATCCCGGTGGTCTTCAGCCGCCGCAGGAACCCGATCCAGGTCAGGATCGCAGCGTCATAATCGCGCCGCCCGCCGCCGTCGCGGTCCGCGCGCGGCAACAGCCCGATGCGTTCGTAATAGCGCAGGGTATGGACACTCAGCCCCGCCCGCCGCGCCAGGTCTCCGATCTTCATTCCGCGCGCCTTTCGCCAAGGATGCCGCGAAGCTACGGGTTTGAGTGCGCTCTAGGTCAAGCCCCGTTTCGTGGCCGGCAAATCCGGCCGATTCGCGCGCAATGGGCAAGACGGAAGGAAGACGTGGGGAAGATGGAAGAAAGACAGCGTTTTTTCTGCCATTTCAGGGCCTTGCCGCCGGAGTGGCCAGCGCCCCCTTGTCGCGGTCTTCCGCATCCGTAATATGTCTTTCATCGCATCCGAAGGACCGCCGCCCATGCCCGCACCCGCCCCCGAGACCAAGGTCGTCACCAGTTGGAAAGTGGCCTGCGACGGCGGCGAAGGCGCGCTTGGCCATCCCCGCGTCTGGCTTGTGATCCCCGAAGATCGCGGCTGGGTCGAATGTGGCTACTGCGACCGCCGGTTCGAGATCGACCGCGAACACGCCCATTCCGATCACTAGGCGCGGCTCTGCCGTAACGGCCAGCCTCAACTCAGGGGTATGCTGTAGTCGCCGCACTGCATGACGGCCTCAGCCGCAGGATTTCCATCGCGGAAGAACTCCAGCACATGCTCGCCTGACCAGCCCTCGACGATCTCGCCGGTATTGGCCATGCCGCGGCCACTTACCGTGCCAGTCGCCGGGTCCTGCGAAAAGTACAGCACCGAAACCCGGTTGCCATCGTCGCAGAACACATCCGCCCGACCACCGCCAAAGCCGGAGAGTGTTGTCCATTTGCCTTCGCAGACCACACCGTCATTTGCGACTGCGTGCAGGTTACCCTGATCCCAGCCATAGGCCTGTCCGTCCAGCCACCGCCCCTGCTCTCCCCAGCAAGCTATGAACCGCACACAGCTTGACGTGTCTCCCGGCACCAGATCACAAGGTGGCTCTTCCGTCCGGGCCGGCCCGGCAGCCAGCGCGGACAGGAAGACAAGCGGTGGAACGATGCTGCGGAACATGGCACAACCTACGTCAGACAAGGGAAGACAGTAACATGACGGGCACCTTCGGCAAGGGTCACCACCTGCACCTCATCGACGGTTCGGCCTATATCTTCCGGGCCTACCACGCGCTGCCGCCGCTGACCCGGCAATCCGACGGGTTGCCCGTGGGGGCTGTGGCCGGGTTCTCGTCCATCCTCTGGGGCGAGATCACCCGCGACAAGGGCGCCGGGGCGGCCACGCATATCGCGGTGATCTTCGACCATTCCTCGAAGACCTTCCGCAACCGCCTTTACGCCCCCTACAAGGCCAACCGCCCCGAACCGCCCGAAGACCTGCGCCCGCAATTCCCGCTGACCCGCGAAGCCACCCGCGCCTTCAACGTGGCCTGCATCGAGGTGCCGGATTATGAGGCTGACGACATCATCGCCACCCTCGCCCGGCAGGCGGTCGAGGCGGGGGGAAGCTGCACCATCGTCTCGTCGGACAAGGATCTGATGCAGCTTGTCCGCCCCGGCGTGGACATGCATGACCCGATGAAGAACCGCCCCATCGGCCCGGATGAGGTGATGGAGAAATTCGGCGTCACCCCAGACAAGGTCGTGGATGTTCAGGCACTTGCCGGCGACAGCACCGACAACGTGCCCGGCGCGCCCGGCATCGGCCTGAAAACGGCGGCGCTGCTGATCAACGAATTCGGCAGTCTGGAAGACCTGCTGTCCCGCGCGTCCGAGATCAAGCAGCCCAAGCGGCGCGAGGCGCTGGAACAGAACGCCGATCTGATCCGCATCTCGAAGCAACTGGTGTCGCTGGACGCCAACGCCCCGGTTCCGGTCACGCTGGACGCGCTTGAGGTCACGACGCCTGACCCCGAAAAGCTGATGGCCTTCCTGACCGAGATGGAGTTCCGCAGCCTGGCGCGCCGGGTCTCGGAACGGCTGAAGATCGCCGCCCCGGTGATCGAGGCCCGCAGCGACGACGGCCCGCAAACCGCCGAGGAAACGCGCCTTCCCTTCGACCATGCCGCCTATGAGGCCATCCGCGACCGCGCGGCGCTGGACCGCTGGATCGCCCGCATCCGCGACGTGGGCCATGTCGCCGTGGATACCGAAACTACCTCGCTGGACGAGATGCAGGCCGAACTGGTGGGCATCTCGCTTTCGGTCGATGCCGGTCAGGCCGCCTATGTTCCGCTTGGCCACAAGCAGGGCGGCGGTGATCTGTTCGGGTCGACCGAACTGGTCGCGGGCCAGCTTGGGCTGGATGAAACGCTAAAGGCCCTGAAACCGCTTCTGGAAGATCCGGCCATCCTGAAGATCGGCCAGAACATGAAGTATGACTGGAAGATCTTTGCCCGCCACGGCATCCGCATTACGCCGTTCGACGACACGATGCTGATGAGCTATGCCCTGTCGGCCGGGCTGAACAACCACGGCATGGATGAGTTGTCCGAACGCCACCTTGGCCACCAGCCGATCCCGATCAAGTCTCTGCTGGGCAGCGGCAAGTCACAGCTTACCTTTGACCGGGTCGGGATCGAGGATGCGGTGAAATACGCCGCCGAAGATGCCGACGTGACGCTGCGCCTGTGGCAGAAGTTCAAGCCGCAACTGCACCGCGCCCGCGTGACCACCGTTTACGAAACGCTGGAGCGCCCGCTGGTAACCGTGCTGGCCGATATGGAAATGGCCGGTGTTCTGGTGGACCGTGACACGCTGTCCCGCATGTCGAACGCCTTTGCCCAGAAGCTGGCGCAGTATGAGGACGAGATCCAGGACATCGCCGGCGAAAAATTCAACGTCGGATCGCCCAAGCAACTGGGCGAGGTTCTGTTTGACCGCATGGGGGTGCCCGGCGGCGAAAAGGGCAAGACGGGTGCCTATGCCACCGGGGCGGACGTGCTGGAAGACATCACCACCCTGGAAGACAGCCATCCGAAGGGCGCGCGTCTGGCGGCCAAGGTTCTGGACTGGCGGCAGATTTCCAAGCTGAAATCGACCTATACCGATGCGCTGCAACAGGCGATCAACCCCGAAACGGGGCGGGTTCACACCTCTTACTCCATCGCGGGGGCGAACACCGGGCGGCTGGCTTCCACCGATCCGAACCTGCAGAACATTCCCGTCCGCACCGAAGAAGGCCGCCGCATCCGCGAGGCCTTCGTGGCGCCGAAGGGCAAGGTTCTGGTCAGCCTTGACTACAGCCAGATCGAACTGCGCATCCTGGCCCATATGGCCGACATCCCGGCGCTGCAGCAGGCGTTCAGGGACGGGCTGGACATTCACGCCATGACTGCCAGCGAAATGTTCAACGTGCCGCTTGACCAGATGACACCGGAAATCCGCCGCCGGGCCAAGGCCATCAACTTCGGCGTGATCTATGGCATCTCCGGCTTTGGTCTGGCCCGCAACCTGCGCATCCCGCGCGCCGAAGCGCAGGGCTTCATCGACCGCTACTTCGAGCGGTTCCCCGGCATCCGCGAATACATGGATGCCACCGTGAAGTTCGCCAAGGACAACGGCTTTGTGCAAACCCTGTTCGGCCGCAAGATCCACACGCCCGAGATCAACGCCAAGGGCCCCGGCGCCGGCTTTGCCAAGCGTGCCGCCATCAATGCGCCGATTCAGGGCACGGCCGCCGATGTGATCCGCCGCGCCATGATCCGTATGCCTGCCGCCATTGAAGGGTTACCGGCCAGAATGCTGTTGCAGGTGCATGACGAACTGCTGTTCGAGGTCGAGGAAGGCGCGGCCGAGGCGCTGATCAAGGCCGCCCGCGACACGATGGAACAGGCAAATCACCCGGTCGTGCCGCTGAAGGTGCCGCTGGTGGTTGATGCCGGTCAGGGCCGCAACTGGGCCGAAGCGCACTGACATGGCCCGGCCCGCCGAAACGGCGCCTGTCGTCACCGTCCGGTCACGGCAGGACTTGCGCGACTGGCTGGCGCAGCATCATGCCGAACCCGGCCCGGTCTGGCTGGCCGCCTATCGCCCGCACCATGCCGATTATCTGCCGCCCGAGGCCAGCACCGAGGAACTGCTGTGCTGGGGCTGGATCAACAGCCTGCCCCGCGCGCTGGATGCAGACCGTTCGATGATCCTGATCGCGCCGCGGCGGCCAGATTCGGCCTGGTCTGCGGTGAACAAGCGGCTGGTCGAACAGGCCCGCGCTTCGGGCGCGATGACGGCGGCCGGCGAAGCGGCGATTGCCGCCGCGCAGGCGAACGGCGCCTGGTCGTTTCTGGACGATGTGGAGCGGCTGGAACGCCCTGCCGATCTGGATCTTGCCCTTGGGCCGCTGGTGGCCGGCTGGGATGCCTTTCCCCGGTCGGTCAAGCGCGCGGCGCTGGAATGGGTCAAGACTGCCCGCACCGCCGGGACACGCGCCAAGCGGATCGAGGACATCCGGGCCAGTCTGGCGCAGGGGCTGCGCCCCACCCCGTTCCGGCGTTAGGTCAGGCGCGGTCAACCCGGCACTGGAAGCAGTTGTTCCGCGCCGAGCGGACGTGGACATAGGCGATGGCCGGATCGGCCAGCAATTCCTGTGCCGTGGCGGCGATTGCGTCGCGCGGGATGACGGCGCCGGTGCCATAGACGATGCGATCATCGGTGCCATAGCCGCGGACGATGTAGTCCGGCGCGGACAGAATCTCCGGCAACTCTGCCCCGCCCCCTGCCGCGCAGGCATCGGCGCACAGGAAGATTGGCCCGATTTCGGCATAGGGCTGCGGCGCGGGAAACGGCCGGTGTGCAAGAATCAGATACGCGCGCCCGGCGGGCACCTGTTGCAGGCAATGCCGGCAGGGCACACCCTTGCCATCAGACAGGTGCCGCTCGGGTGTCTGGCCGTTGGCATCAGGCCCGCCGGCCTGATAGGCGCGGACAACCTCGGTCGGGATCGGGGAAAAACGGATCATTGCGGCACCTCTCGCGTCTGGTGCCCCCGGATGCCAGCCGCCAGCACTTCAGGCGACCCGGAACTTGCGCAAAGCGGTCAGGCAGGCCCGACCAGCCGCCCCAAGACCCGGCCCCCCAGGATATGCAGGTGGTAATGCGGCACTTCCTGCATACCCGACACCCCGGCATTGGTGATGGCGCGATAACCTGCCTCACCCGCCAGCCCCAGATCGGCGATGACACTGGCCACGGTCCGGTGGAAATCGACAATCTCTTCGACGCTGGCTTCGGCCGCGAAGTGATCGAAGTTCACATAAGGCCCCTTGGGAATGGCCAGAAAATGCACCGGCGCATGGGGATTGATGTCGTGAAACACCAGCGTATGCACCGTTTCCGCGACGGTCTTGTTCGGGATCTCACCGCGCAGGATGCGGGCAAAGATGTTCTGGGGATCGTAGGTATAGGCCATGGCTCAATCCACAAACAGGTATTCGGTGGCGGCGATCTCGCGCGCCTTCTCGGCCGGGATATCAAGAAAGGCGGCCAGTGACACGGCATTTTCGTCGGCGTCGGCCGACTGACGGATCACCTGGAAGCCCGAGAAATCCATCTCGCGCAGCCGCTCGCTTTCAAAGCGCACATCATAGCGGATCGTCGGCAACAGGCGGTTCAGCGTATCTTGTGGCGTGGAGCCCCCGGCCAGCCCAACCCGGCGGGCATGGCCGATCAGGTAATCGTCGGTGAAATCACACTCGATCTCAAGCAGCCGAACCTTGGCCTTGTCGTTGTAGAAATCGCGGATCATCTCGACCGAGGCCGGGTCGATACAGAAAATCAGCCGGTCGGTCTTGTAGTAGTCGAACAACATCCGCACCAGCGCCCGGCGGTGGCGGGCACGCTTTTCCAGGGTGGACTGGATGCCGCCCAGATCCGGCAGCGCGGTCGAGGCTTCGTCGAACAGATAGTCGATGGCAGGCGTTCCCGTGACAGCCCGGATGCGGGACACCAGACGCTTGGCAACATGCCATTTCTTGCAGGTCACCATCATCAGCGTGCGGTTGCGGCCCACCGAGGATTCGGATTCCCAGAACCGGGGCGCAAAGCGCCGGCCGATCCGTCCGCGCCCGGTCAGGAAGGTGAACAGCCGCCGCCCTTCGCCGGAAATGCGGAACTCGTGCCCTTCGGCGGAATACAGCGCCCCAAGCCGTGCCTTCAGCTCATGCGCGTCGGGGCTGATCTTGCGGGCGAACAGGTAATCCTGGCTGAGCAGCAGGTCATAGTGATCGTTGTAGAAGGTCTGCGGCATCCCATAGTCGGTGAAGACAAGGAAGGTCAGCGTCCGCGACCGGATTTCGGTTTCGGGCACCAGATGGCGCACCAGGGTCTGGAAGAAGGTTTCATCGGGAATCCAGGTTGTGCGGAAGAACCGCATCACATCGGGGCGCTTGCGGATGAACTTCAGCAATCGTTCGATGGTCTGGCGGCGCAGGCACCACCACTGGCTGCCGATCTGGATCGCCAGGTCGGACGGCACCTTGCGGGCAAGCCCAAGGGACTTTTGCCACTCCATCGAGCGGTAGAACCATGTCTTCTGCGTCCGTTCGTTGAACCAGTGGCGGTAGATCAGCCGCTCTTCCTTGATGCCGGTCTTGATCCAGTCAGACGCGAAGAAATCAAAACTTTCGATGTAGTCGACATCGGCCTTCTGCAGGAAGTCATGCGCATATTCGCCTGACTTGATCGGCATACAGTCGCCCGAAAGCATGTAGAAATGGGTGGCACGCGGGAAGGCATCGACGGCCGCATAAAGGGCCTGAAGCGTGGCGTCGACCAGGCTCCATTCGCCCCAGCCACACTTCACCCGCCGCTTGGCGAAGGTGACCGAGGGGTTGTCGGCCAGGGCGGTGCGAATCCGGTCGTAATCTTCCCGTTTGGCGCGGCCATCGAAGTGAATCGACACAAAATCGCCAACCGCCGTCAGGCGCTCGGCCTGGGTGACAATGCCATCAGGGTCTTTGTGGCACAGCAGGATGTAGGCAATCTTTACCATGGCGCGGGGCAATCAGGTCCATTTCACTTCAGGAACACGCATTAATTGCTTGAAGCTTCCTTGAAAAGGCAATCCATCTTTGATCTGTTCCGGCAGAAGTTGCGAAGCGGGACGATCCGCTAAGTTGAGAGCAGGAGTAGCGATCATGGGTTTCCCCGGCACCTGGATGACGGAAAGTGAGAGCGTGGTCTACCGTGTGGTGCCGAAATGCGCCTGTTCGACCATTGGTCAGATCATGTTTTACTCGGACCATGGCCGATTCTTCGACGGCGACATCCATGATGCAACCGAAGGTATGCACAAATGGGCGATCGAGGCGAGCCAGCCGGTGATCGAGCGCAATGTGAAGACGCATGGGTCTTATGCCTTCACCTGCGTGCGCAACCCCTATACCCGCATCCTGTCATCGTTCTTCGACAAGATCTGTGGCATCCAGCGCAACGGGAAACGTTATCGCGGCAACCTGGTGCCGCTGCTGATCCAGAAATACGGGATCGAGGTGGGTGGCCCCGATGGCAAGCAGGAGTTCGACCAGATCAAGTCGTTCCGCCGCTTCCTGCTGTTCGCGCGCGACACCATCCGCTGGAAAAAGCCGATGGAACCCGACATCCACTGGTCGGCCATGTCGGGCCATATCTCGACCTTCATCGTGAACGGCGGCCGCTACAACAACATCTTCTTCACCGAGAAGTTCGACGAAGGGATGCAAAGCGTGCTGGATGACATCAAGGTCAAGCACAAGGTCGACCTCAAGACGATTCCGCGCTTCAACGAAAGCGAAGGGCACGGCCCCAAGCGTGCCCATCCGGTTGAGGACTACTTCGACGATCTGTCGATGCATCTCGTCTGGGAAATCTACAAACGCGACTTCCAGCTTTTCCGTTATGACTTCGAGAACCCCGGCAACAAGATGCCGAAGGGGCCGGTCGATCTGGACGAAGTTCACGCCAAACTGGGCAAGTAACGGCCCCGCACCGGCACCTTAGACCGGGTCGCCTCCGGCGGCCCGGAACCATTCCACGATTCGGGCCCGCTCTTCCGGCTCCATGAAGCTGCGGTTGCCGGGCGGCATCGCATGGGTCAGGCCGGCCTGCATCACGATCCGGGCCGCCTGATGGGCGATCTCGGATTCGGTTTCCAGAACCACCCCCTTGGGCGGCCAGTGCAGCCCTTCCCAGGACGGCTGCGCCGCATGGCACATGCTGCACCGGCCCTGCACGATACCCACCACCTCGGCGAAGCCCGGGGCGGCGGCATAGCGCAGCGCATCCCCCCGCAACTGCGCCTCGGGCTCGGGCGTGGTGCGCATGGGTGCGGTGGACAGCCAGGCGATGGCCAGGAACAGCAGCGCCGTCACCGCCCAGGTCCAGTGCGGGTTGCCCTTGCGGGCATGGCGGGTGTTGAACCAGTGCCGGATGGTGACCCCCATCAGGAACACCAGACTGGCGATCACCCAGTTCCATTCCGTCGCAAACACCAGCGGATAATGGTTCGACAGCATCAGGAAGATGACCGGCAGCGTCAGGTAATTGTTGTGCATCGACCGCTGCTTGGCGATCTTGCCATATTTCGGATCGGGCTTCCGCCCTGCCTTCAGGTCGGCCACCACGATGCGTTGGTTCGGCATGATGATGAAGAACACGTTGCCCGACATGATCGAGGCGGTGAACGCCCCCAGATGCAGCAGCGCCGCCCGGCCCGAGAACACCTGGGTGTAAAACCAGCTCATCCCCACCAGCACGACAAACAGCGCCAGCATCACAAGGGTCTGGTTGGCATTGACGAAGATCTTGCAGATGGCGTTGTAGACGATCCATCCAAAGGCCAGCGACGCCATCGAGATGGCCACCGCCTGCCAGACCGACAGGTCCATCACCGTGGGGTCGATCAGGTAAAGCTCTGCCCCCAGGTAGTAGACCAGCACCAGCATGGCAAAACCCGACAGCCAGGTGGCGTAGCTTTCCCATTTGAACCAGATCAGATGGTCCGGCATCGCCTCGGGCGCCACAAGGTATTTCTGGATGTGGTAGAAGCCACCGCCATGAACCTGCCATTCCTCGCCATCGGCACCACTGGCAAGGTTGCGGTCGCGGTGCAGACCCAGGTCCAGCGCGATGAAATAGAAGGACGATCCGATCCAGGCGATGGCGGTGATCACATGCAGCCAGCGCGCCGCGATCATCACCCAGTCCCAGAGCACCACCCAGTCATACATCTTGTCCGGCTCCCTGTCTTTTTCGCCACGCTATACCGACGGGGCTTTTCCTGATAACCCTGTCAATCGCCTGATGACTTTCAATCCTGCAAAGACAATCGCGCCCGATGAGCTATGTGAACAACATCCGCATGTTCGTTCGTGTCTACGAATTGGGCAATATGAGCGCCGCCGCGCGCGACCAGCGCACGTCGCCGGCGGTTGCCTCGGCGCGGATTTCCGATCTTGAGCGGCATCTGGGTGTGCGCCTGTTCAACCGCACCACCCGCAGCCTGCAACCCACCGAGAATGGCCGCATCTTCTATGACGGCGCCCGCCGCATCCTGGAGGCGATTGATGACGCCGAAGCGGCGGTGATGGACGTGACGCAGAACCCGCGCGGCACGCTATTCGTGGCGGCCCCGCTGGGGATCGGGCGGCGGCTGATCGCGCCGCAGGTGCCGGTGTTCAAGGATCTTTACCCGCAGATCGACGTGCGGCTGCGCCTGTCGGACCGCAGCATCGACGTGGTGGCGGAAGGCATCGACGTGGCCTTTCATCTGGGCCTGCTGGATGACAGCACGCTGAAGGTGCGGCTGGTGGCGGAATGTCCGCGCGTGCTGTGCGCCGCGCCGGGCTATATTGCCCGCCGGGGCCTGCCGGCCGATGGGGCGGCGCTGGTCTCTGACCGGCATGATTGCCTGAACCTGCGCTTTCCCGGTGCCAAGGAATTCCAGTGGACGCTGCAAACCCCCGAAGGTCCGCGCCGGTTCGAGATCGGCGGACCCTTCGAATCGGATGACGGCGACGTGCTGACCGGCTGGGCGCTGGATGGCCGGGGCGTGGTGCTGAAGCCGGTTTTCGAAGTGGCCGAATACCTGCGCGACGGCCGGCTTGTGCCCGTGGCCACGGCAACCCCGCCGGTGCCAACCCAACTGTCCTCGCTCAGCCCGCATCGGCGGCTGAAAGACCCCAAGGTCCGCCTGTTCACCGATTTCATCACCCTGCACATCCGCGAAGCGATGCGCCGCGCCACAGACGGCGCATGAGAAAGGCGCGGTCCTTTCGGTCCGCGCCTCCTGTCTGCTTAAGTCGGGTCAGCGTGACCCCGGATTACTGAATCCGCTGGCCGTTCACGAAGATCTGGAAGCCCTCCTTGGCTTCGATCTTCGAGGTCAGGCTGTCGGGTTCGCTGCCCGGCGTCATGAAGGCGCCCATCATCATCCGAACGCCCATTGCGTCTTCTTCCTTCACAAGTCCGGTCTTGATCAGACCGTCGATCAGCGCATTCGCGCCGGTCACGCTGACATCGGCGGTGCCCAGGGGCATGGGGGCGCCCATCGAATTGTCGAAGGTGAAGGCGCCGGTCGCGTTGGCCGCCGCCCCGGCCACCTTGAGCGCGATTTCGGTGATGTTCAGCGTTTCAGGCGCCGGAACCGGCGGCTGGCTGCCGGTTTCATCGGCCGCGATGATGGCCGGCCAGTCGATCTTGGTCTTGCCGTTCACATCAATCACCAGATCGAACGGTTCACGCTTCAGCGCGCCCCCCGCATCGACCAGACCCCAAAGCTCATCGTTCAGGGTCAGTTGGCCCAGCTTCAGCGTTACCCCGTAATCAGCCGCCGCATCGACCGCCTTCATCGGCGACAGCAGGTTCATCACCATGCTTTCGACCGAAACCTTGATCGGTGCCGGCACGGAAGGCGAGGTGATGTCAACCACCAGGCCGCCACCTTGCGACTGGACCGATACGACCGACTTGTCGATCGAGAACGCCCCCTCGCCACCGGCCGAGGCGATGGTTCCCTGATAGGGGAACATCTGGTCTTCCTGGCTGATGGTGCCGGTGGTCGCGCCCTGCTTGGTGGTGAACGAAGCCGCCATGCCTTCTTCCAGCGCCTTGCCGAACCCGGCGGGGCTGTTGATCTCGGCCAGAGGCAGGGTCGACGGCAAGGCCAGCTTGAACGACATGGCAACATCGTCGGTCGTGCTGGTGCTGACGTTCTTCATCTGCATGTTCGGATCATCGGTCTTGACCTCATAGGCCAGTTTCGACGTCGCAATATCCATGCTGAAGGTGCGGTTGGTACCGGGCGCATCGGTATAGGTGCCCTTCAGGTCATCGAAGTTCACCACGACATCGTTGGTGACCTTCTTCGCCGGCTCTTCGGTGAAGGTGACGCCATCGGTGACAAAGGTCGCGATCGCCGACAGCTTGTCGGCGCTGTAGTCATAGACCAGCGCCCCGGCATCGCCTTCGCGCGCTTTCAGTTCCAGCCCCTCATGGGTGATCGCCAGACGGCCCGCCTCGCCGCCATCGGCGCCGATGGTGGCGCCCGGGCGGATGGTGACGGACCCGTCTGATTCCTCGGTCAGGATGATGTCGGAAACCTTCAGGCCATCGGTCTTGCCGGGCGGGGCGATGGTGACGCCGTTCAGCGTCAGAACGCCGCCCGAATTCGCCTCGGTCGCCGAGGTGATCTCAAGCCCGGCCAGCTTGGCCGCGTCCTTCCAGGACTGCCACACCTGATCCGCGGTCAACGCGGCATGGGCCGTGCCGCCCATCAGGAAAACCAGGGCGGAAGAGGCTGCCAATGCCTTGTAGTGGAACATGTGTTACGTCTCCTCGGGAAAGTCGTCAGGTTTTTCGGCGCACACCAAAGCGGTTTTGCGCCGCGCCCGCAAGCAGGGTATTCATCACCTTATCCGGCGCGAGAGGTGAGAACCGGACAGGGTGAATGACCGTGCCGCCAACAGCAGACCGCGCCGCCTGTCCGCCGCGCCCGTTTGAACGCCTGGTCGAACAGGGCGGGCTGGCCTTTGACCTGATGGCCGGCAGCACGGGGGCGTTCCCGGGGGCGCTGGTGATCGCCTTTGCCTCGATCGGCCATGATCCGGCCCGCGCACCATCGCCGGAATTCGTTGGCACGGCCACGGCGGGCGGGCGATCAGCCCTGTTCGTAACCGACGCCCGCCGAAGCTGGGGCCAGACCGCCGATTTTGCGGAAGGGCTGCAACAGGCAGTGGCGCTGGTGCGCCAAAGGCAGGACATTCGCCAGACCCTGACACTGGGCAGTTCGATGGGGGGCCACATGGCGCTGCGCGCGGCCGGTGTCCTGCCCGTCGATGTGGCGCTGGCCTTCGGCCCGCAGTCCATGCTGGACCCGGCCAGCCCCCGCTGGCAACCTTGGGCCGCACAGGCCGCACCGATCAGCCCGCCGCCGCCTGCCGCAGGGTGGACCCTGCTGTTCCACGCGATGCAGGATGATCTGGATCAGGCGCTTGGCTTCCCGCCTGCGCCGGGGGTTGATCATGTGTTGTTCGCCGACCAGTGCCATTCCGGCCTGATGGCGCATCTCAAGGCCCGCGGCGCACTGGCCGGCCTGGTCGAGGCTGCGCTGGCCGGCGACCGCCGTCGCCTCTTGCGCATCGCCGCATCGGCCGGCGGGCGGCTGCGGCACAGGATGGCCGATCAGCTTCCGCGATAGGTGGAATAGGCAAAGGGAGAGATCAGCAGCGGCACATGATAGTGCTGCGCCGCATCCGGCACCCCGAACCGGATCGGAATCTGGTCCAGGAACAGAACGCCGTCAGCCGGGGCCTGCCCGCTGGCGCGCAGATAATCACCGGCAAAGAACACCAGTTCATAACTGCCTTCGGTGAAATCCTCGCCCGTCAGCATCGGTGCGTCGGTGCGACCATCGGCATTGGTGACCGTTTCGGCGATCTTGCGGTGCGAATTGCCGCTGACCCGGTAAAGCGCGATCCTTACCCCTGCCGCCGGTTTGCCCCGCGCGGTATCCAGCACATGTGTCGTCAACCGCCCGCTGCCCATTCGCCGCCTCCTGTCTGCCGGTCACAGCTTGCCCGGTTCTGCAATGGTTTGCCACGCCCTCCTGCGCCAGAATGACCTTCTGGCAATTCCTGAAAGACTGCGGTCAACTCTGCCCCTAGGGTGTGGGCCGAACCGGAGGTGCCGATGAACCGCTATCCGCGCGATTTCCGTGGCCATGGGCCCAACCCGCCCGATGCCCGCTGGCCCGGCGGCGCAAGGATCGCCGTCAGCCTTGTGCTGAATTACGAAGAAGGTGGCGAAAACAACCTTCTGCATGGCGATGCCCAGTCCGAGGCCTTTCTGTCCGACATCGCTGGCGCCGCGCCCTGGCCGGGGATGCGGCACTGGAACATGGAATCGATCTACGACTATGGCGCGCGGGCCGGATTCTGGCGCCTGCATCGCCTATTCACCGAACGCGACCTGCCCGTCACCGTCTATGGCGTGACCAGCGCGCTGGCCCGCAACCCCGAACAGGTGGCCGCCATGAAGGAGGCCGGCTGGGAAATCGCCAGCCACGGCCTGAAATGGGTGGACCACCGCGACATGACAGAACAGGAAGAGGCGCGGCAGATCGCCGAAAGCTTCCGCCTGCATGAAGAGGTTGTGGGGGCCCCGCCGCAGGGCTGGTACACCGGCCGGTGCAGCATGAACACGGTGCGGCTGACGGCCGAAACCCGGCGGCTGGCCTGGATTTCCGACACCTATGATGACGACCTGCCGTATTGGCTGGACTGCGGCGACCATGACCAGCTGGTCATTCCCTACACGCTGGAAGCCAACGACATGCGCTTTGCCACCGCCCCCGGCTACATCACCGGCGAGCAGTTCTTCCAGTATCTGAAGGACAGTTTCGACACGCTTTATGCCGAAGGCGTGGAGGGCCGCGCCAAGATGTTCTCGATCGGGCTGCACAACCGGCTGATCGGCCGCCCGGGCAAGGTTGCCGGGCTGAAGCGGTTCCTTGACCATGCACAATCGCACAGCGGCGTCTGGTTTCCCCGCCGCATCGACATTGCCGAGCATTGGCGAAAAGCCCATCCGCCCAAACGGTTCGACCGCCCAAGCCGGATGCCCCGCGAAACCTTCGTCGCGCGCTACGGGTCGATTTTCGAACATTCGCCCTGGATCGCTGACCGGGCCTGGGCGCTGGAACTGGGGCCGGCGCATGACTGCGCAACCGGGCTGCACAACGCGCTGGCGCGCATCTTCCGCTCGGCCAGCCCCGAGGAACGGCTGGGCGTTCTGAAGGCCCACCCCGATCTGGCGGGCAAGCTGGCCCAGGCGAAACGGCTGACCGCCGAAAGCACGGCGGAACAGGCCAGCGCCGCACTGGACGCCCTGACCGACGAGGAACGGGCCACCTTCCAGCGCCTCAATGCCGAGTATGTGGCCCGCCACGGGTTTCCCTTCATCATCGCCGTACGCGACAATACCAAGGACAGCATCCTGCGCGCCTTCCAGACCCGCATCGCCAACGACACCGCAACCGAGCTTGCCACCGCTTGCGGCCAGGTCGAACGCATCGCCCAGCTTCGCCTCAAGGACATTCTCCCATGACCTCGTCCAGCTACTTCTCGCCCGCCGGCGGCCTGCCGCCGCAAACCGCGCTGATGACGCAACGCGCCGTCTTCACCACGGCCTATGCCTTCATTCCGCGCGGCTGCTTTTCCGACATCGTGACCAGCTTCCTGCCTGGCTGGACGCGCACCCGGCTGTGGCTGATTGCCCGGCCGATGTCGGGGTTTTCGGAAACCTTCAGCCAGTATGTGATGGAAGTGGCCCCCGGCGGCGGATCAGACATGCCCGACCGCGAGACCGGCGCCGAACACTGGCTTTTCTTCACCGGAGGCCTTGCCACGCTGACCATCGACGGCACCGGCTATGAGATGGAGGCGGGGTCTTACGCCTATCTTCCCCCCGGCGCGCGCTGGACGCTGCTGGCCGAAGGCAAGGAACCGGCCCGCTTCCACTGGATCCGCAAGATCTATGAAGCCGTTCCCGGCCTTGCCGCGCCCGAGGCCTTTGTCATCAACGAAACCGACGTTCCCGTCCGCTGGATGCCCGATACGGGCGACCGCTGGGGCACCACCCGCTTTGTCGACCCCGAAGACCTGCGCCACGATGCGCATGTGAACATCGTCACCTTCCAGCCGGGCGGCGTGATCCCGTTCGAGGAAACCCATGTCATGGAACACGGGCTGTTCGTGCTGGAGGGGAAGGCGGTCTACAAGCTGAACCAGGACTGGGTTGAAGTCGAGGCGGGCGATTTCATGTGGCTGCGTGCCTATTGCCCGCAGGCCTGTTATGCGGCCGGGCCGGGGCGGTTCCGCTACCTGCTGTACAAGGACGTGAACCGCCACGCCAAACTGCGCGGACCGGGCGCCTTTGGCCCGCTGAAATGACCGCTTGGCATCAGCAGAACCGAGAGATCGTCGCGGAACCGCTGACCGCCGGAGCCTTCGCCCCCTTTGGCGAGGTGCTTGAGGCGGCCGGCGAGTTCCGCTTGATCAATGCCGGCCTCTGCCGCCGCCACCATGACCGCGCGCGGCTGGATTTCGGCCCCGAAGGCCGCGCCGGGATTTCGGTCTTTCAGGCCGAACCGCGGGCGCTGCCCTACAGCTTTGACCTGATCGAGCGTCACCCCGAGGGATCACAGGCCTTCCTGCCCATGACAGCGAACCCGTTCCTTGTCATCGTCTCGGCCGGCCCCGAGGCAAGGCCGCGCGCCTTCCTGACCAACGGATCGCAGGGCATCAACCTTGCGCGTGGCACCTGGCATGGCGTGCTGACACCGCTGGCCGCGCCCGGTCTGTTCGCAGTGGTGGACCGGATCGGCGCCACCCCGAACCTGGAAGAGCATCGCTTTCCAAGCCCCTGGATTGTTCTGCCGGGCTGACACCTACCCGCTGCCGCCCGCCTGTTTTTAGGGCTGCGACGGCCGCAGGGACGATATGTCACAGCAACCGCAAGGCGCTTGCCGTGATGCCAGCCGTGGCAGGGCAGCACCATCCAAATCCCCGCCCCCCTTGGATTTTCGGCGCCTGGCCGGACAAAACGCCGCATCGAAAAACATGCGGATGAAACCCTAATTTACAGAAATCATTGAGAATTTGGCTTGGCACTTGCCAAACCGCACGGCAAACCGAAGGCGTGTGCCGGCCCCAGCCGGACTCGCCCATGCGGAGAAAGCCAGGACGCCCATGCGTCACGCCAGCATCGCCATTCTGTTCGGGGCTGCGTCCCCGCCGGCGCTGACGCACGTTTCCGCCCCCCGTCTGGCGACAAGACGTTCCGGCCTCCGGGCCGGGACAAGGAACAAAGCGCCGGGCCATCGTCCGGCCCCCAGGCAGCAAGAAGGAGACTGAGGATGAACACTTCGATGAAGGTCGGGCTGGCCGCCCTGTTCAGCGCCACGGCGCTGGCCTCGGTCGCGTCGGCGCAAACCGCCCCGGCTGCGGCCGAAGGCTGGACCTGCACGCAATACACCTGGACCGGCATCCCCGAAGCCGCCGCCCCGGAAGCCACGGCAGAAGCGGCAGCCCCCGCCGAAGCCGCTGCACCGGCGGAAGCGGCCCCGGCAGAGGAAGCCACCCCGACCGAGCCGGCCGCAACCGAAGCTGCCGCACCGGCAGAAGAAGCCGCAGCCGCACCGGCTACGGAAGAGCCTGCACCGGCGGCCGAAGCCGCGGCCGAGGCCCCCGCCGCGGCTGAACCAGCCGCGCCTGCGGAAGAGGCGGCGGCCCCTGCAACACCGGAAGCCACCGGCTGGACCTGCACCCAGTATCGCCTTCTGGGCGCCGAAGATGCGCCTGTCGCCGGCGAATGGACCCCGCCGGCGAACTGATCGCCTGCCCTTCTGATCCGGGGGTAGCCTGCCAAGGCACACGCCCCCGGAGTGCAACCCACTTACACCGGCGTGGAAAACATGGACAACAAACAAGCCGTGGCCGTCGTCGCCATCATCGTGATCATCGCGGGGGCCATCTATGTGACCAAGGGCGCCAAGGACATGGGGATCGGCTGGAAGCCGACCACACCCGACGGTCAGCCCGTGGTCAGCAGCGGGTGGACGACAGTTCCCGCAGAACCCGCCAAGACGCCAACCTGCATTCAGTATGATCTGCAGGCCGGAGCCTGGACCTGCACCGCGATCGGCATCGCACCCTGAGCCCCTGACGGGCTGATGAAACCGGCAAGGCGTGCCTGCGCGCGCTTTGTCTGGCCGGCCTATACCTAGGCAGACCTTGCCGGACCGCGCCGTTCAAGCCGCAGCCCCGGTGCCTGCCCCCCGGAAAAGCCGTGCTTCGGCCAATCCTCGCCAAGAGCGGACGCCCGTTCGGCGTTTCCCTTCAGATGAACATCCAGAAACGCCAGCGCGAAATGCTGGGCGATGTTGTTCATGGCCACGGCATCCCAGGCCGGATCAGCATAATGCGAATAGGGCGGCCATTGCATATGCGGTGACGGCTCCCACGCCTCTGCCGGGGCGGGAATGGCTGCGCCGGCGCAATGTCCGGCGTGTTCAAAGGTCAGCAACCAGGCCGGCCCGCCCACCTCGTTGAAAATGCGGCGGATGCCCGTGTCATAGCCGGAAACCCCGTCGGCGCTGCCCCCCATCAGCAGGCAGGGCAGGCGCATCGCCGCCAGACCTGCCGCATCCCACAGTCCGCGTTGCCGGCCCCAGGGCCCGATGGGCAGGATCGCCTTCAGCGCCGCCGGTGGCACGGGGGCTGCGCAGCCCTGCCACAGGCCATGCGGCGGCGCCATGCCGCCTGACAGCGCCGGTTCGGCCACACCGGCCCCCGCCAGGACCAGCGCACCGTAACCGCCCATGGAATGACCGATGACGGCATAGCTTCCGCCCAGTTCCGCCGCCACCGCTGCCACATCGCCGGGGCGGTGGACAAGGGTGGAGGTCAGGCCGTTATTCGCCAGATAGGCCGCATCGCCATAGGTGGAATCAAGATGGTCGATGCTGGCCACGCGATAGCCATGGCTGGCCAGATGTTCGCCGAAATGGCCCATGAACAGCCGGTTGCCGGGATAGCCGTGCGACAGGATTACCAGCGGGAAATCACCCGCAGCGGGTTCAGCGTCGCGGCCTGCCGATCCGTGCAGGACAACCGCCCGGTGCCCGTCGCGCAACAGGGTGGGATAGTTGGCGCCCCCTGCCCCCGGCGCAGCCGCCGGATACCACAGCTCCACCGTCAGCGGCCGGTCAACCCGCGCCCCGGCTTCACCGAAGACATCCGGTTGATCGGGGCTGATCACCGTCCGCGTCCGCACCCCCACGGGATGCGGGCCGCGCTGCGCACCGGCCGGCGCGTCGGGACGGATCAGGTCAATGCGGTTCTGCATGGCGTTCCCCTTTGCGGGTCGGGTTCGGCCAGAGGCTATGCCGCCGTGCGGGCGCTGCAACCGCAGCATGAAAAAGGGGGCAGCCCTGCGGCCACCCCCTTCTTGAATTTCGCCTGAGCGGCGGCTGAAAAATCAGGCCAGAGCCAGATTGATCGCCGATTCGCGGCCGTCACGGCCACGTTCCACGTCAAAGGTCACCGCCTGGCCATCGGCCAGTTCACGGATGCCCGCACGTTCCATCGCCGAGATGTGGACGAACACGTCCTTCGACCCGCCTTCCGGCGCGATGAAACCGAAACCCTTGGTGGTGTTGAACCATTTCACGGTGCCATTTGCCATCGTGAGTACTCCTGTCTGTATCGCCACCCGCACGCTGCGGTGGCCTGGCTTAGTCACGAAGAAGATCGAGTGCTGAAGCCGTTAGGAGACAGAAGTTCGATGATCGAGTGGTGTCGCGGGTTGAATATGCGCTTTCCGGGACGAAAAAGCAAGGCCGGTGCCGAACTTTCCCGATCCGGCCCGCAGTCAGCCGGTACTGCCCTGCAACCCGGCACCTTTTGCGATTGCCGCCCGAGGCGGGAACTGGTCAAATCTCCAGACCAATCGGCCCCTCGGCCGCAGCGGAGACTGGAATGCCGTTCCTGAAGGTGCAGCCCGAAAAACTGTCGCAGGCGGTGGTGCGGCAGATCGAGCAGTTGATCCTGCGCGGCATCCTGCGCCCGGCCGAACGGCTGCCGCCCGAGCGCGATCTTGCGGAACGGCTGGGCGTCTCGCGCCCCTCGCTGCGCGAGGCGGTGGCCGAACTTTCCGAGCGCGGCCTTCTGGTCGCCCGGGCCGGATCGGGCATCTTCGTCGCCGATGTCCTTGGCGCCGCCTTCTCGCCCGCGCTGATCGAGCTGTTCGCCAGCCATGAAGAAGCCGTCTTCGATTACATCGCCTTTCGCCGCGATCTTGAAGGGCTGGCGGCGGAGCGCGCGGCCACGCTGGGATCGGAAACCGATCTGCGCGTGGTGGATGCGATCTTTGCCAAGATGGAAACCGCGCATCACAAGCGCGACCCTTCGGATGAGGCCGAGCTGGATGCCCAGTTCCACATGGCCATCATCGAGGCGGGGCATAATGTCATCATGCTGCATATGATGCGGGCGATGTTCGATCTGCTGAAACAGGGCGTGTTCTACAATCGCCAGATCATGTTCAGGAACCGCACCACCCGCGATCAGTTGCTGGACCAGCATCGCGCCATCAATACCGCCTTGCAGGCCAGGGATCCGGTGGCGGCACGGGCGGCGGTCGCGTCGCATCTGGCCTATGTCGAAGCGGCCTTCCACGCCCATCTGCGCGCCGAACGCCATGAGGCGATTGCCCGCCAGCGGTTCGAACACGAACAGGACCGCTGAAACGAAAACCCCGGATGCGGTGGCACCCGGGGTTCCGACTTCTGTCCCTCGAAGTCTGTTCAGTGCATCTTGGCGCCGACCTGTTCGATGGCATCGTCAATCGAGGCTTTCGCCCCGTCCGCGGTCATCTGTTTCGACAGGATGTCGCCCGCCGCCGCAATGGCCACCGAAATGGCCTGCTCGCGCACCTGACGCACAGCACCGGCTTCGGCGCTGGCGATCTGCTCTTCGGCAGCCTTCAGACGCCGCGCGATCGAGTCCTTCAGGTCAGCCTTGGCCTGCGCCGCGGCCGCCATCGCTTCTTCCTTGGCGGACGAAACGATGCGCTCTGCCTGCTCGGCCACGTCCTTCTGCTTGCGCTCATACGAGGCAAGAATCGTCTTCGCCTCTTCGCGCAACGCGCGGGCCTCTTCCAGCTCGGCCTTGATCTGGACAGCGCGCGCGTCCAGCATCCCCGTCAGCTTCTTCGGCACGCCCATGTAGACCAGGATGCCCAGGAAAACGAGGAAGGCGATCAGAACCACGAAGTTGGTGTTCTGAAGGCTGAAGAACGGCCCCGAAGCCGCCATCGCGGGCGAGGCCAGAAGCGCGAAAAGAACCGTAAGCTTCCGCATTGCCTTACCCTTTCAGACGCGCGGCAACAGCCGCGGTGACAGCCTTGGCATCGGCAGAGCCGCCCAGAGCCGCAACCAGTTCCTTCGCGGTATCCTTGGCAACGGCTTGCACCGCCTCCATGGCTCCGGCCCGGATTTCCGCAATCGACGCTTCGGACTGAGCCGCCTTGGCGGCAATCTCGGCATCGGCCTTGGCTGTTGCGGCGTCCAGATCCTTCTGGATGTCGGCCTTGGCTGCCGCAACGATCTTGGCCGCCTCGGTGCGGGCATTCGCCAGCGCCTCGTTATAGGCCCGTTCCGCCGCCGCGGCCTTCTGCTTCAGCTCTTCGGCTGCCGCAAGGTCGTTGGTGATCGTGCCCTTGCGTTCGGCCAGCACCGCGCCGATGCGCGGCAGCGCGATCCGCGACAGGATCAGGAACATCACGATCAGCGTGACGACGAGCCAGAAAACCTGGTTCGGAATCCATTCGGCGCAAAGCTGCGGCATACCAATGGCACCGCCATGGGCGTTGACGCAAACGCCTGCCGCTTCTTCAAGGATTGGTTCTGTTGCCATCTTGTCCCCCATCGGACCCTTATGAACCAGGAACGCGCCAGGCCATACCGGGCGCGATCCTTCTCAAGGTGTCGGATGCCGGATCAGACGGCGAACATCAGCAGCAGGGCGACCAGGAACGAGAAGATGCCCAGAGCTTCCGCGAAGGCGATGCCGACGAAGAGGTTGGCCATCTGCGACGGAGCCGCCGAGGGGTTGCGCAGGGCGCCGGCCAGGAAGTTGCCGGCAATGTGGCCCACGCCGATGCCGGCGCCGCCCAGACCGATGGTGGCCAGACCGGCACCGATGTACTTGCCGAGCAGCGCGAGTTCGCCTTCCATGATGGTTCTCCTGTGATTGGAATGGCTAGGGTTCTGTGTCCGGACCTTAGTGATGGGCTTCGCCGACGGCGTCGCGCAGATACACGCAGGTCAGAATGGTGAAGACGTAGGCCTGAACCGCCGCAACCAGCGTTTCCAGACCGTAGATGGCGGCGATGGCGACGATCGGCACGACCGAAGCCACGCCCATGGCGCCGGCGAAGCCCGCGAAGACCTTGATCACGGCGTGACCGGCCATCAGGTTGCCGCCAAGACGAATGGAGTGGGACAGCGGGCGGACGAAGTAGGAAATCACTTCGATCACGGCCAGCACGGGACGCAGCACCAGCGGCGCCGACGACACCCAGAACATGCCCAGGAAGCCAATCCCCTTGCGATAGAGCCCCACCAGCGTGACCGTCAGGAAGACCGTCACCGCCAGGACCGCCGTCACGGCGATATGCGAGGTGGTGGTAAAGCTCATCGGGATCAGACCCAGCATGTTCGCCAGGAAGATGAACATGAACAGCGTCATGACATAGGGGAAGAACTTCGCGCCTTCATGGCCGGTCACTTCTTCCACCATGTTGTGGATGAAACCGTAGAACAGTTCGGCCACCGATTGCAGGCGCGACGGGATGATGCCGCGATGACGGGTCGCCAGAACGAAAAGCCCCAGCAGCACGACGATCGAGATCGCCATCCACAGCGTCACGTTGGTGACGGTGTACCAATGCACCGGACCGTCGCCGAACAGCGGCTTGACGATGAACTGATCCATCGGGTGGATCGCCAGACCGCTGCCTTCCGCCGCGTGCTCTTCAGTTCCCGTCGCCACCTTCGTTCCCCTCACGCTTCGCGGCGATCGCCGCTTCGGTCGCCTGTTTTCCCTGAAGTTCGCGTGCGGTGCCCAGCATGGTGCGCACCCCGGCCGCGAACCCCACCAGCGAGAAGATCGCCAGGAACAGCGGGAGCGTGCCGATCAGCACATCCAGCCCGTAACCGATGCCGACCCCGAACAGTATTCCGGTGGCCAGCTCGATCACCATCCGATAGGCGACCTCGCCTTGCGAGAATCCTTTCGCCGTCTGGGATTTCACCGGCTTCGGCTTATCCCTCAGTTTCGCAAGCCGCTCTTCCAGCGCACGAAGTCGGTCGGGATGGGGGTCCGAAGCCATTTGAAGGCCCTTTCCGGCAGTCCGGGGCGTTCTACGGGCGGGGGCGGCCTGTGTCAACCCGCCGCAGACCACAGCGCCACGGTCGTAACCAGTTGAATTTCAATAACATCGCGACTCATGGCTGAGTCTTCCTCCCCAAGCGGCGCCCGGCCATGCCGGATCGCCATATTCAACCGTCAAGTTGAGGAATTTTCCGGGGTAGACGGCAAGGCCTGCCGCCAGGCCGGGAATCGCCCCGCCGGTCATCCGGCGGGGCGCTGTCTGTTTCAGGTGGCCAGCGCGGGCCCGTTGCGCCCGGTCAGCGTCTGGCGCAGGAACACCGCGCCAAGAATCGCCGCGCCGATCAGCGTCGACACGATCTCGGGCGCGATCATCAGCAGCGCGGCAATCGACAGCACGATCCGTTCCACCAGCAGCAGCGGAGCGCGCAGCCAGTTGGTGATCGCCGCCGACAGGGCAATGATCCCCAGCACCGCCCCGGTAAAGGCCGTCAGGAAATCGGGCAGGGTGAATGCCTCTGTCACCAGCAGCAACGAGGGCGAGAAGACAAAGACGAACGGCACAAGCGCCTTGCCCATCGACAGCCGGAAGGCCGTGTTCCCCGCCTTGAAGCCGTTGGCCCCGGCAATGCCTGCCGCCGCATAGGCCGCCAGCGCCACAGGGGGTGTCACATCAGCCAGAACGCCGAAGTAGAACACGAAGAAGTGGGCCACCAGCGGCTCAACCCCCATCATGCCCAGAACCGGCGCGGCAACCGCGACCATGATGATATAGTTCGCCGTGGTCGGCACACCGCAGCCCATCAGCACGCAGACCACCGCCGTCAGGATCAGCGTGAACAGCAGCGCCAGCGTGGGCATGGTGAACAGTTCGAACGGCAGGAAAGACAGGAACGCATGGGTCGAACCGGCCCAGTCCTGCGCCACGCTGGTCACCATGAAGGCGATCTTGAAGCCCACGCCCGTCAGCGTGACGATTCCGATCACCACGCCCACCAGGGCCGCGGCCACCGTCACCGAAAGCGACTGGCGGGCGCCAGCCACAAAGCCTTCATAAATACCCAGGGCGGTTTCCTTCGCCCCTTCGGCCGGCCCTGCGGCCATGATGCGCTGGATGAGGTAGACCACCATGCAGGCGGTGATCGCCCAGAAGGCCGAAAGGAACGGCGTGCGGCCTGACATCAGCATCCACACCAGCAGCACCAGCGGGAAGACCGAAAGCCAGCCTTCACGCAGAACCTTCATTGCCTTGGGCAGTTCTTCTTCGCGCAGGCCGCGGATGCCAAGACGCTTGGCCTCAAGATGCACCTGCACCAGCACGCCGAAGAAATGCATGAAGGCCGGAACGATGGCGGCGATCAGGATCGTCCGCAGCGGGATTCCCAGATACTCGACCATCAGGAAGGCCACCGCCCCCAGCACCGGCGGCGTGATCTGCCCCCCGGTGGATGACGCCGCCTCGACCGCCGCCGCGAAATGGCGCTGGAAGCCGACCTTGATCATGGCCGGAATGGTCAGCGCGCCGGTTGTCACCGTATTGGCGATGGAGGATCCCGAAATGGTGCCAAGCATGGCCGAGGACACCACCGAAACCTTGGCCGGCCCGCCGGCAAAGCGGCCGGTCAGCGCGGTGGCAAGGTCAATGAACAACTGCCCCAGCCCGATCTTCTGCGCCATCACCCCGAACAGGACGAAGTGGAACACATAAGTCGCGATCACCCCAAGCGCGGTGCCATAGATGCCCTGCGATGTCAGATAGAGGTGATTGATGATGTTCGACCAGTCAGCGCCCGGATGCACCAGGATGCCCGGCATCGACTTGCCGAAATAGGCATAGGCAATGAACAGCAGCGCAATCACCGGCAGCGGCCAGCCCATCGAGCGGCGGACCGCCTCAAGCAGGGCAACCAGCAGGATCGTGCCCATCACGATGTCGATGGTCAGCGGATTGCCGACACGGAACGCAAGCTGGTCATAGATCCACGGCACATAGAACGAACTTGCCGCAGCGGCGAAGGCCAGAACCCAGTCGTAAACCGGGATACCCAGAATGGCGAAGCCGCCGCTGGTCTTCTCGCGGGTCCGGGCAAAGGCGGAAAAGCTGAGGAACAGCAGGAACAGCGACACGCCCATGTGCAGCCCGCGGTGGGTTGTGGCGCGCGGAATGCCGAAGCCGGCGGTATAGAAGTGATAGACCGACAGCAGGAACAGGATCACCCCGGACAGGACGGCCACCGGCCGGGTCACGGTTCTAAATCGTGCCTCCGGGTCATATTCTTCTTCGATCTTGCGGATTTCTTCGTCGGAAAGTTGGCGCGTTGCGTCACTCATTCACCGGTCCCCACTGGCAGGATATTGCTTTTGTTTGAAAGGGCGCGGTGGTTGCCCGCCGCGCCCTTCATCCGGCATTGCCTTACTTGAGCTTGCCAACTTCCTTGTAGAACTTCTCTGCGCCCGGATGGAACGGGATGCCTGCGCCCAGGGTCGCGGTGTCCAGCGTGATCATCTTGCCCTTGGCATGACCGGCGGCGAACAGCTTCTGGGTGTTCTCGTTGTAAAGCGCCTTGACGATGCCATAGACCAGATCTTCCGGCAGATCGGCGCTGGTCACCAGTTGCGCCCCGACCGAGATCGTGGCGACATCGGCGTCCTGGCCCTTGTAGGTGCCGGCCGGAACGGAATCGGCCGCGAAGAAGGAATACGTTTCGCGCAGCTTGTCGATTTCCGGGCCGGTGATCGGCACCAGAACCACGTCATGCTGGCTGGCCAGTTCCGCAATCGCGCCCGCCGGATAGCCGCCCACGAAGAAGAACGCATCCATCGCACCATCGCGCATCCGGTCCGCCGCCTGATCCGGCTTCAGGTATTCCGGGGTGACATCGGCTTCGGACAGGCCAAACGCCTCAAGGATGATCTTGGCATCAACCAGCGTGCCCGACCCCGGCTCGTCCAGCGAGACGCGCTTGCCCTTCAGGTCTGCGACCGAGGCAATGCCGGCATCCTTGCGCGCGACAAGGTGGATGCTTTCGGGGTAAAGGTTCGCGATCAGCCGCAGCTTTTCAACCGCCGGCTGGCCTTCCCAGAGGCCGGTGCCGGTCTGCGCCCAATAGGCCACGTCCGATTGGCTGAAGCCCGCTTCCAGAGCGCCGCCATTAATGGCGTTGACGTTGCCGACCGACCCGTTCGAGGCAACGGCCGTGGCCACCAGCCCCGGAACGCCGCAGGAACCACCGTCCTCGCAGGCGCGCGAGCCGGGCGGGTTCGAGATCGCGTTCGCGATCAGGCCGCCAATCGGATAATAGGTGCCGGCCGTGCCGCCGGTGCCGATGCGGAAGAACTGGATTTCCTGCGCCGTGGCCCCTTGGGCAAACAGTCCCACCGCAAGGGCGGCCCCCATGATCGACTTCATGAATACGGTTTTCACAACATTCTCCCTAGGCTGTACTTGACGTTCCACCCCCACGATCGCGCGGGCAGTTTCCCTAGGTAGTCGATGGTTTGCCGGGGGTCCACACTTCAGGCGCAAGTCTTTCCGGGTGACTTTTCTTTCGCCCGGACGGCCCGATGGGGGCGATTTGCGCCAAAGTAACAAGTAATTTGCAGGTTTCGTGCTTTCGATTGACGCCCGCGCGCCTGGCCCGGATAGTTGCGCCATGTCCGAAGCACGCCCCGCAGAACGCCCTGCCGCCAGCCGCCTTGACGCCGTCTTTGCCGCGCTGGCCGACCCCACGCGGCGGGTGATTCTGTCGATGCTGCTGGAAGACGACATGGCCGTAACCGATGTGGCGCACCCTTTCGCCATGTCGCTGGCCGCCATCTCGAAACACCTGCAGGTGCTGTCCGACGCCGGGCTGATCAGCCGCGAACGCCGGGGGCGGGTGATCTGGTGCAAGCTGGAGCCTGATGCCCTGCGCGCGGCCTCGGTCTGGATGCAAGGCTTCGGCCAGTTCGAACCGGTCGATCTGGATGCCTTCGAGCGGTTCCTGGAAGCCGAGCTTGCGGATGGCGACCCGGACGACGACGGCGATCAGCCGGAAAACCAGCCGGCATAGGTCTTGCGCAATTCGGCCTTCTGCACCTTGCCCATGGTGTTGCGCGGCAGCTCGGGCAGCACCACGGCGGCCTTGGGTTGCTTGAACCGGGCCAGCCGGTCCTGCAACCCGGCCAGCACCGCACCCGCGTCCAGCGTCACCCCCTTTTGCGGCACCAGAACGGCAAAGACGGCCTCGCCGAAATCGGGGTGCGGCAGGCCGATCACCGCGCTTTCCAGCACACCCGGCTGCGCATCCAGTTCCGCCTCGACCTCAACCGGATAGACGTTGAAACCGCCGGTAATCACCAGATCCTTGGCGCGGCCCACGATCTGCACATAGCCCGCATCATCCAGCCGCCCCACGTCGCCGGTGATGAACCAGCCGTCGGGGCGCAGCTCCTCAGCCGTCTTTTCGGGCATCTGCCAATAGCCCTTGAACACATTCGGCCCGCGCACCTCGATCACGCCCACGTCGCCGGGGGCGACCTCGGCCCCCTCGGCCATGATCCGCAACGCCACCCCCGGCAGCGGCAGGCCCACGGTGCCGGGGCGCCGCTCCCCGTCATAGAGGTTCGAGGTGTTCATGTTCGTCTCGGTCATGCCATAGCGCTCCAGGATGCGGTGGCCGGTCCGCGCCTCGAACACGCGGTGCGTTTCAGCCAGCAGGGGCGCCGAGCCGGACACGAACAGCCGCATATGCGCGCTGGCCGCCCGGTCAAAGCGCGGATCATCCAGCAGGCGGGTATAGAAGGTGGGCACCCCCATCATCGCCGTGGCCCTTGGCATCAGGCGCAGCACGGTTTCCGGATCGAACCCCGGCAGGAAGATCATCGCGCCGCCGGTCAGCAGGCTGATGTTGGTGGCCACGAACAGCCCGTGGGTATGAAACACCGGCAGCGCATGAAGCAGCACATCCTGCGCCGTGAACCGCCACAGATCGGCCAGCACCTCGGCATTCGACAGCAGGTTGCGGTGCGTCAGCATCGCGCCTTTCGAGCGCCCCGTGGTGCCGCTGGTGTAAAGGATCGCCGCCAGATCATCGGGGCCACGGTCCACCGGCTGCACGGTTACGGGCTGGCCCGCCATCGCCGCCGCGAAACTGCCGCCGCCAGCCCCGTCCAGCGTCAGCACTGCCGTGCCATGGGCGGCGGCAACGGGGGCAAGGGCCGCCTCTTTCGCCGGGTCGCAGAGGAAAAGCCGCGGGGTGGCGTTGCCGATGAAATAGTCCACCTCGGCGGGCGTATAGGCGGTGTTCAGCGGCAGGAAGACCGCGCCTACGGCCACCGCCCCGGCATAGACCGCCAATGCCTCGGGTGATTTCGCCACCTGAACCGCCACCCGGTCGCCCGGCTGCACGCCAGCGGCCCGCAGGGCGTGGGCCGCCTGCGCCACCCGCGCCAGAAAGCCAGCACCGCTGATTTCCCGCCCGTCCGGCAGGATCAGGAACGGCGTCGTCCGCCCGGCCAGCGGGGCGAAAAGCGCGTCGAACAGCGTGTTGGCCATGATGATCCTGCCCTTGTCGGTGCCGTCTCGCTTTTGCCACGGCCGGGCCCCGCGCCTCAAGCCGGGAAACAATCTGTCGCAACACGGCGGACGATGGCCCGACTTTCAGCCCCAACCCGCCACAAACCTGCCCAGCTTGACCGGCACGGTCCTGTCAAAGGGTGCCGATACCGAAGGAGAGCGTCCCATGGCGAAGATGTTGGAGTTTCTGCGCCGGCTGCGGCTGAAACGTTCCCCGGCAGCACCGGCAGAACCGGAAACGGCCTTTGACCGCCGGCTGCGGAAAATGGGCAATGCGCATCAGGCCAGCCGGGCGCGGGCCGGCCTGTTCAGAACGCAACCTGAACGGATGGAAGCCTGAGCGCGCCCACCAGATCACGCAGTTCCTGCCGCGCGGCGACGTTCGACAGGTTCAACTGATCCACCCCTGTATCCTTGAGATCCAGCAGCGTCAGGCCACGGGGGAACAGTTCGCGGAAGATCACCCGTTCGGAAAAGCCGGGCGCCACGCGAAACCCGATCCGGCGCGACAGGTCTTCCAGCGCCGAACCGACCTTCTTCTTGTTGTGCATCTGCTGCGCGCCCAGACGGTTGCGCACCACGATCCAGTCAATCGGCGGCAGCCCGGCCTGCGCCCGCAACTGCCGCGCGCCCCAGACCATTTCGGAATAGATCGACGGCCCCTTGACCTTGCCGGTCTCGGCATCGACGCGCGCCAGCAGGTCGAAATCGACGAAGCTGTCGTTCAGCGGCGTGATCAGTGTATCGGCCAGCGAATGGGCCACCTGGCTTAGCCTTGTGTGGCTGCCGGGGCAGTCGATGACGATGAAATCCTTTTCGGCGTCCATCGCCGCGACGGCCATCGTCAGGCGCTGGTCATAGGCATTTTCGCCGGGGGCCAGCGTGGCCGGGTCCGCCTCGGGCAGGTCACGGTAATCGGGGCTGGGCAGATCCAGCCCGGCGCGCGCCAGATAGGCACGGCGGTTCTCGACATAGCGGCCAAAGCTCTTCTGCCGCAGGTCAAGGTCCAGCCCGCCGACGCGATGCCCCATCCGCGCCAGCGCGGTGGCCACATGCATACAGGTGGTGGACTTGCCCGAACCGCCCTTCTCGTTCCCAACAACGATGATATGCGCCATCCAAGCCCCCAGGTCTTCGGCCGCGTGGCAGCGCGGCAGTTCTAGGCAATGGGGGGTAGCGGGGGAATCCGCCGACGGCAAGAGGGTTGCACGGCATGGCCGGCCGGAACAGCCTGCCGGACAAGCAAAAAGGGCGTGCCCTGCGGCACGCCCTTCGGTTCGGATCGCGACAGTCTCAGAAGCCGAGGCCCGCGTATTTGTTCTTGAACTTGGACACGCGGCCGCCGGTATCCATCAGCTTGGCCGACTGGCCGGTCCAGGCCGGGTGCGCCAGCGGGTCGATGTCCAGCGACATGACATCGCCTTCCTTGCCCCAGGTGGAACGGGTCTTGTAGGTGCTGCCGTCGGTCATCTTCACTTCGATGAAGTGATATTCGGGGTGAATGCCTTCTTTCATCTCGGCCGCTCCTTACTCGGATTTCGCTTTGTAGGTGGCGTTTTCCGCGATCCGGGCCGATTTGCCGCGGCGCGCACGCAGATAATACAGCTTCGCACGGCGAACCTTGCCGCGGCGGACAACTTCGATGCTGTCGATGTTGGTCGAGTAGAGCGGGAACACCCGTTCCACGCCTTCGCCGAACGAGATCTTGCGAACGGTGAAGCTGGCGGCGAGCGTGGCGCCGCCCTTGCGGCCGATGCAGACGCCTTCATAGGCCTGCACGCGCGAGCGGTTGCCTTCCTTCACCTTGTAGCCGACGCGAACGGTGTCGCCGGCCTTGAAGTCGGGGATGGTCTTGCCGAGGGCGGCGATCTGTTCCGCCTCGATCTGCGCGATGAGGTTCATGCGCGGTCACTCCGGTTGCCTGCGGTGGTTCCGCAGAGGTGATGCCGTGCCAGAGCTCCTGGTCTTCGTCCGGGTCCCCCTTTCCTTTCGGAAAGAAGCCCGCCAGAGGTGGCGCCTGCTTTTCTGTCGTCTCCCCGCAAGAGATGCCGGACGAAGGGTTCCGGCCTTGCAAAAGGGAATCGTGTCCGATGGGCAAGGCTGCCCCGGACCGGGCGCGTATAGGGCCTGCGGGGGGCTTTGGTCAAGGGGCAGAGTGGTCCACGCCAAGGCGGGATACTGCGCCAGCGAAGCCAACGGGGTGCGAGCCCGTTTTCAGGGTTTCCCGGGCTTTCGCCCCGGTTTCGGCACCGCGTCCTGCGCCGCCTGATGCGCCGCCCAGAGGTCGGGCCGCCGCGCGGCGGTCAGCGCCTCGGCCTGCGCGCGGCGCCATTTGGCCACTTCGCCATGGTTGCCCCCCGTCAGCACCGCCGGAATCTCCTGCCCTTCCCAGACCTGAGGGCGGGTGTATTGCGGGTGTTCCAGAAGCCCGTGCGAAAAGCTCTCCTCCTCGGTCGAGGCGGCATTGCCCAAAACGCCGGGCAACAGCCGGACAGTGGCGTCCAGCATGGCCTGCGCCGCGATCTCGCCCCCGGTCAGGACGAAATCGCCCAGCGAGACTTCCTCGATCTGCCAATGGTCCAGCACCCGCTGGTCCACGCCTTCGAACCGGCCGCAGAGCAGCGTGATGCCCGAGCCGGCCGCCCAACGGCGGGCGGTGGCCTGATCGAAGGGCCGGCCGCGCGGCGAGACATAGACCACCGGCCAAAGGCTGCGGTCCGGGTCGGCGCCCTGCATCGCCACGCGCAGCGCCGCATCCACCACATCGGCGCGCAGAACCATGCCGGCCCCGCCACCAGCGGGGGTATCGTCCACGGTGCGGTGACGGCCTTCGCCGAAATCACGCAAGGGCACCGTATTCAGCCGCCACAGGCCGAAATCCAGCGCGCGGCCGGTCAGCGACAGACCAAGGGTGCCGGGAAAGGCATCGGGAAACAGGGTAACCACCCGGGCGTCGAAGGCCCCCTTCACAACCCGCGGCTCTTCCATCAGGTCGCGCGGTTGCAGGCTGGCCTTGATCGACAGGCGGCCGTGGCTTTTCGGGGGATCGGACGGGTTCGACATGGGCCCCGGATTAGCGGCAATCCGACCGGCAGGAAAGGGGCCTGTCGCCCCTGCCCCGCTCAGGCCGCGCGCGAGGTGCCCCGGGCGGGTGTGGCGGGCAGCAGGTCAGCCAGTGCCGACAGTTCGGCGGCCCGGTCCCCGCCAAGTTCCTGGGCCAGCGTCCGCAGGGCAAGGGCATCGGGGAACTGGTCCAGCCGGTCCGGCAGCGCGCGGGCCAGCGCGGTGGCGCGGGGCAGCAGATCGGCCAACAGCCCGTCGTCCCGCCCCGCCGCCGCGAAGGCGGCCCGCAGCGCGCCCGGTGCGCTGCCCGCGGCCAGCAGGGCCGGATCGGTTCCCCACAGCACCAGCGCCTTGCGCAGCGCGGCATGGCGGGTGGCGGGTGCCTTGGCCAGCGCCGTAGCCAGCCCGGCCGCCGACGGCCACCCCTTCCCCGGCACCGCCGACTGTTCCAGCAGCCCCAGCACGGTTTCGGGCGCGGCATCATCGGGCAGCGCCAGCAGGGCGGCTGCGGCGCGGGCCGGATCACGCGCCAGCGGGTTGACCCCGATCGGCAGGCGCGCGGCCTCCATCAGCGCGTCGATGGTGACACCTTCGGCAAGGGCGCGGTCCGGGTTCCAGGCCAGCCGCATCAGCGGCAGGGCCAGGAAGGACATGGCAACCGGCAGCATGGGGAACATCACCGGCAAGGTGCCCAGCACCCCGCCGATGCCGCGCCCGACGCCGAACAGCACCGTCACCAGCAGGATCTGGCTGAGGATCTGCGTCAGCGCGGCCCCGACCCCCACGCCGGACCGCCAGTCGGCCAGCGTCATCGGCCATTGGTGCGGGCGCAACAAAACCAGCCAAAGCACGAAGATCGACACGAAGGGGGGCAGCATGGCCCAGCCAAAGCCGCCCAATCCCGCCACCAGCGGCCCCATGTACAAAAGCGCCGTGGCGATCTGCAGGAAAAGAACGCGGAAACGAGACATGGCCAGACCCCTTTGCTGCCGGCAGGCCGCAGCCCTGCGCCGACCAGCACAAGCGGGGTGCACGGGGCGCGCAGAAACCTTGCGACTTGGGCACCTTTGACGGCGGCAAGGTTGACCACCGTCATGGCGAAAGAAGGGCGGATTTGCGGCCTTGCGGGTGCGCGGCCGATTGCCGTTCAGACGCCCGGGTTCAGTCGTCCAGCCCTTCGGGCAGGTCGGCGATCAGCCGGCGCGAGGCAAGGTCAACCGTGGGCACATTGGCGCGGGTAAAGGGCAGCAGCAGCGCGGCCCCGGTCGCGGCAAGACGGATGTCCAGCAGATCGCCCGCGCCGTGATTGTGCACGGCGGTCACGGTGCCAAGCACGGCACCGCCGGGATCGCGCACCTCAAGGCCGATCAGGTCGGTGTGATAGAATTCGTCGTCCGGCAGGCTGGGCAGCCGGCTGCGGTCTGCATAAAGCTCGGTCCCTTTCAGGGCGTCGGCTTCTTCCTTGGTCGAGATGCCCGACAGGCGGGCACCAAGGCCGCCCGCCACCGGACGGGTCAGCCGCAGGGTAAAGCTGCGGCGGCCGTCTTCGGTGGTCAGCGGGCCGTAAGAGGCGATGTCCGACGGTTCGGCGCAAAAGCTTTTCAGCCGCACCTCACCCTGAACACCGAAGGCGCCGGCGATGGCGCCCACGCAGATGCGGTCGGTCATGGCTGGGGCTCCTCTTTCGGTTCTTCGCAATAGCCGCGCGTGTCCCATGTTCCGCCGGCATCAAGGCAGGCATCCTGCTGCCCCGAGGTGCCCAGCCTGACGCCGGCCCAGAACGCCGCCACCAGAAGGGCCAGCGTGATGGTCCGGCGCACAAGGCCAAGGCCGGGGATCATGGAACCGCGTCAGCCGGTCACTCGGTCGCCGGTTCGGCGGCGCGGGCGGCCTTCTTCGCGGCGCGTTCGGCCATGGCCTTGCCGGGAACGGCAGACTTGGGGTTCGAACGGGCGGTCTTCGGGCGAACGCCGGCGGCTTCCAGGAAGCGGGCGACGCGGTCGGTGGGTTGGGCGCCTTGCGACAGCCAGTGGTTCACGCGGTCAAGGTTCATGACGATGCGCTTTTCATCGTCCTTGGCCAGCAGCGGGTTGTAGGTGCCCAGCTTTTCCAGGAAGCGGCCGTCGCGCGGCATACGGCTGTCGGTTGCAACGATCGAGTAGAACGGGCGCTTCTTGGAGCCGCCGCGTGCCAGACGAATTTTCATAGCCATGTGAGTTCTCCTTTGGTGATGGCTGAAAGACGGGGGGCACCCCGCCCTATTTCTGCAGTTTCTCGTGATGCCTGATGACTTCGCTGATGATGAAGTTCAGGAATTTCTTGGCAAATTCCGGGTCAAGCCGGGCCTCTTCGGCCAGCCGTTCCAGGCGTTCGATCTGCCGCGCCTCGCGGGTGGGGTCGCTGGGCGGCAGTCCGTGTTCGGCCTTGAGACGCCCCACGCCCTGCGTGTGCTTGAAGCGTTCGGCCAGGGTGAAGACGAGGATCGCGTCAAGCCGGTCGATCGACTCGCGGTGTTCCTTCAGCAAAGCTGCGGCCTTGGCGGCGGCGTCCATCAGGCCCCCCTTTCCGTGATCTTGCGCGCGTCTTCCACACGTCTTCCTTCCGTCTTCCCCTGGCGCCGGACCTGCGCGTCATCTGCGTTGTCGGCGGCAGCGCCGGGCATCGGCGTCTGGTGCGGGCTGCGATGCGGGGCGAGGGTCATGCCAGCCCCCCCCGGCGCGCGGTGGCGGTAGATGTGATAGCTGCCCTTGTCATCCGACAGCGTCTTTTCCCGCGTGGCGCCCAGCCGAAGGGCCAGCGCCTCGGACCGGGCATTGTCGGTGGCGATCATGCTGATCAGCGGCGCGGGCGACAGGCGGGCGTGGTAATCGGCCTGCGCGGCAAGGGCCGCCTCTTGCGCATAACCCCGGCCTTCGTGGCCGTCGAACAGGTGCCAGGCCAGTTCGGGTTCGGGCCAGCCGTCGTGATAGATCACGCCGATCCGGCCGATGAAATCGCCGGCGGGGGTATCGACGGAATAGAAGCCATAGCCGCGCAGCGCCCAGTGGCCGATGTTGGCCAGAAGCCCGCGCCAGATCCAGCGGCGTTCGATGCCGCCGCCCAGATGCACCGCGCGGGGGCTGTCGTTGAAGGCCAGCATGGCCGGGAAATCGGCCTCGCGCGGTTCGCGCAGGATCAGGCGTTCGGTGGCCAGCACCGGAATGGCGAAAGGCAGGGTCATGCCGCCCCCCGCAGATCGTGGCGGATCACCACATCGCCGGGGTCGATACCCGGCAAGGACGGGTCGATCACGCCACCCAGACGCAGGCCAAGCGCGATGGAGCGGGCATTGGCCGGTTCGATGATATTGGTGACATGCGGCCAGTCGAAGGTGACACGCACCCAGTCAAGCACGGCGCGGGCCGCCTCCAGCGCGATGCCCCGGCCTTCGGCGGCAGGCACCACGAACCAGCCCAGTTCCGGGGCGGGATAGTCATCGGCGTGATAGATCCCGACCTCGCCCAGATAGGCGCCGGTCTGGCGGTCTTCCACGGCGAAGGGGCCATAGCCCCGCAGCGGCCACAGCGCCACATCGGCCGCCCAGTGCCGCCAGGCAGCCGCGCGCGGCAGGGGGCCACCTTCGTGAACCGACCGGGGCGAGGCGAAGAAATCGGCCCAGGGTTCGAAATCCGACAGCTTCGGCAGGCGCAGCCGCAGGCGGCCGGTCTCAAGGACCGGGCCATGTGCCGCGAACTGTGCCGAACCGAGGGTCATTTCTTGCGCATCAGCCCCGAAAGACCAGCCGGCAGGGTGATGCCGCGCGCCATGCCGGGCAGGCCGGGCATACCGGCGCCGGACATGCCTTGCTGCATACCCTTGGCGGCCTCGGCCAGTTGTTCAGGCGTCATCTTCGAAGGGTCGGGCATCCCGCCCTTGCCCATCATCGACTTGATGGCCTGTTTCATCATGCCACCCTTGCCCATCTTCTTCATCATCTCGGCCATCTGCTTGTGCTGTTTCAGCAGGCGGTTCAGGTCCGAGACATCAAGGCCGGCACCGGCGGCGATGCGCTTCTTGCGGCTGGCGGCCAGAAGGTCGGGGTTGGCGCGTTCCTTCTTGGTCATCGAGTTGATCAGCGCGATCTGGCGTTTCAGCATCTTGTCGTCGATGCCGGCTTCCGCCGCGGCGGCCTGATGCTTGGCCATGCCGGGCAACATGCCCATCAGGCCCTTCATGCCGCCCATCTTGATCATCTGTTCCATCTGAGCCTTGAGGTCGTTCATGTTGAACAGACCCTTGGCAAAGCGCTTGGCCATGCGTTCGGCCTGTTCGGCCTCAAAGGTTTCCTGCGCCTTCTCGACCAGGGCCACGATGTCGCCCATGCCCAGGATGCGGCCGGCCACACGCTCGGCCTCGAACACCTCGATGGCGTCCATCTTTTCGCCAAGGCCGACAAAGCGGATCGGCTTGCCGGTGACGGCGCGCATCGACAGCGCCGCACCGCCGCGACCGTCGCCATCCATCCGGGTCAGGACAACGCCCGAGATGCCGACCTTGCCGTCGAATTCGGTGGCGACATTCACCGCGTCCTGGCCGGTCAGGCCATCGACCACCAGCAGGGTTTCGCGCGGGGCGGCGATGTCGCGGACCGACTGCACCTCGTCCATCAGCACTTCGTCGATGTGCAGGCGGCCGGCGGTATCGAGGAAGATCACGTCATAGCCGCCAAGCGACCCTTGGGTCTTGGCGCGCTTGGCGATCTGGACGGCGCTTTCGCCCTTGACGATGGGCAGGGTATCGACGCCGATCTGGGTGCCCAGGATCTGCAACTGCTCCATCGCCGCGGGACGGTTGGTGTCCAGCGAGGCCATGAGGACGCGCTTGCCGTTCTTGTCCTTCAGGCGCTTGGCCAGCTTGGCGGTGGTGGTGGTCTTGCCCGAGCCCTGAAGGCCGACCATCAGGATGGTGGCGGGCGGGTTGTCGATCTTGAGCGCGTCGGCCGGGCCGTCGCCGGCCAGCACGCGGATCAGTTCGTCATGGACGATCTTGACGACCATCTGGCCGGGGGTGATCGACTTGGTGACGGCGGCGCCGGTGGCCTTGTCCTGCACGCGCTTGATGAAATCGCGGGCGACGGGCAGCGAAACGTCGGCCTCAAGCAGGGCGACGCGCACTTCCCGCAGGGCGGTGATGACATCGGCCTCGGTAAGGGCGCCCTGCTTCGTCAGGCGGTCGAACACGCCGCCAAGGCGTTCTGACAGGCTTTCGAACATGGCGCTCTCCTTTGCGCGGGTCACGGGTCTGCCCCGATATGGGGCGGCGGGGCCATGCTGCAAAGCCGGACGGCACCCGTGGGCGCAACCGCGCTGACGGATGTCGATCCCGGGCCTGTGCCCATGGGACCGGAAGCGATCAGCCTCCGGGGAATTGGGTCGGGCGATACGCCTGCGGGGGCACGGAGTCAAGCGCCGCGGGTTACAGCCCCTGCCCGGCCAGCATGGCGCGCAGCGCTTCCAGCCGTTCGGCGGGCCAGTCCAGCGCCAGAACCTCTGTCCAGGCGTTCAGGTAATCGGCGCCGGCATAGACATGGCCGCGGCCCGGCGGCGTGGTCGTGGCGGTCAGCATGTCGAAGCCGACCTGAAGGAAGGTGACCACCGGAAACCAGCGCAACCCCGGCGAGACATCGGGGCCGCGCGGATCGGCCAGCCAGGCGGGACGGCGCCACAGAAGATCGGCCGAGAAATGGGCGATCGCGTCGGACGGGTAGGCAAGATAGACGATGCGCACCGCGCCCCAGGGGGCGGTGGCGTCGCGAAGCCGGTTTTCCTGCGTGGTCACGCGGATCACCGACCCGTCGCCCACCAGGGGCGCCCAGGCGGGGCTGCCGGCGTTGCGGCCGGTGATCACCTGCCGCCAGTTGCCATCGGCAAAGGGCGGCCCGGCCCAGAGGGCGCCCTGCATCGGGTCGCCCAGAACCTTGGGTAGCCAGACCGCCAGTTCGCCGTTGCGCGCGCCCAGCGACAGGCCGAACAGGTAAAGCTGCGGGCGGCTGTCGCGCGGCAGGCTGTGCCAGTGGTCATAGAAGGTGCGGAACACCTCGGCTGCGGTTTCGGCCCCGTATTCGGGTTGCAGGATCAGGGTCATCCAGCTTGGCAGGTAGGAATACTGCACCGCCACCGTCGCCACGTCGCCCTGGGTCAGGTAATCCAGCGGCTGCATCGCGGCCGGGTCCATCCAGCCGGTGCCGGTGGGGGTGGCGATCACCAGAACCTTGCGGTCGAAGGCGCCCTGACGTTCCGCCTCGGCCAGGGCCAGCCGGGCGCGGTCGGCGGCGGTGTCGGCGTTGTTCAGGCCGACATAGATGCGCAGGGGTTCGCGCGCCGGCAGTCCGGTCAGCGCGGTGATGGTGGCGGCATCGGGGCCATCCAGCACCCAGCTTCGGCCGGCCGCCCCCAGACCTTCCCAGCCAACCAGCGAGGCGGGGCCGCCGGTCTTGCCTGCGGGCGGTGGCGCCTGATCGTCCGGCATCAGCCGGTCGAGCGCGGCATATGTATCGTCCAGCGCCCCAAGGGCGCGTGCCAGAACCAGATCGTTGCCGACGGCCAAGAACAGAAGGCCGGCCAGGAACAGCCCCAGCGCAAGGGCCAGGCGGCGCGGGATCAGCCGCTGAAGCTGGGCCGAGATCACCCGCCAGAGCCGGCGGAACAGCCGCCCCAGCAGCACCAGCAGCAGCGCCAGCACGGCGGCGACGGCCAGGATGGTGAAGGGGCGCGCGGTTTCGACCGGCGGAATGTCCATCGCCAGATGGATGCCGTTCTGCCAGCCGGTCACGCTCCACAGCCCCCAGCCCGCCAGCGCCAGCGCGGCCGCAACCGACAGGCGCAGCGCGCGGCGCTGGTTGCGGGGGGCGGGGTCCGCCCTTTCAAACAGCCAGCGCCAAAGCGCGACCATCGCCCAGCCGATCAGATAACCGGCGGCGAAGCAGACGCCCGCCAGCGCCCCCTGCACCAGCCCCGCCCGCGGAATGAGCGATGGCGTCAGCGAGGCGGCAAAACAGGCCGCCCCCAACACCAGCCCGGCCGCCGAAGGGCGGCCCAGCAGCGGCAGATCCTGCGAGGGAACGAGGCGGAACATGCGGCATCTTTCGGTTGTGCCCGCCCTGTTTCCCAAGGCCGGGGGTGTGCCGTCAACCGCGAACTGCGCTGGCCGGAACAGGCCAAAGGCGCGCATCATCGCGCTGCGAAGGTAATGGCAAAACGGCGGCGCAAGAACTTGTCAGGCGTCGCTGCCAAGGCCAAGGGAGGAAATCTGCCTTCTCGGCACCGAATCGGCCAAATTCGTAGCATGAATGATTCATTTCAAAGTCATGCAAGTTGACAGACTGACGATAAGCCCACACCCTGATCAAACAATTCATAGCAAGTTGCCCGCGCTGAATGGCCAGGGTTGTAGCGTGGCGGCCTTGGGACTCATGTTGGAAAGGATGCGAAATGCCGACAACAACCGATACCTGGGGCTGGGTGCAGACAAGCCCCGGACTTAACAACGGCGGTTCCACCGATATCAGCGCGGCGATGAACGGCCGCGTGTTCACCATGGGCGGCGGCGGGAACACGGCCGCCGTCGATTATGGCAACATGGACATGTACGATGGCAACGACGACGGGCTTATCACAACCACTGTCAACACGCCCGCTACCGCCGACAGGCTTGTCATCAACGGCACGAACTACACCCTGAACGAGGTCGGGATTTTCAACAGCTCGACCTATACCTATGTGGGGGCGGGCGGCGTGGTGAAGACCTATGTCGCCAGAGTGGTGGTGTACCAGCTTGGCAACGGCAACCTTGTCATCCGCATGCGCGACGATGATCGCGATGCTGCTCCGGCAGACTTCGGGTATCAGAATGTCACGAATATCGCGCTCGGAACGTGGGACGGGACACGCTACTCGTCCACCGTGGTTTCGAACTTCGATGCCTTTCCGCCGAACGCCTGCTTTTGTCGCGGAACCCTGATCGACACGGAACAGGGGCCTGTCGCAATCGAATCGCTGCGCCCCGGCGACCTGGTCCGGACCCGCGACAACGGCTTGCAGCCGATCCGCTGGATCGGGTCTTCCGTGGTCAGCGGCGCCGCGCTGGCGGCAAACCCCAAGCTGCGGCCGATCCGTATCCATCCCGGCGCTCTGGGGACGAACATGCCGTCAGCGACACTGCTGGTTTCGCCGCAGCACCGCGTGATGATTTCCTCGCAGATCGCCATGCGGATGTTTGGCATCGCAGAGGTGCTGGTGGCGGCCAAGTCTCTTGTCGAAGCCACTGGAATCGAGGCCGCCGACGATCTGGACGAGGTTGAGTATTTTCACATGCTGTTCGACCGCCATGAGATCGTTTGTTCGAACGGCGCCGAGACCGAATCGCTGTACACCGGCCCCGCGGCGCTGCGCTGCATTGACCGGGAGGCACTGGAAGAGATCGCGACCCTGTTCCCCGAACTGCGAATCTCGATCGACCAGCCGGTGCCGGCCCGGCCGGTGCCCGCAGGACGGCAGGCGCGCCGGCTGGTAGCGCGGCACGTCGAGAACGGGCATGCGCTGTTTGGGGCGGTATCGCGGGAACAGTCGGGGACCGGCCGCGCCCTGGCCGGATAGCAGCCATACCGGACAGCCCCCGGTGCAAGGCCCCGCCCCTTTTCGGCCTTGCGGTGGCATCGGGTTTCTTCTTTGCTGTGCGACAGCGCACAGGCAAAGGGTCCGATGATGGAAAACTGGGACGAGATCCGCACCGCCTTTCAGGTGGCGCGCATGGGCACGGTTTCCGGCGCGGCCGAGGTGCTGGGCGTGCATCATGCGACCGTGATCCGCCATATCGACGCGCTGGAAAAGCGGCTGGGGACGCGGCTTTTCCAGCGCCATGCCCGTGGCTATACCGCGACCGAGGCGGGGCGTGACCTGCTGTCGGTGGCGCAGGCCACCGAAGAGCAGTTCGCCCAGTTGCAGAACCGGATCAAGGGTCAGGGCGAGACGGTGCAGGGCGAGCTGGTGGTGACATCCATCGCCGGAATCCCCGATCTGCTGGTGCCGGTGCTGACCGGATTCCAGACGCGCTGGCCTGCGGTGATTGTCCGCTTTCTGACCGACATGCGGCTGTTCCGGCTGGATTATGGCGAGGCGCATGTCGCCATTCGTGCAGGGTCGGTGCCGGAAGAGCCGGACAATGTGGTGCAGCCGCTGGTGCGGCTGAAGACCGGGCTTTACGCGGCGAAATCCTATGCGGCCGCGCATGGCCTGCCGGCATCCGAGGCGGATTTCGCCGGGCACCGCTTCATCTCGCCCGACAACGAGGCCAGCCGGGCACCGTTCTACCGCTGGCTGCGCGACCATGTGGCGGCCGACCAGATGGGGTTCCGCACCACCGAGCCGGCCGCCTCGGAAGCGGCGCTGCGCGGCGGGGCGGGGATCGGCTTCCTGTCGGCCTATCGGGCGGCGGGCGACCCCGATCTGGTCGAGGTGCTGGCGCCCCGGGTCGAGTGGGACTCTCCGCTCTGGATCGTCACCCATGTCGACCTGCACCGCACCCGCAAGGTGCAGGCCTTTGTCACCCATCTGAAAGAGGCGGCGAAGGACTGGCGGCTGTGCAGTTGACCGAAAGCCGCCGCGGCCATGCCGCGATGCTGGGCTTTTCGGCGCTGGTGGCGGGGTCATTCTCGCTGGGCAAGCTGGCGGCGCCGCTGATCGACCCGGCGGCGATCACCGCGGCGCGCTTCGCGGTGGCGGCGGTTCTGGTGGGGGCCGTGGCCGGGCTGACGCGGGGCTTTCCCCGCGCGGCGCTGGCGGCGCCGTGGCGCTATCTGGCGCTTGGGGCGCTGATGGCGGCCTATTTCGTGCTGATGTTCGAAGGGCTGAAAACGGCGACGGCGGTTTCCACGGCGGCGGTCTTTACCCTGACGCCGGTCATGGCGGCGGGGTTCGGCTGGCTGCTGTTGCGGCAGCGGACCGGCGCGCGGATGGCGCTGGCCCTTGCACTGGGCGCGGCGGGGGCGCTGTGGGTGATCTTTCGCGGCGATCTGGCGGCGCTGATCCGGCTGGAGGTGGGGCGCGGCGAGGCGATCTATTTCTGGGGCTGCGCGGCCCATGCGCTGTATGCCGCGCTGGTGCGCAAGCTGAACCGGGGCGAACCGGCGATTGTCTTCACCTTCTGGACCATGGTCGCGGGCACGGCGGCGATGCTGGTCTGGGGCGGGCCGGCGCTGCTGGCCACCGACTGGGCGGCGCTGCCGGGCGTGGTCTGGGTGACGCTGGCCTATGTCTCGGTCGCGGCAACGGCGGCGACGTTCTTTCTGGTGCAATATGCGGCGCTGCGGCTGCCGGCGGCCAAGGTGATGGCCTATACCTATCTGGTGCCAAGCTGGGTGATCCTGTGGGAGCTGGCACTGCATGGCACGGTTCCGGCGGCGCTGGTGGCGCCGGGGGTGGCGCTGACCTGCGTGGCGCTGGCGCTGCTGCTGAAGGAATAGGCCCGTGCGCGTGGTGGTGATGGGGGTGTCGGGCTGCGGCAAGTCCACGCTGGCGGCGGGGCTGGCGCAGGCGCTGGACGCGCGCTTTGTAGATGCCGACGACCTGCACCCGGCGGCCAATGTGGCGCGGATGGCGCGGGGCGAGGCGCTGACCGATGCCGACCGCGCGCCCTGGCTGGACCGGGTGGCGCAGGTGCTGGCCGAAGGGGCGCCGGTGGTGGTGGCCTGTTCGGCGCTGAAACGCGCCTATCGCGACCGGCTGCGCGCGGCGGGCGGGGTGCGGTTGCTGTATCTGGCGGTGCCGAGGGCCGAGCTGGCGGCGCGGATGCAGGCGCGCAAGGGGCATTTCATGCCGCCCGCGCTGCTGGACAGCCAGCTTGCCACGCTTGAGGTGCCGGGGCCGGATGAGGCCGTCACGCTGGACGGCACGCAGCCGCCCGCGCAGGTGCTGGCGGCCGCGATGGCGGCGGTGTCGGGCCGGTTCAGTTGAAGGCGTAGCCGGCGCGGATGCCCAGCTTCCTGAACACGATGGCCGCCGGGCAGAAGCCGGTGAACGAGGACTGGATCAGGTTCAGCCCGATGAACACGGTGAACCAGACGAACAGCGGCGAGACATAGGCCGTCAACAGCACGCTGAGCAGCACCATGCAGCCGGCGAACAGCATCACGGAACGATCAAGGGTCATGGGGTTTCCTTTCAGGGTTCAACTGCGGAAGACGCGGTAGATGGCCGGGATGACCAGAACCGTCAGCAGGGTCGAGGTCAGCAGGCCGAACAGAAGCGAGATGGCGAGGCCCTGGAAGATGGGGTCGGCCAGGATGACCGCCGCGCCGATCATGGCGGCGATGGCGGTCAGCAGGATGGGCTTGAAGCGGATCGCGCCGGCCTCGATCAGCGTGGCCACGGTCGGGCGGCTGCCGGGCGGCGTGGCATGGCGGATGAAATCGACCAGCAGGATCGAATTGCGCACGATGATGCCCGCCAGCGCGATGAAGCCGATCATCGAGGTGGCCGAGAACGGCGCGCCGAACAGCCAGTGGCCCAGCATGATGCCAAGGAAGGTAAGCGGAATGGGCGTCAGGATCACCAGCGGCAGCTTGAAGCTGCCGAACTGCGCGACGACAAGGATGTAGATACCCAGAAGCGCCACGCCGAAGGCGGCGCCCATGTCGCGGAAGGTGACCCAGGTCACTTCCCATTCGCCATCCCACAGGAGGGTGACCTTCGATTCATCCTGCGGCTGGCCGTGCAGGCTGATGTCGGGCGCCTGCCCCGCCGGCCAGTCCATCGCGCGGACGGCATCGGCCACGGCCAGCATCCCGTAGAGCGGCGCTTCGAAATCGCCGGCCATATCTGCGGTGACCATCTCGATCGAACGGCCGTTGTGGCGGAAGATCGGATAGCTGGCCTGTTCCCCGGCCACGGTGACGACATCGCCCAGTTCCACCACGCCGCGCGCACCGGGCAGGGTGTTGGCGGGAATGGGCGTGGTCAGGAAGGTTTCGTCCAGAACGCGGCGGTTCTTCGGCAGTTCCAGCCGCAGCGGCAGCGGCATCCGCCCTTCGCCCCGGTGGGAATAGCCGACGGTCTGGCCGCCGTTCAGGATGGCCAGCGTATCGAACACGTCCTGTTCCTGCACGCCGAAGAATTCAAGCTGATCGGTCGAGATGGTGGCGCGCAGGCGGCGGGCGCGGGTGCCGAAACTGTCATCCACATCCACCACGAAGGGCACGCTTTCAAAGGCCTGCCGGATGCGGGTGGCCGCTTCGCGCCGCGCCTCGGGCGTGGGGCCGTAAACCTCGGCCAGGAGGGTGGCCATGACGGGCGGGCCCGGCGGCGGCTCGACGGTTTTCAGCACGGTGCCGGGCGGCAGGGTCAGGGCCTTCATCCGTTCGCGGATGTCCAGCGCGATGGCGTGGCTGGGGCGGTCACGGTCGGCCTTGTTGGTGAGCAGGATTTCCACCTCGCCCAGTTCGGGCGAGGCGCGCAGGAAGTAATGCCGCACCAGACCGTTGAAGTTGAAGGGCGCGGCGGTGCCGGCATGGGTGCGGACCGACAGCACCTCGGGCAGGCCCATCACCACGGCGGCCACATCCTGCGCCACGCGGTCGGTCGCCTCGACCGAGGCGCCTTCGGGCAGGTCGATCATCACCGACAGTTCCGACTTGTTGTCGAAGGGCAGAAGTTTGACCGTGACATCCTTGGTGTAAAGCGCGGCCAGCGAGCCGAAGGACAGGACCACGGTGCCCAGAAGGAAGACCAGCGCGCTTTTCCGGCTGGCCAGAACGGGGCGGGCGACGGCGACGTAAAGCCGGCCCAGCTTGCCGCCGGGGGTGCTGTGGGCATCGTCATGCCCGTGCGCCGACATGTCGGCGCGGCCGGCGATCCTGACCATCAGCCAGGGGGTGATGATGACGGCGACGAAGAAGGAAAAGATCATCGCCGCCGAAGCATTGGCCGGGATGGGTGACATGTAGGGGCCCATCAGCCCCGAGACGAAGAGCATGGGCAGCAGCGCCGCGACCACGGTCAGCGTGGCGACGATGGTGGGATTTCCCACCTCGGCCACGGCGTCGATGGCGGCCTGCACGCGGGGGCGGCTGTCCTTCATACCCCAGTGGCGGGCGATGTTCTCGATCACCACGATGGCATCATCAACCAGGATGCCGATGCTGAAGATCAGCGCGAAGAGGCTGACGCGGTTCAGCGTGTAGCCCATGATCCAGCTTGCAAACAGCGTCAGCAGGATGGTGACCGGAATGACGATGGCCACCACCATCGCCTCGCGCCAGCCGATGGCGACCCAGACGAGGACGATGATCGAGATCGTCGCAAGGCCCAGGTGGAACAGCAGTTCATTGGCCTTTTCATTGGCCGTCTCGCCATAGTCGCGGGTGACGGTGACCTGAACGCTGTCGGGGATCAGGGTGCCTTCGGCGGCGTGCAGGCGGTGCAGCGCGGCCTCGGCCACCACCACGGCATTGGCGCCGGCGCGTTTGGCGATGGCCAGCGTGACAGCGGGGGTGCGGATCAGGCTGCCGTCTTCGGCCCGGGTGACCATGGCGACGATATGGTCTGACGTGTCAGGGACGTATGACACGGTTGCCACATCTGCGACATACACGGGGCGACCATCGCGGGTGGTCAGCAGCAGGTTCGCCACCTCGGACGGGGCGCGCAGGGTTTCACCGGCAACAAGGTCGATCTGGTCGCCACCGTCGCGGATGCGGCCAGTGTTCAGCGTGCGGTTGGCCTGCTGCACCTTGCCGGCCAGTTGCTGCAAGGTAACGCCGTAAAGCGCCAGCCGGTCGGGATCGGGGGCGATGCGGATCGCTTCGGTCGCGTCGCCGACAAGGTAGGTCAGGCCCACGTCATCAGTCTTGGCAAGGTCTGCCTGCAAGGCGCGGGCGATGCGGGTCAGGTCGGCCGAGGAAACCTGCTGGCCCGGGCGGGGCGACAGGGTGAGCGAGAGGATCGCCACATCGTCGATGCCGCGCCCGACGACCAGCGGTTCGGGAATGCCGACCGGCAGCCGGTCGATGTTGGCGCGCAGCTTTTCGTGGACGCGCAGGATGGCGTCTTCGGCCTTGGTGCCGACGTTGAAGCGGGCGGCGACCATGGTGCTGTCGTCATGCGTCTGGGAATAGACGTGTTCCACGTCGTTGATGCCCTTGACGATGATCTCAAGCGGTTCGGTCACCAGCTTGACCGCATCTTCCGCGCGCAGGCCGGGGGCCTGAACGAAGATGTCCACCATGGGAACCGAGATCTGCGGTTCCTCTTCGCGCGGGAGCGAGGTGAGGGCGACAAGGCCCGCGGCCAGCGCGGCCAGAATGAACAGCGGTGTCAGCGCCGAGGCGATGAAGCTGCGGGTCAGGCCGCCGGCGATGCCCAGCGGGTGCGAGGGGCGGTCAGTCATGGCCGGCCCCTTCGGCGGCGGTGATCTCGGCGGCGGCGGTGGCGCCATCGGTGCGGATGCGGTCGCCGGGCTGCAGGCCGCTAAGAACCTCGACACTTTCGACACCGCCGATCACCTGCGGTTCCCCGGGCAGGACGGTGCGCAGGGCAAGGCCGGCAGCGGTTTCGACGGCGACGAAATCAACCCCGGCGCGGGTGATCAGCGCGTCGCGCGGCACCGCCAGCGCGGGGCGGGCGGCCATGGGCAGGCGCACCAGCACCCGGGCATCGACAAAGCGGCCCGACAGGCCCTGCACGGCGACATCGGCCAGGACGCGGCCGTTCTCGATCAGCGGGTAGATGCGTTCCAGGGTGCCCTGCACCTCGCCCTCGGGGGTTTCGATGGGCAGGGTGGCGCCTTCACGCAGCGCGGCGGCGTGGCGTTCGGGGATGGCCAGCCGCAGGAAGATGCCGCCGCCGCCCAGAAGCACGACCTCTTCGCCTGCCATGACCACGGCGCCCTTGGCCACCGGCACATCCAGAACGCGGCCATCGGCGGGGGCCAGAACGTCGCCTTCGGCGGCCTGCTGTTCGACAACCTGACGCTGGGCGGCGACCGCCTCGATCTGGCCTTTCAGCACATCGACCTGCGTGCGCAGCGCATCCAGCCGCTGGGCGGTGGTCACGCCGCGGGCCAGCAGGTCTTCGCCGCGCTTCAGCTCGGCCTCGGCATTGGCAAGCTGCGCGTCCAGCGAGGTGCGTTGCGCATCAAAGGCGGAAATCTGGAAGGCCAGCTTTTCATCCACGATGCGGCCCAGCAGGGCCCCCGCCTTGACCTCATCGCCTTCCTTGACGGTCAGCTCGACCAGCGTGCCGCCCAGCCGGGCGCGGGCGGGCAGACGGTCGCGCGCTTCGACCTGACCGAAGACGGACTTCCAGTCGGTCAGGTCAACGGGGGCAAGGGTGACGGTTTCGGCCATGGCCGACAGCGGTAGCCAAAGGGCCAGCATCACGGAAATCACGCGGTTCATGGGCGGGCCCTCGGGGTCAGGGGGACGATTCACACTCCTATATATTCATAATTTTGCATTTGTAAATGCCAGAGCGTCCACACCCGTTGCGGAAAGCGGGATCAGGGCTGGATCAGGATCGCGCGGAAGTCGTTGACGTTGGTCAGCGTGGGGCCGGTGACGACCTGCCGGTCGATGGCGGCAAAGAAGCTGTGCGCATCATTGGCCGCCAGCGCGGCGGCCGGGTCCAGCCCGGTGGCACGGGCGCGCGACAGGGTGTCGGGGCCGATCAGGGCGCCCGCCACCTCGGCCGCGCCATCGACGCCATCGGTATCGCAAGCCAGCGCATGAATACCCCCTGCCCCGTTCAGCGCCAGCGCCAGCGCAAGGCAGAATTCGGCGTTGGGGCCGCCGATGCCGGTGCCGCGCCGGGTCACGGTCAGTTCTCCCCCGGACAGCAGCAGGACCGGCCTGTCGCCAGGGCGCAGACTGGCCTGCACCTGAAGCGCCTGAGCCGCCTGTGCGGCGGCCACTTCGCGCGCCTCGCCTTCCAGCGCATCGCCCAGGAACCGGACCTCGCACCCCGCGCTTCGGGCCATGTCAGCGGCAGCGGCCAGGCTTTGCGAAGGGGCGGCGCAGATGATGTTTTCCACCCGCGACAGGCGCGGATCATCGGGGCGGACAACGCCGGTCGGGCGCGACAGCACGGCGGCGACGGCGGCGGGCACCGGCACCTGCCAGCGGGCCAGAAGGGCACTGGCCTCGGCGGGGGTCGTGGCATCGCCCACCGTGGGGCCCGAGCCGATGAAGGCCGGATCGTCGCCGGGCACGTCGGAGATCATCAGCGCCAGCATCCGGGCGGGGAAGGCGGCGGCGGCAAGCTGGCCGCCCTTGACCCGGCTGAGGTGCTTGCGGACGGTGTTCATCGCCGAAATGGGCGCCCCCGAAGCAAGAAGGGCCGCATTGACCGCCTGCTTGTCGGCAAGGGTCAGGCCCGCCGCCGGGGCGCAGAGCAGCGCCGAGGCACCGCCCGAGATCAGCGCCAGCACGAAATCATCGGGCGTCAGGCCGTGCAGCAGGGCCAGCATCCGGTCTGTCGCGGCCAGACCGGCGGCATCGGGCACCGGATGGGCGGCTTCGACGATCGTGATCCCGCGACAGGGGCGGCCATAGCCGTAACGGGTGAGAACCAGCCCCTCGCAGCGGCCCCAGACGGATTCGACCGCCTCGGCCATGCGGGCGCTGGCCTTGCCCGCGCCGATGACCAGCACGCGGCCCTGTGGCCGGGCCGGCAGGTGGCGGGCCAGCGAGCGCATGGGATCGGCCACCTCGACGGCGCGGTCGAACAGGGCACGCAGCAGGGGGGCGGGGTCGTCCATGGCGGGGATCACCGGGAAAGCGTGGAGCCGCGGGCGATCAGTTCGACCGGGGTCAGGGTTTCGGGCGGGGGCGCGCAGCCGTCGCGCAGCCAGCGCAGCATGGTTTCGGCCATGCGCTGGCCGAAACAGGCAATGTCGCAGCGCACCGAGGTGAGGCCCGGAAAGACCTGCGCGCAATCCTGGATGTCGTCGAAGCCGACGATCTTCAGGTCGGGGCCGACGCGGCGGCCGATTTCGGCGCAGCCGGACAAAAGGCCAAGCGCCACCAGATCGTTGAAACAGATCACCGCATCGACATCGGGGTGGCTGCGGGCCAGAAGGCGGGCCGCCTCGCGCCCGAAGGCGCGGCCGGGGCGGCCGGGCAGCACCAGCGGCGGCAGGCCGGCGGCGGCCAGAACGGCCAGATAGCCCGACATGCGCTGATAGGTGACCTCGCGCCCTTCCAGCCCGCCCAGAAAGGCGATGCGGCGGGCGCCAAGGTCCAGCAGGTGGCGGGCGGCAAGGCGACCGCCGGCAAGGTAATCGGGGGCGGCAAAGGGGAAGCGGTCCACCTCGGGCACCACCTTGCGCAGCACCTGCAAGGCCGGGATGCCGGCGCGGGAAATGGCGCCGAAGGTGGCGTCTTCCTGCCCGTAGGTGGGGGCGATGATCAGCGCCGAAACCCCGTGTTCCAGCATGGCCGAGACGACCTGAGCCTGAAGATCGGGGTCTTCGTCGGTGTTGGCCAGCACGGTGGCATAGCCCGCCGCCGACAGGGCCATTTGCAGCGAGGTGGCGAATTCGGTGAAGAAAGGATTGCGCAGGTCATTGATGACAAGGCCGATCAGCCCGGCATTGGCGCTGCGCAGGGTGGCGGCGGCGCGGTTGTAGACATAGCCGATGTCGGCCATGGCCTGCCGGACCTGCTGGCGGGTTTCCTCTTTCACCAGCGCGGAATTCTGCAGGACAAGGCTGACCGTCGATTTCGACACGCCCGCCTGTCGGGCGACATCCACGATGGTCGGTCGGCGGTCCATTCCCTGCCCCATTGCCCTGCCCCGCCGTCAACCGAAGCCGTGCAATTGCAGCAGCAGGCGCATCCGCTCGGTGGCAAGATCCGGATCGGACAGCAAACCGGCCTGATCCGCAAGGCGGAACACCTGCGCGTAATGGGTGATGTCGCGGCTGGACTGGAATCCGGCGGGCATGATGAAATGGCGCTGGCTGCCGTTCAGCCAGGCAAGGAAGGCGATGCCGGCCTTGTAGAACCGCGTCGGCGCGCGGAAGATTTCGCGCGACAGGGGCACCGTGGGGGCCAGAAGCCGGTCATAGGTGGCGCGGTCGCCCTGCGCCAGCGCCTCAAGCGCCTGCGAGGCGGCGGGGGCGATGGCGGCGAAGATGCCCAGAAGCGCGTGCGAATGGCGGGTGCCATCCCCGGCGATCAGCGGCGCATAGTTGAAATCGTCGCCGGTATAAAGGCGGACGCCTGCGGGCAGGCGGGCGCGGAACGCCTCTTCATGCGACTGATCGAGAAGGGAAATCTTGATGCCGTCCACCTTGGCGAGGTTTTCCGCGATCAGCGACAGCACGAAATCGGAGGCCTGGTCCACGGTGGCGCAGCCCCAGTAGCCGGCAAGGGCGGGATCGAACATGTCGCCCAGCCAGTGCAGGATGACCGGGTCTTTCGCGCCGTCGATCAGGCGGCGATAGACGGCGCGATACGCATCGGGGCCGGCAGAGAGGGCCGGCAGGGCGCGGGTGGCCATCAGGATAAGCTGGCCGCCGGCGGCTTCGATCGCCTCGGCCTGATGTTCATAGGCGGCGGCAATAGCATCGGGCGTGGTCAGGCTGCCCGGCGCGGCGTGATCGGTGCCGCAGCCGCAGGCGACACGAGGACGCAGGGGGTGCGCGCGGGCGGCGGCCATGGTGCGGTTGATCAGTTCCTGCGCGGTCAGCCAGTCAACGCCCATGCCGCGCTGCGCGGTATCCATCGCTTCGGCCAGACCAAGGCCCTGATCCCAGAGCCCCTGCCGGAAGGCCAGGGTCGCGCCCCAGTCAACGGCGGGGCGGGTGTCCCAGGGGCTGCGTTCGCGCAGCGGATCAGACACGACATGCGCGGCGGCAAAGGCGGTGCGGGTCAGGGCGACGCGGGGCGCGCGCGGCACCAGCGGCGTGCCGGTCAGGGCATGGGGGACCAGGCGGCCGTCTTCGGTGGGCAGGGTCAGCATGGGGCACCTGTGAAGGGAAGGTCGAAGACAAGGATGCCGTCGATGCCGCCGGCGGCATGGGCCACAAGGCCGGCGCCGAAAGCCCGGTGTTCGGCATCGGCCTGATAGGTGGCCAGCGCGTCCCAATCGGCGAAGTCTATGGTGAAGCCGTGCAGATAGCCGCGTTCGATCTGTTCGGGGCTTTCGGACCGGCCGGCGGCAAAGCCCGCCACCCCCGGCAGCCTGGCGGCAAGGCGGGGGATAGGGGCGAACAGGTCGGCGGCCTGCGCATCAGTCACGTCGGGGCGGAAGCGGACAAGGACGATGTGGCGGATCATGGCGTTACATCCGGTGGGCGGCACGGATCAGATCGGCGGCCTTTTCTCCGATCATGATCGCGGTGGCGTTGGTGTTCGAGGACACGACGGTCGGCATGATCGAGGCATCGGCGACGCGCAACCCGGCAATGCCGTTGAAGCGAAGCTGCGGGTCCAGCACGGCCTGCGGGTCCACGCCCATGCGGCAGGTGCCGGCGGGGTGGTGGTCGGTCTTGGCATGGGCGCAGGCATAGGCGAAGTAGTCGGCCTCGGTCTGCACCTCGGGGCCGGGCAGGCGTTCGGCCAGGATGAAGGGCCTGAGCGCGTCTTGCCGCAGGATTTCCCGCGCGAGTTTCAGGCCACGGATCGACATCTCGCGATCATAGGGGTCCTGCCAGTAGTTCGGGTCGATCAGCGGCGCGGCCAGCGGGTCGGCCGAGGCCAGCCGCACCGTGCCGCGCGAGCGGGGACGCAGGAAGGCGGAATTGAGGGTGACGCCGCCCTGCGGCATGGCGGCCACGCCCGCCTCGATGCCGGAGCCAAGGCCAAGGTGGAACTGGATGTCGGGCGAGCGGGCCGAAGGATCAGCATACCAGAAGCCGCCGGTTTCAAACAGCGACGAGGCCACGGGGCCGCTGCGGGACAGCAGGTATTGCAGACCCGCCAGCACCGACAGATGCGGCTTGGCGAAGCGGTCATAGGTGTGCGGGCCGCTACATTCGGCAATGGCGAACAGGTCAAGGTGATCTTGCAGGTTGGCGCCGACCTGCGGCTGGTCCAGCACCACGGGCAGGCCCAGGCTGCGCAGATGATCCGCCGGACCGATGCCCGAAAGCTGCAGCAGGCGGGGCGAGCCGATGGCGCCCGAGGACAGGATCACCTCGCCCTCGGCGCGGACGATGCCCTGCCCGGCCAGTTCCACCCCGGTGGCGCGGCCGTTTTCCACCACGATCCGCAAGACCTGCGCGCCGGTGCGGACGGTCAGGTTCGGGCGGCGGCGGGCCGGGCCAAGATAGGCAACCGAGGTCGAGGACCGGCGGACGTTGCGTTGGGTCAGTTGATAATAGCCGACGCCATCCTGTTTCTCGCCGGCCATGTCCTGGTTCCGGGGGATTCCGATCTGGGCCGCGGCGGCGAAATAGGCTTCGCAGATGGGCAGCGGCGCGGCGGGTTTCGACACGCCCAGCGGGCCGCCCTGGCCGTGATAGCGGTTCGACCAGGTGTCATTGTCTTCCGCCTTGCGGAAATAGGGCAGCACGTCTTCGTAGCCCCAGCCGGTGCAGCCCATCTGGCGCCAGTCGTCATAATCCTGCGCGGCGCCGCGGGTGTAGATCTGGGCGTTGATCGACGATCCGCCGCCAATGACGCGGGCCTGGGTGTAGCGGATCTGCATCCCGTTCATGTGGCGCTGCGGCACGGTGGACCAGCCCCAGGAGCCGATGCCCTTGGTCATCTTGGCAAAGCCGGCGGGCAGGTGGAAGAACGGGTGGCGGTCGGTGCCGCCCGCTTCCAGCAAGAGCACGCGGGCGGCGGCGTTTTCCGACAGCCGGGCGGCCAGAACGCAGCCGGCCGAGCCGCCGCCGATGATGATGAAATCGTAAGACGCGGTCATGTCAGAGCCTTGGAATGGAAAGCCCGCCGTCGACGGGAAGGATGGCGCCGGTGGCAAAGGCGAACTGGCCGGTGGCCAGCGGCACGCTGACAGCGGCAATGTCTTGCGGGTGGCCCCAGCGGGCGGCGGGGACGAGGCCCCCTTCGATGCGGGCGGTGTATCTGTCCTGCACGGCGGCGGTCATCGGGGTGGCGATGATGCCGGGGCGCAGGTCGAAGACGCCGATGCCATGCGGGGCAAGGCGCAGCGCCAGCGCCTGCGCGGCCATGGCGATGCCGGCCTTGGAGATGCAGTAATCGGCCCGTTCGACCGAGGCGAGCGCGGCCGAGACCGAGGTGACGAACAGGATGGACCGATAATGGTCGGCCGGGGCGGCCAGCATGTGCCGCGCCACCGCCTGCGCCATGAAAAACGCGCCGCGGGTGTTGATGCCGGTGACAAAATCGAAGGCTTCGGGCGTGATGTCCAGCATGTCGCCCCGAACGCGGGCGGGAACGCCGGCGTTCTGCACCAGCGTGGCGATCGGCCCCAGTTCGGCGGTGATCCGGGCGATCAGGGCCGGTGTGGCGGCGACATCGGACAGATCGTGGCGGAAGTAGCGGGCCTGCGGGCCAAGGCTGTGCAGGGCCTGCCCCACCTCGGGCGCATCGGGGGCGGGCAGCGAGACAAGGGCGATGCGGAAGCCCGCGCCGGCAAGGGCCGTGGCAATGCCAAGGCCGATGCCCTGCTGGCCGCCGGTGATCAGGGCAAGGGGTGCGGTCATGCGGCAAGCCTCTGGCGGATATGATCCCCGGCCCGCAGCGCCAGCGCGGCAACGGTCAGTGACGGGTTCACCGCGGCCGAGGTGGGCAGGACCGAGGCATCGACGATATAGAGGTTGTCCAGATCATGCGCGCGCAGGTCGGGGGTGACCACGGACCGGGTGGGGTCATCGCCCATGCGGGCGGTGCCGCATTGGTGGCTGGGCTTCGACTTGGGAAAACCGCGCGACAGCACGATGGGCCAGCCGGCGCGGCGCATCGCCTGCTTCAGCCGTTTGACCAGCAGGTCATGCGCGGCCACATTGGTGCGCCGCCAGTCCAGCACGACGCCGCCGCTCTTGCGCCAGAGCACGCGGCTTTCGGGATCGGGCAGGTCTTCCGACATGGCCATGATATGGATGGAATGATCGGCAATGTGGCGGGCCAGCCAGGGGGGAAGGTTGCCTTCGGCGGCCAGGATGGGGCCGGTGACGCGGCCCAGCATCTGCACATTGCCCAGCGGTTCGCCGTTCGGACCGCCGGTCAGATACCAGTCGTTGAACTGGATGGTCTTTTCATAGACCGTCCGGTTGCGACGGAACGGATGCCAGGCAACCAGCCCGGTCAGGTTGTGGTTCATGAAGTTGCGGCCAACCTGATCAGAGCTGTTGGCCAGCCCGTGCGGATGGTCGTCACTGGCCGAGGCCAGCAGCAGCGCGGCCGACATGACGGCCCCGGCGGCCAGGCAGACCACGGGGGCGGTCAGCACCTCGCGCCGGCCGTCGCGCTCCACCTCGACCCCGGTCACGCGGCGGCCTTCTGACAGCAGGCGCGTGGCGCGGGTGCCGGTCAGCAGGGTGACGTTGGGGTGTTTCAGCGCCTCGGCCAGACCGCAGGATTCGGCATCGGACTTGGCGCCGGTGGTATCGGGGAAAGCATCCCAGGTGGTGGGGGCGCGGGCCAGCCAGCGGTCAAGATCAACCCCCAGCGGCAAGGACGAGACATGCAGACCCTGCGCGGCGAAGGCGCGGCGAAGGGCGGAAATGTCGGGTTCGTCCGGCACGGGGGGGAAGGGATAGGGCGCGGAATGGGGCGGTTCGGTCGGGTCATCGCCCAGGGCGCCGCGCACGCGATACAGGGTTTCGGCCTGCGAATAATAGGGTTCGAGATCGGCGTAGGAGATCGGCCAGCCGGGGGTGGTGCCCTGCATGTGGCGCAGCGGGCGGAAATCCTTTTCGCGATAGCGCAGCAGGACCGCGCCATAGAACTTGGTATTGCCGCCGACGCAGGCGTAATTGCCGGGGTTGAAGGCAGCGCCCCGGGCATCGCGCCAGGTTTCGCGCGGCTTGAAGTGACCGCGCCCGAAGATCGCCACCGGATCGCGCGCCTCGGGGCTGTCAACCAGCCGCTCGCCCCGTTCGACAATCAGGATGCGGCGGCCGGTGGGGGCAAGGGCGGCGGCCAGCGTGGCCCCGCCCATGCCGGAGCCGAGGATGATCACATCGGGCGACATCAGGGGGCGATCCGTTCTTCCGTCTTCGGATCGAAGGCCACGGCCTTTTCCATGTTCACGGCAAAATCGAACATCTGGCCGGGCTGCACGTTCACATCGGCCCGCATCCGGGAAATGATGTCGCGGCCCGACAGCGACATGGTGACGAAGGTGTCTGACCCCGCCGGTTCGGTGACGCCGACGCGGTTCGGCAGCGCCTGGATATTGCCCGACTTGCGGTCGGCGCCTTCGGGATCGGTGATCGCCTCGGGGCGGATGCCCAGCAGGATGTCCCGCCCGTCCCAAGCGGCAAGGCCGGGCTGCGAGAAGCGGAGGTGACGGGTCTGGCCTTCGGAATCGGTCAACTCGGCATGGGGCACGCCTTCGCGCAGCCGCACGGTGGCCGGCACGATGTTCATGGCGGGGCTGCCCATGAAGGTGGCCACAAAGACATTGGCCGGGGTGTCGTAGATTTCCTTCGGCGTGCCCAGTTGCTGGACATAGCCCTTGTTCATCACCGCGATGCGGGTGGACAGCGTCATCGCCTCGATCTGGTCGTGGGTGACATAGACGATGGTCGTGCGCAGCTTCTGGTGCAGCTTCTTGATCTCGGTCCGCATGTCGACGCGCAGTTTCGCATCAAGGTTCGACAGCGGTTCATCGAACAGGAACACGTCGGGGTCGCGCACCAGCGCCCGGCCCATGGCGACGCGCTGGCGCTGCCCACCCGACAACTGCCCCGGCTTGCGGTCCAGCAGGTGGTCGATCTGGAGAAGTTTCGACACCTCGGCCAGCGCCTTGTCCCGCTCAGGCTTGGGAACGCCGTGCATTTCAAGGCCGAAGGTCATGTTCTGGCCAACGGTCATGTTGGGGTAAAGCGCGTAGCTTTGGAACACCATGGCGATGTTGCGCTTGGACGGGTGCACCCCGTTGATGACGCGGCCCTTGATGGCGATTTCGCCGCCCGAGATGTTTTCCAACCCGGCGATCATGTTCAGGAGCGTGGACTTGCCACAGCCCGAGGGGCCGACAAGCACGAGGAACTCGCCCTCATCGACGGCGATGTCGACGCGGTGAAGGACTTCGACGGCGCCGTAGGATTTGGTGACGTTGCGGATGTCGAGAAAGCCCATGGGTCAGCTCCGGACGATCAGGGTGGGGCCAGGAATTTTCGAAAATTCCTGGCAAAATTCTTCGAAGAATTTTGCGATTGCGCGGGTCATCCCTTCACGCTCCCCGCCATCAGGCCGCGCACGAAGTAGCGGCCGGCAACGATGTAGACGAGCAGCGTGGGCAGGGCGGCAAGGATCGCGCCGGCGAAGTGGACGTTGTATTCCTTTACCCCGGTCGAGGACTGGACAAGGTTGTTCAGCGCCACCGTCATGGGCTGCGAGGTGCCCCCGAAGCTGGCGCCGAACAGGAAATCGTTCCAGATGTTGGTGAACTGCCAGATCACCGACACCACGGCGATGGGGCCGCTGACCGGCAGGAGGATGCGCCAGAAGATGCGGAAGAACCCGGCCCCGTCGATCTGGGCCGCACGCACCAGCTCGGTCGGGAAGGCGGCATAGTAGTTGCGGAAATACAGTGTGGTGAAGCCGATGCCATAGACCACATGGACCAGGATCAGCCCCGGCACGCTGCCCGCCAGCCCCAGCTTGCCCAGAACCATGGCCATCGGGATCAGCACGATCTGGAACGGGATGAAGCAGGAAAACAGCATCAGCCCGAACACCCAGGTATCGCCGCGAAAGCGCCATTTGGTCAGGACATAGCCGTTCAGCGCGCCGACGATGGTCGAGATGCTCACGGCGGGCACGACCATCAGGATCGAGTTCAGGAAATAGGGTTTCAGGCCCGTCGGCTCGATCCCGATCTGGGCGGTGGACCAGGCCGAACGCCAGGCGTCGAAGGTCCAGACCTGCGGCAGGGCCATCATGTTGCCGCCGGTGATCTCGGCCAGCGGTTTCAGCGAGTTCACCCCCATGACGTACAGCGGCAGCAGGTAGAACAGCGTGAACAGCAGCAGCACCAGATAGATCAGCGCGCGGGTGATCCTGCCGGTGGAGACGGCGGTGTCTTGCGATTGGGCAGACATCACTTCTTCTCCTTCAGTTCGGCGTAAAGGTAGGGAACCATGATCGCCGCGATGGTCATCAGCATGATCACGGCAGAAGAGGCGCCGATGCCCATCTGGTTGCGGGTGAAGGTGTAGGAATACATGAAGGTGGCCGGCATCTCGGTTGATCGGCCGGGGCCGCCGCCGGTCAGCGCGACGACAAGATCATAGCTCTTGATCGCCAGGTGTGACAGGATCACGAAGGCCGACAGGAAGGCCGGGCGCAGCATCGGAATGACGATGCGGCGGTAAAGCTGCCAGTTCGAGGCCCCGTCGATCTGCGCGGCCTTCAGGATTTCGTTGTCGATGCCGCGCAGGCCGGCCAGGAACATGGCCATGACGAAGCCGCTGGTCTGCCAGACGGCGGCGATCACGATGCAGTAGATCGCCAGGTCATTGTCCTTGATCCAGGTGAAGCTGAAACTTTCCCAGCCCCAGAGGTGCATCACCCGTTCCAGCCCGATGCCGGGATCAAGAAACCATTTCCAGGCGGTGCCGGTCACGATGAAGGACAGCGCCATGGGATAAAGGAAGATCGGCCGCAGGAAGCCTTCGCCGCGGATCTTCTGGTCAAGGAAGATGGCCAGCATCAGGCCGATGGCCGAGCAGATCACGATGTAGAGCGAGGCGAAGACGGCGATGTTGCCGATGGCGATGTGCCAGTGTTCCAGCGCGAAAAGCCGGCGGTAGTTGTCGAGACCGACGAAATCATACTTCGGCAGCATCTTCGATCCGGTGAAGGACAGAAGCACCGTGAAGGCGATGAAGCCGTAGACGAAGAGCAGGGTCACCGCGAAGGACGGTGCAAGCACCATCTTCGGCAGCCAGTCCTGCAATCTGGTGCGGAAATCCGCTGTGGCGGGCGCTGTCATCGCATACCTCCCCGGTCACGCCGCTGGCGCGAGGCAAAAGTTTTCGAAAACTTTTGCAAATTCCTTCGAAGGAATTTGCGGCGGGAAGGGGCGGAAGCCGCCCCTTCCCTGTCGCGGGTTACTGCGCGGCGGCGACGGCGTCGGCCAACGCCTTGGCGGCGGCGGCGCCATCGGCATACTGGCCGTTCACCGCGGCGGTGATCACGTCATAGGTGGCGTTCTTGACCGAGGCGGGCGCACCGTGGCCATGGGCCATCGAGCCGAACAGCGTGCCGGCGGCGCTGGCTTCGGCCAGATCCTTCATGCCCTTCTTGCCGCAATCGTCGAAGTCGGTGTCCGGCACGTCGGTGCGGGCCGGGACCGAGCCCTTGACCACGTTGAAGGCCGACTGGAAGGTCGGGCTTTCGATGGCGGTGGCCATCGCCTTCTGCGCGGCGATCTTGGCATCGCCCTGCACGGCGAACATCGCGAACTGGTCCGAGTTGAAGGTGACGGCCCCCTGGGTGCCCGGGAAGCGGATGCAGACGAAATCGGTGCCCGGCACCTTGCCGGCCTTGAGGAATTCGCCCTTGGCCCAGTCGCCCATGAACTGCATCCCGGCTTCGCCGTTGATGACCATGCTGGAGGCAAGGTTCCAGTCGCGGCCCGAGAAGTTGTCATCCATGTAGCTGCGCAGCTTGATCAGGTGATCGAAGGCCGCGGCCATCTTTTCGCCGCCAAGCGCCGCCGGGTCGAGGTCGATGAAGGCGGCCTTGTAGAAATCGGCGCCTTCCGCCAGCACCAGCGCGTCGAAGATGGTGGCGTCCTGCCAGGGCTGGCCGCCATGGGCGACCGGGGTGATGCCCGCTTCCTTCATCTTGTCCAGCACGGCGACCAGTTCGTCCCAGGACTTCGGCTCGCCCAGGCCGGTGGCGTCAAGCGCGGCCTTGTTGATCCAGACCCAGTTGGTCGAGTGGACGTTGACCGGCGCGGCGATCCAGTGGCCGTCATATTTCGAGAAGCGCTGAAGCGCCTCGGGGATCACGGCATCCCAGCCTTCGGCAGTGGCCACGTCATCCAGATTGCCAAGCGCGCCTTCGGCGGCCCAGTCCTGGATGTCGAAGCCCAGCATCTGCACGGCGGTGGGCGGGTTGCCGGCGGTGACGCGGGCGCGCAGCGCGGTCATCGCGGCCTCGCCGCCGCCGCCGGCGACGGGCATGTCCACCCAGCCGATGCCCTTGGCAGCCAGATCTTCCTTGAGGACGTTCAGCGCCGCGGCTTCGCCGCCGCTGGTCCACCAGTGCAGCACTTCCACGTCTTCGGCCTTCGCGATGCTGGTCGTCATCGCCAGCACGGCGGCGGCCTTCATGGTCATTCCAAGGTAAGCACGCATCGTTTCCTCCCGTTTGCGTTCTGTCATCCGCCGGCGCTCAGGCCGGGCGGGTCTTCACCCAAGGGGCCCGCGTGCGACCGATGCGCAGGACGAGCGACTTGATTTCCAGGAACTCCTCCAGCCCCTGACGGCCGATCTCGCGACCCTGGCCTGACTGTTTCATGCCACCGAACGGCACTTCGGGGAAGCCATCCATCCAGGTGTTGGTCCAGATCGTGCCAGCCTGCGCGCCGCGCGCGAAGGCCAGGCAGGTGTGGACGTTCTCGCTCCAGACGCCCGCCGACAGGCCGTAGCTGGCATCGTTCACCAGCGACAGCGCCTGATCCAGCGTGCGGAAGGTCAGGACCGACAGCACGGGGCCGAACACTTCGTCGCGGGCGATGGCCATGTCGGGAGTGACATCGCAGATCACGGTGGGCTGGTAGAACTGCGCGCCAAGGCCGGGCACCGGCAGGGCCGCGCCGCCAAGGGCGACCCGGGCGCCGGCGGCGACGGCCGCCTGCACATAGCCGTGAATCCTGACATTGTGTTCGGGGGTGACGATGGCGCCGACCTGCGTGTCGGGGCTGAGCGGATCACCGAAGGCGACCTGACGCGACAGGTCCACCACACGGGCGACGAACGCCTCGGCGATGTCTTCGTGAACGATGATCCGGCTGCCCGAATTGCAGCACTGGCCGACGTTGAAATAGACGCCGAACACCACGGCATCGGCGGCGGCTTCCAGATCGGCATCGGGGAAGATGACCTGCGGGTTCTTGCCGCCCAGTTCCAGCGCCACCTTCTTGAGCGTATCCGATGCCGTGCGCGAGATCAGCTTGCCCACGGCGGTGGAGCCGGTGAAGGTGACCATGTCCACGGCGGGGTGGCTGCTCATCAGGCTGCCGACCGGGGTGCCGGTGCCCAGCACGATGTTGACCACGCCGGCGGGAAGGCCGGCCTCGACCAGCAGTTCGCCCAGCATCGCGGTGGTCGAGGGCGTGAATTCCGAGGGTTTCACCACGCAGGTGCAGCCGGCGGCCAGCGCGAAGGGCAGCTTCTGCGACAGAATCCAGAACGGGAAGTTCCAGGGCGTGATGATCGAGACCACGCCGATGGGTTCCTTGATCACGGTGGCCAGCATGTCGGGGCCAAGCGTGTTGTGGCTGTCGCCGGTGATGTCGCGGCCAAGGCCGGCGGCATAGCGCCAAAGGTCGGCGGCACCGGCAATCTCGCCGCGCGACTGGGTGATCGGCTTGCCGCTTTCCAGCGTCTCGATCAGGGCGAAGCGTTCGACATTCGCCTCGATCAGGTCGGCCACGCGGTGCAGCACGGCGGCGCGGGCCTTGGCGGAAAGCCCGCTCCAACGGCCATCGTCAAAGGCGGCGCGGGCGGCGGCGATGGCGGCTTCGGCATCGGCGGCGGTGCCGACGGCCGAGCGGCTGACCACCACCCCATGCGAGGGGGACACGCGGTCAAGCAGGTTGTCGCTGCCGGTCCAGGTGCCGCCGATCAGGTGGCGGTTCTGGCGCGGTTCGGGAAGGGAGGCGCCGGTGGCGGCGATCAGGGTGATCTGGGTCATGTCAGGTTCCGGGGAAGACGGGGGGCCGCTTTTCGCGGAAGGAGGCAACCCCTTCGGCGCGGTCGGCGCTGGCGGAAATGGCGGCCGAGCCAAGCGCCTCGATGAAGGCGGCGCTGTCTTCGCCGCAGCCGGCCAGCAGCATGGCCTTGGCGGTTTCAACGGCGCGGGGCGACAGGCGCAGGACGCCTTCGGCGATGGCTTCGGCCGCGGCGCGGGGGTCTTCGGCCACTTCGGCGGCAAAGCCCAGGGCAAGGGCGCGGTCGGCGGTGATGCGGCGCCCGAACAGCGCCATTTCGCGCACCACGGGCGCGGGCAGCAGCCGGGCAAGGCGTTGGGTGCCCGACCAGCCGGGAACGATGCCGATGCCCGCTTCGGGCAGCGCCAGCGTGGCCTTCGGTGCCATCACGCGGATGTCGCAGGCGGCGGCCAGTTCCAGCCCGCCGCCAAAGGCATGGGCGTGCAGCACGGCGATGGTGGGGCGGGCCAGACGGGCCAGACGGTCGAACAGGCGGTGGCCCGAGCGGACCCAGTGGCGGGCGAATTCGGCGGGGGACAGATCGCCCCAGCCGTTGATGTCGGCGCCCGAGCAGAAGGCGCGGGCGGGTTCGGCGGTGACCAGAACGCAGGCGATGTCGTCCGAGCGTTCGATGGTGTCGAGATGGGCCGCCAGATGGCCCAGCATTTCCACCGAAAAGGCGTTCAGCCGGGCGGGATTGTCGAGCCGCAGTTCGGCGATGCGGCCACGGATGTCGAGGTGAACCGCGCTCATGGCTGCCAGCCCATCGGGCCTTCGGCCAGCAGCGACAGCGGCATCGTCACCGCATCGGGCGCCAGCGCCACGCGGCCATGGCTGGCATCTACGATGTCGCGCTGCGGATTGATGCCGGGCATGATCTCGGTTGCGACAAGGCCGCCGGGGGCAAGCCGCATCACGCAGCGTTCGGTGATATACAGCACCTCTTGCCCCTGCGCGCGGGCCCGGTTGCCCGAGAAGGTGACGTGTTCGACGCGATCCACCATCTTGGTGAACTTGCCGGGCTTTTCCACCCGCAGCCCGGCGGGCGAGACGGCGATTTCGGCCCCTGCCTCGAACCAGCCGGAGAAGACGATCTTTTTCGCATGGGCGGTGATGTCGACAAAGCCGCCGCAGCCGGCGGTGAGGTAGGGCTTCTTGCCCAGTTTCGAGACGTTGACGTTGCCTTCCACGTCAACCTCAAGGAACGACAGGAAGGACATGTCGAAGCCCGCGCCCTGAAAGTAGATGAACTGCTGGGGCGACGGGATATAGGCATCGGCGTTCGAGGCGCAGCCGAAGGCAAAGCCGGTCAGCGGCATCCCCCCCACGGCGCCCTGTTCGATGGCCCAGGTCACCGCCTCGGGGTGGCCTTCCTCCAGCAGGATGCGGGGCACCATGGCGCTGATGCCGAAGCCAAGGTTCGCGGTCATGCCGCCGCGCAGTTCCATCGCGGCGCGGCGGGCGATGGCTTTTTCCACGCCCGGTTCGGCCAGATCGAAGCTGGACCACGGGCGCATGATCTGGCCGGAAATGGCCGGGTCATAGGGGGTTTCGGTGGTCTGGCGCTGATCGGGGTCGATCACCACCAGATCAACCAGATGGCCCGGCACCCGCACGTCATGCGGGCGGAGCGAGCCGTTGGTGGTGACGCGCTTGACCTGCGCGATGACCAACCCGCCGTTGTTGCGGGTGCAGATCGCCTGTTCCAGCCCGCCCAGATAGGCGCCTTCGTGTTCGTAGGTCAGGTTGCCGTGCTCATCGGCGGTGGTGGCGCGGAGGATGCAGACATCGGGCTGGATGTTGGGGAAATGCAGCCAAGTCTGCCCCGCGAATTCGACGCGCGCCACGATGGGCCGCGCAGCACCACTGGCGTTCATCGCGCAGCCTTCGCGGACGGGATCGACAAAGGTTTCAAGCCCGACCCTGGTCAGCACGCCGGGGCGGCGGGCGGCGGCTTCGCGGTGCATGTCGAACAGGATGCCCGAGGGCACGTTGTAGGCGGCGACGCGATCCTCGACGATCATCCTCCATATCTCGGGCATCGGCAGGTTCGACGGGCCGGACGGGTAAGACCCGGCCAGGACGCGGGTCAGCAGACCGTCCTGCGCGATATGGTCGATGCCCTTGACGCCATACATGTCACCGGCGGCGATGGGGTGCAGCGTGGTCAGCCCGCGCGGGTGGCCTTCGGCGCGGAAGCGGTCGCCCAGGGCGCGCAGCACCAGATCGGGGCAGCCCAGGCCCGAGGAGGAGGAGACGGTGACGGTGGCGCCGTCGGCGATGCGGGAAACGGCCTCGGCCGGGGTGACGATCTTGGTCATGCGGTGGCCCCGTATTGGACGGTCTGGCGGGTGCCGGTGCGGGCGGCCTGACGCACGGCCAGCGCCACCGCCAGCGAGGCGATGCCGTCATGGCCGGTGGCGGCGGGCTGACCCTGGCCGGCAACGGCGCGGGCGAACTGGCGGACGGCGACGGTGTACAGGTCATCACTCGCGAAGGGCACGGAGGTGCGGCCGCCGGCGGTGACAAGCTCGACCTCGCCCAGCGGGCGTTGGGTCATCACGCCGCGCGCGAAGATCGACCCTTCGGTGCCATGCACCTCAAGCCCCGATCCGGCGAAGGGGTGGGTGAAACTTTCATGGGCAAAGACCATGGCACCCGAGGGCATGGTCCAGACCGACATGGCGCTGTCTTCCACCCCCTGCCCCATGCCCGATGTGGCGCTTTGCGCGACCACGGTCTGCGGGTCTTCGCCCAGCAGGAAGCGGGCGACATCGGCGTTGTGGACTGTGATATCGGGAATGACGCCGCCGCCGGCGCCGGGATCGTTGATGCGCCAGCCCTGCAGGGGCACCGGCAGGTGGACGGCGTGGAAGATGCGCAGCGACAGCACCCGCCCGATGCGGCCCGAGGCGACCAGATCGCGCACGGCGCGGTGGCTGCCCGAACAGCGCAGGTGGTGGTTGGTGGCAAAGACCACGCCGGCGGCATCGGCGGCGGCAACCATCTGCTGCGCTTCGGCCAGGGTCAGGCCCAGCGGCTTTTCGCACAGCACATGCTTGCCGGCGGCGATGGCGGCCAGCGCCTGCGCGTGGTGCTTTTCGTTGGTGGACGAGATGTAGACCGCATCGACGCCCGGATCGGCCAGGGCGGCGGCCAGATCGGTGGTGAAGGCCGGGATGGCGTTGGCTTCGGCAAAGCGGGCGGCAAGGTCGGCAGAGCCGCTGACGACGGTGACGATCTGATGCCCTGCCGCGCGGAAGGCCGCACACATGAATTGCGAAGCAATGGTGCTTGCCCCGATCAAGGCCCAGCGCATCCTCTTCCCCTCCCCGGATTTGGATCGTTCCAAAATTTGTATATGGAACGATCCAAATCCGGTCAAGACGATTCGCGGGTCGGGCATCAAGGGGCCGGGGCCGCAGGTTTCGCGGCCCCGGCAGGCGCGGGTCAGAACTTGGCCGAAAGCGCCAGATGGAAAGTGCGGCCCGGTTCGTAAACCTGCACCAGCGCAGGATCGACCGCGTTGGACCGGGCCAGATGCGTGGCGTAGGCCCGGTCGAACAGATTGTCGACGCCGGCAGTCAGCGTGACCGTTTCGCTGATGTCATAGCTGCCGAACAGGTTGAACACCGCATAGCCGGGCGTTGCGGCCGGGTCGCGGGCGGGGTCGATGCGGTCCTGCCCGTCGGCCCAGACCATCTGGGTGCCCAGCCGCCAGGCGCCTTGGCCATAAGACACCGCCAGCTTGCCCATCAGCGGCGGGATCTGCGCCAGCGGCGCGTCGTCATCGCGGTTCTGGCCACGGGTATAGGTCAGATCCCCGGTCAGTTGCAGGCCGCCGCTTTGCCATGACCCCGACAGCTCCACCCCGGCAAGCTGGGCCGAGACGTTGCGGTAAGTGGTCACCCCGGCATAGGTGCTGGCGTCGCGCAGGATGAAATCATCCACCCGGTCGACATAGGCGGTGGCGGTCAGGCCCCAGTCATCGCGCTTGACCTCGACCCCCAGGTCGAATTGCAGGTGCTTTTCCGGCGCGATGTCGGGATTGCCGACCCAGTTGTTGCGGCCCATGGCGCGTTCGGTGGCATCTGCCGTGCGGACCGAACGGGACAGGCCGACAAAGCCGGTCAGCCCGTCGCCGAAATCATGTTCGAACCGGATCAGCCCGCCCCAGTTGTCTTCGCGGCGGGCATCGTTGAAGGTGGTGCCGTAGTAGGTGGTGTAGAACCCGTTGGGCGCGGCCGCGGCATAGCCGGGCAGACCCGCCGCCGCCCCCGCGCTGGCCTTCACATGGTCATAGCGCAGACCCAGTTTCAGCGTGTTTGCGGCATCCAGTTCGGTTTCGGTTTCGGCATAAAGCCCGGTCTGTTCGATGGTGACATCGGGCCACATCAGGAAACGCGCATTGGCGGGGTTCGCGGCCTCGATCGCGGGGCGGGCGGCGGCCATACCGCCATAGAGGATGGCCATGCGGTTGTTCGACTGGTGGTCGATGCCGACCCTGGCGGTGGTGCTGCCAAAGGCAAGCTGCGCCTCGACCTTGCCGCCGCGCGTGTCGGAAGTGGTGGGAACGCGCATGAACATGCCCGTGGCGGGACGCAGCGAATAGTTGTCCATGACGTGATCGACTTCGGACAGGAAGACCTCGGCTTCGATCCGGCGCAGGGCGCCGGCGTCCAGATCCACCCCGCCGCGCAGGCGCCAGACCGAGGTATCGGTGGAGGGGCTGTCCATCCCGGCGCCGGCGAACAGCACGTCGCGCGCGGCGTCACGGTCATGGTCCAGCGCGATGTCGAAGCCCTGCCCCGCATAGCCGAAGGTCAGGCCGCCGCTGGTCTGTTCATAGGCGCTGCGCACGGTGCGGCCTGCGCCATCGGCGTAATCATCGGCATCCTTCGCCTCGACCGCGCCCTTGACGTAGAAGCCGTTGCCCAGCGTCCAGGTGAACCTGCCGCCCGCGCCCAGAGCATTGGCGTTTGATCCGGCGCTGGCGTGAGCCTCGCCGGTAAAGCCGCTGGCCGCGCTGGCGGGGGGCGCCTCGCGCTCCAGCCGGACGGTGCCGCCGGTGCCGCCGGGGCCGTTTGTCACGCTGGCATAGCCACGGGTTACCGTCACCCTGTCGGCGCGGGCAAAGGCCGCGGTCGAGGCGGGCGGATCCATGTGGTTGGGGCACCCGCCATAGGTGACGGCCCCGGCGTCGATGACGTTGATCTGGTTCGAGTTCAGCCCGCGGATCACGATATCAAGCCCGTGGCCGCCCATGCGGCTGCTGGCGATGCCGGGCAGCGTGGTCAGCACGGCGCCGCCGTCCAGATAGGACGGGGTGCCCAGGGTGGCGGGGTCGAAGACGGTGCCCGAGGCGGTGCTTTGCGGCCCCTTGATCGCGCTGCCGGCAATGTAGATCGGCGGCAGCAGGGTGGCGGGGTCTTCGGCCGTGCCCTGCGCAAGCGCGAGGCCCGAGATCGAGCAAAGCAGGATGGCGGTCGCGCCAAGGCGCGCCGGATTGGCGATGATCATGGTTTCTTTGTCCCTTGTTTCCGGGCGCGCGGTCAGCTTGCGCCGCGCGGCTTCCGTTGGTCTGGCTGAAGTGTGGTCAGGCAGTGATCCGGGTCGGGGGGCCGCGGATCAGGCGGGACAGGTCAAGCGGCTGCGGCACCCCGCGGGGCGCCGGCACGGGCAGCGACAGGCTGGCGACAAGACGCCCCGCCAGAACCGGCAGCGGGGGCGGATCGCCAAGCAGGGCGATGCCGGTCAGGCAGAAGGGGCAGCTTTGCGCGGGGTTGGCATCGGGCTTTTCGGTATCGCTGATCTCGCCGGTTTCAAGGTTCAGCAGGACCGTGCGCATACTGCCCTGCGAACAGAGCACGATTTCCAGCATCCCGTCGGCCAGACGGCCCGGCTGCAACGGGCGCAGCCCCAGCGACAGTTGCAGCGCAAGCAGCAGAACAAGGGCCGCCGTCAGCAGCCCCCGAAGGCGGGAGAAAAAACCCTTCACGACATTCATCAATACGAATGTTCGCACATCTGATGCCGGTGGACAATTTCCAGAATGTCGCAGGCGGTGGCCTTCAGCGGCCCCTTCGCCCGACAAGGCTTGCCGGGGACAGGGCGGCGGGGTCTTCGGTCAGGATGCGGCCGTGCTGAAGGCGGATCACCCGGTCAACCGCATCGGGAACCGGGGCGGTTTCGGGCAGCGCGCAGACGGCCGCCAGACCAAGGCGGCGCAGATGGTGCAGCAGCGCGGGCAGATGGCGGGCCTCGTCCGGGTCGGCGGGGCGATCCAGCACCACAAGCGCGGGGTCTTGCGCCAGGGCGCAGGCCAGGCGGGCAAGCTGCCGGTCGCCGGGGCGCAGCGTGCCGAAGCGGCGGCGGGCCAGCGGGGCAAGGTTCAGCCGCTCCAGCACCTCGGCCACGGCTTCGGCGTCGCGCCAGCCGGGGCGGCCGGTGGCGCGGCAGGCCTGCCGGCCAAGGGCGACAAGCTGGCGCAGGGTCAGGCCCGGATCGACCGGCGCTTGCAGCACGGCAGCCACGCTGCGCGCCGCCTCATGCGGCGGGATCAGCCAGAGGTCGCGCCCGTGCAGCAGGACGGCACCACGGGTTGGCGGCAGGGCGCGGCACAACAGCCGCAGCAGCACCGAGGTGCCCGCGCCGGGCGGCCCGGCCAGCCCCAGCACCTGCCCCGCCTGAACGGTGAAGCTGATGTCGGCAAGGGTCGGGCAGCCGCTGCGGGCAGCCCAGCCCACGCCGCGAAGCTGCAACAGGGCAGGCCGCGAAACGGGGCAGACAGGGGCCGCCGGGGGGCGGTGTCTTGGGTCGTCCATCGCAAGCTCCTTTCCGGGGCACCCCGCCCGGTGTGGTTGATCTGACGATGGCAGGTCTCCTGACTCGCGGGTCGTGGCTTCCCCCGCCTTCCCGGGCCCGCAATCGGGGGGCCCAGTGGCGATGGGGGTCGCTCGCCGCTTACAGTTGCGGGGGCAGTCACGGAATTGGCGCCGCCGGCACCGCACCGTGTTCCCTTTTCATCCGGTCAGCCCTTGCAGGCCGTCGGAACCATCCCGGACAGGGTGCCCCGGCAGGCCGTGGCGGGGCAAGCCCGGCTGCGACGCCTGTGGCGCCGCGCCCGACATGAGGCTGCGATGGCGTGACAGGATGCGGCGGTGCCCGGACCGGCGGTCAGGACAGCATCCGCGCCAGTTCGGCAATGTTGCGGGCGCCCATCTTGGCCAGCACGCGCGACCGATGCGCCTCGACCGTGCGCATCGAGATGCCAAGGTCATCGGCGATCTGCTTGTTCAGCCGGCCTTGCAGCATGAGGACCATCACCTCGACCTCGCGCGCCGACAGGCTGGCGCGGCGCTGTTCAAGGTTCAGCCGGTCGCGGGCGGCGGCCACGCGGTCGCGGCGCAGGGCGATGGCGCTGAGGGCAAGATCGACGATCTGGTTGTCGTTGAACGGCTTTTCCACGAAGTCGAAGGCGCCGGCCTTCAGGCTTTGCACCGCCAGCGGTACATCGGCGTGGCCGGTCAGGAAGATGACGGGCGGCAGCGCATCGACGCCGCCTTCCTGCGCCGACAGGGCATCCAGCACCTGCGGCCCCGACATCCCGTCCATCCGCACATCCAGGATCAGGCAGCCGCAACCGGGCTGCGGCCAGCCGGCCAGCAGCGCCTCGCCCGAGGGCCAGAGCCGGGTGGCGATGCCGCGCGATGCGAAGAGGAAGGCCAGCGCGTCACGCAGGGCTTCCTCGTCATCGACGATATGCACGGCAAGATCGGTGTCGGCGGTCATGGCGGCGGTCATGGCGTGGCCTCCTTTGCGGCTTCGGCACGATCCCCGGTGGCGGGGGGCGGGCCGGCCGGCAGCGTTACCGCGAAGACCGTGCCACCCGGGGGGTTGGGCGCGTGCTCAAGCGTTCCGTGATGCAGTTCGACGATGGAGCGGCAGATGTTCAGCCCCATGCCCATGCCATGGCTCTTGGTTGAGGTGAAGGGATCGAACAGCTTGCCGGACAGCGCCTCGGGAATACCGGGGCCGCGGTCGATGACTTCAAGCCGCACGGTTTCGCCCTGCGCCGTCAGCCGCACTGCCAGCACATCGCCGCTGCGCGGGCCTTCGGCCATGGCTTCCATGCCGTTGCGGATCAGGTTGACCAGCACCTGTTCCAGCAGGATACGGTCCGCCGCCACCTGCGGCAGGTCTGGGGGCGCCTCAAGCCGCAGCCGCACCCGCATTTCGCGGGCATCGGCGCCCAGAAGGCCGATGGCATCGGCGGCCACCTCGGCCAGATCCAGCGCCACGAACTGCGGTTCGCGCTTCTTCACGAAATCCTGGATGCGGCGGATGATCAGCCCGGCCCGCCGCGCCTGCGTGGCCATCTTTTCCAGCGCGCCACGGATCAGCCCGGGGTCATTGCGGCCCTGATCAAGCAGGTTCAGCCCGCCCGCCGCGTAAGAGGCGATGGCCCCCAGCGGCTGGTTCAGCTCATGCGCCAGGGTCGAGGCCATTTCGCCCAGCGTCACCAGCCGGCCGGTGCGGGCCATGGTTTCATCCTGCTCGCGCGCCAGCCGGGCGGCGCGGCGGGCTTCGGTGATGTCGATGATCGAACCCATCCAGCCGCGATGCCGTCCGGCGGCGTCGATCAGCGGCGCCTCGAACACCTGCACGTCGATCTCGGAACCGTCGGCGCGGCGGAAGCGGCTTTCAAAGGCCTGCGGCACCGCCTGCCCTTCGCGAAGCTGGCGCTGGCGGTCCAGCGTTTCGGCCAGCGTCTCGGGCGCCCAGTAGGGCATGGGCGGATCGCGCCCGATCAGGGTTTCGGCGGGCAGGCCGACCAGCTTGCAGAAGGCGGCGTTGACGTAAAGAATCCGGCCGTTGTGATCCTTGGCGCGCAGGCCGACGGTCAGGCTTTCCTCCATCGAGCGGCGGAAGGCCATTTCGGCGCGCAGCCGTTCTTCGGCGCGGCGGCGGTGCACCGCGTTGCGCTGCACCACCACCAGGGCCAGCACGGCAAAGGACGCTAGCGCCACGATGGCCCCCAGCAATGCGCTGTTGCCGAAGGCGGGCGGGCGGTCATAGGCCGAAATCTGCAGCGTGGTGCCGCGCAGGGGCGGGTCGAAGCTGATGCCATGTTGCGGCGCGCCTTCGGCCACCGGACGGCGGGCCCGTTCGGCCAGCGTGCCCGACACATCGAAGATCCGCACGCCGTATTGTTCGGCGATCCACCATGGAATGTGACGGTCGAGGATCAGCGGCAGCGCCAGCGTGGCGGTCACCACGCCTTCGCTGGACGAGATGCGCTACGCCATGGTCACGACGCCATCGGTGACGGGGCCGTAAACCGGCCGCGACGACACCGCGGGAGAGCGCAGCATCAGATCGGCCATGGCCTGTTCGCCGGGCGATACCCCTTCGGGCACACCGGCCACCAGCCGGCCCTGCGCATCGAACCAGCGCACCGCCAGCATTTCGGGATTGGCCGCGATATGCAGCCTTGCGCGGCTGGTCAGCACATCCTGCGGGGTGTCGGCCGCGCCATCCAGCGCCAGCCGCACCAGCATGTCCTCATCCACCGACATCTGGAACCGCAGGGTCTGTTCGACCCACAGCGCATCGGTCGCCAGCTTGGTGCGGGCGCGCTGGTCATCGGTCTGTGCCCCGATGCGGATCAGCACCGCCACCAGCGCGATCAGCGCCACGATGGCCACCAGCGGCACCAGCGAAAGCATGTCCCACCGGCGAGAACCCATCAGGCTCTCGGCCGCCCAGGGCTCGGGGCGTGCCTTCCCCGAAACGGGGGCGGCTTCGGGAACGTCGCGGTCGGTCGTGTTGTTTCCCCCTCACACCGGATCGGTGTGCCACGGGCTGCGGCAGATTGTCTATTGGGGAAAGCCACAATAGCGACCGCGCGCCCCTCTGACGCATGACTGTCACATTCCCGCCGGGGAGACGGCGGGCCCGGAGGAGAATCACATGGCTACCCATACCCCGATCACCCGTCGGCAGCTTGCTGCCATGGCCGGCGCCACCGCGCTTGTCCTGTCCTTCGCCGCGCCGGCGCTGGCAGAGCCGATCGTCATCAAGTTCAGCCACGTCGTGGCGCCCGACACGCCCAAGGGCAAGGGTGCCGCCAAGTTCGAGGAACTGGCCGAAGCCTATACCAACGGCGCGGTGGACGTGCAGGTCTACCCCAACAGCCAGCTTTACAAGGACAAGGAAGAGCTTGAGGCGCTGCAACTGGGCGCGGTCCAGATGCTGGCCCCGTCGCTGGCAAAGTTTGGCCCGCTGGGCGTGCAGGATTTCGAGGTTTTCGACCTGCCCTACATCTTCAAGGACTATGACGCGCTGCACGCCGTGACCAAGGGCGAAGTCGGCAAGATGCTGCTGGGCAAACTTGAGGACAAGGGCATCACCGGCCTGGCCTATTGGGACAACGGCTTCAAGATCATGTCGGCCAATTCGCCCGTGATCACGCCGGACGATTTCCTGGGTCTGAAGATGCGCATCCAGTCGTCCAAGGTGCTGGAAGCCGAGATGAACGCGCTTGGCGCCGTGCCGCAGGTGATGGCGTTCAGCGAAGTGTATCAGGCGCTGCAGACCGGCGTTGTGGACGGCACCGAAAATCCGCCGTCGAACATGTACACCCAGAAGATGAACGAGGTGCAGAAGCACGCCACGATCTCGAACCATGGCTATCTGGGCTATGCGGTGATCGTGAACAAGCAGTTCTGGGATGGCCTGCCCGAAGACGTGCGCGCCGGTCTGGACAAGGCCATGGCCGAGGCGACCGACTATGCCAACGGCATTGCCAAGGCCGAGAACGAAGCCGCGCTGGAAGCCATGAAGGCGGCCGGCACGACCGAGTTCCACGAGATGACCGAGGAAGAGCGCGCGACCTGGGTCGAGGTGCTGACCCCGGTGCATGACGAAATGGCCGACCGTATTGGTGCCGAGACCATCGCCGCCGTCAAGGCCGCGACCGGCGGCTGACCGGCCCGGGGCGGCCCCGGCCGGGCCGCCCCACCCCTTCCCTTTTCCCATGTGATGAGGTCAAGCCATGCTTCGCTTGCTTGACCGTGCCGAAGAGATCCTGATCGTCTGGCTGATTGCGCTGGCGACCGTGATCATCTTCGTCTCGGTCGTACACCGCTATTCGCTTGGCCTTTCGGCAGATGCCGTGGCCTTTTTCCGCACCCATGAAATGCCGGCGCTGTCGGCGGCCGCCAAGACGTTCTACTTCGGCCTGCGGTCGATCAATCTGGTCTGGGCGCAGGAGCTGTGCATCATCCTGTTCGTCTGGATGGCCAAGTTCGGCGCGGCCTACGGGGTGCGCACCGGCATCCACGTCGGGATTGACGTGCTGATCAACCGGCTGGCCGCCCCCAAGCGGCGGTTCTTCATCCTGTTCGGTCTTTGCGCGGGCGCGCTGTTCACCGGCATCATCGCGACGCTGGGCACCAATTTCGTCTGGCACATGGCCCATGCCTCGGCCCGGTCTCCCGATCTGGAACTGCCGATGTGGCTGATCTACCTGGCCATTCCGCTGGGGTCGTCGCTGATGTGCTTCCGCTTCCTGCAGGTGGCCTGGGGTTTTGCCCGCACCGGGGAACTGCCGCACCACGACCACGGCCATGTTGACGGGATCGAGGAAGAGGCCGGCATCGACGATCTGGGCGAAGCCTTCCTGTCCAGCCCGCTGACGCCGCGCGACCTGGTCGAAAAGCCGAAGGACGAATGACATGAGCGCCCTTATCATCTTCGGGCTTCTCATCGCCCTCATGCTGACCGGAATGCCGATCTCGATCTCGCTCGGCCTGACCGTTCTGACCTTCCTGTTCACCATGACCGAAGTGCCGATCGACACGGTGGCACTGAAGCTGTTTACCGGCATCGAGAAGTTCGAGATCATGGCGATCCCGTTCTTCATTCTGGCCGGCAACTTCCTGACCCATGGCGGGGTTGCCAAGCGGATGATCAACTTCGCCACGGCGATGGTCGGGCACTGGCACGGCGGGCTGGGTCTGGCGGGCGTGATCGCCTGCGCCCTGTTCGCCGCGGTGTCCGGTTCCTCGCCGGCGACGGTGGTCGCCATCGGCTCGGTCATCCTGCCGGCCATGGTGGCGCAGGGCTTCCCCAAGCAGTTCGGCGCGGGTGTCATCACCACGTCCGGCGCACTGGGCATCCTGATCCCGCCGTCGATCGTGATGGTGATGTATGCGGTGGCCACCAGCGGGATGCAGGTGCCGGGCCCCGATGGCCAGATCGTCGACTCGGCCTCGGTGGGCGAGCTGTTCATGGCCGGTGTCGTTCCGGGCCTGATGCTGGCGGGGTTCCTTGCCTTCACCACCTGGTACCGCGCCCGCAAGTTCGGCTATCCGCGGCTGGCCAAGGCCAATTTCGGCGCCCGCTGGACCGCCTTCCGCGAGGCGATCTGGGGTCTGCTGCTGATTGTGGTGGTGATCGGCGGGATCTACACCGGCATCTTCACCCCGACCGAAGCCGCGGCCATGTCGGCGGTCTATGCCTTCATCGTGGCGGTCTTCGTCTACAAGGACATGAAGCTGAAGGACGTGCCGCGGGTGCTGCTGTCTTCGGCCAACATGTCGGCGATGCTGCTGTACATCATCACCAACGCCGTGCTGTTCAGCTTCCTGATGGCGCATGAGGGCATTCCGCAGGCGCTTGGCGAATGGATGGTGAATGCCGGTCTGAGCTGGTGGGTGTTCCTGATCATCGTCAACATCCTTCTGCTTGCCGCGGGCAACTTCATGGAGCCGTCGTCCATCGTGCTGATCATGGCGCCGATCCTGTTCCCGGTCGCGGTGCGGCTGGGCATCGACCCGGTGCATTTCGGCATCATGATCGTGGTCAACATGGAGGTGGGGATGTGTCACCCGCCGGTGGGGCTGAACCTCTATGTCGCCAGCGGCATCACGCGGATGGGCATTACCGAACTGACGGTCGCCGTCTGGCCCTGGCTGCTGACGATGCTGGTGTTCCTGCTGCTTGTGACCTACGTCCCGGCGATCAGCCTGTTCCTGCCGCATCTTCTGGGCATGTAACGGGCAGACCTTTTGCCCTGCAGCGACAATCGCCCGTCCCGAAAGGGGCGGGCGATCCGCGTTTCAGGGCGGCCCGGGCTTGCGCGCCACGATGAAATGGCTTTGCGGGCTGCGACCAAAGCTGCGCTGCGTCTCGATTTCAAACCCAGCGGCAAGGATTGCCTGCCGCAACTGCGGTTCGCTGAGGGCGGTCGCGGGCGGAAACAGCCCGAAGACCCGCAGCAGCGGGAACAGAAGGCGCAGGGTCCGGCGCAGGTCGGCAAAGCACCAGGTCTTGCTGATCAGCCGCCCGCCCGGACGGAGCGCCGCGTGAACCTGCGCCAGCGTGGCGGGCATGTCGGGCACCAGATGCAGCAGGTTGAAGGCGCAGATCGCGTCGAAAGGCGCGCCGTCAAAGGCTGTTCCGGCCTCTGTCAGCACGAAGCGCACGTTCGGAGGCACGGCCTTGGCCCGCGCGATCTGCAACATCCGGTCCGAGAAATCGGTGGCGATCCATTCGGCCACCTGCGGGCCCAGCCGGATGGCCGTGCCGCCGGTGCCGCAGCCCAGTTCCAGCACCCGGTCACGGGGGCGCAGCCGCGCGCCCACCTCGGCCAGCATCTCTTCATAGGCGGCCACGTCCTTGATCGGCCGCGCGGCATAGCGGTCGGCGATCCGGTTCCAGAAGGCCTGTCCGGGGGTGGTCATGGCGCCCCTTCCTGTTGCAGATGCGGTGTGATCAGGCGGCGCAGGTCAACCTGCGCCTTCATCCGGCTGGCCAGCAGGTAGATGCCGCCGAACTTGCGTTGCAGATAGAAGGTATCCATCGGCGGCAGGCGAACGTGGTCGCGCTGGTCCGACAGGGACATCGCCGCCTCGCGCATCCGCATCACCAGATCCGAGGCGCCAAAGTCGAACGGGCCATCATGGCGCAGCGGTTCCAGCGACATCTCGAACATTTCCAGCATGGCCAGCTCCAGCCGTTCGGGCGTGTCTTCGCCCAGAAAGCCGATCTGCCGCGCCGCCGCCCGGATGCCGGGCCGGTCGCCGTGCAGCCCGGCCTGCAACAGCCCGCGATACTGATCGGCCAGCGCGGCGGGAAATTCGCGCGTCGCGCCGAAATCGAGCAGGATCACCCGGCCGGTGTCCGGGGCGTGGCGGTAGTTGGCGAAGTTCGGGTCGGTCTGCATCAGCCGGAATTCGAACAGTTCGCGGAACAGCAGGTCGATCAGCAGCGTCATCACGCGGTTACGCTCGGCCTGCGGGGCGGGGGCCAGGTCATCAATGGGGATGCCCTGCACGAAGTCCATGGCCAGCACATCGGGCGTGGTCAGGTCGGCGTGCAGGCCGGGCACAAGGAAGGCCGCCTCGCCGGCCAGCAGTTCGCCAAAGCGCGCAAGACAGCGCCCTTCGCGTTCATAATCCGCCTCTTCGTGCAACTGGCGCTTTGCCTCGACCAGCATCGGCGCCACATCCACGCCCCGGGGCACCAGCCCGGCCATGCGCAACAGCGCGGCGACGTTGTCCACGTCAGAATCAATACTGCGGCGCACCCCGGGGTATTGCACCTTGATCGCCAGATCGCGGCCGTCGCGGGTTTGCGCCCGATGCACCTGCCCGATCGAGGCGGCGGCGATCGGATGCACGTCGAACCTCTGGAACCGGCGCAGCCAGTCGGTGCCCCAGGCATCGGCCAGCACCTTCTTCAACTGCGGCCCCGGCATGTGATGTGCCTCGGCCCGCAGCCGGCCCAGAATCTGCGCCAGTTCGGGCGGCAGCATGTCGCCCGCATCCATGGAAATCAGTTGGCCCACCTTCATTGCCGCGCCGCGCATCTGCGCCAACTGGTCGGCCACCTTGCGCGCATTGGCCGGAGTCAGGATCAGATCGCCCATGCGGGGCCGCTGTCCGCGCGCCAATTGCAGCGCGCCCTCGGCCGCGACATTCCCCGCAATGCGCGAAGCAAGGCCGCCCAGTTGCGCCAGCCGCGCAAGGCGTGAACTGGGAACGGCGACGGCTTTCATCTCGGGCTTGCGATGCGGCATCTGGGGCTTTCCGGGCAAAGGGGCGGCAGGGGACAGGCGTGGAGGTGTCAGCAGGTACACCTGTGCCTTGCGGACCCGTCCGGCAAGGCCGCCTGCGTCGGCCGTTCCGTCCTGTCGCGGTCAGCGTTCATTGGCGGCCACTGCCTGCAGCAGCAGAACCTGATCAGCGGTCACCCGCAACGGGCAGGCCGAGGCCTTCGCCATGCGGTTCAGCTTGCCGCGAGAACGCATCGCTTCAAGGATGCAGCGCTTTTCGGACCAGTCCTTCCAGGCGGTCTGCATCAGCGCCAGATCGTCGGTCATCCGTGGCGAGCCCTGCTTGATGGCCTTGGCAAAGATCCGGTCCAGCTTCACCGCCCGTTCCTGGGCCGCGGCATAGGCGGGCTCCATCTGCGCCGCCCACCATTCCGCTTCGGTGTTCAGGCAGATCGCGGCATCAAGATCGGTCGCCCCCTTCACCGCGGCAAGGCAGGCGTCGGCGGCCCGCCCGACGCAGGCGACGCGGTCGGCGCCGGTTTTCGCGGCGGCGACGCAGGTCGCGGTCGGTTCGGCAGAGGGGGCAAGGGGCGCAGGGGTCTGGGCAAGGCCCGCCCCTGCCCCGGCGATGGACAAAAGCAGCATAAGAACATTCGGTTGCATGAACCCGGCCTTTCGGGGCTGGGAGGTCTGGCCGAAACAGGGGCCGGGGCCTCCGACAAGTGAGGACTGGCACATGACCCGGGCCGCGGATCGCGCCGCCGGGCATGGCGCGCATGAAGCATCCGGCCCGCGGGGTGGTCTGTGATCAGGTCACACAGCCGGGGGACAAACACGCGCCCTGCCACGTTTCGCCGCACCGGCAAAGGCGCGGCGCCCGGCGGGCGGGGGCCGGAAAGGCACCTGTAGATCCGCCTTCATCTTGCGCGGTTGCCCTGCGGTTGTTAAACACGTAGAAATGGCAATCCTGCCTTGCCGGACCATGATCCGGTATAGGAAGTTATTGCGTTTCTTCAATAAGACAACATGTCAGGTTGACCACTGTCAGCTTTTATTGACAGTTTGGGTGACAACCGACGAAAGGCCGCACACGCGATGTCCGAAATTCTGGGAACGCTTGATCCGCGGGCCGCGCTGGTGCTTCACCTTGGCGTCGTGGCCTTCGTGATGGTGGCGATCCTTGTGGTCGCCGGCACCTTGCGCGAACCGGGGCGGCCGGGCTTTGGCATCTATGAAAGCGGCGCGCCGCCCGGCCCGGCCCTGCTGGGCCGCACCGCGACGCAGTATTTCCTGATCGCCGTCATCTTCATGATCTTCGATGTCGAGGTGGCGCTGCTGTTTTCCTGGGCGGTCGCGGCCAAGCTGCTTGGCCCTTCGGGCCTGATCGCGGCGACCGTCTTCATCGTCGTGCTGCTGGCGGCGCTGGCCTGGCTGTGGCTGGACGGTGCGCTGGAAACCGCCCCGCCGCCCCGCGAAGCGGAGGATGCGTCGTGACCGATACCGCGCCCGAAACCGGCCTTGCGCAAAGCGCGCTGTTCACCAAGCTGGACGATCTGGTTGCCTGGTCGCGCAAGCACAGCCTGTGGCCGTTCAACTTCGGCCTGTCGTGCTGCTATGTCGAAATGGCCAGCGCCCTGACGCCGGTTTACGATCAGGCCCGTTTCGGCGCCGAGGTGATCCGGTCCACCCCGCGGCAGGCCGATCTCCTGATCGTGTCGGGCACGGTGTTCCGCAAGATGGCGGTGCCGCTGTACCGGCTGTATCAGCAGATGCGCGAACCCCGCTGGGTGATCTCGATGGGGGCCTGCGCCAATTCCGGCGGCATGTATGACGTGTATTCGGTGGTGCAGGGCGTCGACAGTTTCCTGCCGGTCGATGTCTATGTTCCCGGCTGTCCGCCCCGGCCCGAACAGTTGATGGACGCGCTGGTCCTGCTGCAGCAGAAGATCGCGGCCGAGCGGCGGCCGCTGTCCATCCGCATGGGCGAAATGCCGGCGGCCCGCCCCTTTGCCCCGGTTCCCCGGCGCGATGCGCTGCGCGAGACCCGCGCGCAGATGACCCGCCTGACCGGCCCCGAGGAGGCGTCATGAGCCTTGACGCCACCCCTCTTGCCCCGGTGGTCGAGGCGCTGCGCGCGCAGTTCGGCCCGGCGATCCTGTCGCAGCAGGAGACCGGCGAAGGCTTTCCGGTGCTGTGGATCACACCCGAGGCCAGCCCCGGCGTGCATCACTTCCTGCGCGAACGGGTGCCGCAGCCCTTTACCCTGCTGGCCGATCTGTGGGCGGTGGACGAAACCCGCCGGCAGCATCGCCCCGGCCCCGCCCGCGGGGTGACGGTGCAAAGCCACCTGATCAGCCTGGAACGCAATGCCGACATCCGGCTGAAGGTGGCCTGCGACGCGGATGCCCCGCGCGCGCGATCCATTGCGCAGGTGTTTCCGGCCGCCGACTGGTACGAACGCGAAGCCTTCGACATGTTCGGCGTCACCTTCGACGGCCGCGCCAGCCACCGGCGTATCCTGATGCCCGCTACCTGGCAGGGCCACCCGCTGCGCAAGGACCATTACGCCCGCGCCACCGAACAGCCGCCCTTCCGCATGACGGAAGAGTTCTTCGCGGCGGAAGAGGCTGCGAATACCATCGACCCCGCCGCCCTGGGCCTGCCGGTGCTGAAGGACGGGGAAGAGCTGATGCAGCTCAACTTTGGACCGCACCACCCTTCGACCCATGGCGTGTTCCGCATCGTGCTGGGCCTGCACGGGGAAGAGGTGATCTGGGCCGTTCCCGACATTGGCTATCACCATCGCGGCGCGGAAAAGATGGCCGAACGCCAGACCTGGCACGGCTTCATCCCCTATACCGACCGGATCGACTATCTGGGCGGCGTGATGAGCGAGCTGCCCTATCTGATGGCGGTGGAGCGGATGTGCGGCATCACCGTGCCGGCGCGCGCGCAGGTGATCCGGGTCATGCTGTGCGAATTCTACCGCATCATGAACCACCTGCTGTTCTATGGCACCATGGCGCAGGACGTGGGCCAGATGTCGCCCGTCTTCTACATGTTCACCGACCGCGAACGCGGCTACCGCGTGCTGGAGGCCATCACCGGGGCGCGGATGCACCCGGCCTTTTTCCGCATCGGCGGCGTGGCGATGGACCTGCCGAACGGCTGGGACGGGCTGGTCCGCGATTTTCTGGACTGGATGCCGCCCCGGCTGGACGATTACCGCCGCATGGTGATGAATTCGGACCTGTTCCGCATCCGCACCGTGGGCGTCGGGGCCTATGACACGGAAACCGCGCTGAAATGGGGCACTACCGGGCCGGGCCTGCGCGCCACCGGCATGGCCTGCGACTGGCGCAAGCTGCGGCCCTATTCCGGCTATGACCAGTTCGAGTTCGACGTTCCCACCGGCAGCCGGGGCGACATCTATGACCGCACCGATGTGCGCGAACAGGAAATGCGCCAGTCGCTGCGCATCATCCGCCAGTGCCTGGACAACATGCCCGGCGGCCCCGTCAAGGCCGACCACCCGCTGACCACCCCGCCCGACCGCGCGGCGATGCAGCATGACATCGACACGCTGATCCCGCATTTCCTGACCATGGCGCAGGGCACCGTGGTGCCGCGGGGCGAGGCGACGGGCCAGATCGAAACCCACCGCGGGCTGGCGCAATATGCGCTGATCTCGGACGGCGGCACCTCAAGCTATCGCACCCGCATCCGCACGCCTTCTTTCGCGCATCTGCAGATGCTGCCGCACATCCTGCCCGGCATGACCGTGGCCGATGTGGTGGCCCATATCGCCAGCCTTGATTTCGTCATGTCGGATGTTGACCGATGACCCTGCCCGCAGACCTGGAAACCCGCATCCGGCATCTGGTCGCCCATGAAGGCGGCCCGCGCGCGGCCATGCTGGAATCGCTGCGCAGCGTGCAGGCGGCGGAAGGCTGGGTTTCCGACGAACGGCTGGTGCAGGTGGCCGCCGTTCTGGGCGTCACCCCGGCCGAGCTGGACGGGGTTGCCAGCTTCTACAGCCTGATCTTCCGCCGCCCGGTCGGGCGCACCGTCATTCTCTTGTGCGACGGGGCAAGCTGCGGGCTGAACGGGGCGGATGCGATCCGCGATGCGATCAGGGCCCGGCTTGGCATCGGCTATGGCCAGACCACGCCCGATGGCCGCTTCACCCTGATCAACAGCGCCTGCGTCGGCGGTTGCGACCGCGCGCCCGCCGCCGTGGTTGGCCCGGACCGCACGCTGGTTGGCCCGCTGACGCCCGCGCTGCTGGAAGAGCTGATCGGGGGCGCGCCATGACGACCGACCTTCCCCTGACCGGCCGCGCCCGGCCTGACCGCGCGCCGCACAGCCTGGCCGAATGGCGCGCGCTTGGCGGCTATCAGGCGGTGGAACGCGCGCTTGCGCTGACGCCGTTGCAGGTGCTGGACACCGTGGATGCCGCCGCCCTGAACGGGCGCGGCGGGGCGGGGTTCCCGGCGGCGCGCAAATGGCGCTTCATGCCGGCCGCGGCCGATGCCGTCAGCCCCGGCCCGAACTACCTGATCGTCAACGGCGACGAGATGGAGCCCGGCGCCTTCAAGGACCGCTTCCTTCTGGAGGCCCTGCCGCACCAGTTGATCGAAGGCACGATCATCGCCGGTTTCGCCACCCATGCGACCGAAGCGATCGTGCTGATCCGTGACGATTACCGCGCCGCGATCACCGGCCTGACCCGCGCCATCGCCGAGGCCGAGGCCGCCGGTCTGCTGGGCGACAACATCCTGAACACCGGCTACAGCCTGCACATGCGGGTGCACCCCAGCGCCGGCCGCTATATCGTGGGCGAGGAAACCGCCCTGATCGCCGCGCTGGAAGGCGGTCGCGCCATGCCGCGCAAGCGCCCGCCCTTCCCGGCGCAATCCGGCCTGTGGGGCCGCCCGACCACGGTGAACAACGTCGAGACCATCTCGCATGTGCCGCATATTCTGGCGCATGGCGCGCAATGGTTCCGCGCCCTGTCGCGCACCGAGGAAGGCGGGACCAAACTGTACGGCCTGTCGGGAAGGGTGAACCGCCCCGGCCTGATCGAGGCGCCGATGGGCACCACCGCGCGCGAACTGATCGACCGCGCCGGTGGCGTGTCGGGCAACGGTCGGTTGCTGTGTTTCCAGCCCGGCGGCGGCGCCACCGGCTTTCTTGGCCCCGAGGCGCTGGATGTGCCGATGGACTTTGGCCATGTCGCCAAGGCCGGGTCGATGCTGGGCACCGGCACGCTGATCGTGCTGGACGAAACCGCCTGCCCGGTTGAGGTGACGGCCCGGCACATGGCCTATTACGCCCGCGAAAGCTGTGGCTGGTGCGTGCCCTGCCGCGAGGGGTTGCCCTGGGCTGCCCGCATCCTGCACGCGCTGGAAGAGGGCACCGCCCGGCGCGAAGACCTGCAAGCCCTGCACGACATCGCCCGCGAGGCCAGCCCGCGCGGCCGCAGCTTCTGCGACCTGATGGGCGGGGCCATGGGGCCGCTGGCCTCGCTGTTGTCGCGCTTTGGCGATCTGGTGGACGACCACCTGCACGGCGGCTGCCCGCGGCGGAGGGCGCCATGACCATCAAGCTGAAGATCGACGGGCGCGAGGTGACGGTCGAGGATGGCCGCGATCTCTTGTCCATCGCGCTGGAACAGGGCGTGGATGTGCCGCATTTCTGCTGGCACGCGGCGCTTGGTTCGGTCGGGGCGTGCCGGATGTGCGCGGTGAAGGTCGCGCCGGGCGAAGGCACGCCGGGCAAGCTGGAAATGGCCTGCATGACCCCCGTCACCGACGGCATGGTGGTGGACACGACCGATGCCGAAGCGGCGCGGTTCCGGGCGCAGGTCATTGAATGGCTGATGCTGAACCACCCGCATGATTGCGCGGTGTGCGAGGAAGGCGGCGCCTGCCATTTGCAGGACATGGTGGTTGCCACCGGCCACCATGACCGCCGCGCCACGGGGCCGAAGCGCACGCATCGCAACCAGAACCTTGGCCCGCTGCTGACGCATGAGATGAACCGCTGCATCGGCTGCTGGCGCTGCCTGCGATTCTATCGCGACCATGCGGGCGGGCGCGATTTCAACGCCTTCGGCGCGCATGACCGGCTGTATTTCGGCCGCACCGAGGACGGGCCGCTGGACAGCCCCTTTGCCGGCAACCTGTCCGAGGTCTGCCCGACCGGCGTCTTCACCGACAAGGCCTGGTCCGGCGTCTATGCCCGGCCCTGGGATCTGTCGGCCACGCCCGCCATCTGCACCGGATGCAGTGCGGGCTGCAACGTGACGCTGAACGAACGGGGCGGAACGCTGCGCCGGGTGCTGAACCGCTATCACGGCGCGATCAACGGCTTCTTCCTGTGTGACCGGGGCCGCTGGTCGCCCTGGTCGGTGGATGGGCAGGGGCGGCTGACCGGCGCCGTCACGCTGCCCCGCGTTGCGGGGGCGGTCGGGCTGGGGTCGCCCCGTGCTTCGCTGGAATCGAACTGGGCGCTGCGGCGGCTGGTCGGGCCGGGCCGGTTCTTTGCCGGCGTGACAGACCGGGAAACCGCGCTGACCGCGCGCATGGCGGCGCTGCTGAAGGCAAGCCCTGCCCCCAGCCTGACCGAGATGGCCGCCGCCGATGCCATTCTGGTGCTGGGCGAAGACCTGACCGCCACCGCGCCGCGCGCCGCGCTGGCGCTGCGGCAGGCCGTGCGCGGGGCGGAACGCGATCTGGCCTGCAAGAAGGGCGTTGCGCTGTGGCTGGACGATGCCGTCCGCGTGGCCGGTGAAGGCCGGCGGTCGCCGCTGGCGCTTGTCACCGCGCTGCCCGATGCGCTGGACGATATTGCCAGTTTCGCGATCCGCCGCGCGCCGCATGACATGGCGGCCTTTGCCGCGGCCATTCTGGCCGCCCTGCAAGGCCGGCCGGCAGACGCCGAGGCCAGTGCCATCGCGCAGGCCCTGTCGGCGGCGCGGGCGCCGCTGATCATCGCGGGCGCAGGCCTTGGCCTTGCCGGCCCGGTGGAAGCCGCCGCCAGCCTGGCCGCCGCCCTTGGCCCGAAGGCGCAGCTTGCGCTGTTCCCGGCCGAAGCCGGCAGCTTCGGCCTGTCGCTGCTGGCGCCCGCAGGCGGGATCGAGGCGGCGCTGGCCGAGCTGGAGCGGAACCCCGGCCCGCTGGTCGTGCTGGAAAACGACCTGTTCCGCCGGGCCGATCCGGCGCTTGTCGAACGCCTGTTCGCAAAGGCAACGCAGGTGATCGCGCTGGACCATCTGGCGACCGAAACCACCACCGCCGCCGCGCTGGCCGTTCCGGTGGCGGCCCCTGCGGAAGCAGCCGGAACCTGGGTCAATCACGAAGGGCGTGCCCAGCGCAGCTTTGCCTTCCGACCTGCCGATCCGCAGGCCCCCGCCGCCTGGCGCGTTCTGGCCGCGCTGGCGGACGACACGCCCGAACCCGGGCTTGAGGCGCTGCTTGAGGCGCTGGTTGCCGACCTGCCCGCGCTGGCCGCCGTTCGGGACGCCGCGCCCGGCGCGGACCACGGGCCGGTGCCGCGCGCCCATCCGCGCCAATCGGCGCGCACCGCCGGAAACCACCCTGACCGCGCGACGCGGACCGACCCGGATTCGCCGCTGAGCTGGACGATGGAAGGCGACCGCGCGCCCGAACCCACGCTGGCCACCTGGACCGACCGGCCCGGCCTTCATTCCGTTTCGGCCGAATATGCGGCGCAGCAATGGATCGGCGGGCCGCTGAAAGGTGGCGATCCGGGGGTGAACGTCCTGCACGCCGCCGCCGATGCCCCGGCGCTGGCCGACCCGCCCCCCGGCGCGGGGCTGCTGGGCCTGCCGCTGCACAGCCCCTTTGCCGCGCATGAGGCCGATGCCGCCAGCCCGCCGCTGACCGCGCGCGCACCTGCCGCGCGGGTGACGCTGCACCCCGCCGATGCCGCCCGCCTTGGGCTGACCGCCGGCGCGCTGCTGGTGATCGACGGCCGCCCTGCCCCCGCACCGCTGACGCTGGACCCGGACCTTCCGGCCGGCCACATCGGCCTGTCGGGCCTGCGCGCCCTGCGCCCCGTCATCCTTGGGGGGGCGCCATGACCATCCTTGGCACGATCCTGACGCTGATCTTCTCGGCCCTACTGATTGCCACGCTGCTGGTTGCCGCGGGCGTGTTCACCTGGGTTGAACGCCGGGTGCTGGGGTTCTTTCAGGAACGGCTTGGCCCCAACCGGGTTGGTCCCTTCGGCTTTCTGCAATGGGTGGCCGATACGGTGAAGCTGATCACCAAGGAAGACGCGGCCCCGTCCGGCGCCGATCTGTTTGCCTACCGTCTGGCGCCGGTGCTGGCCTCGGCCCCGGTGCTGGCAGGGTTCGGCGTGATCGCTTTCGCGCCGCAGATGTCGGTGGCGGCGCTGGACATGGGGCTGATCTTCGCGATGGGGATGCTGGCGCTGACCGTTTACGGCATGGTGCTGGGCGCCTGGGCCAGCCGAAACCGCTATGCCATGCTGGGCGGGTTGCGCGCGGGGGCGCAGCTTCTGGCCTATGAAAGTTTCCTTGGCCTGTCGCTGATGGGCGTGGTGCTGCTGACCGGATCGTTCAACCTGGGCCAGATCGTTGCCGCGCAGGGCGACCTGTGGTTCGTGGTGCAGCAACCGCTGGGCTGCCTGCTGTTCCTGATCGCCGGCACCGCCGCCGCGCACCGCCTGCCCTTTGACCTGCAGGAATCCGAACAGGATCTGGTGGCAGGGTTCATGACCGAATATTCGGGAATGAGTTTCGCATTGTTCTTCCTGGGCGAATACCTTGCCATCCTGCTGGTCGCGGCCCTGGCGACCACGCTGTTCTTCGGCGGCTGGCATGGGCCGTGGCTGCCCGGTCCGGTGTGGTTCGGGGTCAAGATGGGCGTCATCGCCTTCGCCTTCATCTGGGTTCGCGCCGCGCTGCCGCGTCCGCGCTATGACCAGTTGATCACCTTTGCCTGGAAGGCGGCGCTGCCGCTGGCGCTGCTGAACCTGCTGCTGACCGGGGCCATTGTCGTGCTGGGGGGCCAGCCATGACCGGCATCCTTGACCAGCTCTGGCGCATCGGGCGCATGTTGTTCCTGCCCAAGCAGACGCGCGGCTACCCTGAGGTCAAGCCGGTGCTGCCGCCGCGCTATCGCGCGCGCATCGTGCTGACCCGTGATCCCGACGGCCAGGAACGCTGCGTCGCCTGCAACCTGTGCGCCGCCGCCTGCCCGCCCGATTGCATCGAGGTGGTGAAGGCCGAAACCGAGGATGGCCGCTGGTATCCGGAAACCTTCCGCATCAATTTTTCCCGCTGCATCTTCTGCGGCTTCTGCGAAGAGGCCTGCCCGACCAGCGCCATCCAGTTGACGCCCGATTTCGAACTGGCCGACTACGACCGCGACTCGCTTTTGTATGACAAGCAGGATCTTCTGATCGCCGGCCCCGGCAAGCGGCCCGACTACAGCTATTGGCAGGTGGCGGGCAAGGCCATCGCCGGCAAGGACAAGGGCGCAGGCGAAAACGAGGCGCCGCCGGTTGACCTGAAGGATCTGACGCCATGAACGCAACCTTCGCCCTGTGGGCCGGGTCGCTGGCCCTGATCTCGGCGCTGCTGGTGGTGACGCGCGCCAGCGTGGTGCACGCGCTGATCTGGCTGCTGGTCACGCTGCTGTCTCTGTCGGCCAGCTTCTTCGCGCTTGGTGCCTCCTTCGCGGGGGCGGCGCAGATCCTGATCTATGCCGGGGCCATTCTGGCGGTCTTCGTCTTCGTGGTGATGACGGTCGATGCCTCACCCAAGGCGCTGGAGCAGGAACGCGCCCGGCTGGGCCGCGCCTGGGTGCCGCCCGCGCTGGTGGCGGCACTGGTGCTGGTGCCGCTGTTTGCCTGGCGCGGCGCGCCGGGGGCAGAGGCGGCCGCGCCGATGGGGGCCGCGGTCTCTGCCACCGATCTTGGGATGCTGCTGTTCGGCCCCTGGGCGGCGGTGGTGGAAATCGCCTCGGGCCTGCTGCTGGCCGCGCTGATGGGCGCGCGCCACCTGGGCCGGCGCGGCAAGCCGGAGGGACGGGGATGACCGAAGACAGTTTCACCGCCTTGATGCTGCTGTCCACCGCACTGTTCGTGGTGGGGCTGTTCGGCGTTCTGGCCCGCCGGTCGATCCTGATCCAGCTTCTGTCGCTTGAGGTCGCGCTGGCCGGGCCGTCGCTGGCCTTCATCACCGCCGGAGCGCGCCATGCCGATGCCGGGGGGCAGGCGATGTTCGTGATGATCCTGATCCTTGCCGCGGCCGAGGTGGCGCTGGGGCTGGCGCTGTATCTGCGCCTGCGTCGCACCGCTGACGGCACCGACAGCGACAGCCTCAGCAGCCTGAGGCACTGAGATGGAAGTTTTCGGCCTTGTCCTGACCTATAACCACCTGCTGCTCACGATCCCGTCGATCGCGCTGGCCGGTTTCGTGATGCTGGGGCTTGACCCCTTCCGCCTGCGCGATTTCGAGGTGCGGGCGCTGGCGCTGATCGGCGGGGTTGGTCCGCTGATCCCGATGCTGGTGTTCGCCAATGCCTGTTTCCACGGCCAATGCACCGGCATGGTGCCGATCTTTACCCTGAAGGTGGGCGAATCCACCGTGGCGCTGGCGCTGCAGATGGACCCGCTGGCCGCGCTGGTGGGGCTGACGGTCTGCGTGATCGGCGCAGCGGTGATCCTGTTCTCGGTCGCCTATATGCAGGGCACGGCGCTGCCCGACCTGCGGCGGTTCTTCGCGCTGATGCACCTGTTCCTGGCCGGGATGCTGACCATGGTGCTGGCCGGCGATTCCATCGTGCTGTTCCTGGGGTGGGAACTGATGGGGCTCTGCTCCTATCTGCTGATCGCCTACAACACCACCTCGGCCGAGGCGATCCGCGCCGGGCGCAAGGCCTTCATCATGACGCGGGTGGCCGACGCCTTCCTGCTGGCCGCGCTGCTGCTGCTGTTCCTTGAGGCGAATTCGGTGCGGCTGGACCACCTGATCCCGGCCGGGGTGGCCGCGCAGGACGGGATGCGCCCGATCATCGCCGCGCTGCTGCTGGGCGGGGCCATCGGCAAATCGGCGCAGGTGCCGATGCACACCTGGCTGCCCTCGGCCATGGCCGGCCCGACGCCGGTGTCGGCGCTGCTGCATTCGGCCACCATGGTTGCCGCCGGGGCCGTGCTGTTGATGCGTTTTTCGCCCATCATCCAGGCCGAGCCGGTGGTGATGGCCGTCGGTGCGGGGCTTGGCGCGCTGACCGCGATCTTCGGCGCCGCCGCGGCGCTGTTCCAGCAGGACATCAAGCGCCTGCTGGCCTATTCCTCGATCAGCCAGATCGGCTACATGATGCTGGCCATCGGCGTGGGCGCGCCCGAGGCGGCGGCGGCGCATTTCGTGGTGCATGCGATCTTCAAATCGCTGCTGTTCCTGTCGGCCGGGCACATCACCCACCATTCGCCGCGCGGCACCGACATCATGGCGATGCGTGGCGCCAGCCAGCGCAATCCGCTGGCCTTCCTGGCCTTCAGTGCCGGTGCGGCTTCGCTGGCGGGGCTGCCGGTCATCACTGCCGGCTGGTGGTCGAAAGAGGCGATATTGGGCGCCGTCTGGGGCGCCGAAGGCGCGCTCTGGACCGTTGCCGTTCTGGCCGCCGTGCTGACCGCCGCCTATGCCACCCGCGCCGTGCTGATCGCCGCCATGCCAGACCGTGACAAGGCCGACGCCCACGACGACAGCCACGACACCGGCTATACGCTTGTGCCGCTGGCCTTCCTTGGCTTTGGCGCGCTGCTGGCGGGCGGGCTGGTCGAACCGATCATGCACCTCTTGGGCGCCGAAGTGCCGCATGCGCCTATGTTCACAATTCTCGTGGCCTCGGCCGCGCCGCTTGTGGGCGTCGCCATCGCCTTTGCGCTGGCCTATGTGCCGGCGCTGGCCAACGGGCTGCAACGCGCCCGTGACATTGCCCGAAGCACCCGCCGCCGCCCGCGCAAGCAGGAAAAACCCGCCAGTTTCTGGGTCCGTATCGCGCTGGCCTTCAGCCGCGGCTTGCGGATCGACACGCTGTACCAGATCATCTTTGTCTGGCCCTTCGTGAAACTGGTACGCTGGCTGAACGGCTATGGCCGCGGCGTTGCCGATCCGGTCGGCAGCCTGCCCGCCATGGCGGCGCTGCGCCTGCAACGCGCCATCACCGCACCCTTTGCCCCGGACTGGATCGACCGCACCTGGACCGCGTTTGGCGGCCGCATCCTGGCCCTGTGGGCGGCGCTGCGCCGCCTGCAAACCGGCCGCGCCCGCGACCACGGGCTTTACATGGCCGCGGGCACCGCGGGGCTTCTGCTACTTGCCTGGGGACTGACATGGCATTGATCGCACTTATCCTTCTGCCCTTCCTCGGGGGGATCTTCGCCCTGATCGCCGGCAAGGCCGAACCCACCGCCGCCCGCATCGTGGCCGTGGTGTTCCTGTTCTGCGGCGTGCTGGCGCTGGCCTGGACCTATCAACATGCCGAGGCCGGCCGCTGGATGATGATGACCCGCGAACCCTGGGCGCCGGCCATGGGCATGTCGATCATCCTGGCCATCGACGGGCTGTCGTTCATCATGGTGGCGCTGTCGCTGGCGCTGGGGCTGCTGACCGTGGTCCTTTCGTGGAACGCCACCGACCGCGCGCCGCTGCTGCATGCCACGCTGTGCTGGACCGTTGCCGCCTCGAACGGCGTGTTCCTGGCCTTTGACCTGGTGCTGTTCGCCTTCTTCTGGGAACTGATGCTGGTACCTTCGTTCCTGCTGATCGCCATCTGGGGCCATGGCGACCGCGAAGCGGCGGCGATCAAGTTCCTGATCTACAATGCCATCGCCGGGCTTGGGCTGCTGGCGGCGGTGTTCTGGATCGGCGCCTCCGGCCCCACCGTCAGCTTCGATGCCTTCGAGGTGGCCGAACGCGGCCTTCCCGCCACGGCGCAGATCTGGCTGCTGCTGGGCTTTGCGCTGGCCTTCATGGTCAAGCTGCCGGTGCCGCCCTTCCATGCCTGGCTGCCCGATGCCCATACCCAGGCGCCTACCGTCGGTTCGATCCTGCTGGCGGGGCTGCTGTTGAAGACCGGGGCCTATGGCCTGTTCCGCTTTCCCACCCTGCTGTTCCCGCAGGGGATGGAGGTGCTGGCCCCCTATGGCCTGATCCTTGGCGCCTTCGGCACGATCTATGGCGCGCTGGTCGCCTGCGGCCAGACCGACGCCAAGCGGCTGGTCGCCTATACCTCGGTCGCGCATATGAGCGTGGTGCTGATGGGCATCTGCGGCGGCGTCCACTTCTCGCTCATGGGGGCGGGGATCATCATGGTGGCCCATGCCTTCTCGGCCTCGGCGCTGTTCCTGCTGATCGGGGCGGTCTATGACCGGGTTCACACCCGCGACCTTCGTGAACTGGGCGGGCTGCAACGCAGCGCCCCGCGCTTTGCCGCCGCCTTCGCGCTGTTCTTCTCGGCCACGCTGGCCATGCCTGGCACCGCCAACTTCCTGGGCGAGGCGCTGGTGATCACCGGCATGTTCCAGGTGAACTGGCTTTACGCCTCGATCACGCTGGTATCGCTGGTGGTGTCGGTGGTCTATGGCACCCGGCTGTTCCAGCGCATCGTCTTTGGCACCCCGCGCAAGGCGCAGGTCACGGTTGACCTGTCGTTCCGCGAACTGGGGCCGGTGGTCGTGCTGGCGATCGGAACGCTGCTGTTCGGCGTGCTGCCGCAGTTCCTGATGACCGGGCTTGATCCGGCCGTGAACTCGGCGGTCGAGGCCTTGCGGGCGGCGACTCCGTGATGGCGACCATGGGCCTTGAACCGCTGGCCGTGCTGGGCCTTGCCGCCGTGATCGCCATGGCGATCTCGCCGCGCGCGTCCGACGGCACCACCCGCAGCATCGCAGCACTTGGCCTGCTGGCGGCGCTGATCCTTGCCGCCGGATCGCAGGGGGCGCTGACCTCGGCCCTGCTGACGGGCGATACCGCCGCCCGCTTCGGCACCGGCCTGTGCTGTCTGTCAGGGCTGGCGGCGCTGGCGATCCTGCGCCCCGCCTCGGCCCCGCGCGAGGCGCCGGCGCTGATCCTGCTGGCAACGCTGGGCGCATCGGTGCTGTCGGGGGCGTCCCATGCGGCAACGCTGTTCGTGGGGCTGGAACTGGTGACACTGGCGCTGATTGCGCTGACCGTGCTGCCCCGCAGCGCCCCCGCGCTGGAGGCAGGTTACAAGCTGCTGATCCTGGGCGGCATCGGCGCGGCAACGCTGCTGATGGGCTTGGCCTTCGCCTTTGCCGTGACCGGCGAGCTGACCTTTGCCGCCTGGTCGTCGACCGACCGGCTGGTGGCACTGGGGGCGGCGCTGTTGCTGGCGGGGCTGGCGTTCAAGTTCTCGCTTGTGCCGTTCCACATGTGGACGCCCGACATCTTTTCCGGCGCGCCTGCGGCAGCGGCCATCGTGGCGGGCGTCGCCTCGAAGGTGGGGGTCGCCATCGTGCTGTTGCGCCTGCAACCGCAGATGCCCGCCACCGGCATCTGGCAAACCGGGCTGGCCGCGCTTGGCATCGCCTCGGTGGTGCTGGGCAATCTGCAGGCGCTGCGCCAGCCGTCGCTGCCGCGGATGCTGGGCTTTTCGTCCATCGCCCATTCCGGCTATCTGGCGCTGATCCTGGCCTCGGGCGCGGCAGACACGTCGCAGGCGGTGCTGTTCTACATTGCCACCTATGCGCCGGCGCTGTTTGCCGCCCTTGCCGCCGCGGCCATTCTGGACCGCGACGCCAACCTGACTGGCCTGCGCGGCCTTGTCTGGGCGCAGCCGATGACCGGGGCGGTGCTGACGCTGGCGCTGCTGTCGCTGGCGGGCCTGCCGCTGGCGGTGGGCTTCTGGGCCAAGTTCCAGTTGTTCTCGGCGCTGGCGCAGGCGGGCACCTACGGGCTTCTGGCCGTGGCGATCCTTGGCTCGGCGGCGGGGCTTTACTTCTATCTCCGCTTCACCGTCACCCTGTTCCGGCGCGACGGGGTGGATTTTCCCCGCCCCCCGCATTGGCAAGAAGCCGCCGTGCTGCTTGCCGCGGCGGCCACCATCGTGGGGCTTGGCGTCTATCCGGTGCCGCTGGACGCGCTGGTCACAGCCAGCCTGCCCTGACCGGCAGAGGCCGGTCAGTTCAGAACCTTGAAGCCCTGATCGGCGAAATGCCTGTCCGCCGCTTCGGTGGACAGCGCCTCGAAAAACGCCTTGTCGGCGGCATCGGCTGCGCCGGTCAGCAGCGCCGCGGGGTAAAGAATGGTCTTGTGGCTGTCGTCCGGAAAGGTGCCAACCACCGTCACATTGTCATCGGCCACCGCGTCCGAGGCATAGACGATGCCATAGGGAGCCTCGCCCGCGGAAACCAGCGCCAGCGTCGCCCGCACGTTTTCCGCCTGCGCGACCATGGGTTCGACCGCCGGCCAGATTCCCAGGCTTTCCAGCGAAGCCTTGCCATATTGCCCGGCGGGCACCGAATCGACCATGGCCATGGCCAGCTTGCCATCGCCCAGCAAGGCCTTCAGATCGAAGCCGGGCTTGATCTCGACCGGGGCCGCGTCCTTGCCATGGGCGATCAGCACCAGCGTATTGCCCAGCAGGTCTTCGCGGGTGCCGGGCACCACCAGACCGGCCTTCTCGACCTCATCCATCCAGTTGACGGCGGCCGAGATGAAGATGTCGGCCGGGGCGCCTTCGAGGATCTGCTTGGCCAGCGCGTTCGACCCGGCATAGCTGATGGTCACAGTATTGCCGGTGGCGGTCTGGAAATCGGCGGCCACCGCGTCCAGCGCGTTCTTCAGCGAGGCGGCGGCGAATACCACCACCTCTTCGGCGGCGACAACCTGCGGCAGCACCAGCGTGGCGGCAATGAGCGAGGCAAACAGGGGACGGCGGGGAAAGGACATGGGGGCTCCTTGGCGTTATGTCTGAAGAAACATAACAATCCACGGGCCGGCCCCGCGCAAGCGATATTTCCGGCAAAACACAACCCCGGGACATTCCCCGCCTGATCCCGCTTGATCCCCGCCGCCGTTGCCCGCAAAACTGGCAGCATGACCGACCTGCCCGATGATGCGCGCCTGTTCCTTCGCCTGTTCTTCGTCGATTTCCGGTTTGGTCCGGGCAAGGCCGCCATGCTGGAAGGCATCCGCGACACCGGCTCGATCTCGGCCGCCGGCCGCCGGATGGAGATGAGCTACAAGCGCGCCTGGATGCTGGTGGAGGAGATGAACGCCGCCTTCGCCACTCCGCTGGTCGAAAGCAGCCGCGGCGGCAGCGGCGGCGGCGGCGCGCGTCTGTCAGAGACCGGCCATCAGGTTCTGGCCCATTTCCGCGCCATCGAGGCCGCGGCCACCAAGGCCGCCGCCCCCGACATGCAGGCCCTTGAAGCCCTGATGCGCCCACGGGACCGCTGACGAAGGCCGGCCGCACACGGGATACGGCTCCAGCCACCATGGGCCAAGGGCACAGGAGCAGCGGCCTTTCACGCCGATCTGACATGCCGTGCATCGTTGCCGGAGTCTGCCGCCCCCAGCCCCAACAGCTTTCGCAGCGTGCCCGAGGCGATGGCGGACTGCGCGTCGGGGGACAGACCGGCGCCATTCAGTGCGGCCTGCAGGCGCGGGCGGATCGGGCCCTGGCTGACGATGGGCCAGTCGCTGCCCGCAAGCACGCGGTCCGGCCCCAGCGCCGCCGCCAGCGCGGCAATTACCACCGGGTCAAACCCCATGGTGTCGGCAAAGACCTGGCGGCGCAGCACCTTGGCCGCCGGGCTGCGCCTGTCTTCGGGCTGGTCATAAGCCGCGCCCAGCAGGATGCCGGCAATCGCCAGATTGGTGACAACCACCTGCAACCCGGGAAGGCGGTCGAAGACCCCTTCGGCGATCAGGCTGGCCAGCGCCGCGCTGTTCACCGTGCCGCGGGCCAGCAGTGTGCCGAGCCGCCCGAAAGGGGCAAGCTGTTCGGTCAGACCGGGCGGATTGACCGGGTGCAGGAAGACCGGAACGCCCAGCCCGGCGGCGGCTTCCAGCACAGGGCGGGCTTCGGGCGCGTTGATCAGGCGGTCGCCGCGCCCGCTGTCAAGGAATACCCCGTGCAGGCCCAGCTCCTGCACGGCGCGGGTCAGTTCGCGCGCCGACGCCTCGCCACCGAAGGTGTCAACCGCGGCCAGCCCGAAAAGCTGCCCCGGCCGTTCGGCCACCAGCGCGGCCAGGGCATCGTTCAGCCGGGCCGGCAGGTCGGCGGGAAACCCGGCCGGATGCGGGGCGATCAGGGCCAGCGGCACATTCACCACCCGCCCGGCCAGATCACCGCTGTCGATGTCTTCCACCAGTGCGCGGGGGTCGGTGATCTTGCCGATGACGGATTGCCAATGCGCCCGGTTCGCGGCGCTGCCCGTGACCAGATGGCCCAGATCGAACCCCGGCGGGATGTAGTGGCTGTGAAAGTCGATGATCGACAGGGGCGCAGGCATTGAGAGGGGTTCCTTCTGATGGGCCGGCCGTTCAGGCGGCGTGGGCACCGGGGCCGAACAGCAGATCAAGGATGCGGGCCTTTTCGGCCTGAAAGGCGGCCGAGGTGCGGGCGCGGGGCTGCGGCAGGTCGATCTTCAGATCGGCCCGGATCTCTCCGGGCGGGCCCGCCAGAACCAGAATCCGGTCAGACAGGGCCAGCGCCTCGTCGATGTCATGGGTGATGATGACGACATTCGGCACCTCCTGTCCGACCATCTCAAGCAGGTGGTCCTGCATCCGCAGCCGGGTCAGCGGGTCCAGCGCGGCAAAGGGTTCGTCCATCAGCAGAAGCCGGGGCCGGCGCACCAGCGCGCGGGCGATGCCCACCCGCTGCGCCATGCCGCCAGACAACTGGCGCGGCAGGGCATTGCCGAAGGCGGGCAACTGCACCTGCGCCAGCGCCGCCTGAACCGCGGCGGCACGGTCGCGGGCGGGCTGATCCCAGATGCCAAGTTCGATATTGGCGCGCACGGTGGCCCAGGGCAGCAGGCGGGGTTCCTGGAACACCACGGCCACATCCGGCCGCGCGCCGGTGATCGGCGTGCCGTCCAGCCGCACCGTGCCGCCGGTCAGCGGATCAAGCCCGGCCAGAACCCGCAGCAGCGTGGATTTGCCGCAGCCCGAGGGGCCGACGACACCCAGCACCCGGTCTTCGCGCCCCAGCGAAAAGGTCACGGGACCAAGCGCGCGGAAGGCGCCGTAGGTCTTGACCAGTGACTGCACCTCAAGCATCAGCTTGCCCTTTCCAGCGTGTCCTGCCAGCGCAGCGCCCAACCGGCGATGGCGGCAAGGATCATGTCGGTGACCTTGCCGCAGGCGGCAAAGATCAACATGCAGGCCATGACCAGCGCCGGACGCCCGGTCATCTGCCCGTCCAGCAACAGAAAGCCGATCCCGCGCGAGGCACCCATCAGTTCGGCTGCGACGACCACGATCCAGGCCACGCCCATGGATTGCCGCAGCCCCACGAAATATGACGGCAGGCTGGCCGGCAGCAGGATGCGCCCCATCAGCCGCAGCCCGGTCAGCCGGTTCACCCGGCCCACCTCGATCAGCTTGCGGTCCACGCCGGCAACGCCGGCCATGGTGTTCAGATAGACCGGAAAGAAGGTGACCAGTGCGATCAGCGCCACTTTCGACGCTTCACCGATGCCGAACCACAGGATGAACATCGGAATCCACGCCAGCCCCGGAATGGTGCGCAGCGCATGGATGGTGGGGTCAATCAGGGTGCGGAAGGTCAGCACATAGCCGGCCAGAACCCCCAGCACGGTTGCGGTGCCGGCCCCGATGGCAAAGCCCGCCATCACCCGGCCCAGCGAAGGCGCAAGCTGGTGGCGCAATTCGCCGCTGCGCAGCAGATCCACCAGCCAGGCCACCACCTCGGCGGGGTGGGGCAGCAGATAGGCGGGAACCCGGCCGGAAATGCTGACCAGATACCAGACCAGCAGGATCGCGGCGGGAAAGACCAGCGCAAGCGCAAGCCGGCGCAGCCGCGCGGCCCAGGCCGGCCAGGGCTTGCCTGTCCGGGCATGGGCATCGGGCTGGGGGCGACGGGCAACGGCGGGGCGGTCGGGCAGGCTGGCGTCGGTCATGTCATTCCGCCGCCGCGATGGCCGGCACCGGCGTTTCGGCCAGCAGCGGCTGCGCGCGGGCCAGCGGCCCGAAGTCGATGAACCGGGTGAAATCGACCGGCCGCTCGATGAAGCCGTGGTCCACCAGCAGCCGGTTCTGGCTTTCCAGCCGCGCGATCAGCGTGTCGTCCAGCGAAAGGCCAAGCTGTTCATGCACGCGGGGCGAGAAGGCCCGGTCAACCAGATCTTCGGGCAGGCCGGCTTCGATGGCGATCAGCCGCTTGGCCTGCCGCTCTTGCGCCCTTGCCCAGGTGGCGGCGCGCAGGGTCTGGGCGACCACACGGTCCACCAGATCGGGGCGGCGGTCCAGCAGATCGCCGGTGACCGTCAGTGTCAGAGGCGCGTCGTTGTTCACCCAGCGGGCGGTGTCCTGACTGTCGAAGATCGCCCGCGCGCCGGTGAAGCCTTGGGTGATGGCGGCGATGGCGCCTTGCGAAAAGATCGCGTCCACCTCGCCGCGGATCAGCGCCTCGGCCTCTTCGCGCTGATGGCCCAACATGAAATCGGCACGCCAGAGGCTGTCTTCCGCGCGCCGGGCATCCTGCGCGCTGTCCACATAGGCGCGGGCGATGCGGACCTCGGTTGGAACGGTGTCCTGCAAGCGCAGGCCATTGGCGGCCAGCACATCAGAGAAGCCGCGCAAGACGGTGGTGCGCCAGAAATCCACCGGGTCCGACAGCCGCCGCGGGATCGAGATCCGCTTGCCGCGAAGGTCTGCCACGCTGCGAATGTCGCTGTCGGGGCGGACAAGGATCACCCGCAGGCTTTCGTTGAAGGACAGCCCGATCAGCCGCACATCCCGCCCGGCGGCGCGGGAAAACAGCGGTGGGGTATTGCCGCCCTGCCGGAAGAAATTCGGCTGGGTCTGCTGGAAATGCGATTGCCGGGCGCTGCGGTCGGGTGTGGTGGCCAGCGACCGGAAGGCGATGCCTTCGGTCTGCAGATCCTGCGCGATCCAGCCATTCAGCACGGCCAGGCTGAAGGCGGTGGGCACCGGGCAGCGGGTGTACCAGAAAGTGTTGGTCATCGGGGGCTATCCTGTTCGGGCAAGACTGCGAGGGGGGTGCGCGCGCCCCGGACCTGAAGGCCCGGGGGCGCATGGGGCGGCGGATCAGCCCGCCGCCAGAACCTGCGTGATGTAGCTGCCCGCCAGCAGGCTGTTCGTGGCGGCTGCAAGGTCGGTTCCGACCGGGATCGACCCGGTGTCGCGCAGCGCCTCGCCCGCGGCGATCAGGTTGGCCACGTCGGCATCGGTGATGGCGAACTGATCCAGTACATTGCGGTTGAACGACCGTTCGGCCACCGGCTGTTCCAGTTTGCCCGCCGCCGCATAAAGCGCCAGCGCCTCGGCCGGGTTGGCCTTGATGTAATCGACCGCGCGGACATTGGCCTTCAGGACGGCCGTCACCAGATCGGGGTTTTCGGTGGCAAAGTCCTTGTGGACGTTCAGCACGCCGCCGGTGATCAGCGACAGGTCGCGGTAGATCGGCACCGAGCCGCGGGTGATCTCGGTGATGGCGAAATCGGGGTCCAGTGCCGCCCAGGCATCGACCTGCCCGCTTTCCAGCGCCAGCCGCCCTTCGGGGTGTTGCAGGGGCACCACCTCGACCTCGGTGGCGGGGATGCCTTCCTTCGCCAATGCGCGCAGCAGGAAAAGATAGGGTTCGGTGGCGCGGGTGGCGGCCACCTTCTTGCCGCGCAGATCCTGCAGTGTCTTGATGCCCGAGTCAGGCAGCGCCAGAAGCGTGGTGCTTTCCCCGCGCGACAGCCACGAGATCACCTGGTTCGGCGCGCCATTGGCATGGCCCAGCAGGGCCGCCGATCCGGCAGAGGCGCCAAAGTCGATGGCACCGCTGCGCAGGAATTCCAGCGTCTGGTTCGACCCGCGCGACAGGGTCCATTCCACGGCAATGCCCTTGGCGCCGAACTCTTCCTCAAGCCAGCCCTTTTCCTTGATCACCAGCGTTGACGGCGTGGCGTAGGAAAAGCCCAGCCGAACGGCACTTGCGGCCGCCCGCGCCTGTCTGACAAGCGCCGGTGCCGTCAGGGCCCCGATGCCGGCCAGCGTGGCCAGGGTGAAATTGCGTCGTGTGATCGTGGTCATGCTGCGCACCTGCTGGTTGATTTTCGGGCCACCCGGCCCTGAAATGTTGCCCGGCCTTCGGCGGCCGCGCGGAACAGGCCCCAAGGGTTGCACCGCGCAGACATGACGTAAATATCTACCAGATAAGTCGAGTAATTTTGGAAAACCCGCCCTGCCAGCCCCACTTCCGGCGAAGCGGCGCTTCCCCGGAACGGCCTGTCCGCGACAAGACCGTTCCTCGCCCTGTGATTGTTGCCGGGGGCGGCAGGCGCGCGGATGATTCGCGCCGCCTGCCGGTGGGTCAGGCCTTGCCGCGCCAGGGAACCAGCCGCCGTTCGGCGAACCGCATCAGGATGTCGATGCCATAGCCGATGATCCCGATCAGCAGGATGCCCATCACCACGATGTCGGTAAGCTGGAACTTCGAGGCCACCAGGATCATCATCCCGGCCCCCTTTTCCGCCGCCACCAGTTCGGCCGCCACCACGGTGCCCCAGCAGACGCCCAGCGCAACGCGCAGGCCGGTAAAGATGTCGGGCAGCGAGTTCGGCACGATGACATGCCACAGAACCTGCCGCGGCGAGGCGCCAAGACTGTAGGCGGCATGAACCTTGGACAGGCGGATGCCGGTCACGCCGGTGCGCGCGGCGATCACCATGATCCACAGCGCAGCCAGGAAGAGCAGCACGATCTTGCCGCTTTCCCAGATGCCGAACCAGATGATGATCAGCGGAATCAGCGCAAGCGGCGGCACGGGCCGCATGAATTCGACGATCGGGTCGAACCAGCCGCGGAACCAGCCCGACAGGCCCATGGCATAGCCCAGCGGCACGCCGACCAGCGTGCCCAGCACCAGCCCCGCCAGCACCCGCCACAGCGAGAAGCCGACATGTTCCCACAGCGAATGGTTCTGGTAGCCGTTCCGCGCAATCTCGACAAAGCGCGCGGCCACGGCTTCGGGCGGGGGCAGCCAGATCGGCTCCATCTGCCAGCCGGCATCAGGGGTGAAGCTGATTGACCCTTTCGAGGTCAGGACCGCGCGGCCATGCGCCACGCGCACCGCCTGGTCTGCGGTCACGGGCTGGCCGTCGATGGCGGTGATGCGCGCGCCTTCCCCGTCATTGGCGGCGGGGCGGACCAAGGCGCTGCGCCAGGCCGGGGTGATTTCGGCATCGTCCACCGCAATGCCGCTGCCGCCCGTGGCAGCCGGCGCCGGGGGCTTTTCGCCCGGGCGGTGGACACGCACGGTCACGGTGCCCTGCCCGGTGCCGCCCTTGCCATCCTCGACCGTGTAGGTGAAGGCGGTGTCGCCCAAGAACGACCCCGGCACATGCAACGGCACCAGCCGCGACCCGGTGAAGGCGCCCCAGATCAGGAACAGCACCCCCACCGACAGGACCGAGGCCACCCGGCTGGGCCGGATCGCGCTGGTGTCGCCAAAGGCGGCGCGGGGTGTCTTGCGCCAAAGCAGCCGGGTCAGCGCCCAGGCCACCAAGAACAGCGCCACATAGGCCAGAAGGACGGTCATGCCGCCACCTCGGACCGGCCCATGATCTCTTCCTCCATGCCCCAGATCAGCGACAGGATCTCATCCCGGCGGGCATGAAAATCGGGGCGCGACTTCACGGCGCGCAGATCGGCACCGACCCCGGCTTCGGCAAAGGGCAGGTGATATTCGCGGAAGATGCGGCCCGGACGCGGCGCCATGACGATCAGCCGTTCGCCCAGAAGCAGCGCCTCTTCGACGGAATGGGTGATCAGGATCACCGTCTTGCCGGTTTCCTTCCACAGCTTCAGCACAAGGCCCTGCATCTTTTCCCGCGTCAGCGCATCCAGCGCGCCCAGCGGTTCATCCATCAGCACCACCTGCGGATCGCCCGCCAAGCACCGGGCCAACGCCACCCGCTGCTGCATACCGCCCGACAGCGCATAGACCGGCTTTTCGGCAAAGCCCTGCAACCCGGTCTGCACCAGCAGCCGGTCGGTCTGCCGGTCCCGCTCGGCCCGTGCCACGCCGCGCATCCTTGGGCCGAAATCCACGTTGCGCCGCACGCTCATCCATTCGAACAGGGCGCCTTGCTGGAACACCATGCCCCGGTCCGGCCCCGGTCCGGCAATCGGGCGGTCGCCCAGCAAGACCTTGCCCGAGGTGGGGCGCAGGAAGCCGGCCAGAATGTTCAGAAGCGTGGTCTTGCCACAGCCCGAAGGCCCGAGGATCGACACAAGCTGCCCCGTGGGGATGGTCAGGGAAATATCGGACAGGGCCTGCGTGGGCGTCTGCCCCGCGGTGCCGAACTGCATCGACACGGCATCAAGGGTCAGGGTCGTCATACGGGGGAATCCTTCAAAACAGGTCAGGCGGCGCAGGGAGGAGGGCCCGCGCCGCCTGTTTCGCCGGTTGAAACGCCTTACAGCTTCGACGCGGCCTCAAGGTAAGAGGCATCGACGACGCCGTCATAGCTGTCCAGCGCCGACGGAATGTTGCCCGAGGCGACGAAGAAATCGGCCACGCCCTTCAGATAGGTCTGCACGCCGCCGCCCAGCCATTTGTCCGACAGCTTTTCTTCCAGCGTGGGCAGCGTGAAGCCGGCCAGTTGGTCCTTGGTCACCGCTTCATCCAGCCCAGAATCCTTGGACAGCATCGGAACGAATTTTTCCGGGTCTGCGGCATAGGCGGCGTTCTGGTCGTTCACCACCTTCAGGAACTTCGCCACCAGATCAGGGTTCTCGGCGGCAAATCCGCCCGGGGTCGAGATCACGTCGAAGACACGGATGCCGGCGGCCTCTTTCTCTTCGGCGCTCAGCAGCACATTGCCATATTCCTTGGCCCGCGCCAGCGAACCGCCCCAGCCGCAGAACACGTCGATGTTGCCCTGTGCGATGGCGGCGGCGGCATCGGGCGGGGTCAGGTCAACGACCTGCAACTTGGACACGTCGATCTTGAAATGCTCAAGCTGCTTGAGGAAACCGTAATGCGCCGCGGTGCCCAGCGGCACGCCGACCTTCTTGCCCTCCAGTTCCTGCACGTTGTCCTTGGTGATCTCCAGATCCTTGCGCACGACGCAGTTGTCGTTTTCCGAATAGCTGACGGCGACATCCACTGCCTTCAGATCCTGCCCTGCCGAGGTGGCGGTGATGAAGGGCGGCACACCCTGGCTGATCAGGAACTGCACGTCGCCCGCGGCGGCGGCGGCCGACATGGCAACGCCGGTGTCGAAGGCGCGCCAGTTCACCTTGAGACCCAGTTCCTTTTCGAAGGTGCCATCCAGCTTGGCCGCCTCGAACGGAAGGGGCCATTCCAGGAAGTAGGCAACGGTAATCTCTTTCGGCTGGGCCAGCACGGGGGAAGCCAGCAGCGCGGCAAAGGCAGCGGCCAGGCCGGTGATACGGGGCATTTCAGTCTCCATCGGACAGGTGCGGGCAGCGCCCGGTTTAGACGACTCATTTTGTCGTTGATCTACAGTCTGCGATGCCGGCCGGGCGGGGGCCATTCCAAAGCCGGGGCGCCCGGCAGCAGGGCAAGGGTGGCAGAAGCAGAGAAAAGGGAAGGAAATTCCCCGGTCTGCCGCAGATCAGGCCTGCCGCAGCGCCACCACCGAAAGTTGCGGCTTGGCCTGGGTGACGGCGGTGCCGGGCGGAACGCCCTCGGTCAGCCAGACGCCGCCGCCGATGACCGAGCCGCGGCCGATGGTGATGCGGCCCAGGATGGCCGCGCCGGCATAGATCACCACATCATCCTCGATCACCGGATGGCGCGGCTGGCCCTTGACCAGCGCGCCGCTCTCATCGGCCTCGAAGCGTTTGGCGCCCAGGGTCACCTGTTGATAGATGCGCACATTGCGCCCGATCACCGAGGTTTCCCCGATCACCACGCCGGTGCCATGGTCGGCAAAGAAGGCCGGCCCGATGCGGGCGCCGGGGTGGATGTCGATGCCGGTCACGCTGTGGGAATATTCCGCCATGATCCGCGCCGTCATGGGCGCGCCCAGCCGATACAGCTCATGCGCGATGCGGTGGTGCAGGATGGCCGACACGCCGGGAAAGCAGAACACGATCTCGTCCAGGCTTTTCGCGGACGGGTCGCCGGCATAGGCGGCGGCGATGTCGGTATCGTGCAGGTCGCGGATGCGGACCAGGCTGTCAACGAAGCCCGCCGCCACCACCGCGGCATGGGAACTGCCGGCCTGGCCGGGGTGGGATTCGGACAGATGCCATTCCCGTTCGACCTGCTGGCGCAGGCGTTGGCGCACCGACCCCAGCATCCGCAGGACATGGGCATCGGTTTCGTCCGGCGTCAGGCCGGGCGGGCCGAAGTGGCGGGGATACAGCAGCCCGACCACATCCGTCAGCACCGAAATGATCTCGGGCTTCGAGGGCAGAAGCGGGGTTGGCCGGCCGTGATAGCGGCGCTGCTGCGACACGATGCGGATCAGCCGCAACCGTTCCGCGACCGACTCGATTCCGGTCAGTGGCACGGTTTGGGGCCCGGTCAGGGGCTTGTCTTGTGGCGTCCCGTCCATGCGCGTCCTCACGCCTTCCCACCGCTCCAACCGTTGACGCAGCGCTATCGCAAAGCGCCGCCATCGCCAATGGAACGGACTTTCGTATTCAGGGTTCGCCAGAGAAGGTTGTTCTCCGGCACGGGCACGGGCTCGGCCGCCTCGGGGCCAAGCGCGGCCGACCAGTCGGGCTGTTCGTCCCGCCGCGCCACCAGCGCCCCGCGTTCCCAGGCCTGACGCGGCAGATCCAGCCGGCGGACGGCGGGCAGCTCCCCGCGCACCTCGGGGCGGGCCAGCAACCAGCCCGCCCGGGCGTCAAGGCGGCCGAAGCCGATCAGCAGGAAACTGTCGAACACCTCGTCCAGCGCCTTGAGCCGCCACAGAAGCGGCGCCAGCAGGGTGTCCAGCAGGCTGAACCCGGAGCCAGAGGTTGCCTGCGCCGATGCCAGAAGCGTCTCGATCCGGGTCAGGCGGCTACGCAGCAGGTGGATCGCCAGATCCAGTTCGCGCGGCGCCTTGGCGTTGCAGACCTGATCCAGCACGGGAAACACCGTCCTGACCAGCGCCAGACCTTCGCGATGTTCGGCCCGGCGGACCGGGTCGCGGGGGTGCAGCGGCTGGTCGGGGTGCAGATCTTCGGTCAGATCCAGCATCGCCAGCGGGTCGCGCAGCACGACCTGCGGCTGCGCCGCGCGGCGGCAGGTCAGCCGCAGCGCCGTGTCATCTGCCAGATCGACCGGCTGGCGCAGCGGCACCCGCTCCAGCGAGGTGCCGCGCACCGCCAGCGAGATTGCCACCGCCTGCGCCAGCGGGTGGCCGTCCGGGGCGGCCAGGCTGAGCGATGGCGCGGTCATTCCGCGGCCACGCGCTGCGCCCCGGCCGCCGCCAGCGCCTGATCCAGATCGGCAAGGATGTCGTCGATATGCTCGATCCCGACCGACAGCCGCACATAGCCCGCCGTCACCCCGGTCTTCGCCTGATCCTCGGCGGTCAACTGGCTGTGGGTGGTCGAGGCCGGATGAATGGCCAGACTGCGCGCATCGCCGATATTGGCAACGTGGTAGAACAGCTTGAGCGCGTCGATGAAGCGGCGGCCCGCCTGATGCCCGGAAGCCAGTTCAAAGCCGACCAGCCCGCCATAGCCGCCGCGCAGCACCGCATCGGCGCGGTTGCGGGCAACCCCTGTTTGCAGTCCGGGGTAGATCACGCGCGAAACCTCGGGCCGGCCGGCCAGCCATTCGGCCACGCGGGCGGCATTGCTGCTGTGCCGTTCGATCCGCAACGGCAGCGTTTCAAGGCCCTGCAACGTCTGCCAGGCGTTGAACGGCGACAGCGCCGCGCCCAGATCGCGCAGCAGCGTGGTGCGGGCCTTGATGATGTAGGCCACCGGACCCAGCGGTTTCGTCGCCTCGACCCAGACCGCGCCGTGATAGCTGGCATCCGGCGTGTTCAGCGCCGGCTGGCGTTGCGGATGCGCCGCCCAGTCGAAGGTGCCACCATCGACGATCAGCCCGCCGATGCTGGTGCCATGCCCGCCCAGATACTTTGTCGAGGAATAGACCACGATCGCCGCGCCATGATCGAAGGGCCGCGCCAGCAGCGGGGCGGCGGTATTGTCCACGATCAGCGGAATCCCCAGCGGACGGCCCAGATCGGCCACCTCGCGGATCGGGAAGACCTCAAGCTTGGGGTTGGGCAGGGTTTCGGCATACCAGGCGCGGGTGCGGTCATCGCTGGCGCGGACAAAGGCATGTGGATCGCGCGGATCGACGAAGCGCACCTCGATGCCCTGATCCTTCAGCGTGTTGGCAAACAGGTTCCAGGTGCCGCCGTACAGGTCGGTCGAGGACACGATGTTGTCGCCCGCCCGCGCCAGGTTCTGGATCGCGAAGGCCGAGGCCGCCTGACCCGAGGCCACCGCCAGCGCGGCAACCCCGCCTTCCAGCGCGGCGATGCGCTGTTCCAGCACATCGGTCGTGGGGTTACCGATGCGGGTATAGATATTGCCCAGTTCGGCCAGCGAGAACAGCGCGGCGGCATGTTCCGTGTCGCGGAACTGGTAGCTGGTGGTCTGGTAGATCGGCACCACGACCGACCCGGTGGCAGGGTCGGCCCGATAGCCGGCGTGAAGGGCAAGGGTCTCGGGGTTCAGGGTCATGGCTGTTTTCCTTCAAAGTTCGGTTGTTGTCGGTTCGCCCAGTCCCAGCGTCAGCCGGACCGTCCAGTTCATCAGCGCGGCGGCCAGGATCAGATCGACGATCTCAAGGTCGTCGAGCCGCTCTTCCTCAAGCCGCCAGATCTCGCGGCGGGTCAGGCCGGGGGGCACCGCGCTTAGCGCCCCGGCGGCGCTGACAATCGCCCCCAGCCGCCCGGTCAGCGGCGAGGGAAGCCCCTCTTCCAGCAGCACCCGCACCTCTCGCGGGCGTTTCAGCCCTTGCACGGCGGCCTGTGCCTGTTCCGCCGTCTGTGCAAAGCAGCCCAACCGCCGGGCCACCGCCGCAGCCGCCAGCGCGCGTTCCCCCGGGGCAAGCCCGGCGCGGCCACCGTCCTGCACCGCCTGCGTCAGGGCAGTTGCCGCCGCATGTGCCATGCCCGCGCGGGAAAACAGCCGGTCCGAGGCCGGGATGCCCGCGCCGCCGCCCGGTTCAAGCCAGGGCAACCAGCCGACCGGCGCGCGATCAAAGGCGGTGGGGCGCCGGTTGGCAGGGCGATGCAGCACGGTGTCAGCCATCCGCCGCCGCCCCTATTCGGCGGCCAGCAGGCTGGCCTGCCGGGCGGCAAGATAGCTGCGCAGCCCGGCCACCACCCGGACCTGGAAGCTGACCAGCCCGATCACCTGCGTCAGCACGACAATGCCATCCCGGGTCCATCCGGCCCGGAGCAGCGCCTCCAGCGCCTCGGGGCCAGCATCGCGCGGATGCAGCGCCAGAAGGTGGGCATGTTCCAGCGCCGCTGACAGCCGCTCGCCAAGCTCAAGCCGGGTCGCGTCATCGACAACATAGACCGGCCCGTCCAGGCTTTCCGCCGACAGCGGGCCTTCGGGAAAGGCGCCATAGGGGCCGGGATGGGCGCTGCCATCGGCCTCATGCGCAATCAGGCGGGCCAGCGGCGCCAGGGCCGGATCGGTCTGGCGCAGCAGGGCCAGGAAATGCGCCCGCGTTTCGGGTTCGTCCTGCAGGGCGGCCACGAAGGCCGCAACCGCGCGACGCTCCAGCAGCGAGACAGGGCCGGCCACCTCGGGGAACAGCAGCAGTTGATAGCTGCGTTCCGACTGCGCCCGCGCCTCGGGCCGGGCGCGGAAGGCACGGCCGACCGGGCTGCCCGGGGCCACACCGGCCAGACGTTCGATCAGGGTCAGGTCATGGTGGGTCATCTTGGGTATGCCTTCATGCCGGTTGCGGGGGTATTGTCCCCTCAAGGTTGCACGGGATGGCGCAAAAGACGACAAAACAGGGCGTGTTTTTTGCGGGCGGTTTGGGGAAGGATCATGCCCGACCGGGCGATGCCAGAGATGGAAGGCGCTGCCGGCGGTTCCTGCCCGGCGAATCGCCTTAATCCAGACGGCCAAACCCGGACTGCAGTTGCAGTTCCGCCGCGCGCAGGGCGGGCAACAGCGCGTCGGGGACCGAAGCCGCGAACCCGGCCCGGGCCAGCCGTTGCAGGGCAACGGCAACCAGTTGATCTTCGCTCAGCAGCCAGGGCGGCGGCAGGATCAGCAGGCGGCGGGCGCGCTGCAGCGCCCCGTCCCGCCCCCACAGGATATCGGCCTTCGGTCCGGCGAAACGCACCGACCAGCCAGCCTGAAAGGCCGGCGCCAAAGCGGCGGCCAGCGCGGGGCGCCGGGCCAGAAACCGGGCGCGGCAGGGCCGTGTCAGCAGCCGCAGCGCAAGGCCGTGGGCAGGTCGGCGTGTCCTGACGCTGGCTTCCATCATCGCAGCCCTGCCCCTGATCCGCGTCGCGGGAAGGCAGGCCGGCCCCATCGCGGCCGGCCTGCCTTCATCTTGCCTGTCATGCCTTTGCCAATCGCCGCACCACGGCGATGAAGCGGTCCACCTCTTCACAGGTGTTGTAGAAGGCCAGGGAGGGGCGCACCGTCGTCTCAAGCCCGAAGCGCCGCAGGATCGGCTGGGCGCAGTGGTGCCCCGACCGGACGGCGATCCCCTCATCATTCAGGGCGCGGCCCACCTGCTCGGTCGTCTGCCCGTCCAGCACGAAGGACAGGACGCTGGCCTTTTCCGCGGCGGTGCCGATGATCCGCACCCCCTTGATCGGGGCCAGATGCTGCGTGGCATAGGCCAGAAGGTCATGCTCATAGGCGGCAATCGCCTCAAGCCCCAGCTTCTGCACATAATCCAGCGCCGCCCCCAGCCCGACGGCATCGGCGATATTGCCGGTGCCCGCCTCGAACTTGTTGGGCGGCGGTTGATAGAGGGTCTTCTCGAAGGTCACGTCGGCAATCATGTTGCCGCCGCCCTGCCAGGGCGGAATGGCATCCAGCACGGCCTTGCGGCCATAGACCACGCCAATTCCCGTGGGGCCAAAGACCTTGTGCCCCGAGAACACGAAGAAATCGGTGCCGATGGCCTGCACGTTGACGCGCAGATGGCTGACCGACTGCGCCCCGTCCACCACTGTCGTCACCCCGGCGGCCTTGGCCAGCGCCACGATCTCATGCACCGGAACCACGGTGCCAAGCGCGTTCGACACCTGCGTGACCGAGAGCAGCTTCGTGCGGGGGGTCAGCAGGCGGGTGTACTCATCAAGGATCACCTGGCCGGTATCGTCAACCGGGATAACGCGGATCTTCGCCCCCTTGCGCGCGGCCAGCATCTGCCAGGGCACGATGTTGGCGTGATGCTCAAGATGCGAGACGATGATTTCGTCGCCCGCGCCGATATTGGCCTCGCCCCAGGTGTTGGCGATCAGGTTGATCCCCTCGGTCGCGCCGCGGACAAAGACGATCTCTTCGCTTGAGGCGGCCCCCAGGAAGAGCCGCACCTTGTCGCGCGCGCCTTCATAGGCATCGGTCGCGCGGGCGGCCAGTTCATGCGCCGCGCGGTGGATGTTCGAGTTTTCGTGTTCGTAGAACCGGGTCAGCCGGTCGATCACGGCCTTCGGTTTCTGGGTGGTCGCGGCATTGTCGAACCAGACAAGCGGCCGCCCGTTCACCCGTTCCTGCAGGATCGGGAAATCGCGGCGGACGGCGTTGACATCCAGCCCGTGATACGGGGCCGAGGCAGGGGCCGCCCTGGGGGTTGCGGGGGCGAAATAGTAATCCGCCCCCGGCGCGGCAGACCGTGCCGGTTCCGCCAGAAGATGCGCCAGATCGCCCTGCCCCGGCAGGCCGAAGCCTTGCGCCGAAACAAGGTCTGGTCCGGGCGGCACCGTCGAAGCCGGGGCCGTCGGCGTGCCGACCAGGAAGTAATAGGCTGGGACAGGAGGGTGCGCAGGCGCGACCGGGGTCGAAACCGGGGCGGCAGCCGGGGCCGGAACGCCCAGCGAATGGCCCCCGAAGCGGCCATTGATGGCAGGCGGCGCGATGGCGGCCAGATCGGGCAACCCGTTCACCGCCACCGCCTTGGGAACCAGCGCCGGGGCCGAAGCGACCCCGGCCACCCCCGATTGCGGCGAGGTTGGCGCCAGATTTCCCCCCGGCACCAGCGCCCCCGGCAGCACCGGCCCCTTGGCAAAGGGGCCAGGGTTCAGCCCGCCGGGCAGCGGATCTTCGGGCACCGGGTTTGAAGGCAGCACATTGCCCCCGCCGCCGGGCAGCGCGGCAAAGACCTGTGCCGCAAGCTGCGTCAGCGTGGCCACATCCGGCAGCCCGGCCGCCCCCGGATCATGTCCGGTAGGTGTCGGGATAGTCATGGAATTTTCCGATCTCAACATCTTCAAGCACGGCCAGCGCATCGGGCGATTGCACCACGAGGCTGCAGTAAAGGCTGATCAGGTATGAGGCGATGGCCGCCCGGTTGATGCCCATGAAGCGCACCGACAGGCCCGGCGACTGTTCCCCCGCAAGACCGGGCTGATACAGCCCGATCACGCCCTGACGCTTGTCGCCCACGCGCAGCAGCAGGATCTTGGTCTTGCCGCCCACCACGGGAATCTTGTCCGACGGCACCAGCGGCAGCCCGCGCCATGTCAGGAACTGCGAGCCGAACAGGCTGACGGTCGGCGGCGGCACGCCGCGGCGGGTACATTCGCGCCCGAAAGCGGCAATGGCATCGGGGTGCGCCAGAAAGAAGGCCGGCTCCTTCCAGACCTTGGCGATCAGCAGATCCAGATCGTCGGGCGTGGGGGCGCCGGTGCGGGTCTTGAGCACCTGCCCCTGCGCGACATTGGCCAGCAGCCCGTAGTCCGGGTTGTTGATCAACTGGCCTTCCTGGGTTTCCTTGATCGTCTCGATTGCCAGCCGAAGCTGTTCCTTCACCTGGTCGAAGGGGCTGGAATACAGGTCCGAGACCCGCGTATGCACATCCAGCACCGTCGAGACGGCATTCAGGAAGTACTCGCGCGGTTTCTCGTCATAGTTCACGAACGTGGTCGGCAGGTCCGATTCATCGCGGCCCGCGCAGGCCACCTCGACGTTTTCGGGGTTCTTCACCGTGTTCAGCCGGTAGATGCCCGCCTCAACCGGCACCCATTGCAGCAGATGCACCAGCCAGCGCGGGCTGATCGTCGGCAGGATGGGCGCGGTCTTGGTCGCATTGGCAAGCTGGCGCGCGGCGTTGTCGCTCAGCGCAGCCTGCGGAAGAAATTCAGCCATGTCTGTCTTGGGCTCCTTTGGGGGTCACAGGGGTAAGAACGGTGGTGGCGACGCCGGGCCGGGGCGGGCGGACGCAAGGGGCGGGCATGGCCGCCCTGCCCGCCAACGGCTGCCGCCCCATCGCTGGCCCGCCTGGCCGGGCGCAAACGTCACGACAGCGCGGCCAGCAGCAGCGCGACGGCGACGTAGCCAAGGCCAAGCGCCAGCGCCACGACCCGCGCACCGCGCGAGGCCTGCGGTTCGATCTCGTCCGGCTCGCCTGCAAGCAGGGCCACAAATTGGGGGTCGTAACCGTTCCAGTACATGTGATGTCCTTTCTTGCCTTGGCCCCGGGCGGGATGAAGCGGAATGCCGGGCCATCAAGAAAAGACTATTCGACTGGTCGTGATTTATTTTTCCAAAGACACAGGTCTTTCAAGAAGATCGTTCTCCTGAAGCGACCGCCGCCTGCGGTTTCATCCTAAAAATAGTGTCGGGACGATCGGTCGCGGTCGGCCTGAGATGCGGGGAGCAAGGCTCGACAGGCGCCAGCCCGGTTGCTGCTTGCGCGCGGTGTCAGGGTTCGTTCCGGATCAGGGCGCAAAGTTCGTTGACCTTGCGGTCCAGCAGCACGCGGTCTGCGCGCGTCTCGACGTTCAGGCGCAACAGGGGTTCGGTGTTCGAGGAGCGCAGGTTGAACCGCCACGCCCCCATGTCCAGCGACAGGCCATCGGTTTCGTCGCGCCCGCAGGCCCCGGCGGCATAGGCGGCATCCACCCGCGCGCGGACGGCTGACGGGTCTGCGACGACAAAGTTGATCTCACCCGAGGACGGGAACGCTGTCTGGCGGGCCGCGACCAGAGACGCCAGCGACTGGCCCGACCGGCCCATCAGCTCGATCACCAGAAGCCAGGGGATCATGCCGCTGTCGCAGCAGACGAAATCGCGGAAGTAGTGATGCGCGGACATTTCGCCGCCATAGACGGCATCATGGTCGCGCAGCGCGGCCTTCAGGAAGGCATGTCCGGTGCGCGACTGGATCGCGGTGCCGCCGGCCTGCGCCACCACGTCGCGCGTGTTCCAGATCACCCGCGGATCGTGGATGATGCGCGCGCCCGGTTCGCGGGCCAGGAAGGCCGCGGCCAGCAGGCCGACGATGTATTCGCCGTCGATGAACCGGCCCTCGGCATCGAAGAAGAAACAGCGGTCGAAATCGCCGTCCCAGGCAATTCCAAGGTCTGCCCCGGCCGCGCGAACGGCTTCGGCGGTGACCGGCTGGTTCTCGGGCAGCAGCGGGTTGGGGATGCCGTTCGGAAAGCTGCCGTCCGGCTCATGGTGCATCCGCAGGATCTGGAGCGGTGCGCCCCGTGCGGACAGGGCCGCCGCGATGGCATCGAAGGTCGGGCCGGCCGCGCCATTGCCGGCATTGACCACGATCTTCAACGGCCGCAGCGCCGCCACATCGACAAATTTCAGCACGGTTTCAACATAGGCGGCCCGCGCCGTTGCGGCGACATCGACGCGCCGGCCACCGGCCCGCGCGGGGCCAAACTCATCAGCCTCGGCCAAGGCCCGGATCGCGGCAAGGCCGGTGCCGCTGTCCAGCGGCGCCGACCCTGCCCGCACCATCTTCATGCCGTTGTAATCCATCGGATTGTGCGAGGCGGTGACCTCGATCCCGCCGTCGGCACCGAAAAAGGTGACGGCGTGATACATCTCCTCGGTCCCGCACAGGCCAAGGTCCAGCACTTCGACGCCCTCGTCGATCAGCGCCCCGGAAACGGCGGCGGCCAGTTCCTCGCTTGAGGCGCGGATGTCGCGGCCCAGCACCACACGCCGCGCCGTCAGCGCCCGCGCAAAGCCGCGGCCAATTCGGCGGGCAATCCCGGCATCCAGATTGTCGCCCAGCCGCCCGCGCACGTCATAGGCCTTGAAGCAGGTCAGCGTCGCCATCAGCCCTTCGCCCCCTGACCCCGGGCGTAGATGTCGTCGTAGCGCACGATGTCATCTTCCCCCAGATAGCTGCCGGTCTGCACCTCGATCAGCACCATCGGCACCTTGCCGGGGTTTTCCATCCGGTGAACGGCCCCAAGCGGAATGTAGACCGACTGGTTCTCGCCCAGAAGCTGCACCTTGTCGCCAACCGTGACCCGCGCCGTTCCTTCGACCACGATCCAGTGTTCCGACCTGTGATGGTGGCTTTGCAGGCTAAGCGCCGCGCCGGGATTGACAACGATCCGCTTGACCTGGAAGCGCGGGCCAAGAACCAACGTTTCATACCAGCCCCAGGGACGATAGTCGCGCGGCAGGGTTTCGGCCTGGCGCTGGCCACGCGCCTTCAGCAGATCGACCGCCTTCTTCACATCCTGCGCCCGGTCCTTCGGCGCCACCAGCACGGCATCCGGCATGGCCACGGCAATCATGTTGTCCAGCCCGATCCCGATAAGCACCTGGCCCTCGGATTCCGCGCGCAACAGGGTGTCATGGCAGTCGATCGCCGCGGCAGGGCCGGACAGCGCCACCCCGTCGGCATCTGCCGGCTGTTCGCGCCAGACGGCATCCCAATCGCCCAGGTCGGACCAGCCGGCCGAGAAGGGCACCACGGCCAGATTGGGCGCCTTTTCCATGACGGCATAATCAACCGAGATCGAGGGCGCCTGTGCAAAGGCCGCAGGGTCAAGCCGCAGGAAGCCAAGGTCGGCGCGGGCGGCGGCCAGCGACCGCTCGACTGGGGCCAGGACATCGGGCGCATGTTGGCGGAAGGCGGCCACCAGATCAGAGGCCCGGGCCAGGAAGATTCCGGCATTCCAGAGGAAGTTGCCCGAAGCCAGCATGGCCCTTGCGCGGTCTGCCTCGGGCTTTTCGACAAAGCGCAGCAGATCGACGGGGGCCCCGTCTGCCCCCGGACGGGCCGCAAGTTCCAGATAGCCATAGCCTGTCTCGGGCCGGTCGGGGGTGATCCCGAACGTCACGATCTTGCCCTGTGCCGCCGCCACCCGCCCCCGCGCCACGGCATCGCCGAAGGCCGCGCTATCGGGGATGGCATGGTCCGACGGGGCGATCAGCACGATCGGATCGGGCGCATCCGGGTTCCGCGCCACCAGCGCCAGAACGGCCACCAGAATGGCCGGCGCCGTGTTGCGCGGTTCGGGTTCGATCAGAATCGTGCCGGGGCGGATGCCCACCTCGGCCAGTTGTTCGGTGACGATGAAACGGAAGTCGGACCCCGTCACGATCGTCGGCGCCGCAAACCCGCCTTGCCCGAACCGCAGCGCGGCCTGCTGGAACAGCGATCTGTCCCCCAGAATCTGCGCGAACTGCTTGGGATACGACTTGCGCGACAACGGCCAGAGCCGGGTTCCCGAGCCGCCGCAAAGGATGATGGGACAGACTTGGTCAGGTTCGGTCATGCTTTTCACACAAGCGCGGTTTCCGCATCAAATCAAGGCCGCAAGCCCTAGCGCCGCGCCACAGGCAGCGCCTTGAGGGTCCATCCCGGCGCGGTGATGCGGCGGGCCTCTGCCTCAGGCCCACTTGCCTTCGAAATCCGCCGGAACCAGCAGGTTCTGCGGGCCAAGATGCGCCACGTCGCGTTCGCCGCACAGCGCCATGGTGACATCCAGCTCCTTGCGGATCACCTCCAGCGCCTTGGTCACGCCGGCCTCGCCCATGGCGCCCAGACCGTGGATATAGGCGCGGCCGATCATCGTGCCGGTCGCCCCCAGCGCCAGCGCCTTCAGCACGTCCTGCCCCGAGCGGATGCCGCTGTCGAGCCAGATCTCGGTCTTGCCACCGACCGCCCGCACGATGGACGGCAGCATCCGGATCGACGACAGCGCCCCGTCCAGTTGCCGCCCGCCGTGGTTCGACACCACGATGGCATCGGCCCCGGCGTCCACCGCCATCTGCGCATCCTCGGCGTCAAGGATGCCCTTCAGCACCAGCTTGCCGCCCCACTGGTCGCGGATGCGGGTCACCTTCGACCAGTCAAGCTTGGGATCGAACTGCTCGTTCGTCCAGGCCGACAGGTCGGCCAGGTTGGTCACGCCCTTCACATGGCCCACGATGTTGCGGAACTGCCGGCGCGGGGTTTTCAACATCCCCAGCGACCAGCGCGGCTTGGTGGCCATGTTCAGGATGTTCGGCAAGGTCAGGCGCGGCGGGCTGGTCAGTCCGTTCTTCAGATCCTTGTGCCGCTGCCCGATGATCTGCAGGTCCAGCGTCAGCACCAGTGCGCTGCATTTCGCCGCCCGGGCGCGTTCGATGATGCGGTCCACGAAATCCTCGTCCCGCATGACGTAAAGCTGGAACCAGAACGGATCGGGGGTCGCCGCCGCCACATCCTCGATCGAACAGATCGACATGGTGGACAGGGTGAAGGGCACGCCGAACCTTGCCGCCGCCCGGGCGGCCAGGATTTCGCCGTCGGGGTGCTGCATCCCGGTGCTGCCCACCGGCGCCAGCGCCACCGGCATGGTCACCGCCTGGCCCAGCATCCTGCCCGACAGAACCCGGTCCGACAGATCACGCGCCACCCGCTGCCGCAGCCGGATCAGCGAGAAATCCGCGCTGTTGTCGCGAAACGTCTGCTCGGTATAGCTGCCGCTTTCGCAGTAATCCCAGAACATCCGCGGCGTCCGCTTCCGGTGCAGGCGCTTGAGGTCTTCGATGCAGGTGATCACAGGCATGCACGGCTCCTTCGCGGGCTGTCCTCCGCCTGTTACCAACGGTGCGAAGGCGCGTCTATGGGGAGCGGGGGGAGCGGGGGGGAAGCGGACGTTCGCTGCTGCCCTAGTGATCACGGTTGCTGCGCCACCCAAGCTTCGGCCTCTTCGCGCGTCTTGAAGCCGACGTCGTACCGCTTATGCAGCACGTCGCGCCCTTCGATCTGCACGACGTCGTACACATCGAATTGTAAGACTTCGCGCCCGTCTGGTGTTCGAAGCTTCTGTTCTTGGATGGTCAGGCGGGAAGGCATGAAGGAACCTAACTTATGATAAACAGTGATCATTGATCGAAGAGCGTTCGTGGTCCAATACTGGCTTCATATTCAGAGTATTGCCCAAGTATGGCCCGGACGGCGGCGGGTGGTAGGGGGTCTGCCAGTTTGTCACCGTTGAATTCCAGAACGCGAAGGACGCGACGGTTCTTTGGGCGTCCATCGGTGTTCTGGAAAGCCCACTGCACTTTCAGGTTGTCCAACACCTCCACATGAAGGGCCTTGTGCTTAACCTTGTGCCAGAATTCGGCGTCTTCGATCACGAAGTAACAGTCCCGTCTGATCTGGTCTTTGCCCTTCCACTGCCGGGTCTTCTGGTCTTCCTTATCCCAGTTCGGTGAGGTGACGTAGATGCTTTCAATAGACACGGACCATCCGGGCGGCTCTTCGTCTTTGGGCTTTCTGGCTGGCTTTTGGGCGCGTTCGGGGAATGAGTTGCGCGGAATCGGGAAGTCGTCGTCTGGTGTGAAGCCCACCCGCTTCACGTCGCGGTCTTCGATACAAGCGGCGTAGAAGTCTGCCCGCGCATCCACGGCATCCGGCAGCGCACCAACATCCATTCCCACCTTCTGGAGTTCCTCGGGGCTTTTCTCAAGGACGCCCCGTGCCATAGCTGCCACGATTTGCGCTGCCTCTTTGCAGGCTTCATCGGCGCTAATCGGCAAGGCTTCTGGGGGACCTTCGATCACGTCAAAATCGGTTTCATCCACCGGTGTTTCGCTTTCCTCCAGGACGCTGTCTATCCGGGCGCGGTGGTCTTCCCCGAAGGACTGCGCCCATTCCGCCGGTGTTCGCCCGGTTAGGCCTTCGACATAGGCCGAACCGACATCGGTATTCAGAAAGCCGAAGACTGCGGCTGTACCGCCCGAAACCCACATGGCGAGGTTTGAAAGGAATGTACCTTCTGCCGGTGGCAATACGATCAGTTCGTATTCAAGACTGCCGTTGAAGAAGGTTTCGTCCAGAGCGTCAATCACCTTCCGGGCACTTTCCGCCGTCTTAATGAAGGTATCCAGCTTCAGGAAATGGTCGCTGACGTCGAAATGAATGTAGAGGCGGTCAGAACGCCCGTCGAATTCCCAAACCAATACGTCTGTCATGCAGCGAATACCCTCCACCGACACACAAAAGCGTAAGGCGCGAAAGCCGTGCCGAGCAAGACAAACTTGACTTGTGCAGGCCATTAGAATGGTCGCACTCGTCGGAGCACGATCAGCATCCGCCGGGCTCGACCGTCCGCAAAGGGCCGAACAACCCCTCCCGCCGCCTCCGCTCCCTCGCCTCAGGCCGAATGCGCGCCTGCGGCCAGGGCGGCCACCTTGGTCAGCACTTCGGCCACGGGTTTGCCCTCGCCGATGTCCTTGACGATGGCGGAGCCCACCACGCAGCCATCGGCGATGCCGGCAATCGAGCGGGCGGAGTCGGGCGTGTTGATGCCGAAGCCCACAATGACCGGCAGGCTGGTAGAGCGTTTGATCCGGGCCACTTCCGGCGCCACATCGGCCGCCTGTGCGGCCGCCGCGCCGGTGATGCCGGTGATCGAGACGTAATAGACGAAGCCGCTGGTGTTCTGCAGCACCTTGGGCAGGCGCTTGTCATCGGTGGTGGGCGTGGCCAGCCGGATGAAGTTCAGCCCGGCCTTCTGCGCCGGCAGGCACAGTTCGTCATCTTCCTCGGGGGGCAGGTCCACCACGATCAGCCCGTCGATCCCGGCCTCGGTCGCGTCTTTCAGGAAGCGGTCGACCCCGCGGGAATAGATCGGGTTGTAATAGCCCATCAGCACGATCGGGGTGGTCTTGTCCCCATCGCGGAAGGCGCGGACCATGGCCAGCACGCGGTCCATCGTCATGCCGCCTTCCAGCGCCCGCTGGCCCGCGGCCTGGATGGTGGGGCCATCGGCCATCGGGTCGGTGAAGGGCATCCCCAGTTCTATGATGTCGACCCCTGCGCCGGGCAGGCCCTTCATCACGGCAAGCGAGGTGGCCTCATCCGGGTCGCCGCCCATGATGTAGGCGACGAATGCCTTCTTCCCCTGCGACTTCAGTCGCGCGAAGGTATCGTCGATCCTGGTCATGGCCGTCCCCGTAGCACCTGTGCGCCTTGGGGTTTCGCACGGGCGCACGGGAAAGATCAATGGCCCTCAGCCCTGCCGCCAGGGGGCCGAGATCATCCAGTGCGTTCCGAACCTGTCCTTCAGCATCCCGAAGCCGTCGGACCAGAAGGTCGGGGCAAACTCCATGATCACCTCGCCCTCTTCGGCAAGGGCCGCGAACACCCGCTTCGCTTCGGGCACCGAGCCGGCGATATGGCTGACCGAAACCGCCTGCTGCGGATCGCCCTTGAATCCCGGCGGGAAATCCGAGGCCAGCAGCATCCGCCCGTCCGTCAACAGCATCCCATGCATGATGGCGTCCGAAGCCTTCATTTCGGCCGTCGCGTCGGGCGCGTCGCCATAGCCCATCAGTTGCAACTCGCCGCCGAACACGGCCTGATAGGCCGTCATCGCCGCACGGCAGTTGCCCTGAAAATGCAGGTAGGGGTCGAAGGACATCGCGGGATACTCCTGTAAACACGTCACGCCACCAGCCTAGCCCTGAGTGACTGAGTCGGAGAACTTGATCCTTCGCCCGCCCGCCCGTAGAAGCGGCCCGTCGCCAATGGAGGGCAAGATGGGTTTCAAGATGGGCATCGTGGGGCTGCCGAACGTCGGCAAGTCCACCCTCTTCAACGCGCTGACCCGCACGGCGGCGGCGCAGGCGGCGAATTTCCCGTTCTGCACTATCGAACCCAACGTGGGCGAGGTGGCGGTTCCCGACCCGCGGCTTGAGGTTCTGGCGAAGATTGCCGGATCGAAGCAGATCATCCCCACGCGGATGACCTTTGTCGATATCGCCGGCCTGGTGCGCGGCGCGTCCAAGGGCGAAGGTCTGGGCAACCAGTTCCTGGCCAATATCCGCGAATGTGATGCCATCGCCCATGTGCTGCGCTGCTTTGAAGACGGCGACATCACCCATGTCGAAGGCCGCATCGACCCGGTGGCCGATGCCGAGACCATCGAAACCGAGCTGATGCTGGCCGACCTTGATTCGATCGAACGGCGCCGCGCGAACCTGGCCCGCAAGATCAAGGGCGGCGACAAGGACAGCCTGGATCAGGACCGGCTGCTGGCCCAGGCCGAAGCGGCGCTGAGCCAGGGACAGCCGGCACGCACCATCAAGGTGGCGGAAGACGATGCGCGGGCCTGGCGGCTGCTGCAACTGCTGACCGCGAAGCCGGTGCTTTATGTCTGCAACGTCGAGGAAGCCTCGGCCGCCACCGGCAACAGCCAGTCGGCCCGCGTGGCCGAGATGGCGGCGAAGCAGGGCGCCGGCACCGTTGTGATCTCGGCCCGGATCGAAGAGGAACTGGCGCAGCTTCCCGAAGAAGAGGCGGCGGTGTTCCTGGAAGAGATGGGCCTGCACGAAGCCGGCCTTGACCGGCTGATCCGGGCCGGCCACGAGCTGCTGGGCCTGCAGACCTATTTCACCGTCGGCCCCAAGGAAGCACGCGCCTGGACCATCGCCAAGGGCACGCTGGCCCCGCAGGCGGCCGGTGTCATCCATGGCGATTTCGAAAAGGGCTTCATCCGCGCCGAAACGGTTGCCTATGACGATTATGTTGCCGGCAAGGGCGAGGCCGGCGCCAAGGAAGCCGGCAAGTTCCGTGTGGAAGGCAAGACCTATGAGGTGAAGGACGGCGACGTCCTGCACTTCTTGTTCAGCGGCTGAAGCCGACCGCAGCCCGACATCACCGCAGCGGACCAGCCCTCGACTTGTTTGGCAGAGGGTTCGCCGTTCCCCATGCGCCCCCTTCCCCGGGGCCGCCGGAGCTTGGCGCGCGCCGGGGCCCGACGGCCGGGCACTGTCTTTGGCACAGGATGCGGAAGCTGCGGCAAATCCACCGTCCCCCATGCCTTTCCGCTTGCCCCCGCCGGCCTTCCCCAATAAACACGCCGGCGGAGACGTGGCCGAGTGGTCGAAGGCACGCCCCTGCTAAGGGCGCAGACCTCTAAAGGGTCTCGAGGGTTCGAATCCCTTCGTCTCCGCCACTTCCCTGCCAACCTGCTGATATAAAGCGATACAACGGTTCGGGAAGGCCGAAGCCTGTGTCGTGGCACAGCAAGCCTCCCTGACACCCCGGCCCCGCACTCTGCGCAACAGATCCGGGTCGCCGCACAGTTGTGGCTCTTGCAATTTGATCAAATCATCCGGCATAGTGTCTGGCGACCAGAGGTGCCAACATGACCGCCGAAACCATTGCCGGACTCCGCAAGGATCGCCTTGACGCCTTTGCCGCGCGTGAGGCGCGGCGCTTTGCGCAAGGCCGCCCGAAATCGGCCGAAGCTCAGGCCGAAGCCGCCGGTTTCTGGCTGGGCGGGGTGCCGATGCACTGGATGGCCGACTGGCCGATGCCGCACCTGCCGGTCATCGCCAAGGCCGAGGGCGCCCGCATCACCGACATCGACGGCTATCAGGTTGATGACTTCTGCCTGGGCGATACCGGCAGCATGTTCGGCCACAGCCCGAAGCCGGTGGCGAAGGCAATCCGCCATCAGGCGCGGCGCGGGCTGACCTATATGCTGCCCTCGTCGGACACGGCCGAGGCGGGACGGCTTCTGTCCGAACGCTTCGGCCCCTTCCGCTGGCAGATCGCCACCACGGCGACCGATGCCAACCGCTTTGCCCTGCGGGTGGCGCGGGCGGTGACGGGGCGGCGCAAGGTGCTGGTGTTCAACGGCTGCTATCACGGCACCGTCGATGACGCGATGGTCACGCTGGATGGCAAGGGCCGCACCATCACCCGGCCGGGCCTGCTGGGCCAGTTTGCCGATCTGGCCGAAGGCGCGGTCTGCGTTGAATTCAATGATCTGGCCGGAGTCGAAGCCGCGCTCAAGGCCGGCGACGTGGCCGCCGTGCTGACCGAGCCGGTGATGACCAACAGTTGCATGGTGCTGCCCGAAGCAGGCTTCCATGACGGGCTGCGGCAGTTGACCCGCCGCTACGGCGCCCTGCTGATGATCGACGAGACGCATACGCTGTCTTCGGGTCTGGGCGGCTATACCCGCGTTCATTCGCTGTCGCCCGACATGTTCATCGTCGGCAAATGCGTGGCCGGCGGGATGCCGACCGCCGTCTGGGGCATGACCGATGACGTGGCCCGCCGCTATGCCGAGGCGAACGCCAACCGCGCCTCGGGCCATTCCGGCATGGGCACCACGCTTTCGGCCAACCCGATGCAATTCGCCTGCCTGCGGGCGAACCTGTCCGAGGTGATGACGGAAAAGGCCTATGCCCATATGGAAAAGGGCGCGGACCGGCTGTCGCATGGGCTGTGGAAGGCGATCGAGCGGCATGGCCTGCCCTGGCATGTGGTGCGCGTGGGCGCGCGGGTCGAATTCATCTGCGCCCCCGGCCCGCTGAAGAACGGCGCCCAGGCGGCAACCGCGCATCAGCCCGCGGTCGAGGCGGCGCTGCATGTGGGCCTTCTGAACCGCGGCAGCCTGATCGCCCCCTTCCACAACATGATGCTGGTCAGCCCGGTCACGAAAAAGGGCCAGATCGACCGGCTGATCGCCAGCTTCGATGAAATCCTTTCCGACCTTTGCCCGAAAGACTGACATGACCGCCGCCGACGCCAGCCCCTCCGGTTCGACCCTTGCCGAAGCCGAGGCCTTTCTTGCCGCCCACCCCGAGATCGAGGCCTTCGACATCGTGCTGCACGATGCCAATGGCATCGGCCGGGGCAAGATCATCCGCCGGCATGAACTTCTGTCGTTCTACAAATCGGGGCGGCACCTGCCGATCTCGATCCTTGGCCTCGACATCGTGGGCGAGGATGTGCACGAGACCGGCCTGATCTGGGATCAGGGCGACGGCGACCTGCGGGCCTGGCCCATTCCGGGCACGCTGGTGCCGCTGCACAACACCACGCCCCCGCGCGGCGAGGTGTTCATGTCTATGTACACGCTGGACGGGGTCAAGATGACCTCGGACCCGCGCCACGCGCTGCAACGGCAGGTGGACGCGCTGGCGGCGGAAGGGTTGCACCCGGCGGGTGCGTTCGAGCTGGAATTCTTCCTGTTGGACAATGACCGCGGGCCGGATGGCAAGATGCAGCCCGCCCGCGACGTGCTGGACGGCCGCAAGTCGCGCAAGACCGAGGTCTATTCGGTGGACCACCTGCACGGGATGATGCCGCTTTTCAACGACATCTATGCCGGCGCCAAGGCGGCCGGGATCACCGCCGAGACGATGATCAGCGAATACGCCCCCGGCCAGTATGAACTGACCCTGCACTACCGCACCGATGTGATGCAGGCCGCCGATGATGTGGTGCGCCTGAAGCGGATCGTGCGGGCGCAGGCGCGGGCGCATGGCGTGACGGCCTGTTTCATGGCCAAGCCGAACGAGGATTATGCCGGTTCGGGGATGCATTTCCATGTGTCCATGCTGGATGATGCCGGCAAGAACGTCTTTGTCGAGCCGGTCGAGGGCCAGTGGAACCCCACGCTTCTGCACGCTCTTGGCGGGTTGCGCGACACCATGGCGGAATCCATGCTGGTCTTTGCCCCTCACGCGAATTCCTGGCGCCGCTTCGCCAGCCAGAGCTATGCGCCGGTCAGCCCAAGCTGGGGCGTCAACAACCGCTCGGTCGCGCTGCGCATCCCGGCGGGCGACATCCGCGCGCGGCGGATCGAACACCGGCCCTCGGGCGTGGATGCCAACCCCTATCTGGTGGCCGCCACCGTTCTGGCGGGCATCCGGCACGGGCTGGCCAGCCGCATCGACCCCGGCCCCGAAACCACCGGAAACGGCTATGAAGACGGGCCGGACCATGCCGGCATCCCGTCCGACTGGAAATCCGCCATCGACGCGGCCAGGGCCTCGGCCTTCCTGAAGGATGCGCTTGGCGAGGACATGCACCGCACCTTTACCGCCATCAAGGCGGCGGAATACCAGCGGGTGATGCGGACGGTCAGCGAAGTGGACTTCGACCTTTATCTGCACACGGTCTGACGCCGGTCACGCCCAGCGGCAGGCCCCGGCGCAGACCGGGGCGGCGGCCACAATCGCGCGGGCGATCAGCGCCGGCACGTCGGGGTGCTGCCCGACAGCGGGCAGCAGGCGCCCGCCAAACCCGGCCTCGGCCAGCGCGGCGGGCAGGTCGGTGGTGACATGGCCGCCCGGCATGGCAAAGAACGGCAGGCAGACCGCATCGGCGCCATAGCCCGTGGCCAGTGCCAGCCGCGGGGTCTGGTCAATGAAGGCGGCCGCAGCCTCGGCCCCGGTCGCGGCGGTGATGCGGGCGGCAAGGTGCCGGGCAATGGCCGAGGGCGCGGGAGATTTCGAAGATCCATGCGCTGCCAGCAGCACCCGCGCGGCACGGCTTTGCGCCGCGATGCGCACCGCCAGATCCTGCACCGCCGGATCGCAGCCGAAGGGTTCCAGCACCTGCCAGCCTGTCGCCCCCGCTTCGGCCAGACGGGCGGGGATCAGGTGGCGGGTGAACCATCCCCCGGCCATGAACAGCGGAAACACCACGCCGGGCGCCCGCCCCGCCGTGGCCCGCGCCAGCGCACCGGGTTCCGCCAGCGTGGCGGCGGCAAGGTCATGGTTCGGCAGCAGGGCGGCCACCCGGTCGGCCAGCCGCGCCAGTTCGGCCGCCGCAGGCAGCGGGTCCGAGGGCTGGCCATGCGCCACGATCAGCGCGGCGGTCATGCGGGCGCCCCGCCGGCCAGCCGGTCGCGGCAATGGTCGATGAAGGCGCGGATCGTCAGCGCGCCCTTCGCGCCCTCGGTCAGCACCAGCCCCAGATCCAGCGGCGGCGGCCCTTGCAGCGGCACCGTCACCAGCGGCTGCCCGTCCGGCGCGGTTTCCGGTGCGGGGCGGATATTGGCGATGGAATAGCCGAACCCGTTGGCCACCATGGCCCGCATCACCCCGATGTCGCGCGTGCGTTCCACGATCTGCGGCTTCCGGCCCAGCGGGCGGAAGGTTTCCAGGAAGTAGTCGGTGGAAAACGGCAGGTCGAGCAGCACCATCGGCAAGGGCGCAAGATCGGCGGGCGTCACGCTGGCACGGGCGGCCAGCGGATGCCCCACCGGCAACAGCGCATAGGGCGGCAGGCTGATCAGCGGCACGAAGGACAGGTCGGGCGGAATGTCCAGATCGTAGGTCAGCGCGACATCCAGCCGGGCCTGCCGCAACCCTTCAAAGATTTCGGCCTGATGATGTTCGGACTGGCGGAAATCCACCTCGGGGAAACGGGCGGTGAAGCTGCGGCGTAGGCCCGGCAGCAGCACCTGCGCAAAGGTCACAAGGCAGCCCACCGACAAAGGGCCGCGCACCTGCCCGGTGATGGCATTGGCCAGATCGTTCAGCCGCCCCGCCGCGGCCAGCACGGCACGGGCCTCGTCCACGAACTGCCGCCCGCCTTGCGTCAGCGACAGGCCCTGCGCATGGCGCCGCACGAACAGCGGCAGCCCGAATTCCTGTTCAAGCTGGGCAATCGCGGTCGAGATCGAGGGCGACGAGACATTCACCCGATCCGCCGCTGCGGCGATCGACCCGGTCTCGCCGACGGCAACCAGGTATTCCAACTGTCGAAGGGTGAAGCGCAGCGCCATGCCGCGCAGGCTATCCGCCCGGCGGGCGGCGGGAAACCCCGTTTGTCACAGCCTATTCGTCGCCCGGCACACCGTACGAAGGCGCCGCGCGCGGGTCACGGGCGCGCTGGACATAGGCCGCCATCTGCGGCGCATAAACCGCCCAGGCGCGGGCAACCTCTTCGATGGGCGTGGCGGCATCGGACCAGTCGGCGCGCAGGCTGGCCACCGGCCAGCTTTCGCGGTCAACGATCAGCAGCCCGGCGGAATGAACAGGCCCCGCTTCGCCCCCGGCGGCGGCCCCGGCCTGCAAGGCGGCGACCAGCCGGTCCCCGAAATCGCCAGCGGCGGCGGCAAAGCCCGCAACCATGGCCTGCGGCACGGTCGGGTTGGCCAGCAGGTTGCCCCCCGCCACCACCCCCGGCCCTTCGGCCAGCGCCCAGACCCCCAGCGTCTGCGCGCCGGAATGGCAAGCGGTGCGGCCCTGCGCATCAACGCACAGAAGCTGGCGATAATCGACATGTGGCGCCTCGGCCACCACCTGCGCCATGGCCTGCGGCGCAGTCGCCCCGGCCTGCATCAGATCCAGCAAGCGCGGCCCAAGGGCGGGATCGGTGATGTTCTGCGTCGCCGCCACCCCCACCCCGGCGCGGGCATGTGCGCAACGCGCGGCAACCGCCGGCGATGAGGACGAGATCACCATGCCGAAACGGCCGGTCGTCGGGCAGCGGGCAAGCAGGGAAAAGGTCATGCGGCAGCTTTCCGGGGCTGGCCGCCGGGGGCGCTTCGCCCCCCGGCGGCGGAAGGGTCAATCGGGAATGACGGCGGTGGCGTCGATCTCGACCAGCCATTCGGGGCGGGCCAGGGCCACCACCACCAGGCCGGTACAGACCGGATGCACGCCGCGGATATAGTCGCCCATGGTGCGATAGACCGCTTCGCGGTGGCGGACATCGGTCAGATAGACCACCAGCTTGGTCACATGTTCCATCCGGCCGCCACATTCCTCGACCAGTTGGCGGATGTTCTGCATCACCTTGTGGGTCTGTTCGACCGGATCATGGCTGTCGATGTTTCTGGCGGTGTCCAGATCCTGCGGGCACTGGCCGCGCAGGAAGATGGTGGTCCCGCGGGCCACCACGGCCTGCGCCAGATCATTGTCCAGCTTCTGCTCGGGGTAGGTGTCTTTCGTGTTGAACTTGCGGTGGCGGATATGGGCCATCATGGTCCTTTCGGGGTGTCTTGCGGCGTCTTGCGGGCCCGGATTCAGGGCATCCGCGAGGCGATCCAGCGGGCGAAATCGTAGTTCGGGCGCTCCAGGTGGCTCAGGGCGCCCGGCGCGGACAGGTCGGCGCAGAGGCCGCGATAGACCCGCTCGACACAGCCCTTGTCTTCCAGGTTCACCTCATCCAGCAGGGTCTTCAACTGCGCCAGATGCGCCGGCGCCTCGGGGTCGGCGATCCAGTCCGCGCTCATCCCGCCGCCGAACAGCACATGCACCCGGCCGGGGCCTTTCGGTGTCAGCGACAGATACCAGAAATAGCCCGGCGTCAGGGTGATCAGCAGGCTGGGATAGATCGCCAGCAGCCAGGTGATCCGGCGTTCGTCGCCTTGCAGGGCGGTGTTCGACGGATGCGCCAGCGACAGCGGCAGCGAATCGTTCTTGACGATCCAGTGGTGGTTGAAGGCGGCATCGCCTTCAGGGCAGGTCATCAGGTTCAGGTCGCAGGTGCCGCCGATGGTGGCCTCATGGCAGACCGGCAGGTGGTAGCTTTCCATGAAGTTCTCGGCCAGCACCTTCCAGTTGGTGTCCCAGTCGAACTCTTCGCGGAAGACCTCGGAATAGGTTTCCATCGGCAGATAGCCGACCAGCCGGTCCACCGCGGCCAGCGTTTCCGCCGGGGGCGGCGCGTCGGGGTTCAGCGTGACCATGATCCAACCGCGCCAGTTTTCCACCCGGATCGCCGGCAGGCGAATCTGGTCGCGGCAGAAACTTTCGTTCCGGGCCATCGCCGGGGCGCCGCGCAGGCTGCCATCCAGGTTGTAGGTCCAGGCATGGTAGCTGCAGACGATGCTGCGCACATTGCCGCGGCCTTGCAGCAGGGTGCTCATCCGGTGGCGGCAGACGTTCGACAGGCCGCGCAAACTGCCGTCACGGTCGCGCAGGATGATGACCGGCTCGCCCGCGATCTCCATCGTCAGATAGTCGCCGGGGTTCGGCAGCGCCTCGGCCCGGCCCGCACACAGCCATTCGGCGGCAAAGATATGGCGGGTTTCCAGCTCGGCAAATCCCGGCGAGGTATAGACCGATTTCGGCATGGCCTGCGCACGTTCGAACGGCAGCGCGACATTGGCACGCAATTCCTGCAAGGCGGGGTCATGGGCGGTCATGTGGCGGCCTTTTGCGAACGGGGATCAGGGGACACAGGAAAGAAATCACCCAGATTCACGTTTTGGAAAAGGACGTTGTGGCAGAGCCGTGATTAGGTTGCTCCTAAGCAAGGGCGAAATGCCGGCGCACGGCGGCGGCCACCGCCTCGGCCAGCACGGGGTTCGCCTCGGGGCCATAGTGAACGCCGTCGATCGGGCTGACGCGAACCATGGCTCCGGCATCCAGCCAGGGCACGCCGATGCGCTGCGCCATCTCGGCGATGCGTGCGCCCAGAACCTGAGATTTCGCCGCCCCGCCCCGGAACATCCCGGCCAGCACGCCGACCTCAAGAACAGGCGGCGGCGCGATCAGCAGAACACCGGGGGCGGCCCCGCCCGGGCCTGCGCCCGAGGTGCGGATCACCCCGACCAGCCGTTCCAGCGACAGGGCGATGTCATCGGCATTGACCGAAAAACGCTCTTTCAGGTCATTGGTGCCCAGCATGACCACCACCGCATCAACCGGGCGATGCGATTCCAGAAGCGCGGGCAGCACCCGCAGCCCGTTGCGATGCGCGCCTTCGATCGGGTCGTCATGCAGCGTGGTGCGGCCGGGATGGCCCTCGGCAATCACCTCCCAATCGGGCAGCAGGGCGCGCAGGCGGCCGGGCCAGCGTTCGCCGGGGCCATAGCGGCCCTGATCGCCCAGCGATGCCACCGGCATCGTGCCATGGGTGTTGGAATCGCCAAACAGAAGCAGGGTGCGTGTCATGTGGTCCCTCATGCAGCCGGGCGCCCAGCTTAACCGGGTCTGGCGGCAGGGAAAGGCCCCAAGCCCTTTCCACTTGGCCAAATACCCCTGGGGGGGGCGCGGAACGCGCGCGGGGGGCAGCGCCCCCGTTGCCCGCTGTTACCGGGGCCGCAGCGCCAGCAGATCCTGCACCGTGCCGGCCGGGCGGCACAGACGGGTGCCCCAGGGCGTGGCAACGAAGGGGCGTTCCACCAGCGTCGGATGCACGATCATGGCCTCGATCAGCCCCTGTTCCGACATCTCGGGCGCGGTCAGGCCCATGTCTTCCGCCGGCGTGCCGCGGGTGCGCAGCGCCTGCCGCGCGGTCAGCCCGGCGTCGGCGAAAAGCCTGCGCAGGTCTTCCGCCCGCCAGCCCGGCTTGCGTGCATCCACCACCTGCGGGGTCAGCCCCGCCTCGCGCAGGGCGGCCAGCACCTTGCGCGAGGTGCCGCAGTTCGGGTTGTGCCAGATCGTGACGGTCATGGGATCACCTCGAATCTATCGACATCCACCAGCCCGTGATCGGTGATCTTGAGATGCGGGATCACCGGCAGGGCCAGGAAGGCCAGTTGCAGGAAGGGTTCCTCCAGCGTGACGCCAAGGCTGTGGGCGGCGGCGCGCAGGGGGATGAGGGCATCGCGCACCTCTTCGAAGGACAGCAGGCTCATCAGCCCGGCCACCGGAAGGGCCAGTTCCGCCAGCACCTTGCCGCCTTCGGCCACGACGAACCCGCCCTCGATCTCGGTCAGGCGGTTGGCGGCCAGCGCCATGTCGGCGTAATCGGCGCCCACGACGGCGATGTTGTGATGGTCATGGCAGACGGTCGAGGCGATGGCGCCGCGTTTCAGCCCGAAGCCCTGCACGAAGCCGGTGGCGCGGTTGCCGTTGCGGCCATGGCGTTCGATCACCGCGATTTTCACCAGATCGCGGTCCAGATCGGGGCGCTTGTCGCCATCGACCGGCGGGATGTCGAAGGTCAGGTGCGGCGTGATGATCTTGCCGGGCAGGATGCCGATCACGGGGGTTTCCACCCGGTTGCCGCCGGTGCGGAAATCCTGCGGCGTCACCCGTGGCGCCTTGACCGAGGCGCGGGCGACGGGCGCGGTGGTCGGCCTTGCGGCAAAGGCGGCGGGGGTCAGTTCCACCCCACGGGCAAAGACGCGGCTGGCGTGGCAGGTTTCCAGACTGTCGATCACCGCGATGTCGGCGCGCTTGCCCGGCGCGATCAGCCCGCGATCCTTGAGTCCGAAGGCCTCGGCCGCCGAGAGGCTAGCGGCGCGATAGACGGCAAGCGGCGGGCAGCCCAGCGCAATCAGGCTGCGGATCATGTAATCCAGGTGGCCATGTTCGGCGATGTCCAGCGGGTTGCGGTCATCGGTGCAGAGGCAGAGATAGGGCGAATGGCGTTCCGTCAGGATCGGGGCCAGCGCGTGCATGTCCTTGGAAACGCTGCCTTCCCGGATCAGGACGCGCATCCCCTTGCGCAGTTTTTCCAGCGCCTCGGCCGCCGTGGTCGCCTCATGCTCGGTGCGGATGCCGGCGGCGATATAGCCGTTCAGATCGGCCCCGCGGAGGAGGGGGGCGTGGCCGTCGATGTGGCGGCCGCGGAAGGCCTGCAGCTTGGCGAGGCAGGCTTCGTCTTTCATCAGAACGCCGGGGAAATTCATGAATTCCGCCAGGCCGATGACCTGCGGATGGTCCTTCAGCGGCAGGAGATCGGCGGCCTCAAGCCGGGCCCCGGCGGTTTCCATATGGGTCGAGGGCACGCAGGAGGACAGTTGAACCCGGATGTCGATCAGGGTTTGTGCTGCGGAATCAAGGAAGTACCGGATGCCGGTCAGGCCGCAGACATTGGCAATTTCATGCGGGTCGCAGATCACCGTGGTCACGCCGCGCGGGCCGACGCAGCGGTCGAATTCATGCGGGGTGACGAGCGAGCTTTCGATATGCAGGTGGGTGTCGATGAAACCCGGCACCAGCACCTGACCGGAAACGTCTGTTTCGCGTATGCCTGTATAGCTGCCAAACGTACCGACGATGGTGTCACCACAGATCGCCACGTCGGTTTCGACCAGATCGCCGGTGATCAGGTCGAAGACGCGGCCGCCCTTCAGCACCAGGTCGGCGGGGGTCAGGCCACGGCCCTGGTCGATCAGGCGGGATAGCGGTTCTTGCATGGGGCACCTCCGGGCGGACAGCAAAGCCGCAAGGCAAGGCGGCGTCCAGAGGGATTGCGCCCCGGCGGTCCGCGTGATTCATCGTAACCGGAAGGAGACCGCGATGCCCACCCATGACCGGCCGCTGCGCGGCATTGCGCTGAAACTTGGCTCGGTGCTGATCTTCATCGTGATGTCGGCGATGATCAAGACGACCTCGGCCCATGTGCCCGGCGGGCAGGCGGTGTTCTTCCGGTCGTTCTTTGCCATTCCGGTGATCGTGGGCTGGCTGCTGTGGCGGCGCGAGCTGTCATCGGGGCTGCGGACGGACAACCCGCTGGGCCATGTCTGGCGCGGCTTTGCCGGGACGGTGGCCATGGGCCTTGGCTTTGCCAGCCTGGGCTATCTGCCGCTGCCCGAGGTGACGGCCATCGGCTATGCCGCGCCGCTGCTGACGGTGATCTTTGCCGCGATGTTCCTGGGCGAGGAAGTCCGCGCCTTCCGCATCGGGGCGGTGGCGCTGGGGCTGCTGGGGGTGCTGATCGTGCTCAGCCCCCGGCTTTCAGTGCTGCACGGCGCCGAGACCGGCCATGCCGAGGCCTTCGGCGCCAGCCTTGTGCTGACCAGCGCGGTCTTTGCCGCCCTGGCGCAGGTGTTCGTGCGGAAGCTGGTGCAGACCGAAAAGACCCCGACCATCGTGTTCTGGTTTTCCGTGACCGCAACCGTGCTGTCGCTGGCTACCCTGCCCTTCGGCTGGGTCTGGCCCACCCCGGGCGAGACGGCGTTCCTTGTCGCCTCGGGGCTGCTGGGGGGTGTGGGGCAGATCCTGCTGACCTCCAGCTATCGCGAGGCGGATGCCTCGCTGGTAGCGCCGTTCGACTATGCCTCGATGATCTTTGCGCTGCTGATCGGCTATTTCATCTTTGCCGAGGTGCCGACGCTGACCATGCTGGGCGGGGCGACGCTGGTCATTCTGGCGGGCATCCTGATCATCTGGCGCGAACGCCGGCTGGGGCTGGAACGCGCCCGCCAGCGCAAGGCGATGACCCCGCAGGGATAGGCTACCCCTGCCGGACGGGGGCGTTCTGGTCGATCAGATAGCGGTGCGACAGGGGAATGGCCGCCGCGCCAAGGGCGCGGGCATCGGCCCCCACGGTGCCTTCGCGGATTACGGGCGGATCGACGCCGGCCAGATCCAGCGCCTTGAACGCCGCTTCGGTGGCCTGCACCAGTTCGGCGCGCACCGAGACAGGCATCCAGCCATCCAGAATGACGGCCTCGATTTCAACCAGGGCGGCGGCGTTCAGCGTGGCATGGGCCAGGCCCTGCGCGGCGCTGGCAAGCCAGCGGTCCAGCAGCGGGCGCGACACCTGCCAGTGCTGGTGCTGTTCCCAGATATGGTCGCTGGATTCGCCCGCCTCCTCCATCGTTTCGGCCAGCACGTTCAGCGAGGCCACTTCCAGCAGCCGAAGCAGGCGGCCATCGGGACCGGGCACCAGCATGGGGCCAACGCCGGCGGCATTGCCGGTGCGGCCCAGGAAAAGCTGGCCGTTCATCACCAGCCCGCCACCGATGAAGGTGCCCAGGTAGAAATGCAGGAAATCCTTGGGCCGGTCGCCGGTGCCGAAGATCAGCTCGGCCCCGCAGGCCGAGGTGGCATCGTTCTGCACATGCACCGGCAGGCCCAGCAGGGCCGACAGGTCGGCGCCGATGTCGCGGTGGCGCCAGGCATCCATCGCCTGTTGCGGGGCGCCGATGATGGTGACCCAGTTCCAGAGCTGGAACGGGATCGCCACCCCCATGCCGGTGACGCGGGCGCGTTCATCCGCGCCCAGCGGGGCCACCAGGGCGGGCGCGGCCTCGGCCACGAAGGCCACCACGGCATCGGGCGTGGGGTAGCGATAGGTCTTGCGGCGGGCGGCGCGGATGCGACCGAGAAAGTCGATCAGGATCAGATCGGCCGACCGGCGCCCGACCTTGAGCCCGAAGAAGAACGCCCCCCCGGCGGCCAGCGACATGGGCACCGAGGGCTGGCCCACCCGGCCCCGGATCGGTTCGCCCCGGGTCAGCAGCCCGTCCTGTTCCAGTTGCCGCATGATGACCGACACGGTTTGCGCCGAAAGCCCGGTCATGCGGGCGATGTCGGATTTCGCCAGCGCCTCATGCCGGCGCACCAGGCTGAGGACCAGGCGTTCGTTATGCGCCCGCATCCCTGACTGGTTGGTGCCGCGCAGACCCGCCTCATCCGGCACGGGTCGCAGGTCGGCGGCGGTGTCGACGGCGTATCTCACGTTTCCCCCCAATCCCCGCCGGTGCGCGGGGTCTGACCAGAGTGCGGAAGAAACGGGCAATCTGTCAATAATAAATCAGAGTGATTTAATTATCTTGACGCAAGGCCGGGAATCGGCTTTCCTGTGCCCGTCGCAGCGGGAGAGACGGGCTGCGCCAGGAATCGAAACGGGGGGCGCCTGCCCCCCTTCCGTGGGAGGAAGCAGATGAAATTCACCACCAAGGCCCTGATGGGCGCGGCCACTGTTGCGCTGCTGTCGGCGGCGCCGGCGCTGGCCGATGGCGTGACCGCGTGCCTGATCACCAAGACCGACACCAACCCGTTCTTCGTGAAGATGAAGGAAGGCGCCGAGGCCAAGGCCAAGGAACTGGGCGTCACGCTGAAAGCCTATGCCGGCAAGGTGGACGGCGACCATGACAGCCAGGTTGCGGCGATTGAAAGCTGCATCGCCGATGGCGCCAAGGGCATCCTGATTGCCGCCTCGGACACCAAGGCGATCGTCGATCAGGTGAAGAAGGCGCAGGCCGCCGGCATGGTGGTGATCGCGCTGGACACGCCGCTTGACCCGGCCGATGCCGCCGACGCCACCTTCGCCACCGACAACCTTGAGGCCGGCAAGCTGATCGGGGCCTGGGCCGCCGCCACGCTGGGCGACAAGGCCAAGGATGCCAAGGTGGGCTTTCTGGACCTGACGCCGTCGCAGCCCACGGTGGACGTGCTGCGCGACCAGGGCTTCATGATCGGCTTCGGCATCGACCCGAAAGACCCCGCCAAGATTGGCGACGAGGACGATCCGCGCATCGTGGGCCATGACGTGACCAACGGGAACGAGGAAGGTGGCCGCAAGGCGATGGAGAACCTTCTGCAGAAAGACCCCGACATCAACGTGATCCACACGATCAACGAACCCGCCGCCGTGGGCGCCTATCAGGCGCTGAAGGCCGTGGGCAAGGAGAACGACGTGCTGATCGTGTCGGTCGATGGCGGCTGCCCCGGCGTGGCGGCGGTGAAGGACGGCCAGATCGGCGCCACCTCGCAGCAATACCCGCTGATGATGGCCGCTCTGGGCGTGGAAGCGATCAAGAAATGGGCCGACGAAGGCGTGAAGCCGCAGCCGACCCCGGGCAAGGACTTCTTCGATACCGGCGTGACCCTGGTCACCGACAAGCCGGCCGAAGGCGTGCCCTCGGTCGATACCGCCAAGGGCACCGAGTTGTGCTGGGGCTGAGGCGGACCGCCTGATCCGAAAATCTTGTGCGGGGGCCGGTGCCCCTGCATGATCCCGCTCGGGGAGGAGGGCGGCCTTCTGGGGCCGCCCTTGTTGCAAGCGTCGGCAGGTTTGCCGGGGGACAAGGGGGGAAGATGAGCCAGCCACAGGAATTCGAGAAGGTTCTGACCGGCAGCGCGACGACCGTCGCACAGTTCGAGGAGCCGAAAAGCGGGCTGAAGAAGTTGCAGCACATGCTGCACGGCAACCCGGCCCTGGTGCCGCTGATCGTGCTGGTGGCGCTGGTGCTGTTCTTTGGCATTGCCAAGGGCGAGCGGTTCTTTTCCGCCTATACGCTGACGCTGATCATGCAGCAGGTCGCGGTGGTGGGCATCCTGGCCGCGGCGCAGACGCTGGTGGTGCTGACGGCGGGGATCGACCTGGCCATCGGCGTGATCATGGTCTTTTCCTTCGTCATCATGGGCAACGCCGTGCTGTCCTATGGCCTGCCCTGGCCGCTGGCCATTCTGGCCGGCTTTGCAATGGCGGGCTTCTGGGGCTTCGTGAACGGCTTCCTGGTGTCGCGGCTGAAGCTGCCGCCGTTCATCGTGACGCTGGGCACCTGGAACATCGTGATGGCGATCTGCCTGATCTATTCCGCCAACGAGACGATGCGCGAAGCCGACCTGACCGCCATCACCGGGGCGCTGCACATCTTCGGCACGCCGATCAAGATTGGCGGCGCGGTGATCACGCTGGGCGTGCTGGCGATGATCGGGCTGTATGTCGCGCTGTGGTACATGCTGAACTACACCGCCTTCGGCCGCCACATCTATGCCGTGGGCGATGATTCCGACGCCGCCGACCTGGCTGGTATCCGCAGCAACAACATCCTGCTGAAGACCTATACGCTGGCGGGGCTGATCGCAGGGCTGGCGGCCTGGGTGTCGATCGGGCGGAATGGGTCGATCTCGCCTTCCACGGTGACGACCGACTACAACCTTCAGGCCATCACCGCGACGGTGATCGGGGGCATCTCGCTGTTCGGCGGGCGCGGCTCGATTCTGGGGGTGCTGTTCGGCACGCTGATCGTGGGCGTGATGAGCATGGGCCTGAACATGCTGAACGCCGATCCGCAATGGAAGGTGCTGCTGACGGGTGGGCTGATCATCGGCGCGGTTGCCGTGGACCAGTGGATCCGCAAGGTCTCGGGCTGAGGGAGAGCGACAGATGGAACCCATTCTCACCGGACGCGGGCTGGTCAAGCGTTATGGCCGCGTGACCGCGCTGGACCATGCCGATTTCGACCTGTACCCCGGCGAAATCCTGGCGGTGATCGGCGACAACGGCGCCGGCAAGTCGACCCTGATCAAGGCGCTGTGCGGTGCCGTGATCCCGGACGAGGGCGAGATCATGCTGGAAGGCAAGCCCGTCCAGTTCACCAACCCGATGCAGGCCCGCGATGCCGGCATCGAGACGGTGTATCAGACGCTGGCCATGTCACCGGCGCTGTCCATCGCCGACAACATGTTCATGGGGCGCGAGTTGCGCAAACCGGGCGTGATGGGCAAGGTATTCCGCCAGCTTGACCGCCCCCGGATGGAGGCTTTTGCCAGGGCGAAGCTGTCGGAACTGGGGCTGATGACGATCCAGAACATCAACCAGGCGGTGGAAACGCTGTCGGGCGGCCAGCGGCAGGGCGTGGCCGTGGCGCGGGCCGCGGCCTTCGGGTCCAAGGTGGTGATCATGGACGAACCCACCGCCGCGCTGGGGGTCAAGGAAAGCCGCCGCGTGCTGGAGTTGATCCTGGATGTGAAGAAGCGCGGGCTTCCGATAATTCTGATCAGCCACAACATGCCGCATGTGTTCGAGGTGGCCGACCGCATCCACATTCACCGCCTGGGCAAGCGGCTGTGCGTGATCGACCCCAAGGAATACACCATGTCCGACGCGGTGGCCTTCATGACCGGCGCCAAGGTGCCCGAGCATGTGATGGCATGACGCCAGACGGGCTGACAAAACTGATCCGCGCCCGCGCCGATGGGCCTGGGCGGTTTCTGGTGGCGCTGGCCGGGCCGCCGGCCAGCGGAAAATCGACGCTGGCGGCCCGGCTGGCGACCGACCTGTCGCCGGGCGCCCGCGTGGTGCCGATGGACGGTTTCCATTATGACGACGCGGTGCTGACCGCGCGCGGCCTGCGGGCGCGCAAGGGATCGCCGCCCACCTTTGATGCCGCGGGCTTCGTTCACCTGATCCGCCGCCTGCGGACCGAGGATGAGGTGGCCATCCCGATCTTTGACCGCAGCATGGAACTGTCGCGCGCGGCGGCCGATGTGGTGGGGCCGGACGACCGCATCCTGATTGTCGAGGGCAATTATCTGCTGCTGGATCAGGCGCCGTGGAACGCGCTGCCGGCGCTGTTCGACCTGACGGTGTTCCTTGACGTGCCCGAGGTTGAACTGGTGCGCCGTCTGACCGCGCGCTGGCGCGACCACGGCAAGGACGACGCGGCCGCGCGCGACTGGATCGCGTCGAACGACCTGCCGAATGCGCTGACCGTGATCCGCGAGTCCCGCCCGGCCGAGATTGTTCTTCGGGGCTTCTGACGCGGTTTTCGGGCCGCAAACCCTTGACACCCCCCGCGATGTGCCCAAGTTGAGGCGAAACCCGCCGCGACGCGCGCGACAGCCGCCCGCCACGCCACGACGAGGAACACCGCCCGCATGTCCCCTGCCCTGATCGCCGCGCTTCCGTTCCTTGGCGCGCTTTTGCCTGCCATTGCCGCGCGGGCGGGCCGGTCGGCGGCGGCGCTGGCGGCGGGGGCCGTGACACTGGCCGCGCTGGCGGGGCTGCTGTCCCATGCCCCGACGGTGCTGGCCGGCGGGGCAGTCACGGCGCATCTGGACTGGGTGCCCTCGCTGGGGCTGGCCGCCAGTTTCCGGCTGGACGGGCTGTCGCTGATGTTCGCCGGGCTGATCCTGGGGATCGGGGCGCTGATCATCCTGTATGCCCGGTTCTACCTGGCCGAGGATGAGGATGTGGGGCGGTTCCTGTCCACGCTTCTGATGTTCCAGGGCGCGATGACCGGGGTGGTGCTGACCGACAACATCCTGATGCTGCTGGTGTTCTGGGAACTGACCTCGCTGTCGTCCTTCCTGTTGATCGGCTGGTGGCAGGACCGGCCCGAAGGCCGGCAGGGCGCGCGGATGGCGCTGGCGGTGACGGGCGGCGGCGGGCTGGCAATGATTGCCGGGATGATGATCCTGGGCCAGATCGCCGGGTCTTACGAGATTTCCGAAATCGTCGCCCGCGGGGCCGAGATCAAGGCAAGCCCGCTGTATCTGCCCGCGCTGGTGCTGATCCTGATCGGGGCCTTCACCAAATCGGCCCAGTTCCCGTTCCATTTCTGGCTGCCCCATGCCATGGCCGCGCCGACGCCGGTGTCGGCCTATCTTCATTCTGCCACCATGGTAAAGGCCGGGCTTTACCTGATGGCGCGGCTGTGGCCGGCGCTGGCGGGCACGCCGGAATGGACGGCGATTGTCGCCACCGCCGGGCTGGTGACCATGCTGGTCGGCGCCAAGATCGCCTTTTTCAAGGACGACCTGAAGGCGCTGCTGGCCTTTTCCACGGTCAGCCATCTGGGGCTGATCACCTTTCTGCTGGGGCTTGGCACCAAGGCGGCGGCCACGGCGGCGATGCTGCACATCCTGGCCCATGCCAGCTTCAAGGCGGCGCTGTTCATGGTGGCGGGGATCGTCGATCACGCCGCGCATACCCGCGACATCCGGCGGCTGGGCGGCCTGGCCCGCGCGATGCCGGTGACCTTTGCGCTGGCCGCGGTGGCCGCGCTGTCGATGGCGGGGATACCGCCGCTGAACGGCTTTCTGTCGAAAGAGGCGATGCTGACCGAGGCGGCGGCAAGCGGGCTGCTGGTGGCGGCGCTGGCGACCATCGGGGCGATGTTCTCGGTGGCCTATTCGCTGCGTTTTCTGGCGCATACCTTCCTGGGCCAGCCGCGAAAGGCGCTGGCGCATCCGCCGCATGACCCCGGCCCCGGCCTTTGGGCGGCGCCGGCGGTGCTGGTGGGGATCGTCATCGCCTCGGGCCTGCTGCCGATGGCGACCTTCGGGCCCTTTGTCGATGCGGCGGCCAGCGCGGTGACGGGCGGGCCGGTCCATGCCCATCTGGCGCTGTGGCACGGGCTGGAACCGCCGGCGCTGTGGCTGTCGCTGGCGGCGGTGGGCGGCGGCCTGATGGTGCTGGGCGGCTGGCCGCGCCTGCGGGCGCTGTGGGATGCCGCCCCGCGCCCCGAGGCGAAGGCGATGTTCGATGCCACGCTGTCGGGGCTGGTGTCGCTGGCCCGCATGGTGACAGACGCGCTGCACGGCGGCGGCCTGCCGCGGGCGCTGGCGATCACCACGGCGGCGCTGCTGGCGGGCGGGGCCTGGGCCTTCCTGACGGGCAGCCACAGCCCCGGCACCCGCGCGATGCTGCCGCTTGAGGCCGCGCCGATGGTGATCTGGGCCGTCCTGATGGCGGCCACGCTGGCGGTGGCCGCGCTGCACCGCAACCGCCTGCTGGCGTTGCTGTTGACCGGGATCGTCGGACTGCTGCTGGCGGCGGCCTTCGCCTGGGCCTCGGCCCCCGATCTGGCGCTGACGCAGATCGCGGTCGAGGTGGTGGCGATCCTGCTGATGCTGCTGGCGCTGAACTTCCTGCCGCGCCAGACCCCGGTGGAAAGCAGCCGGCTGCGCCGCGCGCGCGATCTGGGGCTGGCCGCGCTGGCCGGGGTGGGCACCGGGGCGCTGGCCTTTGCGCTGATGACGCGCGAGGCGGCCTTTGCGCCGATTTCCGCCTTTCACTGGGCGCAGTCCAAGCCGGGCGCGGGCGGCACCAATGCGGTGAACACGATCATCGTCGATTTCCGCGGCTACGACACCTATGGCGAGATCATCGTGCTGGGCATCGCCGCGCTGGTGATCTTTGCGCTGGCCGAAACGCTGCTGGCCAGCCGCAGCGCCACCGCGCGGCTGGCCGCGCTGGACACCGGCGGCAATGCGGGCGATCCGCATCCGGTGATGACGGCGATCGGCCTGCGCTTCCTGCTGCCGATGGCGCTGATGGTGGGGGTGTATCTGTTCCTGCGCGGGCACAACCTGCCGGGGGGCGGCTTTGTCGCCGGGCTGGTCTTCGCCATTGCGCTGCTGCTGCAATACCTGGCCTCGGGCTATGTGTGGTCGTCGCGCCGCCGGCGGTTCGACAGCCATGCGCTGATCGGGGCGGGCGTGCTGGTCGCCACGGCCACGGGGGCCGGGGCCTGGGTGTTCGGCCTGCCGTTCCTGACCTCGGGCTATACCTATGTGAAACTGCCGGGGATCGAGAAGTTCGAGCTGGCCACCGCGGCGCTGTTCGATCTGGGCGTGTTCTTCTGCGTGCTGGGCGCGGTTCTGCTGGCGATTGCCACGCTGTCGCGGCTGGCCCAGCACACGCCCGACCGCGAAAGGAGGGGTGGCTGATGGAGGCCCTGTTCGCCATTGCCATCGGGGCGCTGACCTTTACCGGGGTCTATCTGATGCTGCGGCTGCGCAGCTTTCCGATGATCCTGGGGCTGACCTTCATTTCCTATGCGGTCAACCTGTTCCTGTTCATCTCGGGGCGGCTGCGCAGCGGGGCGGCGCCCATCGTCGGCACGACCGACACGCCGGCAGACCCGCTGCCGCAGGCGCTGGTGCTGACCGCCATCGTGATTTCCTTCGGCATGACCGCCGTCATCGTGATGATGTCGCTGGGCGCCAGGTTCGAAGGCGGCGATGACCGGGTGGATGGCGGCAGCGACGGGCCCGGCAACCGGCCGGAGAAGACGCAATGACCGGCGACTGGATCATTGCCCCCGTGGTGCTGCCGGCGGCGCTGGCCGGGCTGGCGCTGCTGTTCGCGCGGCGAAACCTTGCGCTGGCGCGCGGCATTTCGCTGGCGGGAACGGGCGCGCTGCTGGCGCTGGCGATCTGGGCGGTGGCCACGACCGGCGACCCGCAGGTTTACCGGCTGGGCAACTGGCCCGCGCCCTTTGGCATCGTGCTGGTGCTGGACGGGCTGTCGGCCTTGATGCTGCTGCTGACGGCGGGGCTGGCCCTGACGGTTCTGGTGCAGGCCGTGACCACCGGGCGCGACCGGAAGGGGCCGCATTTCCACGCGCTTTGGCTGTTTCAGGTGATGGGGCTGAACGGCGCCTTCCTGACCGGCGACGCCTTCAACCTGTTCGTGTTCTTCGAAGTGCTGCTGATCGCGTCTTACGGGCTGATGGTGCATGGCGGCGGGGCCGGGCGTTACCGCGCCGGCATTGCCTATATCGCGGTCAATCTGGTGGGATCGACGCTGTTCCTGTTCGCGCTGGCCACCGTCTATGCGGTGATGGGCACGCTGAACATGGCCGATCTGGCGGTGAAGCTGGCCGAGTTGCCGCCGGGCGATCAGGCGCTGATGCGGCTGGCGGCGGTGCTTTTGCTGATGGTCTTTGCGGTCAAGGGCGCGCTGGTGCCGTTGCAGGTCTGGCTGCCCGGCACTTATGCCAATGCGCCGGGTGTGGTGGCGGCGCTGTTTGCGGTGATGACCAAGGTTGGCGCCTATGCCGCCATCCGCTTTGGCACGCTGGTGTTTCCGCCCGGCAATGCCGCCACCGGCGACATCCTGTCTGACCTGATCCTGCCGGCGGCGGTGCTGACCATGGCGGTGGGCGGGCTGGGGGTGCTGGCGTCGCGCGGGGTGGCGCGGGTGGCGGGTTATGCGGCGATTGCCTCGATGGGCACGGCCTTTGTCGCCATCGCGGGCTTTACCGCGCCCGGCCTTGGCGCGGCGCTGTATTACATCGCCCATTCCACCTTTGCCGGGGCGCTGCTGTTTCTGGTGTCCGACCTGGTGACCGCCCGCAAACGCGGCGCGCGGCTGCCGGGCGGGCTGGCCGCGCTGTTCCTGATTGCCGCGGTTGCGGTGGCCGGTCTGCCGCCGCTGTCGGGCTTCATCGGCAAGCTGTTCGTGATGCAGGCCACGGCGGACCATGCCGCGCTGATCTGGTCGGCGGTGCTGGGCACTTCGTTCCTGCTGGTGCTGGGGCTGTCGCGCTGCGGATCAAGGCTGTTCTGGAAGGCGGACGATGCCCCTGCCCCCCGGCTGAGTGCGGGGGAACTGGTCGGGCCGCTATGGCTGACCGTGACGCTGATCGGGATGACGGTCTGGGCCGCCCCGATCAGGGCGCATCTGGATGGCATCGTGGCCGGCCTGCTGAACCCGGCCGCGATCATCGCCGCCAATACGCTGGGGGCCGTGCCATGATCCGCCGCCTGATTCCGCATCCGGGCCTGTCGGTCTTTCTGGCGCTGTTCTGGCTGGTGCTGGCCAATAGCTGGACGGTCGGCAGCCTGATCGTGGCGCTGGTTCTGGGCATCACCGTGCCGCTGATCACCCGGCCCTGGTGGCCGGACCGGCCGCGCGTGGCGCGGCCCTGGCTGCTGGTGCCCTATGCGGTGCTGGTGCTGTGGGATGTGATCGTTGCCAATTTCCAGGTGGCGCGGGTGATCCTGTTCCTGCCGAAGGATCGCATCCGGTCAACCTTCATTGCCGTGCCGGTGGATCTGACCGCGCCCGAGGCGATTTCCATCCTGGCCGGAACCATCACCATGACCCCCGGCACCGTGACCGCCGACTGGGCCGCCGACGGGCGCACACTGCTGATCCACGCGCTGCACGCCCCCGACCCCGACGCCGTGCGCGACGACATCAAGACCCGATACGAAGCCCGGCTGAAAAGGATTTTCGGATGATCCTCGGATATGCCCTGACCTTTGCCATGGGATGCTTTTCGCTGGCGCTGCTGATGAACCTGTGGCGCATCGCCAGCGCCCCCACCATGGCCGACCGCATCCTGGCCGTGGATACGATGACGGTGAACGTGATCGCGCTGATCACGCTTTATGGTGCCTGGATGGGAACCTCGATCCTGTTCGAGGTGACGATGCTGCTGGCGATGACCGGCTTTGTCGCCACCGTGGCCTTTGCCAAGCACATCCTGCGCGGGAGCATCATCGAATGATCCTGATGCTGCTGGAATGGGGCCTTGCGGCCATGCTGGTGGGAGGCGGGATCTTCGCGCTGATCGGAAGCTGGGGCCTGCTGCGCCTGCCAGACCCGATGCAGCGCCTTCATGCGCCGACCAAGGCCACCACTGTGGGCGTCGGCGCGGCGCTGGTCGCGTCGGGGCTGGGCCTGACGCTGACCGATGGCGTCATCTCGCTGCAAGAGGCGCTGGTGGCGGTGTTCCTGTTCGTGACCGCGCCCCTGTCGGCGCTGTGGCTGGCACGGGTGCATCTGTGGCAGCGGGTGCCAAAGGACAGCCTGCCGCCGCCGGTCAGCGGCGACTGGGCGGTGTTTCACGGGGCCGATGCCGCCGATCCCGCCGGGCGGACCGGCGACAAGCCGCCGCGATAGGCTAGAACAGCGCGGCGTTCAGCAGCAGGTGAACGCCGATGGACGCAAGATAGCCCAGCGCCACCGCCCAGCTCCATTTCAGATGCGCGCCGAAGGTATAGACGCCGCGCGCCTGCCCCATCAGCGCCACCCCCGCCGCCGAGCCGATCGACAGCAGCGACCCGCCGGTGCCGCAGGTCAGCGTGATCAGCAGCCATTCGCCGTCGGACATCGACGGGTCCATCGTCAGCACGGCGAACATCAGCGGAATGTTGTCGATGATGGCCGACAGCACGCCCAGGATGACGTTCGCGGTTGTCGGACCCAGGTCGGTGAACAACAGGTCCGAGGCCAGCGAAAGATAGCCCAGCACCCCCAGCCCGCCGACGGCAAAGATGATGCCGAAGAAGAAGAGCAGCGTGTCCCATTCCACGCGCTGCACTTCCTTGAAACTGTCCAGCACGAACTCTTCGTCGTTGCGGCGCTGGCCGGTCAGCCGCAGCCAGTAGGAGAACATCTGCAACAGCCCCAGCCCCAGCATCATGCCCAGCGCGGGCGGCAGGTGGAGAAAGTTCTTGAAGCTGACGGCAATGGCGATGGTCAGGCCGAACAGCGCCACCACGCCCCACATGCCGGGCTTGGCCTTGGCGCGGTCGGTCACGGCGGGGGGCTTTTCGTTCGGGATGGCGAAATACAGGATCGCCGCCGGCACCGCCCAGTTCACCGCCGAGGGCAGGAACAGATCGAAGAACTCGAAGAAGCTGAGCTTTTCGGCCTGCCAGACCATCAGCGTGGTGATGTCTCCGAAGGGGCTGAACGCGCCCCCGGCGTTCGAGGCGACCACGGTCGAGATGCAGCCCAGCGTGACGAAGCGCGGATTGTCCCGCCCCAGCGCCATGACCACGGTGCCGATGACCAGCGCCGTCGTCAGGTTGTCCAGCACCGAGGACAGGAAGAAGGCCAGCACGCCGGTCAGCAGGAACAGCGGCCGGTAGCCCAGGCCCCGGCCGATCAGCCAGGCGCGCAGCACGTCGAAGGTGCGGCGTTCCTCCATGGTGTTGACGTAGGTGATGGCCACCAGCAGGAACAGGAACAGCTCGCCATATTCCTCGATGATCTCGCGCGCGTGGCGGCCGGCGCTTTCGGTATCGCCCATGCCCAGGAAGGCTAGGCCGATCAGAGCCCAGATCAGCCCCGCCGCCAGCATGACCGGCTTGGATTTCCGCATGTGGGTGGATTCTTCGAAGACCACCAGCAGATAGGCGGCCACGAAAATGATCACCGAGGCGATGCCCGCCCAGTGCGTTGTCAGATCAATCTCAGGCATGATGTCGCGAACCCCTCACGGCCCGTCTTGCGCGGGCGCCGTCGCGGCCAGACAAGGCACCTTTCGCGGGGCACCGTCAAGCGGCGGCGGAAACCTGACCATATGGTCAAAACAAACCGCCAATCCGCTTGCCAGCCGCCGGGCCGTCATGGCATCGTCGGCGCCGCGCTTATGCGGGCGGAGGACCCCCGGTTGACCACGCTTTCCCCTGAAACGGCCGCGACCGGCCTTCTGCCGCAGCTTGCCCATGCCCGCAATCCGGGCATGGCGCTGGATCTGGACTGGGTGGCCGGCGTGCAGGCCAATACCTCGGCCATCGAACGGCGCTGCGCCACGCTGGGCGGGCGGCGGTCGGTCAAGAAGGACTGGCAGGCGGCCTGGCTTTTGAAGGCGATCTCGCTGATCGACCTGACCACGTTGTCGGGCGACGATACCCCCGGCCGGGTGGAACGGCTCTGCGCCAAGGCCCGCCAGCCGGTGCGCCCCGACATGCTGGACGCCCTGGGGATGACCGGCCTGACGGTGGGCGCGGTCTGCGTCTACCATGACATGGTGGAAACCGCCGTGCGCTGCCTTGAGGGCACGCGCATCCCCGTCGCCGCCGTTTCGACCGGCTTTCCCGCCGGCCTGTCGCCCTGGCGCCTGCGCATCGCCGAAATCGGCGAAAGCGTGAAGGCGGGCGCGAAAGAGATCGACATCGTGATTTCGCGCCGCCATGTGCTGACCGGCAACTGGCAGGCGCTGTATGACGAGATGCGCGAGATGCGCGCCGCCTGCGGCGAGGCGCATGTCAAGGCGATCCTGGCCACCGGCGAATTGCAGACGCTGCGCAATGTCGCCCGCGCCTCGCTGGTCTGCATGATGGCGGGGGCCGATTTCATCAAGACCTCGACCGGGAAAGAGGCGGTGAACGCCACCCTTCCGGTCACGCTGACGATGATCCGCGCCATCCGCGACTATCAGGACCGCACCGGCCACAAGGTCGGCTACAAGCCGGCGGGCGGCATTTCCAAGGCCAAGGATGCGCTTCTGTATCTGGCCCTGATGAAGGACGAACTGGGTGCGCCCTGGCTGCAACCCGACCTGATGCGCTTCGGCGCCTCGTCCCTGCTGGGCGACATCGAGCGGCAGTTGGAGCACCACCTGACCGGCGCCTATTCCGCCGGCTACCGCCATGCGCTGGCCTGACATGGCCCCGCAAGGCCGGAGGACGCAGAAGACAGGGGCGCTGCCCTCGCGGCTTCGCCGCTCACCCCGGGATATTTTCGTTCTGAAAGAAGCCCGGCGCTGCGTCTTTCAGAACAGAAATATCCCCGCCGGAGGCGCAGGCCGGGGCCGGGCGATCCCGCCCGGGGTCTGGCACGACTGGAGATGACGGAATGACGATCAAGGAAATCTTCGACTCCATGGCCTATGGCCCCGCCCCCGAAAGCAATGCCGAGGCGCTGGCCTGGCTGGCGAAGCACAAGGCCGGCTTCGGCCATTTCATCAACGGCGCCTTCACCGCGCCCGAGGCCCCGTTCGAGACGCGCAACCCCGCCAATGGCGCGGTGCTGGCCACCGTCTCGCAGGGATCGGAGGCGACGGTCGCCAAAGCCGTGGCCGCCGCCGCGCGGGCCTTTCCGAAATGGTCGACCACGCCGGGGCCGCAGCGGGCGCGCGTGCTTTATGCGCTGGCGCGGCTGGTGCAGAAGCACAGCCGCCTGTTCGCCGTGCTGGAGACGATGGACAACGGCAAGCCGATCCGGGAAAGCCGCGACATCGACATTCCGCTGGTCGCGCGGCATTTCACCTATCACGCGGGCCTTGCCCAGTTGCTGGAAACCGAGCGGCCGGGGATGCAGCCGCTGGGGGTTTGCGCGGCGGTGATCCCGTGGAACTTTCCGCTGCTGATGCTGGCCTGGAAGGTGGCGCCGGCGCTGGCGGCCGGCAATACGGTGGTGCTGAAACCCGCCGAATACACCCCGCTGACCGCGCTGCTGTTCGCCGAGATCAGCCGCGAGGCCGGGTTGCCCAAGGGGGTGCTGAACATCGTCACCGGCGATGGGGAAACCGGCGCGGCGCTGGTGGCCCATCCGGGCGTGGCCAAGGTGGCCTTTACCGGATCGACCACGGTCGGCAAGCGCATCCGCGAGGCCACCGCCGGGCAGGGCAAGGCGCTGACGCTGGAGCTGGGTGGCAAGTCGCCCTACATCGTGTTCGACGATGCCGATCTGGACAGCGCCGTCGAAGGGCTGGTCGATGCGATCTGGTTCAATCAGGGGCAGGTCTGCTGTGCCGGGTCGCGCCTTCTGGTGCAGGAAGGCGTGGCGGACCGCTTCCACGCCAAGCTGAAGCGCCGGATGGACGGGCTGCGTCTGGGCGATCCGCTGGACAAGTGCATCGACATGGGCGCGATTGCCGACCCGGTGCAACTGGAGACCATCACCCGCCTGGTGGACGGTAGCGAAGGCCAGATCTACCGCGCTGCCACGCCGCTGCCGCAGGGCTGTTTCTACCCGCCGACGCTGATCACCGGGCTGACCACATCCTCGCCGCTGATGCAGGAAGAAATCTTCGGCCCGGTGCTGGTCAGCATGACCTTCCGCACCCCGGCCGAGGCGGTGGAGCTGGCGAACAACACCCGCTTCGGGCTGGCCGCCAGTGTCTGGACCGAAAACGTCAACCTGGCGCTGGACATGGCACCCAAGCTGAAGGCCGGGGTGGTGTGGGTGAACGCCACCAACCTGTTCGATGCCGCCGCCGGCTTTGGCGGGGTACGCGAAAGCGGCTTTGGCCGCGAAGGCGGGTGGGAGGGGCTGGCGGCCTACCAGAAGCCTGCCCGCAGCCCGAGGCCGCTGAAACCACTGGCCGCCTTCCCCGAGCCGGCCAGCCCCGAGGTACCGGCCATGGACCGCACCGCCAAGCTGTTCATTGGCGGCAAGCAGGCCCGGCCCGACGGCGGCTATTCCCGCGCGATCTGGTCGCCCAAGGGGCGGCTTCTGGGGCATGTCGGCCTGGGCAACCGCAAGGACATTCGGAATGCGGTCGAAGCGGCCCATGCGGCCAGGGGCTGGGGCAAGGCGACGGGCCACAACCGCGCGCAGATCCTGTTTTATCTGGCGGAAAACCTGTCGGCGCGTGGGGCGGAATTCGCCGCCCGCCTGCGCGACCTGACCGGCAAGCCCGGCGAGGCCGAGGTCGAGGCCACCATCACCCGGCTGTTCACCTGGGCCGCCTGGGCGGACAAATACGAAGGCGCGGCCAAACCGGTGCCGATGCGCGGCATTGCGCTGGCGCTGCACGAACCCGTTGGCGTGATTGGCGCGCTTTGCCCGGACGAGGCGCCGCTTCTGGGGCTGGTGTCGCTGATGGGCCCGGCCATCGCCATGGGCAACACCTGCGTTCTGGTGCCGTCTGACCCGTTCCCGCTGGCCGCGACCGATTTCTATCAGGTGCTGGAAACCTCGGACGTGCCGGCGGGCGTGGTGAACATCGTCACCGGCGCGCCGGACGAACTGGCTAGGGCGCTGGCCAGCCACCGCGACGTGGATGCGCTGTGGTCCTTCGCGGCGGCGCCGCTGTCGGCGATGATCGAGCGGGAAAGTGCCGGCAACCTGAAGCGGACCTGGGTCAACAACGGGCTGGCGCGCGACTGGAGGACGGCGGAGGGCGAGGGCCGCGAATTCCTGGCCCGCGCGACCGAGGTCAAGACGGTCTGGGTGCCCTACGGCGAATGACGCTGCGAACCCGCCTGCGCGATCTGTACGAGGGCGAAGGCGAGGCCGGCGACCGCTTCCGCTATGGGTTGCTGGCGTTCGACCTGCTGACCGTGGCCTATCTTGTGGCGGCCTCGTTCCTGCTGCGGGGGGCGCATACGGTGGCGATCGACATCGCCATCGGGCTGGTGTTCCTGGCCGACCTTCTGGCGCGGCTGTGGATCGCGCGCCGCCCCGCGCATGAGCTGTTCAGCCTGTGGACGCTGGCCGATGTGCTGGTGATCGTCTCGTTGCTGTTTCCGCTTTGGGGCGAAGGGCTGGCCTTCCTGCGGGTGATCCGGCTGTTCCGGGTGTTCCACTCGCCGCAGACGCTGGACCAGTTGCGCGACGACATTCCGGGGTTCCGCCGCAACGAACAGGCGCTGCTGGCCGGGGCGAACCTGCTGATCTTCCTGTTCGCGATGACGGCGCTGGTCTATCAGACGCAAAGCGGCGTGAACGACAAGATCGCGAACTATGTCGATGCGCTGTATTTCACCGTCACCACGCTGTCGACCACCGGCTTCGGCGATGTGACACTTGTGGGCACGGGCGGCAAGCTGCTGTCGGTGGCGATCATGATCGTCGGCATCTCGCTGTTCCTGCGGCTTGTGCAGGTGGTGCTGCGGCCGCAGAAGGCGCATTTCCCCTGCCCCACCTGCGGCCTGCGCCGGCACGACCATGATGCCGTGCATTGCAAGGCCTGCGGCACCATCCTCAACATTCCAGACGACGGGGCGGACTGACACCGCTGCGGGGGCGCTGCCCCCGCCCCCCCGGGATATTTGAGGACAGATGAAAGGGGCAGCGTCAGGCCATCCGCGCAGCCATGTCGAGCATCCGGTTGGAAAACCCCCATTCGTTGTCATACCAGCCGAAGACCCGCAGCATCCCTTGCGGGGTGAGGCGGGTTTCCGGGCAGGCCATGACCACGGATTCCGGTCGCGCCCGCAGGTCGGTAGAGACCAGCGGCCGGTCGGTGAAGCCGATCACCCCGCCGGCGGCGCGGAAGGCGGCGTTCACCGCTTCCGTGGTGGCGGGGCGTTCGGTCATCACCTGAAGATCGACGCAAGAGACGCTGGCGACCGGCACCCGCACCGCCTGCGCGATCAGCCGGCCCGCCACCTGCGGCAGCACGCCATCGAGCAGCCGGGCCGCGCTGGTGGTGGTGGGCACCATCGACAGGGCCGCCGCCCGCGACCGGGCGAAATCGGCCGCCGGGGCATCCACCGTGGGCTGGCTGCCGGTGTAGCAGTGCACGGTCGTCATCGAGCCGGTGACGATGCCCCAGCCTTCGTCGATCAGCTTCGCCAACGGGGCCAGCGCATTGGTGGTGCAGCTTGCGTTCGACACGATCCGCTGGCCCGCCAGCACGGACTCATTCGCGCCCAGAACCACGGTGGCGTCCGCCGCGCCGGACGGGCCCGAGATCAGCACCCGCTCCGCGCCGGCGCGAAGCCCGCGTTCGGCCACGTCGCGCGCTTCGGCCCGGCCGGTACATTCCAGCACCAGATCGACGCCGGACAGGTTCAGGCTGGACAGGTCCGCCGTCCGGTGCAGCGGGATGGGCCGGCCGTTCACCACCAGCGCCCCGCCGTCCAGCGCCACCGTGCCGCGCCAGGGGCCGAACACGCTGTCATATTCGAAGAGATGCGCGCACATCTCGGGTGCGGCGATGTCATTGATCCCGACGATCTGCACCGTCGGCCAACGCTCGGGCGCCTGGGCCCAGGCACGCAGCACCGACCGGCCGATCCGTCCGAATCCGTTAAGGAAAACCTGCATCGCGACCTCCACTTCCGCGGGCAGAGTGACCATGGCCCCGGCGCCGGGCAAGGGCTGTCGCAAAATTTGATCAAACGCTTGCGCGGGGCGAATCACCGGGGCCGGCCGGCCTGATCCGCGGCGCCGCAGGGGCGGACGCTGCCGATTTCCCGGGCGTTTCCCCGGCGGAATTGCAACGAACGCACCGTTTCAGCCGCCAATCCCGGGCCGCGCTGCGATGCGGCATCGACAGCGGGCAGAAAAGCGTTTCCATTTCGCGGAACCGGCAGTCTTGGCCGCTTCTTGGCAGAAGGACAGGCATCATGGCCCAGAAACCCCGCGGTCGGCCGCGCAGCGCGCCCGAAAAGCCCGAACAGGCCACGGTACAGGCGCTGGACCGGGCGCTGGCGCTGCTGGAGCATCTGGCACGCAGGCCCGGCCTGACCCTTTCCGATCTGGCCGAGGAGACCGGCCTGCCCATCGCCACCGTGTTTCGCGCACTGGCCACGCTTCAGGCGCATGGCATGGTCGAGGCGCAGGAACCGGGGCAGTTCTGGCACATCGGCCCCGGCGCCTTTCGCATCGGGTCGGCCTTTCTGCGCCGCACCGATGTGGTGGACCGCGCCCGCGCGCCCATGGAACGGCTGATGCGCGAAACCGGAGAGACCGTCACGCTGGGGGCCGAAGTGGCCGATCTGGTGACGATCCTGGCGCAGGTCGAGGCGCAGGCGGGCATCCGCACCTTCCACGCCCCGGGCAGCACGCTGCCGATGCACGGCTCGGCCCTTGGCAAGGCGCTGCTGGCCTGGCTGCCCGAAGACCGGGTGGCCGGCATCCTGGACCGGCAGGGCCAGGCCCGGCTGACCAGCCTGACGCTGACCAGCGAATCGGCGCTGTTGCGCGATCTGGTCCGCAGCCGCGACCGCGGCTTTGCTATTGACGATCAGGAAGGGGCAGAGGGCTTGCGGGGCGTGGCCGCCCCGGTGTTCAACGCGCAAGGTTTGCCGGTGGCGGCGCTGGCCATCACCGGCCCCGGCTTTCGCTTCGGCCTGTCCGATGCCCAGCGCGCCGGCGCGCTGGTGCACGCCGCGGCAGAGGCGGTGACCGACGGGATCGGCGGCACCGCGCCCTGAGACGCCTTAGCTGACGCCGGCCACCCGGGCCTCAAGGTGCTGCACCAGACCCGGTTCAAGGTTCAGCGCCGCGGCCAGCATGGCCAGATAGCCTTTTTCTTCCAGCGACTGATCGTCGGCCACCAGGAGCGAGGCGGCATAGATCTCGGCCGCTTCCTCAGGCGAGCGGGCCAGGCCGGCGATACGGCGCACGTCCAGCGGGGCATCCAGTTCGGCCTTGATCAGGGCTTCGGCCTCGGCCTCAAGCCCCATGCGCTGCAAGGCCTCGTCGATGCGGGCGCGTTCGTCGGGGGTCACATGGCCATCGGCCTTGGCCACCGACACCATGGCCTGCAGAAGGCGCGCCGACAGGTCGTTCGCGGCGGTGCTGTCGGAGGGCAGGAACACCGTGCCTTCGGCCGCGGGCAGTGTCACCGGGTCTGCGGCCGGTTCCTTGCCCTTCTTCCAGTCCTGCCAGGCCTGATAGGCCAGCCCGCCGATCAGGGCCGAGGCCCCCACCTTGGCGCCGGTGCCCAGGATCTTGCGCCCGCCGCCGGTCAGCAACAGCCCCAGAAGGCCGCCCGCAATGGCGCCCTTGCCCAAGGCGGACTGGCCGTCCCAGGTCTGTTTCGCCTTGTCGGTCAGGCCTTGCACACCCTGACCGCCGGTCAGGTTATCCAGCAGGGATTTCGCGTTGAACATTCTTGCACCTTTCTTGGCAGCATCGGCCCGGTCATGTCGGACCCCGTATGTGGGGTGCCGGAAACAGCCTTGCAACGGTTTCGGCAAGGATATGCCATGGCGGCACGCAGCTCTGGACGGCTTGACGGAAATCAACGACCTTTTCGACTCTGTGATATAGGATTTCGGCACGGGCGCGGCAGGGGTCGCACCCGGTCTCGGATCAGGAGCGCCGGCCCCGGCGCGCCCTGTTCAACGGAGCCTCGCATGGCAAACATCGCCTCTCTCTCCGGCCTGACACCCTTGCAGGACGCGGGCACCTGCCCGCATACGGACTGCCGCTTTGCCTTTCCGCTGCCGGTGTTCCTGGACGAGGACACCGCCGTCGTTGACACCCCGGCCCAGGCCGAACGCCTGCTGCACCGGCTGCGCGCCGTGTTCCGCGCCCGCGGCTACCGGACGGTCACGCCGCGGCTCGTCTCGGTCGAGATTCCGCGGAACGGCCGCTTCCGACTTTGGGTGGACTGGATCGGCCAGGGCGGCACCGGCGACCAGACGCTGTTCCGCACCGTCTGCTTCAACCACGGCACCCTGGAAGACAACGTGACCCACATGATCCGGGTGGAAGGCCTGGCCGCCCGCCGCACCGCCAACCGCCGCAAGGCGGGGTGAGAGGGGGGGGCGGGGCGGAAAGCAGACGGATCACAGGCCGCGTGGTAAACTCGGCACTGGGCAAAACGGTCATTCGCCCAGCACGTTAGGCCGTCCTCCCATCGAGCGTGAAGCCCCATCGCGAACATCCGCCCCGGGCTTCAGTGACGCGAACGGGATGAAGATTTCGCTGCAGAGCTTTATCCTCTGCAGCGAAATATTTCAGACAGCCAGAAAACCATAGCGAGGCGTTACGTGCCAGTTAGACAGCCTTGGGTAGCATCCTATGCATCCCCCTCATTGGGTCTCGGCAATTCACTTTCGACATCTTTTGGATCGCAGTTATCAACGAAGAAGTAAAGCGTCGAATCAATTACCTTTACCCTACGGGTCCCCCGATCGTAATCGAACAAGGGAGGCGATATATTCGCTTTCTCTTGCAGCGCACCTAAGCGTTGCAACATGGCCGTGATGTCGGAGTTTCTAACATTCTCGGAGAGAGGATGGATAGCTTTTATTTTTGAAAGCAACGCTGCCCTCTCGATACCATCCTTCAGCTCATTATAGTCACTGTTTATGATAACAAGAATAAAATAGTAGGGCAGGAAAAGCGCAGCTTTTCCTTCGGTTGCGGTCATCGTTCGCTGGCCGACAGCGATAGATTCCAAGCTGCGAATGTGCCTAGCAGAATATTCAGCAATCTTGGAGGATACAGCAGCTTCCAAGCATTCTACTCGATCAACCTCGAATAGTTCTTTGGGACGCTGATTTATACCGTGCTGGGCGCATGTCTTCTGCAGGAGTTCTTGGGCGACTCCTATACTGCCATGAGCCTTGCTGATTATTCCTCTGCTTATGTCCTCGCTGAACCTAACGTTAAGATGGACTTCTCCGGCATGAATCACCTTGAAAAAATCATCTTCAACCCAAGGCTCAACAGGAACTTCCGCTACCCGATCCTGCAGGTCGCCACAATATTGAGCAAGCCGATTTCCTTCCCGCCAGACTCCCAAGATAATGAATCGGATCCCCATCTCTTCGAAGGTCCTGATGTCGAAGGCAAGCTGGCTTTGGACCTCCGGGCTTAAATAATGGAAATTCTCTAAAACGCAAAACTTCCTTGGTAACTTGAGAAGAAGCTCCGCAACATCCTGAGCAGCTTCCAAGTTAAATTCTATGGTTGAACGTGTTTCCGTATCGGACCGCGCCCGCAAAATTTCTCCAGAGGGGCCGAGCTCCGCGCCTCCGATCCATGGCAACTTAGCCTTAAACTTCGCAATCGCCCCGAGCTTAACACCTGTATCGGCTTTGGTTTGCGTCTCAGTCACAACCTCTACGTCTTGCTGACGAAGGAGAGCCCTATAGATATCGCCTATACTCGATGCAGGCCCGCAATGAACAGTCACTCGATCCTGATGGGGAATGTGCTGATCAAGAAGCGCAGACTTTCCTTGTTTAGACGAGCCGTAGATGACAATCTGCCGGGTGCCCGAGATTGCGTCCTGTAAAGCCTCGTCCACATGTTCTCGTTGCACATAACTCAAAATTGGATCTTTGGACACCCCAAATACTTGCTTCAGTTGAGCCATGCCATTCCTCGGTGCGTCTTGTTACAGAGGATCTTCTACGGGAAACGGTTGGCTCCGTCTAGGAAGTCAATCTATGTTCGCGAAGGCGGGAAAAAGTGTGCTGATGACAAGTCTGCTTAGTCCAATCCGCGACATTGCGGCGGATGCTAAGCTGCCGAAAGGTCAACGTCCCGTTCCGCAACGTGGGCCGGTGTCCACCTGTTGCGCCGACCGTCCGCAAAGGTCCCTCCTCGCCATGCCAAGCTCGATCTTGCAGGGTCGAACCACGCAGCAGCTATGCGTTCAAAACGCAGCGGACCTGCCCCCCCTGCAATGCGTCTGGTTCACCAGCCTGACCAGCCGCCAAGGACGCCTGACATTCGACAACGGGGGAAGGATGGTGGCGAGGGGGGGACTCGAACCCCCGACCCTGCGATTATGAGTCGCATGCTCTAACCAACTGAGCTACCTAGCCACTGGCGGGCGGATTACGCGGGCCGGGTTGGGGCGTCAAGGGGGAAAAGGGCCGCTGCGGGATCGGCCGCCTCGCGCGCGACCCTTGGACGGCCGCTGGCGGTGACGGTCACGGTGGCCTCGACGAACATCCGCTGGCCTTCGATGTCCACCTCGCGCAGGTCGCGGCTGGCCTCGATCCGCAGGTCCATGGCGCCGGCCAGCCGGGCGCGGGCCTCGGCCTCGGCGCGCAGGGCGGTTTCCATCGCGTCCAGCGCGGCGTCGCGGTCGCCCCAGGCGCGGGGGCCTTCGGGCAGATGCGCGACAAAGCGCCCCTGAGCGGGCGAGGTGACAAGCCCCGACACCCGCTGGCTGACCTGCCCCGCCACCGCGCCGATGGCATTGGCCACGCCGGCATGTTCGGGCAGGATCATGTCGCAGCCCAGCCGTTCCCCCACGGCGCCGTAATAGGACGGGGCCGAGGCGCCCAGGCCGATGACCGGCACCGCCAGCCGCGCGGTCAGTTCCACCACGCCGCGGTGGCGGTGCAGCCCGGCCGTGGTCAGCCGGTGGCGGGCCAGCGTCACCGGATCTTCGCCCGCAAAGCCGGGATCTTCGGCAAAGGCGGCTTCCAGCAGGCAATCGGCGGTCTGCTGCGTGACCTGATCGACGATGCGCCGCGCCAGCGGCTCGGGCCCGTCGGCGAACCGCTCTCCCGCGCCGGTGCGGCGGCGGGCCAGCAGGCGCACCGCCTTTTCCGCCGCCAGCCCGTCCCAGGCCTGCAGGCGGCCCAGCACATGGCTGGCGTCCGACGGCGTGACCCCCGAGATCATCACCAGCCCCCGCGCCACCAGCCGTTCCAGCGCCGCCGCTTCAAGCCGGCTGGTCAGCGCCTGGCCCAGCGGCATGGCGGTGGTGATCCGCGCCAGCACCGTTTCCTCACGCGCGGTCAGCCCGCCCGCCTGCGCCCCAGCCATGGGCAGCACGAAGCGGCCGTCGAATTCGCCCGCGGTTTCGGTGGACAGCCAGCGGTCCAGCGCCGTGTGAACCATCGGCCCATGGTCCACCGCCAGAAGCGAAACCGGAATCAGCCGCCGCGGCCCCAGCCGCAGCCCGCCCGTCAGCCCCTCGGTCAGCAGATGCACCTCGCTGTCGCCGCCAAGGCCGGTGGTGCGCATCGCCACGGCTTCCACCATGGTGCGGAAGCCGCCGACGCGGGCGCCCTGCGGATCAATCTCGGGCAGGCCGTCCTTGAGCAGCGCCACATCGGTGGTGGTGCCGCCGATGTCGCTGACCAGCGCATCCTTGGCCCCGGTCAGCCAGCGCGCGCCCACGATGCTGGCGGCCGGGCCGGAAAGGATGGTCTCGATCGGCCGCTCGCGCACCATGGCCGCCGAAATCAGCGCGCCGTCGCCGCGCACCACCATCAGCGGCGCCGCGATCCCCACCAGCGCCAGATGCCGTTCGCAGGCCGCGACCAGCCGGTCGATCATGCCGATCAGCCGCGCGTTCAGCACTGCCGTCAGCGCCCGCTTCGGCCCGTTCAACTGCGCCGAAAGTTCATGGCTGCAGGTGACCGGGCGGCCGGTGGCCTGACGGATGGCGGTGCGCACCGCCACCTCATGCGCGGGGTTGCGGGTGGCGAACCGCCCCGCCACCGCATAGCCCATGACCGAAGTTCCCAACTCGGCAACCGCCGCCGTCAGCGCGGTCAGGTCCAGCGGCCGCGCCTCAAGCCCGGCATGGCTGTGGCCGCCGGTGATGCGGATCACCGGGTCACCCTTCAGCGCCTCGGCCAGACCGGCGCGCGCCAGATCGTCGTCATCAAAGCCGATCGCCACCAGCGCCACCCGGCCGCCCTGGCCTTCGACCAGCGCATTGGTGGCCAGCGTGGTGGACAGCGACACCAGCGCCACATCCGCCGCGGCAATGCCCGAAGCCGCCAGCGCCGCATCCACCGCGCCGCCGATGCCCACCGCCAGATCGTGCCGCGTGGTCAGTGCCTTGGCCTTGCCAAGGATGCGGTTCGCCGCCTCGTCCAGGATCACCGCATCGGTATAGGTGCCGCCGGTATCCACGCCCAGGAAATATGCCATCGTCCGCCGCTTTCGCCCCAGTTCCCCTTCAGCTAGCCCGCAGGGCGCCAAAGGTCACCCCCGGATACGACATATCGGGTCGCGGACCGGCGCTAGGGGCGGCGGGCGGCGCGCTTGCGGGCATGGACCGGGGGAATTCCCAACTGGCCGCGATACTTGGCCACCGTGCGCCGGGCCAGCGGCGTGCCGGCCCCGGCCAGCGCCTGTGCCAGCGCATCATCGGTCAGCGGCTGCGCGGCATCTTCGGCCGCCACCAGCCGCGCCAGCGCCTCGTGCAGGGCAGCGGCGGCGGGGCCGTCTTCCTGCCCCACCGCCTGCGAGAACAGCGCCCGCAGCCACCAGGTGCCGCGCGGCGTATCCACCGCCGCCCCGGCCACGACGCGGCTGACGGTGGTGCGGTGAACGTCCACCGCTTCGGCCACCTCGGCCATCCGCATCGGCACAAGCGCGCCAAGCCCCTGTTCCAGCGCCGCTGCCTGCCGCCGCAGGATTTCCCGCGCGACCTTCAGCAAGGTGGCATTGCGCCCCTCGACCAGCCGGATCAGCGCCCGCGCCTCGGCCCGGCCGGGCCCCTGCCCCAGCGACAGCGACGGCAGCGCCCCGCGATTGAGTGCCACTTCCCACCCGGCCGGCCCGCGCCGCACCGTCAGGTCAGGTTCGGCCACGGGGGCGGCACCATGGGCAAAGCGGGCGCCGGGCTTGGGATCATAGCGGCGCAGCCGCTGGATGGCGCGCAGCACCTGATCTTCGGTGCAGCCCAGCGCCCGGGCGATTCGGCCGGTTTCGCCCTGGGCCACCAGCGGCAGGCGGTCCAGCACCCCGGCCATCACGCCATCCAGTTCGCCCGCCTCGAAGGCCTGCAGGCGCAGACATTCCGCCAGATTGCGCGCGAACAGGCCCGTCGGCTCCAGACGTTGCACCTGCGCCAACACCGCCTCGGCCTCGGGCAGGGGCACCCCGACCTCGGCGGCGATCTCGTCAAGCGGGCGGGTCAGCCAGCCGGCCGGCGCCAGCGCCTCGGCCAGCGTCTCGGCCACGCGCAGGGCGCGGGGGGGCAGCCGCAGCGCCGCGATGCCGGCGGCCACATGCGCCGCCAGACTTGGCCCCGCATCGGCAACCTCAACCACACCGTCACCGCCGCCGCCGCGCATCTGCGCCAGCGCATGGCCCCAGCGCGGCAGCCATTCCTGCACCACCGGGGGCGGTTCCACCACCAGCGCGGGCAGTTCGGCGGCCTGTTCTTCAAGAAAGCGGGTAAGGCCGGCGGCATCGGCCCGCAACACCCGGATCGCCACCGAAAGCGAGGTGTTGAGCGACAGCCGCTGCGTTTGCGCAATGCTGATGCGGGTGCGTGACTTCATCCCCGCCAGCCTATGTCAGCCGATCCCCAAAGAAAACGTTGATGCGGGGCTGCGGCGCACCGCTGGCCTTCCGCGCGGCGCGGGGCTACCACTTGCGACATGATGCCCGCCGCCCCCTTTCCGCTGGTGCGCGACCTTGTCCTTGTGGGCGGGGGCCATGCACATGCGCTGGTGCTGCGGTCCTGGGCGATGGACCCGCTGCCCGGCGTGCGGCTGACCGTCATCAACCCCGGCCCCGCCGCGCCCTATACCGGCATGTTGCCCGGCCTGATCGCCGGCCATTACACCCGGGACGAGATCATGATCGACCTGGTCCGGCTGGCCCGTTACGCCGGGGCGCGGGTGATCCTGGCGCGCGCCACCGGGCTGGACCTGGCCGCCCGCTGCGTGCTGCTGGACAACCGCCCGCCGCTGGCTTTCGACGTGGCTTCGGTCGACATCGGCATCGGGTCGGACCTGCCCGACATTCCGGGCTATGCCGAGCACGCGGTCGCGGCCAAGCCGCTGGGCCATTACGCCGATGCGTGGCAGGCGTTTGTCGCCCGCAAGCTGCCCGCGCCACGGCTGGTGATCCTTGGCGCCGGGGTGGGCGGGGTGGAGCTGGCGCTGGCATCGGCCCACCGGCTGCGCGCCGGCGGGGCAGAGCCGCAGATCACCCTGATCGAACGCGCCGAGGCCGCGCTGCCGAACATTGGCCGCGCCGCCCGCGCCACGCTGTTGCGCCACGCGCAGGCGGCCGGCATTGTCTTTCGCACCGGCACCACCGCCACCGCCATTGGCCCCGGCACCGTTACCCTGTCCAGCGGCGAAACCCTGCCGTCCGATTTCACCCTGGCCGTTGCCGGCACCCAGCCGCAGCCCTGGCTGGCGCAGACCGGGCTGGCCAGCCAGGACGGTTTCCTGGTGGTCGGCCCCACGCTGCAAACCTCGGACCCGGCGATCTTTGCGGCGGGCGATTGCGCCCACCTGTCCCATGCCCCGCGCCCCAAGGCCGGCGTCTTTGCCGTGCGCGAGGCGCCGGTGCTGCTGGCCAACCTGCGCGCCGCGCTGACCGGGGGGCCGATGCGGACCTACCACCCGCAGCGCGATTACCTGAAACTGGTCTCGACCGGCGGCCGGGGCGCGGTGGCCGACAAGTTCGGTCTGCGCAGCGGGGGCGGCTGGCTGTGGCGGCTGAAGGACCGGATCGACCGCCGCTTCATGGCGATGTTCGCCGACTATCCGGCGATGCCCGCGCCGGCGCTGCCCGACCCCGCGCCGCAGGGGCTGGCGCAGGCGATGGGCGACAAGCCGCTGTGTGGCGGCTGCGGGGCCAAGGTGGGCCCGGCGGCGCTGCGGGCCGCGCTGGCCAGCCTGCCCGCGCCACAGCGGCCCGATGTGCTGTCCGGCCCCGGTGACGATGCCGCCCTGCTGCGCGCGGCCCGGGGCGTGCAGGCGCTGACAACCGACCATCTGCGCGCCTTCACCAACGACCCGCGACTGATGGCCCGCCTTGCCGCCGTTCATGCGCTTGGCGACATCTGGGCGATGGGGGCCGCACCGCAGGCCGCGCTGGCGCAGATCACCCTGCCCCGCCTGTCAGAGCCGCTGCAAACCCGCACCCTGTCTGACATTCTGTCCGAGGCCGCGCAGGTGTTCCGCGCCGCCGGGGCTGATCTGGTGGGGGGCCATACCTCGACCGGGGACGAGCTGATGATCGGCTTCTCGGTCACCGGGCTGACCGACCGGCCGGTCGCAAAGGCCGGCGCCCGCCCCGGCGATGCGATCCTGCTGACCAAGGCCATCGGCAGCGGCACCATCCTGGCCGCCGAAATGGCGCTGGCCCGTGTGCCCGGCCTTATTCTGGGTGAGGCGGTGGTGGCTTGCCTGACGGCCATGGCCCGGCCGCTGGGGCCTGCGGCGGAAATTCTTGCGCCGGTGGCCCGGGCCATGACCGATGTCACCGGCTTCGGTCTGGCGGGGCATCTGCTGGAGATGCTTCAGGCCTCGGGCGTTTCGGCCCGGATCGACCTGCGCGCCGTGCCCATGCTGCCCGGCGCGGTGATGCTGGCCGGGGCGGGGCAGGCGTCCAGCCTTGCGCCCGCCAATCGCGCCGCGATCGACTGGCTGGTTGACGCCCCGCCCGGCCCCGAAACCGACCTGCTGTTCGATCCGCAAACCTGCGGCGGCCTTCTGGCCTGCGTGCCAGCCGATCAGGCCGATGCGTTGCTGGCCCGGTTGCGGGCGGCGGGCGATGGCGTTGCGGCCCGCATCGGCACCGTCACCGAAGGCCCATCGAAACTGGTTGTCAGCCGGTCCTGACCCGGGTCAACCCGCCCCTTGGCGCGACACCTGCCAAACCGCTTCGGCCACCCTGTCGGCCAGCGCCGCCAGATCGGCCGGTGCCAGACCGCCGGCCTCGACCTCAACCACCGGCACGGCCATGCGCGCGCGGTGCTTTTCATAGCGCGGGTCATAGTGCCGGGCCATCAGCCCCCCGGCCAGACCGGCGAAATCGCCCTCGGCCGCCATCCCGCGCCAGTCTTCGATCACCTCGGCCGGGTGCAGCGGGCGCAACTGCTGCAACACCGCCGCCAGACGCGCCGGATCGGCGGTCACATCGCGATAGGCCCGCGCCAGATACGCGGCCCGCGCCGCCAGCGGCGCCCGGATCGCCACCCGTGGCGCGGCGATCATCGCCTGCCACAGACGCCCCGGCAGCCGGCGGTCACCCACCTTGCTGCTTTCGGCTTCCACCACCACCGGGCGGCCCGGGTCCAGCGCGGCCAGACCATAGGCCAGCCGCGCCTCAAAGGTTTTCTGTGATGGCTGCGGCCCCATGGCCCCGAACAGCGATCCGCGATGGTTGGCCATGGCTTCCAGATCCAGCACCTGCACGCCGCGCGCGGCCAGCAGGGCCAGCACCTCGGTCTTGGCCGAGCCGGTGTTCCCGTCCAGCACCACCACGGGCGAGGGAACCGGCCGGTCCTGCACCGCCTGCACCACCAGCCCGCGCCACGCCTTGTAACCGCCGGCGATGGTTTCCACCCGCCAGCCGATCTGCGACAGGATCGAGGCGAAGGAGCCCGACCGTTGCCCGCCCCGCCAGCAATAGACCAGCGGGCGCCAGCCGCCGGGCTTGTCGGCCAGGGGGCCTTCCAGATGCCGCGCCGCGTTCCGCGCCACCAACGCGGCGCCCAGCTTGCGGGCAGTAAAGGGGCTGACCTGCTTGTAGATCGTGCCCACCCGCGCCCGTTCGGCATCATCCAGAACGGGCAGGCTGATCGCGCCGGGAATGTGATCCTCGGCAAATTCGGCGGGCGCGCGCACGTCGATCACATCGTCGAAGCCCAGATCGGCAATCTGGCGCAGCGAGGCAAGCGTGATCGCCATGCGCCGCGCCTTACGCCGGAAGCCCGGCTTCCAGCCGGTCCATCAGCGCGGCCAGCATGGCATCGCAGCGGGCAAGCTGTTCGACGGTGACGAATTCATCGGGCTTGTGGCCCTGCGCCATGCTGCCGGGGCCGCAGATCACGGTGGGCACGCCCAGCCGGGCATCGAACAGGCCGCCCTCGGTGCCGAAGGCCACCTTGATGGTGCCGTTCGCCCCGGTCAGCGACTGCACGAAGCGCACCACGGCGGCATCGGTGGGGGTGCCAAGGCCGGGGTAATCCCACAGCCGTTCGACGCGGATCTCCGCCTCGGGGAAACCGTCGCGCAGGGGGACGACAATCGCTTCGGCCCCGGCGCGCAATTCGTCGATCAGGGCGACCACATCGACACCGGCCAGCGAGCGGATCTCGAAATCGACCACCGCGCTGTTCGGCACGATGTTGACCTGCACGCCGCCCGACATCTTGCCGGCGTGAAGGGTGGTATAGGGCACGTCATAATCACCGTCGAACGGGCCTTCGGCGGCCACGCGGGCCTGAACGGCGCGGATCACGCCGATGAAATCGGCCGCCAGATGCAGCGCGTTCAGCGCCAGCGGGGCCAGCGCGGAGTGCCCCTCGCGCCCGGTGCAGGTGGCGCGCAGCGCGACCTTGCCCTTGTGGCCGGTGGCAACCTGCATCCCGGTGGGTTCGCCCACGATGCACATGGCGGGGCGGACCGGCGCGCCCTGCAGCAGATCAACCAGCGAGCGCACGCCCATGCAGCCGATTTCCTCATCATAGGACAGCGCCAGATGCAGCGGCACCTTCAGCGGGCGTTTCGCGGCAGCCAGCGTGGCGGCGATGGCGCTGGCGACAAAGCCCTTCATGTCGGTGGTGCCCCGGCCGTACAGGCGGCCGGCGTCTTCGGTCAGGGCAAAGGGCGGGCGGGTCCAGGTCTGGCCTTCCACCGGCACCACATCGGTATGGCCCGAGAGCATGACACCGCCCCGGTCCTGCGGGCCGACCGTGGCCCAGAGGTTGGCCTTGCCGCCCGTGGCATCCGGCACCAGCCGGGCCGCGATGCCCGCTTCGGCCAGAAGCCCCGCCACATAGTCCATCAGCGCCCGGTTGGGGTTGGCGCTGACGGTATCGAAGGCGATCAGCCGTTCAAGGATGGCACGGGTCTGCATGGGCACGGTTCCTGAGCTTCTGCCCCCCGTGCTAACGCGAAGCCGCGCCGCGCGAAAGGGCCGGGGCGGAAAGTCCTGACTGGCAGGCCGGCGGCAGACTTGGCATTGTGGCGCCAACCCCAGCCGCCCGAGACCGACATGAACCCTTCGCTTGCGCTGATCGCCGCCCTTGCCCTTGCCGCCCTGCCCCCGGCCGCCCGGGCCGAAGAGGCGGCGACCGGCAAGGTGGGCACGCTGAACCTGGCGGCCCGGCTTTACGCCCATGCGCTGGCCACCGACGATGCGCTGGCGGCAGTCACGGCGTTCCGGCTGGCCAGCGGCGTGGCATTGCGGCAGGCCGACGGCTGGAGCAGGAGCACCGAAACCGCGACCGGGACCGAGTTGCCGGGCGAACCGGCGCCCGCCGACACGGCGCAAGCGGGGAAGGACGCGGCACGGGGCTTTTCCGCGCTGGCGCTGATCACCGGGCAGGCGGCAGAATCGACCCGCGAAATCGCGGCGGGCGATGACGAGCTGGCGCTGATGGTCGAGGATGCCGTGGCCGATACCGCGCGCGGCCGGATCGGCGGCGCGAATCAGGCGGTGGCGACCCTGGCGCCCGGCAAGAAGGACATCTGGGAAATTCCCTTCGCCGGGCAGGAACAGGCCGAGATCGGCATCTTTGGCGATGGCAGCGGCGGGCTGGGCTGGATGGTGGCCGATGCGCAGGGCGTGCCGGTCTGCGTTGACCCCTATTCGGACCAGCCGCTTTACTGCAGCTTCACCCCGGCCGAGAACGCCTTTTACACCGTCACCGTGATCAGCCGCGCCGATGTGGACGGGCAGTATCTGCTGGCCACCAACTGACCCCGGTTTCGGGCCGCCCGGCCCGGATGACGATATTTGTCACCCGTTGCCCGCTTTTCAAACGCATATCCGGCTGTCACATTCCCCTGCAGGCAGCCCTTCCGCCAAGGTATTTCACCACAGGACAGAACCATGAAACTCAAAGCCCTTTCCCTGACGCTGGCCACCACCGCGCTGGTGGCGCTGGCCCTTCCTTCGCTGGCCGAGGACAAGGCCGGAACCAATGTCAGCGCCGAAGGCACCGGCAGCGCCGGCGCGACGGCGACCCTGTCGATGGCGCATGAGCTTTACGCGCTTGGCGTTGCCTCGGGCGATGCGCTGACCGTGCTGACGGCAGCCAAGCTGGCGGCGCAGTCGGAAGGCACCCCGCAAGAGCCGGCGGCCCTTGATCCCGCCGAATTCGAAGGCACCACTCTGGAAGCGTTCCGCGCCCGGAAAGCGGCGCCGGCCGCCCCCGCAGCCCCCGCGCCGATGATGAACGAGGGCGAACCGCGCCCGGCCGGCAAGGCAACGCTGCTGACATCGGCCGGCGGCGAGGAGGACGATGGCGCCGCCAAGGCCCCCGTCACCGCCGCCGAGATGTTCGCCAAGGCCAAGGAACTGGCCGGCGATGACGAGGGGCTGCTGGGCCTGATCGCGGATGCCGAGGCCGAAGGGTCGCGCGGGCGCATCGGCGGCGCGGTGACCTGGGGGTCGGCCCTGCCCAAGGGCCAGATCGACGTGTGGGAAGTGCCGTTCTATGGCAATTCCTATGCCGAGGTCGCGGTGGTGGGCGATGGCGACGCGAATCTGGACATGGTCGTCACCGACCAGAACGGCAACGTGATCTGCTATGATGTCAGCCCGTCGGACCAAGTTTATTGCGATTTCGTGCCCGCCTGGGACGGCTATTTCTACATCACGGTCGAAAATGCCGGCCGGGCGCGCAACAGCTATTACCTGATGACGAACTGAGCCGGCCAGGGCCAGCGCGGAACAGTCGAAAGGGCGCCGGGGGTTCCGGCGCCCTTTTCGTTGCGGCGGATCATCAGCCGGCGTCGGTCTGGCGCAGGGTCATCTGGGTCTGGATCACCATCGCGGCGGGCTTGCCGTCGCCGCGCAGGATGGTGGTCTGCCAGATCGTGGTCTTGCGGCCACGATGCAGCGGCACGGCGATGGCCGTCACCGTGTCACCCGGCAGGACGGGCCGGAAGAAGTTGGTCTTGCTTTCCAGCGTCGTCGTGCCTTCGCCCGGACCAAGATGGACGAACGACCCGGTGCCGGCCAGATTGTCGGCCAGCGACATGATCGCCCCGCCATGCAGCACGCCGTTGCGGTTGATCAGCTCGGGGGTGACGGTCATCTGGCCCTCGATCCGGTCCGGCGTGGCATGGGTGATGCGCAGCCCCAGGTGGCGGGCATAGGGCGGCTGGTCCTGCGCCACGGGGTGGATCGTCGGGGGTGCCGCCGGGTCGTCTTGGGGGATCATCGCGCTGCCTTCCGCTGTTCGGACGGCCAAGGTGGCCAAAAGCGAACGGCCCTGCAAGGCGGAACCCGCCGGGCAGGGCCGTGGACGGGGCGACGCCAGCCGTCAGGGGTTGGCGGCAATCACCTCGTTCAGCCAGGGCACGAAGCGCGAGATGTTGGTATAGGCCGAGAACATCGCCGTTTCCTCGCACCCCTTGCCCGACGAGGCCGACAGGCCCCAGCTTACGATGCCGGCCTGGATATAGCTGCCGTCTTCCAGCGGCACGACCAGCGGACCGCCGCTGTCGCCGTTGCAACTGGTCTTGCCACCTTCAAAGGTGCCCGAGCAGATCATGTTCTCGCTGATCGGCTTCGGGGCGCGCTGGACAAGCTGGTCCCACAGGGCATAGGCGTCGTCCTCGCGCACCGACAGCACCTGCACGGCATAGGAAAAGCCGGCCGCCGCCTCTTCGGCGCGGGCTTCCATCATGGCGGTGTTGCACATTTCGCGGTCCAGCATCTGGATCTGCGCCTCGCGCAGGTCGGCGGAGGGGCGGCCGCCGTTCTGAAGGCCCCAGCCGGTGACCACGGTGGTGACGCCCGGCTTGGCCAGAATGTCGCCGAAGGCCGCATCCGGCACCTGCACGGTTCGGTAGGGCACGTTCGGCTTGCGCGACAGCTTGATGAGCGCGATGTCGTAATCGAAATCGGTCGAGGTATAGGACGGGTGGCGATAGATCGCCTCGACCGGGATGGTATCGCCCGAGCCGTCCAGCTTGTTGGTGCCGGCGACGATGCTGATTTCCTGGGGTTTCAGGTCAAACTCGACGCCCTGGTCATCCATCATGTGCACGCAATGGGCGGCGGTCAGCACCCATTCGTCCATGACCAGAGAGCCGCCGCAGAACTGGCTGTCGGTGGACACCGGCATTCCGCCCACGGTCAGCGCCACCTGCCAGGGCCATTCGCCCTGATCGGCCAGCTCACCGCCGATGACCTTGCCACCCGCCGCCTCGGGTTCGGCGGCATCGCGCTTGGCCTTGTCGCCCGAGGCGGCGAAGGCGAAGGGCGAACTGTCCTGCGCCTTGGTGCCGCCCTTGTGGAAGGGGGCGGCGTCCTGCGCCAGAACGGCGCCCGCCGTGCCGGCGGCAAGCAGGGCCAGCAGAACGGGCTTGAGGGAAACGGCTTTCATGTCAACGCTCCATCGCAATCGGCGGGTCAGGGTGACCCGGGTTTCAGGCGCACAAGCTGACGGATCATCGTCAGCGCGGCGGGTTTGGTCGAGAAGCCGCGCATCGCGGTTTCCTCCGGGTCGGTCATGCGGCCTTCCAGCCAAAGCGCCATCGGGTCCGAGGCACTGGCAAAGTCGCGCGTCATGCCGGGGCTGGCAAGGCGGGTCAGGTCAACGCGCCGGCCGCTGTCCTCATCCATCGGCACGGCCAGAACCCAGATCTCCTCAAGCCCGGCGGTGGCGGTGGCTTCGATCTGCAGGCCGATCCGCGCGCTTTCGCCGGGGGCCAGCCGGTTGACGGTGTTCCGCTGCGGCCAGATCGGCTGCACCTCGAAATCGGCGGCCATGTAAAGAACGCTGATGTCCTGCATCTTGCCCGAGGTGTTGGTGACCGTCAGCCAGAGCTGGTCACAGGGGGCCACGCCCTGTGCGGGGTCGGCAGATGCGGCGGGGCCGGGGGTGCCACAGGCATCGCCCGTGGTGGTGGCGGGGCGGCGTTCGATGCCCACGGTGACCGGCGCCTTGCCGGTCAGGCTGCGGCCGGTGGCGCCGGCCAGCGTCTCGCGCAGGCGCAGGGCGTGGGCGGCCAGCTCCAGCGCGCGGTCCAGCGCCTGCGCAGCGGTTTCATCCGCCAGCCTTGTGACGCGCGGGGTTGATCCCGGACCCTCCGGGTCAAGCACGCCATCGCCGCGCGCCAGCGCCACCGTGCCATCAACCAGGATCGGCACAAGATCGGGCACGCCGGTGCCGGGCGTGGGAAGGGCGGCTTCCCAGGCGGCATAATCCTGCCCGTCATCCGGGGCGGCCCGCACCGGGGCGGCCAGCGACAGGGGCGCGGCAGGCGGCGCGGCAATCACCTCGGCCCAGGCGGCACCGGCGGGCAGGTCGCCCGGCAGCGCCGTGTCGCGCAAGGTGGCCTTGCCGGCGGTGACGGTGGCCAGCGGTTCGCCCCCGGCACCCGCCGCGTAAAGCGCCAGTTCGGCGCCTTCGGCCAGGCCCTGCAACAGCCCGGCCTGAACCTTGCCGTCCTTGACGGCAAAGCGCGCCTCGCCCGCGCCGGTGCCGAAGACCTGCGCCGTCAAGAGCGGGCCTTCGCCTTCGGGCACCTGCCGGGCGGGGCCTTGCACCATGGCATCGGCGGCGGCGGCCAGAACCTGCGCCCAGCTTGCCTGTGGCGCGGTGGCCAGAACCTGCGCCATCCGCAGGGTGAATTCTCCGTGCCATTCGTCGGTGCCCGGCAGCGGATATTCAAACGACCGTTCATCCGACTGCGAGGAATAGAGGAACACATAATCCCCCGTCAGCTCCAGCGGGGCCGTGGCGGGGGCCGAAGCCGCATCTTCGGGGATACCCAGCGTTTCGGGGGCCAGCACCCGCGCCACGCCCTGCCCGCCCACCGCCCGGAAGCCGGTGGCCGAATGGCAGGCGTCGATCAGCCCGACAAGCTGCACGCCGCGGCCCAGCATCCCTTGCGCCCATTCCTGCAATTCGTCGTCGATCAGCGCGTTTTCCACGCCGCCAACCGCGCCCTTCCACCCCGCCGCATCGGCGGGCAGCAGGATTTCGTCATAGCCCCCGCCTTCATCGCCCGAGGCATCGGGGGCCTGCGCGCCATGGCCCGAGAAATAGAACAGCACCGTATCGCCGGGCTGCGCGGCGGCAGCGGCGGTCTGCATCGCGGCCAGAATACCGGCGCGGGTGGGATCGCCCACCGCCGCCCCTGCGGGCAGACCGGCCCGGTCTGAGGTCAGGATCGTCATGTGATCCGCCGCCACCCCGCGCGCAGCCAGCGTTTCGGCCATCAGCCGCACGTCATTGGCGGGGCCTTTCAGATCGGCGTCCAGCACCAGATAATCGGATACGCCGACCAGAACCGCCCGCACCTCGGCCATGGCCGGGGCCGCCGCCAGCAGCGCGGCCGATGACAGGGCATATGCAAGGGCGTGTTTCATGCGGACAAGATTAACGTTGGCCCGGCACCGCACAAGTCTGCTGCGCCGCACCAAGGCCGGATGACGGCATTTGTCACCCCGCGGCGCCGCCTTCGCCCGGCGCGCGGGGAAAGGCGATTTCCACCGTCAGCCCCTGCCCCACGGCGGGCAACGACAGCCGCGCGCCGTGGCGCAGCGCGATGGCCCGCACCAGCGCCAGCCCCAGCCCGTGCCCCTGGATGCCGCGCGCGCGGTCGCGCTCGGCCCGGGTGAAGCGGTCGAAGGCGGCGTCCTTCAGCCCGTCCGGCAGGCCGGGGCCGGTGTCGATCACCCGCAGAAGGGCGGGATCGCCCGCGGCAAGCTGAAGTTCCAGCCGGTCGCCGGGGCTGCAATACTTGATCGCATTGTCCAGAAGGTTGGCCAGCATCTGCGCCAGAAGGTTGCGGTCGCCCAGCACCTGCACGCCGGCGGCCACCTGCAACGCAACTTGCAGGCCCTTGTCCTCGGCCAGCGGTTCGTACAGCTCCCACACCTCTTGCGCGACGGTGGACAGGTCCACCGGCACCAGCCCGCCGCCCTGGCCCTGGTCGGCCTCGGCCCGGCTGATGTCGAGCAGCGAATCGAACACCCGGATCGCCTGCCGCATCTCGGCGCGCAGGTCGGCGGCCAGATCATCCTGCCCTTCGACGCGCGACAGTTTCTGCAACATGCGGTTCAGCGGCGTGCGCATTTCATGCGCGATGGTGTCTGACAGCCGGTGCGTGGCGCGGTTCAGGTTGGAAATCCGGTCCAGCATGGCATGGACATGGGTTTCCAGCAGGCCGAATTCATCGCCGCTGCGCGGGCCGGTCAGGCGGGCATCCAGATCGCCCGCCGCCACCCGGTCAGCCAGCGCGTTCAGCCGACCGATGCGCCCCATCACCCAGCGGGCCGCCAGCCAGCCCACCCCGGCCCCGGCCAGAAGCAGGGCCGCCAGCAGCCCCAGCATCCCACGTTGCAGCGCCGCCAGCGTGGCATCGACCGGCGCCAGGCTGCGGCCAACCAGCAGGGGAAAGCCACCCGGAAGATCGCGCGCCACCACCAGCCAGCGGGCGCCGTCCAGCGCCACCTCTTGCGCGGGGTCGATGGTGAACCCCTGCCCCTGCGCCACCAGCCCTTCGGGCCAATCGGCCCGCGTGCCGGCCAGCACCTTGCCCTGCCGGTCAAGCAGCACCAGCATCTCGCCCCCCGGCGCGGCGGCGCGGTAGGCGATGGCTTCGCGCAAGGCGATGATGCGGCGCTGGTCATAAAGCGCGGCCAGACCGTCCAGATCGGCGGCCAGCAGCGTGCGCTGCGCCTGCATCAGCCGGGTTTCCACCAGCCGGTATTGCAGCCCCATGGCCAGCAGCGCCAGCAGCGCCACCGCCGCCGCCATGACCGCCGCCAGCCGCAGCGTGGCGCGGGCGCGCAGGGGGGCTTCGCTCACCCTGCCGCCCCGAGGGGGGCGAAGATGTAGCCTTCGCCGCGTGCGGTCTGGATGGCGGGGCTGCCCGCCTCTTCCAGCTTGCGGCGCAACCGGCCGACGTGAACGTCCACCACATTGGTGCCCGGATCGAAATGCAGATTCCAGACGTTTTCGAGAAGCTGCATCCGGGTGACGATCTGCCCGGCATTGCGGGCGAAATAGGTGATCAGCTCAAATTCCTTGGGGCTGACCGGCACATGGCTGCGCTTCACATGCACGGTGCGGGCCTTCATGCGGATTTCCAGATCGCCGAAGGCCAGCAGGTCATTGTCCAGCACCTGCATGGTGCCCCGGCGCAGCAGCGCCCGCAGCCGGGCGCGCAATTCGCTGGGTTCAAAGGGTTTGGGCAGATAGTCATCCGCCCCTTTCTCAAGCCCCTCGACCCGTTCGGCGGCGCGACCCAGCGCCGACAGCACCAGGATCAGCGCGCGGCTGCCCGTGGTGCGGATGCGCGCCATCGCTTCGACCCCGTCGCCGCCCGGCAGCATCCGGTCCAGCACGATCACGCGGTAATCGCCCGCGCCCGCCTCGGCGATGCCGTCATCCAGCGTGGCGCGGTGATGCGCCTCGCAGCCCAGTTCTGCCACCACTTCGGCCACGGCGGCGGCGGTTTCGGCATCGTCTTCGATGATCAGGATACGGTCCTGCATGGGTTTTCCTGCCCGGTTTGCGGCGAAAGGATCAGAACACCACCACGTCCGGGTCAAGCACATTCGCACCGCCCACCGGACGAAGACCGCCATCCTTGCCCCAGGGATCAAGGTAAAGGTGGCGCGTCGCACCGCCCGGGGCGGCCACCCGCAGCAGCACCGGGCCGGTGATTTCCAGCGCGTTCAGGGCCGCAATGTCCATGTCCTGCCCGTTGACGGCAAGGATGCGGTCGCCCCGGGCCAGCCCGGCAAAGAGCGCGGGCGAATTGTCGGTGACAGCCTTGACCACCGCGTCTTCGTCCAGAACCACGCCCAGCGCCGACAGGCGGTAGCTTTTCACCGTTTCGGGGTTGGCGGGCAGCGAGGCCAGGTCGCGCGTCTTGATCGCCAGCGCCGGCGCCTCGGTCTGGGGCGGGGTGAAGGCCAGCGGCAGGGTGACGGTTTCGGCACCACGCCGCACCGTCAGCGCGGCTTCGCCCTTTTCCACCGCCGCCTCGATCAGGAAGGCGAAAGTGCCGGGTTCGGCCAGCGCCGTGCCATCGACCGCAAGGATGATGTCGCCCGCCGCCAGCCCCGCCGCCGCGGCCAGACCGCCGCTTTCGGTGCCGTCAACCAGCAGGCCCGCCGCCTCCACGCCCAGCGCCTCGGCCACCTGCCGGTCCACCGGGCGGGCGGTCAGGCCCAGCTTCGGCAGCGGCAGCAGCGTCTCGTCGATCAGGCCGGTCACGATCCGGTCCAGATCGGGCGCGGCAATGGCATAGGCGATGCCGACGAACATCCGGCTGCCATCGGCGATCTGGCTGTTCATGCCGACCAGCCGCCCCGAGGCATCCACCAGCGGCCCGCCCGAGGAGCCGGGATTCACCGCCGCGTCATGCTGCAGCATCTTGAGCGGCACCTGCACCTCGACCTGCCGCGCGGTGGCAGAGATCAGCCCTTCGGTCAGGGTAAACTCAAGGCCCAGCGGCGCGCCAAGGGCAAAGACCTCAAGCCCCAGCGCGGCCGGATCGGGGGTGGCCACCAGACCCGCCCGCCCCGGCGCGACCGCGATCACCGCCACATCGCGCACCGGATCAAGGCCGATCACCGTGCCCACCTCTTCGACGCCGTGGCGGTTCACCAGGCGCACCTCGGTGGCCGTGCCCACGACATGCGCATTGGTCACCGCCACCTGCGCGGCATCGCCCCACAGGAAGGCCGACCCCAGGAACCTGTCCTCGGCATCATTCGAGCGCACGACCAGAACCGCATCCATCGCGGTTTCCAGCGGCGTGGCCGCCCCGGCGGGGCGCACCGTCGGCAGGGCCGCCAGCAGCACGGCCAGCGCAAACAGCAGCGCCAGCGCGCCTTGTGACAGGCGTTTGCGGACCGCGCCCCAAACCACATTCTGCAAAATCATGATGTCCAATCCCTGGATTTCTTGCCTTGGGCCGGACCCTAGGCCCAGGCCATGGGGCAGGTCACATGACAAATCCGGTCATGGAAATTTTCCAAGTTTACAGGCGGATGCGGCGGCCCCATCCTGCCGCCACCCCCAAAGGGAAAGGCCCCGTTCCGATGCCCCGCCGCCTGCTTTGTGCCGCCCTGATGACGATCGCCCTGCCCGCGCTGGCCGAAACCGTGCGGCCCTTGCGGCTGGCGGAACTGTCGGCGGATCTTTACGCCCGCGGCCTGGCCTCGGGCGATGCGGTGCTGATCCTGACCGCCGCCAGCCTGCGCAAATCGCTGGACCTGCGCCCCGAGGGCGAACAGCCCCTGCCGCTGGACTGGCAGGCGATGCTGGCCGCCGCCGAACCGCTGGCGGCGGGCGATGCCGCGCTGCAGGGCCTGATCGCCGACATCCGGGCCGAGACGCCCAAGGGCGTGGCCGCGGGGCCGGTCTATCGCATCGCCGGCATCGCGCCGGGAACAGAGGCGCAGATCGAGGAACTGTCGTTCCGCGGCGGCGCCTATGCCGAGGTCTATGTCGAGGCGGCCTCGGGTGCCAACCTTGACCTGACGGTGCGCGATGGCGACGGCCGCCTGATCTGTGCCGATACCGATCCCGGCCCCATCGCCTATTGCGGCTGGACACCGGCCGCCGACGGCGTGTTTCTTTTGACGATTGCAAACCGCGGCCAATCTGCCACCGACTATGCTTTGATGACGAATTGAGGACGCCCCCATGTTTCGCAGCCTTTGCCTGACGACCGCCCTCGCCCTTGTGGCCCTGCCCGCCATGGCGCGCGAGAATTACGCCATCCTGATCGGCGCCAACCAGTACCAGAACCTTGACGAACGCTGGTGGCTGCGCGGCCCGAAGAACGATGTGGAACTGGTGGCCACCTACCTGACCACCGAGGCGCCGGTTCCCTTCCCCGCCGATCACGTCACCCTGCTGACCGACGGGGTCGAAGGCGTGCAGCCCGCCACGCTGGGCGCCATCCGCGACGCCTTTGCCAAGGTCACCGCCGAGGCGCAGCCGGGCGATTTCGTCTATCTGCATTTCTCGGGCCACGGCACCCAGGCGCCGGCCACCCATGATGACACCGAACTGGACGGTCTGGACGAGCTGTTCCTGCCCGTGGACATCGGCCCCTGGAGCGACAGCGTGGGCGCGGTGGAAAACGCGCTGGTCGATGACGAGATCGGCCGGCTGATCGACGGCATCCGCGCCAAGGGCGCCGATGTCTGGGTGGTGTTCGACAGTTGCCATTCCGGCACCGCCACCCGCGCCGTCGAGGCCGATGACGAGGTGCGGACCCGCCAGCTTGACCCGTCAGTGCTGGGGCTGGACCCGGCGGCGATGGAAGACGTGGCCAGCCGGGGCATCGGCGAGGAAGACCCCCGCGCCGCCGCCGTTTCCGATGTGGCCGACGCCGCCCCGGCGGGCGAAGGCATGGGCAACTTCGTGGCCTTCTATGCCGCCCAGACCAACGAGGTGACGCCCGAGAAGAACCTTCCCAAGGGCAAGCCTGACCGCAAGCCGCATGGCGTGTTCACCTACACCCTGTTCGAGACGCTGGCCGAATACCCCTCGGCCACCTATGGCCAGATCGCGCAGGAAGTGCTGCGCAAGTATTCGGTCAAGAACCTGGCCAAGACGACGCCGCTGTTCGAGGGCGATCTGGACGCCGTGGCCTTTTCCGGCGCGGAAGGCGGGCGCGTCGCGCAATGGCCGGCCACGGTCGAAGGCGGCAGCTTCAGCCTGCCGGCGGGCGAATTGCATGGCCTGTCGCAAGGGGCGGTGCTGGCGGTGATGGCCACCGCCGCCGACCCGACCGAGGCAGCGCTGGGCTATGTCGAGGTGACTGGCATCGACACCTTCACCGCCACCGCGACGGCGGTGGAAAAGGACGGCAAGGCGCTGCCGGCCGAATTGCCCAAGGGCCTCTACCTGCGCAAGCTGGACGATGCGCTGGATTTCACCCTGACCGTGGCGCTGCCCGAAGCCGGCACCGCGCCGGCCGATGCGCTGCTGGCCGCGCTGGACAGCCTGACCGCCGAAGCCGGGCCGCGGCTGAACTTCGTGGCCGCCGGGGCCGAGGCCGACCTGCGGCTGGCGGTGATTCCCGACAGCCCCCGCCCCGATGCGATCTGGGTGCTGCCCGCGACAGGGCTGGCGGATGACCTGTCCACCACGCCTTCGGTGGGCACGGCGGGCAAGGACGGGGCCACGCTGGCGGTGACGCTGGCCGACACGCTGGCGCATATGTCCAAGGCGCTGAACCTGATGAAACTGGGCGGCGCGGTCGGCGGCGGCGACATGCAGGTCGAGGTCGAGATGCTGACGCGCAATGTCGAGACCCCGGCGCTGACGCCGCTACCGGTGTCGCCAGTGCCGGTGCTTCTGTCCAACGACGAGGTGCATGTTCTGGCGAAGAACCACATGGACGTGCCGGTTGACGTGAACGTGCTGTACATCGGCGCGGATTATTCGATCAGCCATTGGGCGGCCGAGCGGTTGCAGCCCGGCGACGAGTTGAAGAAGGGCCTGTTCGCCATCGGCGGCGAGGTGATGGGCCAGGAACGGATGATCGTGATCGTCACCCCGGCCAAGCCGCAAAGCCCGGTCGAGAACCTCAGCTATCTGGCGCAGGACGCGCTGGAAACCACCCGCAGCCTGGGCGGTTCGGCCTTCAACGATGCGCTGACCGAGGCGGGCTTCGGGGAAACCACCCGCGGCGCGGTGGCGCTGTCGGCCCCCGAGGAAGACACCGGCCCCGCGCCGATGATCCTGCAGATGGAACTGCGGACGAAGGCGGCGAACTGAGGCCTGACCAAAGCCGAGCGGCCGCACACCTGTTTCTCGCCTCTGGTCCGCGCAAGCGCGGCCCAACCGGCTCGGTCGTCTGCCTCCGGCGGGGATATTTCAGGACAGATGACATCAGGGCGGGCCTTTGCCCCTTCAACTTGGTCCAAATACCCCGGGGGTGCGGGGGCAGCGCCCCCGCCCTTCGGTGCGGCTCAGGCCAGCACTTCGGCCAGCCGCACGACGCGGCGCTCGGCAACCGATTTCAGCGCCGCTTCGGCCAGCGCCAGCGCGATCAGCCCGTCTTCACCCGAGGGCTCGGCCTTGCCGGTTCCGGCCATGGCCGCGATGAAGGTGGCAATCTCGGCGGCATAGGCCTCGGTATAGCGGGTCATGAAGAAATCATGCAGAGGCGGGCGGGTGTAGCCCTGCGCGCCCGCCACCTCGATCGACACCGGGCGCTGGTTCTCGGCCGAGACCATGCCGGCGGAGCCATGCACCTCGATGCGCTGGTCATAGCCATAGGTCGCCCGGCGCGAGTTCGAGATCACCGCCTGCCGGCCCGAAGCCGTGCGCAGCAGCACCTGCACGGAATCGAAATCCCCCGCGGTGCCGATGGCCGGATCGACCAGCACCGCCGCGGTGGCGACCACATCCTCGATCTCCTCGCCCAACAGGAAGCGGGCCATGTCGAAATCATGGATCGTCATGTCGCGGAAGATGCCGCCCGACCGGCCGATGTATTCCACCGGCGGGGCGCCGGGGTCGCGGCTGGTGATCACCGCCATCTCGACCTTGCCGATGCTACCCTTGTCGATCTCGGCCCGGACGGCGCGGAAATGCGGGTCGAAGCGGCGGTTGAAGCCCACCATCAGCGTGCCCTTGTGGGCGCGGACCACGGCCAGGCAGGCCTTCACCCGGTCAAGCGACAGGTCGATGGGCTTTTCGCAGAACACCGCCTTGCCGGCCTTGACGAAGAGTTCGATCAGGTCGGCGTGGGTGTCGGTCGGGGTGCAGATCACCACCGCGTCAATGTCGCTGGCCGCGGCCATCGCCTCGATGCTGCGCAACTCACAGCCATACTGATCGGCAATCGCCTGCGCCGCCGCGGGCATGGCATCGGCCACCGCCACCAGCCGGGCATTGGCATCGCCCGTCACCGCCTTTGCATGAACCTTGCCGATGCGCCCCGCGCCCAGCAGGCCGAACCTGATTGTCATGACTATCCCTCCTGCCGGTTGCGCAAAGCTGCGCGGCACTTTCCTCATTCCGCCTTGTTCCGGGGAAGCGGCGCAAATGCAAGGCCCCTCAGCGTGGCGGAATCACCTTGCCGGGGTTCATCCGGCCCTCAGGGTCAAGCGCGGTCTTGACCGCCCGCATCACATCCAGCGCGACCGGGTCCTTGCGCCGCCGCATCGACGGCAGTTTCGACAGGCCGATGCCGTGTTCGGCGCTGAAACTGCCGCCCAGGCCGGCCACCACATCTTCCACCGTATCCATCACCGCATCCTTCAGCGCGGCATCGTCGCGGGTGGGATAGACCGAGAAATGCAGGTTGCCATCGCCCAGATGCGCCACGGTGATTTCGCGGAACCCCGGGTTCTGCGCCTGAAGCCGGGCCAGGGCATGGGTCAGGAAGGCATCAACACGGTCCACCGGCACGCAGACATCACATTCCACCACCGGCTCAAGCCCGACGCAGATCTGCGCCGCCGCTTCGCGCCGGGACCACATGACCGCGCGCTGGTCTTCGTTCCGGGCCAGAACGGCATCGTCGATCAGCCCTTCTTCCAGCATCCCGGCCAGCACGGTTTCCAGCGTGGCCACCAGCGGCACCTCGCCGGTGGCATCGGGGCGGCCTTCGGCGGCAACCGTGGTGGCCGCCTCGATCAGGATCGTCACCTCGGGGATATGGTCGAAGGGCAGGCCCAGATCGGGGCGCACCTCGCGCAGCCGTTCGGAATAGCTGCGCGGCATGAATTCGAACGCCTCGACCCGCCCGCCCGTCGCTTCCTGCATCCGGTTCAGCAGATGCAGCGCCTTCGGCAGGCCGGCGGCAGAGACCATGGCCGTGGCATGAGCCAGCGGCAGGGGCACCAGCTTCATCACCGCCGCGGTGATGATGCCCAGCGTGCCCTCGGCCCCGATGAACATCTGCTTGAGGTCATAGCCGGAATTGTCCTTGTGCAGTTCGCTCATCAGATTCAGCACCCGGCCGTCGGCCAGCACCACCTCAAGCCCCAGGCACAGGCCGCGGGTGCTGCCATAGCGCAGCACGTTCGACCCGCCGGCATTGGTGGACAGGGCGCCCCCCAGCATGGCCGATCCGCGGGCGCCGAACCACAGCGGGAAGTATAGCCCCTTCTCCTCGGCCGCCTCGTGCAGGCGCTGCAGGATCACCCCCGCTTCGGCCACCACCAGCCGCGCGTCGGGCCGCAGGTCACGGATGCGGTTCATCCGCTCAAGGCTGACCATCAGCCCGCCCTCGGTCATGGTGCCGCCGACCAGCCCGGTGTTGCCGCCGATGGGCACCACCGGCACGCCCTGCGCGGCGGCCACCCGGACGCAGGCCGCCACTTCGGCGGTGCTGCCGGGGCGCACCACGGCCAGCGGCCGGCCGTGGTAGTGGCGCATCCAGTCCACCCCATAGGGCGCGGCCTCGGCCCCGGTCAGCACATTCGCGGTGCCCACGGCGGCGGCAAGATCGTCAACAAGGGTCATGGCGGGTGGTCCGTCTGCTGTCGGGTCAGGCCGGGTGCCCGGCGCAGGGCCAGACTAGCCAAGCCCCGCCCCCCGGGCCAGAGCCCTTGACAGACCCGGCGCCGGCTTAATACTTAGCGTTATTGCTAAGTGAAGGGTCGCCCGGATGTTCCGCTCCCTGTTTCTTGCCGCCACGCTTGCGCTGGCCCCGCTGCCCAGCCTTGCGCAAGAGGATCTGGGCACCCCGCCCGCCGGCACCTACAAGCTGGACCTGTCGCATGGCCGGCTGATCTTCAAGGTCAGCCATCTGGGCTTTTCCACCTATATCGGCCTGTTCACCCGGTTCGACGCCACCCTGACCTTCGACCCGGAGGCGCCGGAAACCATGTCTGTCACCGCGACGGTGGACCCGAAGTCGCTGGAAACCCACTTCCCCGACCCGGCCTATGATTTCAACGCCCAACTGACCGGGCCCGAGTTTCTGGATGCCGGGCAGTTCCCCGAGATCACCTTCACCTCGACCGCGGTCAGGCTGACGGGCGAGACCACCGCCGAGGTGACCGGCGACCTGACACTGCATGGCGTGACCAAGCCCGTGACGATGACCGTCACCTATAACGGCGGCTGGGCGCATATGCCAATGGACCCGGGCGGCGCGCGGGCGGGCTTTTCGGCCAGGGGCGCGCTGAACCGTTCGGATTTCGGCATTTCCTTCGGCCTGCCGGCGCCGGGCACCACCATGGGCGTGGGCGACCGGGTCGAGTTCGAGATCGAGACCGAATTCTCGAACCCCGACGCACCGAAGCCCGAGGCGCCAAAGCCCTGAGCCGGGTCAGCCCCGGACCCTGCCGATCAGCTCCTGCACCTTCGGCCCCAGCGCCTTGACGATTTCGGCCACGCCCTTGGCGTTGGGGTGAATCCCGTCGGCCTGCATCCAGGCTGACAGGCTGGCCGGATCGGCGGGGTTGGCCCCGGCGGCGGCCAGCCCGGCGAAGAAATCCTCCATCAGAAGCGCGCCATGGGCGGCGGCCAGATCGGGATAGACCGCATCGAATTCGGCCTTGTAGTCCGGCCCCCAGTTGCCCGGCGCCTTCATCGCCACCAGCAGCACCGGCAGGCCGCGCTGGTCGGCAGCGGTCAGGATGGCGTCAAGGTTCGCCCGCACCTCGGCCGGGGGCAGGCCGCGCAGCATGTCATTGCCGCCCAGCGTCACGATCAGCGCATCCGTCTCGGGCGTCAGCGCCCAGTCAAGCCGGGCGCGGCCGCCCGCCGTGGTGTCGCCCGACACGCCGGCGTTGACCAGCACCGCATCGGCCCCCTGCGCGGCAAGCCAGCCCTGCAACTGCGGCACCAGCCCCTCGCCTTCGGGCAGGCCGTAGCCCGCGGTCAGGCTGTCGCCCAGGGCCACCACCGTTACGGGTTCGGCCGCGGCGGGCAGGCCGGCCAGCAGGATCAACGCAATCGTGACATTGCGCATCCGCCGCAATGCGCCATATCCGAACTGAACCGACCGTTTCAGGATAGCTTGCATGACCGACCCCGTTCTTTCCCTTGCCGACGCGCGGCTGACCCTGCCCGGAAATGCCGGCCCCGTCGAGATCCTGCGCGGGATCACGCTGTCGGTGCAGAAGGGGGAAACGGTGGGTCTGGTGGGGCCTTCGGGATCGGGCAAGTCGTCTCTCCTCATGCTGATGGGCGGGCTTGAGCGCGCCACCGGCGGGCAGGTCCGTGCCCTGGGGCAGGATCTGACCGCGCTGGACGAAGACGCGCTGGCGCGGTTCCGCCGTCAGAACATGGGGGTCGTGTTCCAGTCTTTCCACCTGATCCCCACGATGACCGCGCTGGAAAACGTGGCGATCCCGCTGGAGCTGGCCGGGGCGAAGGATGCCTTCGCCCGCGCCGAGGTGGAACTGGCCAGCGTGGGCCTGGGCCACCGGATGGACCATTACCCCAGCCAGCTTTCGGGCGGCGAACAGCAGCGCGTGGCGCTGGCCCGTGCCGCCGTGCCGCGCCCGGCGCTGCTGCTGGCCGATGAACCCACCGGCAACCTTGACGGCGTGAACGGGCAGGCGATCATGGACCTGCTGTTCGGCCTGCGCGACCGGCACGGCGCCACCCTTGTGCTGGTGACGCATGATGCCGACCTTGCCCGCCGCTGCGACCGGGTGATCCGGCTGGCCGATGGCCGCCTGATCGACGACCGCGTGAAGGCCGCCGCCGAATGAGCCTGGCCCTGACCATCGCGCGCCGCGAATTGCGCGGCGGATTGCGCGGCTTCCGCATCTTCCTGGCCTGCCTTGCGCTGGGCGTGGCGGCGATTGCCGCCGTGGGCACCCTGCGCAGCGGCATCCAGTCGGGTCTGGCCGATCAGGGCGCCGTGCTGCTGGGCGGCGATGCCGAGATGCGCTTCACCTACCGCGCCGCCACCCCCGAGGAACGTGCCTTTCTGGACCGCGAGGCCACCGCCAGTTCCGAAGTCTACGACTTCCGCTCGATGGTGCTGACCGAAGGCGATCAGGCGCTGACGCAGGTCAAGGCCGTGGATGCAGCCTATCCGCTGTATGGTCAGGTGCCGCTTGATCCCGCCATGCCGCTGGCCGAGGCGCTGGCGGATCGCGACGGCATCCCCGGTGCGGTGATGGACCCGGTGCTGATCGACCGGCTGTCGCTGACGCCGGGCGATACGTTCCGCCTTGGCACCGCCACCTTCCGCCTGTCGGCCGCCCTGCTGCGCGAACCCGACAGCGCGTCGGCCGGCTTTACCCTTGGGCCCCGCACCATCGTGCGGACCGGGGCGCTGGCCACATCGGGCCTGCTGGCCCCCGGATCGCTGTATGAAACGCGCTACCGGATGCGCCTGCCCGCCGATGCCGATCTGGCCGCGCTGAAGCGCAAGGCCGACCGCGCCTTTCGCGATGACGGGATGCGCTGGACCGACAGCCGCAACGCCGCCCCCGGCATCGAACGCTTTGTCACCAGCCTTGGCAGCTTTCTGGTGCTGGTCGGGCTGGCCGGGCTGGCGGTGGGGGGCGTCGGCATCTCGGCTGCCGTGCGCGCCTATCTGGACGGCAAGACCGCCACCATCGCCACGCTCAAGACGCTTGGCGCGCCGGGCGGGCTGATCTTCCGCACCTATCTGATCCAGATCGGCGCGCTGACGGTGCTGGGCATCGCGATGGGCCTTGTGCTGGGCGCGGGCCTACCCCTGCTGGCCGCGCCGCTGATCGAAGCCTCGCTGCCCTTCCCCGCCCGCATCACCGTTTCGCCTGCGGCCCTGGCCGAGGCGGCGTTCTACGGGCTGCTGACCGCGCTGATCTTCACCCTGATCCCGCTGGCGCGGACCGAGCGTATCCGCGCCGCCGCCCTGTATCGCGGCGGTGCCGGCACCCGGGGCTGGCCGCGTGCGCGCTGGATGGTGGCGCTGGCGGTCATGGCTGCCGGTCTGATCGGGGCGGCAAGCTGGATTTCGGGTATGCCCGAACTGACGCTGGGCGCGGCGGGGGGCGTTCTGGCCGCGCTGGCCGTGCTGGCGCTGGCGGCCTGGGGCCTGCGATGGGCCGCGCGCCGGCTGGCGCGGTCGCCCCTGGCACGCGGGCGGGTTGCCTTCCGCGCCGCGCTGGCGGCCATCGGCGCGCCCCGGTCAGACGCGCTGCCGGTGATCCTGTCGCTGGGGCTTGGGCTTTCGGTGCTGGCCGCGGTCGGCCAGATCGACTGGAACCTGCGCACCGCGATTGACCGCGACCTGCCCACCCGCGCCCCGGCCTTCTTCTTCGTCGACATCCAGCCCGACCAGATTGATCCGTTCCTGGCGCTGATGCAGGCCAACCCGGCGGTGTCGAAAACCGAAAGCGCGCCCATGCTGCGCGGCGTCATCACCCGCATCAACGACCGCCCCGCCCGCGAGGTGGCCGGCGATCACTGGGTGGTGCGCGGCGATCGCGGCATCACCTATGCCGCCACCCCCGCCGAAGGCACCAAGATCACCGCCGGCACCTTCTGGCCCGCCGATTACACCGGCGCCCCGCAGGTAAGCTTTGCCGCGAAAGAGGCGGCCGAGATCGGGCTGAAACTGGGCGATACCGTCACGGTCAACATCCTGGGCCGCGACATCACCGCCACCGTCACCTCGTTCCGCGAGGTGGATTTCTCCAGCGCCGGCATGGGCTTTGTCATGGCGCTGAACCCCGCCGCCGTGGCGGGCGCCCCCCATACCCATATTGCCACAGTCTATGCCCCGCCCGCCGCCGAAGGCGCCATCCTGCGAGAGGTGACGCGGACCTGGCCCAATGTCACCGCCATTCGCATCCGCGAAGCCATTGACCGCGTGTCCGAGGCGCTGTCGGCCATTGCCACGGCCACCGCCTGGGCGGCGGCGGCGACGCTGGTCACCGGCTTTGTCGTGCTGATCGGCGCGGCGGCAGCGGGGGAACGGGCGCGGTCTTACGAATCCGCCATCCTGAAAACGCTTGGCGCATCCCGGCGGCAGATTCTGACCAGCTTTGCCCTGCGCTCAGCCCTGCTGGGGGCGGCGGCGGGGGCCGTGGCCGTGGTGGCGGGGGGCGTCGCCGGCTGGGCGGTGATGACCTTCGTGATGGAGGTTGACTACCAGTTCGAGCCGGTCTCGGCCCTGGCCATCGTGGCGGGCGGCATCCTGGCCACGCTGATCTCGGGTCTGGCCTTTGCCGCGCGGCCTTTGGCGGTGCGCCCGGCGCAGATCCTGCGCGCGCAGGATTAGGCCAGCCGGGCCAGCGTCAGCGACACCGCCCGCAGCTCGCGGCTGCGGGGGCGCAGCCGCAGCAGCCCGCGCGCCAGCCAGCCCAGCGGCGCCAGTTGCCGCGCCAGCCGCTGCACCCGGCCCATCGCCCCTTCGGGCGCGTTGGCGGCATAGGCCGCCAGCGCCGCATCGCACCAGCGCGGATCTTCGGCCCATTGGGTGAAGCAGCTTTGCACGAACATCACCGCATCGGCCGCCTGCCAGAACCCGCCGCGCCGGCCCAGCGAGAACCGCTCAAGATCAATGAACCGCGCCGCCTGCCCATCCCAGCAGATGTCGCGCGCGGCGGGGCGGCCATGCACCAGCCCGGCCCAATGCAGTTGCGCCAACGCCTTGCCTGCCGCGGCAAAGGCGGCCAGACGGTCCGCCTCGGGGCGCGTGGCATCGCCGGCAACCATGACCAGCGTCGGCCCCACATCGGGCATCACCAGATAATCCGGCCCTTCCATCGCAATCGGCGCCACCGGAAGGCCACGGTCGGCCAGCTCGTGCAGCCCGGCCCGTTCGGCGGCAAAGGCCTTTTCGGGATTGCCCTTCTGCACCCGCAGCCGCAGCGACAACTGCTCGACCTGCTTCATCCAGAACCGGCGGCCATCGGCCAGCACCAGCGACCGCACCCGCTGGCGTTCGCCGGCCTGTGCCTTGCGCACGGCTTCAATCAGATCGGGGCGGACGGCAGGATGACTGTTCACGGGGCACCTCATGACTGCGCCCAGTTTAACCGCGCGGTTCGGGCTTTGTAAGGCCCGCGCCCCTAGCGCCCGACCAGAAAGCCCTTGGGCGCGCGCGCCAGCAGGTCTTCGGCCAGCGCGGTTCCGATCCCGGCCGCCTGTGCCGCAGGGCCTCGGCGTTCGCCCGAGATCGACTCGCTGCCATCGGGGCGCAGGATTTCGCCGCGCAGCCAAAGCTGGTCGCCCTCCAGCACCGCCAGACCGGCAATCGGCGTTTCGCACGATCCGTCCAGCCGCAGCAGATAGGCCCGCTCGGCCGCCAGCCGGATGCCGGTGTCGCGGTCGTGGATCGCGTCCAGCATCGCCTTGACGCGCGGATCATCGGTCCGCCGCTCCACGCCGATGGCGCCCTGCGCCACCGCCGGCAGCATCTGTTCCGGCTCGATGGCCGACCGGGCGACATTGGCCATGCCCAGCCGCTTCAGCCCGGCCATGGCCAGGAACGTCGCATCCGCCACGCCGTCTTCCAGCTTCTTCATCCGGGTCTGCACATTGCCCCGGAACTCGACAAGCTGCAGATCGGGCCGCCGCAACGCCAGTTGCGACCGCCGCCGCAGGCTGGATGACCCCACCTTTGCACCCTGCGGCAAATCAGCCAGGCTGCCGTAGCGGGCGCTGACGAAAGCATCGCGCGTGTCTTCGCGTTTCAGATAGCAATCCAGCGTCAGGCCGTCGGGCTGGATCGTCGGCATGTCCTTCATCGAATGGACCGCGATGTCGATGCTGCCGTCCAGCAGCGCCTCTTCGATTTCGCGGGTGAACAGGCCCTTTCCCCCGATATCCTTAAGCGCCTTATCCAGAATCTGGTCGCCGGTGACCTTGATCACGCAGATCTCGAACGCCTCGATGGGCAGCGAGAACGCCTCCATCAGGCAGCGCCGCGTTTCATGCGCCTGCCAGAGGGCAAGCGGCGAACCACGGGTTCCGATCTTCAGGGGCTCTTGCGGGGTGGGCAGTTTCTCGATCATGGGGGCAAGCCTTACAACTGTCATCTTTGCCTGACAACTCTTGACAAGCCACGGTCGGAGTCGGAAGGCAAGGCGACAAAGGAGCCCTGCCATGACCGACAAGACCATCCTTCGTGCACTCCGCGGTGAGACCCTTCCCACGCCGCCGATCTGGATGATGCGGCAGGCCGGCCGCTACCTGCCGGAATACCGCGCCACGCGGGCACAGGCAGGCGACTTCCTTTCGCTGTGCTACACGCCGGACCTTGCGGCCGAGGTGACGCTGCAACCGATCCGCCGCTACGGGTTCGACGCCGCGATCCTGTTCGCCGACATCCTGCTGCTGCCGCAGGCGCTGGGGCCGAAACTGTGGTTCGAAACCGGCGAAGGCCCGCGGATGGAAACCACCACGACCATGGATCAGGTCAAGGCTCTGAAGCCGACCGACGCGATCCATGACACGCTGGCGCCTGTCTATGAAACCGTCCGCATCCTGGCGCGCGAACTGCCGCGCGAAACCACGCTGATCGGCTTTGCCGGGTCGCCCTGGACGGTGGCCACCTACATGATCGCCGGCCGCGGGTCCAAGGACCAGGGCGCCGCGCACCGCCTGAAAGACACTGATCGCGCCACGTTCCAGGCGATCATCGACCGCGTGACCGAGGCGACGATTGACTACCTTTCCGCCCAGGTTCAGGCCGGGGCCGAGGTCGTCAAGCTGTTCGATAGCTGGGCCGGGTCGCTGAAAGGGCAGGATTTCAAGGACTTCGCCGTGAAGCCCGCGAAAGAGATCATTTCGGCGCTGAAGGCCCGCCACCCCGGCCTGCCGATCATTGCCTTCCCGCGCGAGGCGGGCGAAGGCTATATCGGCTTTGCCAAGGCGACCGGCGCAGACTGCGTGGCGCTGGACAATTCCATCACCCCGGAATGGGCGGCCGAGAACGTGCAGGTCAGCGGCTGCGTGCAGGGCAACCTTGCGCCAGAGCATATGGTGACCGGCGGCGATGCGCTGGTGCGCGAAACGCTGCGGGTGGTCAACGCCTTCCGCAAGGGGCCGCATATCTTCAACCTGGGCCACGGCATCACGCCCGAGGCAGACCCGGAAAACGTCAAGCTGATGATTGATACGGTGCGGGGCGCTTGACGCCCCCGCCCCCGGCTGCGTAACGAGACGCGCACGGTTTCCGCTTCCGGAAACCCCTGAACGCCGGAGCGCCCCGACATGCTGCCTCTCTGGGTCTGGGCCTGTCTGGCCGGTGCCCTGGCCCAGACCGGCCGCAACGCCACGCAGGCCGGGCTGACGGCCCGGCTGGGCACGCTGGGCGCGACCAATGTCCGCTTCCTGTATGGCCTGCCCTTCGCCTGCGTCTTTCTGACGCTTGCCCTGTGGCAGACCGGCGAACCCCTGCCCGCCCTGACACCCCGCGCCATCGGTTTCACCGCGCTGGGGGCGCTGATGCAGATCGCGGGCACCGCCCTGATGTTGCAGGTGATGCGCAGTCAGGCCTTCGGGGTGACCACGGCCTGGCTGAAGGTTGAGCCGGTTCTGGTGGCCGTGGTGGGTTGGGCGGTGCTGGGCGACCCGCTGACCGCCCCGATGCTGGCCGCCATTGCGGTGGCGGTGCTGGGCGTGCTGATCCTGACGCTGAAACCCGGCCTTGGCCGCGCCATGTTCGCCGAGGCCAGACCCGCGGCGATGGGGCTGCTGTCAGGCTTTGCCTTCGGGCTGTCGGCCATCGGCTTTCGGGGCGGCATCATTTCCCTGCCCGAAGGCGGCTTTCTGGTGCGCGCGCTGACGATTCTGGTGCTGTCGCTGACGATCCAGAGCCTTGTGCTGGCGGCCTGGCTGTCCTTGCGCGACCGGGCCGCGCTGACCGGATCGTTCCGGGTCTGGAAGCCGTCGCTTGCCGCGGGCCTACTGGGGGCGGGCGCCTCGGCCTGCTGGTTCATCGCCTTCTCGCTGACCTCGGCCGCCAATGTGCGCACGCTGGCGCTGGTCGAGGTGGTGTTTGCGGTGGCGGTCTCGGTGCTGATATTCCGGCAAAAGACCACGGGGCGGCAACTGCTGGGAATGGCGGTGCTGCTGGCCGGCGTGGCGCTGCTGGCGCGGGTCAGCGGATAGGCATGGGCAAACCTATGCGGATGCGCTGTCACGGCGCGGCGAAAGCCAGCCTTGTGCCGCTGCTGCTGGCCGCCCTGCCCGCCGCCGCCGACAGCTGGCCCGAACGGAAATGCGCGATCTTTGCCGAAGCCTGGGCCAGCGCCGTGCCGGACACAGGACCGGCCGCCCCCAGCCCCGGCTTCCGCGCGCCTGTCGAGGCCTTCCTGGCGCGCGCCTGCGCCGACCCGCGCGACGCCTGCCCGACAACCCCCGCCGATCTGGCCCTGGCCGACACGCTGGCGCTGATCGTGGTGCAGGAAGGCATGTCCACCACCTTCCTGCCCTTCGCCTGCCATTAGTCTCATCTTCGGGTATTCCAGCTAACCCAAGTTCAACGAGCCTGCCCTTCATTGAAGCTTGACAGACAACGAATCACCTATTAAGTTACGATCACTATCTATGATGGAGGAACCATGACTTTTGCACAACGATTCCAAGCTGCCTGCGATGCCTCGGAATCCATTCCGTCGATGCATCACGGAAAAGGGCGGCTACAGTATATCGCTGGCGAGCTTCGCAAACGAAACCTGAGTGTGTCACTGCAAAGCGTAAGCCGATGGCATTCCGGGGCGGCGACACCTCGAGACAAGTATTTGATTGAACTATCAAAAATACTCAACGCAACCCCGGAGTGGTTGAGATTTGGCGCCAACACCACCTCAAGCCAGACACCGGTCCAAGTTGGCGGCTTACTTGAACATCGTTTTCGGCTGCGCCCTGATCTTGAGATCACGCTCTCGCTGCCCGCCAACCTTACTGAGAAGGAAGCGGAACGGCTCGCGCGGTTCATTCTGACCACCTCATTAGCTTAGCATATATGTCTGTATTTCCATATTAAATCAATATTTTACACTACACACCCAGTTAAGATCACAAGTTAGGCCACGCCGCAAATTAATAACTTTAAATAGGATTATTGAGCACAACACGCCACAAAGCTGAAACGCAAGACGCCCCGGCGTTTCCGCCGGGGCGTCAGACTGCCACGGGTTGCCCCGCGGAATGGGTCAGCCGCGTTCCTCGATGATCTTCACGAGGTGGCTGATCGAGTTCACCATGCCGCGCACGGAAGGGGTGTCTTCCAGTTCACGGGTGCGGTTCATCTTGTTCAGGCCCAGGCCTTTCAGCGTGGCGGTCTGGACGGCCGGACGGCGGGCGGCAGAGGCCACCTGCTTGACGACGATGGTTTTCTTCGCGGTCATCTCAGGCCTCCACCGTCTCGGTTTCCGGCTTGCGCAGGATCTCGGCAACCTTCTTGCCACGACGCGCCGCCACCGAACGGGGCGAGGTTTCGTGCTTCAGGCCGTCGAAGGTGGCACGGATCATGTTGTAGGGGTTGGTCGAGCCGATGCACTTGGCAACGACATCCTGAATCCCCACCATTTCGAAGACGGCGCGCATCGGGCCGCCGGCGATGATGCCGGTGCCGGGAACGGCCGAACGCATCACGACCTTGCCGGCGCCATGGCGCCCTTCCATGTCGTGGTGCAGGGTGCGGCCGTCGCGCAGGGCGACGCGAACCATGCTGCGCTTGGCCTGCTCGGTGGCCTTGCGGATGGCCTCCGGCACTTCCTTGGCCTTGCCCTTGCCGAAGCCGACGCGACCACGCTGGTCACCCACGACAACGAGAGCCGCAAAGCCGAAGCGCTTGCCACCCTTGACGGTTTTCGAGACGCGGTTGATCGCGACCAGACGGTCGGCGAATTCCGGGGTTTCTTCCGGGCGGTTGTCGCGGCGGTCGTTGCCACGGCCTTCCCGGCGGTTTTCACGTTCTGCCATAAGGCATTCCTTGCATTGGGTGGCGCAGTCAGGCGCCGTTTGAGCCAATCCTGGTGCCCCCGATCTGGTCGGGGGCCCGGATCATCGGGGCGGCGCGCCGGTGGCCCGGACGCCGCCCACCGGGATCAGAACTTCAGGCCGCCTTCGCGGGCAGCCTCGGCCAAAGCCTTGATCTTGCCGTGGAACAGGAAGCCGCCGCGGTCGAAGTAGCACTCGTCGACGCCCGCCTTCTTGGCCCGTTCGGCAATGGTCGCGCCGATCTTGGTCGCCGCTTCGATGTTGTTCTTGCCGACAACGCCAAGATCCTTCTCGAGCGTCGAGGCCGCCGCAACCGTCACGCCCTTCACATCGTCGATCAACTGGACCGAGATGTTCTTGGACGAGCGATGAACCGACAGGCGCAGACGGCCATGGGCCATCGCCTTCAGCTTGTTCCGCACGCGCAGGCGGCGCTTGAGGAACAGATCTCTTTTCGTGTTCGCCATTTTTGCGCCCCTTACTTCTTCTTGCCTTCCTTGCGGAAGATGTACTCATCCTTGTAGCGGATGCCCTTGCCCTTGTAGGGCTCGGGCTGACGCCATTCGCGGATGTTCGCGGCCACCTGGCCGACCAGTTGCTGGTCGATGCCTTCCACGATGATTTCGGTGGGCTTCGGGGTCGCGATCGTCACGCCCTTCGGCACATCGAAGTTCACTTCGTGGCTGTAGCCCAGCGACAGCTTGAGCACATTGCCGGCCACCGCGGCGCGGTAACCCACGCCCTGGATTTCCATTTCCTTCTTGAAGCCGGTTGAGACACCGACCACGAGGTTGTCAACCATCGAGCGGGTCATGCCCCACTGCTGGCGCGCGCGCTTGGACAGCCCGCGCGGGGTGACCTTGATCGCATCACCTTCGATGGTGATGGTCACATCGTCGCCCGCGGTGAAGCTGCGGGTGCCTTTCGGCCCCTTCACTTCGATGGTCTGACCGCTGACCGAGGCGGAAACGCCTTTGACCAGCGTGACGGGTTTTCTGCCGATACGGGACATTCCACCCTCCTCAGAATACGGTGCAAAGCACTTCGCCGCCAACATTGGCCGCGCGTGCATTTGCATCCGACAGAACGCCCTTGGGCGTGGAGACGATCGCGACACCCAGCCCGTTACGGACCGAGGGAAGTTCGCTCACACCCATGTACACGCGACGGCCCGGCTTGGAGACCCGCTTCAGTTCGCGGATGACCGGCTCGCCTTCATAGTACTTCAGGCTGATGGTGAATTCGCCCTGGCCGTTCGAGGTGTCGGCCTTTTCGTAGCCACGGATGTAGCCTTCCGAGGCCAGCACGTCCAGGACACGGGCGCGCAGCGCGGAAGCGGGCGAAATCACGGTGGATTTGCCGCGCATCTGCGCGTTGCGGATGCGGGTCAGCATATCGCCGAGAGGATCGTTCATCGACATTCTCTGTCCTCCCTTACCAGCTCGACTTGACCATGCCCGGGATCTGGCCGAACGAGGCCAGTTCACGCAGCATGATACGGCTGAGCTTGAGCTTGCGATAATACGCATGCGGACGGCCCGTCAGCTGGCAACGGTTGTGAATCCGCGTCGCCGACGAGTTACGGGGCATTTGAGCCAGTTTCTGGGTCGCCTTGAAGCGATCCTCGATCGGCTTGGTCTGGTCGTAGATCACCGCCTTGAGCGCGGCCCGCTTGGCAGCATGCTGCTTCACAAGCTTGGCCCGCTTCACTTCGCGGTTCACCATGGATTTCTTTGCCATATCTCGGGTTCCTCGCGATCAGGCCGTGAACGGCATGTTGAAGTGCTTCAGCAGCGACTTCGCTTCCGCGTCGGTCTTCGCCGTGGTGCAGATGATGATGTCCATACCCAGAACCTCATCGACCTTGTCGAAGTTGATTTCCGGGAAGACGATTTGTTCCTTCAGGCCCATGGCATAGTTGCCACGCCCGTCGAAGGAAGTGCCCTTGACGCCGCGGAAGTCGCGGACGCGGGGCAGCGCCACGTTGATCAGTCGGTCGAGGAATTCGTACATGCGGTCGCCGCGCAGCGTGACCTTGCAGCCCAGCGGCATCTCTTCGCGCACCCGGAAGGTGGCGATCGACTTGCGGGCCTTGGTGATCACGGCCTTCTGGCCGGCGATCTGCGCCAGTTCTTCGGCGGCCTGCTTCACCTTCTTGGTGTCCTTGACCGCTTCGCCGACGCCCATGTTCAGGACGATCTTGTCCAGACGCGGGATCTGCATGTCGTTCTTGTAGCCGAACTCTTCCTTGAGAGCGGCGCGCACCTTGGCCTTGTATTCGGCCTTGAGGCGCGGGGTATAGGTGGCCTGGTCAAGCATCAGATCGCCTCCCCGGTGGTCTTGGCATAGCGAACCTTCTTGTCGCCTTCGACGCGGAAGCCGACGCGGGTCGCCTTGCCGTTCTTGTCGACCAGAGACAGGTTCGACAGGTCGATCGGCATCGCCTTGGGCAGGCGGCCACCTTGCGACGCGGCGGATTGCTTGGTGTGGCGAATCGCGACGTTCACGCCATCGACCACGGCCTTGTTGTCCTTGGGCATGACAGCGGCGATTTCGCCGGTCTTGCCCTTGTCCTTGCCGGTGAGCACGACAACCGTGTCACCCTTGCGGAGCTTGGCAGCCATCACAGCACCTCCGGCGCAAGCGAGATGATCTTCATGAAGTTCTTGGCACGCAGCTCGCGAACGACCGGCCCGAAGATACGGGTACCGACCGGCTCACCCTGGTTGTTCAGGATGACGGCGGCGTTGCGGTCGAAACGGATCGCGGTGCCGTCTTCACGGCGAACTTCCTTGGCGGTGCGAACGACAACGGCCTTGCGGACATCACCCTTCTTCACGCGGCCCTTAGGAATGGCTTCCTTCACCGACACCACGATGATGTCGCCGACCGAAGCATAACGGCGGTGCGAACCGCCAAGAACCTTGATGCACTGCACCCGGCGTGCGCCGGAGTTGTCAGCTACATCCAGATTCGTCTGCATCTGGATCATTGGTCTACTCCCGACCTTCGGGGACCGTCACCGGCCCCGGGGTTTCGTTCAGATCGTGGGGATCAAGCCGAAGCTTCGGTCACCACGGTCCAGCGTTTCGTTTTCGAGATCGGCGCACATTCCTCGATGCGGACGGTGTCACCAACCTTGAACTTGTTCTCCGCGTCATGGGCGCGGTACTTCTTCGACTTGCGGACGGTCTTCTGCAGCAGCGGGTGCTTGAAGCGGCGCTCCACAAGAACGGTGATCGTCTGCTCGTTCTTGTCCGAGGTGACGACACCTTGCAGGATACGTTTCGGCATTGCGGTTCCCCTTACTTCGCGGCTTCGGCGGCTTTTTGGCCGAGAACGGTCTTGATGCGGGCAACGTCGCGACGGACGGCACGCATACGGGCGGTGTTCTCAAGCTGGTTGGTCGCAGCCTGGAAGCGCAGATTGAACGCTTCCTTCTTGAGCTGGACCAGGCTGTCGCGCAGCTGGTCGGGGGTCTTGGTCTTCAATTCCTTGGCGTCCATCGCCAATCTTCCTTTCACAATCGCCAGACGGCCCCTTGTTTCGAAGGGTGACCGGACACCTGGCGGATCAATGACAAATCGACGATTCCGAGTCGCCCCGGAATCGCGGATGGGTTCCTCTACAGGGGCGGGCGGACGAGAGCAAGGGATTTCCCCCGCAACCAGAGGAATTCCCCGAAGCTGGGGGCGGGCCGCCGTTCGGCGCCCTCCCCGCCGGCCGCGCCCCCGGGTGACGCGACGCCACCAAGGGGGAAATGCAGCAAAACCTACCCATTGTGCCGGCTATGACATACCCTTACCAAGGATGGCTTGGCTATCCAGGCTGGGCCCGTGCGGGCCAATTGGAACAACGAGTGAAGGAAGAGCTTATGTCGATCTTGAAGAAGGGCCTCAAGGGCGCGCCGGTCAAGCGGTTGCAGGAAAAGCTGGGCGTCCCCGCCGATGGCGATTTCGGACCCGGTACCGAAAAGGCGCTGAAAGAGTTTCAGAAGGCGCATGGTCTGAAGGTTGACGGCATCGCCGGTCCGGCCACGTTCACCGCCATCGGCCTGCCCGAACTGGTGCTGCTGCGCCGTGGCCTGAAGGGCGACTCGGTCAAGAAGCTGCAGGCGGCCCTTGGCATTGAGGCCGACGGCAGCTTCGGCCCCGGCACCGAAGCCGCGGTGAAGGCCTATCAGGAAAAGAACGGCCTGACCGCTGACGGCATGGCCGGGCCGGAAACCCTTGCCAAGCTGGGCGCCATCGAAGGCATCACCGCCGCTGCGGTGGCCGCTGCCGAAGTGAAGCCCGACGAAGAGGCGTTCGAAAGCGAACCGCTGCCGGAACTCAAGGACAATCAGGTTGTCGCCGCCGCTTCGGCGGAAGCTGCCGCCTCGGCCGAAGCCCTGGTTGCCGCGCTGGCCGCGAAGAAGGACGCGCCGCCGGTGAAGAAGTCGGTCTGGCAGAAGATCAAGGGCTGGGCCTGAGCCCGGTTTCGCGGCCCGGAGGGGGCATCCCTTTCGGGCCGCACGCCGCCCCTCAGGCGGCCAGGGTGCCTTGCGTCAACAGAGGACGGCCGTTCTTCTGGTGACGCTCCACCAGATGCCGCGCCCGGCGACCGGGCACACAGGGCCGCGCGGGATCCGCCATCCCGTCTTCCAGCAGTTCGGAAAACAGCGCCATCAGCTCCATCCGGGCCTCAACCCCCATCGCGTTGATGGATCGCGGGGTGGCCAGCAGGGATTCCGTTGCCAGACCGTTCGAGAACACGATCTGATGCCCGTCCAGGATGAAGTGGTAATAGGCCACGCCCTGCGGGGCCTCGGCCACCTCGATGCCGGGCTGGCCCAGCAGATGCTTGGCCGCCACCAGAACCTCGGGTTCACCGAACATCCTTTCGGCGATCTGAGACCGCACAAGCACCCGATGCTGCGGAGACACCAGCAGATCCTCTGCCGGCATACCCGGCCCGAAGGCATGGGCGCGGATGCGGATCGGACACAGGTAAGCGGCCGCCTGAAGCTGGCGGGCCGACAGCACCCGGCAGCCGATCCAGCGAATGGCCTGAAACCCGTTGTCGCGGGTCATCACCAGGTCACCGGCTTTCAGCGTTTCAACCGCCTTCTCGCCCTCTGATGTCAGGATGCGCGCCCCTGCGGCGAAACAGGGGGCCTCGGGGATGGGGGTGACGAATTCTGGAATGAACCCGGCCGCAGCGTTCAGGCCATCGGTGGTGCGGTCGGTGTTGAATTCCCCCGATGTCGTATCAACGCCGGCGATGGTGATCGTGTCGATGCCCCAGTCCTGCAGCGCATCATGCCAGAGATCGACATCCTGATAGTAGGGGCGAAGGAACAGGTCGCCGTTGTCCATCTGGACCAGAACCGCCCGCAGATGCAGCGTATCCTTCACCAGAACATTCGGCTCGACGGTGGTGTCGATCCGGGCCACCGCGATATCGACTGAAACCACCACATGGCTGGTGTAAAGCTGGGTATGCGACGTGGTGCCGCCCAGCCCGTCCTCAATGGTATAGCTGAGAGGATCGACCCCGCGCGAGAAGTTCACCCCGCCCGCCCCCGTGGCATTGCCGGTGACCTGCACCCCCGACATTTCCTCCACCCCGAATTCCCAGCCCACCACGGCCTGCGCCTCGGTCAGCGTGGTGTCTGCCTGGGTCGGGACAGGCGAGTTCCAATCTGGATTGATCTGGGTGGCTTGATTGCCGACATAAATCCACGTCGGAGAGTACACGGGCATGATACAGAATTCCTTACACGGCAGTCATACTGAAAACAGAACACCGGCGATGCAGCCTCATCGCGTCATCTTTGATTTATATAGCAGATTTTGCCGGAAACGTCAAATCGCCCCCGCCCCGACGCCAAGAAGGGCCGGCCCGTCACGCCCACCCGTAGTTGAAGCTGACGCTGATCCGATCATCTTCCGACATGTTCATCGGCACTTCATGGCGCAGCCAGCTTTCCCACAGCAGCACGTCGCCAACCTGCGGCTTTACATAGACAAAGCGTTGCAGGGCTTCTGGCGCGTCCTTGCGGGTGACCGGCGCCATCATCATCATCGGCAGGCGCGGGTCTTCCAGCTTCAGCGCGCTGGTGCCTTCGGGCATGGCAACATAGGTGGTGCCCGAAATCACCGAATGGGGGTGAATGTGGCTGGCATGGGTGCCGCCTTCGGGCAGGATGTTGATCCACAGCGCGTTGCACTTCAGCTTCTTGCCCTGAAGATCAAACCCAAGGTCGTCGCAGAAGGCGGCCACATGCTTGTCCAGCGCCTTTTCCAGATCGCCGAAGATCGGAAAGCGCCAGGGCAGATCATCCAGTGACGCATAAGAGGTATAGCCGGGATAGCCCTGCTCCTCGCACCAGGCCTGCCCGGCGGCGTCATCGTCGGCAATGGCATCGCAACTGTCGCGCAACTCCTCATAATCCACCTTCTTGCGGGCCAGGTCATTTAGCCGGGCACGATAGAGGCGGGTGACGAAAAGCGAGGTGATGTCGGGCATGGCAGCAATCCTGAACAGAAAAGCCCCCGCCGTTTCCGGCAGGGGCCTGTTTCACGGGCGGGGTGTCACCCCGGCCTCTTACCAGTCTTCGCGGGCGACGATGCGCGAGGTGACCGGAAGCTTCATCGCGCCAAGGCGCAGGGCTTCACGGGCGATTTCCTCGTTCACGCCGTCGATCTCGAACATGATGCGGCCGGGCTGAACCTTGCAGGCCCAGTAATCGACCGAACCCTTGCCCGAACCCATCCGCACTTCGACCGGCTTGGCCGAGACCGGAACATCCGGGAAAATGCGGATCCAGACCCGGCCCTGACGCTTCATGTGGCGGGTGATCGCGCGGCGGGCCGCTTCGATCTGCCGCGCGGTGACGCGCTCGGGCTCGGTCGCCTTGAGGGCGAAGGAGCCGAAGTTCAGCAGGAACCCACCCTTGGCTTCGCCATGGATGCGGCCCTTGTGCATCTTGCGGTACTTGGTGCGCTTCGGTTGCAGCATTCTCTTCTACTCCTTACGCGCGCTCGCGGTCGCGGTCGCCGCGTTCACGACGCGGACCGCGCGGCGCGGGGCCATCGGCCGCTTCCGCCAGACGGCGGTCGTGGGCCTGCGGATCGTGCTCAAGGATTTCGCCCTTGAAGATCCAAACCTTGACGCCAATGATCCCGTAGGGAGTCACGGCCTCGCTCAGCGCATAGTCGATGTCGGCGCGCAGGGTGTGCAGCGGCACACGGCCTTCGCGATACCACTCGGTCCGGGCGATTTCGGCGCCGCCAAGGCGGCCGGCGACGTTGACCCGGATGCCAAGCGCACCCATCCGCATCGCGTTCTGCACGCCGCGCTTCATGGCGCGACGGAAGGACACGCGGCGTTCCATCTGCTGGGCGATCGATTCGGCCACCAGTTGGGCATCGACTTCCGGCTTGCGGACTTCGACGATGTTGAGGTGCAGTTCCGACTTGGTGAAGGCGGCCAGCTTCTTGCGCAGGGTTTCGATATCGGCGCCTTTTTTGCCGATGATCACGCCCGGACGCGCGGTGTGGATCGTGACGCGGCACTTCTTGTGCGGACGCTCGATGATCACCTTGCTGACGCCGGCCTGCTTCACTTCCTTGTGGATGAACTCGCGCATCCGCAGATCTTCCAGCAGGAGGTTGCCGTAATCCTTCGATTCAGCAAACCAGCGGCTGTCCCAGGTGCGGTTCACCTGGAGGCGCATCCCGATGGGGTTGACCTTCTGACCCATTATGCCGACTCCCCGACCTGACGCACCTTGATGGTGATCTCGCTGAACGGTTTCATGATCTTGCCGAAGCGGCCACGGGCCCGCGGACGGCCCCGCTTCATCACCAGGTTCTTGCCGACCCAGGCTTCCGCAACGACAAGGCTGTCCACGTCCAGGCCGTGGTTGTTTTCGGCGTTGGCGATGGCCGACTGCAGGCACTTCTTCACGTCGCCCGCGATGCGGCGCTTCGAGAAGGTCAGGTCGGCAAGGGCCTTGTCCACCTTCTTGCCGCGGATCAGGCCCGCGACAACGTTCAGCTTCTGGGGCGAGGTGCGCAACATGCGCGCGATCGCCATCGCTTCGTTATCCGCCACGCGGCGGGGGTTCTTTTCCGCACCCATGGCTTACTTCCTCTTCGCTTTCTTGTCGGCGGCATGACCGTAATAGGTCCGGGTCGGCGAATATTCACCGAACTTCTGGCCGATCATCTCTTCCGTCACGGCGACGGGGATATGCTTCTTGCCGTTGTAGACGCCGAAAGTCAGGCCCACGAATTGCGGCAGGATGGTGGAACGGCGCGACCAGATCTTGATCACTTCGTTCTTGCCCGAGGCCTTCGCGGTTTCTGCCTTCTTCAGCAGGTAACCGTCGACGAACGGGCCTTTCCAGATGGAACGGGACATGGATCAGCGCCCTTTCTTCTTGGCGTGGCGCGAGCGGACGATGTACTTGTCCGTCTGCTTGTTCGTGCGGGTGCGGTTGCCCTTGGTGCCCTTGCCCCACGGAGTAACCGGGTGACGGCCGCCCGAGGTACGGCCTTCGCCGCCGCCATGCGGGTGGTCGATCGGGTTCATGGCAACACCGCGCACCGTCGGGCGGATGCCCTTGTAGCGCATACGGCCCGCTTTACCGAAGTTCTGGTTCGAGTTGTCGGGGTTCGACACGGCACCGATGGTGGCCATGCATTCCTGACGGACCATCCGCAGTTCGCCCGAGGACAGGCGGATCTGCGCATAGGCGCCGTCACGGCCGACGAACTGCGCATAGGTGCCGGCGGCACGGGCCAGTTGGCCACCCTTGCCGGGCTTGAGTTCGACGTTGTGGACGATCGTACCGATCGGCATACCCGAGAAGGGCATCGCGTTGCCCGGCTTCACGTCGACCTTGGCGCCGGCGACGACGCTGTCACCCACCGCCAGGCGCTGCGGCGCCAGGATATAGGCCAGTTCGCCATCCGAGTACTTGACCAGGGCGATGAAGGCCGTCCGGTTGGGGTCGTATTCGATACGTTCCACCACAGCGGGCAGATCCCACTTGCGGCGCTTGAAGTCCACGATGCGGTAAAGGCGCTTGGCCCCGCCGCCCTGGTGGCGCATCGTGATCCGTCCGGTGTTGTTCCGGCCGCCTTGCGAAATAAGACCCTCGGTGAGGGCTTTCACAGGCCGACCTTTCCACAGCTCCGAACGGTCGATCAGAACCAGCCCGCGCTGGCCAGGCGTCGTCGGCTTATACGACTTGAGTGCCATGATTACTGTCTTCCGTTTGCTTCAGGACCATCCCCCTGCCGTTGCGGGCAAGGCGGAAGGTCCGGGGTGAAGGGCTCCGAAGATCCCCGGTTCGTGGGTTCGCGCCGATGAACAGGCCACCGGAACGAACAAACCAAGAGCCCCGGACGAATCCGGGGCCTCTGGTGTGGCGGTGCAGTAGCAGAAGGGGGGTGGGGGTAGCAAGAGGGGAAGGTGGGATTCTTGTTGCGTTGAGCAGCTTCTCACTAGCGGTGCGGCTTGGACGGTGCCTACTCGCCTTCTGGCGCAATCCCGTTAGTAATAATCGAGAGCAGGTGTTGCAGTCGCAATATGGATTGGGAGTCAGGACGATGAAGATCAGATGCGAGTGCGGGACGATCATCGTCGATCAAACCGACTACCTTTCCAACAAAGCACACATCATTGGCGACAAAGACCTTTTCGACTACCTCGACACGATTGACGGAGCCATCGAGAGCCAAGAACAAGATCGGAGTGGTCTTTGCCACAAAGTCCGCCGAGCTGACCCGAGCCGCCTCGCATATGAATGCAACCACTGTGGTCGACTTTATCTATATGATTCAAATAACGAATTAGTCGCGTATCTACCAGAGAACGGAAAGGCTAACCGAATATTTGACCGAGACCGCTCGCAATCAAAGTGCTGAAACATCAGATCGCGCTAAAGAAAAGCCCCCGCCTTCCGGCAGGGGCTCTCTCATCTCACTCAGGCCCAAGCCTCAAAGCCCGGTCGACACGTCGATCGTGTGGCCTTCTTCCAGCGACACATAGGCCTTCTTCTTGTCGCTCCGTTCGCCGTTGCGGCCACGGAACTTCTTGGCCTTGCCCTTGGTGATGGTGGTGTTCACCGCCTTCACCTTCACGCCAAAGACAGCCTCGACGGCTTCCTTGATCTGCGGCTTGGTCGCATCCATCGCAACCTGGAAGACAACCGCGCCCGCCTCAGAGGCCATGGTGGCCTTTTCGGTGATGATCGGCTTCTTGATCAGGTCGTAGTGTTCGGGTTTCGCGCTCATTTCAGACGAGCCTCCAGGGCTTCGACACCCGCCTTCGTGATCACCAGGGTGTCACGCTTGAGGATGTCATAGACGTTGGCGCCGATGGTCGGCAGCACGTCGATGCCTTCGATGTTGCGGGCGGCCAGCGCGAAATTCGCGTCAACCGTCGCACCGTCGATCACCAGCACGCGCTTCCAGCCACGTTCGGACACGGTCTTGGCCAGCATGGCGGTCTTGGCTTCCGCCAGGGCCAGGCTGTCCACGATCACCAGTTCGCCCGCCTTCAGCTTTGCCGAGAGAGCATGGCGCAGGCCAAGGGCACGCACCTTCTTCGGCAGGTCATGGGCGTGGCTGCGGGGCTGCGGGCCCTTGTACACGCCGCCGTGGCGGAAGATCGGTGCCTTCTTGGACCCGTGGCGTGCGCCGCCGGTGCCCTTCTGGCGGTAGATCTTCTTGGTCGAATAGCTGACGTCCGACTTGCCCAGCGTCGAGTGGGTGCCGGCCTGGGCCTTGGCCCGCTGCCAGCGCACCACGCGGTGCAGGATGTCGGCGCGCGGCTCAAGGCCGAACAGCGCTTCGTCCAGATCAATGGAACCGGCCTTGCCGCCGTCCAGCTTGATCACATCGAGTTTCATGCTTCACCCCCTTCGGCGGCCACTTCGGCAGCCGGAGCAGCAGCGGCAGCGCGGACGGCCGCCGGACGCGGAGCGTCCTTGTGGGCCGGCTTCTTTGCCGCATCCTTGACGGTGACCCAGCCACCGGCAGCACCGGGGACCGCGCCCTTGATCATGATCAGACCGCGGGCGGCGTCCGTGCGGACGACCTGCAGGTTCTGCGTGGTCACACGGGCAGCGCCCATGTGGCCGGCCATCTTCTTGCCCTTGAACACCTTGCCGGGGTCCTGGCACTGGCCGGTCGAACCGTGCGAACGGTGCGAGACCGACACACCGTGGCTGGCCCGCAAACCGCCGAAGTTGTGCCGTTTCATCGCACCGGCAAAACCTTTACCGATCGAGGTGCCGGCCACGTCGACGAACTGGCCTGCCAGATAGTGGTCAGCGGTGATTTCCGCGCCCACGTCGATCAGGTTGTCCGGGGAAACCCGGAACTCGGCCAGCTTGCGCTTGGGGGCCACGTTCGCCTTGGCGAAATGGCCGCGCTGCGCGGCAGTGGTGCGGGAGACCTTGGCCGTGCCGGCACCCAGTTGGACGGCGGTATAGCCATCCTTGTCGGCGGTGCGCTGTGCAACCACCTGCAGGGTATCAAGCTGCAGGACCGTGACCGGAACCTGCTTGCCGTCTTCCAGGAACAGCCGGGTCATGCCCAGCTTCTTTGCGATAACGCCAGAGCGCATTTCCATGCCCCCTTACACTTTGATTTCAACGTCGACGCCGGCAGCCAGGTCGAGCTTCATCAGCGCGTCCACGGTCTGCGGGGTCGGGTCAACGATGTCGAGAAGCCGCTTGTGCGTGCGGATTTCCCACTGGTCGCGCGACTTCTTGTCGATGTGCGGACCGCGGAGAACGGTGAACTTCTCGATCTTGTTCGGCAGCGGGATGGGCCCGCGAACCTGTGCACCCGTGCGTTTCGCCGTGTTCACGATTTCCTGCGTGCTGGCATCCAGGACGCGGTAATCGAAGGCTTTCAGCCGGATGCGGATGGTCTGACCTTGCATCTTGTTGGTTTCCTTCGGAAAGGCCGGGGGCGTGACAATCACGCCCCCGCCAGTCTGGTTAAGCGATGATCTTCGAAACGACGCCGGCGCCGACGGTGCGGCCGCCTTCGCGGATGGCGAAGCGCAGTTTTTCTTCCATGGCGATCGGCGCGATCAGTTCGACTTCGAACTTCAGGTTGTCGCCCGGCATCACCATTTCCGTGCCTTCCGGCAGCTTCACCGTGCCCGTCACGTCGGTCGTGCGGAAGTAGAACTGCGGACGGTAGTTCGCGAAGAACGGCGTGTGGCGGCCGCCTTCTTCCTTGGTCAGGATGTAGGCTTCGGCTTCGAACTTCGTGTGCGGGTTCACCGACTTCGGCTTGCACAGCACCTGGCCGCGTTCCACGCCGTCACGGTCGATGCCGCGCAGCAGAACGCCCACGTTGTCGCCCGCTTCACCACGATCCAGCAGCTTGCGGAACATTTCCACGCCCGTGCAGGTGCTCTTCTTGGTGTCGCGGATGCCCACGATTTCAACTTCGTCGCCGACGTTGATCACGCCGCGCTCGATCCGGCCGGTCACAACCGTGCCGCGGCCCGAGATCGAGAACACGTCTTCGATCGGCATCAGAAACGGCTGGTCGATCGCACGCGCCGGGGTCGGGATGTAGCTGTCAACCGCCGCCATCAGCGCGCGGATCGAATCCTCGCCGATGTCCTTGCGCTCGCCGATCATCGCCTGGTGGGCCGAGCCCTTGACGATCGGAATGTCATCGCCCGGGTATTCGTAGGACGAGAACAGTTCGCGGATTTCCATCTCGACCAGTTCCAGCAGTTCCGGGTCGTCGACCAGGTCCACCTTGTTCATGTAGCAGACCATGTACGGAATGCCGACCTGACGGCCCAGCAGGATGTGCTCGCGCGTTTGCGGCATCGGGCCGTCCGACGCGGCGCAGACCAGGATCGCGCCGTCCATCTGCGCGGCACCCGTGATCATGTTCTTCACATAGTCGGCGTGGCCGGGGCAGTCGACGTGCGCATAGTGACGGTTCTCGGTCTCGTACTCGACGTGCGCCGTCGAGATCGTGATCCCCCGAGCCCGCTCTTCCGGCGCGCCGTCGATCTGGTCATAGGCCCGGAATTCACCGAAATACTTCGTGATCGCAGCCGTCAGCGTCGTCTTGCCATGGTCAACGTGACCAATGGTCCCGATGTTCACATGCGGTTTGTTACGTTCAAACTTTGCCTTTGCCATCGTGGCATCTCCTTGTGTCGGTGCGGTGCGCGCCGGCGCACCCTACGGTTGGTAGGGTGGGCGTTTCCGCCCACCGCTCAAATCACGCGTACTTCTTCTGAATCTCTTGCGAGATGTTCTCGGGCACGGCGTCGTAGTGGTCGAACTCCATCGAGAACACAGCCCGGCCCGAGGTCATCGAACGGAGTTGGTTGATGTAGCCGAACATGTTGGCCAGGGGAACCATGGCGGAGATGACATTCGCGTTGCCGCGGCTGTCCTGCCCGCTGATCATGCCCCGACGCGAGGTCAGGTCGCCGATGACGCCACCGGTGTATTCTTCCGGGGTCACCACTTCGACTTTCATGATCGGCTCAAGCAGCTTCGCGCCGGCCTTCTTCAGGCCTTCCCGCATGGCCGCCCGCGAGGCGATTTCGAAGGCCAGAACCGAGGAGTCGACGTCGTGGAACGCGCCGTCGATCAGTTGGACCTTGAAGTCGATCACCGGGAAGCCTGCCAGCGGACCGGAGTCCATGACCGACTTGATGCCCTTTTCGACGCCGGGGATGTATTCCTTCGGCACCGCGCCGCCAACGATCTTCGACTCGAACGAATAGCCTTCGCCCGGTTCGGTCGGCGAGATGATCAGCTTCACGCGGGCGAACTGGCCGGTACCGCCGGTCTGCTTCTTGTGCGTGTAGTCGATTTCATGCTCGCGCGAGATCGTTTCGCGATAGGCCACCTGCGGGGCGCCGATGTTCGCCTCGACCTTGAACTCGCGACGCATACGGTCGACGAGGATGTCGAGGTGAAGTTCGCCCATGCCCTTCATGATGGTCTGGCCGCTTTCGAGGTCAGTTTCCACGCGGAAGGACGGGTCTTCGGCAGCCAGACGGGCCAGTGCGATGCCCATCTTTTCCTGGTCGGCCTTGGTCTTGGGTTCGACCGCGATCTCGATCACCGGGACCGGGAAGGTCATGGTTTCCAGAACAACGGGCGCCGCCGGATCACAGAGCGTGTCCCCGGTGGTGGTTTCCTTCAGACCGCCAAGCGCGATGATGTCACCGGCGAAGGCTTCGGAAATTTCTTCCCGTTCAATCGCGTGCATCATCATCATGCGGCCAACGCGCTCACGGCGCTGCTTGGTCGCGTTCAGCATCGCATCGCCTTTGGCCAGCTTGCCCGAATAGATCCGGGTGAAGGTCAGCGAACCGACGAAGGGGTCGTTCATGATCTTGAACGCCAGCGCCGAGAAGGGCTGCGCATCATCGGCCGAACGGGCGATGTTACGGGTTTCCGTCTCGTCGCCCGGCGCGAAGCCCATGTAGGGCGGCACGTCAAGCGGGCTGGGCAGATAGTCCACCACGGCGTTCAGCAGCGGCTGCACGCCCTTGTTCTTGAACGACGAGCCGGCCATCACGGGGATGAAGTCGATCGCCAGCGTGCCCTTGCGGATCAGCGCGCGCAGCGTGTCGGCATCCGGTTCGTTGCCTTCGAGATAGGCTTCCATCGCGGCGTCATCCTGACCCACGGCGGTTTCGATCAGGTTCAGGCGCCATTCGTCGGCGCTGGCCTTCAGTTCCGCCCGGATCGGCTTGCGGGTCCAGGACGCGCCCAGGTCTTCGCCCTCGTAGACCCATTCTTCCATGGTCACGAGGTCGATGATGCCTTCCAGCTTGTCCTCGGCCCCGATCGGAAGAACGATCGGCATGGCGTTGGCGCCGGTGCGGTCCTTGATCATGCGGACGCATTTGAAGAAGTCGGCGCCGGTCTTGTCCATCTTGTTGACGAACACGATGCGCGGAACCTTGTAGCGGTCAGCCTGACGCCACACGGTTTCGGTCTGCGGCTCAACGCCGGCGTTGCCGTCCAGAAGGACGACCGCACCGTCAAGCACGGCCAGCGAACGTTCGACTTCGATGGTGAAGTCAACGTGGCCGGGGGTGTCGATGATGTTGAAACGGAACTTCTTCGACTTGTCGGACGTATCGGTGTTCGGGTCGACCTGACGAGTCCAGAAGGTGGTCGTGGCAGCCGAGGTGATCGTGATGCCGCGTTCCTGCTCCTGTTCCATCCAGTCCATCGTGGCGGCGCCGTCATGGACTTCGCCAAGCTTGTGGGACTTGCCGGTGTAGAACAGGATGCGTTCCGACGTGGTGGTCTTGCCCGCGTCGATGTGGGCAATGATCCCGAAGTTGCGGTAGCGGTCGAGCGGATAGTCGCGTGCCATGATGACCCCTTACCAGCGGTAGTGGCTGAACGCTTTGTTCGCGTCGGCCATCTTGTGGGTGTCTTCCCGCTTCTTCACCGCGGTGCCGCGGTTGTTGCAGGCATCGGCCAGTTCGGCGGCAAGCCGCTCTTCCATGGTGTTCTCGTTGCGCTTGCGGGCAGCAGCGATCAGCCAGCGGATGGCCAGCGCTTCACGGCGTTCGGTGCGCACTTCGACGGGGACCTGGTAGGTCGCACCGCCAACCCGGCGCGAACGGACTTCGACCGAGGGCTTCACGTTGTCCAGGGCTTCATGGAACAGCACGACGGGCTCGCGCTTGAGGCGGCCCTGCGCACGCTCCAACGCGCCGTAGACGATGCTTTCGGCGACGGACTTCTTGCCGTCGAGCATCAGGTTGTTCATGAATTTCGTGATCACCTTGTCGCCATACTTGGCGTCGGGCAGGATCTCGCGTTTTTCGGCTGCGTGACGACGGGACATCTCTTATCTCCTCACTTCGGACGCTTCGCGCCGTATTTCGAACGACGCTGACGACGGTCTTTCACGCCTTGGGTATCAAGCACGCCGCGGAGGATGTGGTAACGCACACCCGGAAGGTCCTTCACCCGGCCGCCACGGATCAGAACCACAGAGTGTTCCTGAAGGTTGTGCTTTTCGCCGGGGATGTAGGAGATGACCTCGAAGCCGTTGGTCAGACGCACCTTGGCGACTTTCCGCATGGCCGAGTTCGGCTTCTTCGGGGTGGTGGTATAGACGCGGGTGCAAACCCCACGCTTTTGCGGGCACGATTCCAGGTGCTGGGACTTGGACTTGCGCGCGTTCGCTTCCCGGGGCTTCCGGATCAGCTGCTGAATCGTCGGCATTCACGTTCCTCGTTTCGATACTCGCCCCGTTGCCTTCGGGGCGCCGCTTCTCGACCGTGCCTCGCGCTCATCGCAAAACACGAAACCCGCACCCATCCCCTGTTTGGGGATGACGCGGGGAAATTCCAGAGGATCGGGGTGCTGACACCCGGATCGTGACCACATCAAGCGCTCTGACCCCGGCAGAGGGAATACACCCGTGCCAAGGTGAGCGGGCTATAGGGGGAATCGGTCCGGGTGTCAACAGACGGTCCCGGTGCGGGGGCCGGTCTGGCCCGCCCTATCCGTGGCGCAGACGGCGTTCGCGCAGCAGGGTGAACAGCCCGCTGGCCACAACCAGCGCTGATCCGATCAGCGTCCAGGTATCGGGCAGGTTGCCGAAGGCCAGCCAGCCCATCAGGATGGCCCAGAGCAGCGCCATATAGCGGAACGGGGCGACGGCCCCGATGTCGCCCACCCGCATGGTGGCGACAACCGACAGATAGCCCGCGATCAGCGCTACCCCGGCAAACAGGATCAGCATCGCCTCTTTCGGGGTGACGGTCTGCCAGCCCTCGACCGTGGCGCCGGTCAGCCCGACCAGCATCACCGCCGCCGAGGCCGCGACCGCCACGGTCACCGAGGGAACGGCCCGGCTCATCTTGCGGGTGGACAGGTCGCGCAGCACCACGAAGGCAACCGAGACGATGCCCAGCACCGACCAGCGGTCAAAGCCTTCGGTGCCGGGGCGGATGATGATCAGCACGCCGACAAACCCCACCCCGATGGCCAGCGCCCGGCGCCAGCCGATCGCCTCGCCCAGGAACACCGCGGCGGCCAGTGTCACCGCCAGCGGCAGCGCCTGCATGATCGCGGACAGATTGGCGATCTGCATATGCACCAGGGCGGCAAGGAAGGTGAGGGTCGAGGCCACCTCGGCAAAGGTGCGGATGGCGACATAGCCCAGATCGCGCTTCGGCAGCCGCAGGGTCAGCGCGCCCAGTCGCAACCCGATCAGCGCAATGGCCAGCGTTGACAGAATCCCGCGCAGGCCGATGGCCTGATACAGCGGCAGCGTCTGCATGGCCGCCTTCATCGCGGTATCGTTCAGCGTGAACGCCGCCATGGCGATGTTCATCAGCACCACGCCGCGCGCGTTGTCGGTAAGCTGCATACCTGCCCCCTGCCCCAGCCTCGTGGCTATCAGGCCACCGGGGAAACCGGAAGGGTCAGCCGCGCGCCGCGATATGGCCAGCCAGGGTCCGGGCATCGTGCCACGCGCCCCAGATGAAGGGCGACGCGCGGCGCGACAGCCAGGCAAGGCCCAGGAAATACAGGCCCGGAACCTGCGTCACCCCCTTCTGATGCGCCGGACGGCCGGCGGCATCAAAGGCGCCGGGCACCTGCAGCCAGCCGAAATCCAGCGCAAAGCCCGTGGCCCAGATGATGGCGCTGATCCCGGCCTCCGCCAGATCCAGCGACAGGATCGGGTCCGTCGCGCAGGCCGGCATCGGCCCCAGCACCCGTGCCTGCGGTTCGGGCGGCAGGTCGATGCCGTTGGCCGCCAGATAGGCATCGGCCTCGTCCAGAACCGACAGGTAGTTCGCATCGCCCCGCGCGATGTTCTGCGCCAGATCCGGGGCAAAGCCCAGCACGCCGTTCACGCAGCTCTGCGTCCGGCCCGTCAGCACCATGCCCCGGGCGGCCAAATCGCGGAAATCGACGGTGCGCCCGCCATGCGCCCCGCTGACGGCAATCGTCACATGCTCCATCCCCGGCGCAACGGTTGGCGCATCCCACTTGCCCAGCACACCCAGCCACCACACGAAATCGCGCCCGCGATAGCGGATCGGCGGCCGGTCATGCGGGCCGACCGAGAGATAGACCTTGCGCCCCGCCCGCAGCAGTTCATCGGCGATCTGCACGCCCGACGACCCGGCGCCCACCACCAGCACCGCGCCCTCGGGCAACTGGGCGGGGTTGCGGTAGCCGGTCGAATGGATCTGCATCAAACCCGTCTCGGCCGGCACCAGCGGCGGGAGGATCGGCTTCTGGAACGGGCCGGTGGCGGCCACCACGTTCTGCGCCAGGATCACGCCCCCGGTGGTTTCGGCGCGGAACTGACCGTCCGCCTGCCGCGTCAGACCCGTCACCTCAACTCCGCAGCGGATGGGGGCGGCGATCTTCTTCGCGTAATCCTCGAAATAGGTGACGATCCGGTCTTTCGGCGCAAAGGCGAAAGGGTCGACACCCTCGAAGCTCATGTTCGGAAAGCGGTCATGCCAGGCGGGGCCATTGGCGACCAGGCTGTCCCAGCGGTGGCTGCGCCAGCGTTCGGCGATGCGGTCACGCTCCAGCACCAGATGCGGGATGCCCTGCGCGCCCAGATGTTCGCTCATCGCGATGCCGGCCTGACCGCCGCCGACAATCAGCGTGTGCGTGGTTTCAATGGACATGGCCGGCAATCCCTTCGCGCTTTCCCCGTCATTCCCTGAATGATGTATGGGAGAGTTTGGATAGGGAGAAACACAATTTCTCTTGCCGTTGGTTAGCCTGATCCTATCAAACAGGCCGAGCCGGAACCGCCGCAGGCAAAAGAAAACCCCCGCCGGGCTTGCGCGCGGCGGGGGCGTTTTCGTCAGGCCCGAAGGCGGGGCGTCACTCGCGGCTTTCGGCCGTATCGACAAGACCCGCATCGAAGCTGCTGTCGAAGTCCGGCTCCGCCGTTTCCAGCGGGGCAGCCAGCGCGGCGGCCTGTTCGGCCTCGCTCCGGCGGGCTTCGATCACCGTCTGGTCGCGGTCGGCGGCGATCTTCTTCACGCGGCCCGTCGCGCCACCCGTCCCGGCCGGGATCAGCCGGCCGACGATGACGTTTTCCTTCAGACCAACCAGCTTGTCGCGCTTGCCCTGAACCGAAGCCTCGGTCAGCACGCGGGTGGTTTCCTGGAAGGACGCCGCCGAAATGAAGCTGCGGGTTTGCAGCGACGCCTTGGTGATGCCCAGAAGAACCGGCTCGGCCTTGGCCTCGCGTCCGCCACGGGCACGGGCCTTGGCGTTTTCTTCCTCCAGCTCCTGCTTCTCGACCTGCTCGCCCTTGAGCAGGGTCGTGTCGCCACCGTCCAGCACCTCGAGCTTTTGCAGCATCTGCCGCACGATCACCTCGATGTGCTTGTCGTTGATCTTCACGCCTTGCAGGCGATACACGTCCTGCACTTCGTCGATCATGTAGTTGGCCAGCGCCTCGATCCCCATGATCCGCAGGATGTCATGCGGAGCAGGGTTGCCGTCCATGATGTAGTCACCCTTCTGGACGAAGTCGCCTTCCTGAACCGGAATGTGCTTGCCCTTGGGGATCATGTATTCCATCGGCTGGATCGTGTCGTCGACCGCCTCGATGGTGATGCGGCGCTTGTTCTTGTAGTCCTTGCCGAAGCGGACATAGCCGTCGTTTTCGGCAATGATCGCGTGATCCTTCGGACGACGGGCTTCGAACAGTTCCGCCACGCGGGGAAGACCCCCGGTGATGTCCTTGGTCTTGGCACCTTCGCGCGGAATCCGCGCCACCACGTCACCCGGCTTCAGCTCTTGCCCGTCTTCCAGCGACAGAACCGCATCCACCGACATCGGGTAGGTGATCGGATTGCCGTTGTCGCCGCGCACCGGTTCCCCCGTGGCCGGATCGACCAGGATGATTTCCGGCTTCAGATCGCTGCCGCGCGGCGCGGAACGCCAGTCGGACACGATCTTCTGCGTCATGCCGGTGGCATCGTCGGTGTCCTCGCGGACCGAGATGCCCGAGATCAGGTCCTTGAACCGCGCCACGCCGGCCTTTTCGGCCACGATCAGCAGGTTGAAGGGGTCCCATTCGAACAGCTTGTTGCCGCGCTTGACCGTCTGGCCGTCCTTGACATGCAGCTTGGCGCCGTAGGTCAGCTTGTGGACGGCGCGTTCCTGCCCCGCCTCGTCGATGATGGCGATCTGCATGTTCCGGCCGATCACGATCTGCTCGCCTGCGGCGTTGGACAGAAGGTTCGCGTTGCGGAACTCGATCTTGCCTTCCTGCGAGGCTTCCAGGAACGACTGCTGGCCACCCTGGGCCACGCCGCCGATGTGGAAGGTCCGCATGGTAAGCTGCGTGCCGGGTTCCCCGATGGACTGGGCGGCGATGATGCCGACCGCTTCGCCCTGGTTCACCAGCGTGCCGCGGGCAAGGTCGCGCCCGTAGCACATGGCGCAGACGCCTTCTTCCGCTTCACAGGTCAGCGGGCTGCGGATGCGGATCGACTGCACGCCGGCCTGACCGATGATGTCGGCGCGACGTTCGTCGATCAGTTCGCCCTTCGCCACCAGCACCTCGTCGGTGCCGGGGACAAGCACGTCATCCGCGGCCACGCGGCCCAGAACCCGTTCCGACAGCGGCGCGGTTTCCTGGCCTTCCTTGACCGCCGCCGAAGCGGTGATCGCGTTTTCGGTGCCGCAGTCGTGGCTGCGGATGATGCAGTCCTGCGCCACGTCCACCAGACGCCGCGTCAGATAGCCCGAGTTCGCGGTCTTCAGCGCGGTGTCAGACAGGCCCTTCCGGGCGCCGTGGGTCGAGTTGAAGTATTCAAGAACGGTCAGACCTTCCTTGAAGTTCGAGATGATCGGCGTCTCGATGATCTCGCCCGAAGGCTTGGCCATCAGGCCGCGCATCCCGCCCAACTGCTTCATCTGGGTGACCGACCCCCGGGCACCCGAGTGGGCCATCATGTAGACCGAGTTCGGCTCCTTCTCGGCGCCGCTCTCTTCGAAGCGCGGGGCCGAGATGGTGGACATCATGGCCTCGGTCACCTTGTCGTTGCACTTCGACCAGGCATCCACAACCTTGTTGTACTTCTCGCCCTGGGTGATCAGACCGTCCAGGTATTGCTGCTCGAAGCCGGCAACCTGATCCTTCACCTCGTTCACGATGGTCCACTTGTTGTCGGGGATCACCATGTCGTCCTTGCCGAACGAGATGCCGGCCTTGAACGCCTCGCGGAAGCCCAGACCCATGATCTGGTCACAGAAGATCACCGATTCCTTCTGGCCGCAGTAGCGGTAGACGGTGTCGATGACGGTCTGCACGTCCTTCTTCCGCAGCAGGCGGTTCACCAGTTCGAACGGTGCCTTGGCGTTCAGCGGCAGCAGGTTGCCCAGCCGCAGGCGGCCGGGGGTGGTTTCAAACCGCTTCCAGACGATGTTGCCTTCGTCATCAACCTGGCGCAGGCGGGCCTGGATCCTGGCGTGCAGGTGCACCGCACCGGCCGCCAGCGCATGTTCGACTTCGTCGATGTCAGCAAAGACCATGCCTTCACCGACCATGCCCTTGCGTTCCATGGTGGTGTAGTACAGCCCCAGCACCATGTCCTGCGACGGCACGATGATCGGCGCGCCGTTGGCGGGCGACAGCACGTTGTTCGTGGACATCATCAGGACGCGCGCCTCAAGCTGGGCTTCCAGCGAGAGCGGAACGTGAACGGCCATCTGGTCGCCGTCGAAGTCGGCGTTGAAGGCCGAGCAGACCAGCGGGTGAAGCTGGATCGCCTTGCCTTCGATCAGGATCGGCTCGAACGCCTGGATGCCCAGACGGTGCAGCGTCGGCGCGCGGTTCAGAAGGACCGGATGTTCGCGGATGACTTCATCCAGAATATCCCAGACCTCCGGGCGTTCCTTCTCGACCAGCTTCTTCGCCTGCTTGACGGTGCTGGACAGGCCCTTCGCCTCAAGCCGCGAATAGATGAACGGCTTGAACAGCTCCAGCGCCATCTTCTTCGGCAGGCCGCACTGGTGCAGCTTCAGTTCCGGCCCGGTCACGATGACCGAACGACCCGAGAAGTCGACCCGCTTGCCCAGAAGGTTCTGGCGGAAGCGGCCCTGCTTGCCCTTCAGCATGTCGGACAGCGATTTCAGCGGGCGCTTGTTGGTGCCCGTGATCACGCGGCCGCGACGGCCGTTGTCGAACAGCGCATCGACCGCCTCTTGCAGCATCCGCTTTTCGTTGCGGACGATGATGTCGGGCGCACGCAGTTCGATCAGCCGCTTCAGACGGTTGTTCCGGTTGATGACCCGGCGATACAGGTCGTTCAGGTCCGACGTGGCGAAGCGGCCGCCGTCCAGCGGGACCAGCGGGCGCAGTTCCGGCGGAATCACCGGCAGCACGGTCAGAACCATCCATTCCGGCCGGTTGCCCGATTCCAGGAAGGATTCAACGATCTTCAGCCGCTTGATGATCTTCTTCGGCTTCAGTTCGCCCGTGGCTTCCTTCAGCTCCTCGCGAAGCTGGTCGGCCAGCGGGCCAAGGTCGATGGCCGCCAGCATTTCCCGAATGGCCTCGGCCCCGATGTTCGCCGTGAAGGCGTCGGCGCCGTACTGGTCCTGCGCGTCGAGGAATTCTTCCTCGGTCATCAACTGGCCATAGGTCAGGTCGGTCAGACCCGGCTCGATGACGACATAGTTTTCAAAGTACAGGATGCGTTCCAGATCGCGCAGCGTCATGTCCAGCATCAGGCCGATGCGGGACGGCAGCGATTTCAGGAACCAGATATGCGCCACCGGCGCGGCCAGTTCGATATGGCCCATGCGTTCGCGGCGCACCTTCTGCAGCGTGACTTCCACGCCGCATTTCTCGCAGACAACGCCGCGATACTTCATGCGCTTGTACTTGCCGCAGAGGCATTCGTAATCCTTGATCGGCCCGAAGATACGGGCGCAGAACAGGCCGTCGCGCTCGGGCTTGAAGGTCCGGTAGTTGATGGTTTCCGGCTTCTTGATCTCGCCATAGGACCACGACAGGATCCGCTCCGGGCTGGCCAGAGAGATCTTGATCTCGTCGAAGGTCTTCAGCGGAGCAACCGGGTTGAACGGGTTGTTCGTCAGTTCCTGGTTCATTTCATCTTCCCAATCAGAGGGTTGCGGTCAGAGGGGCGGGACGGCGCAAGCGCCGCCCCAAAAGCGGGGTGTCCCGCTCACTCCTCCTCCGCATCCAGGAGTTCCATGTTCAGGCCGAGGCCGCGGACTTCCTTCACAAGAACGTTGAAGCTCTCGGGAACGCCCGCTTCGAAGTTGTCCTCGCCCTTGACGATGCTTTCGTAGACCTTGGTCCGGCCTGCCACGTCGTCCGACTTGACCGTCAGCATTTCCTGCAGGGTATAGGCGGCACCATAGGCTTCCAGGGCCCAGACCTCCATTTCCCCAAGGCGCTGACCGCCGAACTGCGCCTTGCCGCCCAGCGGTTGCTGGGTGACCAGGCTGTACGGCCCGGTGGAACGGGCGTGCAGCTTGTCGTCGACCAGGTGGTGCAGCTTGAGCATGTATTTCACGCCCACCGTGACCTTGCGCTGGAACTTCTCGCCGGTGCGGCCGTCGAACACGTCGGACTGGCCCGAAGTGTCAAAGCCCGCGCGACGCAGCGCATCGTTCACGTCCGCTTCCTTGGCGCCGTCGAAGACCGGGGTCGCGATCGGAACGCCCTTGGTCACCAGCGCGGCCTTTTCGACCAGCTCGTCGCTGTCCATGCCGCCGAAGGCGTCTTCATAGGTCTCGTCGCCATAGGCGAAGCGCATCGCCTCGCGCACCGGGGTCAGGTCACCCGACCGGCGGAAGTCGCGCAGCGCCTCGTCGATGCGCAGGCCCAGACCGCGCGCGGCCCAGCCCATATGCGTCTCAAGGATCTGCCCGACGTTCATCCGGCTGGGCACGCCCAGCGGGTTCAGCACCAGGTCGACATGCGTGCCATCGGCCAGGAACGGCATGTCCTCGATCGGAACGACCTTGGAGATAACGCCCTTGTTGCCGTGACGGCCGGCCATCTTGTCGCCCGGCTGCAGCTTGCGCTTCACCGCGACGAACACCTTGACCATCTTCATCACGCCCGGAGGCAGATCGTCGCCGCGACGCACCTTTTCAACCTTGTCGTCGAAACGGTGATCCAGGGCGCGTTTCTGCGCCTCGAACTGGTCGTGCAGGGCTTCGATTTCCTTGGCCTGGTCTTCCTCGGCCACGGCAAGCTGCCACCACTGGCCGCGCGACAGCGTGCCCAGCAGGTCCTCGTCGATCTTCGACCCGGCCTTGATGCCCTTCGGACCCTTGACCGCCTCACGCCCCATCAGCAGCGCCTTGAGACGCGAATAGATGTTGCGTTCCAGGATCGTCAGCTCGTCGTCGCGGTCACGCGCCAGACGTTCGACTTCCTCGCGCTCGATCTGCAGCGCGCGTTCGTCCTTGTCCACGCCATGACGGTTGAACACCCGCACTTCCACCACGGTGCCATAGGCGCCAGGCGGCAGACGCAAGCTGGTGTCGCGCACGTCGCTGGCCTTTTCCCCGAAGATGGCGCGCAGCAGCTTTTCTTCCGGCGTCATCGGGCTTTCGCCCTTGGGGGTGATCTTGCCGACCAGAATGTCGCCCGGGTTCACCTCGGCGCCGATATAGACGATGCCGGCTTCATCCAGGTTGCGCAGGGCTTCTTCACCCACGTTCGGGATGTCGCGGGTAATCTCTTCCGGCCCCAGCTTGGTGTCGCGCGCTGCGACTTCGTATTCCTCGATGTGGATCGAGGTGAACACGTCGTCCTTCAGGATGCGTTCCGAGATCAGGATCGAGTCTTCGTAGTTGTATCCGTTCCAGGGCATGAACGCGACGATCACGTTCCGGCCCAGGGCCAGTTCGCCCATGTCGGTGCAGGGGCCGTCGGCGATCACCTCGCCACGGGTCACCTTGTCACCCACCTTCACCAGCGGACGCTGGTTGATGCAGGACGACTGGTTCGACCGCTTGAACTTGCGCAGACGGTAGATGTCGACGCCCGGTTCACCCGGCTCCAGCAGTTCGGTGGCGCGCACAACGATACGGGTCGCGTCCACCTGGTCGATCACGCCCGAACGGCGGGCCATGATGGCCGCGCCGCTGTCGCGCGCGACAACCGCTTCGATCCCGGTGCCCACGAAGGGGGCATCGGATTGCAGCAGCGGCACAGCCTGACGCTGCATGTTCGAACCCATCAGCGCGCGGTTGGCGTCGTCGTTTTCCAGGAACGGAATCAGCGAGGCCGCGACCGACACCAACTGCTTGGGCGACACGTCGATCAGGTCGATCGCGTCCGGCGGGTTCAGCATGAACTCGCCCGCCTTCCGGCTGGAAATCAGGTCGTCGGTGAACTTGCCGTCCTTGTCCTGGGCGGCGTTCGCCTGGGCAACGGTGTGGCGCATCTCTTCGGTCGCCGACATGTAGACCACCTCGTCGGTGACCTTGGCGTCGATGACCTTGCGATACGGGGTCTCGATGAAGCCGTACTTGTTCACGCGGGCAAAGGTCGCCAGCGAGTTGATCAGACCGATGTTCTGGCCTTCCGGCGTCTCGATCGGGCACATCCGGCCATAGTGCGTCGGGTGAACGTCGCGCACTTCGAAGCCCGCGCGTTCACGGGTCAGACCGCCCGGCCCAAGGGCCGACAGACGGCGCTTGTGGGTGACTTCCGACAGCGGGTTGGTCTGGTCCATGAACTGCGACAGTTGCGAGCTGCCGAAGAATTCACGCACCGCCGCCGCGGCCGGTTTGGCGTTGATCAGGTCTTGCGGCATGATCGTGTCGATTTCCACCGACGACATGCGTTCCTTGATCGCACGGTCCATGCGCAGCAGGCCAACGCGATACTGGTTTTCCATCAGTTCGCCGACCGAACGCACCCGGCGGTTGCCAAGGTGGTCGATGTCGTCGATCTCGCCCTTGCCGTCGCGCAGTTCAACCAGCGCGCGGATGCAGGCGATGATGTCTTCCCGGTCCAGCGTCCGCTGGGTGTCGGGCTTGCCCAGATCAAGGCGCATGTTCATCTTGACCCGGCCCACGGCGGACAGGTCGTAGCGGTCCTTGTCGAAGAACAGCGTGTCGAACAGCGCCGAAGCCGCTTCCACGGTCGGCGGTTCACCCGGGCGCATCACGCGGTAGATGTCCATGAGCGCGGTATCGCGGCCCATGTTCTTGTCCGCCGCCATGGTGTTGCGGATGTAGGGGCCGACATTGACGTTGTCGATGTCCAGCACCGGAATCTCGGTCACGCCCTGGTCAAGCAGAACCTTGATGGTGCCGCCCTTGGGTTCGCCGTCGCGGTCCAGTTCCCAGGTCAGCTCGTCGCCGGCCTCGGCCCAGATCTCGCCGGTTTCCTCGTTGATGATGTCCTTGGCGGCATAGCGGCCGATGATGTGGTCGAACGGCACCAGCAGCTCGGTGACGGCGCCCGCATCCATCCAGTTCTTGACCATCCGCGGGGTGGCCTTTTCGCCGGCCTTCAGGATGACTTCGCCGGTGGCGGCATCCACCAGATCATAGGCCGGGCGGGTGCCACGCACGCGCTCGGGGAAGAACTTGGTGACCCAGCCCTTGTTCTTGACGTAGCGGAATTGAACCGTGTCGTAATAGGCATCCATGATGCCTTCCTGATCCATGCCCAGGGCATAGAGCAGCGTCGTCACCGGCAGCTTGCGGCGACGGTCGATCCGGGCGAACACGATGTCCTTGGCATCGAACTCGAAGTCCAGCCAGCTACCGCGATACGGGATGATGCGGCAGGCGAACAGCAGTTTGCCCGACGAATGGGTCTTGCCCTTGTCATGGTCGAAGAACACGCCGGGGCTGCGGTGCATCTGGCTGACGATCACCCGCTCGGTGCCGTTCACGATGAACGTGCCGTTCGGCGTCATCAGGGGCATGTCGCCCATGTAGACATCCTGTTCCTTGATGTCCTTGACCGACCGGGCGCCGGTGGTTTCATCGACATCGAACACGATCAGGCGCAGCGTCACCTTCAGGGGCGCGGCATAGGTCAGGTCGCGCTGCATGCACTCGTCAACGTCGTACTTCGGCTTTTCCAGCTCGTATTTCACGAATTCCAGAACGGCCGTCTCGTTGAAGTCCTTGATCGGGAACACCGATTGGAAGGTGCCCTGGATGCCTTCGCCGTCCAGCGGCTTCGGACCGTCGCCCGACCGCAGGAACAGGTCGTAGGACGACTTCTGCACCTCGATCAGATTCGGCATTTCCAGAACTTCACGGATCTTGCCGTAATGGCGGCGAATCCGCTTCTGGCCAACGTACGCTTGCTGCGCCATGCTCGTCGTAACCTTTCATCTTTTCGCCGGAACGCATCTCCGTCGGGCCACGGAAAGGCGCGCCGATTGGCGAGGGGCCTGCGGTTCCATACCTGCCACCTGTCCCGTCAGGCAGCTCCCGAACCGTCTGTCGCACCCGGAAAGACGCTTTGCCCGGCAAAGCCCCTTTCAAGACGCGATTTGGCTGGGGACGGATTGCTCTGTCCCCAGCCAGAAATCATCGCTGCGGAATGGTCCGCAAGCGCGATTACTTCAGCTCGACCTTGGCGCCAGCCTCTTCGAGCTTCTTCTTGAAGCCTTCGGCGTCAGCCTTCGAGACGCCTTCCTTCACCTTGCCGCCAGCTTCGACCAGGTTCTTCGCTTCAACGAGGCCCAGGCCGGTGATGGCGCGGACTTCCTTGATGACGTTGATCTTGTTCGCGCCGGCATCCGTCAGGACAACGTCGAACTCGGTCTTTTCTTCCGCGGCTTCAACAGCGGCGGCCGGACCAGCGGCCATCATGACGGCGCCACCGGCGGCCGGCTCGATGCCATACTTGTCCTTCAGGATGGTCTTCAGTTCCTGCGCTTGCAGCAGGGTCAGACCGACGATTTCTTCGGCGAGTTTGTTCAGATCAGCCATTTGCTCATTCCGTAAGGTTAGATGGGTTCCAACGACGTTTGGTCAACCACGAAGGGATGTCGAAGATCAGGCCGCGGCCTTTTCCTCGATGGTTTTCAGAATGCCAGCGATGTTTGCAGCAGGCGCGCCAATGGCCCCGGCGATGTTCGACGCCGGCGCACCGATGCACGACACGATCTGAGCGATAAGCTCTTCGCGCGACGGCATGGAAGCGACGGCCTTGACACCGGCCTGGTCCAGGATCGTGTTGCCCATGGCACCGCCCAGCAGAACGAACTTGTCGTTCGACTTGGCATAAGCCTCGCAGACCTTGGCCGCAGCCACGGGGTCTTCGGAATAGGCAAACACGGTCATGCCCGTCAGCAGGTCACCCATCTTTGCAGCGGGCTTCCCTTCGAGGGCGATCTTGGCGAGCTTGTTCTTGGCAACGCGGACGGACCCGTTAACGTCGCGCATCTTCGCGCGCAGGTCCTGCATCTGTGCAACCGTCATGCCTTCGTAGTGGGCAACCACCACGACGCCAGAGCTTTCGAAGATCTGGCCGAGTTCCTCGACCACTTTCTCTTTCTGGGCTCTATCCACAGTTTCACTCCAAGTTGGGGGTCTCCCCCCGGCTCAATTCAGTGGAACATCCGAAGGATGCCCCACGTTCGGGTCCACGATGCAGTCCCGAGAGCCAGATCGCCCGAGGGAACCTCGGGGAAAAAACGTCTCGAACTCCATCTCGGGCAGGGTATTAAGGCGTTTGCGCACCACCCGCCGTCTCGGACAAAGCAAGTCGGGGCAACGTGACGAATCACGCAGCCACGACAGAGGCCGTGCATATCCGCTTGTTCCGGCCAAGCCAAGACGCCGCATCACGGAACTGCGGCTCCGGCATCAGTTTTCGCCCCAAACGGCGGCGAAGGCGGACGCGGGGGCGGTTTCCATCCTTGCAGACGGCCCGCAAAAAGAAAACCACCGGCCCGGGGGCCGGTGGCTTCAATGCTCTGCAACCGGCTCAGGCCGAGGCGGTCGAGGACAGGTCCAGCGAAACGCCCGGGCCCATGGTCGAGCTGAGCGAGACCTTCTTGACATAGGTGCCCTTGGCCCCCGGCGGCTTGGCGCGGGTCACGGCTTCCACGAAGGCGCGGACGTTCTGCGCCAGCTTCTCGTCCGAGAACGACACCTTGCCGACGCCGGCATGGATCACGCCGGCCTTTTCGACCTTGAACTGCACTTCGCCGCCCTTGGCCCCTTCGACGGCCGTTTTCACGTCCATCGTCACGGTGCCGACCTTGGGGTTCGGCATCAGGTTGCGCGGGCCCAGGATCTTGCCCAGACGGCCGACCAGCGGCATCATGTCCGGCGTCGCGATGCAACGGTCGAACTCGATCTTGCCCGACTGGATGGTTTCCAGCAGGTCTTCCGCACCCACGATGTCCGCACCGGCGGCCTTGGCTTCATCAGCCTTGGCGCCACGGGCGAACACGGCCACGCGCACGGTCTTGCCCGTGCCGTTCGGCAGGGCCACCACGCCGCGGACCATCTGGTCGGCGTGACGCGGGTCAACGCCCAGGTTCATCGCGATTTCGACGGTTTCGTCGAACTTGGCCGAGGCGGCCTTCTTGATCAGGCCGACAGCATCTTCAACCGACAGGTTGGCCTTGCCGACGAACAGCTCCTGCGCCTTCTTCACGCGCTTTGCGATCTTTGTCATGGCTTCAGCCCTTCACTTCGATGCCGCAGGACTTGGCCGAGCCAAGGATGATGTTCATCGCCGCTTCCACGGAATTGGCGTTGAGATCCTTCATCTTGGTTTCGGCGATCTTGCGCAGTTGCGCCGCGGTGATCGAACCGGCCACTTCGCGGCCCGGCTTGGACGACCCCTTCGAACGCGACCGCTTGCCCACTTGCGGCAGACCGGCGGCCTGCTTCACCAGGAACGAAGCCGGCGGCGTCTTCAGCTCAAGGCTGAACGACTTGTCGGCGTAATAGGTGATGATCACCGGCGTCGGGGTGCCCGGGGGCAGTTCCGCCGACTTGGCGTTGAATTCCTTGACGAACGCCATGATGTTCAGGCCGCGCTGACCCAGCGCGGGGCCCACCGGCGGCGACGGGTTGGCTTGTCCCGCCTTCACCTGCAGCTTGAGGCTGCCCATGATCTTCTTGGCCATCTGGCCTACTCCTCTGTCACTGCGCCCCGAAGGCGCGGTTTAGCGGTGCGGTCCGACATCCCCGGTCAGGGATGCTCGCCTCCCGCGCGATACACTCAGATGCCCTTGGTCACCTGGGTGAATTCCAGTTCGACGGGCGTCGCCCGCCCGAAGATCGAGACCGAGACCTTGAGCCGGTTTGCCGACTCGTCCACTTCCTCGACCATGCCATCGAAGCCATCGAACGGGCCGTCGGTGACCTTGACCTTCTCGCCGATGTCGAAGCGGATCAGGTTGCGCGGCTGTGCCTCGCCCCCTTCGACGCTCCGGCTCAGCATCGTGTTCACCTCGGCGTCACGCATCGGCATCGGCTTGCCTTGCGGGCCCAGGAACCCCGTCACCCGGTTGATCGACGAGATCAGGTGATAGCCCCGGCTCGACATCTCCATGTGGACCAGCACATAGCCGGGCATGAAGCGGCGCTCGGACGTCACCTTCTTGCCGCGCCGGACCTCGATCACCTCTTCGGTCGGCACCAGCACTTCGTCGATCTCGTCGCCAAGATTCGCGTCCGCCACAGCCGTCTTGATCTGTTCGGCAACCTTCTTCTCGAAATTCGAGAGGACGCTTACCGAATACCAGCGCTTTGCCATGGTGCCGCTTCTTCCTTATTGCGGGAGCCTTGCGCCCCTTCGTGGTTTTCCTGAACAAAAAACAGCGCGCACCTCGAATCGATGCGCGCCTTTTGCCTTTGGTCGGTCGCGGATTAGCCTCTAGGCCGCCCCGGATCAAGCAAAATCAGGTCTCAGGCGCCGATGACCAGCGTCAGGCCCCAGCGGATGATCACATCGACCAGGCTGAAAAACACCGCCGTCAGGGCCGCCAGGATGAAGACCATGACCGTGGTCAGCAAGACCTCGCGCCGGCCGGGCCAGTGGATCTTGGCCACTTCGCCACGGACTTGCTGAAGAAACTGGAGCGGGTTCGCGGCCATGGGCTGCCCTTCGGGTTCGGATCATCGGTTGCGCGTCGAGATACGGCCTGCCGCCCCGGATTTCAAGCGCCGCGACAGAGTGAAACGCCCCATGGTCCGGGTTCGCGGCGTCGAAGGCTGGCAAGGATCAGGAAAAGGGACCATGGCAGGGGCAGCAGGGCTTGAACCCGCGACCTACGGTTTTGGAGACCGTCGCTCTACCAACTGAGCTATACCCCTGTGGTCGGCGCAGGGGTTACGGCAGGCAGCGCAAGAGGTCAAGGGGTCTTGCGGCCGCTCTTTGTCGCGGCCGGCGGTCAGCGGAACCGGCCGCCGCGCTGGATGACCTCGATCTGATAGCCGTCCGGGTCGGCAATGAAGAAGAACCGCGCCACCGGGGTCTCGCCGTTGCGGAAATCGACAATCCCGCGCGGGGCAAGGCCGGCGGCGGTCAGGCGGGCGTGTTCGGCCTGAACGTCCTCCACCGTCACGGCAAGATGGCCATAGCCTTCGCCCGGGGCGTAAGGCTCGGTCCGGCCCTTGTTGACCGTCAGTTCCAGTTCGAAGTCGGACTCGGGGTTCGACAGGTAGATCAGGGTGAATCCTTCGAACTCCAGCCGGTCGGCGGGCCTCAGCCCGAAGGCGGTATCATAGAAGGCGACCGAACGCGCCTCGTCCAGAACGCGAATCATCGAGTGAACGGCCTTGGCCATGGGGCACCTCTTGCGGCGGGGGTTGCGGGCGGCGGCGTAGCACAGGCCCCGCACAGGGCCAACCCGCGCCCGTCGCGGGCGGTCGCCAAGCAAAAGGGCCGCCCGAAGGCGGCCCTTTGTCTCGGTCTGGTCCGAAGGATCAGGCGATGATCTTGGAAACGACCCCTGCTCCAACCGTGCGGCCGCCTTCGCGGATGGCGAAGCGCAGTTTTTCTTCCATGGCGATCGGCGCGATCAGTTCGACTTCGAACTTCAGGTTGTCGCCCGGCATCACCATTTCCGTGCCTTCCGGCAGCTTCACCGTGCCCGTCACGTCGGTCGTGCGGAAGTAGAACTGCGGACGGTAGTTCGCGAAGAACGGCGTGTGGCGGCCGCCTTCTTCCTTGGTCAGGATGTAGGCTTCGGCCTCGAACTTCGTGTGCGGGTTCACCGACTTCGGCTTGCACAGCACCTGGCCGCGTTCCACGCCGTCACGGTCGATGCCGCGCAGCAGCACGCCCACGTTGTCGCCCGCTTCCCCGCGATCCAGCAGCTTGCGGAACATTTCCACGCCCGTGCAGGTGCTCTTCTTGGTGTCGCGGATGCCCACGATTTCAACTTCGTCGCCGACGTTGATCACGCCGCGCTCGATCCGGCCGGTCACAACCGTGCCGCGGCCCGAGATCGAGAACACGTCTTCGATCGGCATCAGGAACGGCTGGTCGATCGCCCGCGCCGGGGTCGGGATGTAGCTGTCAACCGCCGCCATCAGCGCGCGGATCGAATCCTCGCCGATGTCCTTGCGCTCGCCGATCATCGCCTGGTGGGCAGAGCCCTTGACGATCGGAATGTCATCGCCCGGGTATTCGTAGGACGAGAACAGTTCGCGGATTTCCATCTCGACCAGTTCCAGCAGTTCCGGGTCGTCGACCAGGTCCACCTTGTTCATGTAGCAGACCATGTACGGAATACCGACCTGACGGCCCAGCAGGATGTGCTCGCGCGTTTGCGGCATCGGGCCGTCCGACGCGGCGCAGACCAAGATCGCGCCGTCCATCTGCGCGGCACCCGTGATCATGTTCTTCACATAGTCGGCGTGGCCGGGGCAGTCGACGTGCGCGTAGTGACGGTTCTCGGTCTCGTACTCGACGTGCGCCGTCGAGATCGTGATCCCCCGAGCCCGCTCTTCCGGCGCGCCGTCGATCTGGTCATAGGCCCGGAATTCACCGAAATACTTCGTGATCGCAGCCGTCAGCGTCGTCTTGCCATGGTCAACGTGACCAATGGTCCCGATGTTCACATGCGGTTTGTTACGTTCAAACTTTGCCTTTGCCATCGTGGCCGCCCTTGTTTCGTGGGGCCCCGGAAAAGGACCCTCGGTTCACTCGCGCGGCGACTTACTGGCAGGAGCCGGGAAAATCAAGCCTCAGTTACCGGAATGGCCTGTCTGCGGTGCCGCAGCCGGCGCCGCGGCAGCGGCGGCCTTCTTGGCCGCAGCGGCCGCCTTGGCGTCCGATTTCACGGTGACGGCACGGGCGGCGATGGCGGCATCCATCTGTTCCGGCGTCATCCCGAACCACTGCGGGTTCTGCACCAGCCAGTCCTCGACCTTCTTGGCGGCGTTGTAGGACAGCGCCTCCATCTGCTGCTTCTTGTTGCGCGTGATGCCGGTGCCGATCACGCTTTCGCCGGACAGGCCTTCGAAGACGGTGAACTGCTTGCCTTCCTCGTTCAGCTTCTTGCGCGCGGCGTCGTCCCAGATGTTGGCGGTGATCACCAGCACCGACTTGGGCGCCGCGACAACCGGAATGCCGGGCGGGGCCAGCGCATAGCCATCCACCGAGATGCCGATGTTGTAGAGTTTGGTCCCCTGGTAGCGGCCGAAACGGTCGGCCACGGCCTTGGTCATGGCGGCTTCCCATTCGGCGGGGGTCGCCGGGCGGCTGATCGGCACCATCTCCACCTTGTCGGCCACCACGATGTTCAGGCCCAGCGCGAATTCGCCCAGCGGCATGGGCGGTTCGGCCAGATCGTTGCGGCCACAGGCGGCAAGGCCGACAACCATCAGGGCAGGGAACAGGTGGCGCAGGGCCATCGGCAGATACTCCGCAAGGACACGAGACCGGCCCAGCCATAGCCGAGCAACGGGGATGCCGCAACGCCCTCGCAAAATACCGGCGGCGCCCTATCTACAGTCCATGACCCGGACACCGCCCGACACAGCCCCCCTGCCCGTCCGCGTGCCGCTGGCCACGCGGCCACTGGGGGTCTGGGGGTCGCTTCAGGCCGGGCGGCGCAATGTTCTGGAACTGGTGCCCGAAATCGCCACCCATGCGCCGATCCTCAGCGGCACGACCGCGCGGCGCTGGCACATGCTGATGGACCCCGACGCCCTGAAGCGGGTCTTGCGGGACAATGTCGGGAACTACCCCAAGTCGGTGGTGACCAAGCTGATCCTGTCGCCGGCCATCGGAGAAAGCCTGTTCGTGGCCGACGGGGCGGAATGGATGTGGCAGCGCCGCACCGCCGCGCCGGTGTTCTCGCATCGCAACGTGGCGGCCCTGGCCCCGGTGATGACGGCGGCGGCGGAACGGGTCTCGGCCCGGCTGGTGCCGGGGCGCGCGGCGAACCTGTTCGACGAGATGGTGACGGCCACCTTCGAGGTGATCTCGGATGTCACCTTTTCCGGCGGCAAGGCGTTTGACCGCGCGGCGGTGCACAGGGCGATCGAGCAATACATCGCGGACAACGCCAGGGTTTCGCTGCTGGACATCCTGGGCGCCCCGGCCTGGGTGCCCCGGCTGGGGCGGCTGCGCACCGGGGCGGCGATGCAATCGACCAAGCGGCTGGCAGACGGGGCCATCACGGCCCGGCGGGCCGAAGGCGCCAAGACACCGCCCGATCTGCTGGACCTGCTGATGGCCGGGGAAGACCCTGAAAGCGGCCGGCGCATGACCACGGAAGAATTGCGCGACAACCTGCTGACCTTCATCGTCGCGGGGCATGAGACAACCGCGCTGACGCTGGGCTGGGCGCTGTACCTCTGCGCCTTCGATCCCGCGGTGCAACAGGCGGCGCGAACCGAGGCGCAGGCCGCGCTGGGGGATCGCGCCGCCGGGGTGGGCGACCTGCCCGCGCTGCCGCTGACCCGCCGCATCGTGGACGAGGCGCTGCGGATGTATCCGCCGGCCGCCTTTCTGTCCCGCACCGCGCAGGCCCCCGATGAGCTGTGCGGCCGCGAAGTGCGCCGGGGCGATACGGTGATCCTGCCGATCTATGCGCTGCACCGCCATCACAAGCTGTGGGAGGCCCCCGATGCCTTCCGCCCCGACCGCTTTGCCGACCCCCGGGCGATCCCACGCTTCCACTACCTGCCCTTCGGCGACGGCCCCCGCGTCTGCATCGGCGCCAGTTTCGCCCTGCAAGAGGCGGTGATCATCCTGGCCACCCTGCTGGCCCGGTTCCGCTTTGCGCGCGTTCCGGGGCGCGACCCGAAGCCGGTGATGATCCTGACGCTGCGGCCCGAAGGCGGGGTCTGGCTGATGGTCGACAGGGCCTGAGTCCGCCGGGCCTGCCCCGCAGGCCGGGGGCGCTGCCCCCGGACCCCCGGGATATCGAGACAGATGAAAGGGCAAAGGCGGCGCCGGCCTTCATCTGTCTGGAAATATCCCCGCCGGAGGCACGCCCGAGCCGGTTGGCGCGGAACGCGCCAGAGGCGAGAGACCGGACGTGCAGCCGCGCCCTGGCGCGGCTGCGCCATTCAGGTGAAGCGGTTGTCGCGGGGGAAGCCGCGCGGGGCCATCTTGCCCGCCCCGGCGCGGGCGCCCTGCCATTCGGTCAGGTCGGCCTCGGTCCGGGTCCGGCCGGCGGGGTCTTTCCACGTCAGGCCCTCGGACAGGGTGAAGGTGATCGCGTCCGACAGGCCGCCGTCCTTGTATTTCTGCAACCGCACGCCCTTGCCCCGCGCCATTTCCGGCAGGTCGGCCAGCGGGAAGACCAGAAGTTTGCGGTTGTCGCCCACCACGGCCACATGATCGCCACGCACCGGCAGGCAGACCCGGGCCTTTTCGCCCTCTTTCACGTTCAGCACCTGCTTGCCCGTCTTGGTCTGGGCCAGCAATTCCTCGGCCGGAACAACGAAGCCATCGCCCGCGGTCGAGGCCAGCAGGTATTTCACCCCGGGCCGGAACACGATCATGTCGGTGATGCCGGTGTCGTTCGGCAGATCGACCATCAGGCGCAGCGGTTCGCCCATGCCGCGCCCCCCCGGCAGGTTGGCGCCGAGCAGGGTGTAGAAGCGGCCATTCTCGGCCACGACCAGGATCTTGTCGGTGGTCTCGGCATGGAAGGCGAAACGGGGGCCGTCGCCATCCTTGAACTTCTGTTCGGCGGCCAGATCGACATGGCCCTTCATCGCGCGGATCCAGCCCATGCGGGAACAGATCACGGTGATCGGCTCGCGCTCGATCATCGCCTCGACGGGCACCTCCTCGAACTCGCCCGCCTCGGCAAAACTGGTGCGGCGGTCGCCCAGCACGGTGCCCTTGCCGAACTTCTTGCGAATCTCTTCCAGCTCGGCGCCGATCTTCTTCCATTGCAGCCGGTCGCTTTCCAGCAGGTCGGCCAGCCCGGCGCGTTCCTGCATCAGCTCATCGCGTTCGCGGCGCAGCTCCATCTCTTCCAGCCGGCGCAGACTGCGCAGCCGCATGTTGAGAATGGCCTCGGCCTGCACCTCGGTCAGCTCGCCCTCGCCCGCCGGCGGGGTGCGGTAGTCCTTTTCCGAAACGGCGCGCGGATGGTCGCGGCCCCAGTCCTCGCGCATCAGGGCGGAACGGGGATCGTCGTCGTAGCGGATGATGTCGATCACCCGGTCAAGGTTGAGGTAGGCAATGATGAAGCCTTCCAGCACCTCAAGGCGGGCGTCGATCTTCTCGATCCGGTGTTCCGACCGGCGGCGCAGCACCTCGCGGCGGTGGTCCAGGAAGGCGCGCAGTACTTCCTTCAGCGAACAGACCTTGGGCACGCGGCCGTCGATCAGCACGTTCATGTTCAGCGAGAACCGGGTTTCAAGGTCGCTGTTGCGGAACAGCATCCCCATCAGAACCTCGGGGTCCACGGTGCGGGCGCGGGGTTCCAGCACGATGCGCAGGTCTTCGGCAGATTCGTCGCGCACATCGGCCAGCAGCGGCACCTTCTTCAGTTCGATCAGCTCGGCCAGCTTTTCGATCAGCTTGGACTTGGCCACCTGGAACGGAATTTCGGTCACGACGATCTGCCAGGTGCCGCGCCCCAGATCCTCGACCTGCCATCTGGCGCGGGTGCGGAAACTGCCGCGCCCCGTTTCATAGGCTTCGAGAATCGCCTCCTTCGGTTCGACCATGACGCCGCCGGTGGGGAAATCGGGGCCGGGAATATGGGCAACCAGATCGGCGGTGGTCGCCTCGGGGTTCTTCAGCAGCAGGTGGCAGCCCTGGATCAGCTCATCCAGATTGTGCGGCGGGATGTTCGTCGCCATGCCCACGGCAATCCCGCTGGACCCGTTGGCCAAGAGGTTCGGAAAGGCGGCCGGCATGACCACCGGCTCTTCCAGCGTGCCGTCGTAATTCGGGCGGAAATCGACCGAGTTCTCGGCCAGACCTTCCATCAGCGTCTCGGCGATGGCGGTCAGCCGGGCCTCGGTGTAGCGGCTGGCGGCGGGGCTGTCGCCGTCGATGTTGCCAAAGTTGCCCTGCCCGTCAACCAGCGGGTAGCGGACGTTGAAATCCTGCGCCAGACGCGCCATCGCGTCATAGATCGCGGCATCGCCATGCGGGTGATAGTTCCCCATCACGTCGCCCGCGATCTTGGCCGATTTGCGGAAGGCGCTGGAAGCGGTCAGCCGCAATTCCCGCATCGCGTACAGGATTCGCCGGTGAACCGGCTTCAGCCCGTCGCGCGCATCGGGCAGGGCCCGGTGCATGATGGTGGACAGCGCATAGGTCAGGTAGCGTTCACCGATGGCCCGCGAAAGCGGCTCGGAAACGGTGACGCCATAGGTCTTGTCGGGTTCGTCTTCTGCGGACATGGATGTTGTGTATTGCGGGCGGCGGGCGCGGTCCAGCCGGTTTTGCCGGCGGCACCGGGATGACCGGGGTGATTTTCCCCCTGCAGGGCCGGGGGGATTGTGCTAGACCCGGGTCAACGCCTTCTGCCTTATCCCTGGTGACCTGATGTTCCGTCTGACCGCGCTTCTCTGTGCTGCCATGTTTGCAACCCTGCTGATCGCGGGCGCCGACCGGGGCCAGATGCGCCCGGGTCTGGCGCGGGCCGTGGCCCAGGGCGAGAAGATCGTGATCGTTGAACGCCGCATGGCCAAGGCGGCGCCAGCCCCGACCCCTGCGCCGGAACCCGCCGCCATGACAACGGTCGAGGTGGCCCCCGCCCCGCAGATTGCGGCCTATGTGCCGCCGCCGGAACCGACGCCGGCCGAAGCCATGCCCGAACCCTCGCCGGTGTTCACCCTGTCGGCCCTGCCCTCGCTGGGCGGCGACCGGGTCGATGCCACGGCCAGCCTGCCGCAGGAAACCGCCCCCGAGGCAACGCCGCCCGTTGTCGGCGGCGATGTCTGGTATGTGGCGGCCAGCACGGTGAACGTGCGGCAAGGGCCGTCGACCGACGCCTCGGTCGTGGGCAAGCTGGGCGCGGGCGAGGCGGTCACGGTGCTGGGCAGCGTCGATGCCGAATGGACCGAGATCTCCATCGAAGGCGATGGCCTTCAGGGCTTTGTCGCCACCCGTTTCCTCAGCGCCGAAGCACCCTGAACACACCCGGACCGGCCCCTGCCGGTTTGACGCGCGGCCATGCGCGGCCTAAGTCCGATCGGAACAGGGCGCGGGCACAGGCGGGCAGAACCATGGGCAGATCGATTCTCATCACCGGCTGCTCTTCGGGCATCGGCCTTGATGCCGCGCGGGGGCTGCGCGCCCGCGGCTGGCGCGTCTTCGCCACCTGCCGGCAAGAGGCCGATTGCGAAAGGCTGCGCGCCGAAGGCTTCGAAAGTTTCCGGCTGGATCTGGCGGATGAAGACAGCATCGCCGCGGCCGTGGCCACGGTGTTGGACCGCACCGGCGGCACGCTGGATGCGCTTTACAACAACGGCGCCTTCGCCTGCCCCGGCGCGGTGGAAGACCTGCCGCGCGGCGCCCTGCGCGAGATCTTCGAGGTCAACCTGTTCGGCACGCATGACCTGACGCGCCGGGTGATCCCGATCATGCGCGCGCAGGGGCATGGCCGGATCGTCAACTGCTCCTCCGTTCTGGGCATCGTCGGCGCGCGCTGGCGCGGCGCCTATGTCTCCACCAAATTCGCGCTTGAGGGCCTGTCCGATGTGCTGCGGCTGGAAATGCAGGGCACCGGGATTCAGATCATCCTGATCGAGCCGGGGCCGATCACCAGCCGAATCCGCGAAAACTCGGTCGCGCATTTTGAAAAATGGGTGAACTGGCAGGCCTCGGCCCGGGCCGACGAATACCGCAGCCTGCAACACCGGCTCTACAAGGCGAAGGACGCGCCCGATACCTTTGAACTGCCGCCGTCCGCCGTGACCGCAAGGCTGGTGAAGGCGCTGGAAAGCCCCCGGCCGCGCGCGCGCTACTATGTGACCACGCCCACGCATATCGCCGGCCTTGCGCGGCGGCTGCTGCCCACGCGGGCGCTGGACTGGCTGGTCGGACGCGGAAGCTGATCCGCCTGTCGGCTTTGCGATTGGACGGCGGGGCCTTTCCGCATTAACTGCTTGAGACGGATTCAGGGGGGAACGGACATGCTGAACGATCCGCTGGCGATAGTGGCCGCCGTGGCTTCGGCCGTTGTGGCGGGGATTCTGATCTTCGGCATCCTGACCTTTGCGCGCGGCGGCGAATACAACCGCCTGAACGCCAACAAGATCATGCGCTGGCGGCTGATGGCGCAATTCGTGGCCGTGGTGCTGATCGCCGGCCTGGCCTGGCTGATGTCAAAGGGATAAATCATGGTTGTGCTGTCGAAGATCTACACCCGCACCGGCGATGCGGGCGAAACCGCTCTGGGCAACGGGGCGCGGGTGCCCAAACATGCCCTGCGCGTTTCGGCCTATGGCACGGTGGATGAAACCAACGCCACGGTGGGCCTGGCCCGGCTTCATGCGACAGATGAGATGGCCGCCGCGCTGGCGCGGATTTCCAACGACCTGTTCGATCTGGGCGCCGATCTCTGCACCCCCGACCGGCATCTGGATTCCACCCTGTCCTACACGCCCCTGCGGATGATCGAAACGCAGGTCGCCCGGCTGGAAGCCGAGATTGACGTGATGAACGCCCGGCTGCAGCCGCTGCGCAGCTTCATCCTGCCCGGCGGCAGCGCGCTGGCCGCGCAACTGCACCTGTGCCGCACCATCAGCCGCCGCGCCGAACGCATGGTCGTGGAACTGGCCGCGGTCGAGGACGTGAACCCCGAGGCGGTGAAATACCTCAACCGGCTGTCGGACTGGTTCTTCGTGGCCGGCCGCATTGCCAACAACGACGGCAAGGATGACGTGCTCTGGGTTCCGGGCCTGACCCGCTGACCGCAAGCAAGGACAGGCGGCCCTCCCCCCCCTTCAGAAGCGCCGAAACGCGACGTCCGGACGCGCGACTTCGTCGCATTTGCCCTGTTGAATCGGCCCCGTCTGCGGTAACAGGCCAACGGGAGCTTGAGCGGGCGCCTTCGCGCCCACGGATAAGGAGATTACCGCATGAAGGTGCTGGTGCCTGTCAAACGGGTGATCGACTACAACGTGAAGGTTCGCGTCAAGGCGGACGGAAGCGGAGTCGATCTGGCCAACGTCAAGATGTCGATGAACCCCTTTGACGAAATCGCCGTCGAAGAGGCGATCCGTCTGAAGGAAAAGGGTCTGGCGACCGAGGTCGTCGTGGTGTCGATCGGCGTCAAGCAGGCACAGGAAACGCTGCGCAACGCGCTGGCGATGGGCGCCGACCGCGCGATCCTGATCGAAGCCACCGCCGATGTGCATCAGGACATCGAACCGCTGGCCGTGGCCAAGCTGCTGGCCGCCGTGGTCAAGGAAGAAGGTCCGGGTCTGGTGCTTTGCGGCAAGCAGGCCATCGACAACGACCTGAACGCCACCGGCCAGATGCTGGCCGCGCTGCTGGGCTGGGCCCAGGGCACCTTCGTTTCGGAAGTGGCGCTGGACGGCGACGCCGCCAAGGTCACCCGCGAAGTGGACGGCGGTCTGCAACAGATCAGCGTCAAGCTGCCCGCGGTGCTGACCGTGGACCTGCGCCTGAACGAACCGCGCTATGCCAGCCTGCCCAACATCATGAAGGCCAAGGCCAAGCCGCTGGCGACCAAGACGCCGGCCGACTATGGCGTCGATGTCAGCCCGCGCCTGACCGTGATCAAGACCGCCGAACCCGCGGGCCGCAAGGCCGGGGTCAAGGTCGGCTCGGTGGATGAGCTGATTGCGAAACTGAAAGACGAAGCGGGGGTGATCTGATGGCCGTTCTTCTTCTTGCCGATGTGAACGACGGGCATCTGGCGACCGACCAGGTCGCCAAGACGCTGGCCGCGGTCAAGGGTCTGGGTGAGGTTCACCTTCTGGTGGCCGGTCAGGGCGGCGATGCCGCTGCCGCAGATGCCGCCAGGCTGGAAGGCGTCTCCAAGGTGCTGTTCGCGGGCGATCACGCCTATTGCCACGGGCTTGCCGAACCGACCGCCGCGCTGGTCGTGTCGCTGGCCGGCGGCTACGAACACATCTGCGGCGCCGCGACCGCCTTCAACAAGAACGTGCTGCCCCGCGTGGCCGCCCTTCTGGACGTGATGGTCCTGACCGACGTGACCGCCGTGGTCGATGCCTCGACCTTCGAGCGCCCGATCTATGCCGGCAACGCCGTGCAGACGGTCAAGACCGCCGACGCGAAAAAGGTCTTCACCGTGCGGACCGCGAACTTCACCGCCGTCGGCGCCGGCGGCTCGGCCCCGGTCGAGGCGATCAGCGGCCCGGCGGACGGATCGCTGTCGAAGTGGCTGGAAGACAAGGTTGCCACCAGCGACCGGCCCGAACTGACCAGCGCCAAGATCGTCGTCTCGGGCGGCCGTGGCCTGGGTTCGGAAGAAAACTTCGCGATGATCGAAAAGCTGGCTGACAAGCTGGGTGCCGCCGTCGGCGCCTCGCGCGCGGCGGTCGATTCGGGCTATGCCCCGAACGACTGGCAGGTCGGCCAGACCGGCAAGGTCGTGGCGCCGAACCTCTATGTCGCCATCGGCATCTCGGGCGCGATCCAGCACCTGGCCGGTATGAAGGACAGCAAGGTGATCGTCGCGATCAACAAGGACGAAGAGGCGCCGATCTTCCAGGTCGCCGATTACGGCCTGGTGGCCGACCTGTTCACCGCCGTGCCGGAACTGACCGGCAAGCTGTGATCCGGCCCTGATCCCTTGGACGGGCGCCCCCTGCGGGCGCCCGTTTTCGTTTGCGTCGGGGCATCGGACGGATCGCCCGGCCTTGTCCTGCCGGGGGCCGGACCGTAAGGTCGGCGGCGACAGCGTGAAAGGACGGAACGATGGAGATCAGATCGGTCGGCGTGGTGGGCGCGGGGCAGATGGGCAACGGCATTGCCCATGTCTTTGCACTGGCGGGCTATGACGTGCTTCTGAACGACATCAGCGAGGACGGGCTGCAAAAGGCCCTGGCCACCATCGAGAAGAACCTCGACCGGCAGGTGTCGCGCGGCAAGATCACGGCCGAGGTGAAGGCAGCCGCGCAGGCGCGGATCGAAACCACCCTGAAACTGGCCGATCTGGGCCAGTGCGACCTGATCATCGAGGCCGCCACCGAACGCGAGACGGTCAAGCAGGCCATCTTCGAAGACCTGCTGCCCTATCTGAAACCGACCACGATCCTGACATCGAACACCTCGTCGATCTCGATCACCCGGCTGGCCAGCCGCACCGACCGGCCGGAAAAGTTCATGGGCCTGCATTTCATGAACCCCGTGCCGGTGATGCAGCTTGTGGAACTGATCCGCGGCATCGCCACCGATCAGGACACCTGGGACACCATGCACGAGGTGGTGCGCAAGCTGGGCAAGACCGCCGCCAGCGCCGAGGATTTCCCCGCCTTCATCGTGAACCGCATCCTGATCCCGATGATCAACGAGGCGGTCTATACGCTGTACGAAGGCGTCGGCAGCGTGAAAAGCATCGACGAATCGCTGAAGCTGGGCGCGAACCACCCGATGGGCCCGCTGGAACTGGCCGATTTCATCGGTCTGGACACCTGCCTTGCCATCATGAACGTGCTTTATGACGGGCTGGCCGACAGCAAGTACCGCCCCTGCCCGCTTCTGGTGAAATATGTCGAGGCCGGCTGGCTGGGCCGCAAATCCCAGCGCGGCTTCTACGACTATCGCGGCGACGTGCCGGTGCCGACACGGTAAAGGGCCGCTGCCCGCAGCCGTGATTTTGCAGCACGGGCAGGCCGCGCTACACTTCGCCTCTGGCAGTCGTCGAGGTGCGGGATGATTTCACAGATTGAAGACTATTTCCTGCACGGCTGCGGCCGCTGCAACCGCTTTGCCACGCCGGACTGTTCGGCGCGGGTCTGGGCCGCCGGCCTGCAAGACCTGCGCCGCATCTGCTGCGCCGCCGGGCTGGTTGAAACAGTGAAATGGGGCCACCCCTGCTATATGCACGCCGGCCGCAACATCGCCATCATCGGGGCGTTCCGGGGCGATTTCCGGCTCAGCTTCTTCCATGCGGCCCTGCTGAAAGACCCGTCCCGCGTGCTGGAAAAGCAGGGCGAGAATACCAGCCATCCCGACATGATCCGCTTTACCGATGCTGCGCAGGTCACGGCGCTTGAACCCGTCATCCGGTCCTATCTCATGGAAGCGATGGCCTATGCCGAGGCAGGCCTGAAACCGCCCCGCGATGCGCGGCAGATCGCGCTGCCAGAAGAGCTGATCGAAACCTTGGACTCCGATCCCGAACTGGCCGAGGCGTTCCACGCCCTGACACCGGGGCGGCAGAAAAGCTATGCGTTGAACCTGAGTTCGGCAAAGACACCCGCAACGCGGATGTCGCGCATTGCCGGGTTCCGCAGCAAGATCCTTGCCGGAAAGGGCGCAACCGAACGCTAGGTGCGGATTACTTCCCCAACCCCAGCGTATGTTCCCGCAGCCAGGCCAGGAACCCCCGCGGGTTGCCTTCCCATTTCTTCAGCTCTTCCGCCGGGATCGGTTCGCCGATCACCGGGCGGGTGGGTTTGAACAGGCAGCGCTTGATTTCATACAGCAGCAGGCCCTGCCGCAGGGTATCGCTGATCTGGTTGGCAATCTGGAACAGGCGCGAATTCTGGCCGGGGAAGAAGATCGGCAGGATCGTCGCCCCGGACGACCGCACGATCTTGTGGGTGAACACGTTCCACTCGGCTTCCACCGCCGGGCCCCACCAGCCTTCGCTCATGGCCACCTTCCCGGCCGGGAACACGATGATCACGCCCCCCGCCTTCAGGTGCTTCATCGTCTCGTCCCGCATCTGCAGGCCCAGTTCGCGCGCATTGTCCTCATGCGGGAAGGGCACGGGGATCATGAATTCCTCAACCTCGGGAATCCCGGTCAGCAGGCTGCGCGTCAGGATCTTGAAGTCGGACCGGACGCGGTTGACCATCTCGGCCAGCACCATTCCATCCACCAGCCCCGACGGATGGTTCGACACAACGACCAGCGGCCCGGTCTTCGGAATCCGGGCAATCTCCTCGGGCGGGGTGTCGATGCGAATCCCCATGTGGCGAATGGCCTTGGGCCAGAACGGCGCGCCGAACGGGGCGCCCGATTTCTCGAAGCTGCGGATCAGGCGCAGAAGCTGCACCTTCGCGGTCAGCCATTCGATTGCGCGGATGCTGCCCGCCTTGAACGGGTTCTTGAAGGTTCCCGCATAGGACAGCCGCCGCATGTCATAGGCTTTTTCGGCCTTGGGTGCCGGGGGCACCTGGGCAGCGATCTCGCTCTGTTCGGTCACGACGTGGCGATCCTCGGGGGCCACCCCGGGGGCCGGGGCATCAAGGTTCAATAATCCTCTCCGAAGCGGCCCGCAACAAGCGCCTCCAGCGCATCGGCAAGTTTCTCCGCTTCGGTTCCCGAGGTCGTAACGTCAATCGTGGTCCCGCGCGAGGCGGCCAGCATCAGAAGCCCCATGATCGAATCGCCCGACACGTCGATTCCATCCTTGGAAACCGTCGCCCGCGCCTCATGCGCCTCGACCACCTCGACGAACTTGGCCGAGGCCCGCGCGTGCAGGCCCTTTTCATTGACGATGCGGAAGGTGCGGGTGGACATTGGGAAAACCCCTTACGCCCCGCCGCCAAGGTCAAGGCTGTTGATGTATTTGCGCCCGGCATCCAGCGCCGCGGCCACGGCATCGGGAACCGACAGGTCGCGCGACTTGGCCAGCTTGATCAGCATCGGCAGGTTGGCCCCGTAGAGGATGCGCCGCCCCGTCGCCGCGCAGGCCGGAAGCGACAGGTTCGACGGGCTGCCCCCGAACATGTCGGTCACCACCACCACGCCCTGCCCGGCATCGACGGAATCGGCGGCGGCCATGATCTCGGCCTGTTTCTGGCCGCGGTCGTGCTCATCCTCGATGGCAATGGCCCGCATACCATCCTGCCGGCCGACCACATGTTCGACCGCAGCGAGGTATTCGCGCGCCAATCCACCATGAGCAACGATGACGATACCGATCAAGCGCCAGACACCTTGCCTGCTGGGGCGACACTCCCGCCCTTGCGTTCCAGTTCCCTGTGCCGTTTTGCCACTGGCCAGCCCGCCTGCGCAAGGGTGGCCCCCAGCAATTCTGCGACGGCGACCGAACGGTGTTGCCCGCCGGTACACCCAAAGCCGATGGACAGATGCGCCTTGCCCTCGTCCAGGTTCGCCGGAAGCAGAAACAGGATCAGCTCCTGCACCTTGCGGAAGAATTCGGCAAAGCGCGGGTCGGCGCGCACAAAGGCCGCCACCGCCGGATCGCGCCCGTCCAGCGCGCGCAGGTCGGGCTGCCAGTAGGGGTTGGCCAGAAAGCGGCAGTCGAAGATCATGTCCACGCCGCGCGGCAGGCCCCGCTTGTAGCTGAACGACTGCACCGAAACCGCCAGGCGCTGCGCCCCCCCGGTGTCGAACCAGCGCGCAAGTTCCGCCTTCAGGTCATGCGGAGTCAGGTCGGTCGTGTCGATCAGATGGTCCGCCCGCGCCCGCACCGGGGCCAGCAGGTCGATCTCGCGCTCGATCCCCTCATCGGGGGTTTCGGCGGGGGCCAGCGGGTGGCGGCGGCGGGTTTCGCTGAACCGGCGGATCAGTTCGGCGGGCGAACAGTCCAGATACAGCACCTCAAGGCTGACGCGCGGGTCACGGGTCAGCCGGTCGATCAGTTCGATCAGCGCCGAGGCGGCGAAATCGCGGTTGCGCACATCCAGCCCCAGCACGATGGGGCGCCCCAGCGGCGGGCCGTCGATCAGCCGCGGCACAAGGCTGAGCGGGATGTTGTCGATCCCCTCATACCCCAGATCCTCCAGCACGCGGATCGTGGTTGTCCGCCCGGCGCCGGAAGGCCCGGTCACCAGCACCAGCCGGTGTTCCTGTGCGGACTCGGTCATTCGCTACTCCTGCCGATCGCCTTGAAGATAGAGCATCAAGGCCTCGGCGACAGGGTCGATCTGCGGCTTTCGAAGCAGCGGAAGCGTCATTCCCAGCAAGTTGATCTGCCGCCGCGGCGGCAGACGGTCGGTTTCCACGGTTCCCAGGTCGATCACCAGCGCCACCGGCGCCTCGTCCAGCGGCTCGGCACGCAACAGGCCAATTCCGCGCGCCTCGATCAGCCCGCGGATCGCGGGGCCGGGGCAAAAGGCCAACAGGCCCGCCGCCCCGCGCCGCAGCGCCGTGCGGTCATCCGACACCAGCCGCGCGCCCAGCGCCAGCATGCGCAGGCACAGCGACGACTTGCCCGCCCCCGAAGGCCCCATGACCAGAACGGCGCGGCCAGACACCGCCACGCAGCTTGCATGCAAGATCAGCGGGGGATCGTCGCGGGTCAAACCGGCAGGCCCACCACGAAGCGGGCGCCCAGCGGCGGGGTGCTGATGTCGGCCGTTGCCGGGCGGATGTTCTCGGCCCAGATCACGCCGCCATGCGCCTCGACGATCTGTTTCGAAATCGCCAGCCCAAGGCCGGAATGATTGCCGAAATCGCCCGAAGGCCGTTCGGAATAGAACCGCTTGAACACCTTGGTCAGCGCCTGTTCTGGAATACCGGGGCCCGTGTCCTCTACCACCACCAGCACCCGGTTGTCACGCCGCCGCGCCCAGACCCGCACGGCGTCGCCCTCTTCGCAAAAGGAAACCGCATTGCTGATCAGGTTGACGAACACCTGCGCCAGCCGCGCCTCAAGCCCGCGGATCATGATCGGGTCCGCCGGCAGGTCGGTCAGGAAATCAACGCCCTTCTCGCGCGCCTGCTGGCCCATGTAATCGCCCAGACCGGCAATCGTGCGGATCAGGTCGAAGCGGTCTTCCTCTTCCTTCACCAGCTCACTGTCCAGCCGCGACGCGTTCGAGATGTCGCTGACCAGCCGGTCCAGCCGGCGCACGTCATGTTCGATCACGTCCAGCAACCGGGTGCGGTGCTCGTCCTTCTTGACGAAGCGCATAGACCCCACGGCCGACCGTAGCGAGGCCAGCGGGTTCTTGATCTCATGCGCCACATCGGCGGCGAACTGTTCGTTGGCGTCGATCCGGTCATACAGCGCCGCCACCATGCCGCGCATGGCCACCGACAGGCGACCAATCTCGTCGGGCCGGGCGGCAAGGTCGGGGATACGCACCCGCCCCGTCACCGGGCCGCGATTGTCCCGGTCGCGGCCGATCTCGGCGGCGGCGGCCAGATCCGACAGCGGATTGGCAATGGTCGAGGCCAGCACCAGCGACAGCCCGATCGACACCAGCAGCGCCACCACGAACATCTGCAGGATCTGCTCGCGCTCATAGCGGACAAGCGTGTCGATCTCGCCCTCGGTCGAGGTCAGCGCCACCACCCCCACCACCTGCCCGGCCACCCGGATCGGCGTGGCCACCGAAAACAGCGTGCTGCCCGACGGGTCGCGCCCGGTGTGCGACCAGGTTTCCCCGGCGCGGGCGATCGGGAAAACCTCGCGCGCCAGCGCCGCCCCGTCCACGGGCTGGGCCGTTTCGCGGCCAAAGGTCAGCACACCCGAAACGCCATCCCAGACCGCATTCAGGAAATCGGTGATCACGGTTGACCGCACCCGATCCGGGGCCGGCTGCACCGGCGGCGGCACCATGCGCGAAGCCAGCAGCTTGCCCGCCGGATCGAACACGAAAACCTCGACCCCGCCGCCCAGCCGGATGCCGTCCAGCGTGGCGCCATGATCGGGCGCGGGCGCGGCGCCCGGCTGCATCTGCGCCTCGAACACGGTGGCCACCAGTTCGGCCTCGCGCACAAGCCCGGCCTCGCGCTGCACCACCAGACTGTCGCGGAACGGGTTCAGGAACAGCACCCCGCCCACCAGAACCACCAGCGCCATCAGGTTGAAGATGATGATCTTGCGCGCCAGCGGGCTGCGGTTCAGCGCGACCAGCCCCCCGCGACCGCGCACCTCGCGCAGCGTCTCGACGGTGGCATCGGGCGAAACCCAGTCCTCGCCCAGAAGCACCTCACCGGAATTTCTGGTGCGGGGCCGGTCTTCCATCTCCATTCGCGGCGCGGCGCTCATTCCTCGTTGTAACGGTAGCCGATACCATAAAGCGTTTCGATGGCGGTGAAATCATCATCGACAGACCGCATTTTCTTGCGCAGCCGCTTTATGTGGCTGTCGATGGTGCGGTCATCGACATAAACCTGATCGTCATAGGCCACATCCATCAACTGATCGCGGCTTTTCACGAAACCGGGCCGTTGCGCCAGCGCCTGCAACAGCAGGAATTCCGTCACCGTCAGGGCCACGTCGCGCCCTTTCCAGGTTACCGAATGGCGCAGCGGGTCCATCCGCAGATTGCCCCGCTCCATGATCTTGTTTTCTTCCGTGGTGGCCGTCTCGCCCGAGGCAATCGCCTCCTGCCGGCGCAGCAGCGCGCGGATGCGTTCGACCAGAAGCCGTTGCGAAAACGGCTTTTTCACATAGTCGTCCGCGCCCATGCGCAGGCCCAGCACCTCGTCGATCTCGTCATCCTTCGAGGTCAGGAAGATGATGGGAATGGCCGTTTTCTGTCGCAGCCGCTGCAACAGATCCATGCCGTCCATGCGCGGCATCTTGATATCCAGCACCGCCATATCCGGCATCCGGCGGCTGAAGGCCTCAAAGGCCGACTGGCCGTCATTATAGGTTTCCACCTCAAAACCTTCGGCTTCAAGCGTGATCGAAACCGACGTCAGAATATTCCTGTCGTCGTCCACAAGGGCGATCCTCGACATGTCTATTTGTCCCTGCTCTGGGTTATTTGTTTTCTGACATACTGGGAACAGGCACGCAGGCGCCGGCACAGACCGAATCACCCGTGCCGCTATCCTGTCAGGGATTTGCCAAATCCCCAAGCCTTGGCGAATTCATGCCTGTCTGCCGGATCAACCGCAATTGGTTGCGCTAACCCCGATCTGGTTGCGCTAACTATGCGAATCGGTGCTATTCCATCGGAAATCCCGCATGTTATAGGCCAGCGGACAGGTGCCTCGTCGGGGTGCCTCTGTCGGCGCCCAATTGGCCCGGGCGCCGCGCCATCAACGTCAGATCATGGCCGCGCGGCGCGCGGCAACGGGAGCTTGCAGATGATGAACGGTCGCGTGAACCCCAATCGCACCTTGGACAAACAGGGCATCGCAGGGGCGTCGGTCGTCCACTACAACCTGCTTGAACCCGCCCTGGTCGAAGCCGCCGTGTCGCGCGGCGAGGGCCATCTTGGTCTTGGCGGCGCCTTCCTCTGCTCGACCGGGCAGTTCACCGGCCGCTCGCCGAAGGACAAGTTCGTCGTCCGCACGCCCTCGGTGGAAGACAGCATCTGGTGGGAAAACAACGCCCCCATGGCCCCCGATGCCTGGGCGCGCCTCAAGGCCGACATGCTGGCCCATGTGAAGGACCGCGAACTGTTCGTGGAAGACCTCTATGCCGGCGCCGACCCGGTGCTGCGCGTCGATGTGCGCGTGGTCACGGAACTGGCCTGGCATGGCCTTTTCATGCGCCACATGCTGCGCCGCCCGTCGCGCGCCGATCTTGATACGTTCGAGCCGGAATGGACGATCCTGAACATGCCGTCCTTCAAGGCCGACCCGGCCCGCCACGGCTGCCGCACCGATACGGTGATCGCGCTGAACTTCGACGAAAAGACCGTGCTGATCGCCAACACCGGCTATGCCGGCGAGAACAAGAAATCGGTCTTCACCATTCTGAACTACCTGCTGCCCGGCAAGGGCGTCATGGCGATGCACTGCTCGGCCAACCACGCCCTTGGCAACCCCGATGATGCGGCGGTGTTCTTCGGCCTGTCGGGCACCGGCAAGACCACGCTTTCCGCCGCCCCCGACCGCACGCTGATCGGCGATGACGAACACGGCTGGTCCGACCGCGGCATCTTCAACTTCGAAGGCGGCTGCTACGCCAAGACCATCAACCTGTCCAAGGAAGCCGAGCCCGAGATCTATTCCACCATGTCGCGCTTCGGCACCGTGGTCGAAAACATGGTCTATGACCCGGAAACCCTGGTGATCGACTTTGCCGACAACAGCCTGACCGACAACACCCGCTGCGCCTATCCGCTGGAAGCAATCTCGAACGCCTCGGCCACGGCCCTGGGCGGGCATCCGAAGAACGTGGTCATGCTGACCTGCGACGCCTTCGGTGTGCTGCCGCCCATCGCGCGGCTGACCCCGGCGCAGGCGATGTATCACTTCCTGTCGGGCTTCACCTCCAAGGTGGCAGGCACGGAACGCGGCATCACCGAACCGCAGCCCACCTTCTCCACCTGCTTCGGCGCGCCCTTCATGCCGCGCCGGCCGGAAGTCTATGGCAAGCTCTTGCAGGCACAGATCGCCAAGCACGGCGCAACCTGCTGGCTGGTCAACACCGGCTGGACCGGCGGCGCCTATGGCACCGGCAAGCGGATGCCGATCAAGGCCACCCGCGCGTTGCTGACCGCGGCGCTGGACGGCTCGCTTGACCGCGCCGAATTCCGCCGCGACCCGAACTTCGGCTTTGATGTGCCGGTGGCCGCGCATGGCGTGGACAGCACGCTGCTGAACCCGCGCGAAACCTGGGCCGACAAGGCGGCCTATGACGCGCAGGCGAAAAAGCTGGTGGACATGTTCTCCAAGAACTTCGGCCAGTATGTGCCCTACATCGACGAAGACGTGAAAGCCGCCGCGATCGGCTGACGCTTCGCCACAGACCGGATGACGCGCCCGTGCAGCCCCCTGCACGGGCGTTTCCTTTGCAGCACACGGGCGGGGCACAGCGCCGTCGACCCCTGCCACGAAAAGCCGATCAGCTAAGCAAGCGCCTGCCGCACCAGGTTCAGCCCCGTCACCACCAGCAGCCCCTGCGTCCAGCGGCGGAAGCGGGCCTGATCCAGCCGGTCCTGCAGCCGATAGCCGGCCCACATGCCGATCTGCGCCGGAATCACCAGCAGCGCCGAAAAGCCAAGGCTGGCCGGGTTCGCCAGCCCGGTGCCCAGATGCGCGCCCAGCAGCGTGACCGCCCCGATCAGGAAGATCACGCCCTGCACCCGCACCATCTCGGTCTTTTCCGCGCCGATGGACAGCAGGAACACCAGAAGTGGCGGCCCCCAGATGCCGGAAATTCCGCCATAAAGCCCGCCGATCACCCCCAGCGCCCATTCGGCCCGGTTCCGGTGGTGCAGCGGCAGCGCCAGCGGCAGACCGGCCAGTTGCGCCGCGGCAAAGGCCGTAACCGGCAGGCCAAGGATCAGCAGATAGGCCATGCGCGGGATCAGGTCGAAAAGCTGGGCCGAGACGATGATGAACACCACCGTCGCAATCAGGAACCGGCGGTAGGTCCAGGCACTGTCGCGCGCCGGCTGCCAGCCCTGCCGGAACGCCTGTGACAGGTTGGTCACCAGCGTCGGCAGGATCATTCCCGCCAGCGCCAGATCGGGCGGCAGAAAGGCGGAAAAGGCCGAGATCATGATCAGCGGCATGGCAAAGCCCACCGCCCCCTTCACGAACCCCGCCACCAGCGCCACCGCCACCGCGCCGGCCACCGCCGCCGCCGGCAGCCCCGCCATCACCCAATCCATAACGCCCCCCTGCCCGTGCCCCCTGTTCTGGCAGGCGGGCGCCGAAAGGGAAAGCCGCGGCGTGACCGCCCCGCCCCGCGCCCGAACCGGCCCGCAGCGGCGGCGACACTTTCATTCGCCACGCACATTTCCAGCGAAAGGATATTGCGCTGCAACTGCGAAATGCCTATTGCTTCGCCGACGCAGAATCTATGCCGGAATCCCGCCATGCCGCATGATGGACAGCCGATGACCCCCTCGCCCCTTCTTGCCGATCTTCGCAGCCTGACCACCGCCGCGCTGCCCGAAGTGGCCGCCCTGTCCGATCAGGGCCGCGCCGCCCTGCGCGATCTGGTCAGCAGCGGCGGCAAGGTGTCGAACGCGGCGATGGAGACGCATCAGTTCGCCGCCCATGCCCTGTCCTGGCTGGCCACCTATGTGCAGGCGCTGCAACAGCTTGATGCCTGGGCCGGGCGGCTGGAAACCGCCGGGCAGTTCTCCGAGATCGAGGCGCTGATCCTGCAGATCGGCTTTGGCGAATACCTTGCCCAGATCGCCGGCGGCATCCCGATGAGCCAGGGCGAAACCGCCCGCCTGTCGGATCTGGGGCTGAGCTGGGCCCCCGGCACCGCCGCGCAGGCGCTGATCGCGGGCGGCAACACCGCCGCGGCGCGGGCGCGGCTGGTGGCGCTGATGCGCGACAATCACGGCCGCGCCACCTTTGGCGCCACCGGGCTGGACGAAGAGCTGGAGATGATCCGCGACCAGTTCCGCCGCTATGCCGATGAAAAGGTCATCCCGGTGGCCCACGACTGGCACCTGAAGGATGAGCTGATCCCGATGCAGGTGATCGGCGAACTGGCCGAAATGGGCGTGTTCGGCCTGACCATCCCGGAAGAATTCGGCGGCTTCGGCCTGTCCAAGGCCAGCATGGTCGTGGTCAGCGAAGAACTGTCGCGCGGCTATATCGGCGTCGGCAGCCTGGGCACCCGGTCCGAAATCGCGGCCGAGCTCATTCTCTGCGGCGGCACGCCGGAACAGAAGGCGAAGTGGCTGCCGGGGCTGGCCAGCGGGGAAATCCTGCCCACCGCCGTCTTCACCGAACCGAACACCGGGTCCGACCTGGGCAGTTTGCGCACCCGCGCCGTGCGAACCGAAGACGGCTGGGAAATCACCGGCAACAAGACCTGGATCACCCACGCCGCGCGCACCCATGTGATGACGCTGCTGGCGCGGACCGATCCCGACACCACCGATTACCGTGGCCTGTCGATGTTTCTGGCCGAAAAGACCCCCGGCACCGACGACGCCCCCTTCCCCACCCCCGGCATGACCGGCGGCGAGATCGAGGTGTTGGGCTATCGCGGCATGAAGGAATACGAACTGGCCTTCGACGGCTTCAAGGTCGGGGCCGACAACCTGCTGGGCGGCCAGCCCGGACAGGGCTTCAAGCAGTTGATGCAGACCTTCGAATCCGCCCGCATCCAGACCGCCGCCCGCGCCATCGGCGTGGCGCAATCGGCGCTGGAAACCGGCCTGCAATATGCCGAGGACCGCAAGCAGTTCGGCAAATCGCTGGTCGAATTCCCGCGCGTCGCCGGCAAGCTGGCGATGATGGCGGTCGAGATCATGATCGCCCGGCAACTCACCTATTTCAGCGCATGGCAGAAGGATCACGACAAGCGTTGCGATCTTGAAGCCGGCATGGCGAAACTGCTGGGTGCCCGCGTGGCCTGGGCGGCGGCCGACAATGCCTTGCAGATCCACGGCGGCAACGGCTTTGCGCTGGAATACCGCATCAGCCGCATCCTGTGCGACGCGCGCATCCTGAACATCTTCGAAGGCGCGGCCGAGATCCAGGCCCAGGTGATTGCCCGGCGGTTGCTGGACTGACGCTTGCCCGAAGCGAAATCTTGCATCACACTCGTCACAGCGAAGCCCGGGAAACACCGGGCTCTTCATGGTGCGATCACGATTGGGTGCTGAATGGCCGACGCCGTCCGGGGTAGTATCGTCATCAATGAAATTCTGCCTGATCCCAACAGCGCCATTGGCGGAACCGGCCCGCGATTTGACACCGACCAGAGCGGCACCGTAACGGCGCTGGACGAATTCGTTGAAATCTACAACTCCGGCCCCACCGCCGTGAACATCTCCGGCCTGCAACTCTGGGACCGGGCCACCGGCAACTGGTTCACCTTCCCGACCGGCACGATCCTGCAACCCGGCGCCCATGCGATGGTGATGGTCGGGTCGAATCTTGGCACAGGGCCGGCCCTTGGCCCCAACGATCTGGCCTTCTATGCCGGGCGCGGAACCTCGGTCCTGAACAACAGCGCAGCGGAAAACGCCCTTCTCTACGACCCGGCCACGAACACCTATGTGCAGGTCGCCTTCAATGGCGCCGGCATGGCCACGCCGGGCGTGGGCGGGGCCTTCACAGGCCTGCCCGCCGGTGCAACCCAGATCGGCAGCGGCGAGAATTTCGGCACCGCAACCCCGGGATATTCGCTGCAACGCAACCCGGATGGTGGGGATACCATCACCAGCGGCCCGCCCAACCCCGCCAATGACAATATCTGCTTTGCCGAAGGCACCCTGATCGCCACGCCCCATGGGCCACGCGCGGTTGAAACGCTGCGGCCCGGCGATCTGGTCCTGACCACGGACGAAACGGCGATGCCCGTGCTTTGGCTGGGCAGCAGCCGCTTTGCCGCCGCAAGGCTGTGGCGCGAGCCGCGGCTTTGGCCCGTCACCCTGGCCGCGGGCTGCCTTGGCCCCGGCCTGCCGGCGCGCGATCTGCGGCTGTCGCGGCAACACCGGCTTCGGCTGGGCGGGGCCATCGCGCAGCGGATGGCGGGCACCCCGCATGTGCTGGTGCCGGCACATGCGCTGCTGGGCCTGCCGGGCATCACCCTGTCGCGCCCGGCGGGCGACATCACCTATTACCACCTTCTGCTGCCGCGCCATGCCATCGTGCTGGCCGAAGATCTGCCGGCCGAAAGTTTCTACCCCGGCCCGCAGGCGCTTGAGGCGCTTGATGCCGACGCACGGGCCGAACTGGCCCGGCTGCTGGGCGATACGCCGCCTGAACCGGCGCATCCCTTCCTGAACGCGCAGCAGGCCCGGGCCCTGGTGCAGCGCCACCTGCGCCACCGCCGGCCGCTGCACCCCTGACCGGGTTTTGCTTGCCAGACCCGCCCCGAACGCGCAGGTTTCAGCAAGGAAGCGGTCGGAGGACAGCACGCATGGCCGAAACGATCCTGCTGACCGGGGTGTCCGGCTTCATCGCCAAGCATATCGCCCTGGCCGCCCTGCTGCGGGGCCACACCCTGCGCGGCACCCTGCGCAGCCCCGACCGGGCCGAAGAGGTGCGCGCCGCGCTGCGCCCCCACCTGCCCGACGCTTCGGCGCTGGACAGGCTGAGCTTTGCCGTCACTGATCTGGAACGTGACGAAGGCTGGCCCGAGGCGATGGCCGGGGTGACGGCAGTGATCCACTGCGCCTCGCCCTTTCCGCTGGTGCAGCCGAAGGATGAACAGGCGCTGATCCGCCCCGCGGTCGAAGGCACCCTGCGCGTGCTGCGCGCGGCGCAGGCGGCGGGCGTGACGCGGGTGATCCTCACCTCCTCCTGCGTCGCGGTGCTGAACGACGGCAAGGATGCCTTGCAGGATGAAGACGACTGGTGCGATCTGGCCGCCCCCGGCACCACGGCCTATGCCAGATCGAAGACGCTGGCGGAAAAGGCCGCGTGGGATTTTGCGCGCACCAACGGGTTGTCGCTGACCACCATCAACCCCGGCCTTGTCGCCGGCCCGCCGCTGGATGGCCATTTCGGATCGTCACTCGGGCTGATCGAACGCATCCTCAAGGGCCGCGATCCGATGTTGCCGCCCTATGGCATGCCGGTGGTCGATGTGCGCGACGTGGCCGAAATGCACCTGCGCGCGCTGGACCGGCCCGAAACCGCCGGCAAACGCTATATCGCCGCCGCCGGGTCAATCCCGCTTGCGGGAATCGGGCAATTGTTCAAGGCCGCCTATCCCACCCGCCGCATCCCCACGCGCGAAGCGCCGGGGTTCCTGCTGCGGCTGATGGCGCCCTTCGATCCGTCGATCCGCGCGCTTCTGCCCAAGCTGGGGCGGCTGGAGCGGGTCTCGAACCTGCGCGCCGTGCAGGAAATGGGCATGACCTTCATCCCCGTATCGCAGGCCCTGAAGGCCAGCGCCGACTGGCTGGTGACATCGGGCCGCATCTGGGCCTGACGCCGCCTCTCAGGCCCCGCCGCGCGACGGCCGGGCCGCGCCCAGCCGCGGGTGCAGCCGCCCCGCAATCGCCCAGCTTGCGAACAGCCCCGCCGCGCTGGCGGCAAAGATGCCGGGCAGCGGCAGGATGAACAGCACCAGCCAGGCCGCGCCGGGCGTCAGAATCCCCGACACATCGCGGAAGCTGGAATAGACCGCGCTCATCTCGGTCCGCTCGGACGGCTTGACCGACATCAGGAAGGGCAGGCCGCCCACCACATCCAGCATGACCAGAAAGAACGACGATCCGAACACCAGTACCACCGTGGCCCAGGGCAGCACCGACAGCAGCGCCGCCGACAGCATCAGCGTGCCGCAGCCCAGAAAGGCCAGCCGCACCGACCGGCGCACCGACAGCCGCCGCGCCCAGCGGTTCACCGCCGGCGCCGCGAACAGAAAGGCGTTCGACAGCGACAGCGCGATCCCGCCAACATGGTCGCCCAATCCCGCCTCGACGCAGAAGATCGGCAGATAGACGACATAGACCCACCAGCCGCAGGACCGCATCACCGCGAAGAACCAGCCGGCAATCAGCCGGGGCTGATGGAAGAACCGGCCCAGATAGCCCAGCGGGTTCACCGCCGGCCCCTTGGCGCGGGTGATCTGCTTGCCGTTGCCCAGCCGCAGCACCCAGAACACCCCCCCCAGCAACAGCGCGAAGGTGCCCGCCAGCAGGAACGGCGCCGCGTGCCATTCGCCCAGCAGCCAGACACCCGTCATCGGCCCCAGCGACCAGGGCAGCGCCGCATAGACCATCTGCACCGACTGGCTGCGCCCCAGGTTCACCCGGTCCACATAATCCAGCACATAAGCGTTGAAACAGACGAAGGTGGTGGCCGTGGCCATGGCGTTGCAGATCAGCGCCGCGTGAATGGCCAGCGGCGTGCCGATCACCGCCAGCGCCATGCCCAGCACATACAGCCCGCAGCCCGCGCTATAGGTCCAGCGGCGCGGAATCCAGCGCGTCGCCCAGGGCACCATCAGCCCCCAGACCAGCGCCACGATCCCGGCGGCGAAATAGGCGGCCGAGGTGGCCTGCGCGTCATCGCCCAGCGCCTTGTAGACGGCAATCGGCATGGCGCTGATCAGGGTGCCGCGCACCGCCGCCTCAAGCCCCGCCAGCAGCGCGAAGTTTTCGATCCGGGGGGTTGCGCTGTGCTTCAGCGCCAGGGGGATGTAGCGGACGGCCATGATGATGCCATCCAGCCCTGCGGCGCCATGTCGCGTCTGTCACGAAACCGACATTTCCCGTCGCTGCGGAAAATCCCTTCAGCCGGCGCGCGCCAGCAGGTCCAGAAGCCGCCCGCGCGCCTCGGGCAGGGGGCGGCCGTGGTGGGTTTCCACCAGTTCGCGGGTCAGGAAATGGCCGGTGATCGCCAGCCCCTGCACCACGGCCTGCGGCGCCAGCGGCCCCTGCCCCGCCATTCCCTCGGGCAAGGGGAAAAGCTTTTCGGCCCAGTCGCCCGCCCCGGCCTGCGTGACGGCCCGCCCCGTGCGCGGGCTGACGAAGGCCAGCCCCTCGGTCGCCCCCGTCACCGCGCAGGACGAAAGATCCAGCCCGTAGCCCAGCTCCTCCAGCAGCCGCAGCTCCCAGCGCAGATAGGCGCTGGCCCAGCCCGTCTCGCCCAGCGCATCCATCAGCGGCATGGTGGCCAGCCACAGCGCAGGGCAGGGTTCGCGCTCCGGCAGGGTGGTGTGCAGCAGGGCGCAGACCGCCGACAGGCCCGCCAGCGCCAGCCGGTCGCCCAGCACATGGGCGCGGCTTTTCAGCGGCTCGATGGTGAATGTGCCGATATGTTCGCCCAGACGGGCGTGCCAGTCGGCCATGACCTGGGTGCCCGGTTGCAGATGCGCCGCCATCCGGCGCGAGGCCCCGCCCCGCACCACCCCCGCGTGGCGGCCATGGCCACGGGTGAACACCTCGATGATCGCCGCCGTCTCGCCATGTGGGCGCATCGCGATCAGCAGCCCTTCCTCACGCCATTCCATGCCGCAACTATCGGCGCCGCACCGCGCCCCCGCAAGGGCCGGCAGGATCAGGCCCAAGTCAGGCCCGCCTCAGGACCGCCAGTTCCGCCGCCGTCGCGCCCACCAGCGGCGGACCCGGATGAACCCCACCGCCACCGGCCCCTGCAAGGCCGGAATGTCGATGGCCAGCAGCATCAGCCCGGCCGGCAGCATCCACAGGCCCAGCACCGGCAGGAACCACAGCATCCCGCCCAGCGTCAGCAGAATCGCGATGGGCAGACGGATCAGCGCCGCCCGGTCGGATTGCAGATGCCGGATCCAGCCATCCAGCCAGGGCAACATGCGGCGCAGCTTGTCGAACTGGCGCATCAGCCGGGCATGGCGGCGCTGCCGCGGCGTGGCGCGCGAAGGCGAAGGCTGCGGGCGAAGCGGATCGGTCATCGGGGTTCCTCTGCCCCCCAGATCGGAAGGCCGGGCCTTGGGCACAATGCCGCCCCGATCCTGCACCGGCAATGTAACGCAGGTGTTATGCCGCTCAGCCCTCGGCCAGACCGTCCTGATCCAGCAGGGTGCGGCCGGCGCGGTCCTCGATCTCGACCACCCACAGGTCGGGGTCGCGCGCCCCTTCGCGCGCCAGCGCGGCATCCACCGCCGCCTCGTCGCCTTCGGCCAGCACCGCCCACAGCCGGGTATCGCTGGCAAAGTCCCAGCGCCGCACATAGGCCCGCGCCTGCCCGTCCAGCGTGGCCAGCTTGACGATCACCGCCCCCGCCGTGGCATCGCCGCGCCGGGCCAGATAGGCCGGGATCGCCGCCGCCTGCAACCGCGCCATATAGGCCGAAACCCACAGCCCCGACGCCAGCCGGGGCGTCACGAGACAAGGCCCCCGCAGGGAACCTGCAAAAATCCCCGCAGACTTTTGCGCGCGCCCTCAGGCATCGCCATCCTTGAACTCAAGCCCCATCTCGGAATAGCGCTCGGCCTCTTCCAGCCAGTTGGGCCGCACCTTCACCGTCAGGAACAGATGCACCGTGCGCCCCAGGAATTCGGAAATCTCGGCCCGCGACGCCGCGCCGATGGCCTTGATCGTCTCGCCCCGGTTGCCCAGCACAATGCCCTTGTGCCCGTCGCGCGCCACATAGACCACCTGGTCGATCCGGGTGGTGCCATCCGCCCGGTCCTCCCATTTCTCGGTTTCCACGGTCAGCTGATAGGGCAGCTCCTCATGCAGCCGCAGCGTCAGCTTCTCGCGCGTCATCTCGGCCGCGATCATCCGCATCGGCACATCGGCCAACTGGTCCTCGGGATAGAACCACGGCCCCTCCGGCAGTTCCGACGCCAGCCATTCCCGCAGGTCCGCCACGCCATAGCCCTTTTCGGCGCTGATCATGAAGGTCTTGGCAAAGGGATAGGCGGCGTTCATTTCCTCGGCCAGCGCCAGCAGGGTTTCCGCCTTCACCCGGTCGATCTTGTTGATCGCCAGCGCCACCGGCCGGTCACGCGGCAACTGGTCGGCCATCCGGTCGATGATCGCCTGCGCGCCCTCGGTCAGGCCGCGATGCGCCTCGACCAGCAGCACCACGATATCGGCATCCGCCGCACCCCCCCAGGCCGCCTTGACCATGGCCCGGTCCAGCCGGCGGCGCGGCCGGAACAGGCCCGGCGTATCGACAAACACGATCTGTGCCTGCCCTTCCATGCACACCCCGCGAATCCGGGTGCGCGTGGTCTGCACCTTGTGGGTAACAATGCTGACCTTCGCCCCCACCATCCGGTTCAGCAGCGTGCTCTTGCCGGCATTCGGCTCACCGATCAGGGCCACGAAGCCCGCGCGTGTGGTTTCAGTCATGTCCCGCCTCCATCCGCGTGAGCAGCGCCTTGGCTGCAAGGTGTTCTGCCGCACGTTTCGATCCGGCCTGCGCCGTTTCGCCCGCGCCGTTTTCCAGTGTCACCCGCACGGTGAACACCGGCTGGTGGTCCGGCCCGGTGCGGCCGGTTTCCACATAGGCGGGCGGCGGCATACCGCGCGCCTGTGCCCATTCCTGCAAGGCGGTCTTGGCGTCGCGCGCATCGGGCTCCACCGCGCCGATGCGCGGCCCCCAGAGCCGCAGCACCAGCGCGCGCGCCGCTTCAAACCCGGCGTCCAGATAGACGGCGGCGATCACCGCCTCCATCGCATCGGCCAGAAGCGCCTCTTTCCGGCGCCCCCCCGACAGCATCTCGCTGCGCCCCAGCTTCAGCACATCGCCCAGGCCCAGCTCCCGCGCCACTTCGGCGCAGGTTTCCTTGCGCACCAGCGCGTTGAAGCGCGGCGCCATCTGGCCTTCGGTCGCGGTCGGGTCGGCGGCGAACAGCGCGTCGGCCATCGCCAGCCCCAGCACCCGGTCGCCCAGGAATTCCAGCCGTTCGTTATGCGGTCGCGTGGCCGAGGACAGCGAGGCATGAGTCACCGCACGGATCAGCAGATCCGAGCGGCGGAAGACATGCCCGATGCGGCCCTGAAAGGCCTGAAGATCGGCCGCAAGCCTCACTCGACGGCCTTGAAGAAGCGGTCGGCGCGCCAGGTCCAGAAATACCACATCCGGGCCCCGGCCGACGAAAAGATGATCCGGTCGGCGCGGCCGATCAGATATTCGGCCGGCACCATGCCCACCCCGCCCGAGGCCTGCGAATAGCGGCTGTCCTGGCTGTTGTCGCGGTTGTCACCCATGAAGAAGTAATGGCCGTCCGGCACGGTGAACACATCGGTGTTGTCGGCATAGCCGTTGGCGTCGATGTTCAGCACGTCATGGCTGCGCCCGTTCGGCAGCGTCTCGATGAAGCGCGACTTCTGGCAGATGCCGCCTTCGGCCACGGCGCCGTTTTCGCAGCGCGGGCGGTTGCGCATCGGTCCCTGCGGCTCGAAAACTTCCTCGAAGATGCCATCGGGCTGCTGCGGCGCGGCGGTGCCGTTGATGTAAAGGATACCATCCTTCATCTGGATCTTGTCGCCCGGCAGGCCGATCAGCCGCTTGATGAAATCGGTGCCGTTGACCGGGTGGCGGAACACCACCACATCGCCCCGCTCCGGCTCAGCCCCCAGGATGCGGCCGGTGATCGGGCACAGCGCGAAGGGGCAGGAGTATTTGGAATAGCCATAGGCCATCTTGTTGACGAACAGGAAGTCACCGATCAGCAGCGTGTCCTTCATGGATTCCGACGGAATCCAGAACGGCTGGAAGAACAGGGTGCGGAACAGGCCGGCAATCACCAGTGCCCAGAATACCGTCTTGATCGTCTCGACGATCCCGCCTTCGCCCTTGGTCTTCGATGCCATGTCTATGCTGCCTCTGCCTCGGTCTTTGCGGCGTCATTGCGCCGCGCGGGGGGTGGAGTCAAGTCAACCGCCCGCCGCAGGCGGCCCAAGGGGGCGGGCTTCGATCACCACGAAGGCCTGCGCCCAGGGGTGGTCGTCGGTCAGGGTGACATGGATCACTGCTTCGTGTCCGGCGGGCGTCATCTGTGCCAGCCGCTCGGCCGCCCAGCCGGTGACATGCATCACCGGCTGCCCCGACCGCAGGTTGGTCACGGCCATGTCCTTCCAGGCAATGCCCATGCGAAGCCCGGTGCCCAGCGCCTTGGAACAGGCCTCCTTCGCCGCCCAGCGTTTCGCATAGGTGGCGGCCACCTCGCGGCGCCCTTCGGCCTTGCGCTGCTCGGCCTCGGTGAACACCCGGTTGCGAAAGCGGTCGCCGAACCGCGCCAGCGCGCCTTCGATCCGGTCGATATTGGCCAGATCGCTGCCGATGCCCAGGATCATGCCGCGGCCATCCGTCCGGTCACGCCCGGCCCCGCGCCACGTCCATCCGGCGGCGCATCTCCTCGATCGCCGGGCCAAGGCCGCGGAAGATCGCCTCGCCCACCAGGAAATGGCCGATGTTCAGCTCCATCACCTCGGGAATGGCGGCAACGGGTTCGACGTTTTCATAGGTCAGGCCATGGCCGGCGTGCACCTCAAGCCCCAGCGCCGCCGCCTGTGCCGCCCCCCGGCGCAGCGCGGCCAGTTCTTCCTCGGCCTCGTCGCAGCGGCCCTCGGCCAGCAGGTCGGAATAATGCCCCGTGTGCAGCTCCACCACCGCCGCGCCGATCCGGGCGCTGGCCTCGATCTGGCGCGCATCATGGCCGATGAACATGCTGACGCGGATGCCCGCCTCGCGCAGCGGTTTCAGATAGGCCGTCAGCCGCTCCACGTCGCCCGCCACGTCCAACCCGCCCTCAGTGGTGCGTTCCTCGCGCTTTTCGGGCACCAGACAGGCGGCATGGGGCTTCAGCCGCAGCAGAATGGCCTGCATCTCGTCGGTCGCCGCACATTCGAAGTTCAGCGGAATCCCGATCCCGGCCCGCAGCGCCTCCATATCGGCATCGCGGATGTGGCGGCGGTCCTCGCGCAGATGCGCGGTAATGCCATCGGCCCCCGACGCTTCGGCCAGGATCGCGGCGCGCAGCGGGTCAGGCCAGGCGCTGCCCCGCGCGTTGCGCACGGTGGCCACATGGTCGATGTTCACACCCAGCCTCAGTCTGCCGCCCGTCACCATGACCGCCCCCGCGTTGCGATGCCACACGCATCCCCGGCAGACTAGGCCAGCGGGCGGCCCAACCGCAACCCGTTCCCCGATGCCCGTTCCCCGATGCCGGTGCGCAGACCGCCTGACGGTCAGGCCAGCACCGGCCGGCCCGTGCGCAGATGCCGCGCAACCAGCCGGCGCTGTTGCCGCCCCCCGGGCACCGGCCGCGCGGTTTCTCCCGGCCCGTCGCCCAGAAGTTCGGGGAACAGCCGCGCGATTTCCAGCATCGCCTCAACCCCCAGAAGGCGCAGCGCCTCGGCGCCAATATGCAGGCTTTCGGTCGGGGCGCCCTCGGCAAAGATGACCTCGTGCCGCTCCAGCAGGATGTGATGATAGACCACCGGCGACAGCCCATCCTCAACCGCGATTCCGGGCAGTCCCAGCAGGCGAACGGCAGGCAGCAGCACCTCGTCGCAGCCCAACATGCGCTGCGCGATCGTCGACGATACCAGCATCCGGTGCTGGCGCGACACCCGCAGATCGCGCCGGGGCAACCCCTTGCCCAGCGCCCCTGCGGCAATGCGGACCGGCCGCAGCTTCGGCTCGGCGGCAAGCCAGCCCTCGTCCACCTCGCGCCGGAACACGCGCGCAACCCGCACCGCGCGCGGCGGGCCGCCCGCCCCCTCGGGCGCGGCCAGCACCTCGTCGCCCGGCCCCAGCGCCTCAACCGCAACCGGCCCCTGCGGCGTGTCGATCAGCGTGCCGCCGGCGAAACAGGGAATCCCGATCGCCGCCAGATTGGGCTTGCCGGTCACCTGGGCGGGCTGGATGCCGCGCAGCGTGACCCTCTCGCCATTCGGGAAGGTCAGGATCGACCCGCCCTGCCCGTCAGAGGTGATGGTGACATCCTGATAATTCACCGGCGCATTGCCGGCATCATGCAGGGCCGAGACATCCAGCAGATCCTGCCCGATGACGAAATCGCCAACCACATCGTTGCCCGACCCGTCACCCAGGGCAAAGACATCGTTGCCGATGCCGCCTTCCATGTAATCGTTGCCAGTGCCGCCGATCAGCCGGTCATTGCCTTCCTGGCCATAGATCCGGTCATTGCCGGTGCCGCCATCCAGCGTATCGTTGTAACTCAGCCCGCTGGCCGCCGCCGAAGCAGGCGTCAGCGTGACGCGCACATTGTCCAGCAGCACGCCATAGGAATTGTTCTCGCCCGAAAGTTCGCGGAACCCGATGGTGTCGGTGCCGCTGCCCCCCGTGATCGTGACCGATGTCGTGGTGAACTGGCTGGTCGAAGACGGGGTGACGGTGGCCACCACCGTGCCGTTGACCACCACCTGAAAGGAATCGCCCGCCGCTTCGGCCCGGGCCGCGCTGTCAAAGCTGAGGACATAGGTCGTGCCGGTCGCCAGCGCGGCCGTCGTGGTGATGTAATCGACCGCACCGCCGGAATTGACATCAAGCTCGATGAAACTTGTCCCGTCGGCGGGCGTCAGGCCCTGGAACCCCGCCCCCCAGCGTTCGATCTGCCCGCCAGACCCCGCGTTGGTCCAGCCGTTCACGGTTCCAAGCGACCAACCGCCCGCGCCCTGGTTGGAATCCAGCGCGCCGTTGGTCAGGAAGTTCCGGTCGCCATAAAGCGTGTCATCGCCGCCGTTGCCGACAAGCGAATCGTTCCCGCCCAGCCCCTGGATACTGTCTGACGCCGCGTTGCTGGACAGCGTGTTGTTGCTGTCATTGGCCGTGCCGGTTACCGCCATGCCGGCCCCCCTTAAACCAAGGGACCGGCGTCAGCGGCTGTCGCCCGCTCCGCCCGCATGTCCTGCCCGAATCCCACCTGCCCGCATGGCGCACCCGGCGCCGGCAACCAAAGCTCTTGACTCAAAATGTACGGATCCCCGCCCCACAGCGGACAACATCTACCATTTGTTGCGCAGATTCGGAACAGAATTCGTTAATATTGCTTAATCGGGCGCCTTCGATCCCGCTTCGCCCGGTGGCGGCGCGTCGGCCGCGCCGGGCCGGTCGCGATGGGCCACCCGCGCGGCCGCCTCGGCCAGCGCCTTGCGCAGGCTGATCCGCCGCTCGCTCCGCTCGCTTGCCTTGGCGGCGCGGGCCTTCTGATAGGCCTCGACCAGCGGGATGGTGACGAAATAGCCCACCGCGCTCAGCACGATGCCGGGGCCAAGGGCGCCAATGAAATAGGGCACATAGATTTCATGCCAGAACTGGATCAGCCCTTCCCACTGGGCGTGGGCCGGGCCGAAGGCCGCCTTGATGTTGTACCACAGGTCGGCCCCGGCATTGGCAAAGGCCATGCCGATGTATTCGGCCGACAGCGGCTTTTCGATCCCCATGATCCAGTGGCCCAGCGACATGGCCAGCACCGCGAAGAAGGGCGTCGTCAGCGGGTTGGTGTTGAATGTGGCCAGCAGCGCCGCCAGAACATTGCCCCGGATCAGCCGCGCCGCGCCCCAGGCGGCCAGGAACTGCATCCCCGGCAAGGGCAGGAACCCGATCAGCGATCCCGCGAACACCCCGCGCGCCACCCGATGCGGCTGATCGGGCAGCCGCCGCATACGGTAGATCACATACAGGACCGCGCGCCGGATGCCGCTGCGCGGATAGACCTGCTCGCGCAGCCACGCGCCCCAACCCAAGGGATCTCTGCGCTTGAAGACCAATCTTTCGTCCTTCCTCTCCGGCCCGCAGGGACCGGCCCGCCCGTTCGGGGCCTGCACATCACAAACGCGGCGCCGGCCCGGGGCATATCCGCCGGCCCCGCCCGGATTGCGGTCAGGGCCCCTGCCCAAGATCGACATCGCCCGCGCCTGCGTCAATGGCCCGCCGGTAAAGTTCCGGTTTGCCGTCGCAGGGCGCGCTGTCCGGGGATATTGGCCTTCGGCCCGCCGATCAACGAACAAATGCGCGGGATCGGTAATCCCTGACCCGGCGCCGCCTTACACCGGCGGGGTCTGGCTCTGCCCCGGCAGCGGCACCGGCCTTGCCCGCTTCAGCTCCGCCCGCTCGCGGCGGCGGCGGTCGCGCAGGTCGCGAAACGCGGTGATCATCGGCAGGCTGACCAGATAGCCGGCGGTCGCCAGAAACAGGCCCGGTGCCAGACCGCCCACCAGATAGGGCAGGAAATACCAGTGATAAAAGCTGTAAAGCCGGCCCCATTGCGTTGGCTCGGATGTGACCATCGCCCGCACATTGGCCCAGAACTCGGCCCCCGCCTGGCCAAAGACGAACAGGATGTCCGCCGTCGGCGGCGCATCCACCGCATTGCCAAGGATCATGTGCCCCAACTGGATCGAGGCCACCGCGATCAGCGGAAAGGTCAGCGGATTGCCCACCAACGTGGCCAGCAGCGCGGCGATCACGTTTCCGCGCAAGACCCAGGCCAGCACGGCCGCCAGCCCCAGATGCGCCCCGAACAGCGGCGTGAATGACGCGAAGACCCCCGCCCAGATGCCCCGCGCAATCCGGTGCGGCGGATCGGGCAACCGCGTCATCCGCGCCCAGACATAGCGGATGCCCCGCCCCCAGCCCCCGCGCGGCCAGACAAGGGCGCGCAGCCGTTCGGCAAGGGCCGGTTTGTCGCGGCGTCGGAAAATCAAGCGGTGTCCTTTCCAGGCGTCAAAGGCCCGAAAGGGCCTCAGGGCTTGCGCGTGGCATCCCTGTGGCGGGACACCTGCGCCACATCCGTCTCGGCTTCGAGCGCGGTCATGATCATGTGCAGATGTTCGACATCGCGCAGGTCCACGTCAACGATCACCCGGTAAAAATCCGGTTTGCGATCCGTGAACCGCAGATCCGAGATATTCGCCTTCTGCTCGCCGATCAGGGTGCAGATGCGGCCCAGCACGCCGGCATCGTTGGAAATCGTCAGCTCCAGCGACACGGTGTTCACCGGCGCATGGCGGCCCGCCTTCCAGTGCAGGTCCACCCAGCGTTCGGTCTGGGTCTCGAACTCTTCCAGCGCGGGGCAGTCGATCGCGTGCATCACCACGCCCTGCCCGCGATAGGTGATGCCGACGATCCGTTCCCCCGGCAGCGGCTGGCAGCAGGGCGCGCGGCGGATCGACTGGTCGTTCTCCATCCCCACCACCGGGCGCTTGGCATCCACAACCTCGGTCGTGGCCATCGCCAGTTCGGGGTACAGCGTTTCAACCACGCGCCGCGCCGCCACCTCGGCGCTGCCGATGCGCGCCAGAAGATCGGTCTCGTCGGCCAGCCCCATGGTCTTGGCCGCCGTCCGCAGCGCCTTGTCTGTGGCCTTCTTGCCCACATGGTCAAAGGCCGCCCGCGCCAGCTCCATCCCCAGCTTGACGAAGCGCCCGCGGTCCTCTTCCCGAAGCGACCGCCGGATCGCCGCCTTGGCGCGGCCCGTCGTCACGATGTCGATCCAGCTTGCCTGCGGGCGCTGCCCCTCGGCGGTGATGATCTCGACCGACTGGCCGTTCTTCAGCCGCGTCCACAGCGGCACCCGGATGCCGTCCACCTTGGCCGACACGGTGCCGTTGCCAATGCGCGTATGGATCGCATAGGCGAAATCCAGCGGCGTCGCGCCGCGCGGCAGTTGCACCACATCGCCCTTGGGGGTGAAGCAGAACACCTGGTCGGAATACATCTCAAGTTTCACGTTCTCGAGAAACTCGTCATGGTCCTCTTCGTCCAGACGTTCGGTCAGGCTGGCAATCCACTTGGCCGGGTCCACGGCAAAGGGGTTCTGCGCCCGCACGCCTTCGCGATAGGACCAGTGCGCCGCAACGCCGGCCTCGGCCACTTCGTGCATCTGCCGGGTGCGGATCTGCACCTCCACCCGCTTGCCGTCGCGCCCCGAAACCGTGGTGTGGATGGATCGGTAGCCGTTCGATTTCGGCTGGCTGATGTAATCCTTGAACCGCCCCGGCACCGCGCGCCAGCGCTGGTGGATCACGCCAAGGATGCGATAGCAGTCGGCCACGCTGTCGCAGATCACCCGGAAACCATAGATGTCGGACAGCCGGCTGAACGCCAGGTCCTTTTCCTGCATCTTGCGCCAGATCGAATAGGGCTTCTTCGCCCGGCCATAGACATCGGCCTCGATCTGCGCCTTCTCCAGCTCATGCCGGATGTCGCCGGTGATCTTGTGCACCACATCGCCGGTCTCGCGTTGCAGCGTCAGGAAGCGGCGGATGATGGAATTGCACGCCTCGGGGTTCAGAACCTTGAAGGACAGATCCTCCAGTTCCTCGCGCATCCACTGCATCCCCATCCGCCCGGCCAGCGGCGCGAAGATCTCCATGGTCTCGCGGGCCTTCTGGGCCTGCTTTTCCGGCTTCATGCTGCGGATGGTGCGCATGTTGTGCAGCCGGTCCGCCAGCTTGACCAGGATCACCCGCAGATCCTTGGACATCGCCATGAACAGCTTGCGGAAGTTTTCCGCCTGCTGGGTCTGGGCGCTGCCCAGTTGCAGGTTGGTCAGCTTGGTCACGCCATCGACCAGCTCGGCCACTTCCTCGCCGAACTGGGTGGCAATGTCGGAAAAGGTGGACCGGGTATCCTCGATCGTGTCGTGCAGCAGCGCGGTCACGATCGTCGCATCATCCAGCCGCTGTTCGGTCAGGATGGCGGCCACGGGATGCGTGAAATAGGGCTCGCCCGACTTGCGGGTCTGCCCCTCGTGCATCTTCAGGCCATAGGCATAGGCCCGGCGGATCAGATCGCCGTTGCAGCGCGGATTGTAGTTGCGAACCAGGGCGATCAGGTCTTCAACGTCGATCATTCACGCCCTGCCTGCCGGGATTTTCTCCCGATCTGGTGCCGCCTCAGTTCTCGCCCTGGGCTTCCATCAGCGCGCGAAGAAGTTTCTCTTCCGACATGTCGTCCACCACCGGGCGGTCGATCTCGCCGGCCATCAGCAGGGCCATCTGGTCCTCTTCCGGCTCGTCCACTTCGATCTGCGTCTGATAGCTTTCGATCATGCGCTCGCGCAGCACGTCGGCGCCCTGGGTTTCCTCGGCAATCTCGCGCAGGGCAACGACGGGGTTCTTGTCGTTGTCGCGGTCGATGGTAAGCGGGGCGCCCGACGCCACTTCGCGCGCCCGATGGGCGGCCAGCAGCACCAGTTCAAACCGGTTCGGCACCTTGTCAACGCAATCTTCGACCGTCACGCGGGCCATCGGACACCTCAGTCTCTTGGGCTAGGAAGCTGCCTCCTTACGCCGGAAGCCGCCCGTTGACAAGCGTGGAATCGCCCGGATCACGGGGGTTTCACCCCGCTTCAAGCGGCACCACCGCCTCCCGGTCGGCCTGCGGCAGCGCGGCCAGCATCGCGGCAACGCTCTGCCCGCTGCGCGGATGCACCCAGTCCGGCGCCACCTCGGCCAGCGGCACCAGAACGAAGGCCCGGTCCTGCAACCGCGGATGCGGCAGGATCAGCCGGTCCGGCGCGCGCCGCACCTGCTCCTCGGGCGGCAGGCTGCGCCAGCGGTCCGCGGTGGCAGCATCGGGCAGCACCAGCCCGCCCATCGCCAGCAGGTCAATGTCCAGCGTCCGCATCCCCCAGCGCACCTCGCGCTGCCGGCCGAACTCGGCCTCGACGCTGTGCAGATGCGCCAGCACCGCCTCGGGCGTCACATCGCCCGCAACCCGCAGCACGGCCGCCGCGTTCACATAGTCAGGCCCCGCCCCGGCCGGAAAGCAGGGCGTCCGGTAAAGCCGGCTCATCGCGACAAGGGTCATGCCGGGCGCCCGCAGCCGCTCTGCCGCAAGAAGCAGCGTTGCCGCCGGCATCTGCCCCCCCAGTGGCAGATTGGCGCCGAAGGCAATCAAGGCGTGCATGGCTTCGCTATCTCGCGTCAAATTCATATCCTATAGTTCCCTTGTCGCCCCGCCCGCCCGGCGTTATCTGCCTTTTGTTCCCCACCGGGTCTCGATACTCCAGTTCCACCCATCCAGGAAGTTGCTCGCCGGGGGCGTATTTCGAAGGGAAGTCACTGATGTTCTACAAGGACGAGCGGCTTGCGCTGTTCATCGACGGGTCAAACCTCTATGCGGCCGCCAAGGCCCTGGGATTTGACATTGATTACAAACTGTTGCGCATGGAATTCATGCGCCGCGGCAAATTGCTGCGCGCCTTCTACTACACGGCCCTTCTGGAAAACGACGACTATTCCCCGATCCGTCCGCTGGTGGACTGGCTGCACTACAACGGCTTCACCATGCGCACCAAGCCCGCCAAGGAATACACCGACAGCCAGGGCCGCCGGAAGGTGAAGGGCAACATGGACATCGAACTTGCCGTCGATGCCATGGAACTGGCCCCCCGTCTTGATCACATTGTCTTGTTCTCGGGCGACGGCGATTTCCGCCCGCTGGTCGAAAGCCTGCAACGGCAGGGTGTGCGGGTTTCGGTCGTTTCGACCATCCGCAGCCAGCCGCCGATGATCGCCGACGAACTGCGCCGCCAGGCCGACAATTTCATCGAGCTGGACGAGTTGCGCGACGTGATCGGTCGCCCGCCGCGCGAACCGCGCGCCGCGCATCCCGAGGATGCCACGCTTGACGCGAAGTGATGGGTCCGGGCGCCGGGGTTTCCCCGGTGCCCGACCGTCGCGCCCGGAATGACCCCGGTATGACCAGCGGCCTTCTCGCCCTGTTCGCGGCCGCCTTCCTGGCCGCCACCCCGTTTCCCGCCCAGTCCGAAATCGTGTTCCTCGCCCTACAGGCGGCGGGCTGGCCGGCCGTCTGGCTGGTCCTCGTCGCCTCGGTCGGCAACACGCTGGGCTCCTGCGTCACCTATGCGGCGGGGCGCGGTGCCGAATCCTTCCGCGACCGGCGCTGGTTTCCGCTGACACCCGACCGGCTGGCCCGCGCACAGGGCTGGTGGAATCGCTGGGGGCTGTGGTCGCTGCTGCTGTCCTGGGCGCCGGGGGGCGATCTTCTGGTCGCCATGGCGGGCCTGATGCGGGTGCCCCTGCCCCTGTTCCTGGCCCTTGTCGCGCTGGCCAAGACCGCCCGCTACATCGTTCTGGCGCTGGTCGCCGCCGGGGTCATCGGCGCGGCCTCCTGACGCCCCCACTGGACCCGCCCGCCCTTTGGCCTTACCTCTGGCCCCATCCCTGCCCATCGCCCGAGGCCGCGAATGACCGACAAGCCCGCCCTCACGCTTTATCTTGCCGCGCCGCGCGGCTTCTGCGCCGGTGTCGATCGCGCCATCAAGATCGTCGAGATGTCGCTGCAGAAATGGGGCGCCCCGGTCTATGTCCGGCATGAGATCGTCCACAACAAGTATGTGGTCGATGACCTGCGCGCCAAGGGCGCCGTCTTCGTCGAGGAACTTGACGACTGCCCCAATGACCGGCCGGTGGTGTTTTCCGCGCATGGCGTGCCGAAATCCGTTCCGGCCGAGGCCGGGCGCCGCAACATGATTGCCGTCGATGCCACCTGCCCGCTGGTGACCAAGGTCCATCTGGAAGCCGCCCGCCATGCCGAGGCCGGGTTGCAGATGATCTACATCGGCCACCGCGGCCACCCCGAGGCGGTGGGAACCCTGGGCCAGTTGCCCGAGGGCGAGGTGCTGCTGATCGAAACGGTTGAAGATGTGGCCACGCTTCAGGTCCGCGACCCCGCGAAACTGGCCTATATCAGCCAGACCACCCTGTCGGTGGACGATACGAAAGACATCATCGCCGCGCTGATCCGCCGCTTCCCCGGCATCGAATCGCAAAGCCGCGAAGACATCTGCTATGCCACCACCAACCGGCAGGCGGCGGTCAAGGCCGTGGCGCCGAAGATCGACGCGCTTCTGGTGATCGGGGCGCCCAATTCCTCGAACTCGAAACGTCTGGTCGAGGTGGGCCGCAACGCCGGCTGCGCCTATTCCATGCTGGTGCAGCGCGCATCCGAAATCGACTGGCCCGCGCTGGCAGAGGCCCGCTCGGTTGGCCTGACGGCCGGGGCCAGCGCGCCCGAAGTGCTGGTGAACGAAGTGATCGACGCCTTCCGCGCCCGCTATGACCTGACGGTCGAGCCGGTGGAAACCACGGTCGAGCGGGTCGAGTTCAAGGTTCCGAAAATCCTGCGCGACTAGGGGGTCGTCATGCTGCGCCGTCTTGCCCTGACGCTGACGCTGCTGTCCGTGCCGCTGGCCGGCCAGGCCGAAGACGCCCCAGTTCTGGCCACCTACTGGGTCAATTCGGGCAGCCTGCCGCCGGAATACGCCTGGGATGTCTCGGTCACCATCCTGGCTGACGGCCACCTTACCCTGAAACATTGCAAGGGCTATGAAACCGAAGGCCCCGCCTGCAAGACGCGCAAGGCCACCGTCGGCGCCGATGCGCTGGCCGGCATCCGCGCCGCCGTCACCGAACAGGGCCTTGACCGCAAGCCCGCCCGCAAGGAAGAAGACATTCCCGTAGGCGGGGGCGCAAGCGGCGGTGCGGTTTATCTGGACGGCCAGAAGATCAACCTGCCGGCCTTTCCCGCCAAAGCCGACATCCCGCGCGTCAACGCCGTGCTGACCGCCATCACCGCCGCCATCCCGCAACGCCTGCGCAACCGCTTCCTCAAAGACACCTGACCCTTCCCGCCCAAGGACATCCATGACAGCGCTTTCCCCGGAATTCCTGCTGACTGCCTTCATCGTCTGCATCACGCCGGGCATCGGCGTGGTCTATACCCTGTCGGTCACCCTTGGTGGCGGCTTCCGGGCCGGCTTCTGGGCCACCATCGGCTGCACCATCGCCACCGTCCTGCACATGGCGGTGGCCATGGCCGGGCTGGCGGCCGTGCTGCACACCTCGGCCGTGCTGTTCCAGACCATCAAATACGCCGGCGTCGCCTATCTGCTGTGGATGGCCTGGGCCGTGCTGCAATCCACCGGCTCGCTTGCGGTCGAGGCGTCGGATGGCGGCTCGCCCCGCCGGCTGGTCGCCCGCGGCATCCTGCTGAACATCCTCAACCCCAAGCTGCCGCTGTTCTTCGTGGCCTTCCTGCCGCAATTCCTGCCCGCCCATGCCGCCGGCCTTGGCCCGCTGCTGGAACTGGGCACCGGCTTCACGGTGATGACCTTCCTCACCTTCCTGCTTTATGCCGCTGTCGCGGCCTCGGGGCGCAAGGCCATCCTGTCCTCGCCCTCGGTGCTGACCTGGATGAAACGCGCCTTCGCGGCGTCTTTCGCGGCGCTTGGCGCCCGCCTCGCGCTGGAGCGTGCCCCGTGACCGACGACCGCCGCATCCCCCCTGCCGCGCTGGCGCTTGGCCTGGCCGGGCTGATCCCGTTCCTGTGGTCCGCCGCCACCCAGCTTTTTCCCGCCGTGGCCGCCTTTGGCGCCACCTGGCTGCCGCCCATGTTCCTGGGGTCTTACGTCGGCCTCACCTATGGCACGGTGATCCTGTCCTTCATGTCCGGCGCGCTCTGGGGCTTTGCCGCCCGCGCGCCCGAGGCCGGCCCGCTGCCCTATGTGCTGGCGGTCATCCCCGCGCTCTGGGTGTTCTTCACCGTCACCGATGCCAGCGACACCTCGTCGATCTTCCTGATCGCCGGCTTCGTCGGCCTGCTGCTGCTGGACGCCACCTTCGCCGCCCAGGGCCTTGCCCCGCGCTGGTGGATGAAGCTGCGCCTTCTTCTCACCGCGGTCGTGGTCGGCTGCCTCTCCGTGGCGCTGCTCTGATGCCCGATCTTTTCGCCTATACAGACGGAGCCTGCTCCGGCAATCCCGGCCCCGGCGGCTGGGGCGTCCTGCTCCTTGCGCGCGAAAACGGTGCCGTCCTCAAGGAACGCGAACTTTCGGGAGGCGAGCCGCAGACCACCAACAACCGGATGGAGCTGATGGCGGCGATTTCCGCGCTGGAAAGCCTGACCCGCCCCTCGGCCCTGACCATCGTCACCGACAGCGCCTATGTGAAGAACGGCGTCACCGAATGGATTCACGGCTGGAAACGCAACGGCTGGAAGACCGCCGACAAGAAGCCGGTCAAGAACGCCGAACTGTGGCAAAGGCTTGATGCCGCGCAGGCGCGCCATTCCGTCACCTGGCGCTGGATCAAGGGCCACGCCGGCCATGCCGAAAACGAACGCGCCGACGCGCTGGCGCGGGCCGGAATGGCCCCCTACAAACCCTCTGCCGCATGACGCCCGAAACGGCGCTCCAACTGCTGGATTATGCCGCCGTGGCGGTCTTTGCCGTCACCGGCGCGCTGGTCGCCTCGCGCTCGCAGCTTGATGTCGTCGGCTTCATCTTCATCGCCTGCCTCACCGCCACCGGCGGCGGCACCACCCGCGATGCGATCCTTGACCGCACCGTGTTCTGGGTGGCCGATCCGGTGATCCTGGCCGTCGCCACCGCCGCGGCCATCCTGGTGTTCTTCACCGCGCATCTGCTGGAAAGCCGCTACCGCGCGCTGCTGTGGATCGACGCCTTCGCCCTGGCCGCCGCCGTTCCGGCCGGCGTCGCCGCGGCCCAGGCCTCGGGGCAGGACTGGCCCATCGTCATTGTCATGGGCATGGTCACCGGCTGCCTCGGCGGGCTGATGCGCGATGTGGTCTGCAACGAGGTGCCGCTGGTCCTGAAACAGGGCGAACTTTACGTCACCTGCGCCTTCGCCGGGGCGGGCACCGCCGTGCTGGCCGGCCTTGCCGGCGCGCCCGAGATGGTGGCGCTGGCCGCCTGCGCCCTGGTCGTGCTGGTGCTGCGCGCAGGCAGCCTGGCCTTCGGCTGGCGCCTGCCGGTCTATCGCACCCGCCCGCCCCAGCCCGGCCGCCCCAAGCGCGGGCCGTGACCGCAGCTTTCCCTTGAAACCGAACACGGGTTCGCCCATTCTGACCGCATGCCACGCCAGAAAACCCTTCCCGACAGTCAGGTTCTTGCCGCCGCGCGCCGTCTTTACGCGCAGGGGGGCGAAAAATCGGTTTCCTTCGGCAGCGTGGCCCGTGCCACCGGGCTGGCCGGATCAACCCTTGCGCAACGCTATGGCAGCGTCGAAGGGATGCTCTCCGCCGCCGCCCGTGATGGCTGGGCCGTGCTGACCGAAGCCGCCACCGCCGCCGATGCCGCCACCACCGGCAAGGGACCGCAAGGGTTTCTCAAGGCGCTGGACCCCACCGCCCGCAAGGCGCCGCTGCTCTTGTCGCTGGGCACCCGCGATCCGGTCGCCCGCGAAGCCGGCGCCGTCTGGCGTGCCCAGATCGAGGCCGCGCTGGCCCGCCGCATCGGCAGCGGCGAAAAGGCCCGCAGCGCCGCGCAGGTGCTGTTTGCGGTCTGGCAGGGCCAGATCCTGTGGGAAGATCCCGAAATCCGCATCAAGGATCTGGCGCGCCGGCTTACCTGATATAGGTCTTCCACAGCCAGATCAGCGCCAGCGCGCCCAGAAAGGCACCCACAAAGCCGGCCACCGCCCCCAGCATCGCCACCAGCGCCCGCAGGATGAACCCGCCGATCAGCGCGCCGAACACGCCGATGGCGACCGTGGTCGGCACATCGGTCTCCAGCCGCATCAGCCGGGTGGCCAGAAACCCGGCCGCCGCACCGATGATCATCAGCATGAAAAAGGGCATCGCCGCCTCCGCGCGTTCCGTGCCCCCAATATGGGGTCTGCACCGCCCCGGCACCAGACGCCGCGTCAGCCCAGATGCGGCGGCAGCACCAGCCCTTTCAGAACCTCGGCCGCCGGCATCGGCCGCTTGCCCTCGCGCTGCGCCTCCAGCACCTCGACCGCGCCCTTGCCGCAGGCAATGGTGAAACCGCCCAGCACCTGCCCCGGCGCGCCCGCCCCCGCCGCCAGCCGCGACCGCAGCAGTTTCACCCGTTCCGCGCCCACCGGCACCCAGGCGCCGGGGAACGGCGACAGCCCGCGGATCTGCCGGTCCACCTGCACCGCCGGGCGCGTCCAGTCCACCCGCGCCTCGGCCTTGTCAATCTTGGCGGCATAGGTCACGCCGTCCTCGGGCTGCGGCACGGGCGTCAGTTCGCCCAGCCGGTCCAGCGCCACCCCGATCAGCCGCGCGCCCATCCCGCTCAGCCGGTCATGCAGCTCGGCCGTGGTTTCCGCGGTCCCGATCGCGGTCGCCTCGCGCAGCAACACCGGCCCGGTGTCCAGCCCGGCCTCCATCTGCATGATGCAGATGCCGGTTTCCGCATCGCCCGCCAGAATCGCGCGGTGGATCGGCGCCGCCCCGCGCCAGCGCGGCAACAGCGAGGCGTGGATGTTCAGGCAGCCAAGACGCGGCGCGTCCAGCACCGCTTGCGGCAGGATCAGCCCATAGGCCACCACCACCGCCACATCCGCCCCCAGATCGGCCACCGCTTTCGCCGCCTCGTCGCTGCGCAGCGAAACCGGCGTGCGCACAGTCAGGCCCAGCGCCTCGGCCCGGGCATGAACCGGGGTTTTCCGCAGCTCTTTCCCGCGCCCGGCAGGGCGGGGCGGTTGGCTGTAAACGCACAGGATTTCATGCTGTTGCGCCAGCGCCTCCAGCACCGGCACGCTGAACTCGGGCGTTCCCATGAAAATGATTTTCACTTACCGCCTCCGCAGCTTGTCGGCCTTGGCAATCAGCATCTTCCGCTTCAGCGCCGACAGCCGGTCAAAATACATCCGGCCCGCCAGATGGTCGATCTGGTGCTGCACGCTGGTCGCCCAGAGATCAACGAAATCCCGCTCCTCGGTCTCGCCCCGGTCGTTCAGGAAGCGCACCGTTACCGCGCGCGGCCGCGCGATCACCGCCGAAACCCCCGGCAGGTTGGGCGAGGCCTCCTCATGCTCGCGCAACTGCACGCTGGCATGAAGCACCTCGGGGTTGGCCATGCGGATCGCCTGCCCGCGCTTGTCGGAACAGTCCACCACGGCGAGCCGCAGCGGCACACCGATCTGTACCGCCGCCAGCCCCACGCCGGGCATCGCATCCATCGTCTCGATCATGTCCTCCCAGATCGCGCGGATCTCGTCGGTGATCGTCTCCACATCCCGCGCCGGGGTCTTCAGCGCCGGATGCGGCCAGGGCAGGCAGGGGCGCACGCTCATGCCAGCACCGCCGCTTCCGCCTCGGCCCGCGCCTGCGGTGACAGCCGGTCCAGCGTCAGGATGCCCTCCAGATGGTCATATTCATGCTGGGCACAGATCGCCTCGAACCCGGTCAGCACCGCCTCCTGCGGCCCGCCGTCCAGATCGGTCCAGCGCATCCGCACCGCCTCGGCCCGTTCGACCTGCGTCACCGGCCCCGGAATTGACAAACAGCCCTCCGGCCCCACCACCCGCGCGCCCATCAGTTCCACCACCTCGGGGTTCACCAGCACGCGCGGCGTGCGCGGGCCGTCCTTCCAGCCTGCATCCATCACGAACAGCCGCAGCAGCCGCCCCACCTGCGGCGCCGCCAGCCCACGCCCCGGCGCGGCATACATCGTGTCCAGCATGTCGTCCGCCAGCGCCCGCAGGTCATCAGACAGCACGGCGGGGGCGCAGGGCGTTGTCAGAACCGGGTCGGGCCAGCGCAGAATGGGCAGGATCATCGGATCACCTTCCTTGTCTGCCCGCGCCATAACCGATCAGCGCCGCAAGGTCACCCCATGCGGGCGCGCTCGCGCTTCACCTTTTCCAGCTTGCGCAGCACCATCTGCCGCTTCATCGGCCCCAGATAGTCAATGAACAGCTTGCCATCCAGATGGTCCATCTCGTGCTGCACGCAGGTCGCCCACAGCCCGTCAAAGGTGCGCTCCTGCGGGGCGCCGTCCAGATCCATCCAGCGCACCGTCACGATCGAGGGGCGCTTCACCTCGGCATATTGTTCCGGCAGCGACAGGCAGCCTTCCTCGAAGATCGACACGTCTTCCGACGCCCAGACCAGTTCCGGGTTGATCAGCACCATCGGCTCGGCCGGGCCGTCCTTGATGCAATCCATCACCAGAAGCCGGATCATCGCGCCCACCTGCGGCGCGGCCAGCCCGATGCCGGGCGCGACATACATGGTTTCCAGCATGTCGGCGGCCAGCGCCTTCACCTCGGGGGTGATGTCGCGGACCGGCTCGCATACCTTCTTGAGCCTGGGATCGGGATGGATGAGGATGTTGCGGATCATGGCCCCTGATCTAGGGGAACCAAGCCCCCCCTTGCAAGAGGGCCGCATCACCCCCGCGCCCGGGGCGCGCATCGGTCGCACCAGGTATGATTTCCCGGTTTATTTGCACTTATTGGATCAAATTACCAAATGTTCCGGCAAAATCAGAATGACATCCCGCCAAAGCCGGATTATCAGGAACAACAGACACAACCACGGCAAGCCAGCATGAACTTCGATACCCCGATCAACCGCAAGGGCACCCACTGCGTGAAGTGGGACATGATGGAATCCCTCTATGGCGTTTCGGCCGACACCGGCATCGCCATGTGGGTCGCGGACATGGAGTTCCGCCCCCCGCAATCGGTGCAGCGGGCGCTGGAAAAGATGCTGTCGCACGGCGTCTACGGCTATTTCGGCGATGACCGCCCCTATCTTGAGGCGATTCGCTGGTGGATGGACACGCGCCACGGCTGGCAGGTCGATCCCTCGCACATCTTCACCACGCACGGGCTGGTGAACGGCACCGGGCTGTGCATCGACGCCTTCACCCAGCCCGGCGACGGGGTGGTGCTGATGACGCCGGTCTATCACGCCTTCGCCCGCACCATCCGGGCCGCCGGCCGCCGCGTGGTGGATTGCCATCTGAAAACCGTGAACGGCCGCTACGAGATGGACTTCGACGCCTGGGATGCCCAGATGACCGGCGCCGAGAAGATGCTGATCCTGTGCTCCCCGCACAATCCCGGCGGCCGCGTCTGGACCCTGGCCGAACTGCAGGCCACCGCCGATTTCTGCCGCCGTCACAACCTGATTCTGGTCTCGGACGAAATCCACCACGATCTGGTGTTCCCCGGCCAGACGCATCACGTCATGGCCAAGGCCGTGCCTGAAATTGCCGACCGTCTGGTGATGATGACCGCCGCCACCAAGACCTTCAACATCGCCGGCGCCCATACCGGCAATGTCATCATCGCTGATCCGGCCCTGCGCCAGCGCTTTGCCGACCGGATGATGGCGCTTGGCATCTCGTCCAACAGTTTCGGGATGCACATGGTCACCGCCGCCTATTCGCCCGAAGGCGCCGAATGGGTCGATGCGCTGGTGGCCTATCTGGACGGCAACCGCCGCCTGTTCGACGCGGGCGTGAACGCCATTCCCGGCCTACGCTCGATGCCGCTTGAGGCCACCTATCTGGCCTGGGTCGATTTTGCCGGCACCGGCATGACCAAGGCGGAAATCCTGAACCGGGTGCAGAAACAGGCGCAGATCGCCCCGAACCACGGCGACAGCTTCGGTCCCGGCGGCGAAACCTTCCTGCGGCTGAACCTTGCCGCCCCCCGCGCCCAGGTGGCCGAGGCGGTGGACCGGCTGCAAAAGGTGTTCGCCGACCTGCAATAAGGGCGTCGCGGCATCGTGATGGCACCGCAGCGACCGCTGCGTTAGTTTCCCGGCCATGAAGACGATTGCCCGGCTGTTTGCCCTTCTTGTCCTGCTGGCGGTGATCGGTGCCGCGGCGCTCCTCTGGGTGCGCCCGACGCCGGCGCCGGTGCCGCAGCCCCTGCCACCGCTGGTTGGCACCGTTGACCGTATCGTCATCGAAAAGGCCGCCCGCCGCATGGTGCTGATGCAGGCCGGTCAGGCCGTGCGCAGCTACCGCATCGCCCTTGGCTTCACCCCCACCGGCGACAAGGCGCGCCAGGGCGATGGCCGCACGCCCGAAGGCGTGTTCACCATCAACCGCCGCAACGACAAATCGGCCTACCACCTGTCGCTTGGCCTGGATTACCCGCAGCCAGAAGACCGCGCCCGCGCGCGGGCGGGCGGCTATGATCCCGGCGGTGACATCATGATCCACGGCCAGCCGAACAGCCTGCCCGAAGGTTATATCGTCAAGGGGGACTGGACAGCCGGCTGCATCGCCGTGACCAATGCCGAAATGCGGGAAATCTGGGCCGCCACCCCGACCGGCACCCCGGTCGAGATCCGGCCCTAGGCCCGCTCAGGCCCGGGGCAGATAGCCCACCGGCGCGTTCTCGTCGCGCAGATAGTCCAGCGCCGGGCGGTCGGTCACGGCCGTCGCGCGCTTGAATTCGCACAGCAATTCGCCGTCCTCATTGGCCGAGGCCACGATCAGGCACTGGAACACATGCCGCGATCCGTCGAACACATCGACCAGCCCGCGCAGCTTGCCCGGCGCCAGATCGGCATCCAGCGCAAAGCCGTCGTGCCAGAACCGCAGCACCGGATAGACCGCATCGCCCACCTGCACCCGCAGCCGCGACCGCTTGCGAAGCTCGCGCTTGCGCGCCGCCTCAAGACCGTCTCTCACATGGGTCGGCAGGAATTCCAGCATGGTCTCTCTCCTCTGACTCAACTCTGTGTCGCCGCGCGCCAAAATCAAGCCTGCTTCTTTCTGCACCCTCTCTGTTGCAGGAATGTGAAGCCCCAGTTGCAGCATTGCCGCACCCTGCCCCCCGTCCGGGCGATCTTTCCCTTGCGGCACCCCCGCCAATCCGGTCCAACCGGGGCATCCTTGCCCCAGCCCGATTCGCCCCCCGGTTCACCCCATGACCCTTGTCCTTGCCATGATCCTCGACGCGCTCTTCGGTGAACCCGACTGGCTCTGGCGTCGCCTGCCGCATCCCGCGGTGCTGATGGGCCGGCTGATCGCAGCGGCGGAAACCCGTTTCAACCGTGGCCCGGGTCGCCGCGCGGCAGGCGTTCTGGTCATTGCCGTTCTGGTGGCACTGGCCGCCCTGACCGGCTGGCTGATCCACCTCCTGCCCGATCATGGCGTGATCGAAGTCCTTGTCGCCGCAATCATTCTGGCGCAGCGGTCGCTGGTCGATCACGTCCGTGCCGTCGCCACCGCCCTGCGTCGCAGTCTTGAGGATGGCAAGCGTGCCGTCTCCATGATCGTCGGCCGCGACACCGCCCCGATGGCCGAACCCGATGTGGCCCGCGCCGCCATCGAAAGTGCGGCGGAAAACCTTTCCGATGGCGTCATCGCCCCGGCCTTCTGGTTCCTTGTCGGCGGCCTGCCCGGCCTTCTGGCCTACAAGATGGCCAACACCGCCGACAGCATGATCGGCCACATGACCCCGCGCTACCGCGAATTCGGCTGGGCCGCAGCCCGCCTTGACGATCTTCTGAACCTCATCCCCGCCCGGCTGACCGCGCTGCTCATCGCCCTCACCTCCGGCTGGTTCGACCCGGCCCCCGTGCTGCGCGACGCGCCCAAGCACCGCAGCCCCAATGCCGGCTGGCCCGAATCCGTTCTGGCCCCGGTGCTGGACGTTGCGCTGGCCGGCCCGCGCAGCTATGCCGGCAAGATGACAGATTTCCCCTGGGTCTGGCCCGAAGGCCGCCGCGACCCCGGCCCCGACGACATCGACGCCGCCTGCGCCGCGCTTTGGCGCGCCTGGGCCGGGATGCTGGCAATCGTCCTGCTCTTCGCCCTGGTTTAGGTTTCACATGACAGAAGCCCTGCCGCCAGAAGACCCGCCCGCCTGCGTCGACTGGGCGCTGGTCGCCACGATCAAGGCCCCGCAGGACCAGGTTCTTGCCTTCCTGGCCCATCACCTTGATCTGGGCGCCGCCGCCATTACCCTGTGCTTTGACGATCCCGATGATCCGGCCATCGCCGCCGTGCAGGATATTCCGCGCGTTTCCGTGCTGCGCTGCACCCCCGATTACTGGGCCCGCGTCGGCAACGGCATCCGCCCCGACCGGCACCAGAACCGGCAGGCCCGCAACGCGCTGCGCGCCTGGCGCCTCTGCCCCTTGCCGTGGATCGGCCATATCGACGTGGATGAATTCCTGCTGCCTGACCGGCCGATGGGCGAAATCCTCGCCTCGGCCCCGGCCCATCACCCAATGGTGCGGCTGGAACCGTTCGAGGCCATGCACGACCCGTCGCTTCCCGATGACATCTTCACCGCCCGCCTCTTCCGCGGCCCCCTGAAAGGCCCGCGCGCCTTTCTGCGCGACATCATCTTCGGACGTTACGCCGCGGCCATGCCCAACGGCATGTTGTCCCATTCCGTCGGCAAGGCCTTCTTCCGCACCGGCGTGCCCGGCTTCACCCCGCGCCTGCATGGCGGCTCGATGAACGGGGTCCGCATGGACGGCCCCCCGATGGACCGCCGGGTGAAACTTCTGCATTTCCACGCCCAGGACCGCGCCAAGTGGACGGCGGCCCTGCCCTTCCGTCTGGCGCGCGGCGCCTATCAGAAGAACGAAGCCCTGTTGCAGGCCCTGTCCGGCGCCACACCGGACAAGATCGACGCCTTCTATACCGCCACCCAGATGCTGACCCCGGAGATGGCCGAAATCCTGTGGCAGGAAGGGCGTCTGGTCGAGGTGAACCTTGATCTGCGCCGCAAGGTGGCCGACCTTCTGGCGCAGTCCTGATGCCGCTTTGCGAAAGGCCCCGCCGATGATCACCATGGATGCGCTGATGGCGGCCTTGCCGCAGGTTCTGGCCGCGCCGAAACAGGCGACCGTTGCGAGCCAACTGACCTTCCGCCCCGGCTACAACCAGCGCACCCACCCTGACCGGCTGCGCCTGACCGTGGCCGAAGGTGTGCCCGGCGAACGCTGGCTGACCGCACCCTGGGCGCGGCTGCCCGACGGCCGCCCCGATCCGGCGATCCAGGTCTCGATCCTGCCCAGCCGCGTGCATGATCTTGTCCGCATCCACCCCGACCAGCCGCACCCCGGCGACACCATCCTTGCCGACCTTGACACGACGGAGGCGAACCTTCCCGAAGGCACCCTGCTGCGCGCCGGCACCGCAACCCTGCGCGTCTCGGGCCTGTTCAATGATGGCTGCGTCAAGTGGAAGGCCCGCTACGGCGCCGCCGCGAAAGACTGGATCACGATGCCCGGCCACCCGCCGCTGCGCCTGCGCGGCATCCTCTGCGCCATTGTCGCCGATGGCGAAATTGCCGTAGGCGATACAATCGCAAGGCTCTAGAACCGTCTGAACGGCGCAATGCAACCGCGCGCCCTGGCCATAACGGGGCAGCCGATGCGAAAACCCATCCTTTTCGACATCACGATGCCGCTGCCCCACGCGGTTGATCCCTTCACAACCGGCATCGGCCGGGTTGAACGGGCCTGGCTCAGCCTGCTCGCCTCGGCGCCCGAGCCTGCCTATTTCTTTCTGGAACATCGCGGCACCGTCTCGGTCCTTGGCCCCAAGGCAGGGCAGGTGCTGGCAAACTGGATCGCCCGGCGCGACCCCGCCGATCTGCCGCCGCTGTCGCGGCTTCTGCTGCGGCTGGGCCGCACCCGCGCCGCGCTGCGCTTCGCCGTCATGCGCCACGCGCTGCTGCGACGGGTTCCCGCCGGCGATACCGATCGCCTGCTTCCGCACCTGCGCCGGCTGTTCCCCGCCGGGGCCTGGTTTCTTGGCGTCAGCCACCGTCCCATGCCCGAAGCGCGGTTCCGTACCTTCCGCGCCGCCGGGGTGAAAACGGCCATCCTCATTCATGACACGCTGCCGCTGGACCATCCCGAATGGCATTTCGAGGATTCGACAGCCGCCGCCGCCCTTGTCCGCGAAACCCTGCGCGACGCCGATCTGATCCTCTGCAACTCGGCGGTGACCAGGGCCGATTATCTGCGCAATGCCCGGATGCTGGCCCCCGACCTGCCGCCACCGCCCGCCGTGGTGGCCCATCTCGGCCTGCATGACCGCCCCGCCGTGCCGCCCGGCCCGCTGCCCCCCGGCATCGCGCCCGACCGGCCCCTGTTCATGGCGCTTGGCACCATCCAGCCGCGCAAGAACCTTGGCCTTCTGGTCGAGGCCTGGGAACGGATGGCCACCCGCATCCCCGCAGAACACCTGCCGCAACTGGTGATCGCCGGAAGCTGGGGCTGGAAGGTCAATGATCTTCGCGCCCGGCTTGACCGTTCGCCGCTGCGGGGCACCGCAATTCATGTGCTGGACCGCCCCGATGATGCCACCGTCCAGGCCCTTCTGCGCGCGGTCAACGCCCTGCTGATGCCCAGCTTTGCCGAAGGCTATGGCCTGCCCCTGATGGAAGCGGCCCGCGACGGGATTCCGGTCATCGCCTCTGATCTGCCGGTCTATCGCGAAATCGCCGGCACCTATCCGGCCTATTGCCCGCCCGACGCGCCCGAAGACTGGATCACCCGGATCCTGTCCTTCACCGGCCCGCCGCGCCGCCTGGCCCCGCCGCCCATTCCAACCTGGCAGGCGCATTTCGCCACCGTCCGCGCCGCCATGGATGCCACCTGATCAGGCGACCAGCGCCTCGGCCTTCTTCAGGTCAACGCTGACCAACTGGCTGACGCCCTGTTCCTGCATGGTCACGCCGAACAGCCGGTCCATCCGCGCCATCGTCACCGCATGGTGGGTGATGACCAGGAACCGCGTCTCGGTGCGCCGGGTCATCTCGTCCAGCATGTCGCAGAACCGCGTCACGTTGGCATCGTCCAGCGGCGCGTCCACCTCGTCCAGCACGCAGATCGGCGCGGGGTTCGCCAGGAACACGCCAAAGATCAGCGCCAGCGCGGTCAGCGTCTGCTCACCGCCCGACAGCAGGCTCAGCGTTGCCAGCCGCTTGCCGGGCGGCTGGCACATGATCTCCAGCCCCGCTTCCAGCGGATCGTCGCTTTCCACCAGCACCAGCCGCGCCTCGCCGCCGCCGAACAGATGGGTGAACAGCGCGCCGAAATTCGCGTTCACCTGTTCAAAGGCCGTCAGCAGCCGCTCGCGCCCTTCGCGGTTCAGCCCGGCAATTCCGGCGCGCAGCTTCTTGACCGCCTCTTCCAGATCGCCCTTTTCCTTGGCCAGCGCGTCATATTCCGCCGAAACGGTGGCGGCATCCTCCTCGGCGCGCAGGTTCACCGCCCCCAGCGCCTCGCGCTGGCGTTTCAGCCGCGCCACGTCCTGATCCAGCACATCGGCCGCCGGCATCTTGTCGGGATCGCTGCGCAGCGAAACCAGCAATTCCTGCGGCGTGCGGTCCGCCTCTTCGGCAATCCGTTCGGCCGCCAGCGCCACCGCCTCGCGCGCCGCATCCAGCCGCGCCTCGGCCCGCGCCTTGCCTTCGCGCGCCTCGCCCGCCATGCGTTCGGCCTCGCGTTCGGCCATCTGCGCCTCGCGCAGGGCCGTCTCGGCTTCGGCCAGCGCCTCGGCCGCCACGCGCCGCCGCGCCTCGGCGGTTTCAATCGCCTCGTCCAGTTCCTCGCGCTTGGCGGCAATCTCCTCGGGCGCCGCGCTGGCATCGTCCAGCTCGGCCTCGGCCTCGGCCCGGCGCTCGGCCAGTTCGGCGCTGCGGCGCTCTGCGGTTTCCAGCCGGTGCTTCCAGCCCGACAGTTCCTTCATCGCCTCCTGCCGGCGCCGCACCCGCGCCTCGCCCTCGCGGCGCACCTCGTCATGCGCGCTGCGCCGCGTCAGCATGGCGATCCGCGCCGCCTCGACGGTGATCTTCGCCGCCTCCACCGCGTTGCGCGCCGCCTCAAGGTCGGGCAGATCCTTCGCCGCCGCCTCGGCCTCGCGCGCCCGGCCACGGGCCGACATCGCCTCATCCTCGAACCGCGCCACCGCCGACCGCGCCGCTTCCAGCTTGCCGCCCGCCAGCGCCCGGTCGGCCTCGGCCCGGCTCAGCGCCCGGTCCGCCTCGGACACCCGCTGATCCGCCGCCCGCCGCGCATCGCGCGCCATCTGGTCGGCCCGCGCCAGTTCGGCCAGCCGCGCCTGCAACGCCTCATGCGCCGCCCGCGCGCCCTCGGCCCGCGCCTCGGCCTCGCTCAGCTCACCCTTCAGCCGCTGCAGGCGGTTCAACTGCTGCAACCGCAGCGCCGCCGCACTGGGCGCATCCTCGGCCCCGGAACGGAAGCCGTCCCAGCGCCACAGATCGCCCTGCAGGCTGACCAGCCGCTGCCCCGGCTTCAGCGCCTCTTGCAGATGAAAACCTTTTTCACGGCTGACGACGCCAATCTGCGACAGCCGCCGCGCCAGCACCCCCGGCGCCTCAACCCGGTCAGCCAGCGGCTCCACCCCCTCGGGCAGCGGCTGGGGCGCGATATAGGGTTCCAGCAGCCCCCAGCCCGACCGTTCGCCCGCCGCAACCTCGGGGGCGCGCAGGTCATCGGCCAGCGCCGCGCCCAGCGCCGCCTCATAACCCGGCTCCACCACCAGCCGGTCCAGGATCTGATGCCCCGCCTGCGCCTCGCGGTCCACCAGCCGCGCCAGCGCGCCCGCCTCGGCCCGCAGCGCGCTGGCCTCACCTTCGGCCTCGCTGCGCGCCGCCCGCGCCTCGGCCTCGCGGCCCTGCACCTCGGCCCGCGCCGCCTCGGCCGCCTCCAGCGCCGCCTCAGACTGTTCCGCCAGTTCCGCCGCTGCCTCGCGCGCCTCGCCGGCGGCAACCTGCGCCTCTTCCGCCGTGGCCACCGCCGTTTCCGCCGCCGCAACCGCCTCGCGCGCGCGCACCGCCTCGGCCTCGGCCCGGTCCACCCCGGCCTGCGTTTCCGCCAGCAGCCGCGCCGCCGACTGGTGCCGCGCCGCCAGCCGCGCCGAATCCTCGGTCGCCTCGCTCAGCAGCGTCTCGCGGTCGGTCAGGATGGCGCCCGCCTCGCGCGCGGCTTCCACCGCCTCGGCCAGCCGCTCGTCATGCCCCTCATGCGCGCGGGAAATCTGTTCAATCTCCCAGTCCAGCCGGCCGATCACCTCGCCCGCGTCGCGGTTGAGCCCGGCCTCGCGCTCCATATCGGCGCCAAGCTGGGCGATCCGACCCCGCAGCGTCTCGATCAGCGCCATGGCGCGCGCTTCCTGATCGCCCAGCGCCTCGCGCTGCAGGATCAGCCGTTGCAGGATCGCGCCGGCAATCGCCTCTTCCTCGCGCTTCGGCGGCAGCGCATCCTCGGCCGCCTCGCGCGCCTTGCCCGCCGCCCGGGCCGCCGCCTCGGCCTGCCCCGCAGCGATCAGCCGCTCGCGCAGGCCCGCCTCGGCCAGCCCCCGCGCCTCGTCCGCCTCCCGCCAGCGGCGATACAGCAACATGCCTTCCGCCAGCCGCAGCTCTTCGGAAATCTCGCGATACCGCGCCGCCTGCCGGGCCTGCCGCGTCAGCACGCTCAACTGCTGCGCCAACTGCTCCAGCACGTCGTCCACCCGCGTCAGGTTCTGCTCGGTGCCCTGCAACTTCAGCTCGGCCTCGTGCCGCCGCGCATACAGGCCCGAGATCCCCGCCGCCTCTTCCAGCACCCGCCGCCGCGCCTTCGGCTTGGCGTTGATCAGCTCGGAAATCTGCCCCTGCCGCACCAGCGCCGGGCTGTGGCTGCCGGTCGAGGCATCCGCGAACAGCATCTGCACATCGCGCGCCCGCACTTCCTTGCTGTTGGCCCGATAGGCGCTGCCGGCATCGCGGGTGATCCGCCGGACGATCTCGATCATGTCGCTGTCGTTGAAGCCGCTCGGCGCCAGCCGGTCGGCATTGTCGATCATCAGCGCCACCTCGGCAAAGTTCCGCGCCGTCCGGGTGGCCGCCCCGTTGAAGATCACGTCTTCCATGCCGCCGCCGCGCATTGCCGTGGGGCGGTTCTCGCCCATCACCCAGCGCAGCGCCTCAAGCAGGTTCGACTTGCCACAGCCGTTCGGGCCGACCACGCCGGTCAGCCCCTCATGGATCACCAGATCCGTGGGGTCCACAAAGCTCTTGAACCCGTTCAGCCGCAGCTTGGTGAAACGCACCTGTCCCTCTCGACTCGCCCAACCCCCGATCCTCTCGCTTTCCCGCGACGAGTCAACCGCAGCCCGCAATCAATGGCGTCCCCCGCCCGCCTTATCCACAACATCTCGCGCCACCCTTGTCGGCTGGCGGTCACTGTTCGACCCGCCAGCCGCTCGGCGCCTTGCCTGTCACCCGCAGGAACTCGCGGTTGAAGTTGGATTTGGTGGCAAAGCCGCTGGCCAGCATCGCCTCGGTCACCGTTGCCCCGCCGCGCAGCAGCTCGCCTGCATGGGCCACCCGCCAGCCGTTCACCACCCGGCTGATGTTCTCGCCCTTCACCCGGTTCACCGCAGCGGACAAGGCCTTGGCCGGCACCCCCAGCCGCCGCGCAATCCGCGCCAGCGTCAGATCCGGGTCCAGCCACAGTCGTTTCTCGGCCATCAGCCTGTCCAGCGCCTCCACCAGGTCCGCGTCGCCCGCGGTTGCGCGCGGCGGCTCCTCCGGCTCGGCCACCGTCGCCACCTCGTCGGCCAGCATCAGCGCCCCCAGTGCAAGCAGGGACGCCGTGGAAAACACCGTCACCATCCAGCCCAGCCAGGCCCGATGCCCCAGCACCGCCGCGCCCATCATCACCCCATCCGTCAGGCCCGACACCACCAGCGCCCAGCCCAGCCAGCGCCACAGGCGCAGCGGCCGCTCGCCCGCGCCCAGCCGCGCATGGGCCATCTCGCCCGCCCCACGCAGCGCCAGCAGCACCGCCGCGCCATAGGCCAGGAACGACAGCAGGATCGCGGCATCCAGCACCTCGCGCGCAAAGATCCGGGCAAACAGCCCGAACCCCGGCCCTGCCAGATGCCACAGATCGCCCGGCCGCAAGGGCCGCCGCGTGGCCGAGACGAAGGCCACCCAGGCCAGCGGCGGCAGGGCCAGTGCCAGAACGGGCTGCACCCAGCTCAAGGCCTCGATCCCATAATGCAGCCGCCCTGCCACCACGGCCGCCTGCACCGCGCAGGCCGCAATCAGAACCAGCAGCGGCGGCGGCGTTTCCCCCTTGGCCCAGGCGCGCAGCCCCAGAAACCCCAGCACAAGCGCCACGAAGATCGGAACAGGCAAGGTCGGCATCGGCATCTCCTTTCGCCGCCCTCATACGTCCTTGAACCCGTCCCGCGCGACCTGAAACCGGTTTCAGGACGCCAAACCACCTCACCTGCCGCATCAGAGCCTCATCGCAACCTCCTCAGAAAGGCCAGATCCGATGAAAACCGTGCTCGCCCTCCTCCTGCTCTCCACCGCCGCCAGTGCCGAATCCCTTCCCGGTTTCGATCACCTCACCATCGACGCCCCCCACCGGCCCCGCCCGCTGCAGGCCGCCATCTGGTATCCGGCCGCATCCGAAACCTACACGGTCCCCCTCGGCGCCAACCCCGCCTTTGCCGGGACCAGGGTTCAGGTCGGCCCCGCCATCGCAGCAGGCGCGCACCCGCTGGTCATCCTCTCGCACGGCTCGGGCGGCAACATCGAAAACCTTGGCTGGCTGGCCGAAGGACTGGTCGCCCGCGGCGCCATCGTGGCCGGTGTCAACCATCCCGGCGCAACCTCCGGCGACAGCAGCCCCCGCCAGTTGCCGATGACCATTGACCGCACCCGCGACCTTTCCGCCCTTCTGGCAACCCTCAAGGCCGACCCGGCCTTCGGCCCCCGGATCGACGCCGGAAATGTCACCGCCCTCGGCTTCTCACTCGGCGGCGCCACCGTGCTGGCCGCAGGCGGCGCGCTGTTCGATGCCAAGGCTTATGCCGCCTATTGTGACCGCTTCGGCACCGATGCCCCCGACTGCCTGTTCCTGGCCAAGGGCGGCGTGGACCCGCACGCCCTGCCACCCGAATTTCAGGCCGACATGCGGATAGATGGCCTCTCCCGCATCGTCGCCGTCGATCCCGCCTTCACCTATGCCATCACCGACGACAGCCTCTCCCGTCTGCCTCCGGTGCACCTCGTCACCCTCGGCGGCCCCGATCACGTCTGGCCCGCGGTCGATATTGGTCCCGACGGCTCGAATTTCATCGCCCGCCTGCCCGATGCCAGCCGCACCGTGATCAATCCCGCCTGGCATTTCTCCTTCCTCGGCCTCTGCACCGCGCAAGGCCCCGCCCTGCTGGCCGACGAAGGGGATGATCCGGTCTGCGATAATCCGGCAGGCTCGGACCGCGCTGCCGTCCACGCGCAGATCATCGAAGATGTGGCCGCAGCGGTCGGTCTCTGAAGACCGGCCAACCGGGGGGCGGGTTCCGACGCCCGCCCCCTGATTCGCCGAAAATGGTTAACGGCACAGGTCCGCCGGCGCCTTATGCACATGAACCCTACGCAGATCACACGTCGGCCATACCTTGCCTGCACCACGAATATGACGCCATTTCAGCAGGTTAACCAAACGCGCGCTGCCGCCCGTTGCATCGGATCACAAACCGCCGTCCGATGCCCGGAAAAGAGGCCGCCATGATCCCGCCCTTCACCGGCCGCTGCCTGTGTGGCGCCATCACCTACCGCTGCACCGCCACCCCGCTCTGGCAGGCGCATTGCCATTGCGAAAGCTGCCGCCGCGCCACCGCCTCTCCCTTCACCTCATTCTTCGGCATGGCCAACGGCGCCTGGAGCTGGACCGGCACCGCCCCTGCGACCTACCCTTCCTCCCCCGGAACCTGGCGTGACTTCTGCCCGGTCTGCGGCACCCAGATGGCCTATCGGTCCACCCGTTTCCCGGGGGAAACCCACTTCTACGCCGCCACGCTGGACGATCCCGCGGCCTATGCCCCGACCGAACATGTCAACAGCGCCGAACGGCTGCCCTGGCTTCACCTTTGCGACGGGCTTCCCATGAAATGACCCCATATCAATGCCTTGCGCCCTTTGATTGGTCGGCCCTCCTGACCCTGATCCAGACCGAATTCGCCTTCATGGAGGGTCGGATCGACCCGCCCTCCTCGATGCACCGGCTGACCGCCGCCGCCATCGCCGAACAGGCGGCGCAGGCTGAGGTCTGGGCGATCGGCACCCCGCCCATCGCCTGCGTTTTCCTGACCGCAAAGCCCGGCGCCCTTTACATCGGCAAGCTCGCCGTTGCCGCCCCGCATCGCGGCCAGGGTCTGGCCCGCCACCTGATCGACCTGGCCGAAAGGAGGGCCCGCGCCCTGGGCCTGCCGGCGCTGGAATTGCAGACGCGGGTGGAACTGGTTGAAAATCAGGCCACATTCCGCGCCCTTGGCTTTGTCGAAACCGGCCGCACCGCCCATACGGGCTACGCCCAGCCCACCTCTGTCACCTTCCGCCGCCCCCTTGCGCCAACCGTCTGACAGTCTAGCTTGAGCCGGGAAAGGAGCCCCTCATGCTCACCCTTCTCGGCATCCCCGGCGCCCTGCGCTCCGGCTCGACCAACCGCCTTCTGCTGGCGCAGGCCCGCCTGGCCTTTGGCGCGGCCCAGTACACCGAGGCCGACCTGCGGCTTCCCCTCTATGACGGCGATCTGGAGGATCGGGAGGGAATTCCCGAACCCGTCCAAACACTTGCCGGCCAGATCGCGGCGGCGGATGCCATCGTGATCGCCACGCCGGAATACAACAAGGCGCCCCCCGGCGTGTTGAAGAACGCGCTTGACTGGGTCAGCCGCACCAAGGGCGGGCCGTGGAGGGAAAAGCCCGTCGCCATCCTCTCCGCCGCCGGCGGCCGTGGCGGCGGGGACAGGTCGCAGTTCGCCCTGCGGCTGATGCTGACGCCATTCCAGCCCCACCTTCTGACCGGCCCCGAGGTTCTGGTGGCCGACAGCGGCAATGCTTTCGATGCCGATGGCCGCCTGAAAGACCCGCGTTATCAGAAGGTTCTGGATGAACTGATGCAGGCCCTGCGCAAGGCGGCGAGGGGCTGACCCCCGCCTTCAGCCCTTCACCCGCAGCCCCTTCGGGTCATACAGCGGCTCAAGGCTGACGGTCGCCGGCACCCGCTCGCTGGCAACCTCCAACTCATAACCGCCGGACAGGACGAAATCTTCGCTCACCCCCCCGGCCTGGCGCACATAGCCCAAGCCGATGGCCCGGTCGACCGTATGGCCATAGCCGCCGGATGACAGCCAGCCCACCCTTTCGCCGTTGCGGTAGATGGTTTCGCGCCCCAGCAGCACCACGTCGGGCGCGGCGGTAAAGGTTGCCAGCCGCTTCTTCACGCCCCCCGCAAGCTGCGCCTCAACAGCCGCCCGGCCAATGAAATCGACGTTCGATTTCATCTTGCAGGCCCAGGCCAGCCCCGCCTCGACCGGGGTGTGATCCGGCCCGATGTCCGATCCCCAGGCGCGATACCCCTTTTCCAGCCGCAGCGTTTCAATCGCGCGATAGCCCGCATTCACCAGCCCAAGCCCGGCCCCGGCGCCCATCAGCGCCTCATAGACCGTCACCGCCACCTCGGTGGGCATGTGCAGCTCCCAGCCCAATTCGCCCACATAGGTGACACGCAGCGCCAGCACCGGGCAGCCGGCGACCGAGATCGCCTTCGCCGTGCCGAAGCGGAACCCCTCGTTCGACAGGTCATCCAGGCAGGCGCGGCCCAGGATCTCGCGCGCTTTCGGCCCCATCAGTGATAGCACCGCCCCGCCCGAGGTGACATCGACCAACTGGCAGTTGCCCTGCAAGTTGCGGGAAATCCAGTCGAAATCGTGGGTGGCAAAGCCAGTTCCGGTGACGATGTAGAATTCATCCACCGCACGCCGCACCACGGTCAGATCACATTCGATGCCCCCCTTGCGGTTCAGCATCTGGGTATAGGTCAGGCTGCCGACAGCCCGGTCCACATTGCCCGCGGCAATGCGGTTCAGCGCCGCCGCCGCGTCCGGCCCCTTCAGCGTGAACTTGGCGAAAGAGGTCTGGTCGATCAGCACCGCCGCGGAACGGGCCGCCTGATGTTCGCGCCGCACCGCCCCCCACCAGCCGGGCCGCTGATAGGAATAGCGGTCCACCGGCTGTTCCCCGGCGGCCAGATCGGCAAACCAGTTGGGCCGCTCCCACCCCAGCTTTTCGCCGAAACAGGCCCCGGCGGTCTGCAAATGGGCGTAAAGCGGTGACCGGCGCGTCGGCCGGCAGGACCGCATTTCCTCGGACGGCCAGGCAATGGTGTAATGTTTGCCATAGGCCTCCATGGTGCGGTTGCGCACCCAGTCCACCGACCGATGCACCCCGCCGAAGCGGCGAATGTCCACCGGCCACAGATCGAACGGCGGCTCTCCCTTCGCCACCCATTCCGCCAGCGCCATCCCGGCCCCACCACCCGACGCAATGCCAAAGGCGTTGAACCCGGCCCCGACGTAGAAGTTCCGCAGCTCCGGTGCCTCGCCCAGAATGAAGTTGCCATCGGGGGTGAAGCTCTCTGGCCCGTTCAGCAACTGCTTCACCCCGGCCCCGGCAAGGGCCGGAACGCGGGCGATGGCATTCTCCATGAACTGTTCGTAATGGTCCCAGTCCGGCGTCAGGGTTTCAAAGTGGAACCCCTCGGGAATACCCTTTATCGCCCAGGGCTTGGGGTTGGGCTCATAGCCGCCCCAGACCAGCCCGCCGACCTCTTCCTTCCAGTAGGTCAGCCGGTCGGGGTCGCGCAGCGTGGGCAGGCCCGGGGTGACACCCTCGATCCGCTCGGTGATCATGTACTGGTGTTCCACGCTGACCAGCGGCACGTTCACCCCCACCGTGGCCGCCAGATCGCGCGTCCATTGGCCGGCGCAGACCACCACCTTTTCGCAGGCGATGGCGCCGAAGGGGGTTTCCACCCCGCGAATACGGCCATCCTCGACGATCACCCGCGTCACCGGCGTATCCTCGAAGATCTTCACCCCCGCCATCCGGGCACCGCGCGCCAGGGATTGCGTGATGTCGGACGGGTTGGCCTGCCCGTCCGTCGGCAGATAGGCCGCGCCCACCACATCGTCGATGGTCATCAGGGGCCACAACTCCTGCGCCTCCTTCGGGGTCAGCAGGTGCATTTCCAGCCCGAAGCTGTGCGCCGTGGTCGCCTGCCGTTTCACCTCGGTCCAGCGTTCGGCATTGCAGGCCAGCCGCAGCCCGCCGTTCATCTTCCACCCGGTCTGCAAGCCGGTTTCCTGTTCCAGCGTGCGGTACAGCGCCACCGAATGGCCCAGAAGCTGGGTGATGTTGGCGGATGTCCGCAACTGCCCCACCAGCCCCGCCGCGTGGAAGGTGGTGCCGCTGGTCAGCTTCTTGCGCTCCAGCAGCACAGTGTCGGTCCAGCCCAGCTTGCCCAGATGATAGGCGACCGAGCATCCGACGATGCCGCCGCCGATGACAACCGCCTTGGCGGTGGAAGGAAGGTCAGCCATGGCTCTCCTCGAAGGCGGCCAGCGCCGCGCGATAGGTGGTCAGGTTGGTGGCCGTGTAGGCCGCGAAATCGAAATCCAGCTCGGAATGTATTTCCGAGACCATGCTCCACAGCGTTTCACGCAGGGCGCTGGCCGCCTTCATGGCCCGGTAGCGCCGCCACAGCGCGGCATCGGGAGCCCGCCCGAAATAGGCCTGCAACATCCAGTCCTCATCCCCGGCGGTCAGCCCGTTGTTGGCCGCCAGCCCGCCCAGATCGAACAGCGGAGAGTTGAAACCCGCATAGTCCCAGTCGATCAGCCAAAGCCGTTGCCCGTCATGCAGAAAATTCGCCGGCAGCAGGTCATTATGCCCAAAGATCAGGTCAATCGGCCCCACGGCCGCCTCCAGCCGGGCGGCATCGTCCAGCAGACCGGGCAACAGCGGCGCATGGCGGCTGTTGCCGTCGCGCAGGGTGCCGGCATAGTCGCGCAGCACATGGAACACCCAGAACACCAGCGCCGGCCCGCGCAGGAAACGCGGCACCTCGCGATGCGCCCGCGCCACCAGCGCCAGCGCCTGTTCCAGCATCGGGCGCTGTTGCAGGTCTTCCGCCGCCAGGGTGCGGCCTTCGACGAAATCAATCACCAGCGCGCCGGGTTCGTGATGCAGCACCGCCGGCGACACGCCCGCCGCAAACGCCGCCTTCGACGCGGCCAGTTCGTTGAACCGCATGATCTGATGCACCGGGATGTCATCGCCAATCCGCACCACGGCGCGGCGGGTGGCGTCGGTCACCACGAAATTGCGGTTGGTGATGCCGCCCCCCAGCGGTTCCACCGTAACCGGCCCGTCCCAGCAGGACAGGCCGCGCACCTTGTCTTCCGCCCTCATGCCCTTCCCCCTTGCGCAGCATGCCGCGTCAGGTGCCGGAGTTTTTGAAAACTCCGGGGCGGAGCCTTCAAAGGCTCCGGCACGATTTCTTGCAAGAAATTGCCTGCGCAGACCGCAATCATGCCCCGCCCTCCAGCCGCTCCCGCGCGCCTTTGGCGGCGGCCCCGATCAGCCGGTCGGCGATGATGGCGATGGCCGCCACCGACAGGCCCGCCACCAGCCCGCGGCCGACATCGGCCTTGGTCAGCGCGATATAGACCTCTTGTCCAAGGTCGCGGGTGCCCACCAGCGCGGTAATGACCAGCATCGACAGGGCCAGCAGGATGGTCTGGTTCAGCCCCAGCAGCATCATCGGCACCGCCATCGGCAGCCGGATCTTGCGCAGGATCTGGCCGCGCGTGGCCCCGCTGACGATACCGGCCTCGATCAGCTCTTCCGGGACCGACCGCAGCCCATGCGCCGTGTAGCGCACCGCCGGCACCAGCGCGTACAGCACCACCGCGATCATGGCGCTGAAATCGCCCACCCGGAACAGCATCACCACCGGGATCAGATAGACGAAACTTGGCAGCGTCTGCAGCGTGTCGATCACAGCGCCGATGACCTTGCCCGCCGTCTCGCCCGAGGCGGCCCAGATGCCCAACGGCACGCCGATGCACATGGCGATCAGCACTGACACGCCGCAAAGATAAAGCGTGATCATCGCCTGTTCCCACAGGCCGGTGACCGCCAGGAACAGCCCCAGCGCACCGGTCAGCGCGGCCAGACGCCAGCCCCCAAGTGCCCAGCCGGCCAGCGCCACCGCGCCAAGGACAAAGGGCCAGGGCAGGGCCAGCAGGAAATCCTTGACCGGGATCAGCAGGTTGACCAGCGTCCAGTTCCGCAGCGCTTCAAGCTGGTCATAGTAGTTGACGTTGATCCACTGCATCAGGTCGGCCCAGAACCCCTTGGTCGTGATCGTCCACTCCTTCGGCCAGTCCTGCACCGCCGGGATCAGGTAGCCCGCCGCCGCGGTGATCAGGGTCACCGCCAGCACCAGAACGGTGCGCGGATGCCGCCGCAGCCAGTTGCCCTTGGCGCCACGCCCGCCGCCCGCGCGGGCCGCCAGCGCCTGACCCAGGCGGTCCAGCACCACCGCCAGCGCGGTGATCGCCAGCCCCGCCTCGATGCCGCCGCCGATGTTCAGCCGCCGCAGGCTTTCCAGCACATCCGCGCCCAGCCCCCCGGCCCCGATCATCGAGGCGATGATCACCATGTTCAGCGACAGCATGATCACCTGATTCACGCCGACCATCAGGTCCGGCAAGGCCACCGGCAGCATCACCTTGCGCATCCGCTGTCCCGGCGTGCAGCCGGCCATATTCGCGAAATCGACAATCTCGGGCGGCACCCCGCGCAACGCGACCAGCGTCACCCGCACCATCGGCGGCATCGCATAGATCACCGTGGCCAGCAGCGCCGCCACAGGGCCAAAGCCGAACAGCACCAGCACCGGCACCAGATAGGCAAAGGTCGGCACCGTCTGCATCAGGTCCAGCACGGGGGACAGCACCCGCTCGAACGGGCGCCAGTGCAGCGCGGCAATGCCAAGGCCAAGGCCGCCCGCCACGCCCAGGGGCACCGCGATCACGATCGAGGCCAGCGTGATCATCGCGCTGTCCCACTGGCCGAAGATGGCCAGATACAGCATCAGCGCGCCCGCGATCAGGCCCAGCCAGATGTCGCGCGCGTACTGCCCCATCGCCACCGCCGCAACCGTGACCGCCACCCAGGACAGCGGCGGAACAATGGTGGTCGCCCGCCGCCCGCGCCCCTCGGTGATGCCCTCCACCAAAAGCACCCGCGACGCCTCATACGGGGCCTCGATCAGCCGGGCGAAGCCGCGCGTCAGATCCTTCACCGTGACCGGCCCGATGGCGGCGCTGTCGGTCAGCCACGCCATGCCGGCGCTGATCCAGCGCGCCAACGGCAGGTGCATCGCCTGCGGCGGCCAAAGCCAGCCGTCCGGCACCGCAACGGCCAGCGCCAGCACCAGCGCCACCACGGCCAGCCCGGCCCATATCAGCGGCCAGGTCTTCATCCGCCGCGCCCGATCAGCACGTCGATCACCGCCTGCGGGGTGACATGGCCGATCACCGCGCCTTCCCGTTCCACCGCGAAGGGGTGGCTGGCAGTCACCACCTGCTCGGCCACGGCTTCCACCCGCGCCTCGGCGGGCAGGGTGCCGGCCACATCGGCGGGCACGCCCGGCACCGCAATGCGCCCCAGCGTGATCACCTTTGCGCGGCTGACATGGGCGGTGAAGGCGCGGACGTAATCATCCGCCGGGGCCAGCACCAGTTCCTCGGGGCTGGCCACCTGCACCACAGCGCCATCCTTCATGATGGCAATGTGATCGGCCAGGCGGATCGCCTCGTCGAAATCATGGGTGATGAAGACGATGGTCTTCTTCAACTGCTTCTGGATGCGCAGGAATTCCTCCTGCATCTCGCGCCGGATCAGCGGGTCCAGCGCACTGAAGGGTTCGTCCAGGAACCACAGGTCAGGCTCCACCGCCAGCGACCGGGCAATGCCCACCCGCTGCTGCTGGCCGCCCGACAACTGCCGGGGATAATGCCCCTCGCGGCCCTGCAACCCCACCAGCGCGATCACCTCGCGCGCCCGCGCCTCGCGCGCCGGGCGGGCCATGCCCTGCACCTCCAGCGGGAAGGCCACGTTTTCCAGCACGGTCAGATGCGGCAGCAGGGCGAAGTGCTGGAACACCATGCCCATGTGGTGCCGCCGGATTTCGATCATCCGCGCCGCGCTGGCCTTCAGCAGGTCTTCGCCGTCATACAGGATTTCCCCCGCCGTCGGTTCGATCAGCCGCGACAGGCAGCGCACCAGCGTCGACTTTCCCGACCCGGACAGCCCCATGATGACGAAGATCTCGCCCTCGCCGATGTTCAGGCTGACATCGCGGACAGCGCCGACGTGGCCCGACGCCCGGATCTCGTCAAGCGAGGGGCTCTTGCCAACCAGGCGTTCGGGATGCGGGCCGTAAAGCTTCCAGACATGGCGGCAAGCCAGTTTGACAGGTCGGGTCATCTCGGGTCCGGTCCGGGCAGGGGCGGGGCGGCCGTCACGGGCGCCCCGCCGCAAGGATCACAGGGTCACTTGGCGATCCAGGCCGACCAGGTGGCCTCGTTCGCATCCATCCATTCGTTGACCACATCCTCGACCGTCTGGCCGTCCAGATCGACCTTGGCGATCATCGCCCCCATCGCATCATTCTCGATATGGAAGGCGCGGATGGCCTTGTCGGCGCCCGGCCATTTTTCGGGCAGGCCCGCCCAACCCACCTTCCAGATCGGGCCGAAGGGCTTGCCGCAATCATGCGTGGCGGTCGGGTTCGACCCCCAGGCCGGATCGGTGTAACAGGCGGCCTCATAGGGCGGGAATTCCACCCATTCGCCTTCATATTTCTGCGGGGCCCAATGCGGGGCATAGACCCACAGAAGAATGGGATCCTTGCGCTGATAGGCCGATTCCAGTTCGGCGAACATCGCCGCATCGGTGCCGGCGTGGATCACCTCATAGTTCAGCCCCAGCGCTGCGATCCGTTCCTCATCGAATCCGCCCCAGGTGACCGGGCCGCCCAGATAACGGCCCTTGGCGCCGGTTTCGGCGGTGGCGAAGGCGGCGGCACAGTCGTTCAGCGCCTTCCAGTCAGGCAGGCCGGGGCACTTTTCCTTCATGTACAGCGGATACCACCACTCTTCCTTGGCCAGCATCCCGGTTTCGCCCATGTTGACCACCCCCCCCTTGGCCACGGCGGCATCCATGGCCTCGCGCCCGGTGGTTTCCCAGATCTCCATGGCGACATGCAGATCGCCGGTTTCCAGCCCGGCGAACTGCGCCAGATAGTCGGCCTGCACCAGTTCGACGTTATAGCCGGCCTCCTCCAGCACGGCGGCCATGATGTTCGTGGTGATCAACTGCCCGGTCCAGTCGTGCAGGGTCAGCTTGATCGGGTCTTCGCTTTCCACTTCGGCCAGGGCCATACCACCAAAAAGGACAAGGGCAGTGGCCGTGGCGGCGGCGCGTGCAAGGCACATCCGGGTCATCTGTATTCCTCTCCTGTTGTCATGTGTCCGCCGCCGGTTTCCCCGGAGGTCGCTGTGCAAAAGCTGCGGCCGAATCCCCGCACCTGTCAAATCCAATGTTGAAAACTGTGGAGTTATGTTGAAATTTAGTGGATATTCACAGACAGGACTGCCAGGAACCCACCATAATCGCAGGCAAAATGCTGTCTTCCCCGCGCGAACGCGCAATTCTTGAGCTGCTTGAAGAAACCGGCACCGGCCGGGTGGATGATCTGGCCCGCCGGCTGGGCGTCACCGGCGAAACCGTGCGCCGCGCGCTGAAACGGCTTGAGGCGGCGGGGCGTGTCGCCCGTGTGCATGGCGGCGCGCATCTCAAGGACTGGGGGACGGAACCCAGCTTCGGCCAGCGGATGCAGGTGAACCCCGGCGCCAAGCGCCGGATCGCCGAAGCCGTGGCGCGGATGCTGCCTGACGGGGCGTCGGTCTTTCTCGATGTCGGCTCGACCACCGCCTATGTCGCACAGGCGCTGCGGGTGCGGCGCGAACTGCTGGTCGTGACCAATTCGCTGCCGGTTGCGCAGGCGCTGGCCGGGGTGAACGGCAACCGCGTTTTCATGGCGGGGGGCGAATTGCGCGCCCATGACGGCGGGGCCTTCGGCGCCGAGGCGCTGGATTTCCTGCGCCAGTTCCGCGTGGGCCATGCCATCCTGTCGGTTGCGGCTGTCAACGCCACCAGCGGCTTCCTGTTGCAGGATCTGCGCGAGGCCGAGTTCAGCCGGACCATGATCGGCCAGGCCGATCAGGTGATCGTGGCAGCAGACGCCTCGAAATTCGGTCACGGCGCCCCGATCGCCGTTGCCCCGCCGGGGCGGTTTCACCACCTTGTCACCGATGCCCCGCCCGACGCGGCCCTGGCCCGCTTTCTGGCAGACAACGGCCTGCGCGTGACGGTCGCCTGAGACGGTTCAGAAGGGAACCGGGGCGCTGAACGTCACCCGGTCCTGCGTGGCGGGGTGATGCAGCGAAAGGGTTTCGGCATGTAGCATCAGCCGGGGCGCGTCACGCGCCGGGCCTTCCGCATAGATCGGGTCGCCCAGAATAGGGTGCCCCAGCGCCAGCATATGCACCCGCAACTGATGGCTGCGCCCGGTATGGGGCGTCAGCCGGACCCGCGTTTCGCCGGGGCTGCGGCCGATCACCTGCCAGTCGGTCTGCGCCGGGCGGCCATGTTCATGGCTGACCATCTGCCGCGGCCGGTTCGGCCAGTCGGCGCAAAGCGGCAGGTCGATATGGCCGCTGTCCCCCGGCACGTCGCCCCAGACCCGCGCGACATAGGTCTTTTGCGCGCGGCGCTGTTCGAATTCCTGCCCCAGAAAACCCTGCGCCGCTTTGGTGCGGGCAAAGATCATCACGCCCGAAGTGTCACAATCCAGCCGGTGCACCAGCAGCGCATCCCACCGCGCCGCCTGCAGCCGCGACAGCAGGCAATCCTGCCGCCCCTCCAGCTTGCCCGGCACCGACAACAGCCCCGCCGGCTTGTCAAGCACCAGAATGTGCCGGTCCTCATGCAGGATCATCAGCGGCACATCGGGCGGGGCATAGACGAAATCGGGGATCATGCGATCTGGTGGCCCGCGTCGCGCAACCGCTGCGCCAGATGACGGATATGGGCCGGCCCCACCTCGCAGCAGCCGCCCACGATGGTGGCCCCCATCCCGACCCAGGACATGGCGAAATCGGCATATTTCTCGGGCGTCAGGTCATGGCGGCCGCAATAGGCCGGCGGCGCCTGCGTTTCCGGCAGCGGCAGGCCGGTAATCTCGGAGAACCCGTTGGCATAGGCGCCGAACGGCAGGCCCAGCGGTTTCAGCGCCGCCATCGCGGCGGTCATCGCCTCGGGCATGGAACAGTTGGCCAGAACCGCTGCGGTCGGGGCCTCGGCAATCACCCCGGCCAGATCCGCCACCCGCTCACCTGAGCGCAGGCGCGATCCGTCGCGGTCATCGACCGAGACCGACAGCCAGACCGGCCGCCCGGCCACCTGCGCGCCGCGCAGCGCCCCCCGGGCCAGATCAAGCGAAGAGATCGTCTCGATCAGGATTACATCGACATGCGCGGCCAGAATCCGCGCCTTTTCCGCATAAAGCGCCGCTGATTCCGCGACCGGCGGGGTCAGGTCGGGGCGGTAGCTTTCGCCAAGCGGCCCCATCGACCCGGCGATGATCCCCCGTCCGGCCTGCGCGCGGGCCTCATGCGCCTCGGCCAGCGCGCGCAGGTGCAGTGCGTGATACAGCGCATCCAGCCCGTCGCGCTGCAACCGGTCATGCAGGATATTGTAGGTGTTGGTCGTGGCCACGCTGGCCCCGGCGGCGAAGTAATCGTCGTGAATATCCTTCACCAGCCCCGGATGGTCGATCATCACCCGCGTCGCCCACAGCGGCCCCGGATCGCAGGTTGCCCGCGCCACCAGTTCCTGCCCCATGCCGCCATCCAGAAGGGTGATCGTCGCCATCGCTCTCTCCTTGTCCTTGTGGCAGGTAGCGCCGGGCGCGGGCCAAGATCAACCCCGCGGCAGGCCCGGCCGCCGCAGCACCGGCGCACGGGGCAGGCGCGGGCCAAGAAAGACTGGCCATAGCGCGGCCAGCACCAGACCGAAGGCCAGCAGCCACAACGCCCCCGCCGTCAGACTGGCCGGATAATAGATTTCGGGCCAGGTCGAGGCGGCGAAGCGGATCACCGCCGCCAGCGGGATCAGCGCATAGGCCACCGCCACCGGCCAGGGCGCCACCAGCGGCCGGCCGGTCAGGCCCAGGGTCAGCCGCGTCAGGATGGAAATCGTGATCCCGCCGATGCCGCCGATGCCAATCAGGTGCAGCGCGGCCAGTTCGTCGCCGATCCCAAGCGCCGCCAGACCAAAGGCCACCAGCCCCAGACCGTTCAGCAGGAACGCCATGTGCAGCGTCCAGAGGATCGGCCGCGACCACGCCCACCAGCCGCGCCAGAACAGCAGCCGCAGCAGCGCCGCACCGCCCGCCATCAGTGCCAGCGCGGCAATCGCTCCGGCCGGCGCCCCCGCCAGAACCGCCGGCACCAGCGCCAACCCCGGCGCGATGGACAGCACCGCCAGGGCGGCGGGGCTCTGCGGATGCCCGTCCTCGCGCCCGGCCTGCATCATGGCATTGCGGGTGAACCCCGGCACCAACCGCCCGCCGATGATCAGCAGCATCGCGGAATGGGCCAGCAGCGCGCCGCGCACACCCCGGCTGGCGCCATCGGTCAGCAGACCCAGCCCGTCAAGATGGAAGCTGAGGTTCGAGGTCCAGACCAGCGCCACGATCGCCAGAAGCAACGCCTGTTGCAGCTTGGGCCGCGCCATCAGGTTCAGCGCGATCCGGCTTCCCAGCACCGGCAGATAGGACAGGTCGGCCAGTGCCACAACCGGGGCCGGCAGAAAGGCCGCGTTCCACACGGCCACCCGCCCCAGCAGCCACAGCCCGAACACCAGCGCGACAAAGCGATGCGGCAGGCCCGAAGGCCCCGCCCCCCCGAGGCCGATGTCAGAAGAAACCCGCCCAGGGTGGCCCCGGCATAACCGATGATCATCTCATGCCCGTGCCACAGGTTCGCTGGCCAGGCCGTGGGCAGATCAAGCACGCCGCCACGCGCCTGTGTGGCCAGCCAGCCCAGCCACACCAGCATGACTGCCAGCGCGAACAGACAGCCCGCCAGAAAGAAGACGCGGAACCCTTCCGAGAACAGCCGCTTCAGCCAGCCCATCGGTCGCCAAAGCCCCACGATCAGCCGTCTATGGCGCGATAGGCGCCGTTCCAGTAGACCAGCGCCCCCGCCCCTGCGGTGGTGCGCAGCGCGCGCACCCGGCCGATCACGATGGAATGGGTCGCCCGGTCGATGATCTCTTCCAGACTGCAGTCGAAGGCGGCCGGGGCGCCCTTCAGAAGCCGCGCGCCGGTAACGGCGGTTTCCCACTCGGCCCCGTCATAGCGGGCCGGCCCGCGCACCCCCGCCGCACCCGAGAACCGCTCGGCCACCGCCTGATGCGCCGCCCCCAGCGACGAAAGGCCGAAGCATCCGCTTTCGACCAGCACCGGATGGGGCGACGCGCTGCGGTTCACGCAGACCAGCAGCAGAGGCGGTTCCACCGAAAGCGAGATCGCCGACGTCACCACCAGGCCCGAAGCCCGCTCGCCCTCGCCCACGGTGATGATGCTGCAGTTGCCCACCAGCCCCCGCATCCCCAGACGGAAATCCTGCGGGGTCACCTCGGCAGCGGCGGGAACAGGGATGGGCATGGCGGCTCCTTCGGCAATCCTGAACCCTGCGCCGGCGGCAAGGCCTTCCGGTTGCAGATAGGGCATGTTCTGCCCGGTTTCCACGACAGACGTGTCGCAGCGGGATTGGGCCGCGGTTGCGAGGCCCGCGTCAGCCGCGCAGCAGCCGGCCCAGGTGATGCGCCAGCAGGTCCAGCCCTTCCACGGTGGTCAGGATGCCGGGCGACAGGCGCAGCGTCTGGCCGCGTGCATCCGCCGTGACCCCGGCCTCGCGCAGCGCGGCCAGAACCTGCGGCGCGGGGGCGCTGTCGGGCAGGCGCAGCATCACCGACCCGCCGCGCCGCCCCTCGGGGCGCGGGGTCAGCACCGGCAGCCCCAGACCGTCGGCCATGTCGAACAGGCCCGCCGTCAGGCGCCGGTTATGGGCCAGTATCCCCGCATGATCCTGGCCCGCGTGCCAGTCCAGCGCCGGCAGAGAGGCCAGCGCCGCCACGCAGCCCGGTGTGCCATTGTCAAAGCGGCGGATGTCGGGCGCGAATTCGAAGCGGGTGATGTCCCAGTTGAACGGGTTGTCCTGGCTGAACCAGCCCGCCACCTCGGGCCGGCACTGGCCAATCAGCCGCGGCGCCAGATACAGCACGCCTGCCCCCGGCGTGCCGCACATCCATTTCAGGCTGGTGGACAGCGCGAAATCCACCTCGGGCGCGGCCACATCAAACGGCAAGAGCCCCGCGCCCTGCGTGATGTCGACACCCACCAGCGACCCCATCCGCCGCCCCCGCGCCACCAGCACCTCCAGATCAATCCGCGCCGAGGTGGTCGAGGACACCCATGTCAGCAGCGCCAGGCCAACGTCCGGCGTCCAGGCATCGATGAAATCCTCATCCTCGACATGAGCCGCCCCCTGCCGGAAGGGCACCGTCTTCAGCGTGAACCCCAGCCGCGGCGCCAGCGATTGCAGCAGGAAATGGTTTGACGGAAAGCAGTCCGCCCCCACCAGCACGCTGCGCCCGCGCAGATGGCCTTCGGGCAGCGCCGCCAGCAGCGCATGAAAGCCCGAGGTGACGTTCTCGCATGTCGTCACGCTGCCCGGCGCGGCGTTCAGGATCGCCCGCCAGCGGTCAATGAACCGCTGCCGGCGCGGCAGAACCCAGCCCCATTGCGCATCATCGGCCCGCCCCCAGACAGCGGCGAAATCCGACAGGGCGGCCGCCAGATCGGCGCCCTTGCCCGGATACATGCCGATCGAGTGGTAAAGGAAATAGGCGCCGTCCATCGGTTTCTCCCTGCTTGCGCCTTGCTGCCATGCCAGTGCGGCCATGGGCAAGGCATTCCGTCCCGCGCATCGCGGCAAACCGGCGCCCGGCCAGCAACAGGCCCGTCGCGCAGGCATATCGCCCCTTCGCCGGATCGCCGCACGCCCGGGCCTGACCGCACGGTCTGGACCGCAGCGGTTTCCTGCATGGGCCAACACCTCCCATCCGGTGGCCGGACGCGCCTTGGCAGGGCCGATTTGGCCCGCCCACCTCTGGCGCAAAACAGCGCAACCGGCGGCTGATGCCCGACCTGCCCTGCGATTGCCAGATGCGCCGCCGCGCCCATGCCCCTCAGGACCGCCCCGCCGTCTGGTTCACCCGCCGTCTGGCCTTGACCATATCCCCCGCACCTGCCCATCTGATCGCGGCGGCAAAGGGGTGCCGCGCTGCAAGGGCCGCCTTATGATCTATCACCGCGACATCCGTATCGAGTTCAACCACTGCGACCCGGCCGGGATCGTCTTCTATCCGCGCTATCTCGAGATGACGAACTCGGTCTGCGAAAACTTCTTCCGCGAGGTGGCGGGCTATTCCTATGCCGAGATGATGGCGGCGCATCAAGGCACCCCCACCGTGCGGGCCGAGGTCAGCTATCACGCCCCGACGCGGCTGGGAGAGGTGATCGACTGGCGCCTGTCCGTCACGCGGCTGGGCACCAGTTCAATCGGACTGCGGAACGAGGCGCATTGCGGCGGCCTGCTGCGCGTCACCGTCGACCTGACGCTGGTCTTTGTCGGCGGCGGCCCGGATGGCGACCTGCGCCCGCAACCCTGGCCGCCAGCGGTGCGTGACAGGATTGCCGCCTTCGCGGGCGCCGGCTGATCCCTCTCGCAGTGGCCGTCTGCCGGGCAGCGATGGCCGATGCCTGCTTCCAGAACGCCAGACAGTCCCGCAACAGCCCGGTCAATGTTGCCCTGCCAACCGCTCTGCCGCTACGCGTCAAGGCACTGTCCCCCTGATGCCGGGGCATCGTCGGCGAAAACCATACATTCAACCAGACAGAACGCCGGTCAAAGCCATCGGGACAGGCCTTGCAAGGCGCTGCGGAGCGTGGCCAACCGCGCGGGCGCTGTGGGCCACGGGATCAGAAATCCTCCCAACCGCCCCCCGCATCGGTCCCGGTCCGCGGCAACGGAACCGGCCGGAACTCCTCGGGTCGGGCGGGTGGGGGCGACGCGGCAGAGGTCAGGTTCACGGCATAGGGAACTGCAGCCATGGCAGGGCGCGGCATCCTCGTCGCAGGCACCTCGGGCAGGCGGAACCGCGACAGGCTTTCCGTCAGGCGGGCGGCGTCCTGATGCAGCACTTCGCTGGAGGTGGTCGATTGCACGACCACCGCCGCGTTGCGCTGTGTCACCTCGTCAAGCTGCTTCACGCCGGTGTTGATCTCGGACAGTCCCAGCGACTGTTCGCGCGCGGAATTGGCGATGTCCGCGATCATGGTGGTGACAGAACGTATCCGCTCGATCATCACGCCAAGGGCCGAGCCGGTGGCGTTCACCAGCGTGCTGCCGGCCTCGACCTGCTCGGTCGACTGGCTGATCAGCCGCTTGATCTCTTTGGCCGAGTCCGAGGCGCGCTGCGCCAGCGACCGCACCTCGCTGGCCACCACGGCAAAGCCCTTGCCGGCCTCGCCCGCACGGGCGGCCTCAACCCCGGCGTTCAGCGCCAGAAGGTTGGTCTGGAAGGCGATGTCGTCGATCACATCGGTGATGCGGGTGATCTGGCGCGAGGATTGTTCGATCTGCTCCATTGCCGAAATCGCCCGCCGAACAACCTGCCCGCCCTCTTCGGCCTGGCGGCCGTTCTCGGCCATGGCGCTGTCCACCTCGGCCGCGTTCTGCGCCGTCGACTGGACCGAGGCGGTCAGTTCGTCCAGTGCCGCCGCCGTTTCCTCCAGCGTGGCGGCCTGCGTCTCGGTCCGGTTCGACATGTCTTGTGCGATACCGTTGAACTCGGTCGCGCCGGCGTCGATCGACCGGGCGATCTGCTGCACCATCAGCAGGGTTTCGGACAGGGTGTCGACCACGGCGTTGAAGTTGCGGCGCACCTCTTCGTACCGGGCCGGGAACGGCGCTTCGGGCGGGCTGGCGATGCTGGCGGTCAGGTCAAGACCGGCCAGCCGCGACAGGCCCAGCGACAGATCGCCCACCACCCGCGCCTGTTCGGCCTCGGCCTCGCGCGCCAGCCGGGACAGTGCCGCCGCTTCCGCCGTCGCCTCGCGCCAGGCCTCGAAGCCACGGGCGAAGGTTCCGATCTCATCGCGCCGGTTCAGCGCGGGCACCTCGACCGTGGTGTCACCGGCGGAGATCCGGCCCATCACGGCGGACAGGCCCGACAGCGGCCGCAGCAAGGCCCGGTTCACCAGAAACAGCACCAGCGCCCCCAGGACCGAGACAACCGCCACGCCGATCACGATCTCACGCTGGGTAGCCCCCAGAACATCGGCAAGCGCCGATTGCGGGACAAAGTTGCCCAGGCTGCCGATCACACGCCCATCCGGCGCCTTGACCGGCCGCAGGTTCAGCAAATGGGGCTGGCCAAGGATTTCAGCATCCCCCAGATAGGGCTCACCCCGCAGCAGGGCCGCCCGCGCCGGATGATCGGCCCCCAGTTGCGTGCCATCCATCCGCTGCCCGTCGGCATCGCGCAGGCTGGTCGAGGCGCGGATGAAATCATTGCGCGCCGCGTCCCATCGCAGGATCGTCAGTTCCGTGCCGGTGATCGCGTGCAACTGATCAACGATCCGGTCATCGGGATGTTCGGGAATGGCCGGCCAGATGACATTCACCACCTGTCCCTGCGCATCCACCGAATAGGTCAGGTCGGGATAGACATCCTGCACCAGTTCCGCCGAAACCCGTGCCGCGGTTTGCATCGTGTCGGACAAAGATCTTTGTTCGAATTCCCGCAGACTGTGGTCGGCGATGACAAAGCCGACCCCCCCGACAATCAGGAAGAACAGGACGGAAAGGCCGGTCAGGCGCGACACGAGACCCAGAGAGCGCAGGCGGTTCATCTTCTTCCCCGGAATGGCAGGCGGTTCACCGGCAGGTTCACGGCAAAAGGTGCAGATTCGGTTATCGCCTTTTCGCCGCCGTCCGGGCGTGGTTTCCTGCGCACCAGCCCTGAACCTTGGTGCCGCCCATGACCGTGATCCCCGAGCTTCAATTGCGTGACCCCGAGGCCGGGCGGCGCCTGCTGTGCGGCACCTTCGGCTTTGCCGAGGCCGGTCAGGGGCGGCTGGTCTTTCATGACCAGCAGATCGTGCTGTCGCGTGGCACCACCGAAGGTCATGGCGCCATCGACCATCTGGCGCTGGCTGTCCCCGATCTTGACGCCGCCGCCCGCGACGCGCTTGCCCGGGGCGCGCAGGTCGACCTCGCCATCACGCCCGACGGCCCGCAGACCATTGCCGAATTCTGGGGTGGTGTGCGCTACCTGTTCCTGCAAGGCCCCGAAGGTGCGCGGATCGAACTGATCGAGCGCCCGGCCACCCCGGTCGGGCCGGGGCATGACCATATCGGCCTGCCCTGCGCCGATCTTGCCGCAACGCTGGACTTCTTCACCGAGCTTGGGGCGCGGCCGGCGGCCTCGGTCCGGCTGCAACGTCCCGAGGGGGTGACCGAGGTGCGTTTCCTGACCCTTGGCCGCAGTATGTTGGAACTGTACCAGCCGCCCGTGGCGCCCGCTCCCACACCGCATGGGTTGTGGCGGCGGTTGCTGATCGCTGGTGCCGCGGCGCGAACCGGCCCCGGCGGCCTGACCGTGGCCCCTGTCGAGGCCGGCTTTCCAGCCTGAGGCAAGAACGGTATACGAAGGTATGCGAACAACCCTGACCGAGATCTACGAAACCCGCATCGCCGAGGGCAGCCTGCGCCCCGATCCGGGCCAGTATGCCGTTCTGCCGTTGCTGGAAGACCTGCGCACCTGGCTTGAGGCGAACCCGACCCGCAAGGTCGGCCTGTTCGCCGGGTTGTTCGCCAAGCCGGTTACCCCGCCCAAGGGGCTGTATCTCTGGGGCGGCGTCGGGCGCGGCAAGTCGATGCTGATGGACCTGTTCTTTCAGGCCACCGACATCGGCCAGAAACGCCGGGTGCATTTTCACGCCTTCATGCAGGAAATCCATCGCGGTATGCACGCGGCGCGCAAGACCGGCATCGAAGACCCGCTGGAGCCGGTGGCCGAAGCGGTGATCCGCGATGCCCGCCTTCTGGCCTTTGACGAGATGCAGATCACCGACATCACCGATGCGATGATCGTCGGCCGCCTGTTCGAAAAGCTGCTGGCCGCCGGCGTGGTGATCGTCACCACCTCGAACCGCCCGCCCGAGGGCCTCTATCACAACGGTCTGAACCGGGCGCTGTTCCTGCCCTTCATCGCCATGCTGCGCGACCGCCTGCATATCGTCGAACTGGAAAGCCCTACCGATTACCGCCAGCACCGGCTGGCCGGGGCGCAGGTCTATTTCCACCCCGCGGGCGCCTCGCAAGGCAAGATCAGGGAAATCTGGCAGGATCTGACCGGGTGCGCCAAGGGCGAACCGCTTGTCTTGCCGGTGAACGGGCGGGAAACCGTGGTGCCGCACTTTGCCTCGGGCGTTGGTCGCGCAGGGTTCTGGGAATTGTGCGGCCGCCCCCTGGGCCCGGCCGACTATCTGGCCGTTGCCGGGGCGTGCCGGGTGCTGATCCTGGAAGACATCCCGCATCTGGGCAGCTCGAACTACAACGAAGCCAAGCGGTTCGTCACCCTGATCGACGCGCTGTATGAGGCGAAGGTGCTGCTGATCTGCTCTGCCGCCGATGTGCCCGAACGGCTGTATACCGAAGGCGAAGGCGCGTTCGAATTCGAACGCACCGCCAGCCGGTTGCGCGAAATGCAGGGCGCCGACTGGGGGGCGACGGCTCAGCTTTCGTGAATATGCCGGTGGCTGTGGGTATGCGGGTGGCTGTGTACCTGCGCCGCACGCAGCCGCCCCTGGCCCAGAACCATGGCCCGCGTCGCGATGTCGGCCACGAAACCGTCATCATGTGACACCAGGATCATCGCCCCGGCAAAAACCAGCAGCGCCTCGCGCAGGCGCTGCCCGTTGGCCAGGTCCACCCCGTTGGTCGGTTCATCCAGCAACAGAACCTCGGGCTGCATCGCCAGCAGCCCGGCCAGACAGACCAGCCGCTTTTCCCCACCGGAAAGCCGGTGGGTGAAGCGGTCCGCCAGATGGCCCAGGTCCAGACGGTCCAGCGCCGCCTGTGCGGTGGCTCGCGCCTCGTCGGGCCGGGCGCCAAGGTTCAGGGGGCCAAAGGCCACATCCTCGATCACGCTGGGGCAGAACAACTGGTCATCGCTGTCCTGAAACAGAAAGCCGATCCTGCGCCGGGCCTTGCGGAAATCGGCCTCGGTCCTGCAATCGGTTCCGAACAGCGCCACCCGGCCACGCGCGGGCCGCTCCAGCCCCGCCAGCACGCGCAGAAGCGTGGTCTTTCCCGCGCCGTTCGGCCCGACGATGGCCAGCCGCTCACCCGGCCCCAGCCGCAAGGTGGCGCCATCCAGCACCGCGCGCCCGTCGCGCAGCACCTGCACCTCCTCGATCACCACAGGTGCGGTCATGCCATGTCCCATGCCAGCAACGCCGCCGCGCCTACCAGCAGCAGCAGGCCGGCCAGCCAGTCCCGCCCCGCCGGCCGCGCCGGTGTTTCCGCCAGAAACCGCCCGGCATAGCCGCGCATACGCATCGCTTCTTCCACCCGGTCGGCCCGTTGCATGGCCCGCAGCAGCATCATGCCCAGAAGATGGCCATAGCTGCGCCAGGTGTGGCGGTTCGATCCGGGACGGAACGACCGCATCCGCATCGCATCCTGCAGGCGCTGCATCTCGGCCCGGATCAGGGCCAGATAGCGCACGACACCCAGAAAGATGCGCACCAGCGGCTCGGGCAGGCGCAGCGCCCGCAGCGCGGTCCCCACCCGCTCGGGCTCGGTCGCGGCAAAGACCAGCGTCACCAGCAGGACCGAAGCCGCAACCTTGGCCGCCACCACCCCGGCGCGTTCCAGCCCCTCATGGCTGGCCACCAGCGGCCCGATCCGCAGCAGCGGCGTTCCCGGTAGGGTGAAGGGCAGCGTGACCAGCAGCAGCACAAGGAACGCCTCAAGGTGCCACAGCCGCCGCCACGGCAGCGGCTGGCGCTGCACGGCGAACAGCGCCAGAACGGCCGCCAAAGCCGCCGCCGCCGGTCCCTGCCGCGACAGCGGCGCGATCAGCACCAGCGCGCCGAACCCGGCCAGCATCCGCAGCCGCAGATCGCCCGGCAGCATCATCCGCGCCGGCCACGCGCCCAAAGCGCCATGCCCGCCAGCCCCAGGATCAGGAACAGACCTGACAACACGTCGGTCAGCCGGATCCGCGCATCCATCTGCTCGATCCGCTCCATCAGCGGGGCCACCTGCGCCGCAACCGCCGCTTCGACATCGGCGCGGGTCAACGCGGCCCCGGTCCCGTCCGGCACCATCGCCGGTTCGGTCACGGCCGTCTCCGGCATCGCCGCGCCGCCAAAGCGTTCGGGCTTCAGCGTGGTGCTGGCAATGTGCCCCTCACCCGTGTTCACCGTCACCACGACATCGGCGGTCACCGTGGCGGGGGCGGCAAAGCCAAAGCCGCCCTTGGCATCGGTCTGCCCCTTGGCAATCGTCTCGGCCCCCATCTGCGCCAGCCAGTCCACGCCCTGCGGACGGCCACCGCCGATGAAAAAGCCATAGCCGCTGACCTGCCCCCCCTCGACCCGGGCAAACACCCGCAGGCTGTGCGCAGCCGCAGGCCCTGCCAGCAGCAGCGCGCAAAGCAGGATCAGGAACCGCCGCAAGATCATGCCCCTGCAGCCGCCACAGGCCGCAGCGCCCCCGGCTCGACCCGGGCCAGAAAGCCCACCACCACCGCGGCCACCGCCGCCTCGGCCAGGGCCAGCGGCAGATAGGTTGCCAGCAGCACCCGCGCGACCGGCACATAATCGGATGACGACAGCCACAAGGACAGCGCCACCGCCCCGCCCGTGGCCAGCACCGCCAGCGCCGAGCCGATGCCCGCCAGCGCCCCGGCCACCACCGGCCGCACCTGCCGCCGGATCACCGGCCCCAGCACCAGCCCCGCCATCGCACCGGGCAGCGCGATGTTCACCGTGTTCACCCCCAGCGTTGTCAGCCCGCCAAAGCCGAACAGGACCGCCTGCAGGGCCAGCGCCACCAGAACCGCCGGGAATACCCCCATCCCCAGCAAAAGGCCCATCAGCCCCGACAGCAGCAGATGCACGCTGGACGGCCCGACCGGGATCGAAACCAGCGAGGCGGCGAAGAACACCGCCGCCAGCAGCGCCACGCGCGGGATCGCCCGGTCGTCGATGGCGCGCAGGCCCAGACCCACGCCCACTGCCGCCAGCGCACCGCCGCCGATCAGCACCGGCAGCGACAGGATGCCATCGGGAATATGCGCCATGTCAGCGAACCGCCGGATTGGTGTGAACCCAGATCAGCGCCCCTTCCTCGACCGGCACCGTGGTCCCGTCGGGCGCGGTCATCGGGCTGTCGCCTTCCATCAGCGCGGCAAAGCCCCACCAGCCCGAAACCGGCATCGCATAGGTGAAGGTGCCGTTGGCATCCGCCGTGATCACCTGGGTGATATAGGCATCGTTCGGCGGCTTGATGCCACCGTCGTTGATGAACTCGACCTCGACCTCGGCAAAGGGCACCGGCTGACCAGCCTTCGTCACCACGCCGGCAAAGACATTGCCGGTCCAAAGCCCGGTTGGCCGGGTCAGCGGCCTGATCTCGACCGGCAGGCCCACCATCGCATCCCAGCCCTCACCGCTGGCGAAACTGTCCACGATGACCTTGGCGTAATGCACGATGAACTTGCCCTCAGCCGGTTCCCAATAGGGCTGCGGCGTGACGTAAAAGACCGACGCGCCGGGTTCGGCCAGCTCATGCTCCAGCGTCCAGCTCATCCCCCCGTCACGCGGGGCCTCGACCAGACGGTCGGTCAGCACCGTTCTGGCGCCTGCGGTCAGCACCCCCACTTCCACCGGCCGCGCCATTTCCATCACCGGCCCGCCTTCGAACGGATGGGTGAAGACCAGATCCAGCGCGACCTTTCCCCCTTCGGGCAGCACATCGGCCGTGGGAATGATCTCCTGAAAATGCGCGACTGACGGTCCGGCGGCGGCGACCAGCAGCATCGCGGCAAGGACAAAGGGGCGGGTCGGAAGGCAAGGCATCTTGAGTCCCGGTCAGGTATGATTTTCAGGACGGTAGATCATACCACCTGTTTTCAGCAAGACCGCATCACCAAAGACGGCAGATTTTTCCCCTTAAAAACAACGTGGTAACCTTCTTACCACCCCCCTGGAAAACACTTGCCACCCGGCCCCGTTCCGGCCTTGCTGCCTGAAATCGTTGACAAACCCGCCTAGGCCGCGCCCGCAGGTGGCAGATCGCGCCCCACCCGGAGGTGCCCATTTTTTCAGCACAGGCCGGCGCGCCCTCACACGCTGCGGGTCAGCCCGCCATCGACCCGCAGGTTCTGCCCGGTGATGTAGCCCGCCCCCTCCGACAGCAGGAAGGCCACGGTCGCGGCAATCTCCTCGGCGGTGCCGTAGCGTTCCATCGGCACGCTCTGCCGGCGGTCTTCGGTGGCGGGCAGGCTGTCGATCCAGCCGGGCAGCACGTTGTTCATGCGGATGTTCTTCGCGGCATAGCTGTCGGCGAAGACCTTGGTGAAAGCCGCCAGCCCGGCCCGCGCCACCGCGCTGGTCGGGAACATCGCCGAAGGCTCGAAGGCCCAGGCGGTGGAGATGTTGACGATGGCCCCGCCGCCCTGCGCCTCAAGGATCGGGGTCACCAGACGCGCGGCGCGGACGACGTTCAGGAAATAGACCTCAAGCCCCCGGTGCCAGTCGGCATCGCTGATTTGCAGGATGGGTGCGCGAGGCCCATGGCCGGCCGAGTTGACCAGACCGTCAATCCGGCCCCAGCGGGCCATCACCGCATCGACGGCGCGTTGCAGATCGGCCTCGTTCTGGTTTGACCCGGTGACACCGACGCCGCCCAGTTCATCCGCCAGCGCCTCGCCCTTGCCGGACGAGGACAGGATGCCCACCCGCCAGCCGGTTTCCGCCAGATGCCGGGCGCAGGCCGCCCCCATGCCCGACCCGCCCGCCGTGACCAGAACCACCTTGCCGTCAGACATCCTGCTTCTCCGCTGCTGCCATTCGTTTCGGCCAGACTGCACCCGCCGGGACAAAAGGTTAAGCCCCGGCAAAACCGGCCTTGCGAGGGATTGAAACCGCAGGGGCGCAGCCGCATGGCGGGATCGTCACCCCAAAGCCTGCCAGATCAGCCGCAGCGCCATCGCAGTCGAGGTGACCACCAGCAGCGGCCGGATCAGCCGCGACCCGATCCGCATCGCTGCCCGCGCGCCAATTGCCGCGCCCGCCACCTGCGCCACCGCCATGGCCATTCCCACCGCCCACCATGTTGCCCCCGAAGGGATGAAGACCAGAAGCGACCCAAGGTTCGAGGCGAAGTTCAACAGCTTGGTATGCGCCGTGGCCTTGAGCACGCCGTAGCCGGCCAGCAGCACGAAACCCATCATGAAGAAACTGCCGGTTCCCGGCCCGAAGAACCCGTCATAGGCCGCGATCAGCGGCACCGCCGTCAGGGCAAAGACCGCAGGCCGCATCCGCTGCACGCGGTCGTCATCCGACAGGCCCCTGCGAAAGGCGAAGAAGCCCGCGACGCCGATCAGCACCACCGGCATGATCAGGCGCAGCACGTCGGCCGGGATCAGATGCGCGACCAGCGCCCCCGCCGCCCCGGCCACGCAGGCAATCGCGGCCATCGGCAGTTGCGACCCCAGCCGAACATGCCCCGCACGGGCATAGGTCACGGCGGCGGTGGCAGAACCGAAGGTGCCCTGCAACTTGTTGGTGGCCAGCGCCTGCACCGGGTTTGCCCCCGCCAGCAGCAGCGCGGGCACGGTGATCAGCCCGCCGCCCCCGGCGATGGAATCAACGAAGCCGGCCAGAAAGGCGGCCAGAATCAGCAGCGCCGCGATGTCGGTGGCAACCTCGAACATCGGTGGCCTACAGCACGCACCGGCGCGACACCCGGCCGACAACGCGGCCATCGTCCAGCGCCCAGTCGGGATCATGGGCATAATCGACAAAGCCGATGCGGCCGTAATAGGCCAGCCCCGGCACATTGTCGGCGCGGATGGTGGCGTTCAGCTCGCGCAGCCCTGCGGCCCGCGCCGCAGCCAGGGTGGCCGCGAAAAGCTGCGCCCCGGTGCCTTTGGCCTGCAATCCCGGCTCGACAAAGGTGCCGATGTCGCCGGTCTGTGCTGAAAGCTGCGGGTTGCGACCGACGGACTGAAAGCCGACCACGCGCCCGTCAAGTTCGGCCACCATGCAGGTCAGCGTGCCGGGGCCGTCGATGTAATCGACCAGAACCCTCTCGGCCGGTTTCGGATGCTGGTGGGCGGTGGTGCCGCCAATGGCGATGATCCGGTTCAGCAGATCGGCCATGGCGGGGGCGTCGGCGGGGGTGGCGGGGCGGATGATCATGCCGCGAAGTCTTCGCGGGAAATCCCTTGAAGGTAAAGCAGCGCCGTCAGATCGCCGTGGTTCACCCGGACATCGCACTCCGCCTGCACCCGCGGCTTGGCATGAAGCGCAACGCCGGTGCCGGCGCGCAACAGCATGGGCAGATCATTGGCGCCGTCGCCCACGGCCAGCGCATCCTGCGGCGACAGGCCCAGCCGGGCGGTGATTTCCTCCAGCGCCTGAAGTTTGGCTTCCTTGCCCAGGATCGGCTCGGCCACCTGCCCGGTCAGGGCGCCGTCTTCGGCCAGCAGCACATTGGCGTGGTTTTCGTGGAAGCCCAGTTTCGCGGCAATGGCGCCGGTAAAGGCGGTGAACCCGCCGGAGACCAGCGCTGTATGCGCCCCGGCCGCGCGCATGGTGGCCAGCAGCACGGGGCCGCCGGGCATCAGGGTGATGCGGTCGCGCAGAACACGGGCGATCACCTCTTCCGGCAGGCCTTTCAGAAGCCCCACCCGTTCGCGCAGCGCGGCCTCGAAATCCAGCTCGCCATTCATGGCCCGCGCGGTGATCTCCGCCACATAGGCCCCGACGCCCGCTTCATCGGCCAGCTCGTCAATACATTCCTGCTGGATCATGGTGCTGTCCATGTCGGCGATCAGCAGCCGCTTCTTCCGCCCCGCCGTGGGCTGCACCACCAGATCAACCCGCAGCGCCTGCAAGTCCTGCCAGGCGGACCACAGGGTTTCGGGAACCGTCTCAAGCGGGAATTCGGCGGCAATGCCGGGGTCCAGCCAGCGCGCATCGCCGCCACCCCAGGCATTGCGCAGCGATTCCACGGTAACGCGGTCCAGCACCGGGGTTTCGGGGTTGGTCAGCAGCGTGGCGGTGAACATGGGGGCGTGTTTCCGATAGTGGACAGGAAGGTCGCATTCTTGCGACGATGCGGCGCTTTAGCGCGATTTTCCCGCTTGTGCCAGCCCGCGCCGCGCCGTATGCCCCGCAGCGGGACACCCCTCCCCAACGAGGGGCCTTTAGCTGGAAGGCTACCATGACAGACCTGACTCCGCCGGCCAAGCGCCCGGCCAATCCGCGCTTCTCTTCTGGCCCCTGCGCCAAGATCCCCGGTTATTCCCTTGACATGCTGGCTGACGCGCCCCTGGGGCGGTCGCACCGCGCTGCGGTGGGCAAGGCCAAGCTGAAAGAGGCTATCGACCTGACCCGTGAAATTCTGGGCGTGCCGGCAGATTACCGCATCGGCATCGTTCCCGCCTCGGACACCGGCGCCGTCGAAATGGCGCTGTGGAGCCTGCTGGGCGCCCGCCCCGTTGAAATGCTGGCCTGGGAATCCTTCGGTGAAGGCTGGGTGACCGATGTGGTCAAGCAGTTGAAGCTGGACGCCACCGTCCGCAAGGCGCCCTATGGCCAGATCGTCGATCTGGCGACCGTCGATTTCGACAAGGACGTGGTCTTCACCTGGAACGGTACCACCAGCGGCTGCCGTGTGCCGAACGGCGACGCGATCCCCGCCACCCGCGCCGGGCTGACCATCTGCGACGCCACCTCTGCCGCCTTCGCGATGGACCTGCCCTGGGACAAGCTGGATGTGACCACCTTCTCCTGGCAGAAGGTTCTGGGCGGCGAAGGCGCGCACGGGATGCTGATCCTGTCGCCCCGCGCGGTGGAACGGCTGGAAACCTACACCCCCGCCTGGCCGCTGCCGAAGATCTTCCGGCTGACGGCCAAGGGCAAGGTGTCCGAAGGCATCTTCGCAGGCGAGACGATCAACACGCCGTCGATGCTGGCGAACGAAGATTACCTTGTCGCGCTGAAATGGGCCAAGTCGGTTGGCGGGCTGAAGGGCCTGATCGCCCGGGCGCAGGCCAATGCGCAACTGGTGTGGGACTTCTGCGCTGCGAACCCCTGGATCGCCAATCTGGCCGAAACGCCCGAGATCGCCTCGACCACCAGCGTCTGCGTCAAGTTCACCGACCCCCGCATCACCGATGGCGAGGCTTTCGCCAAGGCCGTGGCCAAGCGGATTGAAAAGGCCGGCGCGGGCTTTGACCTTGGCGCCTATCGCGACGCGCCTCCCGGCCTGCGCATCTGGTGCGGGTCCACGGTGGAAGCTGCCGACGTGGCTGCGCTGCTGCCCTGGATCAAATGGGCGTTCGACGCCGAAATCGCCGCGCTTGCCGCGGCTGCCTGATCGGGTGCGGCGGGGATTGCCCCGCCCCCTTTCCCCATCCCCATTCTGATAGGAGCCCGCCATGGCCCGTCCTCGCGTTCTTGTTTCCGACGAACTGAGTGAAACCGCCGTCCAGATCTTCCGCGACCGTGGGGTCGAGGTCGATTACATGCCCAAGCTGGGCAAGGACAAGGAAAAGCTGGCCGAAATCATTGGCCAGTATGACGGCCTTGCCATCCGCTCGGCCACCAAGGTGACCGAAAAGTTGCTGGCCAGCGCCGACCGCCTCAAGGTGGTGGGCCGCGCCGGGATCGGCGTTGACAACGTGGACATTCCGGCCGCGTCGAAAAAGGGCGTGATCGTGATGAACACGCCCTTCGGCAACTCGGTCACGACGGCCGAACATGCAATCGCGATGATGTTCGCCGTGGCGCGGCAACTGCCCGAAGCCAATGCCAGCACCCATGCCGGCAAATGGGAAAAGTCCAAGTTCATGGGGGTTGAGCTGTTCAACAAGACCCTGGGCGTGATCGGGGCCGGCAATATTGGCGGCATCGTCTGCGACCGGGCGGTCGGGCTGAAGATGAAGGTCATCGCCTATGACCCCTTCCTGTCGGAAGAGCGGGCCAAGTCGCTGGGCGTCACCAAGGTGGAACTGGACGACCTGCTGGCGCGCGCCGATTTCATCACCCTGCATGTGCCGCTGACCGACAAGACCCGCAACATCCTGTCGCGCGAAAACCTGGCCAAGACGAAAAAGGGCGTGCGCATCATCAACTGCGCCCGTGGCGGGCTGATCGACGAAGCCGCGCTGAAGGACGCGCTGGATGCCGGCCATGTGGCCGGCGCGGCGCTGGACGTGTTCGAGGTGGAACCGGCGACCGAGAACGTGCTGTTCGGGCATCCGAATGTGGTGGTCACGCCGCACCTTGGCGCCTCGACCACGGAAGCGCAGGAAAACGTGGCGCTGCAGGTGGCCGAGCAGATGTCGGATTACCTGCTGACAGGCGCAGTGCAGAACGCGCTGAACATGCCCAATGTCACCGCCGAACAGGCCGCGATCATGGGGCCGTGGATCAAGCTGGCCGGCCATCTGGGCGCCTTCATCGGCCAGATGACGGATGAGCCGATCCGCGCCATCAACATCCTCTATGACGGCCGCGTCGCCGAGATGAACGTCGCCGCGCTGAACCAATCGGTCATTGCCGGCGTGCTCAAGGCCCACAACCCGGATGTGAACCTTGTCTCCGCCCCCATCGTGGCCAAGGACAAGGGCATCCAGATCTCGACCACCCGGCAGGACAAGACCGGCGCCTTCGACGCCTATATCAAGGTGACCATGGTCACCGACAAGCGCGAGCGCAGCGTGGCCGGCACCTGCTTCAGCGACGGCAAGCCGCGCTTCATCCAGATCAAGGGCATCAACATCGACGCCGAAGTGGGCGCCCACATGCTGTACACCACCAACGACGACGTGCCGGGGATCATCGGCCTTCTCGGCATGACCATGGGCAAGAACGGCGTGAACATCGCCAACTTCACCCTGGGCCGGTCGGGCGTGGGGCAGGATGCCATTGCGCTTCTGTATCTGGATCAGGCGATCGACCCCAAGGTCGTGGAAACGCTGGAATCGACCGGCATGTTCCAGCAGGTCAAGCCGCTGGCCTTTGAAGGCGCATGACAGACACGGGAAAGGGCCTTTCCCCCTTTCCCGTCTTCCAATATCCGGGGCCCGGGGACCGCGCGGTTGCGCCTCCCCGGGTTTTCTTTTGGGGAACGGATGCCATGCGTGCCTATGCCATCGGCGATATTCACGGCCAATTGGCCCTTCTCAAGGCCGCGCATGACCGGATTGCCGCCGACATCGCCCGCCACGGCCCCGCCCCGGTGGTGCATGTCGGCGATCTGGTGGATCGCGGCCCCGACAGCCGCGGCGTGATCGACCTGCTGCTGGAAGGGCAGGCCGCGGGGCAGGACTGGGTGGTGCTGAAGGGCAACCACGACCGCCTGTTCACCATGTTCCTGGACGATCCGCAGGCGCAGGATCACCGCCTTCGGTCAGACCTGTCCTGGCTGCATCCCCGCCTGGGCGGGGCGGAAACGCTGGCCTCTTACGGCGTCCGCGCCGCCGCCGACCGGCCCGTTGCCCCGGTTCATGCCGATGGCCTTGTGGCGGTGCCCGCATCGCACCGCGCCTTCCTTCAGGCGCTGCCGCTGACGCACCGGATCGGTGACGTGCTGTTCGTCCATGCCGGCATCCGCCCCGGCGTGGCGCTGGACGCGCAGGCCGAGGATGACCTGCTCTGGATACGGCAGCCCTTTCTTGAGGATACGCGCGACCACGGCCCGCTGATCGTGCATGGCCACACCGCGCTGGACGCGCCCACGCATTACGGCAACCGCGTCAACATCGACAGCTCGGCCGGCTACGGCGGCCCCCTGACCGCCATCGCGATCGAGGGGCGCGAGGTGTTCCTGCTGACCGAGGCCGGCCGGGTGCCGCTGGTGCCAGGGCTCTGACAGGCCTGCGCAACCCTGCCCGCAGGCCCCGCCTTTTCGCCGCAGCAACTCTGTCACAAGGAATCGCCCGCACCCCCTTGCCAAACCCCCGCGCGGCGGCTAATCCCCCGCCACGGTCGGAGCGTAGCGCAGCCTGGTAGCGCACCTGCTTCGGGAGCAGGGGGTCGGAGGTTCGAATCCTCTCGCTCCGACCAATTTCCCGCAACATAGCCCTTACTCAGAAACACCCCCTCGGGGCGCCGCACAGCGCTTGGGCCGATGGTTTAACTAGGATTCAAGCGCTGCGGGCCTTCGGGTGAAACAGTTGTAAAAGCCCCTCGGAAACCCTCCCCTCAAGTGGCCAACAGCACCGAGGCCCGGAAGAAGGCATCCCTGCTGCTGCGTCCGTTGGGCAGACCGTGCAACGGGACGTTATACCTTATCGGGGAGGCGCCCCGGCTGCTTGGCGGCCAGAGTCTTCTTCACCACAGCCGCTGTTCCGGCCGGCATTGGTCGCGGATGCGAGCCGTGATCATATTATGACTGAAAACGATCTCGCGCAGATCCTGTAGCACCGACATGCGGCAGGCGCTGCGGGCGGGCTTTCGATTCTGATCGTCTGTCACGCGCTGCCAAGGCTGGGGCAGCGTTACCGAAGGCGACCTGACTTGCGGCGGCTATCCGGAGAGTTCGGGGATCGTCGCCGCCTGTGTTTGATGCAGGGCCGAACGGCTGGCTGCTCAGGAAATCTTGCAAGCCATGCCGGTTCCGGCCCAGGAAGGGGCCGGAACGCTGCGCGCAAGGGCAGAAGACCGCTTTCATGGCGAAGGCGTGCGTTGTGCCATGGCCGGCACAGCCGCATCTTCAGGCGGTCTGAAAGGTGGTATCCGCATCCAGCGGCCAGACCGGCCGTTGCACGCGGGTGTAGGGGCGCAGGTGGGCCTGCGGGGTGGCCAGCGCGCCGGAATCGCAGACGATGACACGGCCTGCGATGGGTTCGTAGGCGGCGCGGAAGTGCTGCATCGACTTCACCACAAGGAACCGTAGCGCATCGGGTTCGATCCCGAAGGCGCGGACCTGTTGCAGGTCCAGCATCTGGCCGGGCAGGCTGACCACCAGCACGTCAATGCCCTGCACCCGGAAGACGGCGGTCGGGCCGAAACTGTGGGTGATCCCGCCAAGGATGGGGCCGTCGCCGGTATAGGTGCCGTCGGACAGGTGCACGACCTCTCCGGTCAGGTGCAGCGGGCCGCCGCCGAAGGACGGGTCGCATTTGCCGCCAAGGTCCAGGGTGACCGTATCGCCAACCTTGTGGCGGTGCAGGATGGCCGCCGCCTCGGGGTCAATCATGGGGGCAAAGGCACCGGGGGCCGCCCCGGCGGCCAGCAGGGCCTGCAACAGCGCGGTGGCATCGCCATAGGCCCCTGCCCCGGGGTTGTCGGCATAGTCGGCAATCACCAGCGGGCCGTTGCCGGGGGTGAAATCGCGCGCTTCCTGCGCGGCCTGACCGGGGGTCAGGAAGGTGTTGCCCACCTTGCCGCGCCCGTTCCAGATGCGGCGGGCCAGACCATTGGCAATCTCTTGCGCCCGGTCTTCATGGCCCCGGTCGAAGGTCACCAGCACGGTCGGGCCCATGTCGGGAATGTCGGCCTCGGAAAACCCGGCGTTGACCGAGACCGCCAGAATACCCGGCTCAGTCTCATGTGCGGCGGCATCGGTGTAAAGGGCGGCGGTATCGGGCACATCGGTGCGGCCGGCATTGGCCTCGTCCAGCATAGGAATCCGTACGCGCAGGGTGCGCGGCGTGACGGCACCGCGCAGCGTGGCGTCCAGCAATTGGCCGGCCTGCCGCCCGATCTTGCGCATGTCGATATGCGGATAGGTCTTGTAGCTGACAAGGATCTGCGCCTGTTCCACCATCGCCGGCGTCACCATCGCGTGCAGGTCCAGCGTCGCCGCGATCGGCAGGTCCGGCCCCACGATGGCGCGCAGGCGGCGCAGCAGCTCGCCCTCGCCATCCTCACAGAAGGCGGGCACCATTGAGCCGTGCAGCGACAGAAGGATGCCGTCCAGCGTGGCGCGGTGTTCGGCGGCGGCATCGCAGATGAGGCCGGCGATGTGATCGAAGGCTTCGCGTGAAACGCGCGCGCCGGGGGTGGCATGGGCCGAAACCGTATGCGTCACCTTCCAGCCCGCCGCGCGGCCGGCGTCCAGAAACCCGGCCAGCTCGTCATTCACATTTCCAAGACGGTCGATGGCGGTCTGACCAAGGTCAAGCACGTCATCGCGGAAATCCTGCAGTGTCGTTTCACCCTTCTTGAAGGTGTTGCTTTCATGGACGAACGCACCGGTCAGAACGTGGAAGGGCATGGGGTTGGTCCTTTCAAAGCGGATGGAAGCAGGCCACCGGATGGGCGGCATCGCCCGCAAGGGCGGGGGTATCCCGGCGGCATCGGTCCGAAGCGCGGGGGCAGCGGGTGGCAAAGGCGCAGCCGGGCGGCAGGGCGAAGGGGCTGGGAACCTCGCCCGTCAGCATTTCGATCACGCGGCGACGCGCCGGATCGGGGGCGAAGTTCGACTCCATCAACGCCCGGGTATAGGGGTGGCGCGGCGCAGTGCGGGTGTCGGGCAGAACCTCGACCACCGATCCCAGATACATCACCACGATGCGATCACAGAAATAGCGCACAAGGCCAAGGTCATGGCTGATGAACAGGTAGGTCAGACCCAGCCTGTCGCGCAGGTCGGCCAACAAGGCAATGATCTGCGCCTGGATCGACACATCCAGGCTGGCCGTGGGTTCATCCAGCACCACGAAATCGGGCTTCAACGCAAGGGCGCGGGCGATACCCACGCGCTGACGCTGACCGCCCGACAACTGGTGCGGATGGCTGGCGGCCAGCGCGGCCGGCAAGCCGACCGAGGCCAGCATTTCGTCGACCCGGGCCGGTGCGATCACCTCGCCCTGCAGGCGAAGGGGTTCGGCCAGAACATCGGCCAGGCTGTAGCGCGGGTCCAGGCTGGAGTAAGGGTCCTGGAACACCATCGCCATGCGCCGCCGGATCCGGCGCAGCGCACCGGCAGAAAGGGCCGTGATGTCGGTCCCGTCAATGGTGACGCGGCCCGAGGTGGGTTCGATCAGCCGCAGCACCAGCCGCGCAAGGGTGGACTTGCCGCAGCCGCTTTCGCCGACCACGCCAAGAACTTCGCCCTTGCCGATGGACAGCGTCACCTCGCGCACGGCCATCATCGTGCGGGGTTTGGCAAACAGGCCGCCGCCCGACTGGAAGCGCTTGCTCAGCGCGTCGATCTTGACCATGGGCGCGGTCATTCGGCTTCTCCGGGGTGGTGGCAGGCAACCTGTCCCGCGGTGCGGTGCACGATCATGGGCGGAGTGTTGCGGCAGAGGTCAGAGGCGCGCGGGCAGCGCGGGTGGAACCGGCACCCGGCCGGAAAGGCGGCGGCCGACGGCACCGCACCGGGGATGCCGGTCAGACTGCCCTTTGCCATGCCGTCCTGCGGGATGCAGCCGATCAGCGCGGCGGTATAGGGATGCGCCGGTGCGGCGAAGATCGGGCCGACCGGGCCTTCCTCGGCCAGACGCCCGGCGTAAAGCACCGCCACGCGGTCGCAGACCTGCGCCACGACACCCATGTCGTGGGTGATCAGCAAAAGCGCCACGCCCCGTTCCCGCACCAGACTGCCAAGGATCTGGATGATCTGCGCCTGCACCGTCACGTCCAGCGCTGTGGTGGGTTCATCGGCGATGATCAGGTCAGGATCGCCCGCCAGCGCCATGGCAATGACAATGCGCTGTTTCATGCCGCCCGAAAGCTGATGCGGCCAGGCGTCGACAACCGCCCCCGCTTCGGGGATGCGCAGCCGGGTCAGCAGCTCAAGCGTGCGCGCCCGGGCGTCGGCCCGCGACAGGCCCAGATGCAGGCGCGACACCACGTCCACCTGTTCGCCGATGCGCTGCACCGGGTCCAGCGCCGTCATCGGGTTCTGGGTAACGAAGCCGATCCGCGCGCCGCGCAGCTTGCGCCGCTGGGTTTCTGTCATCGCGGCCATGTCCTGACCGTCGAACCGCACCGTGCCCTTTGTCACGCGGCCACCGATCAGCGGCAAAAGGCCAATCGCCGCCATGGCGGTCAGGGATTTGCCCGATCCGCTTTCGCCGACCAGACCAACCACCTGCCCGCGCCCGACTGACAGGCTGATGCGGTCAAGCAGGCCCAGGTTGCCGATCGAGACGCTGATGTCGTCCAGCTTCAGCAGCGCCGTCATGCTTCCCTCCGCAGCCGCGACCGGATGTCGAGTTCGGCAATCAGCGCATCGCCGTAAAGGTTGATCGCCACCACGGTGATTGCCACCGCAAGACCGGGAAAGATGATGACCCAGGGCGCCTTGAACACCAGAGCCGACCCTGCCGACATCATGCCGCCCCAGCTTGGCACCGGGGGCTGCGCGCCAAGGCCGAAGAAGCCCAGGGTCGCTTCCAGGATGATGGCATCGCCGGTTGCCAGCATGGCCGAAACCAGCACCGGCGCCAGTGCGTTCGGCAGAAGATGCCGGAACAGCAGATGGGCATTTCCCGCGCCAAGGCTGCGTGCGGCCTCGATGAAGGTCTCGCCCTTCAGCGTCATGATCTGGGCGCGGGTCAGGCGGGTGAACTGCGCCAGATAGGCTACGGAAATGGCAATCATCACCCCGGTCGTGCCGGGGCCGATGATGGCGACAAGGATCAGCGCGATCAGGATTTCCGGGAAGGACCAGGTCAGATCGACCGTCATGGTCACGATCCGGTCAAGCCAGCCGCCGAACCACGCGGCCGATGCCCCCAGCACCATGCCGCAGAAAACCGAGATCGAGATGGCCGTGGCGCTGACCGAAAGCGAGGTGCGCGCGCCATAGATCAGCCGGGTCAGCAGGTCACGCCCGAATTCATCGGTGCCAAGCCAGTGCTGCGCCGACGCCGGCTGATAGGCGTTCGGCAGGTTCTGAATGTCATAGGCATAGGGTGTCAGCAGCGGCGCGAACAGGGCGGCACAGATCACCAGGATCAGCCACAGGCCGGCAACGGCGCCTTGCGGGCGGCGCAATGCACGCAGGGGCGCGATCATGACAATGCCGCCCGAACACGCGGGTCCATCAGCGCCTGCAGGATGTCGCCCAGAAGCGTTCCCAGAATGACCGCCATGGCCAGCATCAGAAGGCAGGCCTGCACCACCGGATAATCGTGCTGGCTGAGGGATTTGATCAGAAGCGTGCCCAGGCCGGGGCGGGCAAAGACCACCTCGACCGTGACGGCGCCACCCAGAATCCAGCCAATGCGCAAGGCCAGGATCGTGACCACCGGAATCAGCGCATGGCGCAGCACATGGCGCAACTGGATGCGCAGCGGCGACAGGCCCTTGGCGTGCAACAGCATCACGAAATCGCGCCCCGAGGCCTCGATCATCGACACGCGGGTGATGCGGGCCACCAGCGCCGTGCCGCCAAGCCCGATCGTCAGCACCGGCAGGACAAGCGATTCCCAGCCGCGCGCGCCCGAAACGGGAAACCAGCCCAGACTGACCGAGAAGATCAGGATCAGGATCAGCCCCAGCCAGAAGCTGGGCATGGTCGATCCCAGCAGCACCCCGCCCATGATGGCGCGGTCTGGCCAGCGGTCGCGCAGCAGGGCGGCGACCACCCCCAGCGTCACGCCGACAACGGTGGAAAACAGCAGCGCCAACCCACCCAGGCGCAGCGAATGGGGCAACGCCTGGGCGATCAGGTCGGCCACCGGGCGGCGGGCCACGATGGCGGTGCCCAGGTCGCCCGTCAGCACATTGCCCAGCCAGATGCCGTATTGCACCGGCAGGGGCTTATCCAGGCCATAGCGGGCCTCAACCTCGGCGCGGGCTTCGGGCGACGACCCGATCTTCAGAAGATTGTCGATCGGATCGCCGGGGATGAAATGCAGGATCGAAAAGATGACCACCGAGACGGCCAGAAAGACCGGCACGAGCATCAAGAGCCGTTTGACAAGCCAGGATAACATGCCGGTCTTCCCGTTTCCGTCCGTTATTCCTTGACCTCAAGGTCAAGGAAGGCGGCCGCTCCGAAGGACGGGGCGTCAATCTTTTCGGGCAGCGCGATGCGGTCCTTGTTGTAGGCCATGGCCTGCACCGGCTGGTAGATCGGGGCCATCGGGAACTGGGTCAGCACATATTCATGGTAGGCGGTGAAATTGGCGATCCGCTCTTCCATGTTCTTCGATCCGGTCATGGCCGCCGCGCGCAGCTCTTCGGCCTTGGGGTCGTTGAACATCGACACGTTCGGATAGCCCAGCCGGTCAGCCCCGAAGAACCAGTCGACGATATCGGCGTTGTCCCAGTTGTAGGACCGCACGGCGAGCTGCTGTTCGCCGGTCTTGTACTGGTCGCGGATGGTCGAGCTGTCGAAGGTCGTGATCTCGGCCTCGATCCCCACGGCCTTGAGCTGGGCCTGAACAACCTCGGTCAGGCGGCGGAAGATGCTGTCGCTCTGGGTCCAGAGCGAGACCTTCAGCGGCTGGCCATCCTTTTCGCGCACGCCGTTGGCGCCCATGACCCAGCCTGCCTCGTCCAGCAGGGCATTGGCGCGGGCAGGGTCGTACTTGATCTTCGCCCCGTCCGAGACGTGGCTTTCCGGCAGGGCCGAGATCAGGAAGGTATCGGCCACGGCGCCGACGCCCCCGAACACGGCCGCCAGAATTTCCTCCTGGTTGATGGCCTTGGCGGCGGCCTCGCGGACGCGGATGTCGTCGAAGGGGGCCTTGGTCACGTTGATCGGCATGTACCAGACATCCTGACCGGCCATGGTCAGAACGGCCAGGTTGGCCTCTTTCTGCACCTCGCCCATCAGGTCGGCTGGCACGGACAGCAGGAAATCCACCCCGCCGGTCTTGAGTTCCAGGAACGCCGTGGAATCTTCGGGGATTTCGCGGAAGGTCAGACGCTCAACCTTGGCTGGTCCGTGGTTCTTGGCCATTTCCGGCCCCCAGGTGTAATCCTCGTTGCGCACGAGAACGGTTTCCTGGCCGATGGAAAAGCTTTCCAGCTTGTAGGGGCCGGTGCCGTAGACCTCGGTCACGCCATAGTTGTCGCCAAGCGCGGCAAACGACTTGGGTTCAACAACGCCCATGAACGTGGAGGACAGGTTGTACAGCAGGTTCGGTTCCGGCCGCGACATGACGAACTTGACCGTGTGGTCGTCCAGAACCTCGACCGAGGCGATGGCCTCGGCCATATAGGCGTTCTCGCCCTCGGTGGTCTTGAACAGCTCAAGCCAGGCCTTCACCGTTTCGGCGTTGAAGGGTTCGCCGTTGTGGAAGGTCACGCCCTGCTTCAGCTTGAAGGTCCAGGACATGCCATCGGGCGCCTCTTCCCAGCTTTCGGCCAGCCACGGGTGATAGGACAGGTCCGCGGCCTGGCTGACCAGCCGGTCGAACAGCAGCCCGGTGGCCGTGTTCAGCATGGTGGCCTTGATCGGGTTGTAGGTGGGGGCGCCGACCTCGTTGGTGGACATCGCGAAGACGGCCTCTTGCGCGGCCAGGGCCTGCGCCGAGAGCAGTGCTGCCAGACTGACGCTGGCGGCAAGAACGGACTTACGGAAAGATACAGTCATTTGTGATCCTCTCTGCTGGAATTTCGGTCCAGGGGTTTGCCCGGGTTGCGTCCCGGGACGGTATGTCCGATGAAATCGTCATAAAGCGCCGAGACACGGGCCATGCGTTGCTCGACCTCGGCCCCAAGCTCGCGGAATACGCCATTGACGAGAAGGCCGATGAGCGAGGACATCGCGCTGGTCGTGTCCCAGAAATGGTTAAGGTCTGTCGGAACGGCGAAAAGCTCTGTCACTAGGCCGGGGGCCCAATCGCAGTAGGGGTCGGTGATCAGCGTCACCGGAATCCCCTCGTCCCGCGCGGCCAGGGCCAGATCACGCGTCAGGCGCGAATAGCGGCGGCCGTCGATCAGCACGAGGGTGGTATCCTCGGGTTCTGACAGCAGGACTTCGGCGAAATGCCCGCCCGAGGCATCTGCAAGGCCAACCCCGCCCCGCAGGTATTGCAGATTGTGTGCAAGTTCCGCCGCATGTCCGCGTTCGGTCTGGAAACCCGCGACCCAGACCGCCGGAGCATGTGCCAGCCGCGCCACCGCGGTGCCGAAGGCCGGCGTCGCGGCCAGTTCATAGACGCTGACAAGGGCCGCGATCTCGCGCTCCAGGGCGCGGCCCAGTTCCGCGTTGTCCTTGCGGCTGCGGTCATGGAAATCGCGCAGCCGGTCGCCAATCAGCCAGGCCTTCTCGCCCAGGTCCACTTGCAGGCTGGATTTCAGATCCTTGAGGTGCCGATAGCCGATCGACCGGCAGAACCGGCCGACCGATGCTTCGGACACGCCCACCTTCTGCGCCACGGTTGCCGCGGTTTCGAACGGCAACGAGGACAGGTTCGCCTCAAGATAACGGGCAAGCGCCCGTTCGGAAGGGGTTCCGGTTTCGGCAGCAAGCGACAGCCGCTGATGCAGATCGCCGGCGTGCGACGGCATCCTGGTCTCGGGCTGTTCGGGGAATTCGCTCACATTACCTCTCCGGTTGCAGGGAGAGGTTGTCAGCAAACTTTCATTAGGTCAATAATGCAAGTAATCTGAATTCCAGCTTTCCTGCATCCCACCCAGACCAGAGGACACCGATGCCCGATATTGCGCCAACCCGCGCCGACCTGCGCATCGACGGAGCCAGCCTGCGGCTGGTTCGCCTGCCGCTGATTACCCCCTTCACCATTGCCACCGGCACCATGACCGAAAAGGTCTTCCCGCTGCTGACCCTGCGGTCCGGGGGGCTGGAAGGCTATGCCGAAGGGGTGATGGACCCGCTGCCCGACTATCTGGAAGAAAGCGTGGCCGGGGCGATGGACCTGCTGGACAAGGTGTTGCTGCCGCAGGTGCTGGGCCGGTCCTTCGCCCACCCCGACCATCTGGCCCGGCTGTTCGCCCCGTGGCGGGCGAATTTCATGGCGCGCGCCACCGTGGAAATGGCCTTCTGGGATCTTTGGGCCAAGTCGCTGAACCTGCCGCTGCAAACCGTGCTGGGCGGGCAGGGCACGGCCATCGACGTGGGCGTCTCGCTGGGCATCGGCCCGGTTGCCGGAACGCTGGATCGCGTCGCGCAGCATCTGGAACAGGGCTACAAGCGGATCAAGCTGAAGGTGAAGCCCGGCCATGACATCGCCTTGTTGCAGGCGGTGCGGCAGCAGTTCCCGGGCGCGCATCTGACGGTGGATGCCAACTGCTGCTACACGCTGGCCGACAGTGACCTGATCCGCCGGATGGATGATTTCGCGCTGGACTATATCGAACAGCCGCTGGCCTGGGATGACATCCACGACCACGCCACCCTGCAACAGCGCCTTCGCACGCCGCTGTGCCTGGATGAATGTATCCGCACGGTCGACCATGCCCGCAAGGCGTTGCAGACCGATGCGGCCCGGGTGATCAACATCAAGGTGGGCCGTGTCGGCGGCCACAGTGCCGCCCGCCAGATCCATGACCTGTCCCAGTCCTTCCAGGTGCCGGTCTGGTGCGGCGGGATGCTGGAATCCGGCATCGGCCGGGCGCACAACATCCACATGTCCACCCTTCCCGGCTTTACCAAGCCCGGCGATACCTCTTCGGCCAGCCGCTACTTCACCCGCGACATCATCCGCGAGCCGCTGGAATGTGTGCAAGGCCGGATGCCCGTGCCGCCCGGTCCCGGCATTGGTGTGACGCTGGATCACGACTACCTTGCCACCGCCACGCTTTCGGCCAGGGACTATGCCGCATGACCGATGTGATCTTCCGTGACCTGTCCGGCATGGCAGAGTTCCGCGCCGCCGAAGACCTGCAACGCACGGTCTGGGGTGCGGGCGACATGCCGGACCCCGCCGATCTGATGATGGTCATCCAGGCTGAAGGCGGCCTGGTCGGCGGCGCCTTCGTGGACGGTCGGCTGGTGGGCTATGTCTTCGGCTTTCCCACCCGAAACCCGCAGGTTCAGCACTCGCACCGGCTGGCCGTGCTGCCACAGGCGCGTGGCCTGCATCTGGGCCTGCGGCTGAAGCTGTATCAGCGCGACTGGGCGCTGCGCCACGGCATCACCCGCATCCGCTGGACGTTTGATCCGCTGCGCCCGCTGAATGCCGCGCTGAACATTCACCGGCTGGGCGCAACGGCCAACACCTACCTGCCGGATTATTACGGAGAAATGGCGGGCATCAACGGCGGGCTGGCCTCGGACCGGCTGCTGGTGGACTGGGATCTGGCCGATCCTCTGGTCACCTCGCTTGCCGAAGGTAACCGGCGCCAGCCCAGGCAGGGTGTTCCGCTGCCCCTGACCCTGCCCGCAGACCTGGAAACCCTGACGCGCGACGCCCCCGATCACGCCCAGACCCTGCGCCTTGAACTGCGCGCCGCCCTGCAACAGGCCTTCGCCAAGGGTCGCCGCATCGTCGATTTCGACCGCAGCCTTTCGCAATACCGGTTGCAGGGCTGAAGCGCCGGTCGCCGCGGAAAGCCACGCAAGAAAGACTGCTGCCAAGGGCGGAACCGTGCACGATCTTGTCAGATTGCGGGCGGCACTCGGGCGCATCACTTTTCGGAATACCGCTCAGGCACTGCCAAAATCCTGCCGCAAATTGATTGCATACATCCAATCTTGACTTCCACAGTGTTGTGGAAAGATTCGTGGCGTGTGTGTGATGGAGTGGCAGTATGCCAGTGCAATGTGGCTTTCCGAGTTCGCGTATTTCCCGCCCTTGCCGTCGGGCCCTGCGTTCGGGCATCTCCTCCTTGGCCCTGCTTGCCGGCCTTGTGCTGGCGAACGGCCCCGCCCATGCCGCCTGCGGACCGATCACAGACGGCGATGACACAATCACCTGTGATCAGCCGGGCCAGCTTCTGCCCTTTGCCGGCAACGATACCGTCACCGTCAATGCCGGCTTCAACGGGAGCATCGTGGGCGACTATCGGTATCCCAAACCGCTGCCGGAAATTGGCTATGGCAATGACCACATCACGGTGAACGCCGGGGCCATGATCACCCAATACATCAACGGTGACGCCTTTGTCTGGACGCCCGGTATCGGCCCTTTGGGCAATGACACCATCATCTTCAACGAAGGCGCCCAGTTCACGCCGTCGCAGGTCTCGATCTTCAACGGCATCACCGGCGATCTGAACTATCTGCGCGACATCTCGAACATCTATCCCGGCCCCTCGCTGACCATCGCCCTGGGGAATGACACCATCCTGCTGAACGGCGGCACCATCAACGGTGACGTGGTCGGCGATGTCTGGTCCGCCGATCCCAGCTATGCGCCGTTCGTCACCGGCGGGAACGATACCATCGTCCTCGACGGTGCCAATATCGTCTATGCCTATGCAGGCTACAGCACCTCACGGGGGGAAATCCGTGGCGACTATGGCGATGACCTGATCGCGCTGCGCAAGGGCTCGGCCGTGGGCGTTCGGGGGGGCACCGGCAACGATACCATCACCCTCGGCGGCTCGGGGCTTGCAGGCGCGGACATCGGCAAGTTCATCGAGGGCAATGAGGGCGACGATCTCATCACCCTGACAAGCGGCACCGTCGGCGGCCCGGTCAGCGGCGATGCCGGCAATGACACGCTGGTCCTGAATGGCGCAACCATCGGTGGCCTGATGGGCGGCGATGGCGACGATACCGCCACCTGGTCCTCGGGCCTGCTGACGGAATTCGACGGCGGCAATGGTTCGGATCTGCTGACCGTCACGGCCGCGACCTGGGACGGCAGCCAGACCCTGAGCGGCGGTGATGACGTTCTGGCGGACGACGGCTATATCGACACGCTCACCCTGTCTGGCCTGACCGTCACCGCCAACGGGTCGTCCTTGCCCGATTGGGAACGGCTGGTGCTGGCCGATGCCACCACGCTTACCCTTGCCGGCCCGGGCGCCGAGGTTGGCAGTGGCCCCGCCACGGGTGGCCCTCTGGGCATGTTCGTGCAGGGTGGCACCACGCTTGGTTTTGCGGAATCTGCCTTCACCCTGACGGGCGATCTTGCAAATGCCGGAACCGTTGTCCTTGGCAACGGAAGCGCGGGCGATACGCTGACCGTCACTGCGGGTTACGCGGGCAACGGCGGCACCGTTACGCTTGACACCGTTCTGGGCAATGATGCGTCGGCCACCGACATTCTGGTGGTTGGCGGGGCAACCTCGGGCACGACCACGCTGGTTGTCAACAATATCGGCGGCACCGGGGCAGCCACGACAACGGGCATCCTGGTTGTCCAGACGAAAGATTTCACCGGCAGCTTCGTCTTGCAGGGCGGGTCTGTGTCGGCAGGTGACTTCACCTATACGCTCGCTCAGGGCAGCGAGGGCTGGTATCTGGTCGCCAAAGCTGCGGTTGTTGAACCGCCCGCGCCCGGCAGCATCCATGAAGCGCTTCCTGCGGCCCTGCTGGCCCGCCTTCCGACGCTGGAACAGCGGGTGGGGCAGCGGCAGTGGCTTGGGCGCGACAGCTCCCGCGTGGGCGTGGTCGACCCTGCGCGCGGGGCCTGGATGCGGGTCTGGGGCGACAAGTCGGAAATCCGGCCGGAAAGCTCGACCAGCGGCATCGCTGCCGATCGCCACGACTGGGGCCTGCAACTGGGGTATGACCACCCGCTGGAACATGGCGATGCCGGCCAGTGGGTGCTTGGCATCACGCTGCAGGCAGGACATTCCTCGACCGATGTCACCACCGCCAAGGGCACCGGCACCATCAAGGCCGATGGCCTGGGTCTGGGCGTGACCGGCACCTGGTATGGCGACAACGGGCTTTACGTTGACCTTCAGGGCCAGGTGAACCGCCTCAAGACCGATGTCACCTTCGACGGCGCGACGCTGCTTGACGGCAAGAGCCTGACCGCAACCGCGGTGGGGGCCGAAATCGGCTGGCGCAAGGCGATCAGCGCGAATTCGGCGCTGGTGCCGCAGGCACAACTGACCTGGTCGCATATCTCGGGCGGCAGCTTCACCGACGATCAGGGCACGCTGATCGATCTGGGGCACAATGACCAGTTGATCGGCCGCATCGGCGTGGCCTGGGAATACGAGTATTCGGAAGGATGGCTGTTCGGCGACCGTGCCACCTCGTCCGAGGTGAACCACCGTGAAAAGGTCTATGTGATCGGCAACCTGCTGCACAACTTCTCGGGCGACACCACGGTCACGGTGGACGGGGTGGCGCTGACCCAGACCAACGCGGCGACCTGGGCCGAAATCGGCGTCGGCGGCTCCTATCTCTGGGATGGGAACAAGACCGTCTATACGGAGATGTCCTATCGCCGCGCCATTGACGGCGGCGACGCCGAAGGTCTTGCAGCAACCGTCGGCTTCCGCGTCCAGTTCTGATGCAATAGCCTGACCCCGGTCCCATCGCAGGGCCGGGGCGCAACCTGAAAGGTCAGGCAGATGTTCAAGAAGAAATCCCTTGCCGCGGCCGTTGCGGCAGCAATCCTTGCTGCCGTGGGTGCGGCGCAGGCGGAAGGCGTGGCCGCCGACATGACAACCGAAACTTTCGGTGACTGGATGGTGCGCTGTGTGCCCGCCGCCACGGCCGATGCCCCGCGCCTGTGCGAGATGACGCAGGAGTTGAACGAAAGCAAATCAGGCAAGCGCGTGCTGGCCATTGGCCTGACACGGCAACCCGATGGCAGCGCGGCGGCCACCATCGTCGCACCGCTGGGGCTGAAACTTTCGGCCGGGCTGGCGCTCAAGGGCGATGGCGATCTGTCGGTTGGGGCCGCGTTTGATACCTGCCTGCCGGCGGGCTGCATCCTGCGCCCGGCCCTGGATGCGGCGACGGTGGCCGCGATCGGCGCCTCGCAGAAGCTGACGGCCTCAATGACCGCACCGGATGGTAAAACGCTTGAGGTTGCCTTGTCGCCAGCGGGCTTCACCGATGCCTGGGCCAGACTGGCCCTGCCAGCCCCCTGAGATACCCCCCCCAAACACGGCAATCCGCGCGATGAGACGGGGGTCTTACCTGAAAGGGGCGGCATCCGGGGATGACGGTCAGCGACAAGGGCGATCAGACGGCCTTCGGCCAGTCAAGCCCGGTGCGCTGCATGACCCGTTCGCAATAGACCTGGATCTTCGGCGCGATGCAGGGTTCGCTGACAACCGCAAGGGTCCGCAACATCGGAAACAGAAGGATGTCGTCCAGAAACGGACCATCCCCGTCAGGCAGGATCGGCGCCAGAGTTTCAAAGCCTTGTTGCAGATCATCCACCAGCCGGCCGGTTTGCAGGCGCAGCGCCGCCATGGGCCCGTGGCGCGCCTCCTTGGCGGCGACGAAAGCCGCCCGGGCGGCAGGGGTCTGGAACTCAGGATAACGCGGATCGGCGGCGCGGGGCAGGACAAGTCCATAGATCGTGGATTTCCACGCCGTGATCCAGTCCACGACCTGCGGCCGGGGCGGCTGCCGGAACAGCCGTTCCCCACCCATTTCATCCAGTTTCCGAAGTATATCAAGGCTTTCCGACATGACCTCTGCCCCATCCTGCAGGATGGGCAGCATCTTGCGCCCGATCAGCCGCCTGGGCGTCTCTGCATCGTCATAGGGCACATGAACCAGGTCCAGCGGCCACCCCTTCATCCGCGCGCCCATGACGACACGGATGCAGTATGGGCAGTGCTCATAAAGATAGAGCCGCATCCCTTTGGCACCCGGTTCAGGCGTTCACATCAACCACGACCCGGCCCTGCACCTCTCCCTTCAGGATCGCCGCGCCAAGCGCCGGAAGATCCGACAGCGCGGCAGGCCGGATCATCCAGGCCAGCAGATCCAGCGGCAGATCGCGGGCAATCCGGGCCCAGGCGTCGATGCGGCGTTCGGTCGGGCACATCACGCTGTCGATCCCCAGAAGATTGACGCCGCGCAGAAGGAAGGGGATCACCGTCGCCGGAAGCGCCGGGCCGCCCGCAAGCCCGACCGCCGCGACAGAGGCGCAATAGCGCATCTGCCCCAGAACCCGCGCCAGCATCGCGCCGCCAACCGCATCCACGCAACCGGCCCAGGTTTCTGCTTCCAGCGGGCGCTTGACGGTTTCAGACAGGTCTGCACGCGGCACGATGCGCTGCGCCCCAAGCGCGGTCAGGTAACCGACCCCCACAAATGGGATGAGGTGATGCGGCTCAACCTGACATCCTGCTATCTGATGTCGCGTCTGGCCGTTCGCCAGATGCGGCATCACCAGCGCGGCGGGGCGCTGGTGCATGTGTCCAGCGTATCGGGGTTCCGGGGTTTGCCCCGGGCCCATGCCTATTGCGCGGCCAAGGCCGGGATGATCAACCTGTCCAACGCCATGAGCTGCGCCTATGTCGGAGAGGGCATCCGTTCAAACGTCGTGGCCCCCGGATATATCGCGACCGGCATGGTGGGCGGCCTGCTGGACGGTTTCAACGACCCCGCCACAGCGCAGGCCATGTCGCCGATGCGACGCCCCGGCAGGCCGGAGGAAATCGCGAATGCGTGCCTGTTCCTTGCTTCGGACGAGGCCAGCTATTGCAGCGGCTCGGTCCTGGTGGTGGATGGTGGCATGACGGCAACGCAGGGATAGCAGGCAGGGCGGCCGCAGGACAGGCCCGCGCGCGGTCGCCACTCTCGCAGGATCAGCCGCTTGCAGCCGGGCCGGATTGCGGCCAATTGCAGCGGCATCCGGGGCTGGCTTGACAACCTGAACGCAACGGGCGCATCACCGCCCGGCTGGTGCCTGTCTTCGTGACAGGTGAAAAGGGAATGTGTCCGTGGCCGCCAGGCCCAGAACACAGCCGCCCCCGCGACCGTGACCGGACAGGTCACCCACCGCCACTGGCCCGACCGGCCGGGAAGGCAGGGTACCGCCAGGGGTAAGCCCCCCTGAGATCCGCAAGCCGGGAGACCTGCCAGCGCCGAACGACGCTGACCGGACGGGGTGTTCCGGTGTCGGGTCTGGCCGTGGCTGCACCCGCCCTTCCACCTTGTCCCTGAACATGAGGGACGACATGCCGCCTGAAACTCTTTCGCCGGTTCCGGGACTTTGGCCATGACGGCTTGGCCCGGGGGGCTGGTGATCGCGGCCCCGAATTCGGGCGCAGGCAAGACAACCGTGACGCTGGGCCTGTTGCGGGCCTTGCGCGATCGGGGGCTTGTCGTGCAGCCCTTCAAGAACGGTCCCGATTACATCGACACCGCCTTTCACGGCCTGGCAGCCGGACGGCCGTCCTTCAACCTTGATTCCTGGGCGATGGACCAAAGCCTGATGGATGCGGTCCGGCATCAGGCCGATGGCGCCGATCTGGTGATCGCCGAAGGCTCTATGGGTCTTTACGACGGCACCTCGAAGCCCGGGCGCCGCGGCCGCGGCTCATCCGCCGAAATGGCCCGGATTTGCGGTTGGCCTGTAGTTCTGGCGCTGAACGTCGAAGGCCAGGCACAATCGGCAGCGGCGGTTGCGCTGGGGTTCGCCCGCCACCCCGATGCGCCGCCGCTGGCGGGCGTGATCCTGAACAACGTCGCCGGTGCCCGGCATGAGGTGATGGTCCGCGAAGAGATGGCGCGACTGGACATTCCCGTGCTGGCCGCCCTGCCCCGCCGCAGCGATCTCAGCCTGCCGGAACGTCACCTTGGCCTGGTGCAGGCAGACGAACATCCCCGGCTTGAGGCGCTGATCGCCCGGCTGGGGGCCTTCGTGCGTGACCATGCCGATCTGGCCGCGCTGATCGGTGCCGCCCGATCAGCCGGCCCGCCCCCGGCCGGGGCCTGGCCCCTGCCGCCGGCGCAGCGCATCGCGCTGGCGCGCGACGTGGCGTTCTCTTTCGTCTACCGCCATCTGCTGGAAGGCTGGCGCCGGGCGGGGGCCGAAGTGCTGCCGTTCTCGCCTCTCGACGATCAGGCCCCCGATCCCTCGGCCGATCTGGTCTGGTTGCCCGGAGGGTACCCCGAGTTGCACGCCGGGCGGCTGGCGGCGGCCGAAACCTTCCTGTCCGGCCTGCGCCGCCATGCGCAGACCAAACCCGTCCATGGCGAATGTGGCGGCTACATGGTTCTGGGCGAGGCGCTGGTGGATGCCTCGGGGACCAGTCACCGGATGGCGGGCCTTCTGGGGCTGGTTACCAGCTACCAGGTCCGCCGCCTGCACCTTGGCTACCGCCGCGCCACGCTGGTGGCCCCGATGCCGGGCCATGCCCCCGGCACCGCGCTGCGGGGGCATGAGTTCCACTATTCCTCGATCCTGGCCCAGCCCGACGCGCCGCTGGCACGGGCCACCGATGCCTCGGGAAACCCGGTGCAGGAAACCGGCAGCACGCGGGGCCATGTCTCGGGCAGCTTCTTCCACCTGATCGCCACCGAAGGCGCCGCCACATGACCGCCCCCCTGCCGCCCGACGATGCCCCGCCGCCGCTGCCCAAGATCGAGGTGCCCCTGCTGGACCCGCCGCCGCCGCGACGGGGCCGCGCGCTGATGATCCAGGGCACCAGTTCGGACGTGGGCAAAAGCCTGCTGGTGGCGGGCCTGTGCCGCGCCTATGCCCGGCGCGGGCTGAAGGTGGCGCCGTTCAAGGCGCAGAACATGTCGAACAACGCCGCCGTCACGGCCGACAGCGACCTGTCGCCCGATGCCGACGGAACGCCCCGGCGCGGCGAAATCGGCCGGGCGCAGGCCTTGCAGGCACGGGCAGCGGGGCTGGCGCCCTCGATCCACATGAACCCGGTGTTGCTGAAACCGCAGGCGATGGTCGGCTCTCAGGTGGTGCTGCGGGGGCGCGCGCTGGGGAACTGGCCGGCGCGGCATTACCACGGGCTGAAACCGCTGCTGCTGCCCGCCGTGCTGGACAGCTATCGGCGGGTGGCGGCCGAAGCCGATCTGGTGCTGGTCGAAGGCGCCGGATCGGGCACCGAAACCCATCTGCGGCGATCCGACATCGCCAACATGCTGTTCGCCGGGGCCGCCGACCTGCCGGTGGTGCTGCTGACCGACAATGACCGCGGCGGCGCCATGGCGGCGGTGGTCGGAAGCTGGCTGCTGCACACGCCCGCAGAACGCGCGCGCATCCGGGGGTTTCTGGTCAACAAGTTCCGGGGCCAGTTTGCGCTTTACGAACCGGCCTGCCGCACCATGACAAATGTCACCGGCTGGCCCTTTCTGGGTGCCGCGCGCTGGTTTGATGCGGCGGCGTTGCTGCCGGCCGAAGATGCGCTGGCGCTGGAACGGCCGGGCCGCAGCGCGGGCGGGGGGCTGGTCATCGCCGTGCCGCAAATCGACCGGGTGGCGAATTTCGACGACCTTGATCCGCTGTCAGCCGAGCCGGGGGTGGACCTGCGCTGGGTGAAACCCGGCCAGCCGATCCCGGCCAATGCGGATGTGGTGCTGCTGCCCGGGTCGAAGACCACGCGGTCGGCGCTTGAGGCGCTGCGCAAACAGGGCTGGGACATCGACATCCTGGCCCATCACCGCAGGGGCGGCCGCGTGGTGGGCATTTGTGCCGGCTTCCAGATTCTGGGCCGCGTGGTACGCGACCCCGAGGGGCTGGAAGGACCGGCCGGCGAAACCGCCGGCCTGGGGTTGCTTGAGGTGGAAACGACCATAACCCGCGACAAGAAGCTGGTTGAGGTCGCGGCGACCGATGCGCGATCAGGCACCCGCGTCACCGGATATGAGATGCACATGGGCCGCACCACCGGCGCAGGGCTGGACCGGCCCTGGCTGCGGCTGGATGGCGTGCCCGAGGGCGCCATATCGGCGGATGGGCGGGTGATGGGCGGCTATATCCACGGCATCTTCGGCGCCGACGGCTATCGCCGGCACTGGCTGGCCGCGATGGGCGGGCGGGCATCCGGACTTGACCATGAGGCGCAAGTGGACCGCACACTGGACGCTTTGGCCGACCAGTTGGAAGCCGATCTGGACCTTGATGCCCTTCTGGCCCTGGCGCGATGACCGGGCGGCGGCTGATGGTGCTGGGCACCGGCTCGGACGTGGGGAAAAGCCTGCTGGTGGCGGGACTGGCCCGTGCCTTTTCCCGCCGTGGCCTGAGCGTGGCGCCGTTCAAGGCACAGAACATGTCGAACAATGCGGCCGTCACGGCGGACGGCGGCGAGATCGGCCGCGCGCAGGCCCTGCATGCGCGGGCGGCGGGACTGGCGCCAGTGTCAGACATGAACCCGGTGCTTCTGAAACCGGAAACCGATGTCGAGGCGCAGGTGGTGGTGCAGGGCCGGGTTCTGGGCCGCTATTCGGCCGCGGCCTATCAGCGGCTGAAGCCCGGGCTTCTGCCCGCCGTCTGCGCCAGCCTGTCCCGCCTGGCCGACCGTCACGATCTGGTGCTGATCGAGGGCGCGGGCAGCGGGGCCGAGCGCTATCTGCGGGCGCAGGACATTTCCAACATGGGTCTGGCCGAAACGGCCGATCTGCCGGTGGTTCTTCTGGGCGATGATTCACGCGGCGGGGTAACGGCGGCGGCAATCGGGCATCACCGCCTGTGGACGGCTTCGGAACGCGCCCGCTGCAAGGGCTTGATCGTCAACAAGTTCCGCGGCGATCCGGGTGTGTTCGCCCCCGCCGCCCGTGACATACGGAATGAAACCGGCTGGCCCGTGCTGGGCCTTCTGCGCTGGTCGCAGACCGCGCGCAGCCTGCCCGAAGAAGATTCCCTGGGCCATGGTCGCCAGACGGGTTCGGGGCGCGGGCTGGTGATTGCCGTGCCGGAACTGCCCCGGCTGGCCAATGCCGATGACATTGATCCGCTGGCGGCAGAGCCGGGGGTAGACCTGCGCTGGGTCCGGCCCGGTCGGCCGATCCCCGGCGATACGGATGTGGTGCTGCTTCTGGGGTCCAAGACCACCCGCGCGGCACTTGCAAGCCTGCGAGCCGAGGGTTGGGACATCGACATCGCCGCCCATCTGCGCCGGGGCGGCCGGGTGGCGGGCCTTTGCGCCGGGTTCCAGATGCTGGGGCGGCGCGTCGCCGACCCGGACGGGATCGAGGGCCCGGCGGGCGAGACCGCGGGCCTGGGGCTGCTGGAGGTGGACACGGTTCTGACCGCCGACAAGCGGCTGGTGCAGATCGAGGCAACCGATGCCCTGACCGGAACGGCCCTGCGGGGATACGAGATGCACATGGGCCGGACCAGCGGCGAAGGCCTGTCGCGCCCCTGGCTGCGACCGAACGGCCGGGCCGAAGGCGCGGTCTCGCCCGATGGCAAGGTGATGGGCTGCTATCTCCATGGCCTGTTCGCGGCGGATGGCTTTCGCGGCCAGTGGCTGACCGCCATGGGGGGCACCGTCCCCGCGCAGGATCAGGCGGCCCGGCTGGACCGGGCGCTGGACACCCTTGCCAGTGAAATCGAGGCCGATCTCGACCTTGACGCGCTGCTGTCCCTGGCGCGGTGACCCGCTGCCCGGCCCCGGCCTGCGCCGCGTGAAACCGGCCTTCCGGCTTGCCGACGGGCAGCGGTGGCGGGTGTCATTTTCGGAGAAAGCGATCAAGGCCTTGCAACTGCTGGGCTTCCGGCAATGATACGGGAACCGGGCACCTGGGGGTCCGGCACCAATCTCTCGACAGGGGCGTAATGCGATGCTGACTCAGGCAGGGGTAACCGAGGGCCGTGCGCCCTTTGGCGAATATCAGACCTGGTATCGCATTACCGGCGACATGGCGTCCGGGCGCACGCCCCTGATCGTTGTCCACGGCGGCCCGGGCTGCACCTGGGATTATGTCGAAAGTTTTGCCGCCCTGGCCGGGGCCGGCCGCGCGGTGATTCATTACGATCAGATCGGGAACGGAAACTCGACCCGGTTGCCGGACAAGGGCGCGGATTTCTGGACGGTCGACCTGTTCCTTGCGGAACTGCGGAACCTGATCGCCCATCTTGGCATCGAAGGTGGCTACCATCTTCTGGGGCAGTCCTGGGGCGGGATGCTGGGCGCGGAACACGCCGTCACCCGTCCGGCGGGGCTCAGGGCGCTGGTTCTGGCGGACAGCCCCGCGTCCATGCCGGTCTGGATCACGGAAACCGCCCGGCTGCGCAACGCCCTGCCCGCAGAAACCCGCGCGGTGCTTGATCTGCATGAGGCGGCGGGAACCACCGACCATCCGGATTATGAAGCCGCAACAAAGGTGTTCAACGCGCGCCATGTGTGCAGGCTGAACCCCGCGCCCGATGGGGTGCAGCGCACCAACCGCGCCATGGCCGCCGATTCCCATGTGTACAACCTGATGATCGGCCCGAACGAGTTTCACATCACGGGCACGCTGAAAGACTGGGACATCAGCGACCGTCTTTCACGGATCACTGTGCCGGTCCTGCTGATCTCGGGCGCCTTTGACGAGGCCACGCCCGCCACGATACAGCCCTTTGCCGACAACATCGAAGATGTTCGATGGCATATCTTTCCAAACTCCAGCCATATGCCGCATGTTGAGGAGTTTGACGACTGCATGAAAAAGGTTGGAGCGTTTCTGGCCGAATGTGATGCAGGTACCGAGTGTGTTCAGAGCTTTGCCACGGTTCGGGCCGGGCAATAACCACAGCGGCAAAGACCGCAATCTCATCCTGAGGGAGTCCCTAGAAATGTGTGAAACACGGTCTCTGATGACCAGGCTGCGTGGCCATATCCTGTGTGGCGCGGCGGCACTGGCGCTTGGCACCGCCTTCCAGCCGGCCTTTGCGGATGACGGCCACTATGGCGGCACGCTGAAGCTGCTCGGCGTTTCGTCCGAAGGCACGCTCGACCCTCAGATCAACTATACGGCGCGCTACTGGCCGCTGTTCATCTGGACGCATGACGGCCTGATGGCGTTCAAAAAGGTCAATGGCCCGGAAAGCGCAGAAGTGGTGCCGGATCTGGCCGAGGACATGCCGGTGCTGTCGAATGACGGCAAGACCTACACGTTCAAGCTGCGCCAGGGGATCAAGTTCTCGAATGGCAAGGATCTGACCGTGGACGACGTGGTTGCGTCCTTCCAGCGGATCTTCAAGATTTCCAGCCCGACCTCTGGCAGCTTCTACAATGGCATTGTCGGCGCGGACAAATGCCTTGCCGAAGCCGCCACCTGCACGCTGGAAGGCGGCATTGTGGCCGATGCCGCAACGAACACCATCACCATCAACCTCGTCGCCCCGGATGCGGAATTCCTGTACAAACTTGCCGTGCCGCACGCCTCGATCGTGCCTGCCGACACGGTGATGAAGGATGCCGGCAATGAGCCGATCCCCGGCACCGGCAGCTACATGTTCGAAAGCTATGACCCGAACGCCTCGCTCATCATGGTGCGCAATCCGCATTTCCAGGAATGGAGCAAGGAAGCCCAGCCCAAGGGCTATGTCGACCGGATCGAATACACCTTCGGTGGCACCGAAGAGGCTGCGGTCAATGCGATCCTGAACGGCCAGGCAGACTGGATGTATGAGCCGGTCCCGACCGACCGTCTGGCCGAACTCAGCGTCTCGAACCCCGATCAGTTGCGCGTCTCGCCGCTGGTGGCGTGGTGGTATGCGCCGATGAACGTGAACATCGCGCCGTTCAACAGCCTTGAGGCGCGCCAGGCGCTGAACTACGCCGTTGACCGCGATGCGCTGGTCTCGATCTTCGGCGGCCCGGCACTGGCCACCCCGGTCTGCACCATCCTGCCGCCCGACATGCCCGGCCATGTTGACCGCTGCGACTACACCGCCGATCCGGGCGAGCTTTGGTCCGCCCCCGACATGGACAAGGCACTGGCGCTGGTCGAGGCTTCCGGCACCAAGGGGCAGAAAGTCACCGTCGTGACCGATGATTCCGTCACCTCGCGCGGTGTTGGCACCTATCTGCAGACCGTACTCAGCGATCTCGGCTATGACGCGACCGTTCAGTCGATCTCGGGCGACATCCAGTTCACCTATATCCAGAACACCAACAACAATGTTCAGATCTCGGTGACGCAATGGTATCAGGATTACCCTGCCCCCTCGAACTTCCTGAATGTCCTGTTCGGCTGTGACAGCTTCACGCCCGGTTCTGACAGCTCGGTGAACATGTCGGGCATCTGCGACAAGGGCCTTGATGACCGCATGAAGGCGGCGATGGTTCTGGGTTCGACCGACCCGGAAGCCGCGCTGAAGGAATGGGGCGACATCGACTATGACATGATGAAGCTGGCCCCCGCTGTCCCGATGTTCACGCCGAAGGACGTTGACCTGATCTCGACCCGCGTCGGCAATTACGAGTTCACGAGCCAGTTCCACTGGCTGGTCGGCACGGCCTGGGTTCAGTGATCTGACGTGATGACGCCTGACTCTGACAACAGCGCTCTCTCCCCGGTGGTTCCCGCCGGGGAGGAGACGGGCGCGCGGCGCGGCCCCTGGAAGCGTGTCTTCCAGGGGCTGATCGCCAGCCCGACCGCAATGATTTCCGCAGGGCTTCTGATGCTGATCGTGGTCGCAACGCTGCTTGCGCCCGTCTATGCGAAACATGTCGCGGGAACAGACCCGTTCCGGTCCGGGCTGTCGGCAAAGATCAAGATCGACGGCAAGCCCACCCCCGTGATGCAGCAGTCAACCGAAGGGCTTGGCCTGGGCGTCACGCCGATCGGCCCGACCTGGGGGCCGCAATACATGCTGGGCGCCGATGGCCAGGGCCGCGATGTGGCGGCCAGGATGCTGTATGGTGGCCGCAATTCGCTGCTGATCGCCGGGGCGTCCACGCTGATCTGCCTGTTCTGCGCCGCGATCATCGGCATCGCCGCCGGCTATTCGGGCGGCATGGTGGATGGTGTCCTGTCCAACCTGATCGACATGATCTGGGCCTTCCCGGTCTATCTTCTGGCGATCTCGCTCTCGATCGTGATGATCGGCAAGAGCTTCGCGCTTGGGCCGTTCGAAATATCATCGGGCAGTCTGATCGTGCCGATCCTGATCATCGGCCTCGTCTATGTGCCTTATGTTGCGCGGCCCATCCGCGGGCGCGTCATGGCAATCAACCAGTCCGAATTCGTCATGGCGGCACGGGGTCTTGGCATCCGCCGCTGGAAGATCCTGCTGCGCCATATCCTGCCCAATGTCTCGACCACGCTGATCGTGTTCGCGCCCATGCTGATGGCACTGAACATCGTGACAGAAAGCTCGCTTTCGTTCCTGTCGGTCGGTGTGCAACCGCCGAATGCCAGTTGGGGAACAATTCTCCAGGACGGGCAGACGCTGCTTTACTCCCGCCCCTGGGTGTCACTGGCGCCAGGCCTTGCCATCATGGTGACGGTGCTTTTGCTGAACCTGTTCGGGGATGTGTTGCGCGACGTGCTTGACCCGAAATCGGCACGGGGGCGCTGAAATGCTGGCAGCCATCCTTTCGCGGCTTTTGCGCATGGTCGTGGTGATGTTCGGGATCTCGGTCATCACCTTCCTGATCTTCTTTGCAACGCCCTCTTCCGACCCGGCCGCCCGCATCGCGGGCAAGAACGCCGCCCAGGAAACCATCGAGGCGGTCAGGAAGGACTTTGGTCTCGACCGCCCGCTTTACGTTCAATACGGGCTGATGATGCAGCGGCTGTTCATCAGCCAGGACCTGACCTCTTTCGCCAATCGCGGCCAGAAGATCATCCCGACCGTGATGGCCGCCGCCCCTGCCACGCTGTCGCTGGTCTCTGGCGCCGCCGTCCTGTGGATGCTGGGCGGTATCCTGACCGGCATCACCGCGGCGGCCTTTCGCGGGCGCTGGCCCGACAAGATCCTGATGGGTCTTTCGATGATGGCGGTCGCGATGCCGGTCTTCTGGGTGGGCGAGATGGTGAACCTTGTCACGCAGAACCGGCTGCATGACACCTGGGCCTTTTCCTGGGTGCCGGCGCTTGGCTATACGCCCTTCTCGCAAGACCCCGGCCTCTGGTTCCGCTCGATGGTCTTTCCGTGGCTGACGCTCGCCTTCCTTTACATCGGGCTGTATGGCCGGATGCTGAGGACCGGCATCATCGAGACCTATCAGGAAGATTTCATCCGCACCGCCCGCGCCAAGGGGCTGACCGGCCGCAAGGTGCTGCTGAAACACGCCACCCGTTCGGCCATCATCCCCATCGTCATCATGTTCGGAATGGATTTCGGCGTGCTGGTCGGCGGCGCGGCCGTGCTGACCGAGGTGGTCTTCGGCATCAACGGGGTCGGACGGCTCACCTATCAGGCGCTTAAGGTGCTTGATCTGCCGATGATCATGGCGACCGTGCTCTACGCCTCGTTCTTCGTGGTGATCGCCAATGCCGTGGTTGACCTTCTTTGCCTGCTGATCGACCCAAGGATGCGCCGCGCATGAAAGAACCTGCTGAAATGACCGCGCCGATCCTGAAGATCGAAAACCTGTCGGTCGCATTCCTTGGCGCGCGCAATAGCTGGAACCGCGTGATCGAGGGGCTTTCCTTCGACATCCGCCCGGGCGAGACGGTGGCGCTGGTCGGTGAATCCGGCTCTGGCAAAAGCGTGACCTCGCTTTCGGTCATGGGCCTTCTTGACCCGGCAACCAGCAAGGTCGAAGGCCGCATCCAACTGGCCGGGCATGAGGTGCTGAACCTCGATGAGGCGGGCAAGATCCGCCACATTCGCGGCCAGGCGGCGGCCATGATCTTTCAGGAGCCGATGACCTCTCTGCATCCGATCTATCGGGTCGGCGATCAGATCACCGAGGCGCTGACCTCGCATCGCGATCTGCCGAAGGCCGAAGCCCGCAAACAGGCGATTGCCCTGCTGGAGCGCGTCCGCATCCCCAATGCGGCGCGGCGGATGGAGGATTATCCCCATGCGTTTTCGGGGGGGATGCGCCAGCGCGTGATGATCGCCATGGCGCTGGCCTCGCGCCCGAAGCTGCTGATCGCCGATGAGCCGACCACGGCGCTTGATGTGACGGTGCAGGGCGAAATCCTTGATCTGCTGAAAGATATTCAGGCCGAATACGGCATGGCGATGCTGTTCATCACGCACGACATGGGGGTCGTGGCGGAAATGGCGGATCGCACCGTCGTCATGCTGCGCGGCCGCACGGTCGAACAGGGGCCGACGGCCGAGATCTTCGCCCATCCGCGCGAACCCTATACCAAGGCATTGCTGGCCTCGGTCCCGGTGCTGGGCAGCATGAAGGGCAAGCCCGCGCCCCTGCGCTTCCCGCTGGTCGACATGAAAACCGGCGTCGCCGGAGAGGCGCTGCCCTTGCAAAGCAGCCCCGACCTTTCGAAGCCGATTCTTGAGGTGCGCAATCTGGTGACGCGCTTCGATGTGCGGGGCGGCCTGCTGAACCGGCGCGTGGCGCGGGTTCATGCCGTCGAGAATGTCTCGTTCCGCATTTTTCCAGGCGAGACCCTCTCGCTGGTCGGCGAATCCGGTTGCGGCAAATCGACGACAGGGAAGTCGATCATCCGGCTTACCGACCACGCGACCGGCTCGGTCGCGATGGCGGGGGATGAGCTGTTCACCCTGCGCCCCGAAGCGTTGCGCCTGAAGCGGCGCGAGATCCAGATGATCCCGCAAGACCCGCTGGCAAGCATGAACCCCAGGATGACCGTGGGGGATGCGCTGGTCGAGCCGTTCACCGAACACCGGATGGGAACGGTCCCCCAGGCGCGCGAAAAGGCCGCAAGGCTGATGGAACAGGTCGGCCTGACCCGCGACATGCTGGAGCGCTATCCGCACGAATTTTCCGGCGGTCAGCGCCAGCGCGTCTGCATCGCACGGGCGCTGATGCTTGACCCGAAGCTGATCATCGCCGACGAATCCGTTTCGGCGCTGGATGTCTCGGTCAAGGCGCAGGTGGTGAACCTGCTTCTCGACATCCAGGACCGGCTTGGCATCGCGTTCCTCTTCATCAGCCATGACATCGCCGTGGTAGAACGTGTCAGCCACCGGATTGCGGTGATGTATATGGGCGAAATCGTCGAGATCGGCCCGCGCGCGGAAATCCTGGAACGCCCGCGCCACGCCTATACGCGCCAGTTGATCGGCGCGGTCACGGTGCCGGACCCGGGCCGCCGCCACCTGCGCCGCAACCAGCAGATCAAGGAACTGAAAACACCGATCCGCCCGCTGGATTTCAGACCGCCGGCGCGGCATTACGAAGAGGTGGCGCCCGGCCATCTGGTGATGGTCGAGGCGTAAGGAAAAGGGCGGCCTTTCGGGCCGCCCTTTTGTTTCAACCGCGGAACTTCGCCGCCGCGCCAGAGGTGATCCATTCCTCAAGAAGCTGGACGCCAAAGCCCGCCCCGCCCGCGCGGGCATGAAGGCGATCCTGGTCGATCAGCTCTTTTCCGGCAATATCAAGATGCACATAGGGCACGCCTTCCGCGAAGGTCTTCAGGAAGGCTGCCGCCACCGGGGCATCCCCATCTTCCAGATCGCGGCCATGCTGGCGCAGATCGGCAATCGGCGAGATCAGGTTTTCCTCATAGGCCGGGTCCAGCGGCAGGCGCCAGAAGCGCTCGCCCGTTGCCTCGCCCGCGGCAAGCAGGCCATTGGCCAGCTCGTCATGGGTGGCGAAAAGGCCGGCAAAGGCATGGCCAAGGCCGCGCATCACCGAATAGGTCAGCGTGGCAAGATCGACGATGGCTTTCGGCTGGAACCGGGTTGCCGTGTAATGCAGCACATCGGCCAGCACCATCCGGCCCTCACAATCGGTGTCAAAGACCTCGACCGTGCGACCCGACATGGTGGTGACAATGTCGCCCGGCTTGTAGGAACTGCCCGAAAGCATGTTCTCTGCCACGCCCAGCACGCCGACGACATGCACCGCCGCCTTCTGCCGCGCCAGCGCCAGCATCGCGCCGATGACCGCCGCCGCTCCGCCCATGTCCCCCTTCATGGTGAACATCTGCGGCCCGGTCTTGATGCAAAGCCCGCCCGCGTCAAAGCACATGCCCTTGCCAACCAGCGCCAGGGGCTGGCCTTCCGCCCCCTTGTAACGCAGCACAATCACCCTGGGGCCCCGCGCCGACCCGTTCCCCACGGCCAGGATCGCCCCCATGCCAAGGCGTTCCAGTTCCGCCTTGTCCAGCACCTCGACCGCAATCCCGGCCGCCTGCAGCGGCTCAAGATAATCGGCAAAGTTGTCCGGGTTCAGATGGCTTGCCGGATAGTTCACCAGCGTCCTGGCCAGCGCGACACCGTCAGCCACCGCCTCACTGCGGACAAGCGGCTTGGCCTCGGCCTCATCATGTTCCAGCGTCAGGGTCAGGTCGAACGCCTTCTCCGTTCGGGCCATCAGGGCAAAGCGATAATTCCTGAGCCGCATCCCCAGCAGGATCTGGGCAAGAAGGTCATTCCCCGCCAGCGCGGCACCCGCCGAGGTTTCGAACAGAACCAGCGCCGTCTGTTCCCCTTCGTTTTCCAGATGCCGGGCCAGCGACGACCCCGCCCTGCTGGCCGAAAGCGCCGTCAACGCCGCCGGGTCCCCCAGATCCAGCACAACCACGCGGCGTGCCTTCAGCCCCACCGGGGCCAGAATATCAATACAGTCGCCCGACTTGCCGCTGAACCGCGGTGCCGACGCCGCCCGACCGGCGGCCCCGCCGATGGCATGATCCACGGCCCGGGCCTTCGGACCGAAACCACCATGCCCTGCCCTGAAAATCACCACCGCACCGTCAGTTTCCCAAGCGGTCGCCGCACTCGAACGAATGGAATGAGTTGAGATAGCCATCGAGCGATTCCATGATTTGATCATTTCCCACCGTTCTAGATTGCCCGTCCCGCGGTGAATAGAGCCGGTTCGGAAAATCTGAACAGCCAGACCAAGCCGCCCCCACGCCACAGAGGAGACGGCCATACCCGGCCCACCTCCCCCTCTGCGCCGCCCCCGGGTGGGGGCGACTGCGGCGACCACGGCAATCTGCATCGCCTGTTCCTGGTTTCGATCCGCGCCCCCGGGTGGGGGCGACGCGCGGTTCTATGAGCGGAACCCAGATGTCATGCGGTTTCGATCCGCGCCCCCGGGTGGGGGCGACCGGCACGAAGGCAGGCCATGATCGCCGCCTTGGTGTTTCGATCCGCGCCCCCGGGTGGGGGCGACAACTGCCCAATGCCTGTTCCAGCACCGCGTCAGCAGTTTCGATCCGCGCCCCCGGGTGGGGGCGACCCCTGATCGCTCTGGCTGGATGCGTCTCCACCGAGGTTTCGATCCGCGCCCCCGGGTGGGGGCGACATGGCCGTATCCGACTATTCGACCACGCCAAGTGCGTTTCGATCCGCGCCCCCGGGTGGGGGCGACGGCAGGACGGAGGGCGAGACGTTTTTAGCGGTGCCGTTTCGATCCGCGCCCCCGGGTGGGGGCGACACTCCATGCCGGCGGCATTCATGTCGCCCACCCACGTTTCGATCCGCGCCCCCGGGTGGGGGCGACCTTACAGGGCCGATCCACACGTTATCGACGTGGTCGTTTCGATCCGCGCCCCCGGGTGGGGGCGACGCTTCGGCTTCCGCCGCCGCTCTGGTGCGTGCCTGTTTCGATCCGCGCCCCCGGGTGGGGGCGACGTCCCGCAGGTCTGCGGCGATGCGTTCGATCAGCTTGTTTCGATCCGCGCCCCCGGGTGGGGGCGACCCTACCTCCACATCAACGTCAAGCGATGCGCGGCTGTTTCGATCCGCGCCCCCGGGTGGGGGCGACGATTTGCGCAGCGCACCGGCCCCGAGGTTGAACGTGTTTCGATCCGCGCCCCCGGGTGGGGGCGACTTGTTTGGTATTTTCGCGTTGTGAGCGGCGGCGTGGTTTCGATCCGCGCCCCCGGGTGGGGGCGACCTCCATTTCGCTCACCGATTTCTACAATGCGCAGTTTCGATCCGCGCCCCCGGGTGGGGGCGACTTACGCTCCGCGGTTGTGCCCCGGCTTCAAAGTCCGTTTCGATCCGCGCCCCCGGGTGGGGGCGACCAAGCATATTTCAACTTGACGTTTCGTAACGTGTTGTTTCGATCCGCGCCCCCGGGTGGGGGCGACCCCGCCGCCTCAAGGAGGTCAACTCCCAGAAGGAGTTTCGATCCGCGCCCCCGGGTGGGGGCGACCCTTCAAGGACGAGTGGACGTGGCTGACCGGAAAGTTTCGATCCGCGCCCCCGGGTGGGGGCGACGCGGATGCGCGAAGGCGGAGGCCAACCGGACGAGGTTTCGATCCGCGCCCCCGGGTGGGGGCGACTGCAGGGCGATCACCGTTTGCACGGCGGCATTGAGTTTCGATCCGCGCCCCCGGGTGGGGGCGACGTCCTGATCCTGATCCAATTTCGCTCGACCCAAGGTTTCGATCCGCGCCCCCGGGTGGGGGCGACGCTCAGCGTGGACGCCAGATCGGCCTCGATCTTGGTTTCGATCCGCGCCCCCGGGTGGGGGCGACAGGGCAGCGTCACCCTCTCGCTGGCCTTGAAGATGTTTCGATCCGCGCCCCCGGGTGGGGGCGACCCACGCGCCCCTCTTGGCCATATCCTGCGGCAGGCGTTTCGATCCGCGCCCCCGGGTGGGGGCGACCTGCTGGCCCCGCACGGGCCGAAGGGGGCCGCATGTTTCGATCCGCGCCCCCGGGTGGGGGCGACCGCGCGGCAGCCCGAAACTGCCGCTGCGCCGGCGTGTTTCGATCCGCGCCCCCGGGTGGGGGCGACGCTGGCGGATGGCGAAAGCCGCGAGGCCGCAGAATGTTTCGATCCGCGCCCCCGGGTGGGGGCGACTTCGGGAAGCAGGGTTCCCTTTCCGTCGATCTTGAGTTTCGATCCGCGCCCCCGGGTGGGGGCGACTGTGGGGGTATATCTGGCGGAGGACAAAAAGGAAATCGGGCCTTGGCCGCGAATGCCGGGCGGTTCTGGTTCCGCCCGGGTGTTTTCCGGCGCAGGCGGCAGGAATGTTTCACGATTTCAAAGAGCTGGAAAGGGTGCGAACCTCGGCGGGGAAGGCGCCATGCTGCAGGTTCGCAGAGGAGGTCAGAGGATCAGCGGGCCGTTCAGGTCTTTCGCGGGTTTCGCGCCCACATGTTCGATGCGGCGTTCCCAGTTGGCGCCAAGATAGTAGTAGCGCAGGCTGTCATGGGCGGGGTCGATCAGCCCCTCCAGCCGCGCCTTGAGCCGGGTCCATTGCGCCGGGTCAACCTCAACCTCGAAGACCGAGAACTGGACGCGCTGGCCGTAATCCTCGCAGGCCTGGGCGATCTTGCGAAGGCGTTTCCTGCCGCCCGCTTCCAGCGTGTTCACATCATAGGTCACAAGGACGAGCATGTCAGGTCCAGAACCATGGCGGATAGGCATCCATGTCGCCGCGCAGGTGGCGGGCCAGAAGCTGCGCCTGAAGATGCGGCACCAGCCCCAGCGGGGCCTTTTCGTCCAGGAAGGCATGTTGGCGCTCTTCTCGCTTGCGCTCTTGCCAGGCGGTCAGCACCTTCTTGCGCCCTTCGTCCGTCAGAAGCACGGCGCCGCTTTCGGTCTGCCGGAAATCCCCGGCCCGCAACTGGCGCCGGTTGACAAGCGACAGCGCCAGCCGGTCGGCCAGAGGCGCACGCAGCTCTTCCATCAGATCCAGCGCCAGCGAGGGGCGGCCGGGGCGATCCCGGTGCAGAAAGCCCACGGCCGGGTCGAGGCCGACACTTTCACAGGCTGACCGGCAGTCATGTGTGAGCATGGTATACAGAAACGACAGCAGCGCATTCATCGCATCCAGCGGCGGGCGGCGCGACCGGCCGGTCCAGCGCAAGGCAGCGTCGGGGCTGCGGATCAGGCGGTCGAAGACGGCAAAGTAAAGGTTCGCGGCCTCGCCCTCTGATCCGCGCAACTGGTCGGTTGTCCTGTCGGAAAGCTGCACCCGGCGCAGGATCTGGGCCATGCGTTCGGTGGCCTCCTCCAGCCCCGGGCCGGCTTCGTGGTCACGGATCGCCCGGCGCAGGACAGCGCGCTGATTGGCGATCTTGGCCAGAACGAAAGACCGCACGATGTCGGCGCCACGGTCATTCCCGGTTTCCGCCAGCCGGTACTGCGCGCGGCGCAGCAGAACATTGCCCTGGGCTGGGCCTTCGACGCGGGCCTGAAAGCGGCCGGAACGATCAAGAAGGACAAGCGTGATGCCGCGCTCGGCACAGGCGCCGATCAGCGCAGGCGTGACAAGAACCGGGCCGAACGCCACAACCGAAGCCAGCATGTGCAGGGGAACGCGGGATTTCTCGGCGCCGTCGATCATGGCAACCAGGTTTTCGCCATCCTTGTGCAGCGCGGCCCCTTCCGAGGTGACATAGGCGGTGTTCAGCAGCTTTTTCATGGGTCCGTATCCTCAAGCGCCCTTGCAACCGCCCGGTCACGCCAGGCGCGGGCGGGGCGGCCACAGGCTTCGGGGCGGCAGAGGTCAAGCAGGGAACAGGCCCGGCAGCGGGATTTCTGCAGCGTGGGCGGCGGGGTTTCCTCGGCGGCAAAGACGCGGGCCAGATCGACAACGGCAGCTTCCGTCAGGGCACGAAGGTCTGCATCGAAGGGAACGATGACCCGCCGCCGCGTCTCGGCGTAGAACAGCGCGCCCTCGGGAACGGGACGGCCGGTCATCTCTTCCAGACACAGCGCCTGCGCACAGAGCTGCGCCTCGTCGGCGCGGTGCAGCTTGGGCTTGCCGCGCTTGTATTCCACCGGAAAGGCCGTTCCGTCGGGGCCGAACTCAACCAGATCGGCCACGCCCGACAGGTTCAGCCGCGCCGATCCGAGGGGCAGCGACAAGACCCGCCGCGCCCCTTTGATGCGCCGGGAGCCGCCCTTGTCGGCCACCGTATGCAGCACATCCCCTTCCGCCGTGAAGCGGTTTTCGGCCCAAAGCCGCTCCAGATGGATCAGCGCCGCCTGCCGTAGGCAATAGACAGCGTGCTGGATGGCCGAAAGGGGGATGGGTTCCATCTACACCAGGTCCAGAATCTCCACCCCCTCCGGCAGGCCTTCACGGTCGATCTCGATCACATAGTCCGAGAACCGCCGGGCCGGCGCCAGGTTGCCCAAGCCCCTGTCATCCAGCGCGCGCCACTCCCCTTCGACATTGCGGCCGATGCGGACCCGGTCAAACAGCTTGTGGGCCGGGGCGTTGCCCAGTGCGTTCTGGTGGCGGAAGACAATCAGGCGGCGGGTGGTCATCTCGCCCCGCGCGGCAGACCGATCATGCTCGAACATCGAGGTCAGGGCTTCGAACAGCAGGGCAAGATCATCTTCCGAAAACCCGGTCTTTTCCGCAAACTTCGCCGAAACGAAGCCATGGGCAAGGTAAAGGCCGTAGGGAACAATATGCTTGCGCCCCATGGTGCGATTGTCGCTGCGCTGGTCGTCCCCGCCTTCAGCGGCTTTCTTCTTTTCGGCCTCATTGGTGGCGGCCATACGGGTGACGGTGATTTCGACCGGCATGATCGGTTCAACCGAGGTGGCAAAGGTCATCTGCACCGGCCCCTTGACCTGGCCACAGTTGATGCCGGTGGACATGACGGCGCCGAAGGTGCGCACATCGAAGAAGTTGGCGCACATCCAGTCGCGCAGTTTCAGCGCCTCGGCGTCGTCCTTGGGGTTGAGCTTGGCATCCTTGGCCGCCTTCGTGTCATCGGGGCGCAGCGCAACATAGGCCTTGCGATGCATCTCGTTCAGGATGGCGCCTTCCTGAACATAGATGTGGTGCCCCGCCTCGCCCGTGCGGGCAAGGTCAACATAGTTGCGGATCTTGCGCTTGAGGCTGACATCGCTGACGAGACCGTGGTTGGTCTCCGGGTCAAGCCGCGGCATGTTGCCGGCGTCCGGGTCGCCATTGGGGTTGCCATTGGTCACATCGAAGATCAGCGCAAAATCGTGGCGGCGGGAAAGGGGGGTCATGGGGCTGTCCTTTTCGGCAAATCCATAGGGGAAATCGGGCGGTCAGGCGCTGGCGTCCGTCACGGGGGAACCCTCGGGGTCGGCCTCGTCGCGCTTGCGGAAGAAATCGCTGCGCTGGTGGTAATACCCGATGCCGAACAGCGCCTGTTCCGCCGCCGAAAGCGATGACGGGATCGGGTCGTTCCCCGGCTCCATCAGATCGGTGATCGAGGTCAGCAGCTTTTCAAGGTTCACCGCCCGTCCCGCCGACAGTTTGCGCAGCTTGGAAAAGTGGTTCTGCGATCCCGCATCCAGTGTGCGGAACACCTTCTGCGGCGTGGCCGAGGCCGCACCATAGAACTTGTCCTTGATCGTGGCGTTCACATGGCCGCCCAGCGCGGCGCGCTGAACCTCTTCATAGACGGCGAACAGGCGGCCAAGGATATAGCCCTTGTTCTGATTGGCAGGATCAAGCGCCACGGGGGCCTCCATGGAAAGGTTGCGTTTCAGGACAGATTTCAGGATGGCGGCGCGATAGGCATTCACCTCGCCGTCGGAGCGGACCCGCATCAGGGTGGTGGACAGCAGCGTCATCGGATAGCGGCTGCCGGTAAGGATGGCGCGCATCCATTCCCCGGCGATCAGGGGGGGCACGTTCTCGCGCTTGCCCTGCACGGCCAGTTCCACCAGATACCGCCAAAGCGGCGGCCAGCCGTCGCGGGGCGGCGGCTCCAGCGCCATGTCGGCCAGAAAGCGCTGATAATTCGCCACAAGCTGGCCAAAGGTGCTGTCCCAGTAGAACCGCACCGACAAGCGCGCGGCATTGGGCGCAAGGCCCAGAACATGGAACCGCGCGCCCGCAAGATCGGGCAGGATCTGCACCAGCGGCTTGCCCTCGCGGATCGCGCCCAGCTTTTCGCCAACCTTCTGCGCCAGGGTCGCCTCGGTTGCGGCAAGATCGTCCCGGGTTGGCGCGGTATCGAAAAAACCGGCGAACAGGCTTTCGGCCTCGGCGGCCGCGCTCTCCTCGGCCTCGGCCCAGAACACCGTCGAGGTGTCGCCGATCTGCAGGCGATGGTGCTTGTCCGACAGGAACAGGTTCAGCGCGGTCGTATAGGCGAAGGTCGCCGCCTCGGACACCGGGGCATTGTCGCCCTGTTCGTGGCCGTAAGATTCATAAGCATCCGAGTTGAATGAAACCAGGGCCGCCCCAGCAACCTGAGCGCCCCACACGCCCTTGATCGCCGCATGTGTTCGGGCAATCGGGGATCGTCTGCCTGTCAGCAGGCAGATGGCATCCGCAGAGCTTTTACCTTCAACAGCCTTCCAACGTTCCCCTTCTGAGGACCAAAGGGCGTGGAGTTCGGGAAGTTCATGCAGAAATACCTTCGCAGGATTGCCAGCGAGGGCGAAAACGACGCCTTCCGTCGGCGGCTTTGCCATGTCGAAGTAATCTGCAACGCAGCACGGATCCCAGGTTTCCAGAAAGCGGCAGAAAGCCCGCGCGTCAGGAAGTTGAAGGTCACGCAAGTATTCCAGATGCTTGGCTTTGAAGGCATCGAACCTGCAATCGTTCGGATCACCCAGCAAGCCCGCGCCTAGCGCGTAATTTATGTTATCCCAGGTGAAATTCGGCCTTGGCGTGCTTCCAGACCGTTTGGGCGCCGCCGGCACCTGCATGATCCGCGGACTGCGCTTCTTGTCCGTTCCGCGCAGGTCGGCAACCTCGGCAACCGTGCCATCCGGGTTCAGGATCACGCAGAAACCGATCTTCTCTGAAGAATAGCCGTAGGGCGGCGCGTGCGGCAGGCGGTCATAGGCGGCGGCAAGGGCCGAAAGCAGGCTCATTGCCGGATCTCCGGACTGCCGGGCTGGGGCACCTCCATCACACCATCGCGCAGGCTGGCGCGGAACAGCAGTGACGGGCGCCCCGGTTTGGCGTGGTCGATGTCCCACAGCATGAACCCCAGATCGCGGGGGGTGCCAAAGCCAAGCTCGGGGGTTTCCGCCTCGGGGTTGCGCGGGGGAAGGGGCGCGCCGGGGGCGATCAGCGCGAAATCGGCGGCGAATTCGCGGGTGCCCAGGCAGGGCTGATGAAAGCACTGCCCCCGGGCCGCCCGGCGGTTGAAGATGTCCAGATGCTTGCCTTCGCTGTCATCGGCATCCGCGCGCGGGGTCAGCACGAAATGCGCCTCGATCACATAGGCCGGCGCCACCAGCACGGTCGACGCACGCTGCTGGCGGTCTTCATCGACCAGAAGCTGCACCCCGCCAAGATCACCCCGGTTCATCGCCTGCCTGATCTTGCCCGCCGGGGCCTTGTGGCCCACCTCATTCCTGCGGATCGACTGGAACCGGATCGGCTCCAGCACATGGATGCGGTCAATCACCCAGCGGATGGCGGGCTTCCAGTGGATAGCCTCCAGAACTCCCCGCGCGGCCGAGGGCGGCATGACATCATAAGATGCCCGCTCCACCTTGAGTTCCGGGCGCGTGAACAGCGCATGGCGCCCCCGGACGTGCAATCTTATGCCATAGGACATGAAATCCCCCACACCACAAATGCCACCAAGAGGCGATTAAAATCTTTTATACTTTTCCATAAGGCGAATTGCCTGACAAATTCTTTTTCGCGAAATATGAAGCAAATGATTTTCAGAAGGCCTTGGCCTGACGCAATCAACTCAGCCGGCCTTGTCTTGGCATCAGCCCTGCGCGGATGGAAACTTTGCCAAGGCGGTCGCGGCACCTTGGGGCCGGTCCGTCAGGGGCCGGGCGCCTTCAGATGAACATCTGGTCCTCGCCCAGATCCTCGGCCCCTTCCCAGAAAAGGCCGATGTCGCGGCGATAAAGCTCGGTGCCCGACAAAACAAAGAACTGGTCGCCGCGCTGCTCTGCCGCCACGAAGCCTCCCTTGCCATTGACCCGCAGCTTTTCCCGGTCGCGGGCGGGGATCTGCACGGTATAGGGCTGCAAGGCCCGGGCGATCTTGCCCGAAGGGATTTGCCCGAAAGCAAGTTGCCGGATGGCGTCATCCGACCCCTCGCAGGGGATGATCACCGGCAGAAGCGGGCTGTCCACCATGCGATAGGCGGCCGCAACGCTGCGATAGGCAAAGTTCACCGGGCCTCGGGGGGTGAACAGGAACCTGTCCAGCAGGCCTTCGCTGTCCAGCCGTGCATCACCGGCCCGCCAGTAAACCTCTTCGAACCAATGGCGAATGGCCTGCGGGTCGCCCAAGGCGGGGCTGCCGAATGTTGCCAGAGTGGCCCGCATTGCCGTCGCCAGTGCCCGGATCTCGGCCGGGGCAGGATGGTCCGGCGCCGAAAACAGCGTCAGCGTGCTGTCTTCCGGCGGGCGGCGCCCTTCCCGGTTCACGCGCCCCGCCGCCTGAATCACGCTGTCCAGCCCGGCCTCGGCCCGCCAGCCCACCGGAAAATCCAGATCGACGCCCGCCTCGATCAGGCTGGTCGCGATCAGCCGGCAGGGTGCCCCCTGCGAAAGCCGCTGCCGGATATCGGCAATGATCTCGCGCCGGTGGGCGGGGTATTGCCGCGTGGTCAGGTGCAGGGCGCCGGGCTGGTCCTGCACCTTGCGGAACAGGGCCAGGGCATGGGCGCGGCTGTTGACGATCACCATGGACTGCGGCGCCTGTTGCAGCGCCGCCGCCAGCGCCCCGTCCTCAATCGGCCCGCCGTCCACCACCTGCGCACGGCGAAGCCGGCGGAACAATCCCTCGGGATCGGGCGCCAGTTCGCGCCCGGCCAGGGCCAGCCCGATCTTGCGCTTGCGCTTCGCGTGGCGGTCCAGTTCGGCGCTGTCAAAGGCGGGCTGCGTGGCGGTGCACAACACGATGGTGCAGCCATACTGCGCCGCCAGCGCCTCGATCATCTTCAGCGTCGGCGCCAGCAGGCCGCGCGGCAGGCATTGCGCCTCGTCCAGAATGATGATGCTGCCCGCGATGTTGTGCAGCTTGCGGCAGCGCGAAGGGCGGGCCGAAAACAGGCTTTCGAACAGTTGCACATTCGTCGTCACCACCAGGGGCGCCGCCCAGTCCTCCATCGCCAGCCGCAGCTTGTCGCGCGCCTCGGCCCCCGGCTTTTCGCTGTCGATGGCCGAATGATGTTCCAGCACCAGGTCGCCGAACATGTCGCGGAAGGTGGCCGCCGTCTGGTCGATGATCGAGGTATAGGGGATCGCATAGATGATCCGGCGGTGGCCGTGCACCTGCGCGTGATCCAGCGCGAACCCAAGCGAGGCCAGGGTCTTGCCGCCCCCCGTGGGAACGGTCAGGGTGAACAGGCCCGGCGGGAGGACGGCCTGCGCGCGAAGATGGGTCAGGATCGTGCCGCGCAGCCGGTTCAGGTCAGTGTCGGGAAACCCCGCGATGCGCCGGTCGAAAGCAGCCCGCATGTCGGGCAGCACATCCGCCAGCGCGGGCCAGTCGCGCGCCAGCGGGTCGGTCTTACCATAGAACGCCTCGGTGTCGCGGAAGTCGGCATCGACCAGACAGGAAAACACCATCCGGCCCGCCAGGGAAAGATCGAAGGCCGGACTCTCGGGACGGGTCTTTGCCACCAGTTCCCGCGCGGCGGGCATCAGGTCAACATCGGTCGCGGCCGTCACCTCGGCGGGAATACGATCCACATAGCCATCGCGCCGCGCCGAAAGCGACGCGTCGCCCAGGCTGTCGGGCAGGCCCGCGTGATGCCCAAGGATCGCCTGCGCCAGAAGATCGGCGGCAAAGCCGGTTCTGGGGTCCGACCGGCGGATCAGAAACATGCCTCCGGCGGTGGAATGATCCACCCGTTCCAGCCGGCCCTGCAGCACACGGTCGAAGGCCGGGTCGTGCTTGCCGAAATCGTGCAGCTTGCCCGCAAGCCGGGCCGCTTCGGCCAGGCCCAGGGGCGCGGCTTTCGCGGCGGCAAGGTCAGCCACCTGTCGCAGATGGTCCTCCAGCAACTGCCAGTCGCTGCGGTCGCTTTTGCTGCCGGAATGGGCATAGGCGGGCATCACGATAAATCCGGTTGGTGCAATGCCCCCTTGATAGCATGGCCGGTCTTTCAGAGGGAGTCATCCTGACGGCCAGAAAAACAGGGACAGACCCCGATTCGCGGGATCAGGCCCCTTTCCACATATGGCGACAATTCATGTTTCTTGGATAATGAATTGGCGTCCCTCCAATATGATCCTGCTTCACCGCGCAAGACGGCTGGAATACGCAAAACGGGCAGTATACGCGTCTTTGTGTATTCAGGTTAAGATCGCGGCCGCAGGGCATCCATGGATCAGCGTCAAATGGAAGACACGGCGGGCGTTTCGCTGAATATCAGGTATCTGGTTGCGCAGTTCCCGTCGATTTCTGTGGCATCGGCACGGCTTGGGATAAACCGGCAGCAGCTCAACAAGTATCTGAACGGATCAAGCATCCCTTCCCTGAACACATTGCGCAGGTTTTCCGCCGTTTTCTCGGTGCCGACCGAGGCTTTGGCCCTGCCGCTGCCCGAAATGAAGCGCGCCATGCAGGCCGGGCCGGTTCCCGCCCTCGGGACGGATGGCGACGTGTTCCTTCGTGTGCTGTCCGGCGCCGCGGCACGATCGGCCCCGGCGCTGGCGCCCTATGTCGGGCGCTACTTCCGCTATACCCGGATACCCATGATGCCGTCATCCCTGTTGCGGACCTATGCCGTGGTCCTCCAGAGAAACGGCACGACCATCGCGAAGGTTCTCGAACGGTTTTCGTTCCCCGGCACCCCGTGGCGCCTGCAGGAAATCCGCCGCAGCCAGCAGGTGGTGACCTATGTCAAGGACCGCATCCAGACCATCGACTGCGGCGATACCAATGATGAGCTGACGCCGGGCTTTGCGATCTTCTACCCCAACTATACCTCCGGCGATCAGTATCTGAACGGCTACATGCTCAGCAGCTTCAGCTACGGAAACCGCCCGATCTACACATCGGCGGTGGTCCTGCAACGGCTGGCGGGGCACCGCCACCTGCGCAGCGACCTGCGGGCCTGCGGCATGGTTCCCCGCGATGATCCGTCGATTCCCGCCGAGATCCGGGATTGCCTGAACAAGCAGGAAAACGAACCAACCTATCACCTGGCCGGTTGATCAGGCGAAACCAGGATGCGCAGGCACGACCATCATCACTTTCCCCGGAACCTGCGCACCCTGCTTGGACAGTATCCCACCGTATCGCAGGCGGCGGATGAGCTGGGGATCAATCGCCAGCAGCTCAACAAGTATCTGAACGGGCAGGGTATGCCCTCGCTTGTGACGCTGCAATCCATCGCCCGGCATTTCGGGCTTGGGCCCGATGATCTGCTTCTGCCCGCCGAAAGATTCGCCCAACGGTGGCGCCTCCCGCCCCGGCTGGTTGGCCTGTCCGCCGGAACCACGCGGGTCTTCAACCAGCTTGTTGATAACATGGCGAAAACGCGCCTTGCCCTGGCGCCGTATTGCGGCGTCTATCACGCCTATCTGGCGTCCCGCGCCTCACCAGGCAAGACCATCCGGGCCTGTTCGGTGATCGGCCAGGATGGCGATGTGACCACCATCAAGACGATCTATTTCCTGACCAATGCAGGCGAACAGCGCAAGGCCCGCGCTCCCAACAAGATCAACGGTATCGTCCAGATGCTGGGCGAGCGCATCTACATGTTCGATGTGCAGAATGTCGGCAAACCACATGCGCGCATCCAGTCGGTGATCCTGTATCCGCCGCCCCTGCCCTCGGTTCCGGTTCTGAGCGGCATTCTTCTGACCGCGAACAACGCCCAGATGCGCCCGGTCTATTCCACCCAGATCATCTTCCAACGGGCCTCGAACGGCCCTCTTCGCAAGAGCGACCTTGCAAGCTGCGGGGTCTACGGCAGCGATGCCCCGGAAATTCCAGACAGCATCCTGCGCATGATGCGGTTTCCGGTAATGCCCCTGTAACGGGCAATCCGAAGACGCCCCGCCCAGAGAAACGCGCACCCTTCGCGAGGCGATTACAGCCCTGACGCCAACCAGCGAATATTCTACTCCGCCGAATCTTATATGTTTGGTTCACCAGTCATTTCGCAATGTCACACATGATCCGTGACTTCGGTTTGATTATCGCTGCCCGCCCCGGAAACGCGCCGCGATCCGGGACGGGTCTGTTTCGGATGTGCCTGCGCCGTGAATTGCGCATGGGTTGAGGGTTAGGGGACGGTCATGGCTGACACAATGCTGGGTGCCGGCAGCAACAACTATACGAACACTTCCGGTTCCAACCTGCGGATATACGGCGAGGGCGGAAACGACACGATCACAGGCGGGAACTATACCTCGCCGGTGCTGTTTCCCGGGTCGAATTCGGCCGCCAACGGGGAATGGATCTACGGCGGCAGCGGCAATGACCTGTACTATGGCAATGCCGGCAACGACATGCTTGTCGAAACCGACTCCGACATCGGCCAGGACACGATGTACGGCGGCATCGGCAACGACAGCATGTATGGCGGTGGCGGCAATGACGCGATCTCGGGTGACACCGGGAACGATTTCGTCATGGCCGGCATCGGCAATGACACCGTCAATGGCGGCGACGGCGCCGATTCCCTCTGGGGGGACGACGGCAATGACGAGGTCCACGGCGGCGCCGGCGACGACCAGATGGGCGGCGGGCAGGGCCATGTAGACCCCAACACCGACACCGGCGCAGACAGCCTGTATGGCGACGCCGGAAACGATTCGATCTGGGGGTTTGCCGGCAACGACTACATTGATGGCGGGATCGACAACGACTATCTGATCGGCGATTTCACCAGCATCAACGGCGGGGTTTCCGGAAACGACACCCTTTACGGCCGGACCGGCGACGACTCGATCTGGGGGGATGCCGGCAACGATCTGATCGACGGCGGGGACGACAATGACTATCTCGTCGGCGATTTCAACGGGGCTGCCCCAAACAGCACCGGGGACGACAGCATCTATGGCGGGGCGGTCAACGATTCCCTCTGGGGCAACAACGGCGCCGACTATCTGAGTGGCGGAACCGGCAACGACATCCTGTCGTCTGGAGCCGGCGATGACACCACCTTTGGCGAGGACGGGAACGACTCGCTTTGGGGGGAAGCCGGCAACGACTATCTCGACGGTGGCGCCGATAACGACAGCCTCGACGGCGATCTGGGCAACGACACCCTGACGGGCGGAGGCGGAAACGACTCGGTCAGCGGCGGCGATGGCGATGACAATGTGATTGGCGGGGCCGGGGCAGATATCCTTGATGGCGGCGCGGGTGCCGACAAGATCTGGGGTGACTCCGATACCAGCGCCATCGGCGAGCAGACAAGCGATGCCGCCGACACCATCACCGGCGGTCTTGGCGACGACTCAATCTATGGCCTTGGCGGCAACGACATTCTCGATGGCGGCGACAATGACGACATCGTCATGGGCGGCAGCGGGGATGACTCGATCCTTGGCGGCGCGGGGCTTGACCACCTTGAAGGGGGCGACGGCGCCGACACCATCGACGGCGGCACGGGCGACGATTCCCTGCTTGGCCAGGCGGGCAACGATCTGCTTCTTGGCGGCGCGGGAAAAGACAATATCGACGGCGGCGCTGACAACGATACGGTCGATGGCGGAGCCGATGACGATGTTGTTGCAGGGGGCGGCGGGAATGACTCGGTCTCCGGCGGCGATGGCAAGGACACGCTGACCGGCGGGAGCGGCACGGACACGCTTGATGGCGGGATCGGGAACGATGTTCTCTGGGGCCAGGCCGGCGCTGACCTGATCCGTGGCGGCGATGGCAACGACAACATCTATGGCGAGGATGGTGACACCGCCACGGGTTACAACGATACCGTCGATGGCGGCGACGGCAGCGACAAGATCTATGGCTTCGGCGGCGATGATTCCCTTTTTGGCAACACCGGCAACGATACGGTTGTCGGCGGTGACGGGGCCGATACCCTTGACGGCGGGGTCAACAATGACTCGCTTCTTGGCGGCAACGGGGCCGACAGCCTGAATGGCGGGACGGGCAACGATACGCTTGATGGCGGGGCCGGCGACGACAGGCTGACCGGCGGCACGGGCGATGACCTGTTCATCTGGACCGGCGCCACCAACGATGTGATCACCGATTTCGGCACTGACAGCGGTGTGCTGAGCAACAGCATCCATACCGACAATGACTTTGTCGATCTCTCTGGCATCTATGACAAGTCTGCCCTCGGGGCGGTCAACACCAGGATCACGGCGGCGGGCGGCAAAGCCTTCCACACCGAACTCGGGATGCTGCGGGCGGATGCCGCGGATGGCAAGATCGACGGCATCCTCAATGGCACCGATTACCGCACCGAACTGGGCATCACCGGCAGCCTTGAAATGACAGGCGTCGCCTCCGGCTTCCTGAACTTCGACAATACTGCCGTCGTATGTTTCGGGGCCGATGCGCTGATCCTTACCCTTGAAGGGCCCGTCCGCGCCGGCGACCTGTCGGCCGGCGACATGCTGCTGACGCTGGACAACGGCTACCAGCCGGTGCGCTGGATTGGCAAGCGGCGGTTCAATGCGCTGGATCTGGCGCGGGCGCCGCACCTGCGCCCGGTCCGTATCCGCGCCGGGGCGATGGGGGCCGGTATGCCCGAGGCTGACCTGATCGTTTCGCCGCAACACCGCGTTCTGGTGCGCGGCGCGGTTCCCGAACGGATGTTCGGCGTGCAAGAGGTTCTTGTCGCCGCGAAACAGTTGCTTGGGCTGGATGGCTTTGCCGTGGCGCAGGATCTGGACCAGATCGAATATGTCCACTTCCTGTTCGATCAGCACCAGATCGTCTGGTCGAACGGCGCCCCGACGGAATCGCTGTTCACCGGGCCAGAGGCGCTGAAATCGGTCAACCCCGCCCAGCTTGAGGAAATCCTTGCCATCTTCCCCGAACTGGCGAACACCGAAACCGTTGTGCCCGAGCTGTTCCCCCCGGTCCGGCTGTTGGTTCCGGGCCGCCGGGCGCGGTCCATGGCCGACCGGCTTGCCCGCAACGGCCAACGCCCCCTGCAGGGGCACGGCCACAGACCCTTGCCCTCTTGCGGGCGGCAGGAAATGGAGATGGCCGCGCTGTCCTAGGCGGCGGCTTGCGGGCGCCGGATGTCGGCCTCGGGCAGGCCGGCCTCAGCCGCTGGCACCATCAATGTCTGCAAGGGGGCCGTTCTCGGCCCCCTTTTGCATTGAACGGTGGGGACGTATCTGCCCGATCCGGGCCCGGCCGCCGCATGGCGATCACCCTCCGAGCGTCGCGCCAGTCGCGCAAATCATTCCGGTTGCCGCGCATGAAGGCGGCATCAAGGCCCCCGGCGTGAAAGCGGCGCCGCTTCCGCAAGCGCCCACCAGGATCGGCTAACCGATCTGTTTCAAGGCACGCTCCAGTCGCGCAAGCCTGGGCGCGCCCCCGCTGCGTTGGGCACGGGCCCGCAGCCCCTCCACATAATCCGGCAAGGTGCGGCACGCCCTGTAGTGCTTCATCAGGGTGGCAAGGCTGGCCTTTCCCGTGGCGATGTCGCGCATCACCGCGCTGAGAACGCGGCCGTTGCGCAGCATCAGCGCGGTCTTGTGATCGGCATAGCGCAACGGAACGCGCACCACATTCGGCGAGGTGAACCGTTCAACGTGACGGCGGTCCATCGGCACCGCAGGATCATAGAACAGCCACACCTGGCTTGCGCTGCGCGCCTCTTCGGCCGCATCCGAGAAATGGCCCGCCCAATCGGCGCGTTTGCCCGTCGGATAGCGCGGATCCCAGCCTGCCAGACGCGGCGACAAGGTTGACTGGGGGGAAAACGCCGCGACCCTGCACCCCGGTGCAAGCGACGAAAATGCCGCCGCCCCATAGCCGCCCATTGAGGTGCCGAACATCGTGACCTGTTCGAACTGCTCGAAGAATCCGCTGTCGCGCAGCGACCGCAGGTAGGTGTGCAGGTTCACGTCCCGGAACCAGCCCGGCACATAGGACAGCACCCCGAGATGCGACCAGTTCTCCTTGCGAACAAAGTCATATCCCCAGGGTTGCCGCGAGACCGGGTTCTCACGAACCGAAGCAAGGTTGTCGAACGAGATCAGCAGATGCTCTCGGCTGCGGGCAACATAGGTGCAGGCGTAGTTGGGCATCGAATGATAGAACCCGTGCGCCTGCCCTGACAGACGCAGGTCGGACAGCCAGGCCGGGGCCGCGATCACGGCCTTGTCGGCCCGCGCGGGGGCTGGCGTTTCGGAGTCCGGGCCATCATCGGCATCTGCCCAGATCTGTTCTTCCGCCTCTTCTTCGGCCTCAGGCTGGTCTTCGGTCCGAACCAGCCGTTCCGCCCAGGCCGACTGCGCCTCGGACAGGATCGGCGGAGTGGTGTGGGCCCCGAACGGAACCGGCCAATCAAAACTGTCGAGTGTGATGTTTGCCCCGGCAAGGAACGCCGCCACGATCTTTGCGGCCTTGGGGTCTTGAACGGCCAGCAGGCGCTCCAGACGCCCCGAGAATTCTGCGATCACCTCTGCATGAAGGCGCGCAATTTCGGGATGCCCGGCCACGAACGCGGCGCGCGTCTCCTGCAAGTTCTGCGGACCCGCCCCGAATGGCCCCATCTCGGCCATCGCGAAGTTCAGCTTGTAATACCTCTGGATCGTGCCCTTGAGGTGCTCTGGCGTCATGAAGGGCAGGGTCTCTCCAGACCCGGTGTGACGCAGAAGAAACGTTTCCTTGTCCTGCGCCATGAAACTTATGACATGGGCAAGCCCAAGGCCCGGCTTGTCCGGCATCGCCAGCCAGCCCTTTTCAAGATAGCGCTCCGCGACATCTTCCCCCGCCCCGTTCAGCCAGGAGACGGGCTCTTTCCGGCGAATGTATTTTGCCTTGAGCTTGGGGCGGGCGGTCTGCAGCGCCCGCGCCATGCCGGGCCGAAAGATCGTTCGCAGCGGCACACCCAGGAAAAGAGGGCCGGTCGCCCCGCCCGTTCCCCGCGTGAACCGCGTCGGCAAGGGGGCATCGGCAAACCGCGCCTGGCCGGACCCGCCGGCAATCTGCATCGTCAGGCTGATCAGATCCGGGACCGTGCTCAGCCCGGCAACCAGATCTTCCAGCCGCCCTTCCCCGGCATCAATCACCAGAAAATCATCCGGTTGAAGCCAGAGGAAATACTCGCGCCGCGCGTCGGTTTCGGCTTGCAGCGCCTTCTCCTGAACGCTGATCTCGCGGGCCCGGGCATTGGCCAGACCCGGACGATTTGTCGGACTGAAGGTGATCAGCCCGGCATCGGCCAGCGCCTGCGCAAGTTTCGTGGCCTGCGTGTTCGCCCCGTCGCCATGCACAGTGATGGCTTCAATCCCCAGGGCCCTGTGGTGCAGCACCCAATCCACAAGCTGCGGGGCGCTGTCCTGCATCAGCATATGCAGCGCAAGATCGGGCAGCTTGATTTTCTTACGCGGGAAACCCTCTTTCAGGGACGTTCTGGCGCTTTCCATGGTCCGTTCCATTTGGCGTATCTCGGTCAGCGCGACTTGGGTTCAAGCCCTGCGGCCCGCGCTTCCAGCATCCGGGCGACATTCGGGCGCCCGTTCTGCCGGGCAATCCGGGACAGGCGCAACACCCAGTCAAGGCGGCGGCGGTCCAACAATCTGGCGCCAAGTGCGTCCAGATACCAGGGCTGCATCCGGGCCGAACGGTAAAGGCTGTGAAAGCCGGCCTCATCCAGAGTCCGCGTCGCCAGCCCCCGCACAACCTTGCTGAGAAGCTCGCTCTGGCGCAGCCGCAGAGCCGTCTTGTGGCCGGCAAGCGGGGTTGGCAGGAAGGTGATGTTCGGCCCCGAGAACCGATCGACATGGGCGCGGTCTGCGGCTTCCAGCGGATCGTAGATCAGGAAGACCCTTTCCGCAGATGCGGTTTCACCCGCGGCATCCGCAAAATCGCCCTTCCAGTTGGCCAAACGCCCCGATGGAAAGCGCGTTTCCCAGGGAACCAGAGCAGGCGAAAGGGTGGATTGCGGTGAAAACGCAATCACCTGCGCCCCCGGCGCCAGGGATGAGAAAGCGCAGGCGGCATAAGCCCCCATCGACGTTCCCGAGAAGGTCACGGTCTGGTAGCGCGCAAAAAGCCCGCTATCGCGCAGATGACGCAGGTAATCGAACAAGACATCATTGCGGAACCAGTTGGCCCGGAAGGCAAAGATGCCAAGCTGCGACCAGTTCGATTTGCGCGCGAACTCATAGCCCCAGGCCTCACGGTCAATCTGCTCGTCCCCGACCTGTGACAGGTTGTCGAAGCTGACGAACAGATGCGCGCGTTCTCGTTCGACATGCAGCGCAGCGAACTCTTCTTCCGAGTGATAGAACCCGCGGCGCCAGGGCGACCGGCGCAGATCAATCAGCCATTGCGGCGGCACGTCCGGGCGGGGCTCGGCCTCGGCCGGCGCGGCAGCCGTCTCCGGGGCGGGCGCCGGATCGGCGGCCGGCTCGACCCAGGGCGTCATTGCCGAAAGCGGCATGGTCGGCACCACGGCGTCGGCGTGCAGCGGCGTCAGCAGGATGGGCGACCGGATCACAGGGCGCGCTTGCGCGGGGGCCGCGGCCTCGGCCTCATCCAGCGCAACCGGCCGGGTCGCCTCCGCGCGCTCTCGCCGCGCCTTCAACTCGGCCTGGCGGCGCCGGGTTTCGGCTTCCAGGATGGCAGGATCGAACAGCCGCGCATACTGATCGGGGGCCTCGGCCTGCAACTGGGCCTTCAGCCGGTCGATCTGCTTCCGATACTCTTCGATCGCAGTCGCATGAAGCCCCCCCAGCTCCGGGATAAGCCCGAACAGTTCTGCGCGCGCCTCGTCTACCCGGTCAGCCCAGCGGGTGATCCCGGTCTCGGGAACCACATTCAGGTTGTGCTGATCATAATAGTCGAAGTTGATCCGTTCCGCGTTCGAACTGTTGGCGGTGCCCCGCCAGCGCTTCATCAGGAAGACTTCGCTTGAGCGGATCATGTAGTGGTTCACATGGCACAGGTCATAGCCCGCCATTTTCGGAGAGGTGGTCCAGCGGCTGCGCAAAAGCGGCGTGGTGACGTCTTCCCCCGAACCGTTGACGAACAGCAGCGGATGGGCCGGCATCCCGTAAAAATTTTTGAAGACGGGCCGATGAACGCCCAGTTGCTGAACAGGCAAGGGCCTGAACATGGACTTCACCGCAAACTGGCTGTGGGTGAACGGCACGTCCTTCGGAGAGGCCAGCGTGAACTGCCGGATCTGCAGGTCATCCCGGAACGGGATCACCCCGCCATTGCCAAAGATGCGCCATTGCGCGGCAACGGCATCGGTGCGCGGCGGCAGCGCTGCGAACAGGTCGTCCAGCGTGCCTTCGCCCACGTTGACGGTAAAGAACTCGTCGCCATCCAGAACGGCAACCCAGTCGCTGTTCTGAACTTCGGGCAGGGCGATCGCGCGGGAATAGGCGCGCCGCTGCGGGTCTTCCGGCAGCCCGGGCAGAAGTGTGCCGTTGTCGTAATGGCTGACAATCCCCGCCGCATCCAGAATCTGCAGCATCTCATGCGTGCCGTCGGTGCAATCGTTGGAATAGATCACAAAGCGGTTGAAGCCGATCAGCCGGTGATAACACAGCCATTCCAGAAGAAACGGCCCCTCGTTCTTGATCGTCGTCACAACGGTGCGGATCGCATTCGATTTCCATCGTGCGGCCTGCTCTTGTTCACGCGGGCGAACATTCATGGACAAAGCAACATTCCTGTAATCCGGCTGCGGTCATAACAGAGGGAAAACCGTTTGCCTAATGCGCATGACACCCTACCGAAGACCCGCCCTGCGCAAAGCACGGATCCACGGAACAGCCGAAGGCCCGACGACACGGCATGAGGCGCGCAAGACGGGCGGCAGGCAAAGCCGCCGCCCCGCGCGAAATGACCCTCAGCAGAACGACTGCAATCCGGCGCGGCGCGCCCGGCATGGGCGCCTTCCCCTGCCCGCCGCACAGGCGGTGCCGCCTTTCCTGACCTCGCCAACTGAAATGCGCCGCCAATTGGGAAGCGACGCCTCATTTCTTGGCTTCTGGCTTATTTCTACTGGCCTGCAAGGCAAGGTTCTCATCCAGAGGATAGAACTTGGCCTCATGCTGGGCGTTGATCCGTTCAAGATCGGCCTGGCGTTCATCCTCGGTCAGCGGCGGCCAGGGCTTGGTGCCTGAAATCATGCCGCGCTCGCGCAGGGCTTCCCATGTGCGGGGGAAATCCATTTCCCCGAAAGAACCGCGGCCGGGCCGCAGGGCGCGGCCCTGCACCCAATCCTGAACCAGGGTATTGACCTCAAAGGCCTCAATCCCCTTGAACTCTTTCATCTGGCGCACAAAACTTGGCGCAAGATCCATGCTGCGCCGCGTCAGAATCCCCACGCGCTGCGAGGCATTTCCGACATAGGCCACCATGTGCAAAGGTGAGCAATCCACCGAAATGATGTCGCGCGCCGCCTTGTAATGCGCAATCTGGGCGGCGGCAGAATGCTTTTGCGGATGGAACATCTCATAGCCCTCTTCGGCCAGATATTCCTCCAGCAGGCTTTCGGCGATCAGCCCGCCCCGCTGGGGTGGCAGAAGGCTGCGCGAGATGTAAATCCGCTCGGGGCCCTCGGGCGCAATGCCCGCTCCGGTATGGGTGGCGACAAAATCGCGGAACTTGCGGCTGCCGATCGTCAGATCGCCCATGCCCACACCTTGCCGGGGCACATAAAGCTCTTCAACCTGCGTGGGCGCCATGATGCAGCGCACCGGCACATCCAGACCCATGGCATCCATCAGGGGCCGCAGCGCCTTGACGATGTGCTCGAAGTTGCCGGCTATCTGCTTGGGCGTGAAAAGCACGCCCTCGATCTTGCCGCGCAGTTCGGCCAAAGCCCAGGCCCTGGCAAAGGACTCGACAATGAAATGTCCGAAGTGGCCGTACAGGATACCGCCGAACATCCAGCTTCCGCCAAGGGCTTCATGGGTTTCGGGCATGTCCGGCGCCGTGTTCACGGCTTCCTGGCTGTTGGACCAACTGATCGAATTCTCGACCATCTGGCCGTCGGGGGTCAGCACGCCCGAAGCCTGCTGTCGCCCGCGCCCCTCGGCAGGTGGCGGGACAAGCATCGCGTCACGGACGAGAACAAGATCGTCCTGGGCTTCCAACATGAACATCTTACAGACCGCTCCAAAACTGTGACGCCGCGACCCCGAAATGACCGCATGAACGTGCAGGTTTGACCTACATGACAGAGCCGATGCGGTCTAGCCGTTCTCGCTTCACCTGCACCGCCGCCGCCCCATCGCGCAAGGCTTGCGGGGCCCCGGGACCGGGGGCGCAGATCAGGAAATGCTCCGGTGGCGAACCCCGTAACTGGCGATCGCGGGAGGACTCGAACCCCCGACCCGCTGCTTAGAAGGCAGCTGCTCTATCCAGCTGAGCTACGCGACCGTGCGCTGTTTCTAGCGAAGCGTTTTCGTCATGAAAACCGAATTCGGATCTTCATGATAGCCTTCGAACGGCCCGCATTCGGCAAAACCCGCCCGGGCATACAGCGCGCGGGCCGCCACGAAGGTGGGCTGAACCCCGGTTTCCAGCGAAAGGCGGGCAAATCCGTCCCGCGTTGCCTCGGCCAGCAGGTGCTCCAGCATCGCGCGCGACAGGCCGCGACCGCGGTCTTCGGCCAGCACATGCATCGACTTGATCTCGGCATGAGTCGCATCAATGCGCTTGAAGGCCCCCATGGCCACCGGACGCCCCGCATCGCGCATCACGAAGAACCGGATGCCCGGGCTGGCCAGCGCGCCCTTGTCCATCATGTGAATGGATTCGGGCGGCGTATCGGCGTGCATGTCGGCGGTATGGCGCTGGAACAGCAGCTCCAGATCCGGCGTCAGCGGGTGTTCTTCGGCAATGGTCACGGGCATGGCAGTCTCCTTGCCGAAGGACTCGCAGGATCGGAGCCCTGCCGCAAGCCTTGGCCCGCGCTTAGTGCGTCCAGACGCCCCGGCGGTCGGTGGCGAAGTTCTCGCCATAGCCGCGGGCGCGGATATTGGCCTTGCGCGCCTTGGGTTCGGTCACCGCCACTTCGATCCCGCGGGCGGCGGCATAGGCTTCGGCGGCCTCGCGGGTGTCAAAGCGCAGGCGCACCTGGGTCTGGGTGTCGCGGGTCGAGGTCCAGCCCATCAGCGGATCAACCTCGCGGGCCGACCCTTGGGCGAATTCCAGCACCCAGCCCTTGGTCTTGGCTGTGCCCGATTGCATGGCGGTCTTGGCTGGCTGGTAGATGCGCGCGCGCATGGAAACCTCCGTCTGTCACAGCGGTTTTGTCCGAACAGGGGGGAAAGCGCAAGGGCCCGCTTCGGCTGCACGCCGCAGGAGGCGGGTCGTGCAAACTGCTGCCGGCCGATCGCTAAGGTTGGATGGGTGTGTGGTCGCGATCGACCGACAGCTTGGTGTGCTGCTTGCCCTGTAGTGCTGCACTACTTTTAGGCGAACCGCAAGCCTTTGATGCACATCTCGCCCCAATTTTGCCGTAATTTTTTCCGGCAAGTGTCAGCGCGGCTGCAAACGCAGGATGAGATAGCGGTTGTAGTGGCAGAATTCTTCGGCTGTCCGGGTCGTGTCGGCCAGCCGTGACATCAGGTTCCGGCTGCGCTTTTCCGACAGGACCAGCCGCAACACCCGCGACAGCAGCCAGTAGATGCGCGGCTTGGCCCGGCGGATTTCCTGCTGGCAGCGCGTCACACCCAGACCCAGAACGTTGAAGAACTGCTGTTCCAGCGTGATCGAGGGCGCAACACTTTCAGTGATGTCCTCTTCATGCGCAAGCTGAAGCGGCTGGCCGGCCAATGCGCCGTGAAAGGCCGCCAGCTTGTGCCCGCCCCCTGGCTTGGGCCCATGCACATCGCGCCCCAGATAGGCCTCGGTGCGGAAACAGTCGGCAATCAGGATCTGCCCGCCGGGCGCCAGAAGTTGCAGGCAGCGCGGCAGGCTGAACTCCATCGGCATGTACTGGAAGCTTTCCGAGAACAGACACAGGTCGAACGGCCCCTGTCCCGTGAAATCCTCGAACCGGCATTCATGCACCACGGCCTGCGGGGCGTTCGCCCGGCACCGGCCCGCCAGATAGGCCGACGGCACCACGATTTCGACCGTATGGCCCAGCGCGATCAGTTTCCGGGCCGTCTCGCCGGCCCCGCCGCCGATATCAAGGATTCGCAGCCGTCCCGCCGGCAACTGGCCGAACAGCTTGTCGGTATAGGCGTCCTGCGCCTGCCGCAGGTTGCCGGCAGACAGCTCAAGCCCGTCCCACAGCCCGTAATGCAGGTTCTCGGCCCCGGTGAGCCATTTGATAAGGGCAAGCCCGGTATCCAGGCCAATGGCGCGCGTGTCGATTTTTTCTCCCATGGATTTCCCTTAGCGGGTTCCGCGGATTCCGGCAATCCGGCGCTTGAACCGGAACAAAAACAGATCAAATCTGTTCCGTCCGAAGGGAATCACCCACATGCCCCACAACAACTCGAATGCCCTCAATCCGCGCCCCGATGTGCTGACCAAGCCCAAGCTGGAAGGCGGGCGGCGTTTTGTCATGCAGACGCCGTTTCAGGCCGCCGGCGACCAGCCTACGGCGATTGCCGAACTGGCCACCGGCGTGCTGGCGGGGGAACGGGATCAGGTGCTTCTTGGGGCCACCGGCACCGGCAAGACCTTCACCATGGCCAAGGTGATCGAGGAAACCCAGCGCCCGGCCATCATCCTGGCGCCGAACAAGACGCTGGCAGCGCAGTTGTATGGCGAATTCAAGAGCTTCTTCCCCGACAACGCGGTGGAATACTTCGTTTCCTACTACGACTACTACCAGCCCGAGGCCTATGTCGCCCGGACCGACACCTATATCGAGAAGGAATCCCAGATCAACGAACAGATCGACCGGATGCGCCACTCGGCCACCCGGGCGCTGCTGGAACGCGACGATGTGATCATCGTCGCCTCGGTGTCCTGCATCTACGGCATCGGCTCGGTCGAGACCTATTCGGCCATGACGCAGGATCTGGTCGTTGGCCAGATGTATGACCAGCGCAAGATTCTGGCCGAACTGGTGGCGCAGCAATACCGCCGGCTTGAGGGCAGTTTCCAGCGCGGGTCGTTCCGGGTGCGCGGCGACAGTCTGGAAGTCTGGCCCGCCCACCTGGAAGACCGCGCCTGGCGGTTTTCCTTCTTTGGGGAAGAGCTGGAAAGCATCGTCGAATTCGACCCGCTCACCGGCGCCAGGACGGGCAGCTTCACCCAGATCCGCATCTATGCCAACAGCCACTATGTGACCCCGCGCCCGACGCTGGCGCAGGCCATCAAGGGCATCAAGGACGAACTGTTCCACCGGCTCAAGCAACTGACCGACGAAGGCAAGCTGCTTGAGGCGCAGCGGCTGGAACAACGCACACGCTTCGATCTGGAAATGCTGGAAGCCACCGGAAGCTGCGCCGGCATCGAGAATTATTCCCGCTGGCTGACCGGCCGCGCCCCCGGGGAACCGCCGCCCACCCTGTTCGAGTTCATCCCCGACAATGCCATCGTCTTTGCCGATGAAAGCCACGTCACCGTGCCGCAGATCGGCGGCATGTATCGCGGCGACTACCGGCGCAAGTTCACCCTGGCCGAACACGGGTTCCGCCTGCCCAGTTGCATGGACAACCGTCCGCTCAAGTTCGAGGAATGGGATGCGATGCGTCCGCAATCGGTGTTCGTCTCGGCCACCCCAGCGGCCTGGGAACTGGAACAGACCGGCGGCGTCTTTACCGAACAGGTCATCCGCCCCACCGGCCTGATCGACCCCGAGGTGGAAATCCGCCCCGTCGAGATGCAGGTCGATGACCTGCTGGACGAGGTGCGCCGCGTCTCGGCCAGGGGGCTGCGGACGCTGGTCACAACCCTGACCAAGCGCATGGCGGAAGACCTGACCGAATACCTGCACGAACAGGGCATCCGCGTGCGCTACATGCACAGCGACATCGACACGATCGAGCGGATCGAGATCCTGCGCGATCTGCGGCTGGGCGCCTTTGACGTGCTGGTCGGCATCAACCTGCTGCGCGAGGGGCTGGATATTCCCGAATGTGGGCTGGTGGCGATTCTCGACGCCGACAAGGAAGGGTTCCTGCGGTCGGAAACCAGCCTGATCCAGACCATCGGCCGGGCCGCCCGCAACGCCGAGGGGCGGGTCATCATGTATGCCGACCGCATCACCGGCAGCATGGAACGCGCCATGGCGGAAACCGACCGCCGCCGCGAAAAGCAGAAGGCCTATAACAAGCTGCACGGCATCACGCCCACGACGATCAAGAAGAATGTCGAGGATGTGCTGCTGGGCGTCTATCAGGGCGACACCGACATGTCGCGCGTGACGGCCAAGGTTGAAAAGGCGATGGTCGGGCAGAACCTTGCCGCCCATCTGGACGCGCTGCGAACCGCCATGCGCAAGGCGGCCGAGAATCTGGAGTTCGAGGAAGCCGCCCGGATGCGGGATGAAATCAAGCGGCTTGAGGCGGTGGAACTGGCGGTGGCCGACGATCCGCTTGCGCGGCAGTCAGCCGTTGAGGAAGCGGTTGAAGAGGCGGTGAAATCCGCGGGCCGCTCCACCGCGGGCCGGCCCGGACAGCGCGGCGGTGTCAAGCGGCGCGGCCGGCGTTAGGCCGCCTGCTGCGGCACCAGCGCCAGATCCTTCAGCGCGGCGCCCTCCGGCCCATGCGTGCCCCGGATCAGGAAACCGGGGCGCGTCACTTCGGGGTGATCCTCGGCCCAGTCGCGGAAGCGGTCGTTCGACACCACCGAAGCGCGGCGCTTGCGCGCCTCGGCCAGAACCAGCGGGTCGGCGGGCTGGCCCTTGGCCGCGACAAGAATCTGCTTCTGCGGCAGGTTCAGCACCTTGGACAGTTCCCACGGACCCATCCAGTCACCGCCAACCTTGTAGCCTACATTGGCATCGAACCAGATGACCGGCTGAAACCCCTGCGATTCCAGCAGGCGCAGCACATCGGAAACGGTCGCCAGCGACGGCCCGACCGGGTTCCAGTACAGCACGTTCGACCCGTCGACGATGATCCAGCGCGGGGTTGCCCGCTTGCCGCGCGACGGGCGCCGCTTCTGGCCAGCGTCGCGCGTGGCAGGGCTGGGCCCGCGCGCGGCGCGCAGCGCCAGCACGAAGCTGGCCACCGCGGCCAGCACCGCAGCCACGGCCGGTGCCGACTGCGGGTCCAGCACCACGATGGTGATGACCACGAAGGCCAGAACGAAAAGGGCGAAATAGACGACGCGCATGTTTGTCAGGGCAAGGGGGCTAGGGCGGCCTGAGGCCGGTCATACCCCGTTCGCCGGGAAGTTTCCATCAGTAGGCGGTAACAACCTCATACATCACAGGCTCGAAGTTCTTGCTCAGCTCGTTGATATGGCGATTGCGTTCGCGCATCTCGGGGTTGCGCAGCATGGCCTGATAATCCTCGCGCCGCTGCCATTGCGAATAGTTGCAGACGCGGGTGCGGGCATCGTTGACATGCAGGCCCGCCGATATGAACCCGGGCTGCTTCGAGATGCACGCCGCCAAGGCGGCCTCCAGCGCCTCGATCAGGTCAAAGGCCATCGCAGGGGTGGTCTCGAAGGTGGTGATCACGGTCTGGCCTTGAAAGTCCTTGGAAATCTGCGGCATGGTAAGGCCCTCCTTTTCCGCCATCCTGCCACGGGACGCCCCAGAAATCATGCGGTTAATTGACCCGAAAGACCCTTTCTTTGCAAAGACTTGGGTTCGCTGGGCCACGGTGCTGGCGCCGGCGGCCTGGGGCGTGGCGGAACTGGCCCTCGGCAACCCCGGCTGGGCGGCGGTCTTTCTGGTGGCGGGGGCCTATGCGGGCTGGGTGCTGATCCTTAACAGGTGACCAGTCCCCGCATTTCGCCACTGTCCCCCTGAAGCGAGGTTTCGCGCAGCCGGCACCCCGTAACCTGCGGAATCAGCTCGATCATATCGGCGCGGATCTGTTGATGTTCCCCCCGGCGGGCATATCCAAGCCGGATGATCTCCACCATGCTGCCCTTCTGGAACACCACATAGTGCCGGCCGTTGCGGGTTACCTCGGTCTGCTCCGCCCCCCACATCTGGGGCGCAGGCTGGGCACCGCAAGCGGCCAGGAAAATCAGGGGAAGAAGGCGTTTCATGCCGCCAGTCTGCCGGGCCGTGGTTAACGGCAGGTTAACACGCAACCGGCGCGGCTTTACTCTGCCGCCGCTTCCCGCACCCCCTGCAGCCGCCAGACCGGCGGGCCGAAGCTGAAGCGTTCGCTGTCCAGCACCAGATTCTCGTTATAGGCCCGGTCTTTGAACGCCGGAAGGTTCCAACGGTCCTGCATGTACTCACACTCGCGCTTGAAGCGCACCAGCTTTTCCGGCGTGTCCTCGGCCCCGCGGGTTGCCGATTCATGGTGCACAAGCTCGGCCCAGGGCGTCCAGACATTGGTGTAGCCCGCCTCCTGAACCTTAAGGCAAAGGTCAACATCGTTGAAGGCCACCACAAGATCGGCCTCGTTCAGCCCGCCCACCTCGTCAAAGATCTCGCGCCGCATCACCAGGCAGGCCGCAGTTACAGCGCTGTAGTTCTGCCGCAGCTTCAGGCGCCGGAAATAGCCGTTGTCCTCTCTGGCATATTTCAGATGCCCATGACCGGCCACACCGCCAAGGCCGACCACCACGCCCGCGTGTTGAATACGCCCGTCCGGGTAATACAGCTTTGCCCCGACGCAGCCGGTTCCCGCCCTGACAGCCAGGGAAACCATCTCACGCAGCCAGCTTGCACTGATGATCTCCAGATCGTTGTTCAGCAGCGCGATGATCTCGCCACGGCTTTGTGCCACCGCCGCATTGTTCAGCGCCGAGTAATTGAACGGACGGTCATCGCGCAGAACCCGCACCCGGCTGTCGCGCCGCTGCACCTCATCCAGCCAGGCCAGCGTCGCCGGCTCGGTCGAACCGTTGTCCACGATCAGAATCTCGTAAGCCGCGTAATCCGTCTTGGCGATCAGGCTTTCGACCGTCACGCGCAGCAAATCCAGCCGGTCGCGCGTCGGAATGATGATCGAGACAAGCGGCTGCCCATCAAGCGGCCAGTTGACCCTGTAGGTGAACGGAAACGGGCCAGCCTCGACGGCAATGTCCCGACCATGCACCCGCTGCAGATGCTCGGCAAGGGCCCGCCGCCCTGCCTCGGCGGCATAGGGCTTCGCCTCGCCCGAGGCGGCGGTGCTGCCCGGCGTTGCCCGCCAGGAATACAGAACCTTCGCAATATGGGCGATCTCGCCGTCCTGCACCTGTTCGACGCAGCGCAGCAGCAGGTCGTAATCCTGCGCTCCTTCAAAACCGGGACGCAGCCCGCCCACCTCGCGCACCAGCGCGGCGCAATAAACCCCCAGATGCGACACATAGTTGTTGCCGTAAAGGAAGTCCCTGTTCCAGTCCGGCTTGAAATGCGGATCGTAGCGCGTGCCGTCCGGGCGGATCTTGTCCTCATCCGTATAGATGATCTTCGGCTTCGGCCCCTGCACGATACGCTGCGCCACTAGCAGAAGCGCATCGCGGTCCAGCAGGTCATCGTGGTCCAGCAAGGCAATGTAATCGCCGGTCGCAACCTCGATGGCCGAATTCGTTGCGCGCGAGATGTGTCCGTTCTCGTCGCGCAGAACAAGGCGGATACGGCTGTCGCGCTGCGCAAGGCCAGTCAGGATGTCGCGGATCTCCGCGTCTGACCCATCGTCGGCGATACACAGTTCCCAGCGGTCATAGCTTTGCCCCAGCACGGAGTCGACCATGGCGGTCACCCCCTCCGCATCTGGATTGTAGACCGGAACGACAACGGAAATGACCGGGCCATCCGCCAGTTGCGCCTTCAGCGCCAGAACATCACCCTTTCGCTCAGCCCGGATACGCTCCCACGCGGCAACAAGCTGTTCATACTGCGCTTCCTGCCGGGCTGCCGATGCCGCCCCGGGCGACCGGAAGTCGTCGCGCGCCGGATCGCGCTTCTCGGCCGATCTTGCAAACCGCTGGGCGGTGCGGGCCGAAAGCGGCGGGCTTGCCTTGGACAAGGCGCGCAGGATGGAGAACACCATCTTGCGCTTCAGCATCTTCAAGGGCTTTCGGCGGGCCTCGACCAGTTGCTGCTGAAGAAGATCAACCCGATTCGCCAGTTCCCGGGCGCGAAGCTGGGCCTGCTCGCGCAGTTCCAGGCTTTCGCCAAGCCGGCGCTGGAAATTGGCCTCGGCTTCGCGGTGCAGGCGCTCGGCCTGTTGCAGGTTTTCCCGCATCTGTTCCAGTTCGCGGGTCAATGAATCCGCAGTCCTCTTTCGGGTGAATATCATGGCAGGGTTTGGCTTTGTTGCTTTGGGTGTCCGGCGAAACGGCTCCTGGCCGCCGCGCGGGCGGTCAGCGTCCGCTGTCGCGGGCGCGGATTTCGGTCAGCAAGGTCGGCGGTGGTGGCGGCAGATCGCCGGCATCCATGGCCTTCATATGCGCCACCCGCCAGGCCCGGCTGATCGGCTCGGACGATTTCTTCAGCAGCGGATAGCCTGTCAGATGCACCATGGCATAGGGAAAGCTGGAATAGGCCATGCGCTTTTGCAGCACCTGGCTCACATGATCCAGCGCCGCGGTCTGCCAGCCCGGTCGGCGCCATGACAGCAGCCGGTCCCGCTCGGCGGCAAGCTTGGGGTCGATATAGGCGCCGTAATGCAACGTCCGCTCAAGGAAATCGGTGTCCTGATCCGCGATCCGGTCCACCAGCGCCGATGTGTCGTAAACCCCGGCCACGCGCAGACCCGCGGCCCGCATCGCCGCGCTGAACCCCCGCTCGCCCCGGCGGATGACGTGATACTTGTTCGAGGTAAGCTGCAGATCCTTCCAGAAGGTCGAGAAGGCCGGATGTTCCAGCGCCGGGCGCCGCAGCCGGTAAAGATAGCTTTCCAGAAACCGTTCCTCGCCCCGCTCGCGCAGGATGGTCCCGGCAATCTCGGCGGGTTCCAAGGCCAGCCGTGCCAGGATGTCGGTTTCGGGCAGTACGGGCAGCCAGATGCTGTCGTTCAGGATCAGCAGTTCCTCGGGCTCAACGCCCCATTGCGCAAGGCAGGTCAGCCCGTCGCGATAACCGCCGAAGTCATAGCCGAAGTTTGGCCGCTCCACCGCGCGCCAGACGACCTCGGCCAGCGGCTCGCGATCTTCCTCTGCGATCTGCGCGTTCGACACCACCAGCGGCGCATAGCCAGCCTCTGCCAGCCAGCGGCAGGTCCGAAGCGTGGACTGCTGAATCCCCGACGGCTGGAAGATCAGGAGCAGCGCAATCTTGTCGGCCCGGGGCATGGCGCCCTGCAGCAGCGGAAGACCGTCCTCCACCAGACTGTCCAGCCTGCGCTGCGCCACGGGGTCGGTCAACTGATTGCCGATCCCCTTCGTCTGTTGCCATAGCCGCTCCAATTCGCGGCGGACTTTCCAACCAGTAACCACAACCAACTCCGTCCAAAGCACACGTCGAGACAGCCGGCGCAACCGAAACCTTAGCCAGCGATATCGTTCAGATAACGCCCGTATTTGTTCTTCGCGAAAAGCTTTGCGCGCTCGCGCAGCGTCTCGCGGCTGATCCACCCCTTGCGGAAGGCAATTTCGTCCGGGCACCCCACCTGCAGGCCCTGGCGTTCTTCCAGGGTGCGCACGAAGTTGCCGGCGTCCAGCAGGCTGCCATGGGTGCCGGTGTCCAGCCAGGCGAACCCGCGCCCCAGCAGTTCAACGTTCAGGCTGCCTTCGGCGCGGTAGATTTCCAGCAGATCGGCAATCTCCAGCTCGCCCCGGGCCGAAGGTTTGACCCGCCGCGCCAGTTCGGGGGCGCGACCGTCCAGATAGTAAAGCCCGGTCACCGCATAGTTCGACGGTGGCTTCGCTGGTTTATCGATGATGGCGCGGACGCGGCCCGCCTCATCGAAATCAACCACGCCATAGCGCTCGGGGTCGGCAACGCGATAGCCGAAGACGGTGCCGCCATCCGGCCGGGCATCTGCCGCGCCCAGCAGTTCGGGCAGGCCATGACCGAAAAAGATGTTGTCGCCCAGAACCAGCGCGCTGGGGGCACCGGCCAGAAAATCCTCGGCCAGAAGATAGGCCTGCGCCAGCCCGTCCGGGCTGGGCTGCACGATCCATTCAAACCGCATTCCATAGGTGCTGCCATCGCCCAGCAGGCGCTGGAACTGTGCCTGATCCTCGGGCGTGGTGATGATCGCCACCTCGCGCATACCGCCCAGCATCAGGGCGCTCAGCGGGTAATAGATCATCGGCTTGTCATGCACCGGCAGCAGTTGCTTCGACACGCCCAGCGTGATGGGCCAAAGCCGGGTGCCGGACCCCCCGGCCAGAATGATGCCCTTTCTGGCAAGCGTCATGCGACAAGCTCCTTCACGATACGATCAAGGCCTTCGCGCCAGTCGGGGCGCGTTACGCCGAAGGCGGCGGCAAAGGCCGAACAGTCCAGCCGCGAATTGGCCGGTCGGCGGGCCGGGGTGGGATAGTCGGCGGTGGTGATGTCTTCCACCTGCGCGGGCAGGCCGGCCGTGGCCATGATCGCGCGGGCAAAATCCGCCCAGCTTACGTCCGGCGCGCCCGAGAAATGATGCGTGCCGCCGGGGGCGCCCTGCACCATGGCCCGCGCGGCGGTGATCAGCGCAGCGGCAATATCGGCGGCGGGGGTCGGCCCCCCCACCTGATCGGCCACCACGCGCAGGACCGGGCGGTCCTGCCCCAGGCGCAGCATCGTTTTCACGAAGTTGCTGCCATGGGCCGAAACAACCCAACTGGTCCGCAAAATCAGATGCGCCCCTCCGGCCGCCCGCACGCCCTGTTCGCCAGCCAGCTTGGTGCGGCCATAGGCGCCCAGCGGGCCGGTCTTGTCATCCGGGCGGAAGGCGCGGGTGCCGGCCCCGTCAAAGACGTAATCGGTCGAGATGTGCAGGAAGGGAATCCCGCGCCGCGCGGCAGCTTCGGCCATGGCCGCAGGCGCGGCGGCGTTCACCAGATGCGCGGCGGCTTCCTCGGTCTCGGCCTTGTCCACTGCCGTCCAGGCGGCGGCGTTGATCACGGCGTCGGCCTCGCCCCCCGCAACGGCCTGCGCCGCCGCCGCAGGGTTGGCAAGGTCAAGCTCGTCCCGGCCCAGGAACCGGGCCGTCACATCGGCAGGCAGGGAACGCGCCAGTTCCTGCGCGACCTGTCCGGTTTTCCCGATGACAAGCAGCTTCATCGCGCGGCCTCCTGCGGTCCGGCGCTCATGCCCGCGTTCCCAGCCGTTGCCCCACGCCCTGCCGTTCCAGCAGCGGGCGCCACCAGGCTTCGTTGTCCAGATACCAGCGCACCGTGCGGCGCAGCCCTTCCTCAACCGTCACGCTGGGCCGCCAGCCCAGTTCCGTGCGGATGCGGGCCGGGTCGATGGCATAGCGCGCGTCATGCCCCGGCCGGTCGGTCACAAAGGTGATCTGCTCGGCATAGCTGCCCTTGGCCCGGGGCTGCATCTCGTCCAGCAGGGCGCAGATCGTGCGCACCAGGTCGATGTTGCGCCGCTCGTTCTCGCCGCCGATGTTGTAGCTGCGCCCGACCGCCCCCTTCTGCACCACCAGAAGCAGCGCATCGGCGTGGTCTTCCACATACAGCCAGTCGCGCACATTCTCGCCCGTGCCGTAAACCGGGATCGGCCGGCCATGCAGCGCGTTCAGGATCGTGACCGGGATCAGCTTCTCGGGGAAGTGATAGGGGCCGTAATTGTTGGAACAGTTGGTCAGTACCACCGGCAGGCCATAGGTCTCGGCCCAGGCGCGGACCAGATGGTCGCTGGCCGCCTTTGACGCCGAATAGGGGCTGCGCGGATCATAGGGCGTGTCCTCGGTGAACTGCCCTTCGGCGCCCAGGCTGCCGAACACCTCGTCGGTCGAGATGTGGTGGAACCGGAAGCCGGACGGGCGGCCCTGCCGCATCCAGTGGGCGCGGGCGGCTTCCAGCATGTTGAAGGTGCCGGTGATGTTGGTTTCCACGAAATCCGCCGGACCGTCGATCGAACGGTCGACATGGCTTTCCGCCGCCAGATGCATCACCGCATCGGGGTTATGCGTGGCAAAGACCCGCTCCAGCGCGGCGCGGTCGCGGATGTCGGCCTGTTCAAAGCTGTACAGGTTCGATCCCGACACAGGCGCGACATTCGCCTCGCAGGCGGCATAGGTCATCGCGTCAAGGTTCACCACCTCATGCCCGCGGGCCACCGCCAGCCGCACCACGGCGCTGCCGATGAACCCCATTCCGCCGGTAACCAGCAACTTCATCACTTGTTCTCCCACTGGAAGGGGCGCGGCGCATCGGCCAGCAGCGGCGCGGTGGCATCCTTGGCCGACAGCACCGGCGGCGCGGTCAGGCCCCAGTCGATTCCGATCTGCGGGTCGTCCCAGCGGACGGCCCCGTCACAATCGGGTGCATAGAAATCGGTGCATTTGTACTGCACCTCGGTGTCGTCGGTCAGCGTCACGAAACCGTGCAGGAACCCCTTGGGCACCAGCAACTGCTGGCCATTCGCGGCGCTCAGTTCCACCGCAACCCATTTGGCAAAGGTCGGAGAGCCGGCGCGGAAATCCACCGCCACATCCAGAATCGCGCCGCGAGAGCAGCGCACCAGCTTGTCCTGCGCATGGGGCGGCGCCTGATAATGCAACCCGCGCAGCGTGCCCTTGGCGGCGCTGAAGCTGTGGTTGTCCTGCACCCAGTTCAGATGCCCCAACCCCGCCTCGGCCATCCGCGCCGCGCTGAACGTCTCGCAGAACCAACCCCGCTCATCGCCAAACCGGCGCGGCGTCAGAACCACCACATCGGCAAGGCCATCCGAAATCATATTACCGCCCACAGGGCCTCCAGTCAGACCAACACGTTTCGCCAGTCCGTAAGTCCGCTTCCCACAACCGTCAATGCCGACCACAGTTCCGTTGCGGCACGCGGGGCCGGCAGGGCGGAAAATCGGCGGATTCAAGCTAAACACACGAAAATACCAAGAAATCCTGAACGCCGATTCCCGCCTGCCGGCAACACAGGATAGTCACCGTCGCGGCACCCGTTCAGGGGGAATTTTCGCCGCCCGCGAACTGCTGATCATAAAGCGCCCGGAACTTGCCGCCGGCCTGCAGCAGATCATGCAGGGTGCCGGCCTCCGCGACCTGGCCGCCCTCGATATAGCAGATGCGGTCCGCGCGCATCACGGTTGACAGGCGGTGCGCAACCACGATGGTGGTCACCCCTTGCGTGATGCGATCCAGCGCGTCGCGCACCAGAACCTCGGAATGGCTGTCCAGCGCGCTGGTCGCTTCATCCAGCAGCAGAATGGGCGCCTTGCGCAGAACCGCCCGCGCGATGGCAAGGCGCTGGCGCTGCCCGCCGGACAGGAAGGTGCCGTTCTCGCCGATCTGGGTCTGGTAGCCCTGCGGGAAACTTCTGATGAACTCGTCGGCATGTGCGACCCGCGCCGCCTCGATGATTTCCTCATCGCTGGCCTGGGGGCGCACCATGCGCAGGTTGTCCATCACGCTGGCCGAGAACAGGAACGTGTCCTGGCCAACATAGGAAATCTTGCGCCGCAGCGAGGCAAAGGTCACCTGCCGGATGTCGGTTCCATCCACCAGAACCCGGCCGCTGTCGGCGTCATACATCCGCAGCATCAGGTTCAGCAGGGTAGACTTGCCGCCGCCTGACGGCCCCACCAGCGCGGTGGTCGTGCCTTCCGCGAAATCCAGCGTGATGCCGTCGATCACCGGCCGGTCCGGCGCATAGGAAAAGCGCACATCCTCAAGCCGCAGCCCCGAAGGCCCGTCGGTCAGATCAACCGCGTCCGGCGCTTCTGTCAGGCTGCGCGGCTGGTCCAGCAGGGCATACATCATCCGCACGCCCACCATGCCGCCTTCGATCGTCACCCGCATCCGCGACAGGCGCTTGGCCGGCTCATAGGCCATCAGGAAGGCCGTCACGAATGACATCAACTGCCCGGCGGTGCCCGCCGCCTGCCCGAAGACCTGCACCGCGCTGAGCAGGACAATCCCGGCAATCGCCAGCCCGGTGATCGTGTCCATCAGCGGCGAGGTCGCCGCCTCCAGCCGGACCATCTTGTTCGCCCGCTTCTCAACCTGACGCACGGCGGTTTCCATCCGCTGCGCCATCTGGCTTTCAAGGGCAAAGGCCTTGACCACGCGGGCACCGGTCGAGGTTTCCTGAACGACCTTGATGATCTCTGTCAGGCCGGCCATTTCCTGCGCCATGACATGACGCACCTTCCGCAGGATGAGCTGCACCCCGAAAACAGCCGCCGGCCCGACAATGAGACACACCGCCGAAAGCAGCGGTTGCTGGTAGATCATCACCGCCACCAGCCCGATCAGCGTCAGCATGTCGCGCACGAAGCCGGTGACGATCACGTCAATCACCGAACGGGCCATCTGCGCGCTTTGGGTCACGCGCAGCAGAACATCGGACGACTCGGTGTTGTTGAAGAAGGCAACACCTTGGTCCAGCAGCTTGCGGTAAAGCTGAACCTGCTTTTGCGCCACGATGCGGTTTCCCGCCCGCGCCATCAGAACGGCCTGCGCAAAAGACGCGATGCCCTTCAGGAAGAAGATCACCGCCACCCCGGCCGCCACCAGATACACCCGCGACCTGTCCGGCGCCGTCATCGAATCGACGATCGCGCCCATGATCCAGGCCGAGGCGGCGGTGGTGCCCGCCACGAAGACCATCGCGATGATGGCCGCGAAGTAATGCGCCTTATGCTCGGGAAAGCTTTCGACCAGAAGCCGGACAAGCAGGCTGTCGGCGGTCTTTCTCTCCAGCCAGCCGGCCAGGCCGGACTTTTCCTTCGGCATCGGGGGTCTTCTCACTTGGTTCTTACAGGGCCACACGATTACAGGCGCGCTGATAGCAGAGCGGGCGGGTGGCGTCACGGCCATGACGAAGGCACCCGGCCGGAACCGGCGGCAAACGGCAAGGAACCGCAGATCGCCGATACGCCGGCGGGCGGCCGGACCATCCGCAGAAAAAACGTCAGGTCTGCGGGATGAAGATGAACAGGGGCTCCGTATGCAGGGCAACTGCATCACAGGTAAGGCGCGCGTATGTCCAGCACCACCCCCACCCGGACGGAAATTCCCCTGCCCGGCGAACCGGCCCCGCCTTTCACCCAGCGCACCCCGGCCAATCCGCAGTTCAACTTTGACACCGCGGCCGGCCGCTATCTGGCGCTGTGCTTCCTGGGTTCGGCGGCCGATGCGCAATCCCGCGCGGCGGCCGGGGCGGTTCTGGCGCGGCCCGATCTGTTCAACGATGTGACCGCGGCCTGTTTTCTGGTCAGCAACGACCCGACCGACGAAACCGAAAACCGGCTTGCCAACCAGCTTCCCGGTTTCCGCGTGTTCTGGGATTTCAATCTTTCGGTCGCCCGGCTTTACGGCGCGGCGGCCCCGGACGCCCGGCCCCCCGCCCTGCCCGCAACCCGATTCTGGCTGCTGCTTGACCCGACCATGCGGATCATCGCCACGGTCCCGTTCCGCGAAGATGGCAGCGACGCGGCCGCCTTCATCCGGCTGCTTGAAACCCTGCCCCCGCCGGCCCGCTTTGCCGGGATCGAGCTGCAGGCGCCCGTCCTTTACCTGCCGAATGTCTTTGAACTGGAATTGTGCCGCCACCTGATCGGGCTTTACGAAACCAACGGCGGCCACGAAAGCGGCTTCATGCGCGATGTCGGCGGCCGCACCGTCGGCATAAGCGATGCCAGGCACAAACGCCGCAAGGACTATGACATTCACGACATGAACCTCATCGCCGGGCTCCGGTCGCGCATTGCGCAGCGCGTGGTGCCGGAAATTGCCAAGGTCCATCAGTTCAAGGTCACCCGGATGGAGCGGTATATAGTCTCCTGCTATGCTGCCAAGGATGGCGGGCATTTCGCGGCGCATCGGGACAATACCACCGCCGGAACCGCGCACAGGCGCTTTGCGGTCTCGATCAACCTGAACGACGATTTCGATGGCGGAGAGGTCAGCTTCCCCGAATACGGGCCGCGCAGCTTCAAGGCGTCGCCCGGCGGGGCCGTGGTCTTTTCCTGCTCGCTTCTGCACAAGGTCGGCAAGGTGACACGCGGCCGCCGCTTCGCCTTTCTGCCGTTCCTTTATGACGAGGCTGCCGCACAGCTTCGCCAAAGGAATGCCGCCCTGGTCGGAGAGAAGGGATCGCGCTACCGTGCGGGGTGAAACGGAAGATGCCACATGACCCGGCTTGACATCGAACCCTGCCTTGGCGCGCTGCGCCGCTATGCGCGGGTTCTGACGCGGGCCGGTCAGGAGGCCGACGATCTGGTGCAGGGCGCGCTTCTGCGCGCCTATGAACGACGGGCCACCTTCCGCGAAGGCGCCGATCTGCGTGTCTGGCTGATGACCATCCTGCACAACCATTTCATCGACACGCTGCGCGCCCGGAAATCCGCGCTGGCCCGCGAACAGGCCTGGGCGGAAACCACGCCCGGCTTCGTTCTGCCCGAGGGCGAACACGCGGCGCGGCTGGCCCAGTTGCGCCGCGCCTTTCTTGCGCTGCCCGCAGACCAGCGCGAGGCCCTGCACCTCATGGCCGTCGAAGGATTGAGCGTGGCCGAGGTCGCGGCCGTTCTGGCAATTCCGGCCGGAACGGTCATGTCGCGCGTCGCCCGGGCGCGCGCGGCCCTGCGCGATTTTGAAAACGGCCCCGCCGAGAAACCCGAACCCACCCGCCTCAGGCTTGTGCGAGGACATGATGACACCTGACCGTGACACCAACATGGATCTTGAGATTGATGCCTTCGTGAACGGCCAGCTTGATGGCGAGCGGCGCTTTGCCGTGGCGGCATTTCTGGCCCGGCACCCCGACCGGGCGGCCGAAGTCATGTCGGACCTGCACCTGACAGAAGGCCTGCGGCTGGCGCTTGGCACCATCGACGCCCCGCCCGACCCGCGGCTTGATCTGGCGGCGGCCCGCGTCAGCCGGGGGCTTGAAGCCCGGCATCGCCTGCGCCACTGGGCCCCCTTCGCGGCGGCGGCGGCCATGTTCGTGGTCGGCTGGACGGCGCAGTCCCTGGTCTCTGGATCGGCGCTGCTTATGCAAGGCTCCGGCACCGCCAAGATTTTCGAAACCGCGCTGGACGCGCAGGATGCGGTGTCCCTTCGGCTGATGCTGTCAGGCGAACTTGGCCCGATGTCGAAGGACGCCCAGGCGATTTCAGACCGGCTTGGCATCCCCCTGCCCGACCTGCCGGCGGGCTGGTCCGTGCGGGCCGCCCAGGTGGTGGCAACGCCGGACCGCCCCGGGATCGCGCTGGTGATCGACACCCCGGACCTGGGCGAGATCATGCTGTTCAGCGTCCTGCGCAGCGACAAGGGGCCCGGCGCGGCGGCCGACACGCCCGTCGACACCACCACACAGGACGGCCGGCTGCTGGCTGTCTTTGAAAAGGGCCAGGCGGCCTATGTTCTGGTCGACAATTCCGGGCCGCTCAACGACCTGCGCCGCGGGGCCGAGGAGCTGCGCCACAGCCTGACCCAGGGGTAAACCCTGCCGCCGGATGCGGTTTCACGCCGGTTTCCGGCCCCTGCCGGCAGACGGGTTTGCGCCGGCGGGACGCCGGTGATAACACCGGAAACGGGCCTGACGTTCAGGCCCTGTGCCAGTGTCCGTGTAACCAGTCCCCTTTGTAAGTGGTGTAATCGTGGCTACCTATGTTCTGAACTTCGCCAACAATCAGCTTGGCAATTTCAACTCGTCCGGCTTCACGGGCGGCTTCTTCGGGTCGCAGAACCTGAAAATCAACAGCGCGCATCCGGGCGACCGCCTGGTTACTTCCGGGGCGATCGGCTCGGTCAGCCAGATCACCGGCTGGCGGCTGACGGTTCAGGGCGACATGGAACCGGGCGATAACGATGTGGTGCCCGGTGCGCCGATGATCATCGAATATTCCACCGACAACGGCGCGACCTGGCAGTCCTACTCGGTCGGGATCGGCCAGCCGGATGCCGTGTGGTATGCCCGGCAGGATGAAGAAGGCTGGATGGCGATCACCGCCAATGTTCCGGGCCAGCCCGACGGCCAGATGGGCTTCATCGTGGCCGACGCCGGCGTCACCCCCGGCCAGATCTTCACCACCGACGAAACCGTTCTTGAAACGCAGATCGGGGAATATGCCCTGCCCTGCTTTACCGCCGGCACCCTGATCACCACGCCAACCGGCCCGCAGCCCATCGAAACCCTGCGTCCCGGCGATCTGGTGATGACGCTGGACGGCGGGGCGCAGCCGCTGCGCTGGATCGGGCGCCGCCGCGTGTCGCGCGCCGAGATGCAGCTCAATCCGAAGCTGCGGCCCATCCGGTTTGCGGTCGGAAGCCTGGGCGAAGGCCTGCCGCGCCGCGAGCTGCTGGTGTCGCGCCAGCACCGCATGTTCCTGCGCCGGGATGCGGCGCGCAACATGCTTGGCAGCGACGAGATCCTTGTCGCGGCGCATCACCTGACCGGGCTGCCCGGCGTGGAACAGGTCATGCCTGACACCGCGGTGACCTATGTCCACCTGCTGTTCGACCGGCATCAACTGGTCTGGGCCGAGGAATCGCTTTCGGAATCCCTGTTCACCGGGGCCGAGGCGCTGAAGGCGCTGGGGCAAGCGGCGAGTGAGGAAATTGCCATGCTGTTCCCCGAACTCCTGCAAAAGAAGCCCAGACCCGCACGCCCGTTTCCGCAGCGCGGGAAGCAGGCGCGCAGCCTTGTGCAACCCGATCTGGCAGCCTGAGAGGCGAATGCCGGCACCTTCGGACTTCCCTGCCCCGCCAGTATTATGATGGGGCAGGGCTTGCCTTCGACAGGAACCTACCCCACGCGGAACGGCGAAGGCGCCGGTCTCAGGCGGTTTCGGCCAGTTCGGCGCCCGGCGCGCAGGGCTGTTGCGCCGGGGTGGTGGTGTCCCATGCCGATATGGCCTGCCGTGCGGCGATGCCATTGATCAGCGGCCGCGCCGGCACCGGCAGTTCATCCGGCCCAAGGCCCAGTTCGGCAGGCAGGCTGTCGCGAACATCCACCGGCAACATCCGGCGGGCTTGGATTCCCAGATACAGGCTTTCGGTCACCAGCCCCTCACTCAGCAGCAGGTGATGCCGGGGCAGCAGCAGGTGGTGGTAGGTCACGCCCTGTCCGGGGTCGGCCAGATGGATGCCCGCCAGCCCCACAAGCCGGATCGCCGGCACCAACACCTCTGCCGTGCCACAGGCCGCAGCGATGTGCGGCCCGCTCAGCAGAACGCGGTGGTGGGGCGAAAGCGCAAGGCGCCGGCTGGGCCGGCCCCCGCCAAGGGCGCCCTGCGGGATGATGACCGGGCAAAGATGCCGCTTCTGCTGCAGGCTTTCGGCCCCCAAATGCCGCCGGCCGGCCCAGATGACCGCCGTTGACCCGCCATCGGCCAGCGTCACCAGATCGCCAGGACGCAACTCCTCAACCGGGCGCGCTCCGCCGGGTACCGCAATCAGGGTTCCGGCGCAGAAACAGGGCGGCGGCGTCGCGTCCAGATTGGCCGGATCGACATTGAACTGGTTTCTCAGGCCGGCCTTCAGGCCCGGTATACCCGCCTGATAGGCCGTGGCGGAATAGATGATCCCCGCGCCGCCGGGGGCGCCGTCGAACAGCACCGTCGCCGTTCCCCCGTTCAGACCAAGCCCGCCCCCGGTATAGCTTTGCCATTCCTGCGCATTGACCAGACCGTCACCGTTGCTGTCGAGGATGAAGATGGTGTAGCCGCCCGGGTTCGAAGGCCCCACCCACACCGTCACCATTGTCGAGGCCGCCGTCGATGTTCCGGCGCTGTTCACAGGCGTTGCGTACCATTCATAGGCCGGCATGAGGGTGCTCCTGCAGTGACCGGAAACCGAACTCGTCAGAACGGCAGCATAGGGGCCGGGGGTGCGCTTCCGTCAATCGAATATGCGATTCCAAGGCCGCCTCTACGGGTTGGATGCGGCATTTCCCCCGGCATGAGACATGGCTGTCGCATTGGCCGTCACAACCTCGCGCCTGGCATGAGAATCACAGGCAAAACACACCCTTAAGGCGATTTGACGCCGCGTCGTCGCGCCGGTGCGTCCGGCCTCAACAATCCGGCTTGTGAGGCGTCCGTCTTCCTCGCTACACTTCGCTGGCAAACCTCGCCGTCGCACCATGAAACGCGAACAAGGCGAGGAGCGGTAAACAACCCGGGAGAGACCCAGATGATGTTCAAGCGTATTCTCGGCACCACCGTCAGCCTGTCGGTGATGGTGTCGGCCGCGGCCGGCTTTGCCCAGTCAGAGGAAACCATCGCCGCGGCCAAGGCCGAAGGGATGCTGACCACCATCGCCCTGCCGCATGACTGGTGCGGCTATGGCGAAATCATCGCCTCCTTCAAGGCCAAGTACCCCGAGATCAAGGTCAACGAACTGAACCCCGATGCCGGCTCGGCCGATGAGGTCGAGGCCATCAAGGCCAACAAGGACAACAAGGGTCCGCAGGCGCCCGACGTGATCGACGTTGGCCTGTCCTTCGGCCCGTCGTCGCAGGCCGAAGGTCTGCTGCAACCCTACAAGGTGGCGGTCTGGGATTCGATTCCCGGCGCGATCAAGGACCCGGATGGTCACTGGTACGGGGCCTATTACGGCGTCATGGGCTTTGTGGTGAACAAGGACATGGTTCCCAACCCGCCGCAGGACTGGGCTGATCTGCTGAAACCCGAATATGCGGGCATGGTGTCGCTGGCCGGCGACCCGCGCGCCTCGAACCAGGCAATCCTGGCGGTGCTGGCCGCAGGCATGGCCATGGGCGGCGCGCCCGGCAAGGAAGCCGGCGAAAAGGGGCTTGAGTTCTTCAAGCAGCTCAATGACGCGGGCAACTTCGTTCCCGTCATCGGCAAGGCCGGCACGCTGGCGCAGGGCACCACCCCGATCGTCATCGCCTGGGACTACAACGGCCTGAGCTGGGGCAACTCGCTGAAGGGCAACCCGCCGGTTGAGGTGGTGATCCCGAAATCGGCCGCGCTGGCCGGCGTCTATGTCCAGGCGATCAGCGCCTATGCGCCGCAGCCCAATGCCGCGAAACTGTGGATGGAGCACATCTTCTCGGACGAAGGCCAGCTTGGCTACATCAAGGCCGGCTGCCAGACCGCGCGCTTCAACGAACTGGTTGCGGCGGGCAAGGTCTCGAAGGAAGTTCTCGATGCCATGCCGCCGGCCGAAGCCTATGCCAAGGCCTATTTCCCCACGCTGGATGAAGTGAACGACAACAAGACGGCCGTCACCGCCGGCTGGGACAGCACCGTCGGCGCCAACGTCGAATAAGACCGCCTTCCCCGCCCCGGCACCAGCCGGGGCGGGTTCCATCAGACGGGCCAACAGAAGCCCGCAGGACAGGGAACCCCATGGCTACCAGACCTTCGCGGATACGCCCTCATCTGGCGTGGCTCGGGCTGTTGCCCTTTCTCGCCTTTGCCCTGCTGTTCCTGATCCTGCCGACGATCAAGATCGTGATCGGCGCCTTTCAGGCACAGGGGGGCGGCTTCACCCTTCAGAATTTCGTTGAACTCAACACGGCCTCGAACCGCAGCGCCTACTGGACCTCGATCAAGCTGTCCTTCGTGACGGCGGCGCTGGGGTGCCTGGTGGGCTTTGGCATGGCGGCGGCGGTGTCCTTTGGCGGGTTGCCGCGGTTCCTGCGCAGCCCGCTCCTCACCTTTTCGGGCGTCGCTTCCAACTTCGCCGGCGTGCCGTTGGCCTTTGCCTTCATCGCGACGCTGGGTCCGGTCGGGCTGATCACCGTCTGGCTGCGCACCGAATTCGGCATCAACCTGCGCGCAATGGGCTTCAACCTGCTGTCCTACTGGGGCCTGGTCATCACCTATCTGTTCTTCCAGATCCCGCTGATGATCCTGATCATCACCCCGGCGCTGGACGGGCTGAAACGCGAATGGCGCGAGGCGGCCGAGGTTCTGGGCGCCACCGGGGCACAATACTGGCGGATGGTGGCGCTGCCGATCCTGTTCCCGGCGATCCTGGGCACCTTCGCCCTGCTGTTCGCCAACGCTTTCGGGGCGGTCGCAACGGCCTTTGCCCTGACCGGCCCGCAGTTGAACATCGTGCCGATCAAGCTGTTCGCGCAGATCCGGGGCGATGTGCTGGGCAACCCCAACCTGGGATACGCGCTGGCCTTCGGGATGATCCTCATCACGGCAGCGGCGAACATCCTGTATATCTGGCTGCGCGTCCGGTCCGAGAGGTGGCTGAAATGATCCGCACCCTTGCTTGGATCGTCTTCATCCTTGGCGGCCTTTATTTCCTGCTGCCGCTGGTCGGCATGGCGGAATTCTCGCTGCGGATGCGGCGCGGCGAATATTCGCTGGATGCCTATCGCGTTGTCTTCGCCGACCCGAACTTCTGGGCAACCTTCGGCTATTCGCTGAAGCTGGCGGTGGCCACCATCGTCTTCGGCGTCTTCCTTGTCATGCCCACGGCCTATTGGGTGCGGCTCAAGCTGCCGCAGGCCCGCCCCGTGGTGGAATTCATCACCCTGCTGCCGCTGGTCATTCCGGCCATCGTGATCGTGTTCGGCTACATCCGCCTTTACAACACCTCGTCCTTCCTGCCGCTGACCGGCTCTGCCGTCGGAACCGACATCCTGCTGACCATGGGCTATGCCACGCTTGCCCTGCCCTACATGTATCGCGCCGTCGATACCGGGCTGCGCACCATCGACGTGGCCACCCTGACCGAGGCCGCGCAAAGCCTGGGCGCGGGCTGGTTCACCATTCTGGGCCGGGTCATCCTGCCCAATGTGATGGCGGCCGTGCTGTCCGGCGCCTTCCTGACCCTGGCCATCGTCATGGGCGAATTCACCATGGCGGCGCTTCTCAACCGGCCCGCGTTCGGCCCCTTCATGCAGTTGATGGGCGCCAACCGCGCCTATGAGCCCCCCGCGCTGGCCGTGATCGCCTTCGCGCTGACCTGGGGCTGCATGGGGCTGATGCAACTGGCCACACGTTTTGCCAAACACGAAAGGGCAAAGGGCTGATGTCCTATCTCTCGATTGACCATCTTGAAAAGTCCTTCGGCGCCAACCGCGTGGTCAAGGATTTCTCGCTTGCCGTCGAGAAGGGGGAATTCGTCTCTCTGCTTGGGCCATCGGGCTGCGGCAAGACAACGGTGCTGCGCATGGTCGCCGGCTTCGAAAGCCCGACCGCCGGCCGTATCGTGATCGACGGGCAGGATGTCACCGGGCTGCGCGCCAATGCCCGCAACATCGGCATGATGTTCCAGGCCTACGCGCTGTTCCCCAACCTCACCGTGGCCGAAAACGTCGGCTTCGGCCTCAAGGTCAAGGGCGTGCCCCGGGCCGAGCGCGAGGCCCGCGTGACCGAAATGCTGCGCCTGATCGGCCTGCCCGATTTCGGCGCCCGCTATCCGTTCCAGCTTTCGGGCGGCCAGCAGCAGCGTGTCGCGCTGGCCCGCGCGCTGGCCCCGCGCCCGCGCGTCCTGCTGCTGGACGAACCCTTGTCCGCGCTGGACGCCAAGGTTCGGGTCTCGCTGCGCAACGAGATCCGCATGATCCAGCGGGAACTTGGAATCACCACGATCTTCGTGACCCATGACCAGGAAGAGGCCATGAGCATCTCGGACCGCATCGTGGTGATGAACGGCGGCGTGGCCGATCAGGTCGGCACCCCGTTCGACATCTACAACCGCCCGACCACCCGCTTCGTGGCCCAGTTCGTCGGCACGCTGAACACCTTCGATGTGACCGTGCGCGACGCCGCCGCAGGCCAGGTTGACCTGGCGGGTCAGACGCTGACCCTGCCCGAAGCGCTGCAGGTCAGCACGCCGGTCATCGCCCTGCGTCCCGAAGCGCTGCACCTCGGCCGCGTTCCGGGGGCCGAGGCGCTTCTGCCCGCCCGCATTGACGAAGTGCATTTCATGGGCTCGGTCATCCGCCTGCGCGCCACCATGGCCGGCACCCGGGTCTCGCTCGACACCTTCAACCGCCCGGACCAGCCGCCCCCCAGCCCCGGCACCGACGTCGAGATCAGCTTCTCGGGCCGGGACGCCATCGTTCTGCGTCAATAGCTGGGGAGTGAGGATCGCGTCGGCGGTCAAATTCCGTGCGGATGGCATCAAGCCAGCACGCTGGTTGTGCTTGGCGTCGCACGCAGTTTTGGGTAAGCGTTTCCAGCCTCCCACCTTCCGGCTCTCATCCTGATCGGTTCTTTGGACTTTGGTGATTGTTGGAATGGATTTTCTCCATGGAGACTACATTGGAGGTTTTCCCGGTTGGCGGTCGCGGCCGTCGGAACCGGAAGTGGCCTGATGAGGTGAAGGCCCGGATCGTGGCGGAGACGCTGACGCCGGGTATCACGGTGAATTCTGTCGCGCGGCGTCATGGTGTTCCGGCGAACCACGTTTCGGCGTGGCGGACGCTGGCGCGCAAAGGGCGGCTGGTGCTGCCGGCGCCGGAGGATCCGGTGGAATTTGCATCGTTGATGATTGGCCCGGTTGGTGATGGACCGCGTTGTGCCGTGGGCGCCGCGGACCGGCCCGAGATCATCGCGGGCGCGGTGGCTATCCGTCTGGAAACCGGAGCCTCGGCGGAGCGGATTGCGTCGGTCGTGCGCGCCTTGGCTGCCAGCCCATGATGTTCCCGTCGAACCGGGTTCGGATCATGGTCGCGACAAAGCCCATCGACTTCAGAAAGGGTCATGATGGCCTGGCAGCGCTGGTGTCGTCTGTGCTGCGCAAGGATCCGTTCACCGGGGCGGTCTTTGTCTTCCGCTCGCGTAAGGCGGACAGGCTGAAGCTCTTATACTGGGACGGCACCGGCCTCGTGATGGCCTACAAAAGGCTGGAGGATGCGACGTTCACCTGGCCCGCGATCAAGGACGGGGTGATGGCGCTGAACCATGCCCAGTTCGAGGCGCTGTTTGCCGGGCTGGACTGGCGCAAGGTAAAGGCGCTGGAGGGGCGTCCACCGGCTGCGGCAGAGTGAACCAACCATTTGGTTTTGCGTGTTTTTGCGGGGATATTATGGTAGCTCCAGCCCATGCAAACCGCACCCGTCATCGACCTTTCCACCATCCCTGCCGCGCAACGTGCGGCTGTTCTGGCGTTGATGGAAACCGTGGCGGCGCTGACGGAAATCACCCGTCGGCAAGAGCATCTGATCGCCGAACTAAACCACGCCCTGCATGGCAAGCGGTCAGAAAAGCTGTCTGAAGATGAACGGCAGTTGGCGTTTGAGGACCTGTCCATCGCTCTGGCCGAAGTCGAGGCGGAGAAGGAAACGCGTGCCGCCAAAACAGGTGACGGGGCGGCCAAACCTGCGCCAAAGCGCACCATCGGCAACCTGCCCGCTGCGTTGCCGCGCATCGAAGAGGTCATCGAACCTGACAGCCTGATCTGCCCCTGTGGCTGCGGCGTCATGCACAAGATCGGCGAAGACCGTTCGGAACGTCTGGACATCGTTCCCGCCCAGCTGCGCGTGATCGTGACCGTGCGTCCGAAGTATGCCTGCCGCGCCTGCACCGATGGCGTGACCCAAGCCCCTGCGCCGTCTCACCTGATCATGGGCGGCCTGCCGACCGAGGCAACGCTGGCCCATGTGCTGGTCAGCAAGTATGCGGACCATCTGCCGTTATATCGGCAGAGCCAGATCCTGGCGCGCGCGGGTCTTGATCTGCACCGCGCAGTCTTGGCCGACTGGGTCGGCAAGGCTGCGTTCCACCTGAAACCCATTGTCGACCGGCTGGCTGAACATCTGAAGCGGTCATCCAAGCTGTTCATGGATGAAACCACTGCCCCGGTGCTGGATCCGGGGCGCGGTGTGACAAAGACCGGATACCTTTGGGCGCTGGCCCGCGATGACCGACCGTGGGGCGGCGAGGACCCGCCCGGCGTGGTCTACTTCTATGCCCCCGGCCGCGCGGGAGAGAATGCCGAGACCTTCCTCACCGGCTTCGACGGCATCCTGCAGATTGACGGTTACACCGGCTACAACCGCCTGACCAAACCATCCCGCAAGGGCGGCGCGCCCATTCGGGTGGCCCACTGTTGGGCGCATGCACGGCGCAAACTCAAGGAAGTCTTTGACCGCGACGGATCGGAGATCGCCGCCGAGGGTCTGCGCCGCATCGCCGAACTCTATGCCGTCGAGGCCGACATCCGCGGCATCTCGCCCGGCCAGCGCCTCTCCGCCCGTCAGGCCCGCACCGCGCCGCTGGTGGCCGCCTTCGGCGACTGGCTGCAGGCACAACGCCGCAAGATCTCCGCCAAATCCCGGCTCGGCGAAAAGCTCGCCTACATCCACAATCACTGGGACGGGCTGCAAACCTTCCTGACCGACGGCCGCGTCGAAATCGACTCCAACAGGGTCGAAAACCTGATCCGCCCGATAGCCCTCAATCGCAAAAATACGCTCTTCGCCGGCCATGACGAAGGCGGCATCGCCTGGGGCCGCATCGCCTCGCTGATCGAAACTTGCAAGATCAACGGCATAGAGCCCTTCGCCTATCTCAAGGCCACCTTGACAGCTATCGCCAACGGCCACCCGCAAAGCCGCCTCGACGACCTGCTGCCGTGGAACTTCACGCCGTCAAGATAAGCCGTCCGTGGTCCCCCGCGAACGCTTACAGTTTTGGCGCGTTTATAGCCTGACTGTTTATCTGCGTTTGCAACGCAGAAAGCCCCGCGGAAGGGCGGGGCATAAGGGATTGATGTAGCTAAGAGATTTGGTTGCGGGGGCAGGATTTGAACCTGCGGCCTTCAGGTTATGAGCCTGACGAGCTACCGGGCTGCTCCACCCCGCGACGGTATGATGTCTGGTTGGTGATATTGTATATGAGATCGTAGAGGGGATGGGCATTGGACAGGTTTGGCGGTGACCTACTCTCCCACGTCTTGAGACGCAGTACCATTGGCGTGACGGCCCTTATCGGCCGAGTTCGGGAAGGGATCGGGAGTTTAGCCGTCGCTATGACCACCAAACCGGTTCAATGCCCAGCGGAATTAATCCGCAACATCAGTGTATTGTTCCAGGTCGTTCTTCTGATTGTGCCTTGCTGTTTCTGGATCAGATCAAGCCAATCGGGCGATTAGTACCGGTCAACTGAACGCATTGCTGCGCTTACATCTCCGGCCTATCGACGTGGTCGTCTTCCACGGCCCTCAAGGGAGACCTTGTTTTGAAGGGGGCTTCCCGCTTAGATGCCTTCAGCGGTTATCCTGTCCGAACATAGCTACCCAGCACTACCGTTGGCACGATAACTGGTCCACCAGTGGTTCGTTCAACCCGGTCCTCTCGTACTAGGGTCAACTCTTCTCAAGTCTCCTGCACCCACGGCAGATAGGGACCGAACTGTCTCACGACGTTCTAAACCCAGCTCACGTACCTCTTTAAATGGCGAACAGCCATACCCTTGGGACCTGCTCCAGCCCCAGGATGAGATGAGCCGACATCGAGGTGCCAAACGATGCCGTCGATATGGACTCTTGGGCATCATCAGCCTGTTATCCCCAGAGTACCTTTTATCCGTTGAGCGATGGCCCTCCCACTTGGGACCACCGGATCACTATGACCGACTTTCGTCTCTGCTCGACTTGTCAGTCTCGCAGTCAGGCTGGCTTCTGCCATTGCACTCAACGAGCGATTTCCGACCGCTCTGAGCCAACCATCGCGCGCCTCCGTTACGATTTGGGAGGCGACCGCCCCAGTCAAACTCCCCACCATGCAGGGTCCCGGACCCGGATAACGGGCCGCGGTTAGACATCAAGAAGGCGAAGGGTGGTATCTCAAGGGAGGCTCCACGAGGACTAGCGTCCCCGCTTCAAAGCCTACCACCTATCCTGCACATCACATTCCTGATGCCAAT